>CAWAMP010000017.1:0-535869 GCA_963783255.1 uncultured Acidobacteriota bacterium | reverse complement strand
GGCGAGACCGACCGCGGCCTCGGCGGCCGCGACGGTCACGACGAAGAAGACGATAATCTGCCCGTCCACCGCGCCGAAGTGCCGGCCGAACGCCACGAACATCAGGTTCGCCGCATTCAGCATGATCTCGATCGACAGCAGCACCGTGATCATGTTCCGCCGCAGGAACACGCCGGCCGTGCCGATCGAGAACAGGATCGCGGACAGGACGAGGTAGTGATTGAGCGACACCATAGGTTCGACAGCCGCCTCCAGTCGCCAGTTCTCAGTTGTCAGCGGTCACCCTGTCCCACGAGCCGCCGGAGGTCCGGCCGGAAGCAGACTGACCACTGACGACTGGCCGCTGACCACTACACTTGCCGCTTCGCCAGCACCACCGCCCCGACCATCGCCACCAGAATCAGCAGCGACGTCACCTCGAACGCGAACGAGTAGTCGGTGAAGAGCACCTGGCCGATCGCCCGCACCGGCTCGGCCGCCTCGGCCGGCAGCACGCCGGCCGCCGCGACCGGCTCGCGCAGCGAGGCCACGCGCCAGAGAGCCCAGACCAGCTCGACGGCGAACACCACGCCCAGCGCCGCGCCCAGCCGCCGCGGCCCGGCGGCGAGCCGCTGCCACACCCCCGCGGTCTCCCGCGGGGCGTTCAGCAGCATCACCACGAACAGGAACAGCACCAGGATGGCACCGGCGTAGATGATGATCTGAATCACCGCCACGAACGGCGCGTCGAGCAGCACGTAGAGCCCGGCGAGCGCCACGAACGACCCGATCAGCAGCATGATGCTGTAGATCGGGCTCCGCTGCCCGATGACGAGCATCGATGCCGCCACCGCGATGGCGGCGAACACGTAGAAGAGCGGGAGATCAAAGCCCAAGGAACATCACCCCCGCGGCCGTCACCAGCAGGTTCAGCACGGCCAGCGGCAGCAGCAGCTTCCATCCGAACTGCATGAGCTGGTCGTAGCGGTACCGCGGCAGCGTCCACCGCATCCAGATGTAGAAGAACAACAGCGCCGACGTCTTGATCAGGAACCAGATCCAGCCGAGCGATGCGGGCAGGAACGGACCGTGCCACCCGCCGAGGAACAGGTCCGTGGCCACGGCCGACACGGTGACCATGTTGATGTACTCGGCCAGGAAGAACATGGCGAACGCCATGCTCGAGTACTCGGTGTGATACCCCGCGACCAGCTCCTGCTCCGCCTCGGGGAAGTCGAACGGCGCGCGGTTGGTTTCGGCGACGCCGGCGATCATGAAGATCAGGAACCCGAGCGGCTGCACGAACACGAACCACTTCGGGATGAACCCGAACCAGTAGCCCGCCTGCGCGTCGACGATCCTGGTGAGCGACAGGGAATTGGCGAGCACGAGCACCGAGGCCAGGGCCAGCCCGTAGGGCAGCTCGTAGCTGATCATCTGCGACGCCGACCGCAGGCCGCCGAGCAGCGAGTACTTGCTGTTCGAGCTCCACCCGGCCAGGACGATGCCGTAGACGCTCATCGAGGTGATGGCGAACACCACGAGCACGGCAACGTTGACGTCGGCCACCTGCAGCTTCAGCGGCTCGGCGAGCAGGCCGAAGAACGTCGTCTCGGCGCCGAACGGCACCACCGCGAAGGCGGCGAAGGCCGCGGTCGCCGAAATGACCGGCGCCAGGAGGAAGAGCACGGCGTCGGCACCGCCCGGCCGCAGCTCCTCCTTGAACATCAGCTTGATGACGTCGGCGAACGGCTGCAGCAGCCCCATCGGCCCGACCCGGTTCGGCCCTTCACGCTGCTGGATGAACGCGGCGACCTTGCGCTCGGCGTAGACCATGGCGGCCGACGCCAGCAGCAGCATCACGAAGACCGCCAGGACGAGGCCGAGTTGAACCAGGACAGTCACAGAGGGCATCTACACCACCCTCCAGTCCGCCGGGCAGGTGCAACGGCCCTCGCGGACGTGCGCTTCGTACTCGGCGCGGAAGTGCTGGACCGTGCTCAGCACCGGCGCCACCGCCGCGTCACCGAACGGGCACAGCGTCTTCCCGTTGACGTTGTTCGCCACGTCGTTCAGGAGATCGATGTCGCGCATCGAGCCCTCTCCCCGCTCGATCCGGCGGAGGATCTTCAGCATCCAGTCGGTCCCCTCGCGGCACGGCGTGCACTTCCCGCACGACTCGTGCCGGTAGAAGTGCAGGAGGTTCTCCGCCGCCCACACCATGCAGGTCGTGTCGTCCATCACGATGATGGCCGCCGACCCGAGCATCGACCCCGCCTGCACCAGGCCCTCGAAGCTGGCCTGCGCGTCGAGCTGGTCGGGCAGCATGACCGGCGTCGACGACCCGCCCGGGATGATGGCCTTCAGCGCGCGCCCGCCGCGGATCCCGCCGGCGAAGCCGTAGATGAGCTCGCGCATGGTCACGTCCATCGACGCCTCGTAGACGCCGGGCTTCCGGACGTGGCCGCTGATGCAGTACAGCTTCGGCCCGCCGTTCTTCGCGGGCCCGAGCGATGCGAACCACTCGGGGCCCCTGGTCACGATGAGCGGGACGTTGCAGAGCGTCTCGACGTTGTTGATGATCGTCGGGCACCCGTAGAGGCCGACGACGGCGGGGAACGGCGGCCGGAGTCGCGGCTGCGCCCGCTTCCCCTCGAGCGATTCGAGCAGGGCGCTCTCCTCGCCTGCCTCGTACGCGCCCGCGCCCGGGTGGACGTGGATCTCGCAGTCGAACCCCGACCCGAGGATGTTCTTCCCGATGTAGCCGGCCGCCCGCGCCGCCTCGATCTCCGCCTCGAGCACCCGCTGCACGTGCCGGAACTCGCCGCGAATGTAGATGTAGGCCACCTTCGCCCCGATGGCGTAGCACCCGATCAGGCACCCCTCGAACAGGAGGTGCGGGTTCCGCTCCATCAGCACGTGGTCCTTGAAGGTGCCCGGCTCGCTCTCGTCGGCGTTGCAGCAGAGGTACTTCGGCTTGGGCGAGTCCTTCGGCACGAACTGCCACTTCATCCCGGTCGGGAAGCCGGCACCGCCGCGGCCCCTCAGGCCCGAGGCCTTCACCATGTCGATGATCTCGCCCGGCGCGAGGCCGAACGCCTTGCGAAGCCCCTCGTAGCCGCCGCGGCGCAGGTAGGCGTCGAGCGTCTCTCCGTGTGGCTCGCGCACGTGGGAAATCAGGACTGGGTCCATTGCGAACTCGACGGTCGTCAGTTGTCAGTCGTCGGTGGTCAGCTCTCAGTCTGTCAGACGTGACACACTGCCGACTGACCACTGGCCACTACGGCTTCTCCACCTTGAGGTGACACCCGCTCAGGGCGGCTTCGCCCCCGGCCTTCAGCGCCTCGATCAGCCGCCCCGCGTCCTCCGGCGACTGGCACTCGTGCCAGTGGTCGTTGTTCACCATCACGACGGGCGCGCGGTCGCACGCGCCGAGGCACTCCATCTCCATCAGCGTGAACGTCCCCGTCGGGTCGGTCTCCCCCACCTTGATGCCCAGCGTGCGCGAGAGCTGCTCGGTCACCCGCTCGGCGCCGTTCAGCGCGCACGACAACGTCCGGCACACCTGCACGACGTACTTCCCGACCGGCTCGCGGAAGAACATCGCGTAGTAGGTGACCACGTCGTCCACCTCCGCGGGCGTGCAGCCGATGACTTCGGCCACGTGCCGGATCGCGGGGGCGGTAATGTGCCCCTGCTGCTCCTGGACGATGTAGAGCGCCGGGATGACCGCCGACCGCCGGTGCTCGGGCGGATAGTGCGCGGCGACCCGCTCGAGGCGTTCGCGGTTGGAGGGCGTGAAGGCGAACGGCTCGCCCTCGGGCCGCACCTGGCGCTGCGACGCGTGCAGCCCCGACTCGTAGCGCATCTCCGGGTGGAAGCTCACCGGTCCACGTCTCCCAGCACGACATCGATCGATCCGATGACGGCAATCACGTCGGCGATCATCCCGCCGACGATCAACTGCGGCAACGCCTGGCACGCCATCAGCGACGGCGAGCGCATCTTCACACGCCACGGCCGGTTCGAGCCGTCCGACACCACGTAGCACCCGTGCTCGCCGCGCGGCCCCTCGACCGGCACGTACGCCTCGCCGGCCGGCACCACGAAGCCCTGCGAGTCGATCAGGAAGTGCTGAATCAGCGCTTCCATCTCGGTGTAGACCCTGTCCTTCGGGGGCGGGACCACGCGCCGGTCGGCGGCCGCCCACTCGCCGGTCGGCGAAATGCGTTCGAGCGCCTGCCGGCAGATCCGCACCGACTGATACATCTCCTCGACGCGCACGAGGTAGCGGTCGTACACGTCGCCGTTCCCGCCGATCGGCACGTCGAACTCGAACGTCTCGTACCCGGAGTACGGGAACGCCTTCCGGACGTCGTAGGTGGAGCCGGCCGCCCGCGCGATCGGCCCGACGAGCCCCATGCCGAGGGCATCGGGCAACGAGATCGCGCCGACGCCCCGCGTGCGCTGGATGTAGATCTGGTTGTGCGTCAGCAGATCCTGGTACTCGACCAGCTTGGCCGGCATCCGATCGAGGAGTTCCCGCACCGCCGTGTGGAACCCGGCGGGCAGGTCCTCGCGCAGCCCCCCGACGCGGATGAAGCTCGGGAACATCCGGAACCCGCCGATGAGCTCGTTGATGTTCAGAAACAGCTCCCGCTCGCGGAAGCAGTAGAGCATCACCGTCACGGCGCCGAGTTCCATCCCGTGCGTGGCGAGCCAGACCAGGTGGCTGTTGAGCCGCTGGAGCTCGGCCAGCAGGACGCGGATCCACTTCACGCGGTCGGGTACGTCGATCCCCAGCAGCGCCTCGACCGAGAGCGCGTAGGAAAGGCTGTTCGACTGCGCGCTCAGGTAGTCCATCCGCTCGACGAGCGGGATCACCTGCTGGAACTTCTTCTGTTCGATCGTCTTCTCGATCCCGGTGTGCAGGTAGCCGACCGTCGAGGCCGAGGACACGACCGTCTCTCCGTCGAGCTTGAGCACCAGCCGCAGCACGCCGTGCGTGCTGGGGTGCTGCGGCCCCATGTTGACGGTCATCGTTTCGGTGCGGAGCTCAGGCATCGGCGTCCACCAGTTCCAACTCGACGAGATCGCACAGCACGTGGAGGAGCGTGATGTGCACCTCCTGGACCCGCGCGGTCGACGCCGACGGCACGTTCACGTGAACGTCCACGGCGCGCGCGAGCGCGCCCCCGTCGCACCCCGTCAGCCCGACGGTGACCAGCCCCCGGGCCCGCGCCGCCTCCACGGCGGCCAGCACGTTCCGGGAGCCGCCGCTGGTCGAAATCCCCACCAGCACGTCACCCGCCTGCCCGTGCGCCTCGACCTGGCGGGCGAACACCCGGTCGAAGCCGTGGTCGTTGGCGACGGCCGTCAGGATGCTGGTGTCGGTCGTCAGCGCGAGCGCGGGCCAGGCGCGCCGCTCCCGGGCGAAGCGCCCCACCAGTTCCGCGGCGAAGTGCTGGGCGTCGGCCGCGCTGCCGCCGTTGCCGCAGACCAGGACCTTCCGGCCGGCACCGAACGCCGTCACCAGCACGTCCGCCGCCGCGAGCAGGGCGGCCCGGCCCTCGCGCTGCACGCGGCCGTGCACCGCGACTGTCTCGGCAAAGGTCTCGTCCACGACGCGCTCGCGATCGGCAGTGGTCATGGCGGCTCAGCGATCGGGGTGGCGCGGGCCGCCGCGCCCGGCGCGGTCGGCCACGATGTTCGCCTCGAACTCCTGCTCGGTCAGCTGCAGCGGCTCGTAGACCTTCGGCTTCATCGCGATCTGCACCGGGTAGTCCTTGCGCAGCGGGTGGCCCTCCCAGTCCTCCGGCATCAGGATGCGACGAAGGTCCCCGTGCCCGTCGAACACGATCCCGAACAGGTCCCACACCTCGCGCTCGAGCCAGTTGGCCGACGGCCACACCGATTGAACCGACATCACCCGGGCGTCGTCCCCGCCGAGGCGGACCGTCAGCCGGAGCTTGGCCGGCCCCCCGGTCGCCACCAGGTGATACACGACCTCGAAGCGGGGTTCGGCCGGCAACCAATCCACCGCGGTCACGTCCACGAGCACGTCGAACCGGGGAGCGAACCGGTCGCGAAGCGCAGCCGCGACGTCGAGCAGCTGCTCACGCGGCACGATGACGGTGGGCCGGTCGGCCGCCGTCCCGGGCTGGAGATCGACCCCCGGAACGGCCGCCGTGAGGTCCGCGATGATCGAGCGAACGTCCACGGTGTCTACCCCGCCTTCACGACCAGCTTCGACTGGCCGATCTTCTTCTGGAGCTGCATGATGCCGTAGATGAGCGATTCGGGTCGCGGCGGGCAGCCGGGCACGTAGACGTCCACCGGCACGATCTGGTCGACGCCCTGCACGATCGAATAGTTGTCGAACACGCCGCCAGACGAGGCGCAGGCCCCCATCGAGATCACCCACTTCGGCTCCGGCATCTGGTCGTAGATGCGCCGCAGCGCCGGCGCCATCTTCCGCGACAACCGCCCGGCGACAATCATCAGGTCGGACTGCCGGGGCGACCCGCGGAACACCTCCGCACCGAAGCGGGAGATGTCGTAGCGCGAGGCGCTCATCGACATCATCTCGATGGCGCAGCAGGCCAGTCCGAACGTCACCGGCCAGATGGATCCCTGCCGGGCCCAGTTCACCACCTTCTCGACGGTGGTCGTCAATACCGGAATCTCGAGGTCAAAAGCCATGGGGCCGGCCACCTTCCCGGTTCGAGTCCTGGCGCATCCGGTGGTGCATCATGCGCGCGGCTACGGCTTGTCCCACGCCAGGGCGCCCTTCTTCCAGACGTAGGTGTAGCCGGCGATCAGAATGACGAAGAACACGACGATCTGGACCAGGCCCGGCCAGGCCAGATCGCGCAGCGCCATCGCCCACGGGTAGAGGAAGGCCACCTCGATGTCGAACAGCAGGAAAATCATCGCGATGAGGTAGAACTTCACGGGATGACGTTCCCGCGCGTCCGACACGGCGGGCATGCCGCACTCGTACGGCGCGAGCTTCTCGGGGCTCGGTTTGCGCCGCCCGAGCAGGGTCGACAGCACGATCGACCCGGCGCCGAAGGCCGCACCGAAGAACATCAACAGGAGGATCGAGAACCAGCCCTGCATGTGCATGAATGCTCAACGCGGTCCGGCCCAGCGCCTCGCCGCACGGGTCGGTGGCGCCGACCCGGAAAACGCCACGATCCTATCGGACCGACAGGGGCAAGTCAACGAGCGGTCGCCGCGCTGCGCACTCTCCTGCGGCCCCGAGACACCGCCTCACTCGAAGACGCCCGGGAGCGCCACGGGGGTCATCCCCGCAAGCTCCCGGATCAGCGCGATGTCGTCCTGCGTCAGCCCCCTGAAGGCGACGACACCACAAGCATAGGCCGCGGCGCCGATCGCGGTCTGGACGGCGACAGGCGCGGGACGAACGAGCACGATCACACCCGCCATGAGCAGGGCGGCGGCCCCTGCGGCCGCCACGGCCCGGCCCGCCCCAACGCCCGCCAGAGAACGCGCGTAGAAGGCCAGCATCGTGACAACGACGCATTCCGCCGCGAGCGTCGCGACGGCGGGGCCGAGGACGTGGATGCGCGGAATCAGCACGATGTTCGCCGCGACGACGACGACGGTCACGCCGCGCGAGGTGGACTGGGTCGCGGGGTCGTGCATGGCCGTCAGCGCAGAGGCGTTCAGGCGCGTGGGCGGGATGGACGAGCAGTTCTTTCTCTATTGGGAGGACGCCGACCTGTGCAAGCGTTTGAAGGAGGCCGGCTGGAGGACCGTGTACCGGCCGTCCGCCGGCGCGGTTCACGGCGTGGGCCGAAGCCGGCGGCACGCGCGGGCGCTGTCGGTCAGGGGGTTCCACCGGAGCGCCTACCTGTATTTCAGGAAGCACCGCGCCGGACGCTTCCGGCTCGTCTCGCTCCCGGTGGCGGCGGCCGTCCTGTTCGGCCGGATGTCGCTCACGCTGGCGGTGCAGGCCCTCACTCGTCGCGACTGGCCGGAGCGGTAGGCGGCGCGGCTGCGCCGCTTTCAGCGGCACGCCGGACGCCCCCACGAGGCCGCGCGGTCAGTTCGTGCACGATCCTGAACGAGGCGCGGCCGGCGATCAGCAGTCCGAACGTCAGTGCGCCGCAGATCACGAACACCGCCCGCGAGTAGCCCTCGAACCGGAAGAAGTACAACATCGCCGCCACTGAGCACACGGTGGCCAGCGCCGTTCCCTTCAACACGCACAGCGCGTCCTGCACGCCGAAGTGGCGCCAGACCCCCCGGTAGCCTCCGGTCCACCAGAGCGACGTGATCGAGACGGCGACGACGATGGGCAGCGACCTGAGGAAGAGCGGGAAGAAGAAGACGAAGCCGTCGTTGTCGAACCGGATGCGATAGGCGGTGTAGTAGGCGAGCGTCACGACGCAGATGTCGATCAGCACGTCGAGCACCCGGGTTCGCGAGTTCACGGCCTCGAACGCGAGCGCGACGGCGCGGTGACGCTCGGAGGAAGCCTCTTCGGCGTCGTACACGCGGACCTGCGCAAGATGCGCCCCGAACAGCGTGAGTCCGCCGGCGAACAGTCCGGCGACGATGCTGCCGTGTCCGAGGTCGAGGAAGAAGATCGACACCCCAACGATCGCCGCCAGGAGAGCGGATACCCACAGCACGAGGACGGCGCGCCCTTCGGGCAGGCCAAGCGCCACCAGCCGATGCGAGGAATGGTCGCGGCCGCCTGCCGAGATCCGGCGGCCGGCCACGCTCCTCATGAAGGTCACGAGCGTCGTGTCGAAGATCGGCACCGAGAGAATCGCGAGCGGAATCACGGCGGCGGAGGTCCCGCTCGCGCCCAGTGCCGCATCCGAGCGAACGGCCAGCAGCGCGAGGGTGAAGCCGAGAAACAGACTTCCCGCGTCGCCCATGAAGATGGTGGCGGGATGGACGTTGAAGACGAGGAACCCGCACGTCGCGCCCGCATAGGCGGCCAGCATGAGGACGTCGGCCGGGGTGCCCCCGGCCAGCGCGAGGACCAGGTAGGCCGCCGCGCCGATGCCCGCCACTCCGGCCGCCAGGCCGTCCATGTTGTCGATCAGGTTGAACGCGTTCGCCAGCCCGACGAGCCACAGCAAGGTGAGCAGGGAGTCCAGGGTGAGCGACCCGGTCCACCCGAGCCGATAGCCGAGGAACAGCGCGGCGGCTGCCGCCGTCGCCTCGAACGCCAGCTTGGCAGCCGGGCCGAGGTGACGCAGGTCGTCGATGAGGCCGAGCGCCGCCACGACGAGCGCGAGCGCAACGACCGGGCCGACGTCGCGCCACGGGCCCATCACCAACACGGGGATCGAGAAGGCGGCGGCGATGCCGATTCCGCCGAGCAGCGCCGTCGGGCGGCGGTGCCAGCGATCATCGCGTGGCACGTCGACCAGCCCGGACCGGCGCGCCAACATCCTCAGGAGCCAGGTGAGCACCAGGCTCAGCGCGGCCGAGGCCGCAAACGCCGAAAAGGCGATATCCCTCATTCCGTCCAGACCAGAGGCGCCGTCGCCGGGCAACCCGAAGGGCCCTGGAACACGGCGTGCGCGGATTGTACTCCGAGATGGCTCCGCGCGCCGGCGTCGGCCGACGCGTCGTCAGGACAGCAGGGTCGTATAGAGCCGGTCGATGTCGGCGAGGAGCCGATCGATGCCAAACCGGTCGAACGCGTCGTCGCGGGCCGCGGCCGCCATCGCCGCGCGCCGGCTCGGCTCGGCCCGGAGCATCTCCTCCATCGAGGCGGAGAGCGCGGCAGGATCGTCCGGGCTGACGAGCAGGCCCGTCTCGCCATGCCGGACGACATCGGGCACGCCGCCGACGGCGGTTGCCACGACGTTTCTTCCGGCGGCCATCGCCTCGATCAGGGCGATCGGCGACCCCTCGTTTCGCGACGAGAGCACGACGAGGTCGAGGTCCGCGTAGACGCGCGCGATGTCGCTCCGCCAGCCGACGAACGCGAGGCACGCCCCGAGCCCGAGGTCGGACGCGAGCGCTTCGAGCGACGCTCGCATCTCGCCGTCGCCGACGACCACGAAGCGCACGTCGGGCATCCGCTCCCTCAACGCGCCCGCCGCGCGGAGGAAGACGTCATGGGCCTTGACCGGGGCGAGCCTGGCGACGATGCCGATCACGGGAGCGGCGCCGAGGCCGAGTTCGGCGCGAAGCTCGCCGCGCCGGCCGTCGACCGATCGGAAACGCTCGAGGTCGAGCCCGAGCGGCATCACCTCGAACCGGTTCTTCGTCCCGATGCCGAGAGCGAGGAGATCGCTCCGCACCTGGTCGCTGACCGCCAGCAGACAGGAACTGTGGCGAGCGAGGCGGCGCTCGATCTCGACGAAGAACCGGGTCGGCGCCGGGGAGAAGTACCCGTGCAGCACGTGCCCGTGATAGACGTGGATGAGCACCGGCACCCGGCAGATGGCAGCCGCCACGCGCCCGATGGCACCCGCCTTCGCGGTGTGGGTCTCGACGATGTCCGGCCGGAACCGCCTGATGTGGCTGATCACCAGGGCGAGCGCCCTCGCGTCGCGCAACGGCCGGATCTCCCGGCCGAGCGACGGCAGGACCGCGATGCCGTCCTGCATGCCGCGGTGCAGCGCCAGGTAGCTGCCCTCCGACGACTCCTCGATGCCCGCAACCATCCGCGACTCGTAGCGGCCGGCTGCCGTGTGCTCGTGCAGGTGGAGGACGTGCACCGCTGGCCCGCCGATGTTCAACCGGGTGATGACGCGCAGGATGCGGACTGGTCGGGTCATCGGCTTTCGTTCACCGCCCGCGATCGCGCCGCCAGGCGTTCCGCTGCGAATGGGACACAGGCAAGGCGTGCAGCCCGAACCGGCCGACGGCTGTCAGGAGCGCCCGGAGCGTGCCAGGGTAGAACCGGCCGTGCCGCCCGACGAGCAGCAACGCCTCGCGCGAGGCGCGCCAGCGCCGGGCGCGCGTCGACACGCTCGCCGACAGGCGGTAGCGGACGCAGACGTCCTCCAGGTTGGCGAGCGTCCCCATCCGCCCGAGCTTCAGCCACAGATCGTGGTCCTCGCTGTGATGCAGGTGCTCGTCGTAGCCTCCCGCGGCCAGCGCGGCATCCCTTCGAAACATGACGCTCGAGTGCACGAAGGGATTCCAGGCGAGCATCACGCGTCGAATCGCCGCGTCCCCGCAGGGCGACCGACGCTCGTAGCCGCCAGGCCGGGCGGGATCGATCATCCAGGCGCCGGTCCCCATCACCATCAGCGTGGGGTCCTCGTCGAAAGCCCGGACCTGCTCGGCCACCTTCTCTCGGCGCGTCCAGACGTCGTCGTCGTCGATCCGCGCGACGAGCGAGCCTCGCGCTTCCCTCAGTCCGCGGTTCAGGGCGGGCTGCAAGCCGAGGGACCTGTCGTGCCTGATCGTGCGCACCCTCGGGTCGGCGGCCGCGATGGCTGCGAGCCGGTCCCCGGTGGAATCGGTCGAGCCGTCGTCGATGACGACGCACTCGAGACGCGAGTACGTCTGGCCGAGCACGCTGTCGAGGGCGTCGCCGAGCGTGCCGGAGCCGTTCCGCGTGGGCAGCACGACCGTCACCACGGGCGGGTCGCCGGCGCCGCTTCCCGCATCGATCGATTCGGTGGCCACCGCGCCTCACCTCCAGCCGGTCGCACGGTCCCGAGCGGCCGGCCGGGCACGTCCGCGTCGATTCGCCGACACGATACCACAGTCGCCGGGCCGCGGCGGCGACCTGGCGCGGGCGGATCGACATCAGTTGACCGGCTTGAACGGGCGCCTCCGTGACGGACCCGAGTCCGGCCGCCCGCGGCAGACCCTCGAGGCGTCGGACACTGAGGCCGCCGTCGAGGGAATCCTAGTCGTTCACCCGGCCGCCGTAAAGGATGCCGAGCCACGGATCGCACGGCTCGGGAGAATGTCCGATCCGGCCGGCGCGGCGCTGTCAGGCCGAGAGCAGCCGTTCGTACTCGCGTTCGTAGCGGATCGCGATCGACTCCCAGGTGTGCCGGTCGCGCCAGAGCTGCCAGCCGCGTTCGGCGATCTCCGCGCGTCTGGTCCGGTTCTCGAGCAGTGCGTCCGCCGCGGCCGCCATCTCGGCTGGAGACTCGACGAGCGCGACGACGTCCCGGTGGTCCGGGACGTTTCCGACCGGCGTCGACACCACCGGCAGCCGGGAGGCGAACGACTCGTAGAGGACGAGCGGCGCGCATTCGACCTGCGATCCGAACAGGAACAGATCGGCTTCCTTCAGCGCCGACACGACCCATTCGCGCTGCAGGTCCGGGAACAGCCGGATGCGATTATCGCGGATCGCCGCGAAGCGGCACGCGGTCCCGCATCCCCGGAGCGGGTTCGGAGACGCCCTGCCGATGATCGCCAGCGTGACGTCGTCGCGTCCCAGCCGGCGGAGCGCCTCGATGACGAACGCGTGCCCCTTGCTCCGATAGTGGTTCGCGACGGTGACCGCCAGGTATTGGGTGGCAATCCCCGCCCGCTGCCGAAAGCCGGCGGGCGGAGCGTCGAACTCGCGCTCGTCGGCGCCGTTGGGAATCACGACGCTCCGGCCGATGCCGTGCCGCTCGCCGAACGCCGCGTCGCGGTAGCCGGGCGAGAGATAGATGATGCGGTCGTATCGGCGCAGGTACTCCGGCAGCGCCGTGAAATACCGCGCGTACCGCGCATCGGTGAGGCCCGAGTAGCCGCAGGGGACCAGGACCTTTCGCGCCGGCACCCGGTCGAGAATCGGCAGGACCAGGTCAGTGGCCCACGTCTGCGCGGCGTAGTTGAGGACGATGTCGAACCCGCCGCGCAGGATGAACTGCTGGTAGTGGCCGGCGTCGCCGCGGATGCCCAGCGCGGCGTTGCCCGAGAGGTCGAACTCCTCGACCGCGACGCCGTTGATCCGCCGGTCCCGGCGCCCGGGGTGCCGCGCCGTCGCGACGGTGACGTCGTGCCCGCGCGCCGCCAGCCGTTCCGACACCTGGCGCACGCCTTCCTCGCTGCCGCCAACGACCGGCGAGTAGAACTGCACCGTGTGGAGGATCTTCACCGCTCGCTCATGCCGATGGCGCGGAAGATGTCGGTGAACCGCCGCTCGTACGTGTGGTCGCGGAGCGTGCGCGCGTACCCGCGTTCGGCCACCGCCGCGCGTTCGGCGTCGTGTGACAGATAGTACCGGATCCGGTCGATCAGGTCGTCGACCGTCGACGCGCAGGCGATCTCGCGATCGAACTCGAAGTAGTTCTCGAGGTCGTCGGCCGGCTGGGTCAGCAGGAACCCGCCGCAGCCGGGCACCTCGAAGTTGCGCCCCTTGATCTGGTCCCGGCGGCGGAGCCAGGGTCGCCACCACGGGTTCGAGGCATTTGAGAGGTTGAGGTTGATGCGCGACCGCGAGAACACCTCGATCATCTCGTCCTGCGGCACGCGGCCGGCGGGCCACCCGTAGCCCCGGCAGTACACCCGGATGCCGGCCCGATCGAGCGCGGCGATGACACGAGTCCGCGTGCCGTGCGGCTGGCCGACGAAGCTGACATCCCAGCGGGGCTCACCCGGGCGAGGCTGATAGAGGAAGTGATTGCACGCCCACTGCGTCTTGATGACGCGGGTGCAGCCGATCGCGCCGTATTTCTCGACGGCCTGGGAATCGGTCGTCGACACCCAGTTGAACTCGGGCGCCCAGTGCTTCGAGTAGCGGTCGAACCGCCAATGGTCGTCGCAGAACCAGTTGAACGTGACGGTCGCGCCGGCGTCCGAGATCGAGCGGATGACGCCGCGCTCGAACTGGTCGGTGAACAGCACGACGAACAGGAGGTCCGGCCTGTCGGCGGCCACCACCTCGCGAAGCCGGCGGTTCATCGCCTGCTTTCCGAGGCTCGCGGTCAACTCCATGTAGTCGAACGCGACGACGTCGACTCCCATGTGGATCAGCGTGTCGTAGAGGTTGGTGTGCTCGAAACTCAGGCCGCGGCGCGGGTCCCCGTAGTCGTGCTTCATGCCGCAGTAGAGGACGTTCATGAGCGCCCTCCGCCATCCGACGCCTCTGCCCCACCGCCGGCCAGGCCGGCGCTCGGGCGGATGGCCTTCGGCGGGAGCCTGAGCAGCGCGGGCTGTCTCGCGATCATCCGCAGCCTGAGCGTCCCGTCGAGCGCGGCCGCCGCCAGGCGAGAGACACGGACGTGTCGTCCGTACTCGGAAGCCACGCGCCGCGCCTGGGTCCGCATCTGGTCACCCTGCGTGGCCCCGATGCTGCGGGGATGCAGCCGGACCGCGTGGAGCACGACCGGAAGATTCGCCAGGCGGTGCCCCGCGGCCAGGGCGCGAGCGAAGAAGTCGTAGTCGTCGCACCAGCTGAACTCCGCTCGGAACGGGGCGATCTCGTCGACGAGTGCCCGCCGCACCAGGGTTGCACTGACGATCATCGAGTTGCGACGGCCGAAGCTGTGGCGAATCAGCGCGGCGTGCCACTCGAGCGGCGGCCAGCCCAGACTCCTCCCGTCCGGGCCGATGTACCGGCAGAAGCACCCGACGGCCGACCACTCCGGCGTCCGGTCGAGGGCCGACACCAGACGCTCGAGCTTGGTCGGCGCCGACAGGTCGTCGCAGTCGTGGTCCATCAGGTACGCCGCAGCCGGATCGGAGGCCCGCGAACCGGTATTGCGCGCGGCCGGCGCGCCGAGATTGCGCGGGTGCCTGATCAGCCGGACCCTGGGATCGCGGGCGGCGTACGCGTCGACGACCGCCGCGCTCGCGTCCAGCGATCCGTCGTCGACCACGACGAGTTCGAAGTCCGAATACGTCTGCGCCAGCAGCGAGTCGATGGTCGCGGGCAGGAATGGCGCGCCGTTGAAGACGGGCATGAAGATGGACACGCGGGCCGTCGCTCGGCCGCTCGAACTCATGCCTCAGGCCCTCCGCGCGGCTCCTGCCTGGACCCCGCCGCCGTCATCCGAGCCAGGATGTGCCGGTTGGCCCTGACGACCAGCACGACGTAGACCGCGCCGATCGCCCAGCTGGTTGCGGCCACTCCGACGAGGCCGAACGCCCAAGCCGCCGCGGCGTTCGATGCGACAGCCACGCCCCCGGCGACGAGTTTCGGGGTGAGGTAGCTGCGCGGTGTGTTCAGCGACGCGCCCAGCAGACACAACGCCTGGCCGACGTAGAAGAGCCCTGTGCCGACACAGACGATCGGGAGCAGATACCAGTATCCCGCGAACGCGGGGCTGCTGAGCCACGCAACGACCATGCGGCCGAGCACCATCGTTCCGAACGTGGATGCCGCGGTCAGCGCCACGACCGCCGCCACGAACACGCGGACGATCCGGAGGCCCTCGTCGACACGCGGTCCGTCGCCGAGATCGTGCAGACGCCGGTAGGCCGCCGGCGTGAACAGCTGCGTGAGCACTCCGTAGGGGAACGCGATCAGGACGTTGGCGATCGTGAGCATCATCGCGTACACGCCAACACCCGACGTCGTCAGCAGCGCGCCGATGATCCAACGCTCGCTGTTCGACTGCAGCCAGCCCGCGAGCCCCCACACCGCAAACGGCGCGCCGAACGCGGCAACCGACCGCGCGGCTTCGCCGCGCGCGGCACCGCGGGTGGCGAGATCCATCGGCCCGTCCGGCGCGACCGCACCGCCCAGCGACCACGTCCGTGCGAGCGCGGAGACGACCACGCCGCCCGTTCCGGCCAGCAGCGCCGTGATGACGCTCAACTGTCCCCGACGGGCGAGCGACCACAGCGCCAGCACCACGACGGCACGCTCGAGCACCTGGAGGATCGCATTCAGCCGGCGCCGGCCCAGCAGGTTGAGCATTCCGGACAGAAGCGTGGTGCCTGCCGAGGCGATCGCAAAGGCGCCGGCCGCGAGAACCAGCGGGGCGAGACCCGGGTCCGGCCGGCCCCAGGCCCACACCGCGGCGAGGCCGGTCAGCGCACCGAACGCCGCCATCGCCGCGAGGAGGCTTCGGTAGAGGACCCCCAGATAGGTGCGGGACGTTCCGCGTTCGGCCGCAGGGAAGTAGAAGCGGAGGAACCCCTGCTCGGCGGGCCCGAAGACGAGGGCGCCCAGCAGCGCGGCGACGGTCAGCGCCAGCGCATAGCGGCCGTACGCGTCCGTGCCCATCGACGTGAGCAGCTTGATGGAGACGATGCCGAGGGCGAGCGCTCCCGCCTGCCCAATCACGAGCCAGAACAGATCCTTGGCGTGTCTGCGCGAGAGGCTGGTGCCGGCAACTTCGCGGACGGCGGTCAGCACCAGCGACTGCGTCGACGCGACGATACCCGGCGACCAGGGGCGCCGCCGGTCGGAGATGCGTTCATCCGGCACGGAGATCTTGACCGTCGTGGCGCGCTCCGGCGCGGACGCCCGGCGCCCGAGCGGTACCGTCGCCCGCGGGCCCGTTCGACATCTGCATGAACACCCTCTGGAAACCGGCCGCAACCGCGCTGCCGGCGCTAGGCCCGCCCGCCCGTCTCGACCGAAGAGGTCGCGCTGCCCCTGCCGCCGGTCGACCCGGCGAGCCGCTCGAGATCCGCGTCCACCATCATCTCGACCAGCGCCTTGAAGTCGACGCTCGGCTGCCAGCCGAGCACGGTCCGCGCCTTGGTCGGATCGCCGATCAGGTGATCCACTTCGGCGGGCCTGAGCAGGGCGGGATCGAGCCGCACGTGCTCTCGCCAGTCGAGGCCGACGCGCGCGAACGCCACCTCCACGAGCTCCCGCACCGAGTGCGAGATGCCCGTGGCGACGACGTAGTCGTCGGGCCGATCCTGCTGGAGCATCATCCACATCGCACGCACGTAGTCGCCCGCAAACCCCCAGTCGCGGCAGGCGTCCAGGTTGCCGAGGGGCAGCGAGTCGGCCAGGCCCAGCTTCACGCGCGCCACGCCGTCGGTGACCTTCCGCGTCACGAACTCCAGCCCGCGCCGGGGCGACTCGTGGTTGAACAGGATGCCCGAGCAGGCGAAGAGGCCGTAGCTCTCGCGGTAGTTGACGGTGATGTAGTGCCCGAACGCCTTCGACACGCCGTACGGGCTGCGCGGGTAGAACGGCGTCAGCTCGGTCTGCGGAACCTCGCGCACTTTGCCGAACATCTCGCTCGACGACGCCTGGTAGAGCTTCACCTTCGGGTCCACCTGCCGGATGGCCTCGAGCACCCGCGTCACGCCCTGCGAGTTGAACTCGCCGGTCAGCATGGGCTGGTCCCAGCTGGCCGGCACGAACGACATCGCCGCGAGGTTGTAGAGCTCGGTCGGGCGGACGTCGTCGATCACCCGCATGAGCGACAGCTGATCGAGGAGGTCGGCGGGCCGAAGGGTGATGCGCCCGAGCAGATGCTCGATCCGCCAGAGGTTCGGCGCGCTCGCCCGCCGGACGACCCCGGTGACGTCGTATCCCTGATCGAGCAGGAGTTCGGCGAGGTACGACCCGTCCTGGCCCGTGATTCCGGTAATGACCGCGCGCTTCGACATGAGCCTCCTGCGCCGTTGGAGTGATCGCGAGGGACCTCGAATTGTACGGTCCGCCGAGCGGCGCGGTCAAGGACGAGGGGCCGCCGCCAGCCGCTCCCGCAGATGGCATGCGAGCGCGGTCTGCCAACTCGGCATGGCGACGCCAGCCGCCGCCAGCTTGGCGTTCGCCAGCGCGCAGTAGAGCGGGCGCTCCGCCCTGAGCCGCGCGTCCGCCATGCGGATCGTCGCCAGTCGCGGCTCGATGTTCAGCTGGCGGGCAACCTCGCGCGCCAGCTCTTCCCACGTGCACGATCCGGAGTTGACGCAGTGGTAGAGCCCGTGCGGCGCCCCGCGCTCGACGAGCGCCCGCGTGGCGCGCGCGACATCGAGGCTCGAGCTCGGCGAGACGGTGCGGTCGGCGAACACGCGCGCTTCCCGCCCCTCCAGCAGGGCGTCCAGAATCCGATCCACGCTGGTCCGCCGCACGCTCGACGAGGGCGCGAGCGACCCGAACACGCTCTCGACGCGAAGGACGTAGTGGCGCCGCGCCTCGCGCGCGAACCACTCGCCGATCAGCTTCGAGCACGCATACGTGCTGCGGGGATTCGGTTCATCGTCCTCGGTGTAGGGGCGGTCGGCGGTGCCGTCGAAGACGAAGTCGGTGCTGTAGTGCACGAACACGGCTCCCGCCGCGCCCGCGGCCGCGGCCAGGCGCTTCACCGCGAAGGCGTTCACCTCGAGCGCCTCCAGCGGCTCGTCCTCGGCGCGGTCGACGTCGGTGTAGGCCGAGCCGTTGACCACCACGTCGGGGCGCACGCGCGCCATGGTCTCCTCGACGGCCAGGCGGTCACGGACATCGAGGTCGGACCGGGTCGTCGCCGTCACGTCGGCCGATGCCGCCAGGTGGCGGGCGACCGCGGATCCGAGATGCCCGGCGGCGCCGACGACCAGGATTCGCATGTCAGGCAGCCCGGCGCCCCGTGAACTCCCGCATCTGCTGGTCGTCGAACACGCCTTCCCAGCGCGCCACGACGGCCGTGGCGATGCAGTTGCCCATCACGTTCACCGCCGTCCGGCCCATGTCCATGACCTGGTCGATCGCCAGGAGGATGGCCGCCCCTTCGAGCGGCAGCTTGAACTGCGCCAGCGTCGCCGTGAGCACCACCAGCGCCGCCCGCGGCACCCCGGCCACGCCCTTGCTCGTGAGCATCAGCGTCAGCATCATGAAGAGCTGCTGGCCGAACGACATCTCGACGCCGAACAACTGGGCGACGAAGACGCTCGCGAGCGACAGGTAGAGCGTCGTGCCGTCGAGGTTGAAGCTGTAGCCGGTCGGCAGCACCAGCCCGACGATGTTCTTGGGGCAGCCGAACCGCTCCATCACCTCGAGGGCCTTCGGCAGCGCCGCTTCGCTGCTCGCCGTCGTGAACGCGATGAGGAACGGCTCCTTGATCGCGCGCAGGAACGGCAGGAACGGCACCCGGATGATGACCGACACGCCGCCGATGACGATGAGGGCGAAGACGAGCAGGCCGCCGTACATCAGCAGCACCAGCTTGCCGAGCGTGAACAGGATGCCGAGGCCCATCTTCCCCACCGTGGCCGCGATGGCGGCCATCACGCCGAACGGCGCGAACCGCATCACGTAGCCGGTGAACTTGAACATCACCTGCGCGACGCTCTCGAGGAACTCCAGCACCGGGCGCCCCTTCTCGCCGATGGCAGCCAGGCCGATGCCGAAAAAGATCGAGAAGACGACCAGCTGGAGGATGTCGCCGCGCGCCATCGCGTCGAACACGCTCGTCGGGAACAGCGTCACCAGCATGTCCCAGCCGGTGTGGGCCTTGATGTCCTGGATGGCTCTGAGCGAGTCGGTGCCCGTGAGCGCAACCTGTACGCCGGCGCCCGGCTCGAACACGTTCACGATGCCGAGCCCGAGGAACAAGGCGATCGTCGTGGCGACCTCGAAGTAGATGATGGCCTTCAGCCCGATCCGCCCCATCGCCTTCAGGTCGCCCGTGCCGGCAATACCGACCACGAGGGTCGAGAAGAGGAGCGGCGCGATGATCATCTTGATCATCCGCAGGAACGTGTCGGCAATCGGCTTGATGCTCTCGGCGGCCCCCGCGATGTGGACGCCGTTCGCGTCGGAGGACGGCCACAGGTAGCCGATGAGGATGCCGGCCAGCAGGCCGATGAAGATCTGCGTGGTCGTGCCGGGCACCCGGGAGCGCTTCGCCGGAGCCTCGGCTGGAAGGTCGCTGGTTCGTAGAGCCATGATGGTGTGCGGTCGCTAGACAGCCCGGGCAATCGAGTCGACAACGTAGTGCTGCTCGGCCTCGGTCAACTCGCCGTAGATCGGCAGCGCCAGGGTGTGGGCGGCAGCGGCCTCCGCCGCCGGGAAGTCGCCCTTCGAGTGGCCGAGAAAGGCGAAACACTCCTGCAGGTGAAACGGCACCGGGTAGTAGATCTCGGTCCCGACGCGGCAGGCGTCGAGCGCCGCCCGCACACGGTCCCGCTCGGCCAGGCGGATCACGAACTGGTTGTAGATGTGGTAGATCCCCTCGGGCTCGACCGGCAGCACCACCTTCCCCGCCGCGGCCAGCGGCGCGAACGCCTGTCGATACCGCTCGGCGTTGCGGCGGCGCGCCTCGGTCCACGCCGCCAGGCGCGGCAGTTTCACACGCAGCACCGCGGCCTGAAGCGCGTCGAGGCGGAAGTTCGCCCCGACGAACTTGTGGAAGTACTTCGGCTCGGCGCCGTGGTTGCGCATCAGGCGCAGCCGGTGCGCGAGCGCCCGGTCGTTGGTGGTGAGGAAGCCGCCGTCGCCGAACGCGCCGAGGTTCTTGCTCGGGAAGAACGAGAAGCAGCCGACCGTGCCGAGCCCGCCAACGGGCCGGCCGCGGTACCGCGTGCCGATGGCCTGGGCCGCATCCTCGATCACGGCCACGCCGGCGTTCGCCGCGACCGCCAGGATCGGCGCCATCTCGGCGCTGCACCCGTAGAGGTGCACCGGGATGATGGCCCTGGTGCGCGGCGTGATGGCCGCCGCCACGGCCGCCGGATTGATGTTGTAGGTCACCGGGTCGATGTCGGCGAGAACCGGCTTCGCCCCGAGCCTCGCCACGCATCCCGCCGTGGCGAAGAACGAGTAGGTGCTGGTGACGACCTCGTCGCCCGGCCCGATGTTCAACGCCATCATGGCCGCCAGCAGCGCGTCGGTGCCCGACGAGACGCCGACGACGTCCGCCACCTCGAGCATGAGCGCCAGTTCGCGCTCGAGGCCCTCGACCTCGGGCCCCAGAATGAAACGCTGGCTGTCGCAGACGCGGGTGATCGCGGCCAGCACCTCCTCGCGAATCGGCCGATACTGGGCCAGGAGATCGAGCAGCGGAACCGACGTCACGGGCGACGACATGTCAGGACACCCTCCAGTTCGATCGGGAACCGGCGCTCAGCGGCCGACGACGAGCACCGGCGCGCACCAGAGCGCGAGGTCGTGGCGCAGGTCTTCGCTTCGGCCCGGAACGCTCGCGTTCGTGCTCAGAATCAGGTTGATCTCGCGGCCGGCCCAGGCCGAGAGATCGATCGCCACCGGCACGAAGCGCCGCTCCGATTTGTTGGCCGCGGGATCGAGGTGCTGGTTCAGCAGTTCCTCATACTCCATCCCGGGCCGGCTCACGCCGAGCCGGAACAGCACGCCGTCGCCTTCCTTGTCCCAGGCCGACGGATCCACGGCCAACGCGGCCGTCAGCCACGCCGATGGCGGCAGCGTCAGGCGGAACGTGATGCGGCCGTGCGCCTGCTCGAGAATGCAGGGCTTCGACTCGCCGTTGATCGTCACCGTCACCGGCTTGATGGCTTGGTCGACCGGCCCGGGAACCGACCGCCGATCGGCCTGCGGCAGAAGTGGAATCAGCCCGAGCCTCTCCGGCGCTCCGCGGCCGGAGTCCGTGCGCAAACCCCACCCGACGAGCCCGGCCACCACGACCGCGCCGATGAGCATCAACCAGCGGTTCTTGAACACTCTCGTCCAGAGTGTACCCCACGTTCCTGAGATTCTGATTACCAAACTGTAAGTCGCCCGCGCCGGCCTCCACGCTGCGGCTCCCCAACCCGGGCCAACTTACTGAGGAAATGCCACATTCCTCACCCGCGCGGGTCCCAGACCGCAGTGGTATCCGGTTTGCGAACGCGACGGGCATGCTGGATCGACACGCCCACCGGATCCCATCCCCTGCGATCCGTTTCATCTTTCTCCTGGCACTCCTCGCCCTGTTCTCCGCCCCGGTGTTTGCCGCGTCGGTCACCGTCGCGTGGGAGCCGAACCCCGAGTCCGACGTAGTCAAGTACTGGGTGTTCTATCGCATCGAAGGCGGTGCCTACGGACCCGGCCAGTCGGTCGCCGCCAGCCCCAACCCGACCTGGACGGTCGACCTGGCCCCTGGTGTCTACTACTTCGTGGTGAAGGCTGAGAACAACGCCGGGCTCGTGAGTCCGCCTTCGGCGGAAGTCCGCTGGGCCTCGGCCGGCTCCGATTTCAACGGCGACGGGAAGCCGGACCTGGTGTGGCGGAACGGGGCGACGGGGCAGAACGTGGTGTGGTTCATGGACGGCACGACGGTCCTCGGGCAGGCGCTGCTGCCCCCGGTCGCGGACACGCAGTGGCAGATGGTGGCCGTGGCGGATTTCAACGGCGACGGGAAGCCTGACCTGCTGTGGCGGCACCAGACGACGGGCTGGAACGCCGTGTGGCTCATGAACGGGACAACGTTTGTGTCGCAGGCGGTGCTGCCCGCGGTCGCCGATACGACCTGGCAGATTGCGGCGGCGGCGGATTTCAATCGGGACGGGAAGCCGGACCTCGTCTGGCGGAACCGGACGACGGGGCTGAACGTGGTGTGGTACCTCGACGGGGTGACGTTCCTGTCGCAGGCGCTGCTGCCGTCGGGCGCCGACACGGCGTGGCAAATGGTGGCGGCGGCGGACTTCAACGGGGACGGATGGCCTGACCTGCTGTGGCGGAACGCGACGACGGGGCAGAACGTGGTGTGGCTAATGAATGGGGCGACGTTCGTGTCGCAGACGGTGCTGCCGGCGGTGGCGGACCCGGCGTGGCGGGTCGGTGCGCCGGTCGACCTCAACGGGGACGGGCAGGTGGACATCGCGTGGCGGAACCAGACGACGGGACAGAACGTGCTGTGGACCATGAACGGGGCGACGTTCGTGTCGCAGGCGCTGCTGCCGCCGGCGGCAGCGCCGTGGGACCTCCCGAATCCGCCGGGGCCGGCCGTGACGACACTGGCGGACTTCGACGGCAATGGGACCTCGGACCTGATCTGGCGGAACGCCTCGACCGGGCAGAACGTGGTGTGGTTGATGAGCGGGACGACGCGGGTGTCGCAGGTCGTCTTGCAGACGGTGGCGGACCCGGCGTGGCAGGTTGTCGCGGCGGCGGACCTGAACGGGGACGGCAGGCCGGACGCGGTGTGGCGGAACCAGGCGACCGGGCAGAACGTGGTGTGGTTCATGGATGGGACCACCTTCCTGTCGCAGGCGGAACTGCGGCCCGTGGCCGACCCGGCGTGGCAGGTTGTCGCGGCCGCGGACCTGAACGGGGACGGGAAGCCGGACCTCGTGTGGCGGAACCAGACAACCGGGGTGAACATCGTGTGGTTCATGAACGGGGCCACCTGCGTGTCTGAGGCGGCGCTGCGGGCTGTGCCCGACCCGGCGTGGCAGGTTGTCGCGGCGGCAGACCTGAACGGGGACGGGAAGCCGGACCTGGTGTGGCGGAACCAGACAACCGGGGTGAACATCGTGTGGTTCATGAATGGGGCCACCTGGGTGTCGGAAGCGGAGTTGCCGGCCGTCGCCGACCCGGCGTGGCAGCTGGCCGTGGCGGGGGACTTCAACGGCGACGGAAAGCCGGACCTCGCCTGGCGGAACTACACGACGGGGCAGAACGAGGTGTGGTACCTGAACGGCGTGACGGTGGTCGGCCAGGCGGCGCTCCCGCCGGTGCCCGACACCACCTGGAAGCTGCTGAGAGACCGCAGGTGACATAGGGCCGGCGTCCTGGGCAGCCCTGTGTCCTCCCTCTCCATCGACGACGCGCGGGTGCTTGCCGGTCCCCACCCGTCGGCGGACAACGAGACTGGCTTCCTCTTGAAGTAGGCCAACGGGTTCCGCGCTGGGCGGTGGGGCGCCGGGCGCGGACGTCGTCCGGAAAGCGGGGCTGGTCGGGGTCGCGTGCGACCCGCCAGCCCCATCGTCTTTCTACTGCCCGCGAAACGGCACCGATGCGATCGTCGCCGCCGCGAGAAGGATCGCGAACCAGGCCGAGACCGGACGGCGTGCCGAACGCCCGGCCGGTGACGCCGTTTCGCCGGCGAGCGCGAGGGCCGCGACCGCCCCGAGCACCAACCAGAATGCCGTGGCCACCTCGAAGATGAGCAAGGGGTGGCCCGTGAGCCACGTCAGGACGAAGGCCGCAAGCCCGGCCGCGCCGCCCACCGCTGACGCCGGCAGCGTCCCGGCACGAAACGACCGTGCGACAGCCCGGCCGACGACCCACAGCGCCCACACGAACGGCACGAACCCGACGATGCCCAGTTCGCCCAGCACTTGAAGGAAGTTGTTGTGGGCATTCTCGCGAGGCACCGCCGCCCGGACCTCGGGCGTGAAGTACTGGCCGGAGCTGGCGTGGAACCTCCCGACGCCCACGCCGAACACCGGTTGAGCGGCGATCATCCTGAACGTCATCCGCGTCATCTCGGTTCGGAATCCCACCGTGCGGGGAAGAGATCGCCCCGTGACATCCGGCGGATTGAGACGCCCGGGGAGCAGAGGAAGCGACAGGAGCGCCAGCAGCACGACGAGGCCCGCGCCGACGGCACGCAGTCGCCTCGGCACATGCAGGGCCGGACGGACCAGGAGAATGGACGCCGGGACGACCGCCAGCAGCGCGGCGCGGGATCCGGTCAGCCACAGCCCGGCGGCGATCGGCGGAACGGCCGCCAGCAACAGCAGGGCCGTCGACCGTCCGGGAGTCTCCCGGTCCGACCGCGCGCCTCCACCGGCCACGATCACCGCGCCGACCGCGGTCAGCAGACACATCGCCAGATACGACCCAGCGGCATTCGGGTCCGGGAACGCCGCGCTGATGCGAACCGTCCGGAGGTGGTTGGCGAGCGCCGCCCACGCGTCTTCGTTCCTCAGCGACACCGTCACCAGCCGGACGATGCTCAATGCGCCCACGCCGGCGGCCCCGAACGACACCACCGCCAGCAGTCGCGCGCCGAGCGTCCTGGCGCGCCCGCCGAGAAGCAACGCGGCGGCAAACAGTCCCAGCCCCTCGAGGCAGAAGGCCGCGGCGGGGATCGCCGCGCACCCGGAGCGGTCGCGGAAGTAGTCGGTGATGACGAAGCGGAAGGCCGCGACGGCCGGTGACCCGGAATGGCCGGGGTCGGGCCGGACGGCGCACGGCTGAACGACGGCCGAGGCCATCACCACGACGGCGAGCGCGAGCACGGGCGCGAGGATCGCGCGACGTGCGTCACCTGACGGCCCGCCGGACCGCACCGCAGTCCTCGCCAGCCAGCCGGCGAGGAACGCGAGTACGAGCGGCTCGCCGAGCGAATACGGCGCCGCCGGCCGCAGGAACGCCGACAGGGGGCCGGTCAGCGGCAGCACGCCCGCGCAGACGAGGAGGCCGGACACGGGAGACACGACGGAAACCGCGGCCATGCCCGCGACCAGCACGCGCGCCGCGGGAACCGTCTCCTCGCGGAAGAAGGACCAGATCGGAAGCGCCACGAGCAGCGCGAGCGCCAGCGCGGCAAGGCATCGACCCAGCCGGCCCCGGAGGGTGCCGGGCGGCGCGGCGCTATCGCTGTCGTTCCTTGACGGCTGCACGGGTCTCCCGCTCGGTTTCGCGTCGCTTGATCGTCTCGCGTCTGTCGTAGTCCTTCTTGCCCTTGGCCAGGCCGACGGCCATCTTCACGCGGCCGTTCTTGAAGTAGAGGCGGAGCGGCACGAGCGTCATGCCGCGCTCGGTGGTCTTGCCGACGAGCTTCCTGATCTCCTGCTTGTGCAGGAGCAGTTTTCGCCGGCGCATCGGGTCGTGGTCCGCGTACCCGCGGTGGCTGTACGGGCTGATGTGCACGTTCATGACGTGCACCTCGCCCGCCTCGACCCGCGCGAAGCTGTCGCGCAGATTGACGCGGCCCTCGCGGATCGCCTTCACCTCGGTGCCGAGAAGCGCCACGCCCGCTTCGAACGACTCGAGGATGTGGTAGTCGTGGTACGCCTTCCGGTTCTCGGCGACGTTCTTCTCCGCCTTCTGGCGCTCGGTCTTGTCGGACATCGCACCTACACTCGCTCACGTCCCGGCCGTGCCGGCGGCGCGGGGCCGCGCCGCGCGGCCGCCAGCCGTGCGGCCAGCAGAACGGCCTCGATCAGGCTGCCCGGATCGGCGGTGCCGCGGCCCGCGATGTCGAACGCGGTGCCGTGATCGACCGACGTCCGGACGATGGGCAGGCCGAGCGTCACGTTGACCGCCCGTCCGAACGCCGCCATCTTGATCGGCACGAGCCCCTGGTCGTGGTAGCAGGCGACCACGGCGTCGAACTCGCCCCGCATCGCGCGCACGAAGAGCGTGTCGGCGGGCAACGGCCCTGCCACCCGGATGCCGTCCGCCACGCACGCCTCCACCGCGGGCCTGAGCACCAGGTCGTCCTCGCTGCCGATGATCCCGTGCTCGCCGGCGTGCGGGTTCAGGCCGGCCAGCGCCAGCCGCGGCGTCGGGTACCCGAACTGCGGCAGCTCCCTGGCGGCCAGCCCGATGACCTCCACCAGGCGCTCGCGGGTGACGAGCCTCGGCACGTCGGCGAGGGCGACGTGGACGGTTGCCAGCACCACGCGGAGTTCTCGCGAGTAGAACATCATCGCGGTCGCGGCCGCACCCGTCAGATGGGCGAGCAGGTCGGTATGGCCGCGCCAGGGCAGCCCGGCCATCGCCCAGGCCTCCTTGTTGACCGGCGCGGTCGCAATGGCGTCCACCCGGCCGGCCAGGGCGTCGTCGACCGCTCGCACCAGCGCCTCGTACGCGGCGAGGCCGGCGTCGCGTGAGAGCACGCCGGCGGCGATGCGGAATGCCGGCGGCGGCCCGTATCTCACCGGTTCGCACACCGCCAGAACGGCCGGGTCCCGCATGGCCTTCTCGACGAGCTCGGGACCGACGCCGGCTGGGTCTCCCACGGTCAGCGCGATGCGGGGATTGAACGGCATGGGCGGGGGCGGCTACAGCGAGGTGCCGCCGAGATCCGACAGCGACTCGTCGCGAACGTCGGCCTTCCGCGGCAGCTTCCCTTCCGGAAGCTCGTAGCGGAGGCAGCACTTGAGGCGGCCGCACAGGCCCGAGAGCTTCACCGGATTGAGGCTCAGGTCCTGCTGCTTGGCCATCTTGATCGACACCGGCTCGAACGACTGGAGCCAGACGCTGCAGCAGAGCGGCCGCCCGCACGCCCCATATCCGCCCAGCATCCGCGCCTCGTCGCGCACGCCGATCTGCCGCATCTCGATTCGGCTGCGGAACTCGGCGGCCAGTTCGCGAACCAGCTCCCGGAAGTCCACTCGCCCTTCGGCCGTGAAGTAGAAGACCAGCCGCGAGCCGTCGTAGAGTTGCTCGACCCGGGTCAGCTTCATCGCCAGGCCGCGCTCGCGGAGCTTCAGCAGGCCGACGCGGAACGCCTCGCGCTCACGCTCCTGCTGCCGCCTGCGAATGGCCACATCCTCCTCGGTCGCCACGCGAAGCACGCGGGCCGGCTCCCCGGTCCGCGACCCGTTCTTGCCGCTGGACGCCAGGAGGACCCCGACGACCCGACCGAACGCGACGCCCGACTCGGTCTCGACCACGACGGGCGTACCGGTCCGCAGCGGCTTCTGGAGAGCGCCCTTGGCGACCAGGCAGGGGTCGGGCCGCCCGCCGCAACTGAGCCTCACCAGCACGATCGTGTCGGCCTTCTGCGAATCCATGTCGTCTCTGGCTACAACTGAACGGCGAGCCACGCTGCCACGATCTTCGGGCTGGCGTTCCGGCGAAGCGCCGCGACCGCCCGGTCGGCGGCCGCGAACGCCCGCGAGGCCCTCCGGCCGTCGAACGTACCGCCCAGCGCCTCGAGGTCGCCGGCCAGATCGGCGTTCGCGAGGGCGTCGCCCCTTCCGCCGTGCGCCACCAACGCGAGGTCCCGAACGAGCGAAGCCAGCATCGTGATACGCGTCGCCAGTTCATCCCGCTCGCCGGCCGACGACGGCTTCCCGGCCATCAGACCTGCCGCGGCCTCGAGCCGCGCCCTGGGCGACGATGCCGCGCTCACGATGCGAAGCGCCGACAGAGCCGCCGCGCGGCCGTCCCGGTACGCGCGAGTCCCCGCTTCGAGCGCCCGGCCGGGACTCCCGTCGGCGACCGCCGCGATCGCATGAGCCTCCTCCGCGTCGAACTCCTGACGCTCGATGAGAAACCGCGCCACGTCGCCGGCCGCCAGCCTTCCGAACCGCAGTCGGGAGCACCGCGAGCGGATCGTCGCCAGCAGCGTTTCGGGGCGCGAGCTGACGAGAATGAACACCGTTCCCGCCGGCGGCTCCTCCAGGCTCTTGAGCAGCGCGGCCTCGGCATCGTCGGTCAGTCGGTCCGCGTCGTTGACGATTACGACCCGACAACGCCCTTCGAAGGGCCGATAGGCCGCGGCGGCGATCGCCGGCCGGACCGACTCGATCTTCGTCGCGCCGACCTCGGGTGGGTCGATGGCCAGGACGTCCGGGTGCGATCCTCTGGCAATACGCCTGCACGCGGGGCACGAACCGCAGGCGTCGCGCCCAGCCGGCGAGAGGCAGTTCAGCGCCTCGGCGACCGCCTGCGCCACCAGCCGCTTGCCGACGCCCTCGGGTCCGGTGAACAGGAGGCTCGGCGGCAGGGTGCCCCTGGCGATGGATCCAGCCAGCAGGCCGAGCGGACGCGAGTGGCCAATCACCCGGGCAAACGGCATACGACGACACTAGCATATCGTGCGATCGTGCGATCCGGCGATCTTGCGATCTCCGCACGTCCGAGGGCGGCTGCTTCAGGAGATCTTCAGTAGCGCCGCCACACCACCCCGGAGACAACTGCGGCAGCGTCCAAGCCCGGCGCTCCGGGCGTTGACGGAAAGCCCGGCCGCCCGACGATGGTGCCGGGATCGTTCAAGGTGATGGTGTACGAGCCGGTGAAGTAGAATGCCGCCAGCCGGGCCCGTTCGGGCGGGCGGCGTCGAAACGCTCCGCCCGCAGCGGGCGCAGGCCGCGTCGGACAGGTGCGGCGGGTCCCCCCTCATCGCGGAGCATCCCAGGAGATCAGGACAGCATTTCGGTTTGCGGCGACCGTCTTGCTGTCGACCGGGCCCCTGGTTGCGCGCGCGGACGCGCAGGCCCCGGCCGCGCCGCTCATCTTCAGCGCGGCGCTGGACCTGGCCGCCTCGCACCACCTCGACCGCGCGGCGGTCAAGCGTCAGCGCGCCATTCGCGAGGCCCAGACGCGCGTCGCCAGACGGTGGGCGAACCCGGCGGTCGGGTTCGAATTGACGAGGGACTCGCCCCACGAGAACCTCGCATGCGGTTTCCCGCTTCCGCCTGGCGGCGTGCGGGGCCGGGAGATCGATCTCGCGAAGGAAGAGCTGACGTGGGTCGATGTCAGCGAGACGGCCGCGACGCGGACGCGGCGTCGGGTCGGTCACGGAGATGCAGAAGCCGCTGGTGATCGCCGTCATCGGCGACCTGTCGGTGTCCACCGTGATCACGCTGGTGTTCGTGCCCGCACTGCTCGCGCTCGTGGAGCGCGGAAGCGGAAGCGGTGGGCTCCGAGCCTGATCGGCAGAGCGCTCGCGCCGGAACGGGCGCGGCGCTCTGCATCCGGCCGGCCGGCTAGAACCGGCTCCAGAGGTACTGGTTCGTGACCTCGTGGTGGAACTGCACTTCCGAGGTCTTGATGCGCGAACCGAGCGCCTTCGGGCAGCGGTCGGCCTGCATCTGCTTCACCTCCGCGAACTTCTCCTGCACTTGTTCGCCGAGCAGGTCGCCGACGAACCGGCTGGCCTTGAACATCCGAATGGCATCGTAGATGTTGTCCGGGAGGAAGCGCGTGCGCGACTGCCGGATGTCCTTGTCGGTGTCCTTCGGCAGCGGCCCCTCGAGGCCGGTCTTGAGCAGCGCGTAGATGGCCAGGTACGGATTCGAGTCGGGGCCGACCGAGCGAATCTCGATGCGCGCCGACTTCTCGTTGGCGAGCGGGATCCGGACCATCGCGCCGCGGTTGATGCCCGACGCCTTGATCTGGTTCGGCGCCTCGAAGTGCGGGTCGAGCCGACGGTAGGCGTTGACGCTCGAATTGAGAATCAGGCAGATGTCGTTCGCGCTCGTGAGGACCCGGTCGATGAACGACCAGCCGAGCGCCGACAGGTTGTCCTCGCCCGCAGCATCCCAGAACAGGTTGCGGCCGTCGCGCGTCAGCGACAGGTTGAGGTGCATGCCGCTTCCGTTCACGCCCGTCACCGGCTTGGGCAGGAACGACGCCGTCATGTCCATCGCCTGCGCCACCTGCCGGCAGATCAGCTTGTAGAGCTGCACCTGGTCGGCCGCCACGCACGCTTCCGTGTAGGAGTAGTTCATCTCGAACTGCGACGGCGCCACCTCGGGGTGATCCTTCTCGTTGGCAAACCCGAGCGCGCGCTGCACCTCGGCGGAGCTGTCGATGAACCGCCGCAGGGCGTCGCCCGGAAGCGAGTGGTAGTAGCCGCCGGTCGAGAGGAAATCAAACTGCCGCGCGACGTGGTACTGCCGCTCGGCGTCGCGGCCCTTGAAGAGGAACCCCTCGATCTCGTTGGACGCCTGCACGGTCGTGCCCTCTCGGGCCAGCAGTTGCTCGGTGTACGACTTCAGCCGGGTCCGCATGTCGGCGTGGTAGGGCCTGCCGTCACGCTCCTCGACGAAGCCGAACACGAGCACCTTGCCGGGGCCGAACACGTCGGCCGGCAGCCAGTAGAACGCGGTCCAGTCGACCGCCAGCCGCAGATCGGATTCGGCCTGCTGGGAGAATCCGCGCACCGACGACCCGTCGAACGTCAGGTTGTCGGCGGCCGACAAGAGGAACTTCTTGTCGTAGTCGAGCATGTGGAAGCGGCCCTCGAGGTCCGTGAAGCAGACCGTGACGGCCTTGATCCGCTTCTCGTCCCGCAGGTACTTCATCCGCTCCTCGCGGATCTGGTCGGCGGGCACGCGGCTGAGTCGCTGCGTCTTGGCCTCGAGATTCATCTCCTCGAGCCGGTCGTACGGAATCTCCAGGAAGTCTCTGAGCGGCGTTCGGTCCATGTCAGCCTCTCTTGGGATCAACAGAATTGGCCTTGAAATGAGGTCGCCACATCTAAATCTGACGACATTAAGCGTTAATATCGTCTTCGTTGCAATAAATAATAGCCTCAAAACGCCTCAAAGCGCCAGAAGTATCGCCGACAGAGGCGAAGGCGGCTATTCGTATCTCAGGGCTTCGACCGGGTCGAGCGCGGCGGCCTGGCGCGCGGGCCAGTAGCCGGCGACGATGCCGACGCTCGACGAGGCGAGCAGGCCGGAGACGACGGCCCACAAGGGGGGAACCGCGGAGAACCCGCTCAGGAACACACCGACGATGAGGCCGACCAGGATGGCGATCAGCACGCCCGCGAGGCCGCCGGCGGTCGAGAGGATCACCGCCTCGAAGAGAAACTGGTTCAGCACGTCGCGCCGGGGTGCGCCGATGGCGAGGCGGACGCCGATTTCCCGCGTCCGTTCGCGCACGCTGATGACCTGCACGTTGGCGATCCCGATGCCGCCGATGAACAGGCTGACGGCGGCAAGCAGCACCGTCACCAGGCCGACCTGCGCGCTGACGCCGTCGAGCGACCGGATGATCTGGTCGGCCGTCGACAGCGTGAAGTCGTTCTCCTCGGCGGGCGACAGCCGCCGCAGCCGGCGCAGGCTGGCCTCGAGCTCGAGTTTCGCCTGGTCGCGCAGCCCCGGCTTCGCGCGCGCGTAGAGCACCACCGTCTCGGCTTCGGCGTAACGGCGCTTCGCGGTCCCGATGGGAATCGACATGACGCTGTCCTGCCGGTTCTCGCCGAAGAAGCCGCCCTTGCGCGGCGCCATCTCGCCGACCACGAAGTACCGGTCACCCGACAGCGTGAGGGACTTCCCGACGGCGCGCTGCGATCCGAACAGTGCGCGCGCGAGGCTCGCGCCGATCACAGCCACCTGCGCCCCCTCCCGGTCCTCGACCGCCGTGAACGGCCGCCCCGCCGCGAATTCGGCGCCGACCACCTCGAAGAAGTTGGGCGACGCCCCCTCGACCAGCACGGTGTCCGACTCGCGGTCGCCGGCCCGCGCGGTCAGGGCCCGTCCGCCGACGATCGTGGGGACCATCAGCTGGATGCCGACGTCCCGGATCGCCCGCCGGTCGCGCGCGATCACGGCGGCGAACTCCGTCTTGAGAGGCCGCCGCCGGGCCTCCAGTTCGGAGGGCGGTTGATAGGGATCGCCCGTCAGGTGGAACGCGAACACGTTGTCCGTACCGAGCTCGCGGAAGAGCAGCGCTACCTGGTTGCGCAGGTTCGCCAGCACGGAGGCGACGAGCACGACGGTGACGATACCGATCACGATGCCTGCGATGGCGAGGAACGACCGGGCCGGCTGCGTCCGAACGGAATCCACCGCCAGCGCGGCGGACTCCCTGAGGGCAGCTGACCAGTGGCGGGGTGCGCGCATCGTCCTCACGGCCGGCTCATTCCTGTCGGATGGCGACGATCGGGTCGATGCGCGCTGCGCGCCGCGCGGGGTACCAGCCGGCCACGATGCCGCTCGCGGCCGCCGCCCCCAGGCTCCACGCCATCGTCGACGCGCGGATCGGCAGATCGAGGTCGAGCGGGCCCGACGCCAGGGCGAGCAGCACCTGCGCCCCGCCGAGGCCCACGGCGCCCCCCGCGATCGCGATCAGGCTCGACTCGGCCAGTACCTCGATGATGATGTGGCTGCGGGCCGCACCCAGCGCCCGCCGCACGCCGATCTCCCGGGTGCGCTGGGTCACCGACACGAGCGTCGTGTTGGTGACGACGACAATGGCCGCGAGCAGGGCCATGATGGAGATCGGTGCCGCCGCCGCGCCAATCCGCTCGGACAGCCGCTGGACGAAGCTGCGGGCGGCCGCCGGCGTCAGGATGTCGAACGTATCGCGCTCGCCGGGCCGGAGCTGTCGCCGCGCCCTCATCGTCACGCGGGCCCTGTCCTCGGCGGCGGTGGTCAGGCCGACCGTCGGGGCGCGAGCGAACACCTGGAGGCTGGCCGGCGCGCCGAACACCCGCTCGAACGCCTGGAGCGGCATCCACACGAAGCGATCGAGCGAGACGCCGCCGCTCGAACCCTGGCGCGCCTGGGTGCCGACGACGGTGAACCCGCGCCCGCCGAGCCGCACGGTCCGGCCGATGGGATCGAGACCAGGAAAGAGGGCGTCGGCCACGTCCATTCCGATGACGGCCACCAGGGCGGCGCGATCTTCTTCGTCCTTGCCGAGGAACCGCCCGCGGTCGATGCCGAGATCGCGGATGTCGAACAGCGACGCCGCCGTGCCGCTGACCGACGCGTTCTCGAACTTCCGCCCTCCGGCGGTCACGTCGGCGCGCGCCTGCGCGAGCGGCGCGTAGATCACCTGCCCGTTCGCGAAGCGGTCGAGGAAACGGACGTCGCTGCGCGTCACCGCCCGGTTGCGGGCCAGCTGGTCCGCCAGTTCCCTGCGACTGACTTCGGAGGTCGCCACGCGGGCCAGCACGAAGGTGTCGCTGCCGAACGCGCGCGCCGAGGCGCGCCGCGCGTAGCGGGCGAACCCGTCGAGTCCGGTCACCACCACGACTATCGTCCCGACGGCGACGGCGATCGCCAGCGCGCCGAGGCCCGAGCGCAGGGGGTTGGCGAGACACCCGCGCGCGGCCTCGACGAGCATCGAGCGGACGATCCTGGATGGCGAGCGGCCGGTCACGGCGTCTGCCCCCCGCTCGTCGGGCGGATCGGCGCGCCGTCCGTGAGGTCGCGGAGCACCTGGAACGGCCCCACGACGATCGGCGTCCCGTCGGCCACGCCGTCGATCTCGATGTCGAGGCCGCCGATGATGCCGGTCCTCGCCGGGACGAACACCGCCTTCCCGTCCCTCGGCTGAAAGACGCCGGTCCGGTCCTTCCCATCGGGCCCTGTCCGCAGCACGACGGCCTGCAGCGGCACGGTCAGCACGCGCTGGCGCTCGGCGGTCAGCACCTCCGCGTCGCACGTCAGCCCGGGCCGCATCCCGGGGTCGGGCTGGTCGAGGCGGACCACGACCTTGAACTCGCGCACCGCGGCACCGGTGCCGACGATCGGCAGCGCGCTGGCGCCCACCTCGACCACGCGGCCCGTGAACTCGCGGCCCTGGACGGCTTCCAGCGTCACGCGAGCCGTCTGGCCCACGGCGACGCGCAGCACGTCGGCCTCCGCCACCTTGATCTCGGCGTTGATCGCACTCAGGTCGGATACCGTCATCAGCGTCGTGCCGGGCTGGTTTTGAATCCCGATGACCACCATCTCTCCGAGCCTGACCTGCAGGCGGCTGACGACGCCGTCGATGGGCGCGACGATGTCGGTCTTCGAGAGGATGTCCTGCGTCCGCGTCACGCCGGCCCGTGCCTGGGCGACGCGCCGGCCGGCCGCGGCGAGGATCTGGCGCGCACGGTCGAGATCGGCCGTGGCCGCCGTCACCAGCGCCGCCGCCGCGTCGGAGCCCGCCTGGGCGCCGTCGAGGTCCGCCTGCGGCGTGAGGCCGTCGGCGCGCAGCTTGAGCGCTCGGGCGAGGGTCTGGCTCGCCTCGCGCGCCCGGGCCTCCGCCTGCGTCACCGATGCCGTCGCCGATTGGACCTGCCGGCGTGCCGCTTCCTCCTCCGACTCGAGCGCCTTCACCTGCTCGCCGGCCGCGTCGCTCTCGCTCCGCGCCTGCACGGGGTCGATCCGGGCCAGGATCTGGCCGGTCCGCACGCGATCCCCTTCGGCCACGTTGAGCGCGACGATCTTGCCCATCACGCTCGAGCCGATGTCGGCGAATCTCGTCGCGACGATCTCGCCGGAGGCGGTCACGTAGGACCGGAAGACCTCGCGCTTCGCCACGCGCCCGACGTCGACGCTCGTGGCGCTGCCGTTCCGACGAGCCGTCAGGATCCCGCCGACGACAATCACAACCAGCAGGACGGCGAGGATCACCCAGGTGCGTCGTTTCATATCGCTCTCTGCATACAACCGTTCGGCGGACTCCGGTATTCCGGAACGGCCGCCCGGAGCCGCCGGGTGGACCGCCAGCGGCCTCGCTGTTCTATGCTAGGCTAACAGGTTTGAGCCAAGTAACGAACCGCTGGGTCGCGCGCGTGCGGTCGGACGCACGCCGGCGCCCGGTCATCCGAACGAGGAACGCATGCAGCAGTTCAACCGTCTCGACGCCGGGGATCTCGACCTGATCCTCAAGACGCTCAGAGAATTCGCAGGCCGCGAGGCCCCTCTCGACAAGCGCCTGAAATGGGACGAAGACGACGTCTGCCCGGAGGACGTCGTGCGGGCCATGCTCAGCCCGGAGGTCGGCCTGCACCTGGTGTTCCTGCCGGCCGAATACGATGGGATGGGGGGGGGCGCGTACCGATGTCTACCGCCTGTCCGCCGAGTTCGCCAAGATCGACCTCGGCCTCGCCACCGCCATGCTGGCGGTCGCGCTCGGCACCGACCCGATCCGCGTCGGCTGCACCCACGAGCAGAAGTCGAAGTGGGTCACGCGCATTGCCAACGAAGGGCTGATCGTGGCCTACGGCGTGACCGAGCCCGAGGCCGGGTCGAACGTGCAGAGCCTCAAGACGACCGCCGAGCGTGTCACCGACGCCGACGGTCACGTCACCCACTACAAGCTGAACGGCGTGAAGCAGTTCATTTCGAACGGTTCGATCGCCGACCTCTACACGATCCTCGCCAAGGCGCCAGATGGCCCCACCTTCTTCGTGGTCGAGCGCAGGACGCCGGGCCTCACGCCAGGCAAGCACGAGGTCAAACACGGCATCCGCCTCTCCGACACGGCGCAGGTGCTCCTCCAGGACGTCGTCATTCCCGCCTCGAACATCGTCGGCGTGAAGGAGGGCGAGGGGCTCAAGCAGGCGAACGAGGTGTTCGGGTACACGCGGCTGATGGTGGCCGCGTTCGGCCTCGGGGCGGGTCTGGCGTCGCTCGAGAAGGCCATTGCGTTCTCGAAGGAGCGGAAGCAGTTCGGCACCTACCTGTGCGAGAAGCAGGGGTACACCCACAAGCTGCTCGTGCCGAACAGCGTCAAGCTGGCGGCCGCGCAGGCCTACATCGAGTACGTCGCCGACCTGCTCGACTCGGGCACCGAGGATCGGCAGGTCGAAGGGTCGGTCGCCAAGCTGTTCGCGACCGAGGTCGGCAACCTCGCGGCCGACGACGCGGTGCAGGCGCTGGGCGGCTACGGCTACTGCGTGGACTACGAGGTCGAGAAGATCCGCCGCGACGCCCGCATCCTGCGCATCTACGAAGGCACGTCGGAGATCCAGCAGAACATCATCGGCGTCTTCCGCATGCGCGAGAACGTCCGCAGCAAGGGCCGGTTCTACACCGGGATGGCCACCGAGGCGGAGGGGTGGGCGGACGCCGGCGGGCCGGTCGTGGCGCGGGTGGCGCGGTTCCTGTCCGAGGCGACGATCGCCGCCTTCCGTGCGAAGCTGACCCACCAGCAGCACGCGGTGTTCGAATTCGCGACGGCGATGACCGAGGTCGAAACCGCGGTGGCCCTGGCCCGCGCGGCGACGAAGAGCGGGGACAAACTGATGCTGGCGCAGGCGCGCGTGTGGGCGAGCGACGTCTCGCTCAGCGTGCCGGCGCGCCTGCTGAAGGTCATGGCCCAGGCCGGCACCATCGATCCCGCCGAGTTCGCGCGGCTGGCCGAGCTGGGCAGCCTGGCCCAGGCGATCGGCGACCAGGCCGGTCGGCTCGCCGACATGGATTTCATTGCGAAGACGATCACCGCGAGGTAGCGACGGCGCCGCCGTCCAGAACACCCATGAACGTCAAACGGCACGGAACTCGGCGCGTATTGATGCTGGCCGTCGCGGCCGGCGTGCTGGCAGCGTCCGCGGCTCTGCCGAAGGCCCAGCAGCCGGTCACCGACGCGAGGGACCCGACACAGCTCCAGGACGAGGCGTTCGCCAGGCTCTACAAGGAATGGACGGGGGACACCCGATACGGCAGCCCGCTGGTCGATCACCTGCCGATCGTCAAGGGCGTGCCTACGCCGAAGGACGTGCTGGGCTACCACGTCGGCGCTCCGCGCAAGCTCACCTACTACGCGGACATTCTGAAGTACTACCGGGCGTTGGCGGCGGTGACTCCGCGCGTGCAGGTGGAGCCGGTCGGCCGCTCCGAAGAGGGGCGCGAACTGGTCGTGGTCTGGGTGTCGTCCGAGCAGAACATGAAGGCGCTGGGGGCGAACCGCGACCGCCTCGCGAAGATCGCCGACCCGCGGGGGCGTTCGGACGCCGAGATCCGGCAGCTCATCGCGACCACCAAACCGAGCTATCACATCATCGGCGGGCTTCACAGCGGCGAGACGGGACCGTCCGAGACGCTGATGGAACTGGTATACCGGCTCGCCACCGAGACGTCCCCGATCATCAGCGGCATTCGCAGCAACGTGTACGTGTCGGTGACGCCGGTGGCCGATCCCGACGGGCGCGATTGCTACGTCGACTGGTTCTACAAGGGGCTCGAGACGACGGAAGCCGCGACCCAGGCGTCCCTCGCGGTGCCTGAGCCCGCTCGTCCGGCCGGCGACGCCCCGCGAGGTGCCGAGCCCGGACGCGGAGCCGAGGCCACGGCCGGCGTCGGGCAGCGAGGCGGCGAGGGAGGCGGACAGCGTGGAGCGGCCGGCGGGGCGATGGCGGTGCCCTATTGGGGCAAGTACGTCTTCCACGACAACAACCGCGACATCAACCTCTCGCTCGTCGAGGTGCGCGCGCTCGCCGAGTGGTTCTACACGGCTCACCCGCCGATCATGCACGACCTCCACGAGTCGATGTCGCTGCTGTACACCTACAGCGGCGGTCCCCCTCAGAACCCGAACCTCGATCCCCTCCTCTTCGCCGAGCTGCCGTGGTTCTCGAACTGGGAGCTCGCTCAGATGACGAAGTGGGGCATGCCGGGTGTCTACACGCACGCGTTCATGGATGGCTGGTCGCCCGGCTACTACGCGTCGGTCGCCTACAACCACAACGCCGTGATGCGGATGTACGAGACGCAGTCGGGCCGCGATCCGGCGGCAACGACGGCGGCGGCTCCGCCGCGCGGGGGCACGTCGACGGCTGCGGCGACCACTCCCGCGGAGGGTGGCCGCCGCTCGGGCGGCGAGGGTGGCCGCGGCGGCGCGGCACCTGATGCGCCGCGGGGCGGGCCACCGGCCGAATCCCAGGGCGGAGGGACGCCGACCGCTGCACCACGCGGGGCACCCGGCGAGGGGCAGCGAGCGGGCGGGCCGGCTGAGGGCGTGCGGGGCGGCGGTCCGGGCGGCGCGTCGGCAATCCCGACGGGACGCGGCGGCACGCAGGACCGCGAGTGGTATCGCGGCATCCCGGCGCCCCCGAACGCGGCCGCATCGTTCACTCGTCGGGCGAATGTCAACTACATGCAGACCGGCCTGATTTCTTCGCTGCAGCTCGCCGCGCAATTCCCGACCATCATCGTCGAGAACTTCTACGTCAAGACACGGAACGCCATCGAGGACGGCCGGACGAAGGCGCCGTTCGGCTACGTGATCCCCGTCCAGCGCGACATGACGCGGGCGGCCGAACTGGTCAGGATTCTCCGCATCCAGGGCATCGAGGTCGGACAGGCCGCGGCCGAGTTCAGGCTGGGCGATGCCACCTTCCCGGCCGGCTCCTACGTGATGAAGCGCGACCAGCCCTACGGCCGCCTGGCGAAAAACCTGCTCGAGAAGCAGGTATTCCCGGACACCAGGCTCACCACGTACGACGACAGCGGCTGGACGATGGGGCTCCTGATGGCGGTGGATGTGAAGGAGATTACGGACGCCGCCATCCTGAAGGTGCAGACCGCGCCGGTGACGAAGGTCATGGCGGTCGGGAAGGTCTCGGGCAGCGGCACGGCGGGCTTCGCGGTGGCGCACTACGGCTCGAACAACATGATCGTGTTCCGCTACAAGCTGCGCTCGACGGCGATGAAGATCGCCGAGAAGGCCTTCACGGCCGAGGGGGTGGAGTTCCCGGCCGGTTCGTTCGTGATCGCCGGGCCGGCGGCGGCGGCGCGCGTGGCGGTCGAGGAGCTCGGCCTGACGGGCGCGGCCCTGTCGGCGATACCGACCGTTCCGATGCACGACGCGCCGGCCCCTCGAATTGCCATCTACTCGCAGTGGACGAGCACGCAGGACCTCGGGTGGTACCGGCTCACGTTCGACCGCTTCGGCATCCCCTACGACCTGATCTACAAGGAGCAGGTGAAGCAGGGCGGCCTCCGGAGCCGCTATGACGTCATCCTGATGGCCGCGCAGAACATCAACCGCCAGGCCGTCTTCCAGGCCGCCTCCGCGCGGCCGCAGTCATACCAGAAGAGCGAGAAGTACAAGACGCTCGGCGTGTACGGCGAGACGCCCGACATGTCGGGCGGGTTCGGGCAGGCGGGCGTGGACGCGTTCGCGCGGTTCCTCGAGGGCGGCGGCACGCTGATCGCCGCGGGAGTCGCGGTGCGGTTCCCAATCGAGTTCGGCTGGGCGCACACGGTGGACGCGGAGGCGATCACCGGCGTGACGGCGCAGCGCCCCGTCGTCCAGGGGGAGCTCGTTCGGCATGAGCATCCCGCCTTCTACGGCTACACGGAGAAGACGATCCCGATCAAGTACCAGGGTGGCGTGACGCTGCGCGTGGGCGTGGCCGACGAGGCGAACCTGCTGGCGCGCTACGTCGGCGGCGACTCGTCCGTGCTGACGGGCGCCATGGTGGGAGCTGACCAGTTGCGGCAGAGGGCCTTCGCGGTGGACATCCCGAGCGCCTTCAACGGCAAGGGCCGCGTGATCCTGTTCGCCAACAACCCGGTCTACCGCTGGCAGAACCACGGCGAGTTCAACATGATCTTCAACTCGCTGCTGAACTGGAGCTACGTGCAATAGCCGAGGAGGAGCCCTGTCGTCACTCTCCAGGTCGAGCGCGACGCGCGGTCTCACGCTCGCGCTCGCCGCCTGTGCCCCAGAGCTCGGGTGGGCGCGACCCCAGCGGGACCTGAAGACCTTCGACGTGTGCAAGGCGGTTCCAGGCGAGGCCGTGGCCGCGGCGCGGGGCGGGCTGGCCGAGACGAAGTAGGGCGCGACGCGGGCAGGCCGTGCCACACCGCGGGAACGGGCGTATGTCACGGGCGGATGACAAGAAGCCCGGGAACCGACCGCGCCGCTGTACAATCCGCTCGTCATGCCGCACCGCCTGACCGCGCTGCAGGTCCTGGTGCTCGGGGCGGTGTGCGCCATGGTCGCCGGCCTGGTGTTCAGCGGCTGGCGCGCCGATCGCCACAGCCTCTCTTCGACGGCACTCGGCGAGCAGCGCCGTTACCTCGTGAGCCTCCCAGAGGGATACGATACCGGGGCGTGCCCGTGCCCGCTGCTCGTGGTGCTCGACGGAGGAGACCAGAAGCAGGTACTCGGCAGAGCGGTCCCTCTACTCGCGTTCGCGCCAGGTGCTGGCTGCGCTCCGCCGCGAGGGTTTCCCGCCGGTCGTCATGGTCGGCGTCGAGAACCGCAACCGCGTGAACGACATGACTCCTGTCCAACGTCCCGACCTCTACGTCGGCGGCGGGGACTCGTCAGCGTTCATGCGTTTCGTCGAGACCGAGCTGTTGCCAGAAGTCGAAAGCCGCTGGCGGATCGGCGACACGCGGATCCTCTACGGCGAGTCTTACGCGGGCTTGTTCGTGCTCGATGATCTCGCCCGCGGGAGGCGGACGTTCACCGACTATGTCGCGGTCAGCCCGGCCATCGGCGTCTGGCCGGACGGGCTGCGCGAGGCGTTCCGAGACAGCACCACGACGCGCCCCGTCCCCCGCAGTCTGTTCATCGTCTACGGAGAGAGAGACGCGCCGTTCGTCGTGGACTTCACTCCCGCGTTCCTGCGGGATGTCGGTCCGCTGCTGCCGGCCGGGCTGCGCCTCGGCCACGAGGTGCTCCCGCGCGAAGGCCACTCGCCGGAGCGCAGCCTCGAACGCGCGCTGCGGTTCGTCTTCGGGCGCCCTTCTTGACGACCACCGGACGGAAACGGAAAGTGCCACCGTTACGGCCCGACGTGCATCATCTGGACAGCGAGCCCTTCGCGGTAGCGCTCGAGGCGAAGCCGATCGAGTGCCGGCGACGGCCTGTTGGAACGCGGGTGAGACGCCCGGCGTCTCGCCCTTCCCGATCCGGCCGTCAATCATCAGGAATTGGAGGTCGGGCACGTCGACGAGCACTGGGGCCTTCGTCGAGGGTTGGTAGAGCGACTTGAGCTGCCTCCGGAGATCGAGTGTCCGCATTTCGATTCGTTCGCGGGGCTGAAGCCCCGCGCCACACCCCCGCTCACTCCCCGCCCGTCGTCCCTATTTGATCGCCTCGATCACCACCCCGGGCACTCCCTTCATCGCCTCGTTGATGGCGGCCACGTCAGGCGTTTCAAGGCGTCGGGCGGCGACGCTCCGGCGCCGGCTCCGGATTGCGCCGCCGGCCCGGCCCCGACCGCTGCCCGTTACACCGTGATCACGGTTCTGACGTGATCGCCGTAACGATCGAGTTCATCCAGCACGCCGTCCACGATGCCGGCGTCGAGAGGGACCCGCCTCGTGATGATCTTCTCGAGCTTCAGCTGTCCGCGCACGGCGAACTCGAGGAGCAGGGGCATCTCCCGGGCCAGATGGTCGGCCACGCCGATGACTTCGGCCTCTGTTCCCAGCAGTTCGGCGTAGGATCCGATCTCGAAGGTCTTGTCGCTCAGTCCCGCGATGGCCGCACGGCCCTGAACCGCCAGCGCCTGCACCGCCTGCCTCATCGTCACCGGCAGGCCGACCACCTCGACCGACACGTCGACGCCCCTGCCGCCGGTTCGCCGGCGGATCTCCTGCACCGGGTCGCCCTGCGCCGCGTCGACGGGCACGGCGCCGAAGCTCTCGGCGAGCGCCAGCTTCACCGGATTGGTGTCCACGGCGAACACCTCGAGCGCCCCCATCGCCATCGCCAGCTGAAGCGCCGACGCCCCCAGCCCGCCGATGCCGAACACCGCCACCGTGTCTCCGCCCCGCAGGCGGGCCTTCTTCAACGCGTGGAGCGACGTGGACGAGGAACACATCATCACCGCGCCCTGCTCCATGCCGATCTCGGGCGGCAGGTGAAACAGGCTGCGCTCGGGCGTCGAGAGGTAGTCGGCCCACCCGCCGTCGCGGTGCTTGCCGATCATCTGGGCCGTGCTGCAGAACTGCTCGCAGCCGCGGCGGCAGTGATGGCAGTCCCCGCAGGAGGCCAGGTAGTGCACGCATACCCGGTCGCCGGCCTTGAATCGGGTGACGTCCGAACCGACGTCTTCGACGATCCCGGCCACCTCGTGACCGAGAGTCACCGGCAGCGGCCCGGTGCTGGTGACGCCCGACCGGTAGTGGGCATCCGAATGGCAGATCCCCGCGGCTTTCACCCGGACCAGCACGTCCTTCCTTCCGGGCCGCGGGACGTCAATCTCCTGCACGACCACTGGCTTCTTCTGTCCGATCAGGCGGATCGCGCGCATGAGCTGGTGTTCCCCCTCGAGACATTCTGCCCGTGCGGGTGCCGCGCCGGCAACCCGCGTACGCTACGCTATCTGTTCCTCATGATTGCCTTCTCGCGCATCAGCAAGCAGTACGGGCGGCAGGTGCTGTTCGTCGACGCCTCCTTTCAGCTCAACCCGGGCGAACGCGTCGGCCTGGTCGGCCCCAACGGATCCGGCAAGACGACGCTGTTCCGGATGATCGTCCGCGAGGAGTCCCCCGACGAGGGCGAGGTGTCGGTCCCGAAGCGCCTGACGATCGGGTACTTCCGCCAGGACGTCGAGGAGATGGCCGGCCGGTCGGTGCTGGACGAGACGATTGCCGGCTGCGGCCGCGTGGGCGAACTCCACCACGAACTCGAGGCGCTGCAGCACGAGATGTCGGAACCGGAACGCGACGGCAGAAGCCTCGAGGCCATCCTCGAGCGGTTCGGCGAAGTCCAGGAGGAGTACGACCACCTGGGCGGGTATGCCCTCGAAGCCCAGGCGCGTGAGGTCCTGCGCGGGCTGGGGTTCGACGACGAGCGGATCGACGGGGACGTCGGGACGCTCTCGGGCGGCTGGAAGATGCGGGTCGCGATGGCCCGCGTGCTCCTCGGCCGCCCGGACGTCCTGCTGATGGACGAGCCGACCAACCACCTCGACATCGAATCGATCATCTGGCTCGAGACGTATCTGAGAACCTACCAGGGCGCCCTGCTGATGACCTCGCACGATCGCGAGTTCATGAACCGGGTCGTCACGAAGATCGCCGAGATCGACGACGGCGAGATTACCGCGTACTCGGGCAACTACGATTTCTACGAGCGGGAACGCGGCATCCGCGAGGCCAACCGCGAGGCGGCCTACGCGCGCCAGCAGGCGATGCTGGCGAAGGAGCGGCGGTTCATCGAGCGGTTCGCCGCGCACGCCGCCAAGGCGGCGCAGGTCCAGAGCCGCGTGAAGGCGCTGGACAAGATCGAGAAGATCGAACTGCCGAAACGGCGGCGCGTGGCGAGATTCGACTTCCGCAGCCCGCCGCGCTCGGGCGACCTCGTGGCGACGCTCGAGGACGTGTCGAAGGCCTACGGCCGCCGCGCGATCCACGACCATCTGAACCTCACCATCCGCCGCGGAGAACGGTGGGCGGTGATGGGCAGAAACGGCGCCGGCAAGACGACGCTGCTCAGAATGGTGGCCGGCGTTCTCGCGCCCGACTCGGGCTCCGTGCGGCTCGGCGCCAGCCTCGAGATGGGCTACTTCGCCCAGCAGGCGCTCGATCTGCTCGACCCGGACCTGACCATCGAGGATCAGCTGCAGAAGGACTTCCCCCACGAGTCGGTGGGCGTGCTGCGCAACCTCGCGGGCGCGTTCCAGTTCTCGGGGGACGAGGTGGACAAGAAGATCCGGGCGCTCTCGGGCGGCGAGCGGACGCGGCTGGTCATGGCGCGCATGCTGCTCAACCCGCCGAATCTCCTGGTGCTGGACGAGCCGACCAATCACCTGGATCTGGCCACGAAGGAGATGCTGGTCGAGGCGCTCGCGAACTTCGACGGCACCATGCTGTTCGTCTCGCACGACCGCGCGTTCCTGCGAGGCTTGAGCAACCGCGTGCTGGAGCTCGGCGGCGAGAGCGGCAACGACGCGCAGCCGCACGTCTACCCCGGCTCCTACGTGGAGTACGTGCAGCGGACCGGTCACGAGGCGCCGGGCGTGCACTCGTAGCGCGTGAAGAGAAGGCCGGGAACCGCGGGGACACCGCGATCTGAGCGGCTCCTGCGCTGCGAGATCGTGCGGAGCCCGGTCACACGATCGCAAGATCGCAAGATCGCAAGATCGCAAGATCGCAAGATCACACGATCACACGATCACACCGTGGCAGGATAACCGCCTGCGGCCTACTTCCTCCCTGTCCCTGCCGCCGGCGCGAAGCGCACCTTGACCTCAGCCAGCGCGCTCACGAGGCCAGGCTGGACCGCGGCCGGGTAGGTGGCGGCCGTCGCGCCCGGGAACGACGCGCTGAACGTCGCCGGCCCGGGAGGCGGCTTCAGCCCCTGGTCCACGAACTGCATCGTCCGGATCCACGGGCGCCGGCCGAACTGATAGTGGCGGCCGTCGATCAGACCCGCCACCGTCTGCTCGACGAGCCCTCCCCTCGCCGCGGCGTTCTGCGGGGTTTCGGGCTCCTCCACCAGTTCCTCGAGATTCTGCAGCGGGTCGTAGCCGGCAAACACGTAGATCGTGTCGATCCCTGTGTGGGGATCGACGGTCAGCCAGTCCGATTCGACCGGCGCGCGATAGACGCGCCCCGCGCGCACGCGGCTGGCCCCCTTCACCGTCTCGGTCGGAAAGAGCACCGACACGCGGCCGCGCGTGTCCTTCGTGATGACGTACGCGAAACCGTCGGCGCTCGGACTGAAGGCCACGGTCACGTGGTCGCCTCCCGCCAGCAGGACGCCGTCCACGATCGGAAAGTCCACCGCTCCGCTCGACTCGATCCGTTGACCGAAGCCCGCCCAGGAGAGGGCGAACGGCGCGACCGGCAGCAGGGGCTTCGGGCGCGTCCATGCGTCGATGAGAGCCGGAACGATCTGCAGCGAGGCGGCCGCCAGCACGAAGATCGCCACACCGATGAACAGCCGCTTCGTCCGCCGCATCAGGTGGCGGTCGGTGACGGTGGTGTCGCTCGACAGACTGTGCTGAACGATGGAGAGCGATTCGGCCAGCCGGTCGGGATCGTAGCCTAGCGTCGGTCTGCCCGCGAGGCCTGAGAGCGCGCCGGGCCAGGCGATGGTCGCCATCCCCGGCTCGCCGGGCGGCGAGACGAGCACGACGTTCCGGGCTGTCGCCAGCGCGCGCTCGGTCTCGACGTGAACGCCGTGACCCGTCGCGGAGGCGGCAGCGATGGTGGCCGGAGACAGCAGCAGGATGAAATCGGGGATGGCTTCAACCAGGGCGAGGCGTCGCTCGTCAACCGCCGTCTCGGGCGATCGGTCCTCGAGAAACACCCGAAACCCCTTCCGGCGAAGGAAGGCCGCGAGCGTCGAGACCGCGTCGACGCCAACCGGGTCGGCGCAGCAGAGGAACACGTCGAATTCCGACGCAGTCCGGCGCAGGTTGTTCACGGTCCAGGATTGTACACCGCCCGCCGGCGGCGGCCGAGCGCGGTATGATAGGCACTCGGCGGCTGCGGACGAATCCATCCGAAAGAAGGCGATCATCATGCGACACGGGTGGCGGACGGTTGCGGTGGCATCGGTGCTGCTGGCCGGGGCGTGCGGAGGGTCGGGCGGAGGCTCGGGCGGATCGCAGGAGGCGAGTCGAGGCGGCCAGGCGGCGACAGCCGTCGAGATGCGGTGGCTCCGCGGGCTCTGGGCCAGCGACATCCGGGAGGCCCTGGCGCCGATCGGCATGACCTGCAAGGGCCCGGTGCTCGAGAACCGCACGAATGTGTGGACGTGCGAGTCCGCCACTCCGCTGGTCAGCTACAAGGTTCGCTTCTTCGGGGTCGCGCCGGGGAAGATCGACTACATCAACTCGGTCGTCACGCAGAGCGGCGAGGCCAAGGACGCATTGCCGCTTCGAGTGTTCGCCGTGCTGGCCGGCCTGCGCTTCGAGGGCGCAGACCCGGCGAAGACGCGCGAGTGGCTGCAGGCTTCGATCGCGTCGGGCGGCACGACGGCCACCGGCCCGGCCAGATACAAGCTGTCGGGCGATGCCAACCGGCGCGTCTTCGACATCAAATCCGCGGATTCGGAGTGGTAGGCAGGATCAGCTGACAGCCGCCTACTGCGGAATCGTCACCACCCTGAAGCTCTGCGACGACCCGATGGCGGTCACCTTGTCACCCACGAGCCGGCCGAGCGTCGCCGTGTAGCGCCCGGCCGGCACGAGCGGCGCACCGCCGCGGCCGCCGCGGCCGCCTCCCGCCTGTGCTGCGCCGCCTGCCCCACGCTGGCCCTGCGCGGCCCCGGCCGCACCGGCGGCCGGCGCAGGCGCGTCGGCGCGCAGCGGCCACGCCACGCGCTTCAGCCCTGCCGTCTTGTCGAGTTCGATCCGGCGCACCTGCTTGCCGGTCTCGTCGGCAATCGTCAGCACCAGCTTCGCGTCGGCCGGCAGCTCCTGCTTGAGGTGCAGCGTGAACACCGCGCCGAACGGCGGGTTGGGCGCGATCCAGTTGCCGCCCATCGGGCCGATGGCAGCCGAGCCGTCCGGTGCCACCCCCGTCGGGCTGTACACATACGCATCGCGCAGCGGGAAGAGCCGCGCCTCCTCGGCGAGCGCCTGAGGCGTCAGCTCGCGCAGCGCGCTGTAGTCGTCGAGGATATAGAACCCGCGCCCGAAGGTGGCGAGCACGAGGTCGGTCTCGCGCCGCTGTACGGCCATGTCGCGCACCTGGATCGACGGCATGCCGCCCTTCAGCTGCACCCAGTTCCGCCCGCCGTCCACCGTGAAGAACACGCCGAACTCGGTGCCCGCGAACAGGAGGTCGCCGTTCACGTGGTCCTGGATGACCGCATACACGTCGTGGCGATCGGGCAGGTTGCCGGTGATGTTCGTCCAGGTCCTGCCCCGGTCCGAGCTCTTCACGACGTACGGCTTGTAGTCGCCACGCTGCCAGTTGTTGAGCGCAACGAACACGGTGTTCGCGTCGCGCGGGGAGGCGAAGACGTCACTGACGTAGGTCCACGGCGGCACGCCTGGAAGCTGCTCGATCTTCCGCCAGTTCTTTCCGCCATCCTCGGTCACCTGCACCAGGCCGTCGTCGGTCCCGACCCAGATGAGCCCTTCGAGCAACGGGGACTCGTCGAGCGACACGATGTTGCTGAGAGCCGTCGTCGAGGCGTTCAGCGACACCGAGTCGGCCGGCCAGACCTTGCCCATTATCGGGATCTCCTCGCGCTTCAGATTGCGCGACAGATCGCCGCTCACGGCCACCCACGTATCGCCGCGGTCATCGCTGCGATAGAGCTTGTTGCTCGCCCAGTAGAGACGGGAGGACGAGTGCGGGCTGATGATGTAGGGCGCGTCCCAGTTCGCCCGGTCGTTGTTGGCTGCCCCGGCAGCGCCCGAAGCGCCCTGCTGGGCGCCGAGCGAGTCGTCGCCGCCGCCGCCGCGCGCCTGGCGCGACTGCGGCGGGCGAATCTGTCGCGACTGCCCTGTCTTGAGGTCGAACCGCGTGACGTTGCCGTCCTGCGACGACGCGTAGATGATCGTCGGGTCGTTCGGGTCGTTCCTCGTCTGGAACCCGTCCCCCCCGGCGACGATGAACCAGTCGCTGGTCCGCACGCCCCACTGGTTGAGGGAGCGCGACGGGCCGCAGTGCGACCAGTTGTCCTGCGTGCCTCCGCAGACGTTGTAGAACGGCTTCGCGTTGTCCACCGACACGCGGTAGTACTGCGTGACCGGCAGCGAGGCGAAGAACCGCCACGTGGTTCCGTCGTCGTACGACTCGTAGAGCCCGCCGTCGTTGCCGACCAGGATGTGGTTCCGGTCGGTGGGATCCCACACGATGGCGTGATGGTCCACGTGCATGCCGGTGCTCTCCCAGTTCACCTGCCCCCACGTCTTGCCGCCGTCGGTGCTGCGTTCCATGTTGGTGTTCACCGACCAGATCGTGTCCGGCTTGTACGGGTCGACGAAGATCTCGTGGTAGTAGGCCACGCTGCCGCCGCGGTACCAGTCGTCCGCGGGCGTCCCGCCGCGCGCGCCGGCCTGGGGCGGTGTGGCCGCAGGCGCGCCGGCCTGCGCCGCCTGGCCACCGGAGGGTGCCGCACCGCCCCGCGCCTCGGTTGCCCCCGCCTGGGCGCCCGCGCCTCGCTGACCGCCGCCGCCTCGCCGGCCGCCCGCGGCCATCTTCCCAATGCGCGCCCACGTCGCCCCTGCATCGTCCGAGCGGTAGAAGCCCGATTCGTCGCGCTTGGCGTCGATCAGCGCGAACACCGTCGCGGGTGTCTTCCGACCGTCAAGCGCGAGGCCGGCCCGGCCCACGTCGCCCTTCGGCAGGCCGTTCGTCAGCTTCTTCCACGTCTTGCCGCCGTCGGTCGTCTTGTGTATCCCGCCTTCCGGCCCTCCCCCGATCATCTGCCCGACGGCGCGGCGGCGCTGGTAGGCCGACGCATACAGCACGAGCGGGTTCTTCGGATCCATCACCACGTCGCTCACGCCGGTGTCGTCGCTGATCTTCAGGACCTGCTGCCACGTGGCGCCGCCGTCGGTCGTCTTGAACAGGCCGCGCTCGCCGCCGGCCGACCACAACGGCCCCTGCGATGCCACGTATACCGTGCTCGTGTTCACCGGGTGGATCACGATCTTCCCGATGTGCTCGGACGTCGCCAGCCCGACGCGCTTCCAGGTCTTGCCGGCGTCGACCGACTTGTAGACGCCGTCGCCGAAGTGCGCGCTCCGCTGGCTGGCGTTCTCGCCCGTTCCCAGCCAGACGACGTTCGAGTCCTTCGGGTCGATGACGACGCAGCAAAGGGTGAACGAGGGACCGTCGTCGAAGATCGGCGTGAAGGTGATGCCGCGGTTGCTCGTCTTCCACAGCCCGCCGAACGCCGAGGCGATGTACCAGACGCTCGGGTTCCTGGGATCGATGGCGACGTCCGCGATGCGACCCGTGCTCAGTGTCGGGCCGATGCTCCTGAACTCGATGGCCCTCATGGTGTCGGCGGTCAGCGCAGCGCCGCCGCTCTGCGGCTGGACGCCCGCCGTCAGGCCGGCGACCGCCGCGGCCGCCACGAATGCCGTCAGCACGATGCGCTTCATGGGCGTCACTCCGGGGATGAGACCTGGAAAGGTGAACGGAATCCAGCCCGGCCGCGAGACACGAGGCCGGATGGTCCGAAGATTGTACCGCAATGGCTCGCGACACGGGCGACGAACGCAACGGGAGAACGCGGCAAGGGGGTGTAGAATCCCTGCGGGTGGCCGCATGAAGATCGACCGCACGCTCGCTCCCGCCTCGCTCGCCCCGAAGCTCGATCGGCTCTGGACGCTGTCGGCGGCGAAGCTCCGGGCGATCGAACGGCGCCGCCGCGGGGGGGAGGACACGCTGGTCTACACCGTCGGCGGCCGGTACACGTCGCGCGGCTGGACCGAGTGGACGCTCGGCTTCCGGTACGGCTCGGCGCTGTTGCAGTTCGACGCGACGGGGGAACGGGGTTTTCTCGACCTGGGCCGCCGCGGCACCGTCGACTCGATGGGGCCTCACCTGACGGACATGGGGGTCCACGACCACGGTTTCACGATCGTCAGCACGTACGGCGCGTTGCTGCGGCTGATGATCGAGGGCCGCGTGAAGGCGGACCCGTGGGAGCGGCGCTGCTACGAAACCGCGCTGAAGTGCTCGTCGGCCGTCCAGGCGCGCCGGTGGACCGCGCTCGGCGAGGGCAACGGCTACATCCACTCGTTCAACGGGCCGCAGTCGCTGTTCGTCGACACGATGCGGACGCTGCGCGTGCTCGCCATCGGCCATCGCCTCGGGCACGTGCTGCTCGACGAGGGCGGGCGCCGCGTCTCGCTGCTGGACCGGCTGGTGGCGCACGCGCGGGCCACGGCGACATACCTCGTATCGGACGGGCGTGGCCGCGACGTGTACGCCGTCCGCGGGCGCACGGCGCATGAGGCCATCTTCAGCGTGGCCGACCGCAGCTTCCGGTGCCTCAGCACCCAGCAGGGCTACTCGCCGTTCACCGCGTGGATGCGGGGGCTGGCCTGGGCGATGTGCGGGTTCGCCGAGCAGCTGGAGTTCCTGGAGACGGTTGGCGACTCGGACCTGGCCGCGCTCGGTGGCCGCAAGTCGGTCGAAGCGATGATGCGGACGGCGGCGTGCGACGCGTCCGACTTCTACATCGGGCATACGGCAGCCGACGGGATTCCGTACTGGGACGCCGGCGCGCCGAACCTCCACCGCCTCGGCGACTACCGCACCAGGCCCGCGGACCCATTCAATCCGTTCGAGCCGGTCGACAGTTCGGCCGCGGCGATTGCCGCGCAGGCCCTGATGCGACTGGGCCACTACCTTCGACAGCGCGATGCCCGGCGTGCGCGACGCTATGCGGCGGCCGGGCTGACCGTGCTCGGCACCCTCCTTGGCGAACCGTATCTGTCGGTCGGCCGCGGGCACGAAGGCCTGCTGCTCCACTCCGTCTATCACCGGCCCAACGGATGGGACTCGGTGCCCGAGGGGCGCTCGGTACCGTGCGGCGAGTCGAGCATGTGGGGCGACTACCACCTGCGGGAGGCGGCGCTCTACGTGCAGCGCCTGGCGCAGCGCGGGCGCTATCTGACGTTCTGGGGGCAGGCATGACCACCATCGATCTGAACACGGTCGCCGGGCGGCGGTTCCCGGCAGGCCGTGTGACCAGGCACGTCGTCGGCGGCCTGTCTCCGGTCCAGTCCTCGCACTTCGCGCTTGGCCTCGTGACGCTGGACCCGGACGGGGGCCAGGTTCCGTGGCACAACCAGGAGCAGGACGAGGTCTACCTGGTGCTCGAAGGCACAGGCGAGATGTGCCTGGGCGACGAACGCGCGGTCATGACCGCGGGGCAGGCCGTGGCAATACCGCCCGGCGTGTTTCACCAGCTCACCAACGTGGGCACGACGCCGCTGCGGCTGATCTACTGCTACGGGCCCGCCGGAGATGTGGCACATTGGCGTCAGGAACTCGCCGGCACGCTGCCGCGGGCCGGCGCCGGCGCGCCGCCGCTCCCGGCAGGCGCGCAGCCGCAGCGGGTGTGACCGGTGTGGCGCTGATGGAGGCGTGGCGCGGGGCTTCAGCCCCGCGATTGTGGAGGCGACTCACTCGTGTCTGTCCGTCGCATCGGCATCATCATGAACGGCGTCACCGGGCGCATGGGCACCAACCAGCACCTGCTGCGTTCGATCGCCGCCATCCGCAGCGACGGCGGGCTGGCGCTGTCGGACGGCGACGTCCTGGTGCCGGACCCGCTGCTGGTCGGTCGCGATCCCGCGAAGCTCGACGCGTTGGCCGCACGGGCCGGCGGCGTGCCGTGGACCGCGGACCTGGACGCGGCCCTTGCCGATCCGGCGTACGACGTCTATTTCGACTCCCAGACGACGGAGCGGCGGGCTGACGCGGTGCGCCGCGCCATCGCCGCGGGCAAGCACGTGTACTGCGAGAAGCCGTCGGCGGCGACGACGGGTGACGCGCTCGACCTCTACCGCCGGGCGAAGGCCGCCGGCATCAGGCACGGGGTGGTGCAGGACAAGCTGTGGCTGCCGGGCATCCGCGCGCTGAAGGACCTCCTGGCGCGCGGCTTCTTCGGCCGCGTGCTGTCGGTCCGCGGCGAGTTCGGCTACTGGGTCTTCGAGGGCGACACGGTCCCGGCGCAGCGACCCTCGTGGAACTACCGGGCCGAGGACGGCGGCGGCATCATCGCCGACATGTTCGCCCACTGGCGCTACCTGCTCGACGAGGTCTTCGGCCGCGTCACCGCGGTCTCGTGCCTGGGCGCCCGCCACATCGACCGGCGCTGGGATGAAGCCGGGCGTCCGTACGCCGCGACTGCCGATGACGCGGCGTATGCGACGTTCGAGCTGGAGGGCGGGATCGTCGCGCAGTTCAATTCGTCGTGGTGCGTGCGGGTGCGGCGCGACGACCTGTTGACCCTTCAGGTGGACGGGACGAAGGGCTCGGCGGTGGCGGGCCTGCGCGGCTGCTGGACTCAGGCCGCGGGCGCGACGCCACGCCCCGTCTGGAACCCCGACGTGGAGTCGGGCGCGGATTACCGGTCCGACTGGGAGCGCGTCGCCGAGCCGGGCGGACGGATGAACGCGTTCCGGGCGGAGTGGGAGCTGTTCCTCCGCCACGTGGCGTCGGGCGACGCGTTCCCCTGGGATCTGCTCGCGGGCGCGAAGGGCGTGCAACTGGCCGAACTCGGACTCGAATCGTGGCGAACGAGGGCGTGGGTGACGGTGCCTTCGCTGGAAGCGTGAGGAGCGGCATGACGAAACGACGTGTGGCGCTGGTGACGGGAGGCGCGAGAGGCCTCGGGCTGGCGATCGCCAGCCATCTGGCGCGCGAGGGCTTCGATCTCGCCGTGTGCGGGACGAGGACCGCCGAAGCCGCGGCCGACGCCCTGGCGTCGCTGCGGGAGCCGGGCGGCGAGGTGTTCTACGCATCGTGCGACGTCGCCGACCGCGCGGCGCGCACCGAACTCGTCGCGGGCGTCCGCAAGCGGTTCGGCCGCCTGCATGTGCTCGTGAACAACGCCGGCGTGGCTCCGCTCCAGCGCCGGGACATGCTGGACGCGACCGAGGAGAGCTTCGAGCGCGTCGTGCGCGTCAATCTCGAGGGGCCGTACTTCCTCACCCAGGCGGTTGCGCGCTGGATGATCGAGCAGCGCCGCGCCGATCGCGCCTACCGCGGCGCGGTCATCAACATCTCGTCCGTCTCCGCTGCCTGCGCCTCCGTCCAGCGCGGCGAGTACTGCGTGTCGAAGGCCGGCCTCAGCATGGCGACGCAGCTCTGGGCGGTCCGGCTGGGCGAGTGGGACATCCCGGTCTACGAAGTGCGCCCGGGCATCGTCCACACCGACATGACGGCACCCGTCAAGGCGAAGTACGACCGGCTGATCGCCGAAGGCCTGCTCGTGCAGTCGCGGTGGGGCGAGCCGGAGGACGTCGGCCGCGCCGTCGCGGTCCTGGCGCGCGGAGAACTGGCCTACTCGACCGGCCAGGTGCTGATGGTGGATGGCGGATTGGCCATTCCGCGTCTGTGAGGGGCCCGGCGGGTCTGAAGACCCGCCCCACGCCGGCATCGTGGCGCGGGGCCGTGCGCGGTGGCGCGGGACCGTGCGGTGTGGCGCGGGGCTTGAGCCCCGCGGCAATGCGAGGTCTTCAATGCTCGACAGGCGTGTCGCGTCGTTCGCGCTCCTTGCCTTCGTCGCCCTCCTCTCCTCGGCTGCCCCGGCGCGCGCGCAGCACGAAGACGAACGCTACGTCCCGGAGACCGACCCGCTGGTCCTCGCCAGGCTGGAGCAGTGGCAGGACCTCAAGTTCGGGCTGCTGATGCACTGGGGGCCCTACAGCCAGTGGGGGGTCGTCGAGTCGTGGTCGATCTGCGCGGAGGACGAGGGCTGGTGCCGGCGGAGCCTCGGCGACTACATCGAGTACAAGCGGCGCTACGAGGCGCTGAAGACGACGTTCAACCCGGTGAAGTTCGATCCAGCGCGGTGGGCGAAGGCCGCACGCGAGGCCGGCATGAAGTACGTGGTGTTCACCACCAAGCACCACGACGGCTTCGCGATGTTCGACTCGAAGTTCACCGACTACAAGGTGACCTCGCCGGACTGCCCGTTTGGCACCGACCCGCGGGCGAACATCGCGAAGGAGATCTTCGACGCCTTCCGCAAGAACGGCCTGCTGGCCGGCGCCTATTTCTCGAAGCCCGACTGGCACAACGAGAACTACTGGTGGCCCAGTTTCGCCACGCCCGACCGCAACGTCAACTACGACCCGGCGGCGTACCCGGACCGCTGGAAGGCGTTCACCGACTTCACCCACAACCAGGTGATGGAGTTGATGAGCGACTACGGGCGCATCGACATCCTGTGGCTGGATGGCGGCTGGGTCCGCAAGCGGCCGAAAGAGGAAACCGAGCGCACCTACGCCGAACTCGTCCGCGAGAGCAAGACCGGTTTCCTCAAGGCACGCATCGTCGATCAGGACATCCGCATGGACGACCTCGTGGCGAAGGCTCGCCAGAAGCAGCCCGGACTCATCGTGGTCGACCGGGCGGTGTACGGGAAGAACCAGAACTATCTGACGCCCGAGAACCGTGTGCCCGAGAAGGCCCTGCCCTACCCCTGGGAATCGTGCATCATCTCGGGCGGCGGCTGGTCCTTCACGCCCGACGCGAAGTACATGAGCGGCCGCGACGGCGTGCACCTGCTCGTGGACATCGTCGCGAAAGGAGGCAACCTCCTGCTGAACGTCGCGCCCGGGCCGGACGGGACCTGGCAGCAGGGGGCGTACGACCTGCTCGCCGAGATTGGCGCGTGGATGAAGGTAAACGGCGAGGCGGTCTACGGCTCGCGCGCCATCGCGCCGTACGCGGAGGGCCGGGTGCGAATGACCCGGCAGAAGAACGGGACCACGTACTTCGTCTACCTGCCGGAGAAGGGCGAGGCGGGGATGCCGGCGGAAGTCCGAGTCACGTCGCACCAGCCGGCCCCCGGCGCCGCCGTCACGCTGCTCGGCAACCCCATGAGGCTCGCCTGGCGGGTGGAGGGCTCCGGATTCGTCGTGACGATTCCAGACGCCGTCCGCGCCGAGCCGCCGTGCCGGCACGCATGGACGATCAAGGTGAGCGCGATCAACCCCTGACCTTTGCCGCCCGGGACACGGTATGATCGGGCGAGCGAGGTACTCGTCGATGGCGTGGCACAGGATTGCTGACATCCTCAACGGCGCCGTAGCGCCCGGAACGGGCGTGACCGTCAAGGGCTGGGTGCGCACCCGCCGCGACTCGAAGGCCGGGCTGTCGTTCCTCCACGTGCACGACGGGTCGTGCTTCGACCCGATCCAGGTCGTCGCACCGAGTGCGCTCGCCAACTACCAGGCGGACATCCTGCGCCTGACCACGGGCTGCGCGGTCGAGGTCGACGGCGCACTGGTGCCCTCCGAGGGCAAGGGACAGCGGTTCGAGATCAAGGCGGCCTCGGTCCGCGTCGTCGGCTGGGTGGAAGACCCGGACACCTATCCCATTTCGCCCAAGCGCCACACCTACGAGTACCTCCGGGAGGTCGCGCACCTCCGGCCGCGGACGAACACGTTCGGCGCCGTGGCGCGGGTCCGCCACACGCTTGCGCAGGCCATCCACCGCTTCTATCACGAGCGCGGGTACTACTGGGTGCACACGCCGATCATCACCGCCAGCGACACCGAAGGCGCGGGCGAACTGTTCCGCGTGTCCACGCTGGATCTCGTGAACCTGCCGCGCACCGAGGACGGGCAGATCGACTTCACGCAGGACTTCTTCGGCAGGCAGTCGTACCTGACGGTGTCGGGCCAGTTGAACGTCGAGACCTACTGCCTGGCGCTCTCGCGCGTCTACACGTTCGGCCCGACCTTTCGCGCGGAGAACTCGAACACCAGCCGGCACCTGGCCGAGTTCTGGATGATCGAGCCGGAGATCGCGTTCGCCGACCTGAACGACAACGCGAAGCTCGCCGAGGACTTCCTCCGGTACATCTTCCGCGCGGTCCTCACTGAACGTGCGGACGACATGGCCTTCTTCGCCGAGCGCGTGGACAAGACGTGCATCGACCGGCTCGAGAAGTTCCTCTCGTCCAGCTTCGAACGGATGACCTACACCGAGGCGATCGCGGCGCTCGAGAAGTCGGGCAGGAGGTTCGAGTTCCCGGTCCGCTGGGGCATCGACATGCAGTCGGAGCACGAGCGCTACCTGACCGAGGAGCTGGCTGGGCGCCCGGTCGTCGTCACCAACTACCCGAAGGAGATCAAGGCGTTCTACATGCGCCTGGACGATGACGGGAAGACGGTGGCGGCGATGGACGTGCTCGCGCCGGGCATCGGGGAGATCATCGGCGGCAGCCAGCGCGAGGAGCGCCTCGACGTGCTGGACGCGCGGATCGACGAGATGGGCCTCGACAAGCGCACGTACTGGTGGTACCGCGACTTGCGGCGCTACGGCACCGTCCCCCACGCCGGCTTCGGCCTCGGCTTCGAGCGCGCGATGAACTACGTCACCGGCCTCGGGAACATCCGCGACGTCATCCCGTTCCCGCGCGCCCCGAAGAGCGCGGAGTTCTGACGCCCCGCGGGCCTGCGCGAACACGATCTCAACCACGAAGCACACGAAGGGCACGGAGCCGGGTCCCCGTCACACGGGCCCGCGTGACGGCTGACCGGGCTTCGACCGGGTGCGCCCCGGCAACGCCGGGGCTGCGACGCCGGAACGACGGCAGCCTCTGTGGTCTCCGTGGTTGGCCGGCGTGGGCGCCTTCGCAGAGGGACCGCAGCCCGTGCGGCATTGACCGAACGCGCCTACTCCGCAGTGCCCCAGTGGCGGCGATCGACGAACATCCGCGGCTCGAGCCGCCGCCCTTCCGGGAACCGCCTGTGGTCCCGGCGCGACGCCCACAGCGCCACCGGGCCGGCAATGTGATTCACCAGTCGGGACACGATGCCCAGCTCGCGCTCGACCTCGACCCGAAGTTCGCGAATCCGCTCGGACACCTGTCGGTTGGTGTCGCGCAGGTACTTCTCCATGGCCCAGAGCGCCGCGCCGTAGCCGGTCCGCAGCTGCTTGGCTTCGAGCCACGCGCGCGCGCGCACGAGCGGGTCCGGGTCGTCCCGGTACCTCTTCCATCCCTCGAACATCGTCCGCATCAGCCGGAACAGGCTCGGACCGTTGCGTTCGTAGTCGAGGTCGAACGCCCAGTCGAGCAGCGCCTTCGAGTCGTCGCGCGCGATGGCGCCGTGCTCGAAGTTGAACTTCCACTGCCCGTGGATGTCGGCGAGGTCCACGTCGATCAGACGGCCCTGCGCTTCCACGTCCTGGTAGAGCGGCGTGCCCGGAATCGGCGTGTAGAGCATGAACTGGTGGCAGTCGGCGTCGTGCGCGACCGCGTGCTCGATCTCCGCCGTGATGTTGTCGGGCGTGTGGTGCTCGAGGCCGATGATCGTCGACCCGAGCACGCGGATCCCGTGGCTCTGGAGCTCCTTCACCAGCGCGCGCGTGTTGGTCCCCTTCAGCTTCGAGTAGGTGCTGTGCGGCGACTCGAGGCCGAGCCAGATCCAGCTCACCCCGAGCTCGATCAGCTCACGGATCGAGTACTTCGCGATCGCGTTCGCCGACGAAAACACGTACATCGTCCACGCCTTGCGCCCGCGCTTCATGCACTCGAGCAGTTCGATCGCGCGCGGCCGGTCGAGCAGGAAGTTCTCGTCCATGACGAAGAAGGACTGCACGCCCAGCGCGGCCTCGGCCTCGCACATCGCGCGGTAGACGTCCTCCCCGCGCTCGAGGAACGTGACGCTCTTGCCCTTCCCGCCGAAGAAGGCCGACGTCGTGCAGAAGCTGCAGCCGATCGGGCAGCCCACCGAGGGGATGATCGTGGCGGCGGGGTTGCCCGCGCCATCCGCGCTCTTCATCCCCATCACCCGCATGCCGAACGACGACCGGAGCGCGGGGTGCGCGATCGGCGCCTCCGGATCGACGCCGAGGTACTCGCGGAACCACCGGACGCCCTCGCCCTTCACGATCTCGTCGGCGTCGATCATGTGGCCGAGCCCGGGGATGGCCGCCACGTGTCCGCCCACGACGATCGTGGACCCGGGCGAGTGCTGCCGCACCAGGCGGCACATCTCTCGGATCTTGCCGACGTTCACGATGATGCCCGAGAGGCCCACGATGTCGTAGCGGCCCTCCTCGAGCTCGCGGACGAACGCTTCGCGCGTCGGAAAGTCGAGCACCGTCGACGGCGCGGGGATGTTGTGCTGGATGAGCATGATGCCCCACGACCGGTGGAACATCCGAAGCGAGAAGGGCCCCTGCGCCCGCGTCACCTGGTTCTGGTAGAGCTCCATCGGGTTGATGGTGCGGCTGCCGAATTCGTCGTCTCGGGCGAACGGGCCGAAGACCGACGAGAGGAGGATGCGCGCGCGGGCGCCTTTCGGATGCGGCATGGCATTGGGCCTTTCGAACTGGCGTTCCTGCGAGGGAAGCTGCCCTTCAAGAAACGGCGGGATGGACGGACGGCGAGTGCTCGGACGGGCGACGCGCGTGGTTTGGACGCGGTATTGGTATTATAGCGCCGCAAGGGCCGCCGGCGCACCAGAAGCCGAGGGCCGGTCCGGCGGACCCCGCCCGGTCGACCGGAAGGCGGATCACGCCCGGCTCAGAAGGCGATGGTCTTGCGCGCGGGGCTCGTGGCGCCAGATCGCGACGCGCCGCCGCCCGAAGCCGTTTGGCCGCTTCGCTGGCCGGGCAGGTCCCACGGCAGCACGGGCCGCTCGACCAGAGCGAGCTCGACGGTGTTCGGCGTGCCCTCCCTGACCACGGTCAGCCTCAAGCGGCTCCCGACTTCCAGGCCGCTGAGGAGAGTCGCCAGCGCCACCGGGTCGCGGAGCACGGTGCCGTTGATCTGGGTGATGATGTCGCCGCCGAGCAGGATCGGCTGCCCTTCCACCGTCAACTCGAACATCCCGCCCTGCAGCCCGCCCTGCTCGGCCGGGCTGCCCGGTTCGACCGCCTCGATCAGGAACCCGTCTACCAGCGGAACCTTCAGCAGCTGCTTGAGCCCCGGCACCACGAACTGCCCCTGCACACCCAGCCAGGGGCGCACGACCCGGCCCTTGCTGAGCAACCGCGGAATCACATCCTTGATGAGATCGATCGGCACCGCGAACCCAATGTTGTGGGCTCCGGGCATGATCGCGGTGGTGATTCCGACGATGAGCCCGCACGGATCGAGCAGCGGACCGCCGGAGTTTCCGGGATTGATGGACGCGTCGGTCTGGATCATCGGCTCGGCCAGCGACCACGCCGCGCCAGGCAGCATCCGGTTGACCGCTGACACGATCCCGCGGGTCAGCGTCTGGTCCAGCCCGAGCGGATTGCCAATCGCGTACACCTCGACGCCCGCCGCCAGCGCGGACGAATCGCCGAAGGTGGCGACAGGCAGCGCTCCCTTCGTCGGCGGCGGGATCTTGATGAGCGCGATGTCGAAGATCGGGTCGGCGCCGACGAGTTTCGCGGGCAGGTTGGTCCCATCGTCGAGCGTCACCGTGATCACCTGGCGGCCGAACACGACGTGCGAGTTGGTCAGGATCAGCCCGGACGGCTCGATGATGACGCCCGATCCCGCGACGCGCTCGATGCGCCTGTCGGTGTCGTACGGGTTGACCGAGATCGCGCCGATCGACACAACGGACTGCGACACCTGGTTGAAGAGATCGGGCAGCGACTTCGGGCAGCCCGGAGCGACAGACGGCCGCTGGGGCTGCGGCTGCCCCTGCCCCTGCGCGGCGGCCAGGCCGGCCGTCACCGCAAGGGCGACGACGACGGCCAGGAGGACTCGGAAGACGGCCCCCCAGGCTCGGTGGTGATCGGCACGGCATCGTCGGCGGCTGGTCATGACTTCCCTTCTCCTTCCGACACGCGGCAGGGCGAACGTCTCAGCGTAGCACGCGGCGGCGGCAAGGGTGGGGCCAATGGCTACCCGCGAAGCCGTTCGTCACGACGGCCTGGTCCGGCGTATGATGGCCGGCGAACTGCCATGATGTCGCGCCAGATTCGCCTGTTCGCCATCGCCGTGGTGGCCGTTGGCGCCTCAGCGGCGTTTGCCCGGCAACAGCCGTCCGCGCCCGCCGCCGCGACCTCGCTCCCAGGCCGCATCCAGGCCTACCTGGACGAATGGCGTACCTCGGCGGCCTTCCCCGGCGCGTCGGTCGGCGTCGTCCTCGCGGACGGGAACGCGTTTGGCGTCGTCACCGGGGTGTCGGATCGCGCGGCCGGCACGCCGATGAAGGTCGACGATCTGCTGCTTGCCGGCAGCACCGGCAAGACGTTCTTCGCGGCCGTCGCCGTCCAGCTCGTCGAGCGGGGCCAGCTCGACCTCGACGCTCCGATTTCGAAGTACCTCGGCGCGCGGCCGTGGTTTCCGCGCCTGCCGAACGCGAAGGACGTCACGGTCCGGCAGCTGATGACGCACACGAGCGGCATCGTGCGGTACGAGATGGACCCGAGGTTCACGGGCGACCTGCGCGCCCAGCCGGACAGGGTCTGGAAGCCGGAGGAACAGATCGCCTACCAGTTGGACGCCAGGCCGCCGTTCGCGGCCGGCCAGGGCTGGGACTACTCGGACACCAACTACATCCTCCTCGGTGTGATCGTGGAAGGCATCACCGGGAAGCCGGCGTACGACGAGATCAGGACGCGGTTCCTCGATCCGCTCGAGCTGACGCGTGTCGCGCCGTCAACCAGCCGGCGCATCCCTGGACTGATTCCGGGCTATGCTGGGCCTCGCGATCCACTCGGCCTGCCGGACGAGATGATGGTCAAGGGCGAGCTGGTCGTCAACCCGCAGTTCGAGTGGGCCGGCGGAGGTTTCGCAACGAGCCCGCTCGACCTCGCGCGTTGGGGACGGGAGCTCTACGCAGGGCGCGCGCTCTCGCCGGCCGCGCGCGCGATCATGCTGAACGCGGCCGTGCCGGCGAGACTCGGTCCGGAAACGAAGTACGGCCTCGGCGTGATCGTGCGCGCGGTGACGCCTGTCGGCCTCGCGTGGGGCCACAGCGGGTTCTTTCCCGGGTACCAGACCGAGCTGATCTACCTGCCCGATCTCGGGGTGTCGCTCGCGATTCAGGTCAACACGTCCGCGCCGAGAGCGACCGGCAACCGAAGCCTGCTGCGCGCGCTCTACGACATCGCGGCAATGACGAAGCCGCCGGCTCGCTGACCGGCGCCAACAGAGGACAGCCGCATGAAACGCCTTCCGGTCACCGCGTCACTCGCCGTCATGATCGTCTGCCTCGCCTGGGCGATCCCGACCGCCGGGCGTGTCCAGGGCCAGGCACCGCTCGACCTCCGCGTGATGACCTACAACCTGCGGTACGCGAGCCAGAAGCCGCCGAACGACTGGCCCGCGCGGCGGCCGGTCATGAAGAGCCTGATTGCCAAGGCCGCACCCGACGTCTTCGGCACGCAGGAGGGGATATACGCGCAGTTGAAGGACATCGCGTCGGACCACCCCTCCTACGAGTGGATCGGCCTGGGCCGCGACGGCGGCAGCCGAGGCGAGTTCATGGCGATCTTCTACAAGCGAGACCGGTTCGAGCCGATGGCCTACGACCACTTCTGGCTGTCCGACACGCCGGAAGTGATCGGGTCCGCGACCTGGGGTCACAGCAACCGGCGCATGGTGACATGGGTGCGGTTCCGCGAGCGGGCGACCGGACGCGAGTTCATGTTCTGGAACACCCATCTCGATCACGAGGTGGAGGCCGCTCGGCAGAAGGCCGCCTCGCTGATTCGCGATCGCCTGGCGGCGAGCGACCGCGCGATCCCTCTGGTACTCGTCGGGGACTTCAACTGCCCGGCGGGCAACAGCCGGGCGTTCGAGATCCTCACGGGCGAGGCCGGCCTGTCGGACACCTGGACGATGGCCGCGTCGCGCGTGAACGAGGGGCTCAACACGTTCAACGGCTTTCGGCCAGCGCTCAAGGAGGGCGTCCGCATCGACTGGGTGCTCGTCGGAGGAAAGGTGAGCGTTGCCCGCGCGGAGATCGTGACCTACTCCGAGAACGGCCAGAACCCGAGCGACCACTTCCCGGTCGTCGTGGATCTGCACCTGAAGGGAGAATGACGATGTGGAAGTGCGGCGGGTGCGGTGAGGACGTCGAGGACGATTTCAACGTGTGCTGGAACTGCCAGCGGGGCCGCGACGGCACGCCGCCTCCGGCCCCGGAGAAGGCCGCGACGGGTTCCCTGATCGAGACGTCCTTGCCGGACGGCAGCGTCGAGGTGAGCGCGGCGGGCAAGCCGCTCGTGTGCCCGGTCTGCGGGAACGCGACGTTCCACGAGCGCAATTCGCTGCTGAACACGCGGCTGGCGACGTTCCTCAACTTCGACTGGGCGAACGCGCGGGCGGTGAACTACATCTGCAACCGCTGCGGCTACATCTTCTGGTTCTGGCCGGAGTAGGCGCGCCGGAGAAGTTGTCGGACGGAGCGACGTGACACGTCTCGAGGCTGCCCGCAGACTGCATGCATGAGCGTCAAGACCATCTCGCTGAAGCTCGAGGCCTCTGAGCACCTCCGCGCGACTCGACGCTACCCGACCGAGTCGTTCAGCGCGGTAGTCCTCCGGGCGGGCTGGCCGGAAGACACGATCACCGCCCGGCAGTTCCTTGACCTTCGCCGCACGCGGACGCTCCGCTTCACCGATGAGGAACTCGACCGAATCGACGGAGTGGAAACCACGCCCGGCGGTGTTCGGCGGTCCCGGTGGGTGTGGTCGGCGGTCGCCGCCGGCGCCATCGCCGTGCAGGCCCTGGTGCTCTGGGGGATGGGGCGGGTCCCGATCTGCGCGTGCGGGTACGTCAAGCTGTGGCACGGCGTCGTGCTCAGCTCGGAGAACTCCCAGCACATCTCCGACTGGTAATCCTTCTCGCACGTCATCCACGGCTTTCTCTTCTACTGGATTCTCGCGAAGTTCGCACCGCGGCTGCGGCCGGAGGTGCGGCTCGCCCTCGCGGTGATCGTCGAGGCCTCGTGGGAGATCCTGGAGAACAGCCCGTTCATCATCGAGCGGTACCGCGCGGCCACGATTTCGCTCGACTACTACGGCGACAGCATCGTCAACTCCGTGAGCGACGCGCTGTGCTGCGTGGCGGGCTTCCTGCTGGCGCGCCGGCTTCCGGTGGCGGTGACCGTCGGGCTGGCCGTCGCGATGGAACTGCTCGTGCTCTACTTCATCCGGGACAACCTCACCCTGAACATCCTGATGCTGCTCTACCCGCTCGACGCGATCAGGCAGTGGCAGGCGCGATAGGGAACAGCCATGCAGATCAAGTTTGTCAGCGTGATGGTCGAGGACCAGGCCCGCGCCCTGGACTTCTACACGAAGGTGCTCGGATTCGAGAAGATGGCCGACATCCCGATGGGCGAGCACCGGTGGCTGACGGTGACATCGCCGCGGAGTACGAGCGGCTCCGCGCGCTCGGCGTGACATTCCGCACGGAGCCCACGGAGATGGGCCCCGTGACGCTGGCCACCTTCGAGGACACCTGCGGCAATCTGATCCACCTCGCGCAGCCGAAGGCGTGAGTCCTGTTGGCTGGCCGCCGAGGCTACTTGCGCTCGATGACCACCTTGAACGGCATCACCCACGTCCCATAGGAGGTGTTGTAGCCGCGAGCTGGGTTCTCCCGGGCGTACTTGTCGAGCAGCGCCCCGGCGTAGACGGGGACGCCGTCGCCATTCTTGATGGTCGTCGGGTCGCCGCGCGGTACCAACGTCCACCGGGCGTTCTTGCCGTCACTGCCCAGTTCGGCCCAGACGTCGACGACCGACGATTGGTCGTCGCCGAGTCTACCGTCGTATCTGACCAGCCAAGTGCCCGGATCTCCACAACAATCGAACCAAATCTTGAGTACATGAGGATTGAGGCCTACCGGCATCGTCATGAAGTTCTGCCACCCATCCGTCGCAATCGTCGTCATGGTGAAGTCGGTTTGCTGGCCTTCGAATTCTGGCGGCCCCCCGACCGGCAAACCTCACTGCAAGAACCCAAACCCAGTCCGATGCGGACGAGTCTGCGTGTCGCGAGTCTGTTACATGGATCAGTGATACCAGGCGAGAGATCGTGTCGGTGAAACTGCAGGGAAGCTGTCGGAGCGGACTCGCGAAAACGAACCGGCCCGGACTGCTCTTCTATCTGGAGCCGACCAGGATGAACGGCGCCCAGAAGAACGGGTGGGCCAGCGAGACCTCGGCGGGCCCGATCCGCAGCCGGCGCTGGAGCATCTGCAGCTTAGCCTGCCGGAGCGCCGCCGGCGTGCCCCTGCCTTCCGCCATCGCCCCGTAGAAGGCCGCCATCACCTCGGCCGTCGACTCGTCGATGCTCCAGAGCGTCGCCAGCACCGACTTCGCCCCCGCCTGCTCGAACGCCGCCACCAGCCCCACCAGCCCTTCGCCGTAGCCGTCCGCACCCAGCGCGGTCTCGCAGCCGCTCAGCACGACGAGGTCCGCGTTGAGCGGCGTCCGCAGCACCTCGTAGGCTTGCAGCAGCCCATCGTCGCCCGTGGACGTGTCGGGCGCCAGGATCATCGTGGAGTACAGCGGCTGGCCGTCCCAGGCGATGCCGTGCGTGGCGAAGTGGATCACGGCGTGCTTGCCGGCCTGGGTTTCGTAGGCGGCTTCCGTGGCGGCGGAGCCAGTGAGGATGGTGGCTGCTCGCTTGCTGCCAGGAGGCGCGATTCGCCTGACCTCGGCGTCGGTTCCCGGAAGCGGCGTGAAGTACCCGTCGTAGCGGCCCGAACGCAGCTGGCGTCTGAACGGGTCGTCCTGCGAGGCGGGAGGCACGACGCGTCCGGCCGCCGGGTTCGCCAGTGCCAGGAGCCACTGGGGGGCCTGGCCCACCGGCGCGCCGGCCTTGGGCAGTAGTTGGGCCGACGATGTCAGGTAGGTGATCGTGAAGCGCCGGACCAGGAAAGCCTCGCCGGCCAGCTCGGCGTGCAGCACCGGCGCCCTCGCGCCGCGCTGCGGCGCCCGTTCGACGAGCGCATCGAACGGCAGGAAGTTCAGCGCGTCGTCCGGGACGACGAGCAGATCGGTGGCTGAACCGAGAGCCGGCCGGATGGGCGCGAAGATGGCCTGGTAGAGCGCGAACGCCGCGCTGGTGTCAAAGGACAGGCGCGACAGGTCCACCTCGCCGGCACGCAACTGCCGGAACGGCATCAGCAACTGCCGAACCTGCTTCCGCAGCGTCTCGCGGTCGATGGAAAGCGGCACCACCGTCACGCCGGTCCTGGACACCACGAATGCATAGCTGCGGTCGTCGGCGACGAGGTACTCGATCAGGACCTGGGAAGGCCCGAGCGCAGCCCGCACCGGCCCGGCGAGACCGGTCGCAAGCGTCGTGGGCGCCGCGTACCGGTATTGGCCCTGCGCGATCGCGGACAGCAGCTGCGTGTGCTCGCCCTGTATCTTCCTCAGGTCGGTCCGCAGCGCGTCGACCAGTGCCGAGTTGCGTTTGTCGGACGGCTGGTTGAGCTGTTCTGAGAGCACCGCCTGCTTTGCGGCGATTCGGGTCTCGAGGGTGACAACCCGTCGCACCTGGTCGGGCACGGCATCGGGTGCCATGCGCGACCAGCCCGTCGCCAGCAGGCTCCACAGAATCTGCGTGCGCTTCCGTTCGGCAGCGCCGAACGCAGCTCCGGCATCCCGCTGGCTGCCGGACTGGATCGCCCGGCTCGCCACGAGGCTGGCGTACTCCTCGTAGAGGTTCGTCCGCTCGACGTTGTACTTCAGGCGGAACTCCTCGGGCCTCAGGCGTCCGCGAACTGACTCGAGCGCGTCGAGCGCGTCCTCGTAGTGTGATTGCGCTGACGCGGCGTCGTTCAGACGCAGCAGGACCTGCGCGAGCGCCCGCTCAATCTGCCAGATCCGGTCCCGGTCGTACGGATTGATGGCGGCACGCGCTGCGACGAGATGCTCTTTCGCCGTCGCGTAGTTGCCGGCCTCCAGCTCCAACCTGCCCAGCGCGAGGAGCGACCCGCCCAGGCCGCCCGCTTCCGCGGTCGGGTGCTTTCGATCAATCTCGATTGCCGACAGAAGCAGCGTCCTTGCCCGATCGAATCGGGCGGCTCTCACGTGCGCCCGGGCCGCGATTTCCAGGTAGGCCCGTTCAACGACCGGGTCCGCGACCGGCCTCTTCATCACTTTCTTGAAGTACCCCTCGCAGAAGGCAATGGCCTCCGACGGGTGGTCCGTCCCGAGCAGGATGTCGACGACGGAGTTGACGATGCCCAATCCGATCCAGACGCCGAGGGTGTCCTGGTTGAATTGCGCGACGGCTTCCATGGCGAGCGGAACGGCCTTCTCGAGGTTGCCTGCCTGCGCGTGGACCCGAGCGACCTCGGCGGCCCACACACCCCTGTGGATGGGCTCGCTTCCGCCATAGAAGTTCCGAAGGGTGGCCGGAATCAGCTTGAGTACCTCGTCCCAGTCGCTGAGCGCTCCCTCGTAATCACCGAGTTCGGTCAGGTACTGCGCCCGGTCTCTCAGCAGCATGCGCTGATTCGGCAGCCAGTTGGGACCGCCGCCGTAGCTGGCCAGCCCCCTTGCATATGCATCGAGCGCGGCCGCCGGCTGTCCGACATCGCGATAGAGCGCTGCCAGGCTCACGTTCGCGCGCTCCACGTTCGGGTTCGGTGAACCGGGCGGCCCGGCCGCACGGACCGCCGGCGAGTTCATGATGAACTGGCGGGTTCGCTCGGCAGCCTCCTGGGCCAACGCGGGCTCTCCCAGGTAGGCCGCGTAGATGTGCGCGATCCGCTCCAGGATGCTCGGGTTGCTCGAGAGTGCCGAGACGCTCTTGGCCCTCTCCGCCCCCCTCTCCAGGACACCGACCGCCGCCTCGTACTCTCCCCGGAGCACGTGCTCATTGCCCAACGCCTGCAGGCACCGCACCTCCTCGGCGGGATCGCCCGATTCTGCGGTGTATCGTTCAGCGGCACTCACGGCCCGCTGCAGGTCCTCGAAGCCCTGGTTGGTTGCCCCAACCGACAGGTTCAGGGCTCGAGCGCGAAGCGCCTTCGCCAGTTCCAGCGCGTCGTTGGCTTTGGTCGCGGCCGCCACCGCACGCCCAAGGAACTCCGCCCGAGACAACCCGAGCACCTTGTCCCCGGGGATCGGGGCCGCCGCGCGGTTCGCCAATTGCGCGGCCTTCCTGAAGGCGCCCGCGCGCTCGGCAAACTGAATGGCGTGGTTGAACGTCGCCACGGCCTCCGCGCCGTGAGCGGTAGTGGCCTGAAACACCGCCTGGTGTCCCATCGCGTCAGCCGTCAGCTCGACTTCGTCTGACGTCAGGCACAGCGCAAGGAGTTGGTCGAAAGCCAAAGGGAACGGGTGCTTCTCGATGGCTTCCACCTGGGACGGCGTGTAGCGCCCGGGGTTCACGATCATCTGGTATTCGGCCTCCAGCCTGTGGCGGCTGTACCACTCGAGCGTGACCGCGCGCTCGCGCGGATCCGGGAGGGCCACCGCCACCGCCAGAGTCTTCTCGGCTCGATCCGCCTGAAACCCGGTACTCGATCCGCACAGCTGTCGAGTGGTCCAGAGCTCCATGCCTGGGCCAAGGACCCGGGCCGCATCGATGATGGAGTGTCGTTGATCCCAGTCGAGATCTGCCTGATTCGCCCGGAGTGCGAATTCGCCCAGGGTGGACTGCAGTGCGCCCTCTCCAAACGGTCGCGCGATTTCGAGGGCCTCCGCAATGAGCGGCTGGGCCTCGGCCGCGCGGTTCAGGCTGAGGTAGATGCCCCACAGCTGCGGCAAGATTAGTCCGGCCGACCGCGGGGTTCGTGAGGGGTACAGGAAGTTGTTGACCGACTCGAGGGGCGGAATCGTGCGCAGAAGCGTCCGCACCCGCTCGAAGTATCGCGCCGCCTGTTCCAGCTTCGCCGCGTCCGCCGGCTTCGTTTGGCGCGCCAGATACACCAGGTTCCCGCCCAGTTCCTGGAGGACGTTTACCTGCCGCAACGGGAGGCCGAGGCGTTCGGCCATGGCGAGGGAGGCCTCCGTGTATGGACGCTTCGGCACCAGAGACAACTCGTCGCCGAGCTGGTTCGCGAGTGTATCAGCCAGCTTCTCCCGCGCTCCCGCCCACCCGTCGAGATTGCGGGAGGTGCTCAACGTCCAGAACTGGCCCCGGACAAACCCGAGCGTCCGGAATCGGTCGGCGACATCCAGGAACTGCGTCAGGATCAGCCCCCGCTCGGCGTTCTGCCGCTGCACCGCGGCTTGTGCCCGCGGGTCGCGGGATTCGGACGACACCATCGGAGTGCCAGCGGCCGGGGCTGCAGCCGGGGCCGGAGCCGAGGTGAAGGCGGCCCTCAGTCGCTCGAGCGCCGCGAAGTAGTCGCGAACGGCGGCAACAAGCAGTTGCCGATTGGTCGCGTCAGCCGCATCCAGAGCGGCCATGGCCGTCCGCGCGAAGTCGGTACTCGACGACGCGGAAGTGCACCTCGGCCCATCGGGCGGCCAGCGTGCGCGCGTCCGGCTGCGCCGGAACGGCGTCCCGGGTGACGAAGGCGCGTTCGAGATACGACACGAACAGCTGTTCGGTGGCGTCCCAGTTCTCGGAGAAGAGCAGGCGCGCCTTCAGAAGATCGTTCGCGCGGAGCGCGCGATCGAGGTCGGAGGCCTGGGGCAGCCGCTGCGCATGAAGCCCAAGCGGCGGCGGCAGCCAGGCTGGGACCGCCAGGCTCAGGAACAGGACCGCCGCAACCGAGGAAGACCGCCGAATCCTCGCGTGCATGCTCCACTCCTCGGCCGGTCGATCGGCGCAAGTGCGGGCGGTTGGCCGCTACTTCCGCGGGTCGAGCCCGTCCAACTGAGCGAGGAGGCGGCGGGCATCGTCCTCGAGCCGTCCCCGCCGGGCAATCGTCTCTCCGAGTTCCTTCCGCGCGGACGGTTCGTCGCCCTGGCTGAGACGTACCTTGGCCAGGTAGAAGTGCGACTCCTCTAGGTACGGCGTCTCGCCGAGCGCAATCGTCCTCTGAAGCCCGGCGGCAGCCTCCTCCGGGCGGTTCGTGAGCAAGTGGCAAATCGCCAGGAAGAAGCTGGCCTGCGCCGCCTTCGGGTTCAGCCCGACGGCCGTGCTCAGGTCCGGAATGGCGCCGGCGTAATCCCGCACGGCGTAGCGCCGCATCGCGGCCTCGAACCGCTCGACGGCCTCGTCGCTCGGCCCGCGGAGCACGACGGGAATGTAGCCCGGCGGCTCGACGCGCGCCAGGACGCTCAGCGCGACGACGGGCGGCGGAGCGGGCTTGGCCCCGCGGGTCGCGCCCGAAGTCGTCGGAACCGGTGGGATTGCTTGGGTCGCTGTCGGCGGCGGCTCGGTCCGGCCGCCGGTCGGCACGTCCGGCGTGGACGGGACCGCCGACACAGGCGTCGCGGCCGCTGTCGATCCGGCGTTGCGCGGCACTGCCGCCCCGCGCCAGACAGCGATGATCGCCACCAGGACCAGGCCAACCGCAACCGGCACGAGCACCCACCTCCACGGCCGCGCGCCCTCTCTGGCTGGCGCCTTGGTCTCCGCGACCGCCTCCGCGCAAAGTTCGGCGCGCAGCGCGCGATACGTCCGCAGCTTGTCGAAACAGGCTGCGCACGAGAAGTAGTGCTCCTCGAAGGCGTCCTTCTCGTCCGCGCTCAGCGCGTCCAGGACGTAGCCCTCGAACACCTCTTCCCTGCCGGTCCAGCGACACGTCGTCCCGCTCATCGTTTCAGTCCGCTCAACTCTAAGTGGTCGCGGCGACGCGTTCGTGTCAGTCTTTCTATCCTGTTGCGGATCGCCATCACGGCTCTCGTCTTCCGCGTCCGGACGGCTTCCGGCGCCAGGCCGACCAGCGGCGCGATCCTCCGCGGGCTCATCCCCTCGACCAGCGTCAGCATCACGATGCGCCGGTCGACCGGCTTCAGACGCGCCAGCGCCTGGCGCACGAGCGCACGGCGTTCTTCGTCGAAGGCGGCCCCGCCTTTCGCATCGACTGGAGCCGCCCGTTCCGGCAGCGCCTCGACGGCCGCGACGACACTTCGGCCCCTGGCTTCGAGCCTCAAGTGGTTGTTGATGAGATTACGAGCGATTCCAAGCACGAAGCCGGGGAGCTTCTCGGGCTCGCGAGGCGCGCCGGTGCGCAATGCCTGCAGCACCGCCGCCATCGTGTCCTGGGCGATGTCCTGCGCAGCGTCGGATCCGTGCAGGCGGACCGACGCGGCCATCAGTACGCGCGGGTGAAACTCGCAGGCCAATTCCGCCTCGGCGTCGGCGTCCCCCTGTCCGATCCGGTGAACGAGGCTCGGCCACCGATCGGCATCGTCGACCGATGCCTCGTCACGACCCGCCGCCGCGCCTCCCCAGAGTGCCCAGGACGGGGTCACAGCGGGGGAGTCTACATCAGATCGGCAAAGGGTGGGCTCGCCGGGACGATCCGGCGGCGGCCCCCGCGCCGGATCCTCGGCGAGATTCCCTGACACGTTTCCCCGTCGGCGACCACTACTATTGAGAGCGAGTCTCCGCTCTTCTCGAAGGAGGACCGACATGGCGAGGAAGCAGGCGGTCGTCGGCTTGATGGCTTTGGCACTTCTCGTGGCTGTCCCGGTCCTTTTGCAGGGGCAGAAGGCCGCCAGGCCGCCGAGCCCCACGCAACAGACGGAAATCCCGCTGAAGGTCACGGTATTCGGCTGGGACAACTTCGGCAACCCGACCGCGCTGCGCGGCCATCCAGGCACGGGCGATGTCGTGTACGCGGACGGCACCCGTGGGATCGATGCGCATCTCACCAAGGAAGGCAACCTGTGGTTCCACATCGATTGTCGGTATGGCAACCACATCGACCTGGACTTCGCCCCGGAGCGCCTGCTCGTGACTGGCGACGACGGAACCGCACCGTTTACTGAAGGCGACATGCAGACGTTCCGCATGATGACCTGGGTCCCTGACGACCAGATGAGTTTCGGCGAGATGCTGCCCGGAGTCACCTATTCGAACTACCCGGTTGGTGTGCAGTTCTGGACCGCCGTCGATCAGTACGCCTGGAATCTGCAGTACGACGCCCTACCCAAACGGTCAGGGATCTACCCGCACAGCGTCGATGTCACCGTGGGCTTGGCTGCCGGGAAGAAGACCTGGGCCATCACACCGACGAGCACACCGAGGAACATCCCGGAATACGCCGCCGCCGTGTTCGAGAAGTACTACCACCGGAGACCCGACCCTGGCGATTTCTACCAGTACGGCACGTGGGTGATGCCGTTCAAGGTCGTGCTGGAGCAGCTCAAATAGCGCGGCGGCGCGGGCCGGGTCACCGCCCGAACCAGTACGCCATCTTCACCATGAACACGTTGTCTCCGGGCGCGGCCGCCATCGCGTTGAAGTCGCGGGCGAGGCTGAAGTCGGCCGTCGCGGAGTCCTGGCGCTGCTGGGTCCAGACCGCGTAGAGCGTGGACCCGAGCCGCCATTCCCAGCGGAACACGGCGTTGACGCGCAGCGACCGGTAGTTGAAGCTCGGCTCGCGGACACGGAACGCGTCGGCCGGCCCCTCGGCGTCCGGATCGATCGTGTAGGTCTGCAGCGCTGCGTCGTACGTGATGGTCCCCGCGTCGACGCCGTAGCGGGTGAACTCGAACGTGCGGGGCCGCGCGAGTTCCTTGAGCCCCCAGTACTGGCCGGACGACACGAGCGGCTGCAGATAGACCTCGAACGACATCTTCGGCGTGAAGATGACGTTGAGCCGCGACACCATCGACACCTCCGTCCGGTCGATTTCGGAGAATACCGTCCGCCGGCCGTAGGTCACCGTCGCGGTCGGGTCGACGACGCCAGTGACGTACTGGGCGACGGCGTACGCGCGTGCGAACGCCGGCCCGGCGGACACGCTGAGCGCGGACGAGGGCCGGTACACGACCGACGGGTCGAGCGACAGCGACCAGCCGCCGGCCGTGTTCTTCGCGTAGGACGCGGAGGCATCCAGCCGGACCCGCTTTCGCGCGTCGCTGCTGACGAAGAGGCTGGTCGACCAGGCCGGCACCCGCTTCATCGCCGGGCCGCCTCGCGTGTCTCGGTCGTCGATGCGCGACGGATTCGCGCTGACGCTGCCCGACAGCGACCAGTAGTTCTTCATCGTCGCCGAGAACTGCGTCGTGTAGCCGTGCCCGACGATGTCCCGGCCCATGTTCCAGAGCCAGTAGGTGACGAGGGTGGCAGAGCGGTCCCGCGTCCATCGGTCGGGCGTCGTCTTCTGCCAGATCCACCCGGTGTGCGCGCCCACGCGATCGGCGGCGGGCGAATAGCCGACGTCGTTCGACTCGAAGCCGGGACTGATCGCCCACAGCGCCGCGTCGACGAGCAGGTTGCCTCTCGTGCGGTTCACGTTCACCTGGCCGGTCCAGCCCGAGAGGGACTTCGCCGCCGGATCGTACCGGAGATGCGACGCGTCCGGCCGCTGGTAGTACCTCGCCGACGCCCGCTGCAGCGAGGCCACGGCCGCCTCGTCGCCCCACACGTGGCTGGCGGCGAACGAGCCCGACACGACCCAGTACTTCCGCCTGTCGAGGAACCAGTTGCCGTCGACGCCGCCCGTGTAGGCGCCTCCCGGTGTTGTGCGCTGAAGCGCCGCGGTCTGCAGGCTGCGATTGACCCCGGTCGCGATCAGGCCGAGCGCGCCCCGTCCGGCCACGTCGCGGCTGGCCCGCAGCGCCGCGTAGTTGCTCAGCGGCTCCACCTCCACCGTCGATCGCGTGCCGCCGATGGCGACCTGCGCCATCTCCCGGGCCGTGACCGCGTCGACGACCGACATGTTCCATCCGCCGGCCGTCCGGCCCGTGACCTTCGCCGCCCCGAGAATCGTCGTGGCGCCGGGCTGATCGACGTACTCCCCGCTGGCGCTGAGCCGGGGCGATCGCCCGATGCGGCGCGAGTACCAGAGGCTCGGGTAGGTGCTGCCGAACCGCCCGTAGAGCGGCAGGCCGTTGCGTCCGAACGTGTTGAACTGCTGGGAGCCCTCGATGAAGAACGGCCGCTTCTCCTGGTAGAACGTCTCGAACGCCGTCAGGTTCACCACGGCGGGATCCAACTCGACCTGGCCGAAGTCCGGATTGAGCGTGCCGTCCATCGTGAAGCTGCTGGTCATCCCCCACTTCAGGTCGAGGCCCGCGCCGCCGGCCGGCTGGTTCGGCCGGCTGAAGGGGTCGCCGGCCGCGGCCGTTCCCGCGCGTTCCACCCCCACCGTCGCGTAGGGCAACAGCTCGAGGTGGTTCTTCGGACGGATGCCGTCGAGCCCCTCGAGGTGTCCGAACCCGGAGACCAGCCTCGAATCGGTCTTGGGCACGAGCACCCACCAGTCCTCCTCGTTGGCGCGCTGAATGAAGCGGCTGACGTTGAGGCCCCAGGTCTGCCGGGCGCCGGGCGGGAACCGCAACTGCGAGAACGGCACGCGCATCTCCACCGTCCAGCCGCTGTCGTCGACGGTCACGGCCGCGTCCCACACCCCGTCCCACGACGTGTCGCGCTCGAAGTCGTTCGAGAGCCACGCGTCGGCCTGCAATCCAGCGGCCGACACCGTCAGCATCACGCCGGTCTTGTGGTCGTGGTGCGGGTCGAGGTAGACGCGCAGGGAATCGGACGAAGAGTCGGCGTCGCGCCGAGATCTCCGACGCACGATGCGCCCCGGCTCGCGGTCGTACAGCCGGGCGCCGATGTAGAGGGCGTTGTCGTCGTAGGCCACCCGAATCTCGGTGCGTTCGGTCGCCGGCTTGCCCTCGTCGGGGTCCCGCTGCACGAGGTCGGTGACGGCCGGCGCCGTGGCCCACATCTCCTCGCTGAGGCGGCCGTCGATGCGGACGTCCTGCCCGGTCTCGAGAACGACGGCGGATCGGGCGGCCGGTGCCGGGGGATTGGTCGCACTGGCGTCGGCGAACGATGAGAGAACAATGAGAAGAACCAGCGCTGCGGCCGGGCCGCGCGTGAAGGTCTGCATGGGCACTCTCTCAGGACTCGGCGTCCTCGAAGGAGTAGACGCAGCCGCCCGCGGGCGGGTTGCCTGCGACGCCTCGGACCGTCCGACATTCGTCCTACATCTCGCGTCGCCCCCGAACGCGTCGCCCCCGAACGTGGCAAGAGGCGACGGGCCTGCCCAGGTCGGCTACCACACCAGCGGCACCAGCCGGTACCGCACCTTCCGGCGGTAATCCGCGTATCCGGCCAGTTCGCGGACGAGCACCTCTTCTTCGTTGCGTATCCGGAAGACGAAGACGGGAATGAAGGCGAGCGCCGGCAGCACCGCCCACCACGATCCGAGTGCGAGAGGCGTCGCGACGTAGAGCAGGCTCGTGCCCGCGTACATCGGGTGCCGGACAACCGCGTATGGGCCCGTCGAGATCACCTGCTGGCCCGCGTAGGTCTCGATGGTCCGGCCCGCCCAGCGATTCTCGAGAAAGACGCGCAGGACGGCGAGGTACCCGGCAAGCGAGAGAGCCAGGGCCGCGACGACGACGCCCAGGGACGGGCGCGACCAGCCGAAGCGATGGTCGAGGCCGGGAATCACGAGCGCGGCCAACAGCAGCGGAGTGCCGACAGCAAGCACGCGCCGCTGCGTCCGCTCCTTCTCGCGCATCGTCGAGCGGCGCACGATGAAGTCCGGATCGTGCCTGACCATGTAGGCGACGAACGCCGTCATCGGAACCAGGAGGACGGCGCAGTAGGCCCACCCGTTCCACCACGCCAGGTCCCCGCCCGTGACGAGGAAGAACAGCGGCAAGAGGGTCCAGGCGGCGGCGACCTTGATGGCCGCACCTCGAAGCACGGCGCGCCGGTCGTTGGCATACATGACGCTCTCCCGTCTACGTTCCGGGGTCAACCCTGGCGGAGCGTGAGGATCGGATTCACCCCCATCGCCCGCCTGGCCGGCACCACACACGCCGCAGACGCCACCAGCACCACCAGCCCGGCCACCGCGGCAATCGTCGCGGCGTCGGCGGCGGCCACACCGAACAGGAGCCCCCGCATCAGCCGCGTCAGCGACAGCGCCGCTCCGACGCCGACGGTCAGCCCCGCGGCGACGACCTTCGCCGCGTGCGCCAGCACCAGCCGGAGGATCTGGCGCCGACCGGCACCGAGTGCGATCCGAATCCCCATCTCGTGCCGTCGCTGGACCACGAGAAAGCCCATCACGCTGTAGAGGCCGACCGCGGCCAGGACCGCCGCGATGGCAGCGAACGTCCCCAGCAGCCAGGCTTGCAGCGTCGTTCCAGCCATGCCGTCCGCGATCACCTCGTCCATGGTGCGGATCGTGGCGACGGCGAGGGTCGGGTCGAGCGCACCGACATGGCGGCGAATCGCCGGCAGAAGCGCCAGCGGGTCGCCGGTCGCCTTGACGGTCAGCAGCGACGGCCCGGCGTCGTCGAGCGCCCCTGGAAACGCGAAATACGCCTGCGGCTCGGCCTCTTCGCGGATGCCCCGCGCCTTCACGTCGCCAGCCACGCCGACGACTTCGGCCCGAATCAAGCCGCCGAGGACGAACGACCGTCCGACCGGGTCCGCATTCGGCCAGACGAGCCGGGCCATCTGCCGGCTGACGACGGCGGGCCAGGACGCGCCCCGCAGCGCGTCGAGCGACCCGCCGGGACGCGCGGAAAGCTCGGCAACCTCCGCGGCGACAATCGCCGCCCGGTCCTCGTCGCGAGCGTCGAACGGCCGCCCCTGGACGATCGGGATGCCGAACGCCCGGTGGTAGTCGGACGACACGTAGTTCCATTCGAAGAGCTGCTTTCTGAGACGCGAATCGTCCTGACCCGGGACGGTGATGTAGCCGTTGCTGCCGCCTTCGAGGGGGATGCGCTTCGACACCGAGGCGAAGCGGACACCGGGGGTGGCGCGGACCCGCTCGAGCAGGCGATCGTAGAACTGCCGCCGCGCGGCGGGGGTGGCATACCTCGCCGCCGGCAGGTTGAGGGTCATCGTGACGAGGTTTCTGGTGTCGGCGCCGATCTCGGTGCGGCGCATGCGATCGAAGCTCCGCAGGAGCAGGCCGGCGCCGACCAGCAACGCGATCGACACGGCGATCTCGACGACCGCGATGGAATCGCGCCAGCGGCGGGCCCTGCGCCCCGTGCCGCCGGTTGAAGGGGCGGCTGCCTTGAGTTCCTCGGCCGGTCCGGAGGAGGAGGCTTGCAGCGCCGGGAGGATCCCGAACAGCAGGCCCGTCGCGAGCGCAGCCCCGAGCGTGAAGAGCAGCACCGGCACGTCGATCCGGATCGGATTCACGGTCGGGAGCGGCAGCGACTTGACCGACTGCAGCAGCCGCACACCCCACCAGGCGGCCGCAAGGCCAGCCAGCGCGCCGGCCGCCGCCAGCAGCACGCTCTCGGTGAGCAGCTGCTGCACGAGCCGCCGCCGCCCCGCGCCGAGCGCCGACCGGACCGCCAATTCGCGCCGGCGGCTGCCGGCCCGAATCAGCAGGAGGTTGGCGACGTTGGCGCACGCGACGAGCAGCACGAGCGCGACCGCGCCCAGGAGGATCAGGAGCGGCTCGCGAACCTGCCGCGCCAGGAAGGTCTGCATCGGGTAGACGGATGCTCCGACCTGGTCGTTCGAGTCGGGGAACTGCTGCTCGAGTCGTTTCGCGATCAGCGACAGATCTGCAAGCGCCTGACTCACCGTGACGCCCGGCTTGAGTCGGCCGATGGCGAGGAAGCTGTGGGAGCCGCGCGGACCGAGGTTCTGCGGCGACATGTCGAGGGGCGTCCAGACCTCGACGTCCCTCGGGTAGTTGAACCAGGCGGGCATCACGCCCACCACGGTGTGGCGCTCGGCGTCGAGTTCCAGCGATCGCCCCACCACGCCCGTGTCGCCGCCGAAGAACCGCTGCCAGAAGCCGTAGCTGAGCACCGCCACGCGGCCGGCCCCGACCGCCCCGTCGCCGGCCGCAAGCGCGCGGCCGAGCAGCGGGCGGGCGCCCAGGACCGCGAAGAAGTCGGTCTCGACCCTGCTGGTGAGCGCCGACTCCGCCTGCCCGCTCCGGCTGACGTTCGCCCGTCGGAAGTACTCGATCAGCGACATGCCCTCGAGCGTCCGGTTCTGTGCCTGCCAGTCGAGGTAGTCCGGACCCGCGAACGGGTAGTCTCCGGGAGCGGCCTCCGTCTCGAAGAGCCGAACCAGCCGGTCCGGCTCGTCGAAGGGCAGCGGTCGAAGCAGAACGGCGTTGACGACCGAGAAGATCGCAGTATTGGCGCCGATGCCGAGCGCCAGCGTCAGCACCGCGACGAAGAAGAAGCCGGGCGCCTTTCGAACGGTCCGGCAGAAGTAGTCAACGTCCTGCCACAGAGTCCGCATCAACATGCCTCCGTCTGATATTTGACGGGGACGCTCCGTCGGAGGTTGCCATATGGCGCCAGGGATCCGCGGGGTGAGGCCTACTCGCCGTGCAGCACCACCGCGGGGTCGACGCGGCTGGCCCGGCGCGCAGGCAGCCAGCAGGCCGCCGCCGCCACGACGGCGAACAGCGCGATGGCCGAGGCCAGCGTCAGTCCGTCGGTTGGGGGAAGGCCGTAGAGAATGCTCGACATCAGGCGCCCGACGGCGACCGCGCCCGCGACACCCAGGGCAATCCCGATCCCCACGAGCCGCGCTCCCGCGCTCATGACAGACGACATGAGCCGGCGCGGCGTCGCGCCGAGGGCCATGCGAACGCCCAACTCGCGCGTCCTGCTCGCAACCGAGGAGGCGATGACGCCGTACACGCCGACGAGCGCCAGGAGCACCGCCACGAACGCGAACGAGGAGATGAGCGCCAGGTTGAAGCGCGGGCTGACCAGATTCCTGGACAGCCGCTCGTCGATCGACACGAAGGACGAGAGCTGGATGCCGGAGTTGACCGAGGCCACGCGCGCTCGGATCGCCTGCTCGATACCCTCGGAGCCGGGCGTCGTTCGCACCAGCATGTACGCCGCGCCGCGCCGGTACTGGTCGTTCGGCCAGTAGATCTGCGGCGGCGTCGGTTCATCCGGACGGAGCGGCCGGACGTCGGCTACCACGCCAACGACCTCCGCCGGGTGGGCCTGGACGGTGACGCGCTGCCCGACCGGGTCCTCCCCGGCGAAGAAGCATCGGGCCAGGGTGTCGTTGACCAACGCAACGGCCGGCGCATTCGCGGTGTCGGCCGCCGTGAACCGCCGGCCTCGCAGTACGCGCACGCCGAGCGCGTCGAAGTAGTTCGCGCTCACGTTGAACCACTGGATCGTCGGCATGGCGGACGGCGCGAACGCCGGCCGGCCGGCAATCGCGATGCCCCCGGTCTCGACGCCGCCGAACAACGGCCCGCCAGAACCGAGGGCGGCGGCGCGGACCCCTGGAAGCGCCGCGGTCTCCTCGCGCACCCGTTCCATCAGCGCCACCGTCGTCGTACCCGGCTGGGCGTCGCGCGCCGGCAGCATCCACGTGGTGACGAGTCCCGTCCGATCGAAGCCGGGGTCCCAGGCAAGCAGCCGGGCGAAGCTCCTCGTCACCAGGCCGGCGCCGATGAGCAGCATCAGCGCCAGCGCCAGTTCGGCGACGACGAGCGTCGATTGCATGCGGCTCGATGTGCCCGCAACCGTACGATGCCCCTTCAGCGCGCCGCCGAGCGCTGCCCGCCAAGCCTGGCGGGCGGGCGCCGACCCGAAGACAACGGCGATGACGAGCGATAGTGCGAACGTGAACACGACCACGCGGCCGTCGATCGAGACCTCGTCCAGGCGTGGAATGCTCGGCGGGGCGAGTGCGACGAAGACCCTCGTGGCCGCGACGGCGAGCGCCAGGCCCATGGCAGCCCCAAGCAGCGACAGCATCAGGCTCTCGGTCACGAGCTGCTGCACGAGCCGCCGCCGGCCGGCCCCGAGCGACGCGCGCACGGCGAATTCGGAGTCCCGCCCGCTCGCGCGCACGAGGAGCAGGCTCGCGACGTTCGCGCAGGCGATGAGCAGGACGAAGCCCACCACGCCGAGGAACGTCCACAGCCTGCCGCTGACGTCGCCGACCACCGCCGTGCGCAGCGGGACGAGGCGCAGGCCCCAGTCCTTGTTCTCCGTCGGATAGGCGGCGGCAAGCTGCGCTCGGACCGTCTGGAGCTCGCCGGACAGCGATTCGAGCGTCGCGCCGTCGGCAAGGCGCCCGAGCGCCGTGAAGCCGCGCCAGCCGCGGTTGTCCACATTGTCCACGCTCGCCGTCAGCGGCTTCCAGACCTCGGCCTCGGCGAGGTGCGCCAGCGGGATGTACCCGTCCCGCGGTAGCACTCCAACCACCGTAAATGCCTCGCCGTCGAGGACGATTGGCCGGCCGACGATTCCCGGGTCCGACCCGAGCCGCCGCTGCCAGAACGCATCGCTGACGAGGACGACGCGGTTGGACCCGCGCGGCATGTCCCCGGCCTCGAGCAGCCTCCCCAGGGCCGGCCGCAGCCGAAGGACGCGGAAGAACCCCGGCGACGCGATCCCGCCGCGGACCTGATAGCTCCCTGTCGAGTCGCGTCCGATGAACGGCTCGCCGCGCCCGACGCCGGCGCTGTCGAGCGCGCGGCTCGCCTCCGCCCAGTCGGCGACGTTCGCCGGCGACGCCCCGCAGTGGCCGCCGATACTGGCGTTGGTCTCGCAGAGCATGAGCGCGCGCGCGGAGTCGGGGAACGGCAGCGGCCGCAGCACGATCCCGTTGACGACGGCGAACATCGCGGACGTTGCGCCCACCGCGAGAGCGATGGTGGCGACGACGGCCGCCGTGAAGGACGGAGTCCTGGCGAGAGTCCGAAGCGCGTAACGGAGGTCCTGAACGATGTCGTCAGCAAGTCGCACCGTCGTCATGTCGGGGCCCTCTCCGTCTCCAGGTCATTCCTGTTTTCGAGGGCGCAGAAACCACTCCCGGAGTGATTACCTCGCTCGCTCTCCGCCCCTGGCCGCGGCGGGCGGCCGGAACCCGGCGATCACCCCCGCATCCACCCAGAAGATGTCGTCCTGGCCTTCGCGGCCGCTGGTGAAGAACAGGTACTTCCCGTCGGGCGAGAGCATCGGCGTGTAGTCGGAGGCAGGAGAGTTCACCGCAGGCCCCATGTTCTTCGGTTCGCCCCATGCACCGTTCCGCTCCCGGAAGCTGACGTAGAGGTCGGAACCGCCCAGGCCGCCGGGCCTCGTGGACGCGAAGATCACGTAGCGCTCGTCGGGCGCGATGAACGGATCGAATTCGCGGAACTCCGAGCTGACGGGCCGTCCCAGGTTCTCGGGCGCCGTCCACTGCCCATTGACACGCCGCGCGCGGTAGATGTCGTTCTCGCCGAGCCCGCCGGGGCGGTTCGAGGAGAAGTAGAGCGTCCCCGCGCGCGTCAGCGTCGGGTAGTAGTCCTCCATCCCGGAGCTGATGACCGGCCCGAGCCAGGCCGGCTCGCTCCACCCGGTGGCCGTTCGCGCGATCACCCACATGGCGGACCGCGGCGGCGGCGGAGGCGGAGGAGGAGCCCCGCCGGCGGGCGCTGCATCGGCGACCTGGACAGGCGGCGGCGTCCCCGGCAGGGGACGGTCCGAACAGAAGTAGATCTGGTTGCCGTCCGCGGTGACGAACATGTCCACGTCGCTGTGCCCGCCCCGCGAGAACGGCGCCGGTTCGGGCCGCGTCCAGCGGCCGCCGTCGCTGACGGTCATCATGACGACGGTCCCGCGGGTGCCGCGATTGCGCGAGAAGAACGCCGCGCGGCCGTCCGGCAGCCAGGCGAGGTTCAGCTCGCGGCGCTCGGTCGAGACGATCGCCGGCGCGAAGAGCTTCGCGGTCGTGCCCGGCGGCGGCTGTCCCAGGTACGGTCCCGAGAGCGCCGCGGCCGGCTGTCGCCCGACGCCGCCCTGGACTTCGAGGAATGCCGTCAGGCTGGCGTGCCCTTCCCGGCGCGCGACGTCCAGGGGCGTGTCGCCGCGCGCGTTCGCGCTGGTCACGTTGCCCTTCCTGGCGACCAACAGGCGCACGACCGGTTCGTGGCCGTAGGAGGCCGCCATCAGCAGGGCGCTGTTGCCCATCCGATCCGTGGCGCCAATCGACGCGCCAGCGTCCAGCAGCGCTTCCACGAGCGCCGGGCTCCCCCGCTGCGCCGCGAGGACCAGCGGGGGTCTGCCCGCCGCGCCACCCGCGTTCGGGTCCAGGCCAGCGGCGACCAGCAACCGCACGACCTCCGGCCGTGCCCCGGATACGGCGCCGTGGAGCGCTGTGCCAAACTGACAGGTCACCTGCAGGTCGGCCCCGCGCGCCACGAGCAGCTCGATCGCGGACTTCTGGCCGTAGAAGCCGGCCCAGAAGAGGGGCGGCGCGCCCTGCGGGTCGAGCCTGTTCGCGAGCTGCGGGTCCTTGTCGAGGGCCGCCGCCAGCGTCGCGATATCCCCTTTCCTAATCCAGTCCGCCGGCTGCGCCGGCCGGTCCTGCGCCTGCAGCGGCAGGGCCGCCACAGCCAGCGCCGCGAGCGCGACGAGTCGTGTTGTGACCATCGAAACCCCCTAACTCACTTCGGCCTTCTCGGCACACCAGACGTGTGCGGCGGCCGCGAGGCGCCTACATCCGTCCTCGCTCGCCCCTCGAACTCGGCAGAGGGGAGAAACCACTCCCGGAGTGATTACGCCTCCCCCGGAGTGATTACGCCTCCCGCCCTACTCCGACCTGAGCACGATCGCCGGGTCGATGCGCGCCGCCCGCCGCGCGGGCAGCCATCCGGCCAGGAGCGCGACGCCTGCAAGCACCACCGCCGCTCCCGCGAACGTCGCTGGATCGCGCGGCTCCAGACCGAAGAGCAGCGCGGCCGCCAGCCGCGACGTCCAGAAGCTGACGGCGCCGCCAATGACCAGGCCGAGCCCCACGAGGATCACGACCCGGTGGAGCACCGTGCGGACGACGTCCGAGGTCGATGCGCCCAGCGCGATCCGGACGCCGAATTCCGCACGACGCCGGCTCACCGCGTAGGCGGTGACGCCGAAGATGCCGACCCCCGCGAGGACCAGGGCGAGCGAGCCGAACAGGCCAGCCAGAATGGCCGCGAGCCGCTCGGTGATCAGCGTCCCGTCGATGTAGTCCGCCATCGTCCTCATGCGGACCCTGAGGTCAGGCTCCACCTTGCCGACGGCGGCCGCAATGCCCCGCGTGACAGACGCCGACATCGAGCCGGTCAGGCGCACGCCGATGCGAAACTCCGCCGGCGGGGTGAAGTTGACGATGGCCGGGCTCATCTGCGAGATGCACAGGTAGACGGTGGGGGGAACGCCCTCCCTCAACCCGAAGTAGGTGGCCGAGCCGGCGTCCCGGGCAAGGCCGACGATCTGGAACGGCGGGCTGGACGTCGCAGGAGGCCCGAAGGCGAGCGTCTCGCCGACCGGATTGCGACTGCCGAGGAACAAACGAGCGAACGTCTCGTTCACCACGGCCACCAGCGGCGCGCCCTGGACGTCGCGATCGCCGAAACCTCGTCCTGCGAGAATCGGCGCGCCGAAGGTCGCGAAGTACCCGGGACTGACGGCGTTCAGGAACGGGCCCCGCGCGGCGGCCTCCGCCGGCGGCTCCCGTCCCGCGATCCGCACGGCCTCCACCCAGTGGTCGACACTGACAGGAGTCGTTCGCAGCGCGACGGCGTCAGCCACGCCGGGAACGGACGCCACCGCCTGCCGCAGGCGCTCGTAGAGGGCGACGCGCGCTGGTGGCGGGACCCTCGCGTCCTGCAGATTGAGACTCACGATCAAGGTCCGACCACGGTCGAACCCCAGGTCCATGGTCGCCATCGTGGCGAACGTCCGGACGAAGAGGCCGGCCGCCACGACGAGCACCACCGACAGGCCCACCTGCCCCACGATCAGCGCCTGGTTCACCCCCCACCGCCGATCCCCGACGCGCGTCCGGCCGCCCTCCTTGAGCGCGTCGTGCGGCTGCACGCCTGCCGCGCGCAACGCCGGCACGAGGCCGAACAGCAGCGCGGTGCAGACGGAGATGCCGGCCGTGAACGCGAGCACCCGCCAGTCAAGCGACAGATCGAGCGAGGCCGGATTCGTCGTCGTCGAGATCTGGCGAACGAGGAACGGGCAGAACACCTGGGCGAACGCCAGACCCAGCGCCGCGCCGACGCCCGACAGCAGCAGGCTCTCCACGAGCACCTGGTGCGCCAACCTCGCGCGCGAGGCGCCGAGCGCGCGGCGTACGCTCAGTTCGTGCCGCCGCGCCGTGGCGCGGGCCAGGACCAGGTTCGCGACGTTGCCGCAGGCGACGAGCACCACCAGCCCTGCCAGCAGCAGCATCGCCAGCAGGGGCCGTTGGAACCGCTCGCTCAGCGGAGTGGCCGTCCCCGTCGCCGCTGACGTGGCCGACAACGGCTGGGTGAGCCATCGGCTCGCCTGGCCGCCGGCCGCGACGGCGGCGGCCAGCGTCGCCTCCCTGATCTGCGGCTGCAGGGCGCGCAGCGCGGCGGTGGCTGACTCGGGAGTCTGGCCCGGTGCGAGTCGGCCGAGGACGTACCCGGACCCCATGCCGCCAGCGGCACCGCCCGTCAGGGCCACGTCGAAAGAACGGCCGGCCATGGGACCCAAGAAGCGCGGCGGCGTGACACCGACGATCGTGTAGGACACCCGGTTCACCGTCAGCGAGCGGCCAACCGCATCGGCGGCGCCGACGAAGTGCCTCTGCCAGTATCGATGGCTGATCACGGCCACCGGGCCGTTGGGGCCCCCTCCCTGCCGGTCGTCGGCCGCCGTGAACGTCCGTCCGAGGATGGCCGGAACGCCCAGCGTCTCGAAGAACCGCCCGCTGACCCAGATTCCCTGGACCATGTCGGCCTCGCCCCTCTCGGCGAGGTTGAAGAGCGCCGGCATCCACCCGCACACACTCTGGAACAACTGGGGACGGTCGCCGACTTGCTCCCAGACGATGGTGGCCAGGAACGGAATCGGCCGCTGCGGGTCGTTCTCGCGGATGGCCACCAGCCGGTCCGGCTCGTGAACCGGCAGCGGCCGAAGCAGGAAGCCGTTCACGAGCGTGAAGATGGCCGTCGTCGCGCCGATGCCGAGGGCGAGCGTCAGGATGGCCGCGGCCGAGTAGCCTCCTGATTTCCTGAGCACGCGCGCCGCGTAGCGAAGGTCCTGCAGGAGCGACTCGACGAGAGCCACACCGCGAGCGTCGCGGCATGCTTCTTTGATCTGCTCCTGACCGCCGAACGCGAGCCGGGCCCGCCGCCGCGCCTCGTCCGGCGGGACACCGCGCTCGATGGCCGCCTCGGTCTCGCGCTCGACGTGCAGGCGGACCTCCTCGTCGAGGTCCGTCTCCATCCGCTTGCGCCGGAACAGGGCGCGCAGACGATAGATGGGATCGCAGAACATCGTCTTCCTCCCTGCGTTAGGCGCTCTCGAGCACCTGCGCGATCGCCGCAGCCAGTTGCTGCCAATTCGTCGTTTCCTGCTCGAGTTGCCTCCGCCCCGCGCCGGTCAGCTCGTAGAACTTCGCGCGGCGGTTGTTGTCGGTCGTCGCCCAGCGGCTTCTGACCCAGCCGCGGCGTTCCAGCCGGTGGAGCGCCGGGTAGAGCGTTCCCTGCTGGATGTTGAGCGCGTCCGACGAGACCTGCCGGATCCGGTTCGACATCGCCCAGCCGTGCTGCGGCTCGAGGGCAAGCGTCCTGAGGATGAGGAGGTCGAGGGTGCCTTGCGGCAACTCGAGGTGTGGGTCGGCCATGCGCGTGCGCTCCCTGTCCGCTTCTACAGGAGTGTAGACGCCGCCGGCGCCGGGGGAATCCTACCGACGTCCTCGATCACTCCTACATCCCGCGCCGTTTGGGGCGAACAGGCCGACGAACGCGAGCGCTCGGCGAACCTGCGCGCGCGGTCTCGCGTTCACCTCTCAGAGACGGACTTTCGGAAGGGGTGAATCATGAGGAGGCGCGCCACACACACGGCCATCACGTTTCTCATCCTGGTTGCGGTGTCCGCGTGGTTGTCGGCGGAACCGCAGCAGCCCGCGGCTGCGGACGCCCGCACGATCGAGTGCGGTCTGGTCGCACCCGACTTCAAGGCCCCGCTGCGCGCCTTCTCGCCCGACTACTACATCGCCCTCCCGCCGGCGTGCCTGCAGGACCGGATGGCCTTTTACAAGGTACCCGGCGTGACGATGGCGCTTATCGACGCCAACGCCGTGGCGTGGTCCAGGACGTACGGCGTACTCGAGGCGGGCACCACTCGGGCCGTGACAGCCGACTCGATCTTCGAAGCGGCGTCGGCAACCAAGGTGCTGACCACGGTGCTGGCGCTGCGGCTCGTCGAGCGCGGGGTGCTGGACCTCGATCGCGACGTGAATGCCTACCTCAAGTCGTGGAAGGTCCCCGCGGGCCCGCTCACCGCGGCCCAGCCCGTCACGCTGAGGCTTCTGATGACGCATCGAGCTGGGCTCAACCGGCCGGACAAGGGACTCCCCTTCGACACGGCGCACCCGCCCACTCTCGGCGACGTGGTGGCTGGCAGGGAGCCGGCGACCAACCAGGGCGTCGTGGTGGAACGCGCTCCGGGGTCGGGCCACAGCTACTCGAACATCGGCTTCCTGGTCGTGCAACTCGTCCTCGAGGAGGCCACCGGGAAGTCCTACGCCCAGCTGGCGCGCGACCTGGTGTTCGCGCCGCTCGGGATGAACGCGAGCACCGTCACCCACCCGCTGGCGCCCGAGTGGCGGGCGCGCTGGGGCGTGCCGCACGACGAGAGCGGCGTGGCGCACGGCCGCAACCAGATGCCGAACGCCGTCGCCCACGGCGGGTTGGTGACGTCGGCCTCCGATCTCGCGCGCCTGGCGATCGAGATCGGCCTCGCCCACCAGGGGCGTTCGACGCGGCTGCTGTCGAAGCGCTCAGCCGAGCTGATGCTCACGAGGGCGGCCGAGTTCAACGCGGGCTTCGGCGTTCCGTTAGGCCAGGGGCTCGGTGTGATGCTCCTCGGCGAGGGAGGGACGCTGCACTTCCTGCACCCGGGCGGCAACGATCCCGGCGCGAACTGCTGGGTGAGCATGTCGCCGGCCACCGGGAAGGGCGCGGTCATCATGACCAACGCGGCGGCGGGCGAGGCGTTGATGCTCGAGATCCTGGCGTCGATCGCCCACCACGGCGCGTGGCCGGACCTCTCGCGGCGGTAGCCGTCCTCGCCCCCCGGCGCTACAGCAGGGCGATCCGATACGTCATTTCGATCTCGATTGGGGCCGGGCCGGCGTGGGCCAGGGCCCGGCTCACCGCCGGCTCGCCCTGCGGGCGCACTTTCTCCAGCAGGGCGTCGCCGTTGTCGAACCGCTGCAGCCCCGAATACACCTGTTCGCGCCTGATCCCGGCTCGTTCACAGGCTGCCCAGCTTCGGGCGGCCTTCTCGGTCTCCGCCACGTACCACGCCCACGTCGATTCGGGGGCGTGGTCGATGACGACCGTGTCGGCCGCCAATCCCCGCGCGTGGCGCAGCACGGCGTCTGGGTCGTCCATCTCGTGGAGGCAGAACTCAAAGAGCACAATGTCGGCCTGGTCGGAGACCGCCTCGAATCGCTCCTCCCGGAACGCGAAGATCTCGCCGAGTCGGGCGGCTTCGACGGCGAGTTTCAGGCGCGCGATCGCCGCGGGATCCGAATCGACCGCCACAACCCCGCGCGCCCGTTCGGCGCTGCGAACGAACTGGCCTCCTCCTGCGCCAACGTGGACAACGGTCTTTCCCCCAAAGTCGCAGAACTGGGTCAGGTTCGCGAGCACCAGTCCGATGTCGGTGGCCATGTCTTCCCCCTGCCTCTCGGCGGCCGCCAGGTGTCCGGCGGTGGTTCAGAGGCCTGCCCGTGCTCGAGCTATCCGCGCCAGCGACCGGACACCGTGAAGTGGTCGCCGCCGTACTCCGGACAGCGGATCGGCGTCGTGATCCCGGCCGTCGCCGCGTCGCGGGCGAACTCGACGAAGACGTCCTCCCGAGCGGCGACGTGCCCCGGGAACATCGCGATGGCCGATAGCTGCTTCATCGCGTAGTGCACCCCCTGGTTCATCTCCTGGTCGCCGGTCACCGAGATCGGCATGAACAGGAGGTCGGCGCGCAGGCCTCGGCCAGCCAGGAAGTCGATCTCCAGCCCGAAGCTCCCCGGCGCGCCGTTTCCGGCGGAGTGGTCGCCGGAATGGAAGATTGTGACGCCGTCCACCTTCACGAAGAACCCCACACCCTCGTCGTTGGCCATCGTCGTCGTGATGTCCAGGCCGCCCAGCGTCTTCGTTTCCCTGGGCGCCATGGCCACGTAGCCCTCCTTCCCCTCGGGCTCGAATCCGGCGACGTAGGTGATGTCCTTGACGGTCTTCTTCCAGTCGAACACCGCGGGCGCGTAGTGATCGGTGTGACTGTGCGTGATGAACACCGTCGTCGAGTGTGCCTTGATCTGGTCCGGGTCGATCGACCCGTTGGCCAGCGACGGCTCGTCCGGCGGGACGCCCCGGCCGTCGTAGTCGAAGACCAGGAAGTGGTTGGCGGTCCTGACGGCAAATCCCATATGCCCCAGGTACCAGACGACGGCCTCCCCTATCTTCGGCGCCCGTTCGAGCGCGACGGGTCTCGCCGGCGGCGAAGCCGCCGCCGGTGCGGCGGTTCCGCGCAGCGCGTCCGCCACCCGGCGGTTGCCGTATCGGACGGCCAGATCCAGCGGCGTTCGTCCCCGGCTGTCGCGCGCGCTGCGATCGGCGCCGGCGGCGAGCAGCATGTTGGTGATGTCGAGCCAGCCCCTGGCGGCAGCGTGATGAAGCGCCGTCCGCTTGTCGGCGGTCGCAGCCCCAGTCGGCCTGGCGCCGGCTTGCAGCAACCGCTTCAGGATCTCCGGGTGGCCGACGCGCACCGCCGCCTCAACCGGCGTCCAGCCGGCCGCGTCGCGCACGTTGGGATCGGCTTTCCGGTCGAGCAACGCGGCGGCAATGGTGTCGTTGCCGGCGATGCATGCGATGAGCAGCGGCGTCTGGCCGTTCTTCGCCGCCGCATTCACGTCGGCTCCCCTGCTGACCAGGAGCGCAACGGACTCCGGCGGCCCGACCCGTGCGGCCATGTGGAGCAGCGTCTGGCCGTTCGGCAGCGTATCGCGAACGTCCGCGCCCTTGTCGAACAGCGCCTGCATCGAGCCAAGTCGGCTGAACGCCGTCGCCATCCGCAGCGGCGTGGCCCCATTCGCGGTCATCGCGGTTGGGCTGGCGCCGCGCGCGAGCAGCAGGCTGACGACCGCGGGCTCGGGAGGGCCGGCAGCGTAGTGCAAGGGCGTCTCGCCGGCGATGTTCGGCCGGTTCACGTCGGCGCCCCGGTCGAGCAGGAACGCGACTACGTCGGCGTGCCCGTTCTGCGCGGCATAGTGCAGCGCCGTCTTCTTGTTCGGCGGCTTCTCGGCGTCCGCCACGGTCGGGTCCGCCGCAACCGCGGCCTTCACCGCCTGCAGGTCGCCCCTGGTCGCGGCGTCGTGGATGGTCGTTGGCCCGGCCGGACTCGATTGAACGGCTGGGGCAGGAGCCCGGCGGCTCGTATTCAGCCACACGTCCGCCGGGTGCGCGACGAGCGACTGGTCGCGCGGCAGCGTCCTGTCGTTCGTGAAGCCCACGACGAACACGTCCGGCAGACGGTCGCCATTGAGGTCTCCGACGGCCAGTTGCCAGCTCCAGCCCGTGCCGAGCCGTAACCCACTGTCGGAGAAACTCCCGCGGCCGTCGTTCAGCCACACCTCGTCCGGTCCGATGCACGCCAGGAAGACGTCGAGGTCGCCGTCGCCATCGAAATCCGCCAGCGCCACGTTCTCGATGCTGCTCGTGCCGATGCGCGGGCCCGATGTGAACCGCCCCTTGCCGTCGTTCAGATACACGTGCCCGCCAGGCGGCGTTCCCTGGGCGACGACGATGACGTCCAGGTCGCGGTCGCCATCGAAATCGCCGAGCGCGAGACCGTGGGAGTGGCGCAACTCCTCGTCGAGCCGCTGTGCGCTGTCGGCGAACTGGCCGCGGCCATCACCCAGATAGACACGGCCGTCATGACTTTGCCAGGTGACCTGGTTCACGACGAAGGCGTCCAGGGCCCCATCGCCGTTGAAGTCGGCCAGCGCGACGCCGCGGCCGATGAAGTTGTTCAGCTGTTGCCCGTTCGCCGACAGGGCCACCTGGGCGGCAGCGGTGCTGGCGGTGAAGAGCAGGACGAGCGGAACGGTGCGGCACGCGCGTGCCAGCGTTCGGACGAACTCCATGCGGCGGCCTCCTCACCTGCCATAGACGGGTGAAGAGGTCTGACGGGTCGCGCACCGGCGCCGGACGGACACGCCGGGCCCGTTACATTCCCGCCAGGCTCACGATCTGCCACCGGTCGTCGGCCTTGTAGAGCTGAAACGTCGTGTAGTCGCGGCTCGTGGTTCCGGCCCGCGGGATCTCGACCAGCATTGTCACGGTCGCCACGGCGCGCTCCTGCTTGAAGTCCACCACCGTCCGCCTCTCGCCCGGCAGCGGCCGCGAGGCAGGGCGGCGAGTGCCCGATTTCATCCGTTCGATGTCCTTGTCGAACGTCACGAACTGCAGCGCGCCCTCATGCACGAACCAGCTCCTCGCGCCAGGTGCCAGGACCTTCTCGAGCAGCGCCGCGTCTTCTGCATCGTGCCCCTTCCACCAGGTGTCCACCGCCCCCAGCACCGCCGCCCGTTCTGACCCTGAGGCCGGCGGAACCCACGGGGTGCTGGTCACCTTCACGGCCGGCGCCGGCCCGCCGCCCTTCAGGCGCAGGATGAAGATGTTGTCGCGCGGGAGCGAGGCGTTGATTTCAACCAGCTCGTAGCCCGCTTCCGCCGCTTCGGCCTCGACGCGCTCGCGCGTGGTCGGCCGGTCCGAGTCCTTGTCGCCGGTCCGGTCGTAGGCCGGGTCCACGATGACGAGCGTCGCGCCTGGCTTCAGCGACGACGCCAGGTTTCGAAGCAGCGCCACCGGCTGCTCGAGGTGGTGATAGACGATGGCGGTGATGGCGAGGTCCAGGGCTCCCTTCGGAAACATCGGGTCGTCCACCTTGCCGGTGGTCGTCTCGATGTTCTTCACCCCGCGCCGTTCGCACGTCGCGACGAGCTTCGCCAGGGACTTCGAGTCGATGTCGTTGGCGTAGACCTTGCCGCGATCGCCGACGCGGCGCGTGAGCGCCAGCGTTATCCGGCCGTCGCCGGCGCCGATCTCACCAATCGTCATCCCCGGCCGGATGCCCATGGCGTCCAGCGTGCCGTCGGCCGTCTCGCCGGCATACTGGTCGGCGTGAGTGACGACGCTCGCGATGGTCCAGCCCGTCGCGGATCGGTAGAGCTGGAACGCATATTCGATGGGCGTGCCGGCCCCCCTCGTCGGGGGCAGGTACTGCATGTGCACCCATGCCGCGGCCATCCCGCCGTGGACGAACAGCTCGGTGAGCGTCCGCTCGGCCTTGACAGCCGGCGGCTTGCGGTTCGCGGGTGCCTTCCGCAGCTGCTCGAACAACCGCGAATACGCCATCAGTTCGACCGAGGGCTGCCCAACGCCGCCGGCCGTCGTCGCATCGGCGTGGAGTACCTGCAACATCGCGTCGGCGTTCATCGCGTCGAACCCGCGGAAGTACTGCTCGAGGGTGACGGCGATCGCCACCTGTTCGGGCATCGCCAGCGCCTGGACCGAAGGCGCGACCGTCAGCAGCGGCGGCGCCGGCGGTTGCCCGGCGGCCGTCGCGGGGTCTTGCGCAATCCCAGGAACGGCCGCGATCAGCGTGAGAACGACGAGCCAGAGGCGTGTCAGCATCGCGGTGTGGTCCTTTCTTCTGTCAACGAACCAGCGCTGCGCCCTCACGGGAGCCTCAGTTCCAGCCACCCGTCGGTGACGCGCTCCGCGGCCGCCGGCGGGTAGGTCGCCATGCCGGGCTTGCCTTCGCTGAAGGCCGACGCCCACAGGCGGAGACGCCAGACGTTGCCGGGGATCTTCGACCGGCGGATCGCGAACTCGATCCCGTCGGACGGGTAGGAGGTCGCCTTCATGATCGACAGCGGGTCGCTGCCCCCCTGCTTCTGAAGGCGGGCGAGCTCTTCCTCGTCACGACGCAGCTCGTTGGCGTACCAGTCGGATGTCGCGCCGAGGCGGAGCTTCGGCTTCGGCCCGTCCGGCGGCACGACCACCTCGGCGAGCGCGAACGACACGTGCAGGCTGCGAATCACGCCGTCCGAACCCGCCAGCGACAGCTCGCTCGGCCCGATGCCGTTCGCCTGCTGGCCGCGGACGCCGACGAAAACCACCCCGCGGTACTCCTTGAGATACAAGGTCACGCCGTCGTTGACGACGATCTGGAGCGCGTCGTCCCATTCGCCGGCCGTGAAGATCCCGTCGGTGATGACGGGCGCGCCATCGCCGCGCGGAACCGTGACCGGCTTGACGCCCTGTATTCCCGCCGCGACCGTCGTGGCCAAGACCGCACATACCGCAAACGCGCCGACACCTGCGAACATCCGGGTCATTTCGTCTCCTCGCCCAGCAATAGACGGAGCGTCGAGGTCGGGAGGTCCCGACACCCACGGGTCGGGAGGAGTGACAAGGCCGGGCCGAGCGGCTGCAACTATCGGCGTCCTCGGCACGTCAAGAGTACAACGAGGGACGCCGTGTCGGCGCTCCGCTTCCCGGTTTCGCGTGGAGACAGACGATGACATCACCGACGAACGGGCTCTGGCGGGCCATCGATGGTCTCGGCACGGACCTCCGGCTGTCGATCCGCAGCCTGGCGCGAACGCGGGGGTTCACTGTCGCGGCGTTGCTGTCCCTGGCGCTCGGTATCGGGGCCAATGCGGCGTTGTTCTCCGTCGTGCACGCCGCGTTCATCCGTCCGGTCCCCGGCGTGGCCGAACCTGACCGCGTCGTCGAGATGCTGGTGACGTCACGTGGCCGCACCATGTCGGAATGGACCTACCCCGACCTGGAGGACGTCCGAGCCGCCGGCACGCCGATCCAGACGGTCGCCGGCTGGAAGATGCGTGATGGAGCGCTCGTCGTCGGCGACGCCTCCCAGCGCGTCCGCGCCATGTACGCTTCGTCTGGCTACTTCACGGCGCTCGGAGTCCGTCCGGCTCTCGGCCGCCTGTTCCAGGCGTCGGAAGACGTCGGTCCGGGCCAGCGCCCCGTCGCCATCGTCAGCCACCAGCTGTGGCGGAACGCCCTCGGCGGCAGGGCGGACGTCCTGGGAGAGGTCATCACGCTCGACCGCACGCCCTACACGGTGATCGGCGTCGCGCCCGAGACGTTCCGGCATCATCGGGTCGGGGAGCCCGCGCCGGCTCTCTGGGTGCCGCTGGTGCAGTATCCAGCGATGGCGGGACCCGAGAACTTCGCGGCCAATCGCAACGCGTTCTGGGTGGAGGCGCTCGGCAGGCTCCGGCCGGGCGCGACGGTCGGCGAGGCGAGTGCGGCGCTGGCGACGGTGTTCGAACGACTGGCGAGGGAGTACCCGGACACCAACCGGGAACGCGGCGCGAGCGCGGCGCTGTTCGGCCCGCTCCCCGCCAGGGATCGCACGGAGTCCACCGTCGGCATCGCCGCGGTTCTGGCAGCCGGCGCCCTCGTGCTGTTCATCATCTGCACGAACCTCGCGGGCATGATGCTTGCGCGCGGCGCCGCCGGACAGCGCGATTTCGCGGTCCGCGCGGCGATGGGCGCCGGCCGCGGGCGCCTCGTCAGGCGCGTCCTCATCGAGGCCGGCGCCCTCGCGCTCGGCGGCGGCGTGCTCGGCGGGGTCGCCGCGTGGTGGGCGACGAGGCTCGCTGCGTCCTCCGCCCTTCTGGGGCTCCCGGACGTCGACGTCACACCCGACGCCCGCGTGCTCGCGGTCTCGTGCCTGCTGGTGCTCGCCACATCGCTCGCGATCGGCCTGCTGCCGGCGTTGCGCCTCACCCGCGCCGACGCGATTGGCTCGCTCAGGGACGAGATGGGGGGCGGGGGCCGTCGCGCCGGCCGGTTCCACCGAGTGGCGGTGTCCGCCCAGGTGGGCGTGGCCGTCCTGTTCGTCGCCGTGAGCGGCGTGTTCGTCCGGTCGCTGTCGCAACTCGACCGGCGGGACCTGGGCTTCGATCCGCAGCGGCTGCTCGTCGTCTCGCTCGATCTGTCAGCGCAGGGGTACGACGACGCCGCGCGCGGGCTCGACTTCGCCGATCGCGTGCGGGCGTCCGTGGCGGCGCTGCCAGGCGTCCGCGCCGTCGCGATCGCCGACGGCCTCCCGGTCGACCTCGTCGGGAACTTCACGTCGGCCTCGCGGGCCGACAGCCGGGACGCAGATGCCGACGGCGTCCAGACCGAATTCACTCGCGTCGGTCCCGGCTTCTTTCAGGCGGTCGGTACGCGCCTGCTCCGCGGCAGAGGCATCGAGGCCACCGACACGACCTCCTCTCCGCCGGTCGTCGTGATCACCAGGCGGCTCGCCGAAAGCCTCTGGCCGGGCGAGGACGCGATCGGGCGACAGGTCCGGCTGCCGTTCTCGAGGGACGACGCCGGCGCACCGCACACCATCGTCGGGGTCGTGCCCGACGTCGCCTCGAGCAGGCCGACGGAGGACTGGCCCCAAGTGTTCGTGGCCCTCGCCCAGCACTACGACCGCCCGCGGGGCCTCTTGCTCGTCAGGTCGCAGGGGGATGCCGCGTCGCTGACGCGGCCGGTGCAGTCGGCGATCCGATCGGTGGATCCGCTCTTCGCGATCTGGTCGGCGGTGACCTCGAGCGAACTGCTCGCGCGCAGCCTGGAACCCCAGCGCGTCTCGGCGGCGACAACCGGCGGACTGGGCCTGGCGGGGCTGCTCCTGTCGGCGTTCGGCGTCTACGGCCTGGTGGCCTTCGTGGTTTCTCAGCGCACCCGCGAGTTCGGCGTCCGCATGGCGCTCGGCGCCAGCCGGCGGCGGGTCCTGGGCACCGTCCTGGGTGACGGCCTCCGGCTCGCGGCACCCGGCCTCGCCGTCGGCCTGATCGCGGCCAGCGGCTTCACGGTCGCGGTCCGGTCGATGCTGCTCGGCGTCGCTCCGCTCAACCCCGCGGCATTCGGACTGACGGTGGTCGCCGTCCTCGCCGTTGTGCTGCTGGCCTGCGCCGTGCCGGCCGTGCGCGCTGCCGGCGTCGACCCGTCGGAGGCGCTTCGAACGCAGTGAGTCGATCGGATCGACGGCAGGACGGAGGAACGGCGATGTTCGACGATATCCGCCGCGCGGCGCGTCTCCTCGCGAAGGCTCCCGGGTTCACCGTCGCGGCCGTCGCGATCCTGACACTCGGCATCGGCCTCAACGTCACGATGTTCGGCGTCGTCAGTGCGTTCCTGCTGCGCCCGCTGCCCTACCCCGACGACGACCGCCTGGTCTACCTGGACGAACGGGCGATCGGGCAGTCCGGAACCATGAAGGTGGCGCTCGCCAACTTCGCGGACTGGCAGGACCGGCAGCAAACCTTCACGGCCATGGCCGCCTACCAGCGCACCCGCGTGTCCCTCTCGGGCGGCGGCGACGCCGAGAGCGTCGACGCGTTGCTGGCCACAACGGCCCTGTTCCAGGTGCTCGGGGTGAACCCGGCGGCCGGCCGCGGCTTCGCGCCCGCGGACGCCGACTCGGGCGCGCCCGTCGTCGTCCTCGGCGACCTGCTGTGGCGCAACAGGTTCGGCGGGAAGCCGATGGTCGGCGAGTCGGTCATTGTCAATGGGGCGCCGCGGACCGTGGTGGGCATCATGCCGCCCGGCTTCTCCTTCCCGGAGCGAGCGCAGGTCTGGATTCCGACGCCGGTCAGCCGGGCCGCGGCGGAGCGGGCCGGCCACGGCTGGTGGGTGGTGGCCCGTCTGGGAAACGGACGCACACTGAGCCACGCCCGCAGCGAGATGTCGGGCATCGGCAAGCAGCTGGCCCGGGAGTATCCAGACGTCAACGCCAGGGTCGAGCCGCTGGTCGTGCCGTACCGCGATGAAGTGGTCGAGCCCGAGGTTCAGTCTGCCGTTCTCATCGCGATGGCGGCCGTCGCGTTCGTCCTGCTGATGGCGTGCGTCAACATCGCGAACCTCGTCCTGGCGCGGGGCGCGGGGCGCGGTCGCGAGATGGCGCTGCGCGCCGCGCTGGGCGCCAGTCGCTGGCGCATCGTGCGGCAGTTGCTGTCCGAGAGTCTGCTGCTCGCCGTGCTCGGTGTCGGGGGTGGACTCCTCGTCGGCAGGCTTGGGCTCGTGGCCGCCAACGAGGCGCTCCCGCTCGCGGCGCCGGCCTGGCTGCGCTTCGACATCGATCTCACGGTCGTGGCGTTCGCGGTGGGCCTTCTGCTGGCGACGGCCGTGGCGTTCGGCCTCGTCCCGGCGCTGCGTGCGTCACGCCCCGACCTGCGCAGCGGCCTGGGCGAGGCGGGCGGCCGGGCAAGTGCCGGCCGCGCCGGCGGACTGCGGCACGGCCTCGTGGTGGTCGAAGTCGCCCTCGCCATGGTGCTTCTCGTCTGCGCCGCGTTGATGACTCGCGCCTTCCTCGGTGTCATCGCGGTCGAGCCGGGCTTCCGTCCCGATGGCGCCGTCACGATGCAGGTGTCGCCGCCGAAGGCCTCCTATCCGACACCCGATGCCTGCTGCGCCTTCCACGCCGAGTTGCTCGATGCCGTCCGCGAGATTCCGGGTGTGATGCAGGCAGGCGCCGGCACGTGGCTGCCCTCACAGCAGGCCAACTGGGTGCCGCTCGTCGTCCCGGAGGGAACGGTCGCATCATCGCCGACAGGCCGCTTCCCGGCGACTGCCGTTGTCGTCACGCCAGGCTACTTCGAGTCTCTGGGCATCGCGCGGATCCGCGGACGCACGTTCACGGCACGCGATGGCCTTGCCGGCACGCCCGGCGTCGTCATCGTCAACCGCACGTTCGTCGGCCTCCACTGGCCAGGGCGCGACCCGATTGGCCGTCGTCTCAAGTACCTGGCTCGGCCCGGGCGACGAGTCGGACTGGCTCACGGTCATCGGGGTCGTGGACGACGTGCTGGGCGGGAAGGGCAACGCCCCGATTACGGCGTACTTCCCCCTGGCGCAGGAACCCAGACGGGCGCTGACGGTGCTGGTGCGCACCACGTCTGATCCGATGGCGACCGTCGCGCACGTCCGCCAGCGGCTGTCGCGGCTGAACCGCGACGTGCCGCTCGCGAGGATCCGGCCGATGGTCGAGGTGGTCGACGATCTGTACTGGATGCCGCGCACGCTCATGCGTGTGTTCACGGTCTTCGGCGGCTTCGCGCTGGCGCTCGCCGCCGCGGGCGTCTACGGCGTCCTGGCGGACTCGGTGAACCGGCGGACGCGCGAGATCGGGATTCGCAGCGCGCTTGGGGCGACCCAGGGGCAGATTGCCGGCCTCGTGGTCCGGCAGGGGCTCCTGCCCACATGTGCCGGGCTCGCCATCGGGCTCGGCGCGTCGTTCGCCGCGACCAGACTGCTGCGCGGTCTTCTATCCGGGGTGAGTCCGACCGATCCCTGGTCGTTCGGGCTGACGACGGTTGTCCTGCTCGGGGCGGCGCTGACGGCGTCCTACCTGCCCGCCCGCCGCGCCCGTCGCGTCGATCCGCTGGTGGCGCTGCACTGCGAGTAGCCCGGGCGGGGACCGGCTGCTCCGAAGCGGCTCGTCCGGGAAGGGCCCGCCCGGGTTCGCCGGAGACACCGCCTACCGTGTTGTCGCGGCCGGAACGCGATGGCCGCCGAACAGGCTGACGAGCACGCCGCGGAGGTGGTTGCGCCAGGTGGACGCGCTGTGGCCCTCCGGGACCTCCGAGTAGTCGACGGCATGGCCGGCATCGCTGAGGGCCTGCCGCAAACCGCGTGCGGTCGAGACGTTCGCATGGTCGTACCGGCCGGCCAGAATCGCGACGCGCAGGTGAGCGTCGCGATAACCGGCGATCGCCGCGGTGTCGGCGCGGTTGATCCTGCGGCCGGGGATCAGCAGTCCCAGGCGGCGGAAGGCGTCCGGGTTGCGGAGCGCGATCTCGAGGGCGTCCTTCGCGCCGTAGGAAATGGCGAGGATTGCGTGCGTGTCGGCGCCCCTGTCCGCGCCGTGCCGTAACCGGAGCCACGGCAGCAGTCGCCCGGCGACGAACGTTGCCATCCGAGCGCCCGAGCAGGACTCGTCGCCGCGCGCTTTCGGGCCGACGAAAGCCGCCACGATCGGCGGAATGTCACGTCGCGCGATCAGCCAGTCGAGCACGCGCGAGATCGGGTCCGTGCGCGAGTCGAGGAAGACCGCCACCGGGAGTTCGCCAGCGACGGCGTGACCCGCCGGCGTGTAGACGCTGACCTTGCACGGGCCCTCGATGGCGCCTTCGCTCACCGTCCCGGCCGGCGACGGCCTGGGGTCCTGGAACTCCTGCGGCGGCACGTAGCCGCGCGTGACGAACTCGGACGCCGCGGCCCCGCCGAACGAGGGTCCCGCGCCGCGGCGCGGGTTGTGCGGATCGAGGCGGTAGTCGGTCAGGGCGTAGGCGAGCTGATACTCGATGCGCGCCCCAGGCGCGACGGTCGTCCGCAGCGAGTACCAGTCGGACGTCCCGACTCGCGCCATCGTACCGGCATTGAAGTCGAAGGTGCCGTCGATGCGCTCGCCCCAGCCCGTCACGTCTGACACCACCCGCGGCACGGAGCCGCCCGGGCTGCGGGCGAGGAATGTCACCGTGACATCGCCGCCGGTTGTGGGCTCGCCGACGAGCGGCGTCGTTCGGCGGTCCGCCTCGACCTCGGCGATCACCGCCTTGAGGGCGCGAAGGCCTTCTTCGGAATCCTCACGGCCGCCGACGATCAGCCCGCGCACGCCCCAGGCGCCGGCTGCGGCGAAGGCGCCGATGATGACCAGGAGGACTGCGACAGGCCAGCGGCGCATCGTACGAACTTAGACGTCGTGGCGGACGAATCGGGTGCGTCCCTACTCCACCCGCAGCGCGGTCACCGGCGAGACGCGGGTCGCGCGTCGGGCCGGAACGTAGCACGCGGCGAGGACCGCCGTGGTCAACACGACCGCTGCGACCGACAGGACGAGCGGATCGAACGGCTGCACGCCGACCAGAAGGCTGCCGACAGCCCAGCCCAGGCCGACTGACAACAGCAGACCGACGCCGACGCCGGCGACCAGCAGAACGGCCCCCTCCTTAAGCACCATGCGGATCACGTCGCCGGCCCCGGCCCCGATGGCGAGCCGAATGCCGATCTCTCTCGTCCGTTGCGCGACGAGGTAGGCCTTCACGCCGTACAGCCCGACGGCCGCCATGAACAGCGCGATGGCGCCGAAGGCGCCGAAGGCGCGTGCGGCGCTGCGCACGAGCCAGTTCATCGGCATGGCGTCGCGCGCTTCCTCGAGTGTCTGCACACTGAGCAGCGCCAGACGCGCGTCGGCCGTCCGGGTCGTATTCCAGAGTGCGCGTCGCATGCCCCCGGCATCCGATCGCCGGGCGTCGGCCGTTCGGACGTGGACGTTGAGCAGCGCCCGGTAGCGCGACCCGAGCGGGAGGTAGACGTGCGGGACCGGGGCGGGATCGGTCAGGCTGTGGCGCAGGCCGGGCGCCACGCCCACGACTTGCGCGGGAGGGGCGAAGGTTCCAGGCGCGCCGGCGGCGTACTGGACGAACTGGCCGAGCGGATCCTCGCCGGGAAAGAGCGCGGCGGCCAGCGGCTCGTCGATGATGGCCACCGGAGACGTCGTCGGGTCCAGCTCCTCGGCCATCGTGAATCCGCGGCCGCGCAGCATGGACAGGCCGAGCGTCTCGAAGTACGCCGCGCCAACGTCGTAGGACTGCGCAATCGTGGCGCGCCCGTCGCCGGGGCCTGCGGCGATCGACGTCCCGACCCGCTTCACCCGGCGACCGAACGAGTCGTTGCCAAACGCCACCAGCGACGCCATGGCCGCCGATTCGACGCCAGGGGTGGAACGGAGCCTGGCGATCAGTTGGCGGTACGCCTGACGGCCCGATGCCTCGTCGAGCCCTGCCGTCGCCGCGTCCACGCGCAGCAACAGCTGGCGGTCGAAGCGATAGCCTGGATCGGCCCGGCCGGCGGCCATACCCGCGCGAACGAAGAGGCCCGAGGCGGCCAGCAGCGCCAGCGATAGCGCAACCTGGCCGGCAACGAGGAGGTTCCTCGTGCCGAAGCGATGCAGGCCCCCTCCCGCCTCGCCGCCGTCCTGGCGCTTCATCTCCGGAAGCAGATCCAGGCGCGACAGCTTCCACGACGGGCCGAGACCGAACGCGATGGCGGAGAGCGTGCAGAAGGCCAGAGACGCCAGGAAGACCCGCCAGTCCGGCGTGACGTCGGCATAGAGGGCCTGGGAAACGATGGCGGTGAGCGAGGCGGCGGCGGCCCGAAGCGTCCAGACGCCGGCCACGAGGCCGAGCGCGCTCCCCGCCAGAGCGAGGATGAGGCCTTCGGTCATCAACTGCCCGACGATCCGGCCGCGGTTCGCACCGAGCGCCAGGCGCATGGCGATTTCCCTGCGCCGGCTCGACCCGCGCGCCAGCTGCATGTTCGCGACGTTGAGGCTGGCCACGACGAGGACGATGAGTGCCGCGCCCATCAGCGCGCCCATCCCCAACACGCCTTCGCGGTCGTCGTCGGTCGGCCGGCTGCCCTGCTGAAACCGCGACAGGCGGCTGACCGTGATGACGCGCCTCGCGTCTTTCTGCGGGCGCGCCTGCGCAAGCGTCGCCGACACCGCGTGCATCGCCGCGTTCGCGCCCTCGGCAGTCACGTCGGGCTTCAACCGGCCAACGACCATCAGGTCGCGACTCGCCGCGTCCTGGGGCCCGGGCGCCTGCCACGGGCCCGGTTCGCCGGGCAACAGCGCGGCTGCTCCCAGGGGCATCCAGAACTCGGGCCCCGCGATGGCCGCGGGGCCGGCGAACCCGGCCGGAGCAATGCCGACGACGGTGAAGGGACGGGCGTTGACGAGGATGGTCCTCCCCAGGATGTCCGTCGGACTGCCAAGCCGCTGCCAGTACGGGTGGCTGAGCACCGCGACGGTGGCTCCGCTCCCGGGCCGTTCTTCGTCGCGCGTGAAACTCCGTCCGGCGGCGAGGCGAACACCGAGCGTCGCGAAGTAGTCGCCGGTCGCCAGGGCGACCTTCGTGCGCCGGGAGGTCTCGCCTTCTGTCAACCCGACGCGGAACGACCGATGCGCCATGAGGTGGTCGAACACCTCGGCCCGGTCGCGGAGCTCTTCGAAGTCGGTGTAGGAGAACGGCCGGTATGAATCCGGCGTGGTGGGATCGGAGTCGTAGATGCCGACCACCTGCCCGGGTTGCTCCGAGCCCGGCACCGGCTTGAACCACAGCATGTTGATGGCACTGAAGACCGCGGCGTTCGCGCCGATGCCGAGCGCGAGCACGACGATCGCCGTGAACGAGAAGGCAGGCGTCTTGGCCAGCAGGCGCAGACTGTAGCGGACATCACGCGCGATCGTGTCCAGCCACGCTGCCGGCCGCGCCGCGCGGACCGCTTCCTTCACCTGGTCGACGCCATCCATCTCGAGGCGCGCCTGGCGCCTGGCCTCGTCGGGATCCATACCTGCCGCGATCTTCTCGTCCACGAGCATCTCGAAATAGCCCGCCACCTCAGCGTCGAGGTAGCGCCGCCCGGGGTCCTGACCACCGAGTCGGAGAAGCAGACCGCGGATGCGTGACAGAATCGGCATGACTCGGCGTCGTTCCCTCACTCGCTGGTCTGCAGCGCGAGTCGCATCGCGCCGGCCACGCGTTCCCACTGCTCGGTTTCGGTCGCCAGGCGCCTGCGGCCGGCGGCCGTCAGGCGGTAGTAGCGCGCGCGTCGGTTGGTCTCCGACTGCCCCCACGAGGACGCGAGCCACCCGGCATGCTCCATGCGGTAGAGCGCGGGGAAGAGGGACCCCGCTTTCACCTGGAAAGCACCGCGCGTGACCTGTTCGATACGGCGGCCTACGCCGAGGCCGTGCAGCGGCTCGAGGTCGAGCACCTTCAGGACGAGCAGGTCGAGCGTACCCAGGAGCAGGTCGGTTCGGTCGGCTGGCGGCATTCCCTCTCCTTCACGCGCGCTAGACGAGAGCCCGCGCCTGACACCTATAGACGGTCTAGACGGAGAGGAGGTTCCCGGGTACTTCGAGTGGCGTGTACGCGCGCCATTCCTACTCGCAGCGGAGCACGGTCACCGGGTCGATGCGGGACGCGCGGAAGGCCGGCCCGACACTCGCGACGAGTACCGCCGCGACCGCGAGCGTGCCGCAACTGGCGTAGACCCAGGCGTCGGTCGGGCTCACGCCGAAGAATACCGTCGCAGCCAGGCGCATCAGTCCGAAGGCGGCCAGCATCCCTATGGCGGTTCCGGCGAGGGCCAGGCGCAAGCCCTGGCGCGCCACGAGCCGCCAGACTCCTGCCGGCGGCGCGCCGATCGCGAGGCGGATGCCGAACTCGCGTGTCCGCCGCGTGGTGGCGTACGCCACCACCCCGTAGACGCCCACGAGCGCCACGGCAAACGCCAGTCCCGAGAACGCCGCGAAGAGCCTCGGGTACACGCGCGGCTGCCAGTACCGCTCGGCCACGAGGTCGTCGAGCAGCCGGTTCCAGTGAAGCGGCAACGCGGGCTGCTCCTTCCAAACCAGCCGCTGGACGTCGCGGATGACCGCAGCTACATCGCCCTTGAAACGGATCATGAGGATGAGTTCGCTGAACCCGCGCTGGCCCTGCGGCAGGTAGACCCAGCCGCGCGGCGGCGCGAACGTCGACGCGCGAACGTCACCGACGACGCCCACCACCTCCCGCCAGGGGTCGCGACTGTTCCCCCGGCGGACCAGGCGGACGCGCCTGCCGACGGCCCGCTCACCGGGCCACGTGGCGCGCGCAAACGCCTGACTCACCACGATGACCGGGGCGCTCCCCGCACCGGCGTCGCGATCGTCGAAGTCGCGCCCCTCGACGAGCGGTATTCGCAGCGTCCGGAAATAGCCCGGCATCACCACCGCGTCCATCGTCCGCGGGCGTTGGGCGCCGGGCTGCGGCGGCACGCCCTCCGCGTCGTACGCGACGTTCCAGCCCACGTGCGGCGGCGGGTTGCCCGCCGAGACGCTCTCCACTTGAGGCAGGCGTCCGACGCTCTCGACGAGACTCGTGAAGAACCGGATGGCCCGCACCTCGTCCGGCGAGCCGCCGTCCGGCAGATTCACTTCCATCGTCAGCAGGTTGCGCGAGTCGAAGCCGGCGGGCTGCGAGGCCACCCGACCGGCCCCCTTGAGCATCAGGCCGGTGCCGACGAGCACGAGCACCGCGGCGGCCACCTCGAACACCGCCAGGCCCGTGCGCAGGCGGGCGCGGTCGGACGGGTCGGACGCGCCGCGAGCGGCGGAGCGCTGCGTCGTGAACGCGTGCCGCGTGACGGACCAGGCCGAGACCGCGCCGAACACGAACGTGACGGCCAGCACGACGGCGGCCAGCAGGACGCCGCCGGGCGCGTCGAGGTCGAACCTGAACGGTCCGGGAGCCGGGCTGAGGGTCGCCTCGAGCAGTCGGCGCGCCCAGACGCCCGCGAGGGCGCCAAGCGCTCCGCCGGCCACGGTGACGAGCGTGTGTTCAGCCAGCACCTGTCGCACGATCTGAATCCGGCCGGCGCCGAGGCTCGCGCGGATGGCGAACTCGCCGGACCGCGAGGCGCTGCGCATGACGAGCAGGGTCGCCACGTTCGCGCAGGCCAGCAGCAGCAGCAGGCTGACGGCGCCGTAGAGGATGAGGGCCGGTTCGCGGTTGTCGTCGAGCAGGTCCGTCCGGAGGTCCTCCGCGAACAGCCGGACGCCGGCGTTGTCGTCCGGGTACGCGGCGGCGAGCGCGGCGCTCAGCACCTCGAGATCGCGGTTCGCCCGGTCGAGCGTCGTGCCCGGTGCGAGGCGAGCCACGAACCGGTAGCGGCGATCCCGCGGTTGTGCCAGGAGGTCGCTCGCGATCGGCAGGTACAGCTGGGCCCATGGATTCCACGCGGGCGACGCGGGCAGGACGCCGACGACCGTGTAGGGCATGCGATCGAGTGTCAACGACTTGCCGACGATGCCGGGATCGGCATTGAAGGCCGACCGCCAGAAGTTCTCGCCAAGCAGCACCACCGGGCCCGACCCGCCTCGCTCGTCGTCGGCCGTGAACAGGCGCCCGGCAATCGGCCGGATGCCGAGCAGATCGAAGAGCTGCGTCGAGACCACCGCGGCCTCGACGCGGCGCGGCTCGTCGGCGCCGATCAGGTCGACCGTCGCGATCGTGGTCGCCGCGACCGCGTCGAAGGAGCGCGAGCGTTCCTGTAGCGCGCGCAGGTCCTGGAGCGTGACGCTCCACCGGTCCTGGCCTCGGGAGGGAGCGGAGGCCATGACGCTGACGAGCCGGTCGCCGTCGGCGAACGGCAGCGGGCGGATCACGTAGCCGTAGAGAAAGCCGAAACCCACCGTGTTGGCCGCCACACCGACGGCCAACGAAAGCGTCGCGGTCACCGCGAACAGCGGGCTCCGACGGAGCGAGCGGAGCGCCAGCCGCAGGTCGCGCGCGAGAACGTCGAGCCACGGCAGGCCGCGCTGGTCGCGCGTGACCTCCGCGACTTGAACGGTCCCGCCGAGACGAAGGCGCGCCTGTCGGCGGGCCTCCTGCGGGGTCAGGCCGGTGCGCTCGAGGTCCTCGGCCAGCATGTCAGCGTGAGCGGCCAGTTCCTCCGTGAGGGCCGCGGCGTCGCGGTCGCGGCGAACGAGCGCGCGGAGCTTCGCCAGGAGCAGTCGGACCGTGGTCATCACTCCTCCGCTTCGACAAACCTGGACATGATGCGGCTGGTCGCACGCCAGCTTTCGGTCTCCGCCTGGAGTTGCCGACGGCCCGCTCGGGTGAGGCTGTAGAAACGCGCGCGCCGGCTGCTGTCCGACACGCCCCACGCCGACCCGATCCAGCCGCGCTGCTCGAGCCGGACCAGCGCCGGGTAGAGCGTGCCCTGGTTGAGGGCGAGCGCCCGATCGGACACCTGCTCGATGCGCCGCGCCAGGCCGTAGCCGTGCAGCGGCCCCATCACGTCGAGCGTCTTCAGCACCATGAGGTCGAGCGTGCCCTGGAGCACGTCGGACTTGCCTGCCATGGATCCTCCGTCGGCCTGGACATGTTGACAACCAACATGAGCATAGACGTTGCATCCCCGCCGCCGGGTTCCAAAGGCCGAGATCGCCGTCCCGCCGCACTGATCGCCACGAAGTTCGAGGCCGAATGGAGGCGGAACCGAGTGGTGTGCTTGGCCGGCCGACATCTAACCCGCCATGCGCATTCACCGGCTCCTTGCTCTCGCCCTGGTCCTCGCGTGCGCGGGCACGGTCGCGGCGCGCGTCGGGCAGGCCCCCGCCGACGATGTCTTCGTCCTCCTGCGAGCGATCGATGACGCCGCAGCCAGGCAGGCTTGGCCCGGCTTCCGGCTGACCGACTGGCCGCTCGCGGTGTTCGACGGCACCCGAACGCTGCTGCTGCGCCACCCCTCCCCTCCGCCGGAGTTCACGCCGCTCGCTGGTCACCACGGCGTCCTGGTCGCGACCGGCCGCCATCCGGCGGTCGCGTCCAACTCGACGGTTGATTCTCGCAGGCGCGCGAACCGCGACCGTCATCGCCACACCCGGCTCCAGCCGGGAGAGCATGCTGCTGGCGTATGTCGAAGAGGTCTTCCACGTCTTCTGGTTGCGTCGTCACGCTGCCTTCCGCCCGAACGAGATGGCGCGCTACGCCTATCCGATGAAGGACGCGCGCAACCTGCAGCGCGTGCTGGCCGAGGACGAAGCCCTGGCCCGCGCGCTCGAGGCGCCGGACAACGCGCAGGCGGCCGCGTGGGCGGCGACGATGATTGCGTTGCGCCGCGAGCGGGAGCCGTGGCTGACGGCCGACGACCGCGCGTTCGAAACGGGCCTCGAGATGATGGAGGGGACGGCCAACGCTGTGGCAAGGACCGTCGTCGGACTGGGGCCGGTCGAAACAGCGAGGCGTCTTCGCGCGGAACGGGCGGCCGACCAGCTCCGATGGCGGTATTACGACTCGGGCGCGGCCATCTGCCTGATCCTCGATCGCCTTCAGCCGGACTGGAAGGCCCGCATCGACGGTGACGCCGCCCTGACGACGATGGCCCTGCTCGAGGCGGCCGTTTCGCGCGCGGGAGCGGGCGCGCGTCGCGCGAGCTTCAATACCGCGGAGACGTCGGTGTTCGAGCGCAGAGCGGCTGCGGCGATCGGAGAGCTGAGCGCGCGTCAGTCCAGCCTGCGGACGGGACTTCTCGGCCGGAGCGGTCCCCGCATCGTCATCGAGATTGGCGCCGACCGGGAGCCGCTGCGCGTCACGCGCTTCGATCCGATCAACCTGCTGGTCCTCGACGCCGGCGAGGTCGCCCACCCGCGCTACCTGACCCTGACGGGATCGGCGGGAACGGTCGAGGTCACCAACGCGGCGTTCGCGCGGGGAGCGTTCACCGGCCTTGTCGCGCTCACCGTGCCCGCTGGCCGGCACCCGCTGGCTGACGGCGTCCGCACGGTCACAATCGTGGGACTGCGAGCCGCGCCGAAGGTGGAGCGGCGCGACGGCCAGCTCGTCGTGGAGGCCGAGGGCGTGCGCCTCACGCTGCAGGGAGCGGAGGCGTCGACGGCGGGCGACACGCTCCGCATCCGCGCGACCGGCGGCACCCTGGAGCGATGACGCAGGGAGTCGGCGTCCTGGGATGGCGCCTACTGCGGGGCCTTCGGCCTCAGCTCCTGAAGGACTCGGGCATCGACCCAGTAGATATCGGTGTTGCCGTCCACCTTCCGCTGGAAGAACAGGTACTTTCCGTCGGGTGAGACTTTGGGGATGAGTTCGGTGCCCGTCGCGTTGATGCCGGGCCCGAGTTCGACCGGCTCCGACCAACTCCCGTCCTTCTGACGGAAGCTGACAAAGAGCTTGCTGGTCTGAGGTCCGCCGGCGAACGTGTACCGGTCGAAGATGAGATACGACTCGTCCGGCGCCACCCACGGATGCGCGCCCGGCGCAACCACGACGGTCGGGGCCTGGTATTGTCCGTCGACGCGCGAGGAGCGGACGATGGCGGGGCGTCTCGCGGACGTGACGTACAGCGCGCCGTCCCGTGACGCCCCCACGCACATTCCTGCATCGACCGGGGGCGGGAGTTGACGCGCCTCGCTCCAGCCCGTGGCGGTGCGTTGGCTGAAGTACAACGCCGATCCCCGGTTGAAGTACAGCGTGCCGCCGTCCACTGAGAACTGGGCTTCGAACTCCATGCCGCCCGACGAGAACGAGGCGAGGGCCGGCTGGGTCCAGCGGCCGTTCACTATCCTGGAGTGATAGATCTTGTTGTCGCTGCCCGCTTCGGTCGGCCGGTGCCCGAAGAACACCTCGTCGAGCGCCGGAGAGAACGTCGGCGTGATGTCGTATCCCGCGGTGGAGATGAACCCGGGAGCGAACCGCTGCGGCACCGTCCCGGGCGGCACCTGGCCGAAGTAGAGTCCTTTGAACGTGGGGGACGGCTGGTCGCCCCCTCCTTGGGCCGACGGTGCAGGCAGGACGCCGGAGAGCACCACCGTTGCCGCGACCATCGACAGAGCCACCACGAACGCCCGCACTCTCATCGTTGCCTCCCCGCTGAAACCGTCAGTGCCATCTCGAGCTGGCGCGCGGAGCCCCTCGACGGCCAGTTCGAACATCTCGGGCGCCACGCCGAACCCGCGGTAGCCCTTGACGGTTCCCGTGCCGGCGTCGAACGCGGCGGGGCTCCCCATCCAGTCGTCGATGCCGAGCATGGTGAAATCGACCGCGTTCTTGACCCATCGGCTCAGCAGGCTCTCCCGCGCCAGATAGCTCATGCTGACCGCGTAGTCGGCGAACGCCTCAACGAACGTGTTGAAGATCTGCGGGTAGTGCCAGCGGCTCAGATGGGCGTATCGGAGTTTCATGCGGCGCCTGTCGATCGTGATGACGTGTGCGGCTGGAGTCACGTCACTACATTCGTCCTCGATCGAGGCCGCCCGGCCCCCGGACGGCTCGCCCGCTCCCGCCGCTGGAACCGTCAGGGACCCTCCGTAGGAACTTCCGAGGCCCGATGTAGGAGGAGTTGCCGCGCGCGCGCGTCTACGTCCGAAGAGGGGTGCCCAGTCCTTCGATGCACAAACTCGGCGACGTATTTGTGCCCTCAGGACTGAGTGCTGAGCGACCACCAGAGGCCAGGCCTGCACGAACCCGATCGTGGCCGTATTTGCGAGTCGAAGTACCCAGCCACTCGCCGCCAACTCGTCGCGAATGCACGAAGGAGGGAAAGCGTGAAGAAGCTGGAAGTCCTGCTGCTGGTGGCGGCCGTTCTGGCCGTTGCCGCGACGACTCAAGCCCAGGACACCGTGGACGCCGTAGTTCGCGGGGACCTCGCGAGCGTGAAGGCACTCATCTGGCAGAACCCGGAACTGGCGAAGGCCAGGACCCCGCGATCCGCCACGCTGCTGCACATCGCGGCGGGGCTCGACAACGACGCCATCGCCACCTACCTGATTGAGAAGGGAGCCGACGTCAACGCCGTGCAGGACGACTCGCGCACGCCGCTGCTCGAGGCCGGGATCAAGGTCACGCGCGTGCTCGTCGAACACGGCGCGAACATCGAACACACCACGCGTGACGGGTTCTCGGCGATCTCCCTGGCCCTTCATACGGGAGACCGTGAAGTCGTCGACTACCTGCTGAATCGAAACGCGACACTGATACTCCCACCGCCTGGCGCTTACAGGCGGCTCGTCGCGATCGAGCAGGCGATGAGGATGGCGAATCCGAGGGTATTCGAGATCTTCTGCGGTCAGGGGCTGGACAAGTCGTTCGAGAACGCTGCGCGGATGACACTGGCCCGATTCGCCGCCGAGCGGGGCTCGGCCGAGCTGTTCCAGAAGCTGGCGGTGTACGGGGCGCCCATGGACCGGGCGGACATCTTCGGGTGGACGCCGCTCCACGCCGCGGCCTCTACGGGCAATCAGGCCGCCGTGGAGGCGCTCCTTGGACAAGGCGCGAACAAGAACGCCAGAACGGTGGACGGAAAGACGCCCTACCTGCTGGCGCAGGAAGCCAGGAAGACCGCCGTGGCCGACTATCTCGCTTCGCACGGCGCCGACACCAGCGGCCCACGACCTCCAGCCCTGTCGGGACCGTACTTCGGGCAGAAGCCGCCGGGACGAACGCCCGTTCCCTTCGTTCCCGGCATCCCGAACATCCAGGAGGGCCGCCACGGCATCTTCTCCTTCACCCCGGACGGGAAGGAAGTCTATTGGAAGCCGAGGTGGAGTCCTTTCACCGCAATCGCCGGCGCCCAAATGAAGGACGGTCGCTGGACGTGCGCTGTTCCGCCCTTCTCCGCTGAGAACCAGGGAGACGATGTGCCTTTCGTCTCCCCGGACGGAAGCCGGCTGTTCTTCCTGTCGCAGCGTCCGGTCGTCGGTGGCAAGCTGACGTTCCCGTATGTGGAGAAGATCTGGATGATGACCAGGACCGCCAGTGGGTGGTCCGAACCGACGAAACTGCCCGACGAAGTCAACAAGGTCGCGGGCGCGCACTGGCAGCTCTCGGTCGACGGAACGAACAACCTGAGCGAAGCGCTGAACCACCCGTACAGCCTGAACGGGAGCGTGACGCGGGATGGGAAGTACCTGTTCTTCACCGGACGGAACGGCGTGGACTACTGGGCGGATGCCTCGGTCATCGAAGCCCTGAGGCCGAAAGCTCCACGCGGCGAACGGCCATAACGCGAGCGGGAGTGTCACGAAGAGGAGCTGACCATGCGACGTGCGGGTTCGATCACACTTGGCCTCGTGCTGCTGCTGGGAGCGACTTCGGCCAAGGCGCAGAGCATTTTCGACGCGGCGAAGACGGGCACGCCGGGCCAGGTGCAAGCGATGGCGGCGAAGGACGCGGCGCTCGTGAACACGAAGGACGCGTCCGGCAAGACGCCGCTCCACCATGCGGCCATCGTCGGGTCGGTCCCGATGATAGAGTGCCTCCTGTCGCTGGGGGCGGCCATCGACGCCGCGACCACCGAGAACATGACGCCGCTGCTCGAAGCGATCAGAAGCGGGAAGGATGCCGCCGCGAACGCCTTGATCGAGAAGGGGGCGAAGATCGACGGCGTGCTGCACTGGGCGGCGAGGCTCAACCGCGCGGCGGTGATCGAAACGCTACTCGCCAAAGGGGCCGACATCGACGCGCGCGATCCACAGGGATACACGCCGCTGACGTCGGCCGCGCGGATGGGCGGCGGTTCGTTCGAAGCGATCGGACTGCTGGTCAGGAAGGGGGCGAACTTCAACCTGCCGGACTCGCTCGGGAACACGCCGCTCGACAATGCGATCATCTACGGCAGCGGCGACAACCGGACTATCGACCTGCTGCTCACGCGTTCCGCGGCGGTCAACACAGAGCCGGCCGCGATGGCGTCCACCCTGTCCGGCGCGGCGCGACGTGGGCACGTCCGGCTCTTCGAGTACTACCTGGCGCGGGGCGGGGAGGCGCTGCTGGCTACCGAATCGACCCGCCGCAGCGTCATGCGGGGCGCAACGATGGGCGGCTCGCTCGAGATGGTGAAGGCGCTCCAGGCGAGGGGCATTCCGCTGGACCTCACGCCGAACCGGAACGGCGCGACGCCGGTCCATAGCCTCGCCTCCGACCCGAAGGCGCTCGACATGATCGAGTTCCTCGCCCGGAACGGCGCGGATGTGAACGTCCGGACGAACGACGGACGGTCGGCCTACAACATCGCGGACGCCGCGGGCAACCGGGAGGCGGCGTCGCTCCTTCTCAAGCTCGGCGCCAGCGCGGAGCCGCAGCAGTTCCCGCGACTCTCGGGCCCGTACCTCGGGCAGACACCGCCTGCCGACGGACTCAGGCCTTTCGCGCCGGGCATCGTCTATCTGGACCACGGCACCGTCTCCGTCTCACCCGACGGCCAGGAGATGTACTGGCCGACCGGAACGGCCATCATGATGACCCGGGTCCACGATGGTCGCTGGACGAAGCCGGCCTTCGCGCCGTTCAGCGGTCCGAGCGAGATCGCGTTTCACGACGACGTGCCGTTCGTGGCGCCGGACAACAGGCGCCTCTTCTTCACGTCGAAGCGGCCCGTCGCGCCCGGGGCCCCGGAGAAGGAGAACATCTGGTTCGTCGAACGGACGCCGACCGGCTGGTCGGAGCCACGGTCGGTCGGCCCGGCCGTGAACGCCATGAGCCTGCACTGGCAGGTGTCGGTCTCGAACGCCGGAACGCTGTACTTCGGCGGACGGAGGGAGAAGGACGGCTACGGCAGCGGCGACATCTACTGCTCCCGGCTGGTGAACGGCGAATACACCGCGCCCGTGAACCTGGGTCCGGCCATCAACACCAAGGACGGCGAGTCGCAAGCGTTCATCGCGCCGGACGAGTCGTTCATCCTCTTCTTCCGCGCGCCCGGCCAGGTCCCGTCGGCCTACGTGAGCTTCAAGGGGCGCGACGGCCAATGGCTGCCGGCGGTCACGTTCGACCTTCCCTGGGCGGGCGCCGGCCTGATCGTGTCGCCGGACGGCCAGTACCTGTTCGCCGGAGGCCAGTGGAAGTCGGCGAGGTTCCTCCGGGAGATGAAGCGCCCGGAAGCGCCCCAGCCTCTCGCCGCCGGCTGGTCGCGCATGGACAGCGGCACGACGAACAATCTCACCGGCCTCTGGGGGGCGGCGCCGAACGACGTGTTCGCCGTCGGGCCGAAGGGCACCATCCTGCATTTCGACGGCCGGGCGTGGTCGCCGATGGCGACGGGAACGACCGAGGACCTCTACGGCATCTGGGGCACCGCGTCGAATCACGTCGTGGCAGTCGGCGGAACCCCCATGCCGATGCCTGGCAAGGGGCTCGTCCTGCGCTTCGACGGAAGAACCTGGTCGCGGATGGAGATCCCCGACTCGCCGTTCCTCGCCGGCGTGTGGGGAGCCTCCAGGGACCACGCGGTCGCGGTCGGCGTCAACCTGGCCATCCTGCGCTTCGACGGAAAGGCGTGGGCGCCGATGGCGGCAGACGCTCCCCTCGCGCCTGGCAAGCCGAACTTCCTCACCCGCACCTGGGGCAGCGGGCCGGACGACATCTACGCGGCCGGATTCGACGGCGTCGTGCTGCACTACGTTCGGCCCGGACGCCCCCGGTCCGTCCGTCCTCGACACGCCCTGGCCGCCATCTCGCCACAAACCGCGCGAATGTAGGACGAACCGAGCAGCCCGGGCTCGGCGTTCCTCGTCCATAGATGTCAGTTCATGACGAGGAGACACATGCACACGACATCGGCAGTGATCGGGCTCATGGCCCTGCTGGCCAGTTCGCCGGCGTGGGCCCAGAGGAAGCCGGATACGGCGAAGGAGCGGGCCGCAGTCGAGCAGACGATTCACGGCAACATCTGCTGGGCCCTCACCAAGGACCGGGCGCTGCTCGAACGGACCACCGCGCACGACGTGGACCTGTTCATCTTCAATCCGGACTCGAAGGCCACGATCGGGTGGGACGAGCTGGCGAAGAACTTCGCGTTCTGGATGGACCCCCGCTTCAAGGCCGTCGCCTGCGACATCCGCGACCTGCGCGTGAACTTCTCCCGGTCGAGGGATGTCGCCTGGTGGTCGGCCATGCTCGACGACCTGGCCGAGTGGGACGGCAAGCCGGCAGGCTGGAAGGACACGCGATGGACCGGCGTGCTCGAGAAGCGCGACGGCGCGTGGGTGATCGTGCAGATGCACTTCTCCTTCGCGGCCGACAAGGTCAGGGCCGAGGCCCTGGCCGGCACGAAGAAGTAGCTGTCTACTCCTCTCCCAGCACGGCGGCCGGATCGAGACGGACGATGCGGCGGACGCCGAGGAAGCCCGCCGCCAGTGCGGTGGCTCCCAGCGTGACCACGACGGTGATCAGCACCGCGGGATCGCGCGGATGAACGTCGTACAGAAACGGGCCAACCGGCCGCGTCGCCAGCAGCCCGAGCGCGAGGCCGAGCGCCAGGCCCGCGACAGTCTGGGTCGTCGCCGCCCTCATCACCAGCCGCATCAGCCGGCCGCGACGGGCGCCGAGCGCCGCGCGGATCGCCAACTCGCGCGTGCGACGCGCGACCGAAGACGACACGACGCCGTAGAGGCCGGCCGCCGCCAGCAGCAGGCCGGCGCCGCCCAGGCCCGCGAAGAACACGCCGAACACCTGATAGAACATCGCCTGCTGGTCGACGAACGCCCGCATGGACTGCGTGCTCCAGACGGCGAGGCCCTTGCCGAGCGAGGCGACGACCGTCCGAAGCGTCGCCGCCGGAACGACGGCGCCTGCCGTGCCGCGCACGGCGATGGCGAACGTCTCCCCGTTCGCCGCCTGGGCGACCGGCACGTAGTACCCGGCTCCGCCATCGAGGTCGTTCCGAAACCCCTGCATCAGCAGGTCGGGGACGACGCCGACGACCGTCAGCCACGGGTGGTTCGCCTCGGGCGGAGCCTGCCTGAAACGCCGCCCGATCGCGTCGCCGCTCGGCAGGAAGCGGCGCCGGAAGCTCTCGTTGACGACGGCCACCATCTCCCGGTCGGGCCGGTCGAGCGCGGTGAAGTCGCGGCCCTGACGCACCGGCACGCGAAACGTCCGGAAGTAGCCCGGCGTCACGCGTCCCTTGCGGGCAAACGGGAATTCGTCTGCGCGGCTCGCGTCCATTCCCCACACCTGGATGGGATCCGCGTCGCTCCCGTCGGCGGGAAGGCCGTCCGCCATCGCGGCCGCCTCGACGCCCGGATCCGCGTCGAGCTTCGCCACGAGTTCGTCGATGGCCTCGCTCCGGCCCGCGCCGTCGGGGAACCGGTCGCGAGGCAGGTCTATCCAGGCCGTGAGGACGCCGTCCACGGCGAACGGCAACGGCGTGGACTTCACCCGGACGACCGTCTTCACCATGAGGCCGGCCGCGATGAGCAGCGCGCACGACACGGCGATCTCCACCACGACCAGCGCGCCGCTCAGCCGGCCGATCCTGAATCCGGTGGCGCCCCGGCTCTCGTCGGCGAGCGCCGCGGTCGCGCCGAGATTCATCGTCCGCCACGCCGGCACCAGGCCGGCGGCCAGGCCGGCCAGAACGGTGACGGCCGCGACGAACAGCAGCACGCGCGAGTCAGGTTCGAACGTCACGAAGAACGGCGGAGGGGTGGACTCGGTGGCCGCGACGAACCAGCGCATGGCGGCCGCATTGATGAGGACCCCCAGCGTCGCCCCGGCCGCCGCGAGCATCGACGATTCGGTCAGCAGCTGCGCCAGCACGCGCCGCCGGCCGGCGCCGAGGGCCTGCCGGATGGCGACCTCGCGCCGCCGCAGCGATGCCCGCGCGAGCAGCAGGTTCGAGACGTTCACACACGCCACGAGCAGGACGCCGACCCCGACGCCGAGCATGGTGGTCATGAGGATTCGGATCCGCTGACCGAACACGCGCTGCATGAAGGGCATGACCAGAACGCTCAGTCGCGCGTTGGTGGCCGGGAAGTCCCGGGCCAGCCCGGCGGCGATCGACTCCATCTGCGCCTGGGCGCTGGCGATCGCCACTCCGGACTTGAGCCTGGCGACGACTTCGTACTCGGGCCCCCGGCCGCGCGGGGTGGCCAGCGGGTCGATCACCAGCGGAATCCAGACCTGCTCGAGGTTCGGAAAGCCGAAACGCTCGGGCATGACGCCGACGATGGTCCGGGCGACGCCGTTGGCGATGATGGTCCCACCGACGGCATCCGGCGCGCCCCGGAACGCGTCGCGCCAGAGTCGATGCCCGATGAGCATCACCGGTTCCGCGCCGGGCCGGTCCTCGCCATCACGGAACAGCCGCCCGACGACCGGCTTCACCCGCAGCGCGCGGAGCGCGCCGACCGTCAGCGCGGCACCCGGGAACCGCTCGGCGTCGCGCTGGTCCCAGGAGAGGTTCGCCGACACCCATCGAAAGGCCCCGATCCCGTCGAAGACCCTCTGGCGCTGCTCGAACACCGCGAAGTCGTGGACCGAAACGCCGGCGCGCCGCTCCCCGCGGGCGGTGTCCGTGCCGGCCACTATCACGATGCGATCGCCTTCCTCGAACGGCAGCCCCTTGAGGAGCACGCCGTTGACGATGCTGAAGACGGAGGTCGCCAGGCCGATGCCGAGTCCGAACGTCAGGATGGACGCGACCGACAGCGTCGGATGCCGCAGCAGCATCCGGACCCCGTAGCGGAGGTCGGGCCACAGATGGCTGAACATGGCGCCTCTACTGCTTCACGGCGACCGCACGGACCATCGGCGTGTCGGGGCCCGCCCAATCCGCGAGTCCGGTCAACTCCTCGTAGCGCTCCAAACGGAATCCCTTCAGCAGTTCGCGGAGCTGGCCGGGCTTGAGCACCTGCATGGCCGGCGGCCGCGGCTGCTCGGAGTCCTCGATGAAGTGCTCGAACACGATGCGGCCATCAGGCCTGAGCGACGTTTGGAGTCGCGCCACGAACGCCTCGTCGGTCATGGGCGCCCACGCGAACGTCAGAACGATGAGGTCCCACTTCTCGACGCCGAAGTCGAAGTCGGCATAGCTTGACTTGACGGCATCGATCCGAACACCGGCCTTGGCGGCGTTGGCGTGCGCGGACTTGATGGCCTCTGCCGAGAGGTCGATTCCGGTCACCTTCCAGCCCTTGCCCGCCAGGTGCACGGCGTTGCGCCCCTGCCCCATGCCGGCATCGAGAACCGTTCCAGGGGGCAGCCCCTTCACGGTCTCGATGAGGAGCGCGCTCGGCTCTCCGGTGAAGCCGTCGGTCTCCGGGTCGCCGGTCAGCAGTCTCGAAAAGGTCGTGTCGTAGAGCGGTTCGACCCAGTCCGACCGCCCCGACATGATCAGCCGCATCACCACACCGGCCTGGCGGTTGACCTCGCCCTCAGGCGTCCCCGCCTTCTGCAGCACCGCGGCGTAGGCCGCAACCGGGTTGCCGCGAACGGCCGGCGCCGACTTGAACCAGGTCAGGAACGCCTTCCAGACGCTCTCGTCGTCCGGCGGCGCCTGGGCGCCGAGCCCGGCCAGGGACATGACGGCGATGACCAGCGCGACGATCCATCTCCTGGTGGCCACGGTTTCCTCCTTCTCGAACGGGTGTCGCCCCACACCTGCAATAGACGCCGTTTCGGACGCACCCGCAATGCCCCGGAAGTGGGAAACTGGCCGCTACCACTTTGAGGGTATTGGCGCCTGCGGTACAACCTCCCGGTGCACGCCCTCCTGATCGGTTATTTCTTCCTGATCACGGTACTCGCCGGGCTCCCGGTTCTGGCTGCGTACGGGCTTCGCGATCGGTTCCGCCAGCCGTGGCTGTCCCCCTACACGTCCTATCTCGCTGCCTGGGGAGCGGTGGTACTGCTGTCGGTCGGGCAGTACATGCTGCTCGGCACGTTTCTTCCCCGGTCGGCGTGGGGGCAGACGACCGCCGCGACGCGGCCGCTCTTCTTCATTGCGTTCGGGGTGGCGGTCTACTTCCTGGGATCGTTTCTGACCCAACTCACGGGAGGACGCCCCGGTCGCGTCTACACCTTCGCCTTCGTGGGAACCTGGAGCGCAGCCGCTCTCATCATCTCGGCTGGCGGTGCGATGTACGGGGATGCCCCGCCTCCGTCGCTGGCGCTGGCGGCAACCCTGGTGGTGCTCGTCCTCAAGACGGGCCTGACCTACGGCTGGATCGTCTACGCCCTGCTCGCGATCCGGCGCATCGACGACCCGCTCGATCGGACCGGCATCCGGCGGTTCGTCCTGCTGCAGGGAGCGGGCTTCCTGGCCTTCGACCTGGCGGTGCGGGACGTCACCGGGCTCGTCGGCCTGCCCGTGTCGGATGTGGCGATCTCGCTGACGCAGGTCGGCGCGAACTACCCGGCTCTGCTCTGGATGCGGTCGTTTCTGGCCCGGCGCGCGCTTGCCAGGCCCGCCGGGCCGCTCCCGGCCGATTCTGAAGCCGCAGCTCGTCTCGCTCGGCCTCTCGGCGCGCGAGGCCGACGTCGTCGAGCTGCTGCTCTCCGGCCTCAGCCACAAGGAGATCGGCGGGCGGCTCTTCATCGCGCCCGAGACGGTGAAGAAGCACACCTACAACGCCCACCGGAAGCTCGGCGTGCAGAACCGCGTCCAACTGAGCTACTTCGTGCAGAACCGGCTGGCGCGCCGTCCGTAAGGCGGCCGAGCGCGGCGCTGGCCGCCACGAAGAAGGCCGCGACTCCGAGTCCCGTCGACACCTCACGAGAGGGCACGCGGTGCCCCCAGGCACTGGCCGGCTGGGCGATCGTGCAAGTCGCGACCGACAAGGGGTGGATGGCGATGCTCCCCCCGCCACCGCTGCCACCGCGACGCTTGCAGCAGGGGGGTGTGGCGCCCAATCCGCGAGCCCCATTGAGGATTGCGCGCAACGCCGGCCCGGTTCCTACATTTTGCCTCGCACAACATTTGCGTGACGCAATAAGACGCTTCGTGACGTCTCTTGTGTCATGCGAAACCATTCGACGAACTCGCCGACACCCGAACTGAAGAAGGGCAGCCTCGAACTGCTCGTCCTGAGCGTTCTCGCCCACTGCCCGCGGCACGGCTATGAGATCGGCCGCCTGATTGAGCTTGGCTCGGGCGGCCATCTCACGTTCCGCATCACCACCCTGTATCCCGTCCTCTACCGTCTCGAGAACCGCGGCCTGATCGCCGGGCGCTGGGTCGAACGCGCGGGCGAACGCCGCCGCTGCTACTACCACTTGACCGGGATCGGGAGGACGGTGCTCGTGGAGCAGCGCGAGCAGTGGGAGGCGTTCGCCGCCGCCGTCGGCCGCGTGGTCCAAGGAGACAACCATGCCTGACTGGAAGCGTCTCGTCCGCGTCCACCTGAAGCTGCCGCCGATCCGCGACCAGCGGGCCGAACGGATCGTCGAGGAAATCGCGGGCCAGCTGGATGACCTCTACCAGGAGGCGCTGCGAGCGGGCGCGTCGCCGCGGAAGGCCGTGCGCGCCGCGTTTGCGCAGATCGAGAACTGGGACGAGTTGTCCGCCCGGGTCATCGAGGCGGAAGGACCCAACCGGGTTTCGGCGACAGAGCAGCGGCGCGAAGACGCGCGAGACCGTGCGAGCGCGCCGCGGAGCGGTCTTCTTCACCGCCTGTTCGGCGGCATCGGCATGGATATTCGCCTCGGCCTTCGCCGCCTCAGGGCTGCACCGACCAGCACCGGCATCGCCGTCGGCGTCCTGGCGCTCGCCATCGGCGCCGGCACCGCGGTCTTCTCGGTGGTCGATGCCGTGGCCCTGCGGGGGCTCCCGTTCGACGAGTACGACCGCCTGGCGGCGGTCCTCGAGACGGACGGCAAGGGACGGCTGTCCCTCACCGACGGCGGCAACGCCACGCCCCAGACGTTCTTCGACTGGCGGCGGATGCAAACGGTGTTCGACGGCCTGGCGGCATTTCATGACTCGGACCTGCGGATGCGCAACGAGTTCAGCGAACCCGCGACGGCGCGAGGCCTGCGCGTATCCGCGGAGTTCTTCGCCGTCTTGCGCGTGGCGCCGCTCATCGGGCGGCCGTTCCGCGCCTCGGACGAGGTGATCGGCCAGCACCGTGTGGCGATCCTGAGCTACGCGTTCTGGCAGCGGCGGTTCGGCGGCGCGCCCGACGTTGTCGGGCGGACCATGCGGTTCAACGACGAGCCGTGGCAGATTGTCGGCGTCATGCCGCGCCACTTCACCTATCCCCTGGGCGGCATCCGCCAGGCCGTGGATTATCAACTCGCGCGGTCCAACGAGACGGAGGTGTACATCCCGCTGGCACCCACCGACGGCGAGCGCTCGCGCTTCAGGGGCGTCCGCGGTGCGAGGATGGCCGGCTACGCAGTGATTGGTCGCTTGCGGCCGGGTGTGTCGTTCGCGCAGGCCGCCGAGCGAATGAACGTCCTGGAGGCGGCCATCGACGCGCAGAATCCGACGTGGCGTCCGGGAGCGCAGGTGCAGGTGAGGCCGCTCAATGAACACGTGGTGGGGAGCGTGCGCGCCTGGATGGTGCTGCTCCTCTGCGCGGTCGGCCTGGTCGTCGCCCTCGCGTGCGCCAACGTGGCCAACCTCAGGCTGGCACAGGCGGCGATCGTGTCGCGAGATGTCGCCATCTGCGCGGCGCTCGGCGCCAGCCGCTGGCGGACGACGAGAGCGTTCCTGGTCGAGAACCTGCTGCTGGCTGGTTCGAGCGCGACGGTGGGCATTCTGCTCGCGTGGGGCGGCGTCCAAGTGCTCGCGCGCAACCTGCCGCGCGAGTTGCCGCGTGTCGCGGCGGTCGCGATCGATCTGCGTGTCCTCGGCGTGGCCGTGCTGAGCGCGCTGGTGACGGGACTGCTGGTTGGCCTGGCGCCCGCGGCCTTGCATCTGCGCCCGAGGCTCGCCGAGGCAACCAGCAGCGGCGGCTCGCGGGCGACGCGCGGGCGCGGCGCCAAGCGCATCGGCAACGCGCTGGTCGTGGGTGAGGTCGCGCTCGCGTCCCTGCTGCTGGTTGGCGCCGGCCTGTTCGTCGCGAGCTTCGCGCGGCTGATGCGAATCGATCCGGGGTACGACTATCGACACGTGCTCGCGCTGGGCATCACCACACGGTCCGCCACGCCTCAGATGACGCTCAAGGAGCAGGACGCTGTGCAACAGCGTAACCGGGCGACGATCGAACAGGTGAGTTCGGCCGTGCGTGGCCTGCCCGGCGTCCTGGGCGCGGAAGCGGTAGACGCCGGCGCGCCGCTGAGCGGCGTGCGCTTCCCATGGGCGATCGTCCTTTCAGGCGGCGATTCGGTGACGCAAGTGTTTTCGCGCCAGAATTCGGCAGACCTCGCGGACCGCCATGTCGTCACGCCCGGGTACCTGGCGCTCATGCGCGTCCCGCTCCTGCGCGGACGCTACTTCTCTGTGGATGACCGCGCCGACACGACTCGCGTCGTCGTCATCAACCAGGAGGCGGCGCGGAAGTACTGGCCGGGGCGGGATGCACTCGGGCAGCACATATACGGACCGGACCCCGGGCAGGACATGAAGTTCGTTGTCGACTACACAGTCGTCGGCATCGTCGGCAACATCCGGCATCAGGGCCCTGAATTTCCCGCACCCATGCAGGTCTACTTTCCCCTCGCACAGTGGCCCCACGCACTCGCCATGACGCTCGCGGTCCGAACCGCGGGCGATCCGATGACCGTCGTTCGCGCGGTGAAGCAGGCGATCTGGTCGGTGAACCCGGAGCAGCGGTTCGACGACACGCTGACGCTCGAGGCCTTCATGGATCGGCTCACGGCCAAGCGACGATTCCTCATGACGCTGCTGACGCTGTTCGGAGTGCTCGGCCTGGTGATCGCCGCCGCGGGTGTCTACGCGATGCTCGCGCACCGCGTGGTCGAACGACGGCGCGAGATCGGCGTCCGGTTGGCGCTCGGCGCGACGCAGCAGAGCGTGGTGCAGATGGTTCTGCGGCAGGCGCTGGTACTGCTCGGCGTGGGCCTCGCGATAGGGCTGGGTACAGCCTGGCAGTTCGGCGCAGGCGTGAAGGCGTTTCTCTTCGGGACGGAGCCGGCCGATCCGCTCGTCTTTGCGGTCACGTTGGTCGGCCTGGCCATCGCAGGCGTTGTGGCGGCCGTCGGACCCGCGCGGCGCGCGGCACGGGTGGATCCGATCGTCACGCTTCGCTGCGAGTAGCATCCGCCTCCGGGGGCGGATGGCGGGCTCATGCGAAGCGGAGTGAACCCGGATGGCCCACGCCTCGTCGAATTCCAGATGAGAGGCGGCGAGGGAGGGAAGAGGCCGACGGCCAGCCGCGACTCAGAGTCGCGGCCTCTCATTCAGGATGTCCGTGGAGGATTCCGATGATACATAGGCTGTACGCCGCACTCGTCGCCCTGGTCGCCCTCGCCACGGCTCCCGCCGTGACCGGGGCCGCCCTCACCCAGGTTCCTCCTCCGACGAGGCCCGACTTCGGGAAGCTGTCCGCTGGCGGCGGCATCCGGCTCTTCAACCGCACGCTGACGACCGGGAAGGAGGGCGGTCGCACAGTGGTCCGTCTCGACGCGCGACCCGGCGACGGCGGCGCGCTCCTCGACGGCGTGCTGATGGGCGAGGGCGTGGTCGAGGTGGACCTGCGGGGGAAGAACGTCACCCAACAGAGCTTCCTCGGCATCGCGTTTCACGTCGTCGACTGGACGACGTACGACGCCGTCTACTTCCGGCCGTTCAACTTCCGGGCCGTCGGAGCGGAACAGCGGGCCCACTCGGTGCAGGACTTCTCACCCCCGGCCAACACGTGGCAGAGGCTCCGGACCGACCGGCCGGGCCAGTTCGAGAAGGCCGTCGACCCGCCGCCGGACCCGGACGGTTGGTTCCACGCCCGCATCGTCGTCGCGAAATCGAAGGTCGAGGTGTACGTCGACGGTGCGACCACGCCATGCCTCACCGTGGACGACCTCGGGGAGGCGAAGACCGGCGGGATTGCGCTCTGGGCGGGCAATGGATTGGACGGCTCGTATGCAAACCTGACGATCACGCCCACCTCTCCACCGGGGCCGGTCCCGGAAAGCCGGCAGACGATCTTTCAGGCCGCGGCGACCGGCAACCTCGTTCGGCTCCGAGGGCTGACCGAGGCCGACCGCACGGTCGTGAACGCACGACGGACCGACGGCCTGACACCGATGCACATGGCAGCCCTCTACGGCCAACGGGATGCGACGGAGTACCTCCTCTCGCAGGGCGCCGACGTCAACGCCGTCGCGCGCCATTCCGGCACGCCGCTCGATCTGGTCGCCGAGGGAGAGAACCGGGAGTCCGCCGCCTGGCTTGCATCGAAGGGGGCCCGCGTCACGCCGCTTCGATTCGACATCACCACGCTCACGCCCGCCGTCCATCGCGTGGCGTTCCCGTGGGGGATGATGAACAACGTCCTGGTGTTCTCGGGAGCTGACGGCGCCGTGATTGTGGACTCGGGGTTCTCGACACGCGCGGCGGATGAAGTGAGGAAGACGGTCCTCCGGTTCTCGCCCCAGGGGGTCCGCTACGTCGTCAACTCGCATGCGCACGGCGATCACATCGCCGGCAACGCGCTGGCGCCAACGCCCGCTGCGGTGATCACCGCGGCGTCGCTCGCCGCCCCGCCACCCGGGCTGTCGGTCACGCCGCGCGGCGAGCCGCTCAAGGGCCGCACCGGGCGGACGCTGCCCGCCGGCTACGTCTGGCGGACCGGCGGCGCGGAACTCACGCTGATTCCGATGCGGGCCCTGCACGCCGAGACCGACCTCATCGTCTACTTCCCCAAGGACTCGGTCGTCGCGATGGGCGATCTCCTGCTTTCCGAGAGCGTCCCGGCCGTCGACGATCTGGCCGCCTACCTGTCGTTCCTCGACGATGTGCTCGACGTGTTCCCTGAGCACACGACGTTCGTGAGCGGCCACGGTCGCGATCTGGACCCGGCGGGCGTGCGCGCCTATCGGGACGCGCTGCTCGCCATGGTCGCCGTCGTGCGAACCCAGCTCGCGGCGGGACGCACCGCGGAGCAGATGGTGAGCGACGACGTGCTGAAGGACTACAGGGCGACGTACTCGCTACTGGACTTCCTGGGCGTCGACACGCTCATCCCGCGGGCGATCGCGGCGCTGCAGAAGGGAGCGCTGAAGTAGTGGGAGCGCCGGAGGACGGCGTGCGCGGCCTACCGGCCGGCGGGCGCCAGGTCGCCGACCGAGGGCTGGCGCTCCGGCGCCGCGACAGGCCGCTCCTGCCAGGGGATTCGGAGGCGGGCGACCGCGCCGCCCTGCGGCTGGTTCCGCAGCGTGAACGCCCAGTCTCCCGGGTAGAGCTTCTCGAGCCGCTCGATCACGTTCTTCAGGCCCCGCCCGCAGTGGGTCGCCAGGTCCCAGCCGGGCGGTATCCCGGGACCGTCGTCCTCGACGGTCACCAGGAGGGCGTCACCCTCGCGGCGAATGCCAACCTCGAGGCGGCTCGCGTCGATTCGGCGCGAGAAGCCGTGTTTGATCGAGTTCTCGATCATCGGCTGCAGGACCAGGCTGGGAATCAGCGCGTCCAACGCCCCGGGTGCGATGCGGCGCGTCACGGTCAGACGATCGGTGAAGCGGATCTCCTCGATCTCGAGGTACTGGTTGGCGAGCGCGACCTCCTCGCGGACGGTGACCAGTTGGCGGCCCGTCACCTGCATCGAGGATCGCAGGAGGTCGCCGAGTCGCTCGACCATGGACACGACGCCCTTGACGTCCTTCTCGACGGCCAGGAAGCTGATCGAGTTGAGCGTGTTGAAGAGGAAGTGCGGCTGCAGCTTCATCTTCAGCGCCTCCACCTGTGTCGCCACGAGCGTGCGACGCATCTCGACGGCATGGCGCTCCCGCTCGCGGTTCTCGTCGTAGGCGCGGAGCGCGAACCCGCCGGCCAGAATCATCCCGTACGTCAACGGATCGGTGACCGCGCGGAAGGCGAGCGTCGCGCGCCAGTACGGCATCATGGGGCCCGTCAGCTCCGCCCAGGCCGTACCGCGCCAGAACAGACAGAAGAGGGCGCACATCAGCGTTGGCGCCACCGCCGAGACCGAGATGGCGGTCACCACGTGGAACGCGACGGGCAGGCCCCATCGCCGACGGGTCACGGGAACGCGCCGGACCGAGGCGAAGATCAGGGGCGTCAGCGCCGCCCACATCATGTAGTACCACGCGAACCACGGGGCCGCCTCCGACGGCCGGAGACCGAATCGGGGGTCGGCCGCCAGGTGGAGGGCCCATCCGGCCGTGAACCTCAGGGACAGCAGGAGGCTTCCGCCGAGCCCGGCCGCGGCCCACAACCCGCCCTGCCGCCACCATCGCGCGCTCATCGCGTCCTCATCCCCTCAGGCCGAACCGCGAGGCCCCCAGTTGAAGCAGGTCCTTCTTGCGCCGCCGGCTCACGGGAAGCGTCCGGCCGCTGGCGAGCCGCACTTCGTACTCGCGGCCGAACGCGTGCCGGATCTCCCTGACCCGCGCGAGGTTCACGATCGCCGATACGTGGATGCGCACGAACTGCGCCGGGTCCAGCCGCTCCTCGAGATGCTTGAGGCTCTCGCGATAGAGGAGCTGTTTGCCGCCCGCGTGCAGCGTCACGTAGTAGTCGGCCCCTTCGATCCACTCGATGTCGGCCACCTCGACGAACTGGATCGCCTCGCCGGCCTTCACCATGATCCGCTCCAGCCAGCGCGGCGCGCCGGCCGCCCGGCCGACCGCGGCCTCCGGCGTCTTCTGAACCTCCGCCACCGCCGCCAGCAGCGTGGTGCCGTACTCGGCGAGGCGCCGGTCCCGCACTCGCGCCGCAGCCCGCGCCAACGCCTCGTCGAACCGTGCCTGCGACACCGGCTTCAGCACGTAGTCGAGCGCGCGGACCTCGAACGCCCGTATCGCGTACTCGTCGTATGCGGTGACGAAGATCACGACGGGCATCGAGTCGGCCGGCACGCTCGCGACCACATCGAAGCCGGTGATCTCCGGCATCTGGATGTCGAGCAGGACCAGGTCGGGCTTCAACTCCGAAATGCGCGCGATCGCCTCGCGCCCGTCCCGGCACACGGCGACCACCGTGAATCCCGCGTGCTGCTCGACCAGCGTCTTCAGCCCGCGCCGCGCCGGCTGCTCGTCGTCGACGATGATCGTCCTCACGCTGTCCATGGCTCGCGCTCCCCGGCCACAGCCGTCGTCTCTGCGTCGGCGAACGGCAGCGACAGCAGCGCGACCGCCCCCCCGGTCGCGCCGTTCTCCATCCTGAACCCGCCGTCGCCAGGGAAGAGGCCCTGGATCCGGTCGCTCACGTTCTTCAGGCCGGAGCCGGCGTCGGCGGCGAGACTCCACGTCGGCGGGAGGCCCGGGCCGTCGTCGCGCACCGCGATGTGGAGCAGACGGCCGTCCCGCCGCGCCGCCACCTCCAGCAGGCTCGCGTCGAGGCGACGCGACAGGCCGTGCACCAGCGCGTTCTCGACGAGCGGCTGCAGAATCAGGTTCGGCACGAGCGCCTGGCGCGCGTCGGGCGCAATCCGCCGGACAACCCGCAGGCGGTCGCCGAATCGGACCTCCTCGATCGCCAGGTAGGCGTCGACGAGAGCCATTTCCTGGTGCAGCGGAACGAGTTGACGCGCGCTCGTCTCCATCGAGAGCCGCAGCAGTGTGCCAAGGTGCTCCACCGTCCGGACGACCGCCCCGGTTTCCCCCACGCGCACCAGGGCGGCAATCGAATTCAGCGCGTTGAAGAGGAAATGCGGCTGCAGCTTCATCTTGAGCGCGTCGAGCTGGGCGACGGCGAGCGAGTGCCGCAGCTCGATCTCCGCCATCCTGTTCGCCTCGTGTTCGCGGGAGAACTGCACCAGCGTTCCCAGCCCGACCAGCAGCCAGTAGACCGGCGCGGCCGTCAGCCCCTGCATCACGAGGATGAGGCCCCACGGGGCCGCCGTGAGGACTGACCAGGTCGGCAGCGGCACGCCAAAGGCCCGGTTGACGAGGAAGCGCAGGAAGAAGAACGGCAGGGCGCCGGCGAACGGCACGACGGCGTGGAACAAGACGGCGCGCGCTCGGTGGCGTCCGAGCAGCGGGACGCGCCGGGCCAGATAGAGGATGCCCGGCAGGACGAGCGCCCACGTCACGTAGGTCCGGAACTGGTTCATGAACACCCGCGCCAGCGCCACTCGTTCCGGCCGAGCGGCCGGCGCCAAGGCCTGCGGGAACGAGGAACTGCCCGAGGGGCCCGTGGCCGATGGCGGCGGCGCAGGAGGGGCCGACCTGAGGGTGACGTAGGTGTCCGTAGCCGCGAACACGGCCAACAGGCCGAACACGGTCAGGACGATCAGCGCCCGCGCGAGTCTGGGCTTCATGGTGCGCGAACCGACCGCTGCATTATGAACCAATTGCGCTGCCGGGAGCGCCGACCGCCGTCCGCATGGCCGACAGCTTCAGCCGCTGCCAGAACGAGCGAGGCGCTTCGTCGATGGCGCCGTCGGCGGCGTCCGCCGCAGCCGCGGCGGCCGCGGCGTCCCATACCGGCGTAGGCTCCGCAGGGACGTTCACCACCTCCACCGGCGCGATCAGGCGGTAGCCTCGTTTGGTGATCGTCTGGATCACCCGAGGCTGCTGCGCATCGTCACCGAGCGCCGCGCGGAGTTCCGCCACGCACCGTGACAGCGCCGACTGGGCGATCCAGCGGCCCTCCCACACCTCGGCCACCAGGTCCTCCTTGGCGAAGACTCTGCCCGGCCGGCTGGCGAGGCAGAGGAGCAGGTCCATGAGCTGCGCCCGCAGCCGCACGCTCGCGTTCTCGCGCGTGAGCAGGTTGAGCGTCGGCTGGACGAGCCACCCGTCGATGCGCAGGTCCGCGGAATAGCGCGCCGACCGATGGTCCCCTGCCCCGCAGGCGGTGGGCGCGGCGGCCGCAGTCGCCGGGCCGATGGCGTGAACCGGACTTGTCTGCATGTCGTTCCTCCAGACCGTCTACGAATGGAGTAGACGCTCCAGCGGGGGATTTCGGCCCTGCCTTTCAGGCGGCGGTCGAGCACCCGCAGACGCCGGTCGCCACCCTGCAGGAACTGGTCACGCCGCCGCAAACACCATTCGCTGCAACCGGATAGCGGCGCGATGTAGCAGGAAGCGAGGCCCGTTCGAGGCGCAGCCGGCGGCGGATCGACGTCCAATCGACCGTATGTTCATTTCCCACTTCGCCCCGACGGTTGGTTGGAGAGACACAGCGGCCGGCCGGCGTGCGGGACCCGGCAGCGGCGCCGCCCTCGTCTATGGAGTACGGGCGGCTCGTGAGCACCCGACCGAGGCGAGGCGACATGAACGAGTTCCTGACGGCGGCGCTGCTGATCCTGGGACTGCCGGCGCTGGGCGTCCTGCGGTGCCATCTGCGCAACCGGCAGCGGCTGCGGCTCCACGAGATGGCGCACGAGGAGCGGATGCTGGCCATGGCAAAGGGTCTTCCAGTCTCCGAGATCCAGACGGGGAGCGAGTTCGATGCCTGGCTGGACGAGGCGTGGACGGGTCGGCTGCTCGACGGCGGGCTCGATCGCCGGGTGGCGCTGGCCCTCGGGCTGGTGATGCTGTGTGGGAGCGCCGGCGCTCTGCTGCTGGCGTGGTGGCTGCCGGCCACGTCGACCGATGCCGAGGCATTGAAGCTGGCGGCCTCGCTCGCCGTGATCCCGTTGATGGCCTCGCTGGGGCTGCTCCTGTACTACGGGCTGACGGCGCCGCAGGAGCCCGCGAGCTGACGGTGTGCGCCGACGACGCGTGCCTGGGCGCCGCGACGATCGGCGCCCTGCCGGCCGCGTTGGAGTGGCGCCCGCCGTCCCGCGTGGCGGAGGCGCAGCCGGCTGACGCCGACATGCCGCTGGTCGAGGCCTGCGTGACGCGCGGCGACCACGCGGCGTTCGCGGCGCTGGTCGAACGGCATCAGAAGTGGGTGTTCCGGCTGGCGTTGTCGGTGCTCGGCCCGGGAGGCGTCGGGGACGCTCAGGACGTCACCCAGGAGGTGTTCGTCCGGCTGGCCGCGCACATGAAGGACTTCCGCGGCGACAGCACGTTCCGGACCTGGCTTCGCCGCCTCGCGGTGAACCTGGCCATCGACCGGCGGCGCCACGCGCGCTGGCGGAAGCCGCACGTGAGCCTGGACGCGCTCGACGAACGGCAGACGGCCGACCGGGGCAACGATCCCTACCGGTCGGCGGAAGCGACGGAACGGACACGGGTGGTCGCGCGATGCCTCGAGGTCTTGCCTGATGAGATGCGCAGCGTCATCCATCTGCACTACTGGATGGATCTCGCGGCTGAGGAGATCGCCGCGACGCTGCAGATTCCGACCGGCACGGTGAAGTCGCGGCTGCACCGAGGCCGAAAGCTGTTGTATCACGCGATGCGGGCACGAGGGCTTTCATGAGCGATGATCGCCAACTGCGGGAGGGGCGCCACGAACAGGAAGCCGCCGACCGGGCGCTGCGGGCGCTGTTCGCGGGCGAGCCCTGCCCGGAACTCCCGCCCTTCTCCGCCGCCCGTTGCGCGGCTCGCGCGAATCTCCAGGCGTCCGCCCGGCCGCTCGGGGCCGGTCAGCGGCTCGTCATGCGCGTCTACTGGGCGCTGACGCTGGTCGTCGGCGCTGCGGTGCTGGCCCGGACCGGGTGGCCGACAGCGCTGTCGCCGATCGTGGCCGCGGGTGCGCTGGTGTCGGTCGCCGCCACCCTGGTGCCGGTCCTCGTCTTCGCGCGGATGCGCGGCGGCCTGTTCGCGCTGATGCGGCGGGTGGTGTGCTGAAGTGGCGGGGTCGACGGGACTCGAACCCGCGACCTCCGGCGTGACAGGCCGGCGTTCTAACCAGCTGAACTACGACCCCGCACCTGGGTGGAACCACCCCGCGCCCGCGGCCCGTTTCGATTCGCGACGTCTGTCCACGCCGCGATCGGACCTGCGAACGCCCCGCACGACCCTGGTGGGCGGTGCAGGATTCGAACCTGCGACAGCCGGCGTGTAAAGCCGGTGCTCTACCACTGAGCTAACCGCCCGCTGCCGGCAGAGCTTTTTATTATAGCAGCAGCCATCTTTTCAGCGCGAGTAGAATCATCACCGTCGCCAGACCCGCCACCGCCCGGTGCTCGCGGTTGCGGATCGCGCGACCCAGGCTGAATGCCCGCCGGGAACCGGCGGCACGCCCCGCCCGGTAGGCCTGGTACTCGCCCCCGAACTTCGCCCTGAGCCCTGCCTCCTCGCTGCGAATCGCGGCGCCCAGCGTCAGCGCGAGATAGATCGCCGCCATCACGCCGACCACCACGCTGTTCGACGCGACCGCGAACCCTGCGCCGAGCAGGGTCGAGCCCAGGTAGAGCGGATGTCCCGTGAGCCGGTACGGCCCGGACGAGGTCACCTCCCGCCCCTTCTCCAGGTGGCCTGCCGCCCAAAAGCGGATCGCCTCACCGGCGGCAGCGAGAAGAAGACCGGCGACGATCGAACGCCACGTGGGATGCGCGAGCACGACGGCGACGACGCTCGCCGCGAATCCGACGGGCACTCGTACCCGCGCCAGGCGCAGTGAGAGGTCAGGCATTCGGGTCGGCGGCGGCAAGACGTCTGTCGATGGCTCCACGCACATCCTCGACGGCAATGTCCTCGATGCAGCCGCTGTTCCGGCGGCACCGTCTCTGATAGTGACACACGCAGTCGGCGAAACGCGAGAGGCTGATGTCGGCCGCCTCCCACGGACCGTTGCGCGCCGGATCGGTCGGGCCGAACAGCGCCACGACGGGCGCGCCGACCGCGGCCGCAAGGTGCAGAGGTCCCGTGTCGCCCGACACCATCAACCGGGCGCCCCGCGCGAGCGCCAGAAGATCGCCGATGCCGGTGGGCGGCGCGGCCATCGCCGTTCCGCCGGACGCCTCCACGACCGCGGCCGCCAGCGCCTGTTCGCCCGGGCCCCACAAGACGACGGGCAGCAGCGCATGCCGGCAGGCCAGCGCCGAAGCGACTTCGCCGAATCGTGCCGCGGGCCACTGCTTGTTCGGCCACGCCGCGCCGGGGTTGATGAGCGCGTAGCCGCCTGCGCCGTCGCGGCGCACGCGTTCGACCACCGGCCCACTCGCCGCCGAGTCCGGCACCGCGAGCGGGAACCGCCGCCGCCGCTCGGCGATGCCGAACAGGGCCAGCACCGACAGGTTCTTGTCGATGACGTGAATGGCGGCGCCTGGATCGCACGCCTCCGAGTAGAACCACGCCGCCGGCTTCTCCCGGAGATGCGGTCGCGTGAATCCAACCACGCGCGCCGCGCCGGACAGCCGCGCGAAGACCGCCGACTTCACGAGCCCCTGGATGTCGAGGGCGACGTCGTAGCGGTCACGCCTGATCGCGCGGAGTCCGCCGAGCGCGGTCCCCCACCGCCGGCTGTCGACTGCCACGCGGCGGTCGATGACCGGCACCAAATCGAGGAGCGCCGCGTGGCGGACATCGACGAGCCAGTCGATCCGCGCATCCGGGTACCGCTCGCGAAGCGCCGCGGCCACGGGCAGCGCGTGCACGATGTCGCCGAGGGCGCCCAACCGTACCAGAAGGATCTTCATCTTGCAATCGCGCGAACTGGGGATCTTGCGAAGTGAATCCGGCGATCGTCGACGCGAGTCCCCAATTCGCAAGATCGCAAGATCTCAAGATCGCAAGATTCAGCAGTCATTCGTTCCTGATCTTCGTCAGCAACTCGGTGGTCGAATGGTCCTTGGCGTCGCCGACAATCGCCACGCGGCCGCCGTAGGCCCGCACCGTCTCGCGCTCGGGTACCGAGTCGACGGTGTAGTCGGTCCCCTTGCAGTGCACGTCCGGCCGGTACCGCTCGAGCAGCCGCGCCACGGTCGCGTCCGGGAAGACGACGACGTAGTCCACGCCGCGAAGCGCCGCCACCAGCTCCGCACGCGCCGCGGCGGGCAGCACCGGCCGCCCGCTCCCCTTCAGCCTCGCCACCGCGCCGTCGTCATTCACCGCGACGATCAGCCGGTCGGCCTCCGCCGCCGCGCCCGCCAGGTAGCGCACGTGCCCGACGTGCAGCACGTCGAAGCAGCCGTTGGCGAACGCGATGCGGCGCCCGGCGGCTCGATCGGCCAGGACGAGGCGATCCAGTTCGGCTTCGGTGACAATGGACATCGACAATCTTGCGATCTTGCGAAGTTGCGATCTTGCGATCTGGCGATCTTGCGATCTGGCGACCTGGCGACCTGGCGATCTGGCGAAGTTGCGATCTGGCGAAGTTGCGAAGTTGCGATCTGGTGCCCGCGGTCCGGCTCGCACGACCCACTTCGCAAGATCCCCAGATCGCACGATCGCGAAATTCACGCCGAGGCGCCGTCCGACAGGATGGCCTGCTTCAGCTCGTCGGCCGACACGGTGGCGGTGCCGCGCTTCATCACCACGATGCCCCCGGCGTAGTTGGCCAGCCGCGCCGCCTCGTAGAACGACGCCCCCGCCGCCAGCGCCAGCGCCATCGACGCCATCACGGTGTCGCCGGCGCCGGTCACGTCGGCAATCTGGTCGCTGCCGAAGATCGGGATGTGCACGGTCGGCGCCTTCGGCTCGAACAGCGACATGCCGTGGCTGCCCCGGGTGACGAGCACCGCGTTCATCCGCAGCCGCCGCAGCAGCGTGCGGCCGGCGCGCTCGAGCGCGTCCATGTCGTCGTTGATGCGGACGCCGAGCAACTGCTCCACCTCGGGCTGATTCGGCGTGCAGGCGGTGACGTCGCGAAACGCGCCCAGGTTGTACCTGGAGTCGACGAGCACCGGCACCGGTCGCCGCCGCGGCGACGACGCCAGGCGGTGGACGATCGCCTCGGCCAGGAGCGGCGTGACGACGCCGTAGCCGTAGTCGGAGAGGAGCACGGCGTCGGCGCGATCGATGGTGGCCAGCACCTTCTCGGCGAACGCCTGGAGCACGGGCGCCGGCGGCGGGTCGGCCGGCTCGCGGTCGATGCGCACGATCTGCTGTTTCGCCGAGTGGATGCCTCCCGCCAGCACGCGCGTCTTCGTCGGCGTGCGGAACCCGTCGGGCCGCATCACGCCCGACAGTTTCACCGTGCGCGGAAACACCTTGGCCACGGCGCGTCCGGCTTCGTCCGCTCCGATGAGGCCGTAGAGGTCGACCTGTCCGCCGAGCGCCGCGACGTTGTTCGCCGCGTTCCCGCCGCCGCCTGGGACGATCGTCGTCGAGTGGTAGCGGAGGATCAGGACCGGCGCCTCGCGGGACACCCGCGAGATTTGCCCGGTCAGGAACTCGTCGGCCACCACGTCGCCCACGACCGCCACGCGGCGCTGCGCGAAGGTGTCGACGAGGGCCAGCAGTCGCGCCCGCCGCTCCTGCTCGCCGGGCTGGGGATTGGCCGTAGGGGGTGTCTGCATAGTCACTGCCTGAGCCCTGGGCCTTGAGCCCTGAGCCTCAGTAATATCCACGACGCCGCGTCCATGAGGTTGTCGGCCACGAAGTCGGCCGCCACCTGGTCCCCGGGCCGGCGTTCCTCGTTCTGGCCGTAGCCCGTCCGCACGAGCACCGCCGCCGTGCCGGCCGCGCGGCCCATCTCGACGTCGAGCCACCGATCGCCGACGACGAACGAGCCCGCGACGTCGATGTCGAGGTCGCAAGCCGCCTGGTGGATCATCCCCGGCTTCGGCTTGCGGCACTCGCACGTCCGCCGCAGCGACTCCACGACGCCGTCGGGGTGATGCGGGCAGTAGTAGTACGCGTCAACCCGCGCGCGGCCGGCCGCCAGCCGCCGGTCGATGAGCGCGTGCGTGTCGCGGACCAGCGCCTCGTCGAAGTAGCCCCGCGCCACGCCCGCCTGGTTGGTGACGACGACCACCAGCAGGCCCGCCTCGTTGAGCACGCGGATCGCGTCCACGCTCCACGGGAAGAACGCCACGCGGTCGAGGCGGTTGAGGTACCCCACCTCCTCGATCACGGTCCCGTCACGGTCCAGGAAGACGGCGCGCTTCACAGCCCTCCATTCGCCGGTCGATCGGCCAGCTGCCGCTCGACCGCCTCGCAGACGCGCACCGGATCGATGCCCTTCATGCAGCGGTGGTCGATGGGGCACTCGCGCAGCATGCAGGGACGGCACCAGACGTCGCACGTGAGTATCTCATGAGCGGGCACGGACCGGGACGCCGGGCCGAGAGGCGCGGTGGCCCGCTCGTCGGTCGCTCCGAAGATGGCGGTGACCGGCAGCCCGACCGCCGCGGCCATGTGCATCGCGCCCGAATCGTTCGAGACGAAGGCGCGCGAGCGCGCCATCACGCCGGCCAGCACCGTCAGGTCGGTCTGCGCGATGAGATCGACGACGTGCGGGCCTGGCGCAATCTCGTTGCCGGCCGCGCGGTCCGCGCTCGAGCCGACCAGCACCGACACGACGCCGCGACGCTCGTGCAGCAGCCGCGCCAGCTGGCCGAACCGCCCGGGCGGCCACTGTTTCGCGCCGCCGTAGGCGGCTCCCGGAGCCATGCCGACGACCGTTGCCTCGCCGCCGACGCCATGCCGCGCGAGAAGATCCGCAGCCCGGCGGCGCGCCTCCTCCGGCACCACGACCCGCGGAGCCTCTCCTGTTGGCGTCATGCCGAGCGCCGACACCAGCGCGACGTAGTACCTGGGACTGGTGCATCCGCCCGCGCGGCTTGCGGACGGCCTTCGTCAGCAGCGGTCTCCGGAAGTCGGATGCGTACCCCCAGCGCTCGGGGATGCCGGCGCGGCGCGCGGCCCAGGCGCTGCCAAAGGAGTTGGGGAGCAGAAGGGCGCAGTCGGCTTCGATCGACGCAAGCACCTCGGCGTCCGCCCGCCGGGACGATGCGTCGAGCGAGACGACGCGGTCCACGCCGGGCACCATGCGAAAGAGGGCGGCGGTCGAAGGACGCGCGGCCACGATCAGCGCGGCCGCGCCGTCGTGACGCCGAACCGCGGCCAGCGCGGGCAGCGCCATCACGGCGTCGCCCAGCCAGTTCGGCGTCAGCACGACCATCGTCTGAGGCATCGCTTACATGCTCCGCGCCGGGCAGCTGCTAGGGCTCGCTCCGGTCGTCCGCCGGCTCCCCGTCGAAGCCGCCCGCCGGAAACAGGTCGCGCGACGGCTCGGCCGACGTCGCCGCGTCACGCCAGCGGCGGTGCATCCACAGCCACAGCTCGGGGTAGCGTCGCACGTACATCTCCAGCACGTCGGTGCAGCGCTGGGTGAATTCGCGGATCGGGTCGGCCGAGTCGCCAGGCGGCACGTCCACCGCGCGTTCGTAGACCATGCGATACCGGCCGGGACCGGTCGGGATCGCAAACACCGGGACCACCCGCGCGCCCGTGCGCAGCGCCAGCGCAGCCAGCGCCGTCGTGGTGGCCGCCGGCCGGTTGAAGAAGTCGACGCAGGTCGCGTCGGGGCCGTGAATGTGCTGATCGATGAGAATCGCCACGCCCTGGCCCGACTCGATGGCGCGCAGGGTCCGCCGGATGCCGCCCTTCCGGTAGATGACGAAGTTGCCCGTCGACTGCCGCGCCCGCTCGAGCAGGCCATGCAGCAGCGGGTTGTCGAGCGGCCTCGCCATGAGCCCGATCGGCGCCAGGCGCAGGGCGTGCACGAGGCCGTTCATCTCCCAGCAGCCGAAGTGGGCCGTCAGGAAGAAGACGCCGCGCCCGGCGGCGTACGCGTGCCGTGCGTGCTCCTCTCCGTCGAACTCGACGCGCGCCAGCATGTCGTCCGGCGCGAGCGCGCTGAACTTCAGCAGTTCGAACACCATCCGACCGAAGTGGCGAAAGACGCTCCGGGCGATGCGCCGGCGTTCCGCTGCCGGACGTCCGGGAAACGCCCGCGCCAGGTTGTCCAGCGTCACCCGCCTCCGCGGCCCGTCGAGCGCATAGACGAGCAGCCCCAGCGTGCCTCCCAGGAAGCTGACGGCCCGCCACGGCAGGTGCCGGACCGAGAAGGCCACGGAGGCCACGAGCAGGTATTCGAGGCGATGACGCAATGTTCCACTCTGCAGTGCTGAGTTTTCAGTTCTGAGTCGTCAGTCGATCACGCGTGTCACGCTGACCACTGGCAACTGAGAACCGATGCCGATCCGTGCCGCCTACCCCAGTCTCTGAGTCAGCCACGCCGAGAACTCCGCCGCGGGTTCGACGCGGACGCTGAGCGGCACGAACGCGACCGGCGCCGGCCACGGCCGCAACCGGAGCATCCGCACCAGATCCTTCTCCGTGGTCACGACCAGCTCCGCACCCGCGGCGCGCATCGCCGCCGCGATGCGGTCGAGGTCGGGGCGGGTGTAGCGATGGTGGTCGCCGAACGCCAGCGTGCCTGCCACCGTCCATCCCTGACGACCGAGGTCCGCGAAGAACCGCGCCGGCCTCGCCAGGCCTGCCACCGCAAGCACGCGAGTGCCGGCTGCCGGGGGCAGGACTCGACCGCCGGACTCAGCCGGCCTCGCCGGGCCGGGCTCGCGCGCGAGCCGGAACACGGTCGGCGCACCCAGCGCCCCTGACGCCGCCTCGACCTGCGCCGAGTCGACGTCGTTGAGGATGACCGCCGATGCCTCGCGCACGACGTCGAGCGGCTCCCGCAAACGTCCGGACGGCAGCGTCACCGGCCTCGCGAGATTGTCGCCGGACACCAGGACCAGGTCGATGTCGCGCTCGAGCTGGAAATGCTGAAACCCGTCGTCGAGCAGGTGGACCGAGCAGCCGAAGTGGCGTTCGGCCAGCCGACCTGACAGATACCTGTCGCTCGACACCAGCACCGGCACCGCCGGCAACTGGCGCGCGAGCATCAGCGGCTCGTCTCCCGCGCGGTCGAGGTCCGCGACGAGGCGCGTGCCGTCGCTGACCACCGTCACGCCGTCCGACGGATGCGCCCGTGCGTAGCCTCGCGTCAGGATGGCCGGGCGGTGGCCGGCAGCCTGCAGCAGCCGGGCGATGTGTGCGACGAGCGGCGTCTTGCCGGTGCCCCCGACGGCGACGTTGCCGACACTCAGGACGGGCCGGCTCAGCCGACGTCGCCGGTCCGGGCGGCGGGCGTACCACCGGCGTCGCTCACGGGCAACGGCGGCGTACAGCGGGCTCAACACGGTCGGCTCCCGGCTTTCGGCTCTGGGCGGCGCCAATATCGCACGATCGCAAGATCACCCGATCGCAAGATGCCACGCGGGGCTGCCTTCGACTTCGCTCAGGCCAGGAAAGCCCCGCGCCACACCGTTCTCCCTACTTCACTCTCCTGAACGGCCGGATCTTCACCGCGCCGCCGGGAGGCAGCAGCGCGTCGAGCGCCTGCAGCGTCCGCTCGCGCGCGCCCTGATTCCCGTCCACGATGGCCTGCGCCGCGCGGCCGAGGGCGCTGCGCCGTGCCCCGTCGGCCAGCAGGTCGCGGAAGGCTGCCTCGAGTTCCCACTCGTCCCGGACCTCGATCGCCGCGCGGTGCTCCAGAAACGTCGCGGCGATTTCCCTGAAGTTCTGCATGTGCGGGCCGAACAGAATCGGCCGGCCGAACGCCGCCGGCTCCAGGATGTTGTGCCCGCCGGTCGGCACGAGACTGCCGCCGACGAAGACGACGGTGGCGAGCCGGTAGAGCTGCGCCAGCTCGCCGATCGTGTCGAGCACGACGACGTCGGCCGCCGGGTCCTCGTCGATGGTCAACTGCGTGCGCCGCGCCGTGCGAAACCCCTCGGCCCGCGCCAGCCGCTCCACCTCGTCGAAGCGCTCCGGGTGTCTGGGCGCGACGACGAGCAGCGCCCGGGGCGCGCTCGCCCGCACCCGCTCGAACGCCTTCAGCACGACGGTCTCCTCGCCGCGCATCGTGGACCCGGCTATCACGATGGGCCGGCTCTCCGGAACGTCGAAGAAGCGGAGCACGCGGGGCTTGGCGCGGTCGGAACCCGGGGCGACGGCGGCCGCCCTGAGGGAGTCGAACTTCAGGTTGCCCGTGACGCTGACGCGCGCCGGTTCGGCGCCCAGGTCGATCAGCCGGTCGGCCGACTCGCGCGACTGCATCGCGAAGCAGTCGATGTCGGCCAGCACCCGCCTGAACAGAGACCGCACGAGGCGATAGCGCGGGTACGACCGCGTCGAGATCCGGCCGTTGACCACGGCCGTCTTCACCCCCGCGCGCCGGCAGGCCCGCAGCAGGTTCGGCCAGATCTCGGTCTCGACCATGATGAAGAGCCGCGGGTTCACCAGTCCCAGCGTCCGCCGGACGATGAACGGGAAGTCGAGGGGGAAGTAGAAGACGCCGTCGGCTTCGCCGATGTCCCGCGACGCCACCTGCTGGCCGGCCACCGTGGTCGTCGAGACGAACAGCCGAAGCGACGGGTACCGCTTCTTCAGGTCCGCCGCCAGCGTCCGCGCCGCCAGCGCCTCCCCCACCGAAACGGCGTGCACCCAGATCGACTCCTCGCCGTCCACGTTGAACGACACCGGCAGGTAGCCGAGCCGCTGGCGCAGGTTCGTCACGTACTTCCGGTATCGCAGCGCCTGATAGACGAAGCGCGGCAGCAGGAGCACGAACAGCGCGAGGCTGACGCCGGTGTAGAGGAGGTACATCGAGCCGAGCTTCGACGGCCGGTGGGCACACGTGTGGCTGCCCGGAAAGAATGAAGTATAGCGTGCGCTTTGCTGGCCCGGCAAACCGCCGCATTGACTATAATATGAGGTCTTTGGGTACGACCGGCGTCGGTCACCCCCGTCTTCTTCTTCCATCTGGAGGGCAGGTCATGGCAATCAAGGTCGGCATCAACGGGTTCGGCCGCATCGGCCGGAACATCATGAGGGCAGCGCTCGGCAACGACGACATCGACTTTGTCGCCGTCAACGACATCGCCAGCGCCGAGACGCTCGCGCACCTGCTGAAGTACGACTCGCTGCTCGGGAATCTCACGGCGGACGTCAAGGCCGGCGAGGGCTCCATCAGCGTGAACGGCAAGGCGTTCAAGGTCCTCTCGGTGAAGGACCCGGCCGAGCTGCCCTGGAAGGCGCTCGGCGTCGACCTCGTCTTCGAGGGCACCGGCAAGTTCACCAAGCGCGACGACGCCGCGAAGCACCTGGCGGCGGGCGCGAAGAAGGTGATCATCACCGCGCCGGCGAAGGGGCCTGACGTGTCGCTGGTCTTTGGCGTCAACGACGAGGTCTACGACGCGGCGAAGCACCACATCATCTCGAACGCGTCCTGCACGACCAACTGCCTCGCGCCGGTGGCCAAGGTCCTCCAGGACCAGTTCGGCATCGTCAAGGGCTGGATGACGACCATCCACTCCTACACGAACGACCAGAACCTGCTCGACCTGCCGCACAAGGACATCCGGCGCGCCCGCGCCGCGGCGCTCTCCATGATCCCGACGACCACAGGCGCGGCCTCGGCGCTGGGCGAGGTCATCCCCGCGCTGAAGGGCAAGCTGGACGGGTTCGCGATGCGCGTCCCGACGCCGAACGTGTCGGTGGTGGACCTCGCCGTCCTCCTCGCGAAGAAGACGACGGCCGCAGAGGTCAACGCGGCATTCAAGGCGGCGGCGGACGGGCCGCTCAAGGGCATCCTCGAGTACGTCACCGCGCCGCTCGTGTCGATCGACTTCCGCGGCAACCCGCACTCGTCGATGCTCGACGCGGCCTACACCAAGGTGATGGACGGCGACTTCCTCAAGGTCCTCTCCTGGTACGACAACGAGTGGGGCTACTCGTGCCGGTGCATCGACCTGCTGCGCCTGATCGAGAAGAAGGGGCTGTAGCAGGGACCTGGGACCAGGGGTGAGGGGGCAAAGGACCGCCTCGAGCGGGCGAAGAGGGTATGGCTGTGGCTAAACTAACCATCAGAGACCTGGATCTATCAGGCAAGCGCGTGTTCATGCGCGTGGACTTCAACGTTCCGATCAAGGGCGGCCAGATCAAGGACGATACGCGGATCAGGGCGTCGCTCCCGACGATCACGTATGCCCTCGAGCACGGCGCCACGGTGATCCTGGCCTCGCACCTGGGCCGGCCGAAGGGCAAGGTCAACCTCGATTACACAATCCAGCCGGCAGCCGCGCGTCTCGCGGAACTGCTCGGCCGGCCGGTCGAGTTCGCCGACGACTGCGTGGGGCCGTCGGCGAAGGCGGCGGCAGACCGGGCCGAAGCTGGCGGAAAGGTCGTCCTCCTCGAGAACCTCCGCTTCCACGCGGAGGAGGAGAAGAACGACCCGGCGTTCGCGGCCGAGCTCGCGGCGCTGGCCAACGCCTACGTGAACGACGCGTTCGGCTCGAGCCACCGGGCGCACGCGTCGGTCGAGGCCATCACGAAACTCCTGCCGCAGCCTGCAGCCGGGCTGCTGATGGAGAAGGAAGTCCAGTACCTCGGCCACGCGCTTGGCGCGCCGGACCGCCCGTTCGTGGCGATCCTCGGCGGGGCGAAAGTGTCGGACAAGATCGAGGTGATCGAGAACCTGCTCGGCAAGGTGGACGCGCTCGCCATCGGCGGCGCGATGGCGTATACGTTCCTCAAGTCGAGCGGGCTCGCCGTCGGCAAGTCGCTGGTGGAGGACGACAAACTGGAAGCGGCGCGCCACATCACGGAGCACGCGCGCGAGCGCGGCGTGACACTCGCGCTGCCGACCGACCATGTCGTCGCGGACCGGCTCGAAGCCGGAACCCCGCACGCGACGCTCGCCGTCGACGATGCCTCGATTGGGGACCGGATGGGGGTCGACATCGGTCCGGCTACCGTGGCGGCGTTCCGGGCGCTCGTCGGCGGGGCGAAGACGGTGGTGTGGAACGGGCCGATGGGCGTCTTCGAAATGCCGCCGTTCGACGCCGGGACCAACGCGCTGGCGAAAGCGGTTGCCGACGTCAAGGGCACGACAATCATCGGAGGCGGCGATTCGGTCTCCGCGGTGTCGAAGGCGGGCGTGGCCGATCGCATCACGCACATCTCCACCGGCGGCGGCGCGTCGCTGGAATTCCTGGGTGGACGGGTTCTGCCCGGGGTCGCGGCGCTCGGAAACAAGTAACCACAAGCTGACAGCTGGTGGCTGGCAGCCTGCGGCGGATCACCGTCACGGATGATCCGCTGCCAGCTGACCGCTGCCGGCTGGCGGCGTCAGGTGTCCCAATGCGCACTCCCTTTGTCGCCGCCAACTGGAAGATGTACAAGACCGTCGCGGAAACGGCCGCCTACTTCCGCGAGTTCACCGCGCTCGTTTCGGGCGTTGAGGATGTCGAGATCGTGGTGGCGCCGCCGTTTCTCTCGGTCGCGGCCGGGGTCGAGGCGACGCGCGGCACGCGCGTGGGCATTGCCGGGCAGGATCTGTACTGGGAGCGCGAAGGCGCGTTCACAGGCGAGGTCGGCGCGGGGATGCTGACGGACGCGGGGGCGCGCTACGTCATCATCGGGCACTCCGAGCGGCGGACGAAGTTCGGGGAAACAGACGAGCACGTGAACAAGAAGGTGCACGCGGCGGTCGCGGGCGGTCTGACGCCGATTGTCTGCGTCGGCGAGACGCTCGAGGAGCGGGAGCGCGAGCAGACGCTGGCCGTGCTCGATCGGCAGCTGAGGCTCGGGCTCGCCGGGCTGTCGGCGGACGCCGTCGCCCGGCTGGCGGTCGCCTACGAGCCCGTCTGGGCGATCGGCACCGGGCGGAACGCCACCTCCGCGCAGGCGCAGGAGGCCCACGCGCACATCCGGGGGCGGCTGCGGGAGTGGTTCGGCGCGGAAGCGGGCGATGCCTGCCGGATCCTCTACGGGGGCAGCGTCAAGCCGGCCAACACGAAGGAACTGGTCAGCCAGGCGGATGTGGACGGCGCGCTGGTGGGCGGGGCCAGTCTCGATCCAAAGGCGTTTGCCGAAATCGTGGCCGCCAGCCGCCCCGGCGGGATATAATTGGGGGTTGTCGGTGTGGCGCGGGGCTTTCCTGGCCTGAGCGAAGTCGAAGGCAGCCCCGCGGGTCGTTGTCGGTGTGGCGCGGGGCTTCAGCCCCGCGAGCGAGTGAGCAGCCGTGGTTCTTCAATACTTGATGACGTTCGCGTACGTGGCGGTGTGCCTGGTGTTGTTGATGGCGATCCTGCTCCAGCAGGGGCGGGGCGGCGACATCGCGAGCGCGTTCGGCGGCAGCGGCAGCCAGACGGCGTTCGGCGCCCGCGCCGGCGCAACGCTCCTGACGCGGATCACCACGGTGGCCGCGGTGCTGTTCATGATCGGCTCGATCGGCCTCGGGATCCTCTGGCAGCGCGGGGGGGCTTCCTCGGTTGTCGGCGGAAAGTCGGCGCCAATCAGCGCGCCGGCGGCTCCGGCCCCCGCGGCTCCGGCGAAGAAGTAGGGCTCGGGACCGTTACCCTCTTACGCGGAAGTGGCGAAACTGGCAGACGCACCAGCTTGAGGGGCTGGCGCCCGCAAGGGCGTGGGGGTTCGAATCCCCCCTTCCGCACCAGAAATACAAAGGCCCCGAAAACCGGGGCCTTTTCGCTGTACGGGCCGAGAGTAGCTAACGGATAGCTAACATTCAGATCCGGCTCGACGACGGCGCACCGGCCGCGTACAATCGGCACCTGCAACGACCTTCGGAGACACTGTCACTCTCAAGGAGGATGCGATGTCGTTCGAGGAGAACCGTGAGAAGCTGAACCGTTACTTGAAGGCGATTGACCACGGGGACGAAGCGGAGGTCTTCGCCCTGATCGAGAGCCTCTTTCCCGAGGACTACGTTCTGCACACCGGCGGCTCAACGCTTTCCGACCCCGCCGATGTGGTGGGCCGTGAGGCTCTGCGAGAACATACGCGGGCGGCGTTCCGGACCTTCGCCAACATGCAGCACATCATCGAGGATGAGTTCGGAGATGACGAGAAGCTCGCGACCCGAGTCCGCTTCCTTGCCGTCCTGAAAGGCGAGTTTCTTGGCGTCGCCGCCGCTGGCCGCGAAATCGACTGCCCGATCATCTACCTGCATCGATTTCATGGCGGTAAGATTCAGGAGTGCTGGTTGAATTGGGACGCCCTACTGACCGTATCGGCGAGACTGACAGCTGCCTCGCACGTGTAGTCCCCTTCCGCACCAGCCTTCGCTCATCCTCGGCTTGCTCGACCCTCGGATGAGCTACGGCTCGGCAAGCCAAGTGGCAGGCGAAGGCTGTCGCGCCGAAGCCCGCAGGGCGAAGGCGGACGGCTCGGCCAACCCAACATCGACAGCTGACCGCGGTTTCGCCCCAGCGTGCGGCGCGCGCGTACCGATGCAAACGGTGCGCTCCTGTGTCGCAACATCCCTCAACTGGCGCGCTGCAGGGCGAGGATCTTCCTGCGGACCGCCTGAGGGAAGTCCACGAGCGCAAACTGGGTTTGACTGAAGAGGTAGTCTTCTCCGCTCTCGTCGATGACCCGGAGGAGCGCGTCCTTGGCAGCGCGTGGATCCGGGATGACCCGGTAGATCTTCCCGGGAATGAGCGACGACTCGTTCCCATCGTTGTCCAGGCACACCGCAAGTTGTTTCGTCACGCGTTTCATGGCTCGTCCACGTAGGTCTTGATCTTCAGGTCCCGTCGCCCGATGCCGTGGGCCTCGTGCCGATGTAACTCCACCCGCCGGAGATTGCCATTCTCGAGGCGCACCGTCGCGACGCCCTTCAGCTTTCGCCACCGACCCTTGCCGTACAACTTGCGCAGGGACGACCGCACTCTCACGCCGATCCCGGCGACGATCGTCTCAATCGCCTCGATCTCGCCGATCACTTGAAACTTCACACCGGACTCCTGACCGGACGCGGCGGCCACTCCCACGTGCACTGAGTAGCCCTGCTCACACTATGATTCTCACGCGCTGCTGTCAAACGGCCTTAGGGCGTGCCGATCCCTGACACCGAAGCGGTCGCGACGCTGCGCGCCACCACCGCCGGCCCTCGCGCCTCCTGAGGCCGCACCCCGTCGCGCCGGCGGCCTTCAGAGAGCCTTCCGTCAACCTGCCGGAAGGTGAGCGGATACGACTCCAATCCGTCCCAGGATCGGCTATCATCGTCGGGGCTTCCAACCACCTGACATCAGATCCGGGTCCGGCCAACGGCCAGGACCCAACGGAGGGAGACATGCTCGTGGATTCGCGATGTGTCGAGGTCCGCCCGGTTCTGCTCTCGGCCGTGCTCGCCGGCCTGATGCTGGCCGGATGCGGCGGTGGTGGCGGCAACGAACCTGCGGCAGCCAGCGCGGCTGGACAGCAGGCCAGCGCGGCAACGGCAGTCCCGCCGGCGGCTGGAAGGGCTTCGGTTCAGCAGGTCAAGGCCTGCTCGATCTTCACGAAAGCGGAGATCGAGAAGGCGACTGGACGAACGGTGCTCGAACCCGCGGAGGCGGGGGCCGCCGAGCTCTCGACCTGCTCGTACGGCGACCCCGATTCCCCGAAGGTCGCGGGCCGGTCACTCTCCAACATTGTCCAGACGTCGGTCTTCAGCGGGGGGAACGGCTACCACGCCGGACCGGCGGCGCAGGCGAAGGACACGTTCGAGATCGCGCTGCGGAACGCCGGCGACGTGACAGCTGTGACCGGCCTCGGGGACAAGGCTCACTGGGCCGGGAAGACCCTGCGCGTCCTGCGCGGCGCGTACCTGATCGAAATCGAAGTGGACGCCGGAGACGGCAGCCGGCAGATTGCCGAGCGGCTCGCCGCCACGGCGGTCGGCCGCCTCCCCTGAGAGCAGATGCCGACCCGGCATGAGGCGAGCCCTGGTGTCACGCGCAAGCGAGCAGTGGCAGCAGCGCGAGACTGTTGATCTGCGACACGCGGGTGGACGGGACGCCCCCCGGTCGGCGCACGGGCCCGCGTCGTTTCTCGCGCAAGGGCTGGGCGACTCGGATGTAGCTCTCCCTGTGTGCTCCCCCTGTCCGATGGCGGGCCGTCCGCTAGCCTGCGGAGCGGTGGGTGGGCGGCGTGATGTCCTCCGGGTCCGGTAGATGCGTGCGATGGATCCTCTTGTCGCTTCCGGCGTCTTATCTAAGAAGGAGTGCAGAATGCTTTCAAGAAGGTTCGGCCTGCCGTTCGCAGGCGTCGTACTGACGTTGGTCGTCTCGTCACTTCCCGGCATTCGTGCCGCTGGGGCCTCATTCGCCCAAGGCGTGGCAAAGGGTCTCAACTTCGACAGCTACACTTGGACCGAGATCACCGGCGACGCGCAGTGGACGCCGCGCGCTGGGCTCCAGGTCGTGGAACTCCACGGACGGTTCTTCCTGATGGGCGGACGCACCCCGATCGCCCCCGCGAACTCGCCCGTGCCTGGCGCGAGCACGATCTGGGGCGATGTCTGGACGAGCCGCGATCACGGCGCGACCTGGAGGCGACTGCTGGTCGACGCGGAGGCAGCGGGCTACTGGCCGCGGCGCGCGTATTTCCAGGCCGTCACACTGGCCAACGAGATGTACGTGCTCGGGGGCCAGAACTTCGAGGTCGAGCCGAACCCGTGCCCGCCCGGCGTGCCTGGCTGTCCTCCCTTCGTGTCGAGATCGGAGTTCTTCAACGACGTCTGGCGCAGCCGCGATGGCGTCAGGTGGGAGCAGATGACCGGCAACGCCGGTTGGGAAGGCCGCGCCGGCCTGAGCGCGATCGTTTTCAGGAACGAGATCTATGTCATGGGCGGCTCGAAGAACGACGACTCCTCGATCATTGGCGGCCCGCCTGCTCGGGTCTACTTCAACGACGTGTGGAAGTCACGCGACGGTCGGGAGTGGGAGTTGCTCACCACCGCCGCCCCTTGGGCCCCGCGCGCCGGCGCCGTGGTCGTCGAGAAGAACGGTTGGATCTACCTGCTCGGCGGCGAGGAAGGCTTCACGTGTGACGACCCCTCGAAGCCGTGTCCGCCGTACTTCAACGACGTCTGGCGCTCGCGCGACGGAGCGAACTGGGAGCTCGTGACCCCCGAGGCCGGATGGTCGCCGCGTCCGGGCCATCAGTGCGCCGTGCTGCTCAACACGATCACCTGCTTCGGCGGGTTCGGGCTGCCGCCATCGCCGTTTGGGCCCTCCGCCAACCCGATGGACGTGTGGGTCAGCAAGGACGGCGCGCTCTGGCAACTCGTGAGCGACTCCCCCTGGAACGCCGCCTCACCCGACGACATCAAGTACGACTTCGACGTCCTCGTGGTACAGGGCGGGGCCGGCGGCAGTCGTCCATCCATCTACACGTTCGGCGGCGACCGCGAGACGTTCAACTTCACCGACCCGACGAACTACCTGAGGGTTGACAACGACGTGTGGCGGTTCGCACCGCCCGCCGGTCGATAGCGCCCAGCCGGGGTTGGGACGCACCCGGCGTCCCGACCCCTCACTCCGAGCAGATTGCCAGGCCGTCGAGCTTCGGCAGCATGACGTCGAGGAGCACGAGATCGGGCCCCCTTCCGCAGCATTCGACTCGGTCGCTCGGATTCCTCCGACAACCTCGCTCCCTCGCTCATGGTGCGCCGTTGGCGCACCGCGCGGTGGCCATGTCGCTGAAGGTGGATTCCGACTGCCACCGCCCTTGGGTCTTCGACCGCAATGATCTTCATCGGGGTTTCCTTCCACACCGACCGTCGGCGCCGCTGCGGTTCCCGCTGTCCTCTTGTGCTCCTCGATTCCGAGTCGCCCCCTCAGAATTGCCCATCCCGGCGCGCCGCTCAATTGCGCCCGGTGAACTCGGCGGGTGGTAGCGTCGCCAGAAGCCGAAGTGCGTGAGAGACGTGGCGACCGCCAGACGCTCGATCGGGCGGAAACGGAGTCCGCGATGGAGGATTCGGTACGACAGGAACAACGCCCCGAGCATGAAGACGGTCTCGAAGACGGACCGTCCCAACCTGGCGACGACGCCGCCGGCAGGCCATGCCAATGCGATCAGCGGCATCCGCACGGGGTAGACGACGACCGGCATCGCTGCGTTGAGGAGGACCAGGAACGCGGCGATGAAACCGTGGGCGTTTTCGATGGCGCGCTTCGGGCAGCGGTTCATGCACCCCATGCAGCTCTCGCACCGGTACGACCAGAAAGGGCGCCTGCGCACGAGCCGAACCGCCTGGACCGGACACTGGTCGATGCACGCGCCGCAGCCGTCACAGGCGGCGGAGGCCACGAACGACTTGGCGAACACGAACCGGCCGACGAGGTAGTAACCGACGGCGATCGGGGCGAGCAGCAGGTCCTGCGGCAGATCCACGAGCGCGCGGAGGTCGCGGCGGCCGTCGAGCAGGCGGTTGGCGCAGCGCCGCGAGGTGGCTTCACCGCGACGGTAGATCGCCCGGATCGCCTCGTCCCGCTGGGCCGGATGCAGAGAGACCCAGCTCGAGGGAAGGTCGATCGGCCGCATGCCGACCACGCGGTAGCCCTTGAGCGAGAACACGAGCGCGGCCAGCAGCCGCGCCGCGCCGCTCAGCCCTGGGATGTACAGGCCGAGGAGCCGCACTCCCCCTCGGGTGTTGATGATGCAGACGCGGTTGCGGAATCGCGCCCGCGGGAAGGCAAACAGGAACGCGAGCGTGATCGGCGGGAAGTGGAAGCCGTGCGTCGGCGACGCCAGGCCAATGTCGTCGCCGGCCTGCACGTCGACGTCCTCGGCGCGGCTTCGGGCGATGTCGATGGCCTCGGCCGCCTGTCCGCGCGCCCTCCAGGCCTCGACCATCCATAGCGCGGCGTTGCGGGCATTGCCCGTCCCCGAGCAGTAGAACATCCGGAGCATGCCTGTCGCCTCGCGCGTGGACCTGGTCGATGAGGCGTGCCAATGCGGCGCGGTGATCGGCGAGCAGGCGCCGGACGCCTTCGCCGCCTGCCACGTAGAGCACGTCGTAGCGCGAGGGGTCGGCCGACGCCGGCACACTCGGCGACTCGTCACGGTCGGCCTCCCGACCTCGCAATGCTCTCCAGTTGAGGATGGCGCCCCCCAGGAAGGCGATTCCCGCCAAGAGGAAGACCAGGTGGGTTGCCGCACCCGCCGGGAAGACTCGTCCTGGCAGGATTCCCAGCGCCACCAGAACGGTGGTCGTGATGAACAGCCCGCGCAGGAGGAACAGGCTCCCGATCCCAATCAACGCTGTCCGCAGGAGCGGCAGGCGCCGGATGACGCCTGCCCCGGACAGCGCGTAGACGCCGAAGAGCAACGGAATCAGCGCGGCGGATCCTCCGATCACGAACAGCCGCACACGGTCGCTCACCAGGCTGGGCGACGCCTGGAAGTACACCGCGGCGGCCGGCCTGGCCGCGATCACCGCCTGGCACGCCGCCATGAAGAAGCTCAGACCCGCAGCGGCCTTCAGCCACCATCTTCGGTCCATGATGTCCTCCTTGTTCTTCGGACGGATTAGCGGGGTGTTAGGTGGTAATCGGCCCGCCCTCCCCTGCCCGGGTAACGGAATCTCCGTCATCGAACAGGCAGCGCACCGGCCAGCCAGCCCTTGACACAGCGGCGAGGACGTCGCCCATGACGGCACGTACCTGGAAACTGGTCGGCCCAGGCGACTGGTCTTCCGGTTCTCAGTCCCGAAGTACTCGAGTGCGGAGTCCACGGTCGAGTTGACCGTGACCGCCGACGGCGAGGGAGCCGACGTCACGATCGAAGGCCGGGACGTGCCGCGCGGGTGGGTCAGCCAGACGGATCTCCGCCGCGTCTCCCGGCCAGCCCCGCGCCTACTTCGCCCTGTCAGCGAGCGCCCAGACCCAGTGCTCCGTCCGAACGAACAGCATCTGTCCGGCCAGCGCCGGCGTGGCCATCGTCGGTTCGTTCATCACGCTCGTCGCGAGGACCTCGAAGGTCCGCCCGGCGCGAATCGTGAAGATCTGGCCATCTTCGCTCGCGACGTAGATGCGGCCGTCGGCGGCAACCGGTGAGGCGGAATAGCCGCCTGGCGGGAGCCGTTGCTGGTAGATCTGCTTTCCCGTGCGCGGTTCGAGCGCCGTGACAACGCCGCCCGTGGACACCACATAGAAGATGCCTCGGTACAACAGGGGCGTCGCCATGTACGGTCCGTCGCGCACGCTGCTCCAGGCAATCGCCTCGCTCTGGGTGGCGCCTTCCTTCAGCGTGAGGTCGCCGCGGGATCCCGGGACGACGGCGTAAATCGGCTTGATGGGGTTGTAGCCATTCGCGACGAAGATCAGCCCCTCCCCGACGACGGGCGTTGGCGTCGTGTTGGTGGTGCTGGGCCCCAGCCGCCACAGTTCCTTGCCGTTCGACGGGTCATAGCCCTGGATGACGGGCGCAGCGTTCGTCACCAACTCCGGTCGGCCGGCACCGTCGTAGATGGCGGGAGTGGACCACGACGGATGCGTCTCGCGTTTCGTGCGCCAGATTTCGCGTCCGGACGCCACGTCGAAGGCGGCCAGGTATCCGTCGCCGAGCGAATCGCAGAGCACGATCGCCATGCCGCGGTACAGGATCGGCGAGCTCGCCGTACCCCACGTGTACTCCGGGTTGTTGTGCTTGCCCGCGTGGACCACTCCGAGGTCCTGCTTCCACAGGAGGTCGCCCTTCACGCTGTAGCAATACAGCCCTTCCGAACCGAACGACACGACGACGTGGCGCCCATCAGTCGCGGGCGTGGCCGAGGCGTAGCTGTTGTGAGGGTGGCGCGGGATCTTCGGAACGCCCTCATGCGCCAGCCGGTCCCAGACGATCTTGCCGGTCGCCCGATCCAGCGCGTACACGCGCCACTGATGTCGAGCCGTGTCGCTGCGGAAGTCCTGTGCGCCCTTCAGCACCGGCTCGAAGACCGACTTGGGGTCGCTGCTGATCGCGGTGGTGAGAAACAGCAGGTCGCCCCAGACGACCGGGCTCGAGTGCCCGAGCCCGGGGATGGGCGTCTTCCACACGACTCCGCGGCCGGCATCGACGTTCCAGCTCACTGGCGGTCGCTGATCGTCGGCGACGCCGGAGCCCTGCGTTCCCCGGAACTGTGGCCACTGTTGCGCGGCAAGAGCAGAACACGCGACGAGCCAGCAGGCGGTCATCGAGGTAGAGAATCGTCGCATGGCGCAGAGCATACCACCGGGTGCCGGCGACTGACACCCACTCGCGCCTGACCGCACTGGCGAGCCGGTCGGTTGCGCGGTAGACTTCCGGTGTGCGCCTATCCTTGCGGTTGCTCCTCCTCGTCGTCCTGGCTTCGCCGGCGGCGCTCGGACAGGGTCCGGCGCTCCGATCGTTCGATCGCGAACTCCTGCTCGAGACGTCCAGCGAGACGTCGGCGAGCGTGAGCGTCGGTGACGTCGACGGCGACGGCCACCTCGACATCGTGCTCGCCAAGGGACGGCACTGGCCGCTCGACAACCTCATCCTGCGCAACGACGGCAAGGGGCACTTCACGACCGCGGTCCTCGGTGACGCTCCCGATCGAACCTACTCGGCCGCGCTGGCTGACCTCGACGGCGACGGCCATCTCGACATCGTCGTGAGCAACGACCGGCCCGACAAGAAGATCACCTATCTGAACGATGGCAACGGGCGGTTCCGCGTGGCGGGCACCTTCGGGCAACCCGAGTGGTCCACGCGCTACGTGACGGTCGCGGACCTGAATGGCGACAAGCGCCCCGACCTCATCGTGGCCAACCGGAGTTCGGACCCGGCCAACCCTCGTCCGAGCTACGTGTGTCTCAACGACGGCAAGGGCGGCTTCCCGTCGTGCTCGCCGCTGGCGACGCAGTCGGCGACGATCGTCGTCGCGGCGGACCTCGACGGCGACGGGCACGTCGACGTGTGCGTGCCTCATCGCGACGGCGGGCAGAACCTGATCTTCTGGAACGACGGCACCGGGCGATTCGCAGCGGCGCCGTCGAAGGTCGGCCCGGAGCTCTCGTGGATTCGCGCGGCGGCGGCGGCGGACATCAACGGCGATCGCATTCCCGATCTCGTTGTCGGCGACGAGCGGGCGGGGGTGTTCCTGTACCTCGGCGGCACCGGCCGCACCTTCGACGCGCCCGTCGCGCTTGGCACCGGTTCCGGCGCGCCCTACGCGATCGCCGCGGGCGACCTCGACCGCGATGGAAGGCCTGACATCGTGGTGGGGCGGCAGGAGGCGCGCGGAGCGGTCTTCTTCAACCTGGGCGGCGGCCGGGTGCCCCGGTTCCGCGACACGCCCTGGAACGACAGCAAGGGCTCCGTGTACGGTGTGGCGATTGGCGACCTCGACGGCGACGGATGGCGCGACATCGTCGCCGCGCGGTCGGACGCTCCAAACGCGGTCTGGTTCAACGGACCTTCGGTGGGGAGGTAATCGCGCCTACCGCTGTCCCGGCCGGCGCTGCACCGCCTTCTGGCCCTCCGCCGGCGGTGCCCAGAAGTTCTCCGCGCGCGAGTCGCACTCCCTGATCATCTGGATGCAGTCGGTCCCAGGACGGCGGGCGTGACGACCCCGTTGTACGATCGCACGGCGCCGGGGGGGCGATTGCACAGGGACGAGCAGAGTCCCGCCGTCGCGGCCAGCCTCACACCCCTCAAGCCCACCCGACAACCGGCCGCTCACCAGATGGCCACGACCGCCGCTCGCAAGTCCGAGACGTCGACCGCCGTGATGATCGTCGTGCCCGCCGTCAGCGTGGTGCGCGTGTAGGTCGGCGCCGTCCGCCCGGCCGCTACGTAGACCTCGCCCAACGCGGACCGCCATTCCAGCAGGTGCACCGCCTTGACTGTCGACACGGTCCGCGTCAGGCTCGCATCCGTCCAGGCAGCCGCGGCCAGCCCGTGCCACAGCCGCAGGTGGTCAATGCGCTGCCGCAGCTCGGCAATGTGCGCGCCCCGGTGGGAAAAACGGTGGCACTCGATCCGAGTCTTCTCGCCCGGTCGTCGGAATGCCAGGTCCTCCAGGTTCATAGGTTCATAGGCGTCGCGCGCAGGTGCGAGCCGGCGAGCGCCTCCAGCGACGGCAGGACGACGTTGGCGAGCGACGCGATGAGGTCGGCGCCGGGGAGATTGTGTTCCGGCACCGCGATGCAGTGCATCCCGGCGGCCCGGGCGGCGCGAACGCCGTTGGGAGAGTCTTCGAACGCCACGCAGTCGGGCGGGGGGATCCCGAGGCCGGCGCAGGCGGACAGGTAGACGTCCGGATGCGGCTTCCCGCGGGCTTCGTGCGCCGCCGAGCGCACGACCTCGAAGCGTCCCGCGAACCCGAGGCGGTCGAGCACGGCGTCGATGATCTCCGGCGATGACGAGGACGCGAGACCGAGCCGGAGTCCGAGCCCCTCGCAGAGCGAGAGCGCCCGGCCCGCGCCCGCCATCTCTTTGCCGCGGCTCCGCACCAACTCGATGACGCGCTGGACGATCCGCTCCGCCACTCGTTCCGGAGGCACGCCCTGCCACGAACGACGGGCCGCCCAGTACGCCACCACCTCGTCCACTCGCAGGCCCATCGTCTGCACGCAGTCGGCGTCGGTCAGGCGCACGCCGACCTCGGCGAACACCGCTTGCTCCGCCTCCCACCAGAACGGCTCCGAGTCGATGAGGAGGCCGTCCATATCGAAGACGGCGGCGCGAAAGACGGGGGGCGAAACGTCGGGCTGAGCGCTCATCGCGAAGGATGATACGAAGGCCCGTGCTACTGCTGTGCGGTGTAGTCGACGACGAAGACGCCTTCGACGACGCCGAGGCGGCCGAGCTGGTCGCTGAACTTCTTGTGCTCCGGGTGCGGCAGGAAAGCGTCCCGGGCGGCCACGCTGTTGAACGTGATGAGGTACACGTGGGTGAACCCCTGGTCCAGCTTCTCCGGGCTGTGGTTCTTGCCCTGCTCGAACGCCAGGATGCCGGGGATCTTCTTCGTCATCGCCCGGAACGCCGCCGTCACGTCGGCGACCTGCGCGTCGGTGGTCGCGGCCTTGTACTTGAACACCACGACGTGCCGAATCACCGGCTGCCCCTGCTGGGCCGACACGGTCGCCCCGAGAAGAACACCACCGATCACCATCCATGCGAACCAGATCTTCATATGTCGCTCCCGGCCTTCCGACAGGCGCCTCGCCAGTTGAGTGGCGGCTATTATACAGGCCTCCGGGGGCGTCGACGAAGCGGCCAAGCAGCTCCACTGAGGCAGACGCAGCCGTTGGGTCCCGCGCAGATCCACCGAAGCCGCGCAACCGGGAGGTCCCGAGGCCGAACGGCCTCGAGATCCAAAATCCGGCGAAATGTCGTATGCTGCGTGAAGTGCAACGGCATGCCGCGATCGATGACGTGCAGCATCCGGGCGAAGGGGGGAATGCGATGGTCCGTGCGCTTCTGATTCTCTGCGCTGTTCTTCTGGCCGGACAGGCCAACGCCCAGGTGCCCGTGGGGGATGCGGCGCGGGGCGAGCGACTGTTCAAGGAACTCCACTGTGCGTCGTGTCACGGTTCGAGCAAGTCCGCTGGAACTGCTGCACCAGCCCTGTTGAAGCGTGACGACCCCGCCTACACCCCGAGCGCGATGGCGAGCGCCATGTGGAGCCACGCAACCGGGATGTGGCAAGCGATGGAGAGGGCGAAGGTGGAACGGCCGCAGATGACGCCGGCTCAGGCCGCCGATCTGTTTGCTTACGTCGCCGGGGTCTCGCGGACGGACAAGACCGGTGATCCGGCGCAGGGCGCCAGGGTCTACCAGGCGAAACACTGCGGATCATGCCACGACGAGCCGTATCTGGGAGCGCCCAGTCTGGCAGCGCGGGCCGGGACGTTCTCGTCGTTCTCGATGGTTTCGTCGTTGTGGCAGCACGGAGCCGGGATGCTCTCGCGCATGGTGTCGAAGAACTTGGAGTGGCAGAGGCTCACACCCGAGGAGATGTCCCACTTGATCGCGTACCTGAACCGCAGGAGACCATGAGGGGCGGCCAGCCAGCCGCCACATGTGCCCGGAAACCCAGGAGCCGCGGCCGCGGCTCGCCCAACGCGGGTGAGTGGCGTCCATGTGGCGGCACCTCAAGACACGTCCACTCACCCCCGGTTGACAACGCCGAGTGCTTCTGGACGGGACAGATCGCAGCGCGCAACCGCGTCGCGATGAAGCCCCTGGCCTGAATCCCTCGAGCACCAGCGGGCGTAGCGGCGGGTTTGCGGGCGACCACTGGAGCCATCACGACCTCCGGGGCAGACTGTGGGGGCCAATCAGTTGTTACTTCGAATACTCCACCGTCACCACGAACTTTCCGCTTTCTTGACCCGGCACAACTCTCATCTCCATCCGTCCCGTGACTCTCGTTCCCACGCCAAGGCTCGAGAGACTGCCTGTCACGGTCGGCTTCGCATCTGAGCCGATCAGTTCTGCCCTGGTCAACTCGCCTCTCCACAGAACCGGGCCGAAGGTATGCCTGAACGTGTAGACACCCGGAACGATATTGTCGAAGACATACTCGTTCAGCCCTTCTTTGATCATCTTCCTCTCAATCATCTTCCCGTCTCTTGCCAGTTCTATCTCCGCACCACGGCCCATTGTCCGCTCTGTTCTCTCCCTGTAGTAATCCGTTCCGCTGTCGAACGCTTCAACTTCGAAGTAGTACTCCGGATCCCTGTTCAGACTGTGTATGGTGATGGTGCGTGCGTCATACACCATGTAGTTGTTGTAGAGCTTTCCGGGGGCTATCCCATAGCGCACCACGTATCCGTCGGCGCCTTTGACAGGCTCCCACACCAGGGTCGCATCGCGGCGGTCTTCAGGGTCCCGCACAACCGTCACCTTGCTGACCTTTGTGAACTTCGCGGCTTTCGGGTTTCCGAACACCCTCAGATCCTTGACCGCGAACTTCCCGCTGTCCGGAGTGAACGCATTGGTGAGCTTCACGTACCTGGCCTTCACCGGCTCGGGAAGCTCGGTATAGTCGTGCCTGTTGTCAACACTGTTCGTGCTCTTGTCAACGAGCGTCGACCACTGCTTGTTGTCACCCGACACTTGTACGGTGAATGACTGGTGGCGGGGGATGCCTGTCGCGGCGGCCCCGGCGACTCCCGGGCCCGCTCCCCTGCCGAAGGCCACCTTGGCGTCGTGCTGGTCGAAGTTGATCTGAATGGCATGGATGTCACAATCCTTGCCGAGATCGACGGTCATGTATTCTCCGGCGTCGCCCGTTGCCGCGCTCCAGTGGGTCATCATGTTCTCGTCAACGGCATGTGCCGCGCCGAAGCCTTCAAGGGAGGATGACACCTCAACGCGTTTCTTGTGCGACAGGAGCATCCACCCGGTGAAGTTACTGCTGACCGCGTCTCTCCTGGTGCCCGGAAAGTATTGCGGGTAGTCACCGAAGGCGGTGTTCGAGTGCATCACACCATCTTTGTCGACTGCGGTCGGGAACACGGCGATCGTGCTGCCGCCTCTTCCTCCGTAGTAGGTGGGAACCATGGCTATCGTCCAGAGGTCGCCGTTCCTGTCGTGGAAGGTGCTGCCGTGACCTGCGCCGAGCATGAACCCGGTGGTCTTGAACGTAAGAGGGTTGTGCGGCGAGTATGTGAACGGTCCGAGAGGCTTGTCGGCTACGTAGACGCCATGAGAATAGGTTGAGAACTCCAGACCGATAGCCGCATACATGAGGTAGTACTTGCCACGGTGCTTGGTCATCCACGGGCCCTCTATCCATGGAGATTCTTCGGGAAAATAGGGCCTGTGGGTGAAGTAGGGGAAGATCACATCCTCTTTCCTCCTGCGTTCGAACCCGTTGTTCTGGTAGTCGCCAAAGAAGCAGACAACAGGCTCGCCCTTTTCCTTGAAGCCGTTCTTCGGGTCAAGTTCGACGACCTGAACGGGCAGAACCTGCGACCAGCCCCAGTACATATAGAACCGGCCGTCGTCGTCGACGAACATGTCGGCATCACCATAGTCACGCTGGTATTCACCGACTTTCTTCCAGGACCCGCTCTTGGGGTCGGTGCTGGCAAAGACACCATGAAGGCCTTTGTCGCCTGAGGCATACATCGTGTCGCCATGAATGGCTACCGACGGGCAGCCGCCCGGGAAATCGGGTGCGCTGACATATGTCCAGTCCCGGAAGTTGCCCGAGTGCCAGTAGCCCCTGCCGCCGGTGATGAACAGGAAATACTCATCCTTGTACATCACCACGACAGGCTCTCCGGCCCGGCGCGCCCTTTCGGAGCCGACGCTGAGGTTGACTGGATTGGAGAATGTCGTCGGTTTGTCCGTGATTCCGACCGCAGAAGTCCTGGGTCGATCCTGCGTGGGGCCGTCGCCGGAGTATGCGCCAAAGAGCAGGCAGGTTCCGGCTGTCAGCAGAAGAACGGTGTTGATGAGTAGTCGTTTCATGGTCATGACAAAAGCCCCATCTTTCGAAAGACCGCCGCTTCTCTCCCACGGATAGGCAGCATCAGTGCCCCCACGGTCCTGCTCGCAACCCGCGTCCACAGAACGCCAATTTCGGACGCTCCTCAGCCGCTCCTCAGCTGAGAACCACCAGCCGGCAGCGCCCCTGACGGCATCGTGGACCTCCTCCGGACCGTCCACCGAACCGGTCAGCTCCACGTCGCCCAGCCGCACGAGATCCACCGCGTGCCGCTCGAGCATCGTCCCGTTGGTGTCCATCGAGAGCCAGCGTGACCCGCGCCACAAGGAAGTAGCGCCGAGCGGTCGGCGCGGGCACCCGGGATCATATACACGACGCAGCGCCGTCGGTTCAAGGCACGCAGGCGGCGGCCCCGCCATCAGACGCCGGTGCGCAAGCCGGCCGCCGTCTGGTCATTCGGTCGCGCGAGCGGTCGATGGTGGTGCCTGCTTGGGATACCGGCGTCGAAGTTCGGCGACCGACTCCCGGACGAGCTTCTCGAGCACGCGAACGTCGACGTCCGAGAGGCGCTTGACGTACAGGCAGCCCTTGCCCGCCTTGTGTTTCCCCAGTGCAGCCAGGAGGGTCTGCTTCGTCTCCAGTCCGGGCATCAGGTAGAGGCTGATCTCGGCCTTCCTCGAGGAGAATCCGGCAAGGCAGGCGTCGCCTTCGTGGCCGCTGTCGTACTTGTAGTGGTAGCTGCCGAAGCCGACGATGCTGGAGCCCCACATCTTCGGCTCGTGCCTCGTCGCGCGGCGCATGATGGCCGCCAGCTTCCTACAGTCGTCGCGTCGCTGGTCGTCCTCGATCGCGTCCAGGTACGCCTCGACACTGGCGTCGGTCTGCTTCGTCTTCAGTTCGCCCATCGCCTCCTCCCAGGGGATTCAGGAACGCATGCAGCCTGTCGACGAGCCAGCGTCGCGAATCCGAGCAGATACGCGGCGGGTACGGCGGCCGGCATGACGGTCCGCTCGTCCTCAAGGCCTGTCCCACGAACGGCAGTGTCCGGCCGAGGCGGGTTTGTGTCAAGTTGTGCTGCGATCAGACTTGACGGCCTCGTCAGAACGCCAGGCACACGAGCGGCCAGAATCCCTGACAATACGACGAGTCAAACGGCATCGGCGTGGCCCCGTGAGGGGCTGGCGAGCGCGCCACCGGGTCTGCGAACGCGCACGCCGGACGGCAACAGAGAAGAACATGGTCGAAGGGGCGTCGAGGGGGATCGATCACTGACAGACGCCCGCCAGGATCAATGAGGCGACGCCACAGGGCGCGGCGGCGCCGCTGGCACTTCTTGACTTGGGCCGGGCTTCACCGTACCTTGCATCGTTCGGCACCAGAAAGCGAGGCAGACACGTGAGTCAGCAGATCCTGATTGTGGTGGGCGATGGTGGAGAGAGCTACGAAACCTGGTACGCCGTGCACCGGCTGCAGGAGGCGGGGTACACGACCGTTGTTGCGGCGCCGGCCAAGCGACGGCTGCACCTGGTGATTCACGACTTCGAGCCCGGCTGGGACACCTACATGGAGCGTCCGGGCTACGTCATGGAATCGGACGTGACGTTCGAGCAGGTCGACCCGAAAGACTACGTGGCCGTGCTGTGCATCGGCGGTCGCGCGCCCGAGTACCTGCGCAACGACAAGCGCGTGCTCGACATCATTCGCGAGTTCGATCGGCTCGGCAAGTGGATCTTCGCGATCTGTCACGGCGTCCAGTTGCCGGCGGCCGCCGGGATCGTCAAGGGCAAGAAGCTGACCTGCTACGAGCACGTCAGGCTCGAGGCCGAGACGGTCGGGGCCACCTGGCTCCGCGAAGATGCCGTGCGCGACGGGCGCCTGGTGACCTCGCCGACCTGGCGTGAACATCCGGCGTTCTATCGCGAAGTGTTCAAGTGCCTGAACGAGCAGGGCCCGTCCTAGTCCGGTCATGATCCGGGACCGTTTCACGACAACGCGCGGTTGGGAGTGGCCGACCGAACAGGCGGGCGACGGCCCCGCGGTTCTCGCCCTTCACGGTGTGGGCGGCGGCGCGTTCTTCTTTCGTGGCCTGGCCGGCCGGCTCGGCGGGCAGTACGCCGTTACGGCCGTCGACCTGCCCACGGTTCCCGCCGGGGCGGACGGGGCCGTGCGGCCGCCGTCGATGGCGGAGTGGGCTGACGGTCTGTGTGAACTCATCCAGGCGCGGTTTGCCGAACCGGTCGTGATTGTCGGCCACTCGCTCGGGACGATTCTCGGTCTGGAAGTCTGGCGGCGTCGTCCACAGCTCGTGCGCGCCATGGTCTTCGTCGGCGGGCTGCCCGCGGCCCGTCCGCTCATGTGCGAGCGGCTCGGCGCGCGCGCCGAGTCGATCCTGTCGGGCGGCATGTCCGGCTGGGGGCCGCGCATCTCGCCCGGCGTGTTCGGACGGCAGTCGTTCGATTGCCGGCCCGAGGTCATCGGCCTGTTCGAACGCTTCATCGAGACACTCGACCCGGTGGTCTACGCCGGGCACCTCCGCGCGTTGATCGCGGCGTCGGCCGCCGACGTCGTCTCCTCCGTCTCGGTGCCGTGCCTGGCGATCAGCGGGGCCGAGGATCTCTATGCGCCACCCGAAGCGGTGGCCGCTTTCCTGGCGCGACTGCCGGCGCCCTGCCCCCACGTCCTGCTCGACGAATCAGGCCACATGCCGTTCTTCGAGCAGCCCGAGGCCTTTGCCGATGCCGTCGGGACGTTCCTGGCCCGTTTGCCGGAACGCGGCGACGCCGACGAGAGGGCGCATTCCTAGGTGCGGGGACCTGGTCGATGGCGTGCCCGTCGTCCGGGATGCAGGTCCAGGGGCAGAGACGCGGGCGTGGGGCCCGGACGGCGCACCCGAGCGCAACCTCTCCTGGCTCGCTATCTCCTGGCCCGCGGACCTGTCGCCGGATGGCCGGGCGGCCGCGGTGAAGGCTGCAGACGGCCGTGTGCTCGTCGCCCCGCTCGACGGCAGCCCTCGCTTCGTGGAGACGCTCGAGCGCCGAGGATACCGGTTCATCGCACCCGTCGATATCATCGACTCGCTTCCCCGGCCGGCGACGTACAGCGATGCTGCTGACTGTCTCCGTCGCCGGCTGGCGAGCGGGCTGGTCTGTCAGGCAGAACTCCGCCGGGTCGTCAGGGCTCGGTCGGCACGCGTTCGACAACTCGTCGAGCGCGCCGCCGGGTCTGCGAACACGCAGGCCGGATGGTAACAGAGGAGAACATGGTCGAAGGGGAGTCGAGGGGGACCAACCACTGGCAGACACTCGCCAGGATCAATGAGGCGACGCCTCGGCCGGCTCCACGCGGAATCGCAAGTGCCGGACGGCACGGCGGTCTTGCGCCATCGCTTCGAAAGTCAGGAGGTAGTCCCCTGGCGCGAGCCCTTCCCCGGTCAGTGGCCACGTGACGTCGGCGGTCCGCGCCCGCGCGAAGGCATCCGGCGGCAACCGCCAGGTGCTCGTGGTCCTGACCACGTCGTGCGCGTCTGTGAGGCGGACCGTCATGGCGACGGGCTCGGGCGCCCGCGTGCCGCCCTGGTAGACGCGCAGGAACGCCGCCGCCTCGTCCCCGGGCCCGAAGATGCGGGCGGCCGTGGGCGTCACGGGCAGCAGGTCGGCGAACAGGGATCTGGACGAGGCGAGAGGCGCGGGCCGTTTCTCGAGCACGACGCCCGACAGGCTGAGCGGGTCCTTCTCGAAACGAGGGATCTCCACCGTCGTGAACACGCTGCCGGCGCGGCCGTCGACCACGGCCGCGATGCGGATCTCGTAGCGGCCCGGAGCGAGCGGAAGCCGCGACATCACCTCGAACTCGCTGCCGCTTCGTGCGTCAGGAGGGAGCGTCAGCTCGAGTGTCTGGCGGTAGAGGCCCTTTGACCGTCCCTCCATGTCGAACGCGGCCGCGACGACTTCGACGCGCTTTCGCGGAGCGGCGGCAATCGGCGTCGACCCGATGGGCACGGGCTCGCGGAGCTCCAGCACGCTGACGAGCTCGGCCGTCCTGCCGCCGTGCGCGGCGAACGCGGCCGTGGTCGCCCGCAGCAGTACGTCGCTCACCGGAAACCCCTGCTGGATGGCCTGATCCACCTGCTGGACGACGGTACGAGTCGGAGACTTCCCCTTGGATGGCTGGGGCGCGAAGTAGCCCGTGCGCGTTCGGACATCGAGGCCTGGCCGGTTGACCCTGACGCTGATGCGGCGAAACCGCCCGTCGGCCCGCGCGTGCGTCGTCTGGTAGCCGATCAGGTAGTAAGCGCTGCTCTCGCGGAACATCTGGCCGACGTGGGCCTCCGGCGTGTTCGTGGCACGGACGCGGCGGCCGCCCGTCGCCTCGGCGAGCCCGATCTCGTCCGGCGGGGCTGGGGCGGCCGTCAGCCCGCGCGGGTCGTACGAGTAGACGCTGACGTTGGCGAGCTGGAGATTCGCGAACATCGTCCGGATCGCGTCGAGGCCCTTGAACTCGTCAGGCCGCTCGGAGATTTCGGCGCCGGTACTCAGTTGCGGGCTGATGAACACGAGCAGTTTCCGCCCCCCTGGAGCCGTGCGCAACACGTCGGCAACGCGGGACATGGTGTCGACCGCGCAGCCGCCCGGCCGCAGCTGGCACCCGAGCGGCTGCCCTGCCTTCCCCCAGCCATGAGGCGTGAACGCCTCGACGGCGGCCCGGAGCTTCCGTCGGTCGCTCGTGAAGCTCTCCACGCGGCCGAGGAAGGTGTACACGACGGCAGCGAGGTCGGATGGCCCGAGCCCGTCGATGACCCTGTCGGCGATCTCGCGGAGCGACTTGGTTTCGCCGCGCTCGACGTCGATACCGGCGTCGTCGAGGACGAGCAGCACCAGCCGACGGGTCTGGATGTCGTTCGAGACGACATCCGGCGCGACCTCGCGCATCCAGGCCGGCGCGTCGGCCTCGGGTTCCGGCACGTCGACTTCCTCGAACGTCTGGATGGCCTGCGGGTCGTCGTCCTCCGTCACCGTGAAGTCCCCTGCGCGGAGCCCTCTCACCGGGCGGCGGTCGTTGTCGAGGACGACCACGTCGATCGGGACGAGATCGACGCCCGAGCGGAACGTCGGACGGGGCTGCTGCGGTTGGACCTGAGGGGAGGACGCGGACTCCTGCCGCCCGCCTGCGCCGAGTGCGGCCGACAGGCTTGCCAACGCCAGCAGTACGCGAGGAAGGGCGGTCGTGCTTGACACGGAGGCTCTCGGCCGTCGTCCGGATGATACCAGCGACCTCGCGAACCCTGCTGGACAATCGTCGATCCGGCGGCAGTGGACGACGCTCGGTGCCGCCCGGTGAAGCCGAGTGTTCGATGGATGTGGAACCCGAGGAGATTCGGGCACTCCTGAGAACGCCCGTGTAGCGGGCCAGACGGCGGGGCGGGCGAATCCCTTAGGAAGACGGAGCGTGATAAGACACAGGCGTGGCCCCTTGGCCCCAAGCGGCGTCGGATGCGTTTGATTCGTACAGTGGTCCCTGGTTGATCACGTCCGACCCGTAAGAGGTGGAAGGCTGTCCAACATCGGCCCTTCTCTCGTCCAGGGGAACAGCCGAGTCCGGCAACTGGCACGGGGCGTCGAGTTGGTGGCGGCGCTGCTGACAACGTGCCTTATCAGGCCAGCAGCGGTTCGAGCGGCGCGGGGCCGACGAGACAGAACTCCTGTTCCTGCACCCAGAGCCTCGCGCGGGTTGGTAGTCTGAGGTAGATGCCTCGAGCCACTCCCAGCGTGTCGTTGGGATGGCTGACCCATCTCGATTCGGCGGCCACTTCGAGCAGCGCGGATTCGTGCTCCGTGTTCCGACGCCGCCATGTCAGAACATGCTGTCGAGCAGCGAGAAAGTCGCGTTTCCAGCGGTTGCAGCGTTCGTCGGCAACGACGAGATTGTGGATGCCGTTGTCCGGGTACCTCGACCAGGGAATGAAGTGGTCCACGTGCCCGTACCGCCCGACTGGTCGTCCGCAGTAGAAGCACGTTCCTCGCTGGAATTCGAGGAGGGGCTGTCGAATAGCCGCGAGGGCCGACCGATTCACGCCAAAGAGGAAGGCCTCCAGCCGGGACTCGTGGAGGCCGTTCAGTTGGGCCACCATCGCGCCCCACGCGCGATGAATGAGCGGCCGGAACAGCCCATTGAGAGCGACAAGATGATCTCCGACCCCAGGCAACAGCCGGATGTTGTTGTCGAACGCACCGAGGCGGCCGCATTGATAGTCGGTAACCGCTCGCTTCCCCTTCTCGATTTCAGCTCCCCAGCCGATGTCGTACAGCAGGCGGTCGGGTTCGCCGCCCACCACCTGCAAGCGGGGCAGCGGCATGAGGATCAGGGTCCACTCGACCCTGCGCACGAGTCTCTCGAATCGTGCCGCGGCATCCAGGCGCGCGTGGTGTAGCGAAACTGACGGATCGTTCAGCGTGTCCCTGAACCGGCAGATGTCGCTGATGATTCGAGCCTGTACCCCTGTGTTCTGACGCAGCGTTCTCCCGGCAAATTCCGCAGTCTGCGGCCAGTAGAGTTCAACGACTTTCTCCGCCAGTTGCCGGGTTGTGACAGACTCGGGAGCGCTCCCATCCCGCCGCGTCTTCTCGAGGCAAAGGTCCATCAGCGCGAGGAGGACGGCGTACTTGTAGGTCGCCGCGAACGAGCCCTGGTCCAGAAGGGCCAGCACCCTCTCGCCGAACGCCACAAGATGGTTCTTCTCCCGCATCTAGGCCTTCCGGCGTGGGATCCGCCCAGGATGTCGGTAGTCACCCCGTTCAGGAATGACAAACCGCACGCCGCCGCTCGGGTCGTCGACGTCACCAGCGAAACGCGGTATCACATGGACGTGCAGATGCATCACGGTTTGTCCTGCAGCGCCCCCCACATTGATGCCGATGTTGTAGCCGGCCGGCCCGAGGCCATTGTCAAGATTGGACTTCGTCAGGTCGATGAGTTCGAGAATGGCCGCCCGCTCCTCTGCCGACGCGTCGAACCACGAGGCGACGTGGCGGCGTGGGATCACGAGGGTATGGCCGGGACTCACTGGGAACGTATCACGGACGGCAATCGCCCAGGCGTTTTCGGCCACCCATCGCGAAGCCGGAAGCTCGCAGAACGGACAAGTCACCGACACCGCTGGCATCTCCACCCTGGCAATCGCGAACCCGCACCCTGCAAGAGACCGAGGCGCCTCTATGAGGCCCTGCGAAACATGTCGTATCGCTCCTCCAGGAACTCCAGCCTCGGCCTGAGCGACACCGCGTGGGGCGTCCAGATGCGTTGGTCCTGAAAGCGCTGCAGCCCTTCCTTCAGCATCGGGCCGTCAGCTTCCTGGAGGATGTCGAGCCGAAGGTCCACGCGACAATCCGGCCGGATGCCCAGGATATTCGCGTCAAATGCGGCATGGTGCAGCTTGCACAAGGCCAGCCCATTCTGGACAACCGGTTCTCCGCGCGGGTGGCCATCCGGCAGGATGTGCGCTGCGTCGAGCAGTTCCTCGTGCCGCAGATGGCAGATGGCACAGTGCTCTCGGTATGCCCGGAGAACGCGCTGCCTGAAGACCACCTGATGGACACGCTGAGTCGTCTGCCTCGTCACGTACCTTCGTCGGATTTCGGCTTCGGCATCATCGATTGCATCCGCAACCGTTCGCCCGAACTGCTTGTCATCAACTGCGACAGTGAACGCCAGCCGGGTCGGATCATCGGCAACTATGAATACGGGCCACGAGGCGACGTACAACCCGGGGACAACACCGTGGAAGTACACCAGTGGCGCGCGAGCGGCCATCGCGGCCCGGAGGCCTCGGTTCTCGTGATGCTGAGGGTTCGTCCCCCGGTAGCTGTACCTGAGCAGCCCGCCTTCGGTGATTGCATCGTCGTATGGCCGTGGTCTGTCCGGGACGGGAGGGCTGGTTGTAATGCTCAGAGGAATGAAGTCCAGCACAGCGGGCTTGAAGATGCCCTGCGGGCCAACAAGCGGGACTCGACGCCCGTCGATGTCAAAACCTCGAACCAGCACCTCACGAGCAATCACCTCGCCATGGAGACGGGTCCGGTCGTCGAGGAAGGCAAACGTGGCAAGGCGGACGCGTGTGTCGAGATCCGGCATGAGGCTCGCCAATCGCCGGGAACTGTCTCAGTCTGCGGCCGGAATGTCAAGGAACCGGTCGATGTTCCTGGCGAAGGTCAGCCGCTCGCCGGATTGTGCTATCGCCTCGTTCTGGTATCGAGGAGGCCCTCCAGCCTTCGCGCCACCAGTGTCCGCCGGCGAACCGGAACGATTCCTTGGACCATGGCGCGAGCCGTGGACACTCGGAACTTCTTCGGCCAATCGAGTTCGGGCAGGGCGACGAAGAGCCTGGACCGCGTCGGTGTGAGGTACAGGAAGTCCACCAGCGCCTTCTCCGGCGTCGCAAGGCGGGCGCCGGGGCCTGCCGCATCCTCGTACCCGAAGAAGAACGACGGCTGGACGTGGTGGAGCGAGACGACGCCGAACGGCGTGACGAAGCGCCTCGTTCTAGCCAGCGTCACGGCGTAGGTCACGACCGGCATCTGCGAGATCATCCCGTGCAGGTAGAGCGCGCTCTGCAACGAGACATACGCAGGGAACGGAGCAGTGAGGAGTTCCGGTAGCGCCAACGGGTCGACGCCACCAGGCGCCGCCCACACGCTGCGACGCAACCGCACCAGGTGGCCGGCCGCCGCCAGGCGCGCCAGCAGCACGCTGGCGTGCGCATTCGGCGCCCGCAGGCCTGTCGCGGCCTGCCGCGTCGTGAACACCCGCGCGTCCATGGATCCCAGTGTGGTGAGAACGTCGATGAGCCTCATCGCCGGCCTCCCCGAAGCGCGTCCACCACTTCGAGAACGATCGTGTCCCAGGCGGAAGCCGAGTCGAAGCGCGCCTGGTCATCGGGCTCCAGGAACGCGAGCACGTGGCTCTTGAAGGTCGCGAAATCGATGGCCATCGCGTTTGCGGACGCCCGCTCCACGAGGCGTTCGTCGAGGCCGAGCGCGGCTTCACCCGCGGCGCGGCTGCCGAGCAGGTGGTGGGCGTCGAACACGTCGCGCGCCTGCGTTTCGGGGCGTCCGGCGAGCGCGCCGATCTTCTGTCGCAGCGCGGCTCCGGCGTCGTAGTGGCTGACCATGAGCGGCGGCAGCTGGTAATCCCGGGCGATGCGCGGATCGACGCTCCCGAAGGCCACCCCGGCGTCCAGGCCGCGGCGCGAACACTCGATCTTCGTTGGCAGCGTTGCACTGGCAGTCGTGAGCCGGAGCCCGAGCTTCCACCGCTGCGTCGTCTCGGTCTGCTTCGGCGCGGACACGCGCTCGATCGTGATCCCCCTCGCCTCCAGGATCTGAGCGAACGGACGCGACGCGAGAACTTCGCGGACCTTGTCGCGGACCACGTCGGCACCCACCTCTCCGAGGTCGAGGTCCATGTCCTCCGAGTACCGGACGCTTCCCAGGAAGAAGCGGAGGTTGCAGCCGCCCTTGAGCACGAACTGGGAGGGATTCAGCCGGCGGCCGAGCTGGGCGAGGAAGAGCAGGTGGAACTGCTCGACGAATCGGATCGAACTGACGGATGCCATGACGGCCCTCCGAACTCAATTATAGTACTCATATTCAACACATGTGTCAATTATACGTATTACGATATCCGGAGCCGCCCCTTGGCTGGCTCGCGTCGACGGTGGGAGAAACGGTGGGACTCGTTCGGGCACGGCTGAGGAAACCTGGGAAGATCGCGGCATTCCTGAGCACGTCTTCGCCTCGGCGCCTGTGACAGATTCGATCGGATTCCTTAGGACAATGAGCTGGTCGCCTGCACGGGCGTGGCCCCTTGAGGGGCTGGCGCCCGCAAGGGCGTGGGGGTTCGAATCCCCCCTTCCGCACAAGAAACACAGAGGCCTCGGTCTCCGAGGCTTCTTCCTTGTACCGACCGTGAGTGGCTGACGGTCGGCCAATGGCGCATTGATGCTCCAGGAAGGCTACTTCGCCGGGGCCTTCGGCTTGAGCTCCATTCCAAGCTGCTGGTAGAAGCTGAGCATGTCAGCCTCTTCGACCTCCTCCACGACAAGGCCGTCCTTGAGGCGGAAGAGGCAGATGGCACTGATGGTCACCTTGTTGCCAGTCGCCGGGATCCCCTGCAATTCCGCCTTGTGGGTCGCTTGCACAGAGAAGGTCACGACCACCCGGTCCTTCACCGCGAAGATGTCGGTGAGCTGGAACTTCATGTCGGGAAACGCCGCCACCATCACCTTTTCCTGGGCTATTTCGTCGTCCCGCGACATGGGCGTCGAGGTGTTCGAAGGGAAGTAATACTTGACATCTGGCGAATAGAGCTTCTCGAACACACTCGCGTTGCCCTTGCCAAGTTCAGCGAAGAGGGTCCTGATGACCTCGATGTTCCGGGCCTCGAGCGCAGCCTGAGCTTTCATCTCGGCCAGCGCGGCCTGATCCTCCTTGTTGCCACAGCCCATGCCGAGTCCGACCAGGACGACGACGACAAGACAACTGAACGCTCGTTTCACTGGAACCTCCCTCGTGATCTCGTGCGGGAATACTCACGTTCGGGCGCAGTCTAGCACGACGTCGCGCCCCGACGCGTCGGCGAACTGCCAGCGCCCCTGGCTCGTCAGTGGAGGTGACGGCCCCCGCTCCGCGGTGTATGATCCCGTGGCGAAGATGGATGGGAGGAACAACCTGTGAGCAGGGTCCTGTGGACGCGGGTCACGATCGCCGTCGCGGTAATAATCGGTCTTCCCGGCCCTGCAAGGGCCGCGGATTCGTGCCTTGACTGCCATCGCGTGATGGAAGGCACGAGCATCCCGTTTCTGAACGACATCCACTACAAGCGGGGGCTCAGCTGCGTCGATTGTCACGGCGGAGACCCCTCCTCGACCGATCAGAACATCGCGATGTCGGCCGCGAAGGGATTCCGGGTCCGCGTGACCCGGGAGGGCATGGCCGAGTACTGCGGACGGTGCCACGGCGATGCCACCTTCATGAAGAAGTACAACCCGAAGTCGCGCGTGGACCAGGTGGCGCTCTACGCCAAGAGCGTTCACGCCGCCAAGCCGGCCGGCGGCGACGACGTCGCGGCCACCTGCGTGGACTGCCACGACGTTCACAGGACGCGCGCGGTCGGCGACCCGCAGTCGAGCGTCGCCCCCGCGAAGCTGGCACGCACGTGCGGCAAGTGTCACGCCGATTCGTCGGCCCAGTTCCAGAAGAGCGCGCACGCCCCGCTGTTCGTGACGGGCGACATGCCGTCCTGCGCGACATGCCACTCCAGCCACGCCATCGCGCGCGGCGACGACATGCTGGCCGGAGGGCGAGCCGTGTGCTCGAGGTGCCACGAGCCTGACTCCAAGGGCGGGAGGACCGCCGCGGCGCTGGGGCGGACCCTCGAGAATTCCAGGATGGCCTTGTTCGCGACGGCGCCTCCGCGGGCGGACGCGCCGCGCGGCGCCGCTCCCGTCGCGGCGGGCGTCCAGGGCCGCGGCGCCACGCCGGGCGCCCGCGGGGGATTTCGAGCGACGGACCCCAGGATCAAGAAGGCGTTGAGCCTGATTCACGCATTGGACGTCCCGGCCGTGAAGGCGGCGCTCGAGGCCGCCACAAAGCAGCAGTAGGAGGCATGAACATGCATTCGTGCAATCGCCGCGATTTCATCCGGAGGGGAGTAGCTGCGGGAGCCTCGCTCGCCTTTGCACCCGCCGCGTGGCCCGCCCAGGTGCGCAACGCGAACGACATCATCGAGCTCGGCCCGCAGAAGCTGAAGGTCTCCCGCATGGCGATCGGGACCGGCACCTACGGCGGCGGCGGGGCTTCGAACCAGATGCGGCAGCTCGGCGCCGAAGGCCTGGCGGACCTGTTCTGGGACGCCCATGACCACGGCGTCATCTTCTGGGACCTCGCCGACGGCTACGGCAGCCACGCCGCCGCGAAGCTCGCGCTGAAGAAGGTGCCGCGGGAGAAAGTGATCATCTCGACCAAGACCGCGGCCCGGAACGCCGAGGCCATGAAGGCCGACCTCGATCGGTTCCGGCAGGAGATGGGCATCGACCAGATCGACATCGTGCTGCTCCATTCGCGCATGAGACCGACGTGGACCGAGCTGGACAAGGGACCGATGGACGTCCTGGCAGAAGCGAAAGAGAAGAGACTGGTGCGCTCCGTCGGGATCAGCTGCCATTCGATGGAGGCCATGAAGCTGGCGGCCAAGACCCCCTGGCTGGACATCTGCATGGCGCGCCTGAACGACTTCGGCATCCGGATGGACGGGGACACCGAGGAGGTCCTGCCCCTGGTCGCCGACATGCGGAAGGCCGGCAAGGGCGTGATCGCGATGAAGATCCTCGGTGAGGGCCAGCTGCGGAAGCGCCTCGACGATGCGTTCCGGTACGCCGTGACCAAGGACGCCGCCCACTGCTTCACCGTCGGCACGGAGAGCCGAGCGGAGTTCAAAGACAACTTCGACCGGGTTCCGAGGGTGTCGCAGCCGGCGGCCTGAAACCGCAGCTGAAAGGGGAGACGCGTGAGCACACGAATCCTGCTCTGCAGCGCAATCGCCGCCGCGATGCTCGTGCCCGTGGTGGCCCAACAGCGCGGAACGCCTCCGCCGGCGCCGGCCCAGGGCACCGACGTCGCGCCGCTGCGCGTTTACCTCCGCGGAGGTCTCAAGACGCATGGCGCGGGCCAGCACGACTACCCGCAGTTCGTGGCGGACTGGAGCACCATCCTGACCGAGCGCGGCGCGATCGTCGACGGCGGCCTCCATTTCCCAACCGCGCCCGAGCTCGAGGGCGTGGATGTGATCGTCATGTACAAGGGCGACACCGGCTTCATGACCCTCGGGGAGAAGGCGGCGCTCGAGTCCTTCCTCAAGCGGGGCGGCGGTCTGGTCGGCATCCACGACACCATCTGCGCCGATGATCCAGCCTGGTTCTCGACCGTCTTCGGGGGCGCCAAGAAGCACGGCGAAACGAACTTCACGCTCGACGCGAACGTCCCCTACACCATCGTCGACAAGGAAAGCCCGATCATGCAGGGGATCCCGGACTTCGCCCTGAAGGACGAATCGTTCTACTCCATGACGTGGGCCAAGCAGCCGGAGATCCACGTGCTGGCGACCGCAAAGATCGACGCCACACCGAGCGCGGTGAGGGCGGGCCACGCGGGCGAGTCGGTGCCGCAGATCTGGACGTACCGGCGGACCATGTTCGGCGGGCAGGAGTTCCGGGCCTTCGTCTGGATGCAGGGACACACCTACGCGAACCTGACCCACCAGTACGTGCAGCCGATGCTCCTGCGTGCCATCGCGTGGGCGGGAAAGCGGCCGATCGACTCGCTGATGACGGTGCGGCGCGGGGGGCGGATGGGCGGCCCGCCGATCGGCGAGACCACCGGGCGGTCTGGTCGTGGCGGTATGTAGGTGTCCGTGCGGACATCCGGTTGCATACGGAACCGCGAAGACCGCGAGCCATCCTTCCCGGTCGCCGTCCGTTCGGACGCGTCCGAGCCGGGCGTGGTACTTCTCGCGCCGTTGCCTGAGGTGAAGGCTCAGATACAGCAGCTGGCGATCGAGCACGCCGTCCCAGGGCTTGCGGTAGTCGGTGGTGGACAGTGCGGCTGCCGGCTCGGGCAGCCCCTCGATCCAGGGCACGAACGGCGTCTGGTTGTAGACCGGGCCGCCAACCCTCTGCCCCTGGAATCGCGGAATGCTGTTGACCGGATTGCCGTGCCTCTCCGACACGATCTGATTGGATCCCAACAGCAGGTTGCCCCTGTTCCCCATGACCAGGGAGCCCGTCGAGTCGCGGTACCCGTTCGCCTCGCGGACGCCCATCGTCATCATGAAGTTCGGAAACCGGTAGATGCACTCCTGAAGATCGGGCGTCTCCCCATCCATTGGCGGGCTCGAGCGGGAAGGACGCGCTACGAGTTCAGGAGGTAGGGCCGGTGATCAGGGCTGTCGATGTAGGACCGGCAGTCGCCCGGGAACTCGTGGTGGCTCCAATGGTCGCCCGTGAACCGAAGGTCCGCATCCCCCGTCACACGAGCCCAGTCCAACTCGAGTCCCTGGATCTGGAACTCCGTCGCCGCGTCCTCGAGGTCGGAAGATGACAGGCCGGATTAGCCGCGTCTCCGCCCGCGGTCCCCGAGCCGAGCGCCAGCCCCGCCCCTTCCACGGGCCGGAAGAATGCCCACGCCACCCCGGGTGTATAGTTGGCCCAACCGTCGTGCTGCCGGGAGCGGCCCGGGCGCGCGACACACCGCGGAGGTCCCGATGACGGTCCGAGGAGTCCTGTTCGCCCTGGCGACTACGCTTTCGATGACGGCCGCCGCCCTGGCCCAGTCACCGGCCGCTCCTTCGCCGCAAGGCGCAGCCCCGGCGAAGACGGCGGCGGCTGGCAGCGGCGACTGGCGGCCGCTGTTCGACGGGAAGACGCTGACCGGCTGGAAGGAGAGCCCGTTCAGCGCGCGTGGCAAGGTGAGCATCGAGGACGGCCAGGTGGTCCTCGGCCACGGGTACATGACCGGGATCACGTGGACGGGCGCGTTCCCCACGTCGAACTTCGAGGTCCGCTACCAGGCGCAGCGCCGGAGCGGCAGCGACTTCTTCGGCGCCCTCACCTTCCCGGTGCACGACTGGTCCTGCACCTTCATCAACGGCGGCTGGGGCGGCTCTGTCGTCGGGCTGTCGAGCCTCGACACGATGGATGCGTCCGAGAACGACACCACGGTCACGATGGGATTCACCAACGGGCGGTGGTATTCGTTCCGCGTCCGCGTGACCGACGGGTCGATCGAAGCGTGGATCGACGAGGAGCCCGTGGTCGCCGTCGACATCCGAGGCCGGAGGATTGGTCTGCGCCCGGGCGACATCGAGTACTCGGCGCCGCTCGGCATCGCGAGCTACGAATCGGTTGCGGCGATCCGCAACATCGAGTACCGCGTGATCGACCCGACCGGCAACGCCAAGCGGTGAGGGGTGTCATCCCGAGCCGAGGCACTTCACGGGCCCGACACGGTCGAAGATGCCAAACCGTCCCCCCCATGCCCCCCGTGATGATTGAACCAGAATGGACCCGTCCGCCGGCCGGCATCCGTGTGATCTTCCCGCCGATCTGTGTGATGATCGTCCTCCAGTTGCCGTTCGTGCGGTTCCTGACGGTCGGTGGACGCGGAACCGAACGTCCGCCAGGCGGCTGCGGAACCCCGAGTGACCCGAGCGACGAAGGGATGACTCATGGACCGAAGAACATTTGCTCAACGCGTGGTTGCGGCCGTTCCGGCGCTGGCCGTGCTGGCATCGACGGCCAGGGAGAGCCGGGCCCAGCAGGCTGCCGCGCCAGCGGCGCCGCCGGCCGGACGGGGACAGATGGACGGCAGTCCCGTCGGCGACCCGCTGCCTGGACAGAAGTGGCGCGTGCACGACCGGGCGCGGCCCCGACCCCGCAAGGTGATGCCGGGGCAGCCGGTGCCGACGCCCGCCGCACCCTCCGACGCCGTCGTGCTGTTCGACGGCAAGGACCTGTCGAAGTGGACCGGCAGCGGCCGAGGCGGCGCCACCGAACCGCGCTGGAAGGTCGAGAACGGCTACGTGGAGCTGGCGCCGGGCGCGGGAAGCCTCGTGACCAGGGACAGCTTCGGCGACATCCAGCTGCACCTCGAGTGGACGACGCCGCCGGGCGCGGACGCCAGCCGGGTCGGCCAGTTCCGCGGCAACAGCGGCGTGATCTTCATGGGGCAGTACCGAGATCCAGGTGCTGTCCAGCTACGACAACCCGACCTATCCCGACGGCGGAGCCGGGGGCATCTACGGCCTGTATCCGCCGATGGTGAACCCCTGCCTGCCCGAGGGCCAGTGGAACACCTACGACTTCGTGTTCGAAGCGCCGGCCTTCGAGCAGGACAAGGTCGTCAAGCGCGCGTGCGTCACGTTGCTGTTCAACGGCGTGCTGGTGCACCACCGCGTGGAGCTGCTCGGCGCCACGTCAACGCTGCCGATCGCGTCCTACAAGCCGCACGCGCCCGAGCTCCCGCTGACATTGCAGGGCCACGTCGGACCCGCTCGCTTCAGGAACATCTGGATTCGACGCCTGAAAGGCTACGACGTGTAGGCGTCGGCATCGTCGCGGGCCGGTCGGTTGGCGGCCACTGGCCGGGGAATCCTGACGGCGCTAGCGTCCTGCCGCGGCCGTGATGCTTGCGGTGCCTGCGCGCAGGCCGTCGCTCGTCGCCGTCAGGAGGATCCTGCCCGACCGCCCCGGTTTCGCGCGGACGATCACCAGGCACAGCCCGCTGAAGGCCTTGCGCTCAGGCGCCTGGAACGGTTCGAAGCTCGTCGGGTCGCCGTTGTCCGTTGCCGCGATCTCGCCAGGACCGTCGACGGTGAACCGGATCCGATTGTCCGCGCGCGGCACGAGGACTCCGCCCTGATCGACGACCCGCACCGTGACGAACGACAGGTCGCGACCGTCCGCCCGGATCTCGGATCGATCGGGCTGCACCTCCAGGCGCGCGGGCGCCTGTGCCGTCTTCACGACGTCCGAGGCCCAACGCTGGCCGTTCTTGTACGAAACGGCCTCGAGCGTGCCTGGTGCGTACACGACGTCGTCCCACCGGAGCCGGTACTCGAAGGGGCCCCTGGACTTGCGGCCGAGAGACCTGCCGTTCAGGAACAGCTCGGCTTCGTCACCGGAGGTGAAGACGTGGACCGGCGTCACCTGCCCTCCGCGCTCGGGCCAGGTCCAGTGAGGGAGGACGTGCGCCATCGGATGGTCCGGACGCCAGTGCGCCTGGTAGAGGTAGAACCTGTCCTTCCTGAAGCCCGCCAGGTCGATGATCCCCGCGTACGAGCTGCGCGACCCGTCGTAGGGTGTCGGCTCGCCGAGGTGGTCCCATCCCGTCCACACGAACTCGCCCGCCACGAACGGGTGCCGCGCCAGCGAGCCGAACACCTTGTCCGCGGTGGAACCGAAATCGACGGCGTGCAGTTCGTAGGCGGTCACCTGGCGGCTCTTCGAGTCACCGCCCTGGCCGTCGCGCACGGGCGCGCTCAGCTCGTTCGACACCGGGAACAGGTAGACGCCGCGGCTGCTGAAGGCGGACGCCGTCTCGGAACTGAGGATGACCTTGTCGGGGAACTTCGCGTGGAAGGCCGCGTACTGCGGCGAGGTGCGGATGCGCGTCGTCCCCTCGAACTCCGGCCTCTCGCGGATGCCTTCTCCCTGGTAGTTCAGTCCGATGACATCGACGACCGCAGGCAGAACCATGTCGGGCTTGGCGAAGTTCATCGCGGTCGTGATCGGCCGCCCTGGATCCTCCTCGCGCACGATCTCCCGGAGCCGCCTCGCGACCGCCGCGCCCTCGGCCGCGGTGTACTGCTCGCCGACCTCGTTGCCGATGCTCCACAGGATCACCGAGGGGTGGTTGCGGTCCCGTCGCACGAGGGCCCGCAGGTCCTGCTCGTGCCAGTCGGCGAAGATGAGGTGAGAATCGAGCGGCGTCTTCCCGCGCGCCCACACGTCGAAGGCCTCGTCCATGACGAGGAAGCCCATACGGTCGGTCAGCTCGAGCAGCTCCGGGGCCGGCGGATTGTGGCTCGTGCGAATCGCGTTGCACCCCATCTCACGGAGGATCTGGAGCTGGCGCTCGGCCGCGCGGGTGTTGAAGGCCGCGCCGAGCGCGCCGAGGTCATGGTGATTGTTGACGCCCTTGATCTGGATGCGCTCGCCGTTCACGTAGATTCCCGAGTCGGGAACGAAGCGCACGTCGCGAACCCCGAACGGCGTTTCGTAGGTGTCCGTCACCTTGCCCTGGTGCGAGACGGTCGTGATCGCGACGTAGCGGTTCGGCTGCTGTTGCGGCGGTGGCCCCCAGAGTCGCGGGCTCGCGATCGCGACCGAGCCCTTCACCGTGCCGCTCGCCCCCGGTGCGACCTGCGTCCCGGCGGGCGCGATCGTGGCGACGGCGGCGCCGCTCCTGCGCCCGTCGGCGTCGAGGGCGAAGATCTCGGTGGCGACACTGACGGTGGCGCCGGTCCTCGCGTCGTTGTCGAGGGCGACCTCGAGGTCGATGGTGGCAGAGACCGCCGAGACCTGGCGCGTCGCCAGCCGGGTTCCCCACTGGCTGACGTGCAGGGCCTGGGTCTTCGTCAGCCAGACGTTGCGATAGAGACCGCCCCCCGGGTACCAGCGCGACGAGCGTGGCGGGTTGTCGAGGCGGATCGCCACTTGGTTCGCGCGACCCGCGACGGCGTAGGGTGTGAGATCGACACGCCAGGACGAATAGCCATACGGCCAACCGCCCACGAGCTGGCCGTTCAGCCACACGGTGGCGTAGGCCATGGCTCCGTCGACGTCGAGGAAGATGGACTTGCCGGCATCGGTCGCCGGGATGTCGAGCGTCCTGCGATACCAGCCCACGCCCGCGCTCGGCAGCCTTCCCATGCCTCCGCCCTGCTCCCCGGCAACGAACGGCCCTTCGATGGCCCAGTCGTGCGGCAGGTCGACGCGCCGCCAGGAGCGGTCGTCGAAGTCCCGCCTGACGTAGGGAACATCGCCGCCCCAGTTGCCCGCCGGGCGGGGTACCTCCGCGCCGGGTCCTTGATGAAGCGGTTGCCGGTGGGGAGGACCCACGGCTTCAGGACGGGCTGCGTCGCCGCCGATGCCTGCTCGGCGGCAGTGGGCTCGGCGTCTGCCGGGCCCGCCTGCCCGTCCCGCCCTTCGGGGCGAACATCGTAGATCAGGCTGACGGTATTCCCGGGGGGATCGTCCTTCTTGAACCGCCAGTCGTCATTGAGGGAGACGCGCTCGCGCGGCTCCTTCGTCAGGTTCGGCTGGGCCCGGGGCGAGCCGAAGCCCACGGCAAGGGCAAGGGCACAGAGGGTCCAGGCTCGGTGGGCCATGCTACCGGCCCGCGCCATCCTTCTTCGCCCGCAGTGCGCGAAGGTCGGCGAAGAATGTGACCACCGCCGGGTCTTCCATGAAGTCGTAGCGGTACCTGGGGCCGTAGTCGACCCAGAGCTCCTCGCCGGCGGCAATGTCCCTCAACGCGACGATCTTCACGAACGGAGCGTCACAGAATCTTCTCGAACCTCACGTTCTGAAACTCGGCCGGCGCGTAGTTCATCCGCGTGAAGACGTTGCCGTTGATGCCGTCGATGGTCGCGATGCCGCCCGTGTGCGGTTTCGCGCAGTCCAGCAGCCCCATCATGTACTGCCAACGGTTCGCGACCGCCCGGCGCTGGTACTCCTCGTCCGTGATGAACTCCCCTTCGTAGGCTCCGAGGTAGGCTCCCTTCGGGATGGCCACCTTCGTGTAGACGCCGTTTCCCGCATGCGGAATCCTGGACGTCCTGATTTCGAGGTTCTTCTCGTAGGGGGCCTGGCCGCTGGAAAGCGCGACGGCTGTGGCGACCGCAATCGCCGCCACGAGGTACCGAAACCTGTCCCGCATCATCTCCGCCTCCAGTCGCCGGACGGTGCAGCCGGCAATCCGGCCGTCGCGGCGGTCGAGGCGCGGCCGCGACGGACGAACCGACGCAGAGTCTAACACGTGCGTGAGGTCGGCTTCCCGGCGACGCCTGGCGCCCCGGCGACCGGGACCACGGGCGTCGGACCGCCTCCGGGCAGAAGCCGGTTCACCGGATTGCCCCGCACGGACTACAGTAGTCGGTATGGGTGTGATGAGACTTCCTCGGTTTCGCGGCCTCCGCCTCTGGATCGCGGCGCCGGCCGTGGTGTCGGCCGTCATGGCGGCGTCCGCGGACATCACGGTCGGGCACCGGGCGCGGTCCCTTCAGCCCGGCGAGGTTGTGGTGCTGACGATGGAAAGCGCCCGACGACTCCACGACGTGCGGGTCGGCGCATTCGAGCGTTCGTTCCCCTGTTTCGAAACCGCGGACCCGCTGAGGTGGTCGGGGCTCGTCGGGATCGATCTGGACACGAAACCGGGCCGGTACGTCGTCAAGGTCGCCGGGCTGGACGCCGACGGGAAGGCGGTGACCGTCGAATACCCGGTGACGGTCGCTCCCAAGGCGTTCGCGACGCGCGCACTGACCGTGGACGAGCGATACGTGTCCCCGCCCCGCGAGGCGCTCGCCCGCATCCAGAAGGAATCGGAGAAGGTGCGCGCACTCCTCGATGTGGTGTCACCCGGGCGGTACTGGACCGGGCCATTCGTCCTTCCGGTCCCCGGGAAACCCATCAGCGATTTCGGCAAGCGCAGCGTCTACAACGGGCAACCGCGCAGCCCGCACGGGGGAACGGATTTCGCAGGGGCCACGGGCACGCCGGTCAAGGCCCCGAACGCCGGACGAGTCGTGCTGGCGGCCAACCTGTACTACTCGGGCAACACGATCATCCTGGACCACGGGCAAGGGCTGTATTCCTACTTCGGCCACCTGTCGGCGTTCTCGGCGCGCGAGGGAGACGCGGTGGCCGCCGGCGACGTCGTGGGCGCGGTGGGAGCCACGGGGCTCGTCACGGGCCCGCACCTCCACTGGTCCGTGCGGCTGGCGGGGAGCCGGGTGGATCCCCTGTCGCTGGTCGACGTCCTGACCCCTGGCAGATGACGGTTCCGCCGCCCGGCGGCCGCGGCTTGCCGCTGGCGCTTGACAACCGCGCCGTCGATATAGTTAGATATAGAATCATTCGATGTCGAATGATTGTGACCCATGGGTACACGCTACCAAGGCACGCCGCGGGAAGTCCTGGCGCTCGACGGCTTCATCAAGCTGATGCGCGCGACTGACTCCATCAGCGCGCACCTCGCCCGGCACACCGAGGCCGCCGGCCTCACGGTCGGCCAGTTCGGCGTCCTGGAAGCGCTGCTCCACCTCGGGCCGATGGGCCAGCGCGATCTCGGCGCCAAGCTGCTGCGCAGCGGCTCGAACGTGACCATGGTCCTCGACAACCTGGAGCGCCGCGGACTCGTGCGACGCACCCGGCGAAAGGATGACCGGCGCGCCATCGAGGTGTCCCTCACCGCCGACGGCCGGCGCCTCATCACCGATCTGTTTCCGAAGCACGCGCGCCGCATCACCCGGCTGTTCGGCGCGCTCTCGTCACGAGACCAGCAGCGTCTGGCGACGCTCTGCAAGACCATCGGCCGGAGCATTCCAGGAGAAGACGCATGACCAGCGAACGAACGATTCTCATAACGGGCGCGACAGGCAAGCAGGGCGGAGCCGTCATCCGGGCGCTCGCGGGCAAGGGTTTCCGCCTCCGCGCCATGACACGCAAGACCGACAGCGCGGCCGCGCTCGCGCTGGCCGCCGCGGGCGTCGAGCTCGTCAGGGGCGACCTCGACGACCCGGCGTCACTCAAGGCGGCTCTTGCCGGCGCCTGGGGCACGCTCGCCGTGCAGAACACGTGGGACGCAGGCGTCGAGAAGGAGGAAGAGCAGGGCAAGCGGTTCGCGACGATCGCGCGCGAGGCGGGCGTCCAGCACTTCGTCTACCAATCCGTCGGATCCGCACATCGCAAGACCGGCATTCCCCACTTCGACAACAAGTCGAGGATCGAGGACACGGTGAGGAGCCTGGGCTTCCCCTCGCACGTAATCGTCCGTCCCGTGTTCTTCATGGAGAACCTGCTGACACCCTGGTTCCTGAACGGCGACAAGCTCTACGCCGCCATGAAGCCGACAACGGTCCTCCAGATGATTGCCGTCAGCGACATCGGCGCCTATGGTGCCCGCGCGTTCACCGACGCGGCGACACTGAATCGCCGCGAGATCGACATCGCCGGCGACGCGGTGACGATCCCCCAGGCCGCCGCCATCCTCACCAAGGCGCTGGGCCGGACGATCGAGTTCGTGCAGATTCCCATCGAGGAGGTCCGCAAGAACAGCGTGGACTTCGCGCTGATGCTCGAGTGGTTCGACCGAGTCGGGTACGAGGCCGACATTCCGGCGCTGACGCGGGAATTCGGCATCCGGCCGACGACGCTCGCGGCGTGGGCGGCCACGCAGCGAAGCTGACCGCTGCGCGGGAGTCGTCGCCGAGCCAGAACCCGTGGGCCAGCACGGCCGGGTCCGTCGTCGTGGTCTGGACGGGAAACGAGTCGTCCGGTCTGAGGACGAGCGTGTCCGGATCGCCGAGGGCCTCCTCGAGTTCGGCCGGCCCACGGTCGAGGGTGTCGAGCCAGACTCCGGCCAGGCGCTCGTCGCGCAGCCGGAGCACGGCCCCAACCACCATCCGCCTGATGGATGCAGTCCTCGCCCCGAATCAGGCCGACCGGCGTCGCACGGGCCAGGATGCCGTGTTCGGGGACGTACTGGAGATACCACTCCATCGCCTGCATGGCAGACCCGAGGGCGAAATGCGCGGCGTTGAGCGCGCCGGCGCTGATGCCGTAGATCGCCCGGGCGCGTTCCCGCACGGCCATGCCGGACAGGGCGTGGAAGACGCCGGCTCCGAAGATCCCGCGCATGCCCCCGCCGGCAGCGTAGACGACCAGGTCACGCATCATGAGCTCCGGGAACCCCGGCAGGAACGCTGGCCTCGAGGCTCAGCTTCGTCAGCAGCATCCTGGCCTCGTCCCGACGCCCGCCAAGCCCGAGTGCCAGGCCAAGCCATCCGAGGAGGAGAGGAAAATCCCCTGAGCGGTTCGCCGACTTCCTGAGGGCAGCGGCGCTCTCGTCGAAGCGTTGCATCCCCAGGTAGGCATGCCCGACGGTCATGGTGGAGCCGTACGCCCACGGTCACTGCCGGTCCCGATCGCAGTCAACGCTCGTGTCTTCATGGAATTGCGTGGAAAGGTAGAAGTAGGGCGTGATCAAGGCCGCTTCTATTGAGCCGGTTCGGGCAGGCCGGAGGGGTCAGCCCGTTTGTCGGAGATCTCTCAGAGTTCTTGACGGGAGGAGCGAAGACGGCGACACTCATGGCCGTAGTGGTTGTCAGAATTGGCCATTGCCGGCCTGGGAGCTCGAGTGGAGTACACAAGACGCCACAAACGATTCCGGCTGACCTCCGTCGAGGTCAGCGGCCAGATGACGTCCACCTCCGAGGTATCACTGATTGACATCGGCTTGGGAGGCCTGTCGCTGAGGGCGGACAGGCGGCTGAATATCGGCGGCACCTACATGCTCAAGCTGGAGTGCCAGCAGAAGCTGGTCTCGGTGGTGTGCCAGGTGACCTGGGCCAGGATAAGCGGGAGGAAGACGCTGGCCGATGGGGAGACGGTCCCTCTGTACACGGCCGGGATGAAGTTCATCGGCCTGTCGGCCGACGGGGCGTCCAACCTCATGAGTCTCGTCGAGCGCCTCGGGCGGGAAGAAACGGCGAGAGAAGACGACCGCCGGGCTCACGTGCGGTTTCAGATCGGCTCGCCTGGAACCGCGCGATTGAGCTTCCCGACGGACTACCGGGTGAGGACCATCAGCCTCTGCGGCATGTTGATCGAGACCGGCGTCGCGCTGGCGCGGGAGACCATGGTTCCGATGGTGCTCTCCCTTCGCGACGATCGGAGCATCGAGTTTCTCGGAAGGGTCGTCTCGTGTCAGCCGACGGAGGGGGCCGGCAGCGATCGCTACAGCATCGGGATCGAGTTCATCGACGTGGCCGATGAGGCAAAGGAGATGCTGGCCGCGTTCATCGCACTGCTGCCGCCGTCGGACGGCGCGTAGGGGGTATGGGATCATGAAGCCTGAATTGAACGAGAGGCGCCGCCAGACGCTCGAGGACATGTTCTTCTTCGAGCAGGACCGCCGCATCATCGAGCAGCGCGCCAAGCTCCAGAGGCTGAGGCAGACCAAGGCGAACCTGGCCAAGGTGTCGGGCATTCACGACGATGCCCTCCTCGAGAAGCTGATCGAACTCGAGATCGGCCCCGAAACGCTCGCCACGCTCATCGGCATCCCGCTCATCGAGGTGGCATGGGCCGACGGCGCGATGGACGACACGGAGCGAAAGAAGCTCTTCGAGTATGCCGAGAAGGCGGGGTTGAGGCAGAAGGGCCTCGATCCGAAGGTCATGTCGGCCTGGCTGAAGAAGAAGCCGGACCCCGCGCTGCTCGAGGCCTGGAAGCACTACATCCGGACGCTCTGCAAGGAACTGAACGCCCACGAGCGGAAGGCACTCCGGGACGAGGTCATGGCCGATGCGCGGTCGATCGCCGAAGCCGCAGGAGGCATTCTCGGGCTCGGCAGGATCTCCGCCGAAGAGAAGGCCATGCTGAAGACGCTCGACGAGGCCTTCCGAGCCTAGCGGCCCGATCGGCACCTCTTCCGCGCGTGGTATGATCCGGTCGCGGCCCAGACGACTCCTATATGATCTGCCACGCGTGCGGTGCCGAGAGCAACGCGTCGAACGCTTACTGCCCAGCCTGCGGCGCAGCCCTGGGACAGCCTGGCGGTGCGGTCACGCGGCTCGACGGGGCCGTCACACGGCTCCCCTCGCACACGCCGGAACCACATCCCGGCGCACCGGCCGGCTCCGCCCGGGCGACCGCCCCGCCACTCCGGCCGGTCATGGATCCCCGCGTCGCGGTCACCATCGGCAGCAGCCCGACGGGAGGTGCGGCCGATGCGGCCCCGCCGCACGACTCGGCGACATTCAAACCCGGCCACGCCTTCGGGCCCCGCTACCGGATCGAGCAACTGCTCGGGGTGGGCGGGATGGGAGCGGTGTACCGGGCGCGTGACGCCGAACTGGCGGTGGACGTCGCACTGAAGGTCGTCAGGCCGGAAATCGCCGCCGACCCGGCCGCCGCGAAGGAGCTGCAGCAGCGATTCAAGCGCGAACTGCTCCTGGCCCGCCAGGTCACCCACAAGAACGTCGTCCGGATCCACGACATCGGCGAAGTGGACGGCATCAAGTACATCACGATGCCGTTCATCGAGGGCGAGGACCTGATCGCGATCCTGAAGCGCGAGGGCCGGCTGCCGGTGGAGCGGGCGCTCCGGATTCTCAGGGGCGCGCTGGCGGGGCTGGTCGCCGCCCACACGGCGGGCGTCGTGCACCGCGACCTCAAGCCCGCCAACGTCATGGTGACGGCCGACGACGAAGCGCTGATCATGGACTTCGGGATCGCGCGCCTGTCGGACCCCACGGAGGGCAGCGCGGCCGCCAGCGAAAAGCCTGGCGGCAGGCCTGCGGCAGGCTCGACCGCGTTCCTGCGCGAGAGCCTGGCCGCGGACGGCCGGACCCAGCTCGGCACCGTCATGGGGACGATCGAGTACATGGCGCCGGAGCAGGCCGCCGGAATCCTGGTGGACCAGCGGGCGGATGTCTATGCGCTCGGCATGATCGTCCACGAGATGCTGTCGGGGCTGCGGAACTTCAGCACGACGGGCGAGGCGCTCGCCGATCTGACATCGAGGCGGAAGACGCCGCCGCCGCTGCTGCGGTCGCTGAACGACGCCGTGCCCGAGACGGTCGAGCGGATGGTGGCCAGGTGCCTGATGCCGTCCGCCGACGACCGGTATCACACGAGCGCCGAGCTGGCCGCCGAGCTCGACCAGCTGGACGACCGGGGCGTTCCGCTCCCCCGCCCCCAGAAGCTGCTCAGGTCGCCGAAGTTCTGGGTCGCGGCGTCCGCGTTGGTCGGGACGCTGCTCGGCGCCACGTGGTGGGCGGCCGTCAAGCTGGGAACGCCGCCCGTGGAGGTGAGGCGGCCCCCCGTGTCGATTCTCGTCTCCGACTTCGTGAACGAGACCGGCGAGCGGGTGTTCGACGGAACGCTGGAAGCTTCCGTCGGGGTCGGCCTCGAAGCCGCGAAGTTCGTGTCGGCCTACCAGCGCCCGGCTGCGCTGCGCGTCGCCCGCCAGATCAACGCGGGCGAACGGCTCACCGAAGCGGCGAGCCGGCTCGTTGCGATGCGCGAGGGCATCAAGGTGGTCGTGGCGGGGCGTATTGCGAAGAACGGGAACCGGTACACGCTGTCTGCGAGGGGCGTCGACCCGGCCACCGGCAAGGAGGTCTTCTCCACAGAGGCGAGCGCCAACAGCCGCGACGCCGTGCTGGGCGCCGCCGGGAACCTGGCGGCGGACCTCCGGTCGGCGCTCGGCGAAACCAGGTCGGTCGAGCCGCGGGAGACGTTCTCGGCCGCCTCGCTCGACGCCGTCGCCGCCTACACCCAGGGCCAGGAGGCGTTCGCCGCGGGCCGCGACGCCGAGGCGCTGGAGAAGTACCGGGAGGCGACCGAGCGCGATCCGAACTTCGCCCGGGCCTACGGCGGCTGGGCCACGGCCGCCACCCGCCTGGGCCGGCGCGAGGAGGCCGATCGCCTGTGGAAGATCGCGCTGGGGCGCCTCGACCAGATGAGCGACCGCGAGCGCTACCGGCTGCTCGGCGCGTACTACACGCTCGTCACCCGCAACTACGACACCGCGATTGAAACCTACGAGAGCCTCGTGCGCGACTATCCGGCCGACGGCGCCGGGCACAACAACCTGGCGGTCGGGTACTTCCGGAAGCTCGACTTCAAGCGGGCGCTCGAGGAAGGACGCCAGCTGCTCGAGATCTACTCGAGCAGCCCGCTCTACCGCACCAACTACGCGCTGTATGCGATGTATGCGGGCGACTTCGAGACCGCGGCCAAGGAGGCGCAGGCGCTCGTCGACCAGAAGCAGGCGAGCTACGACGCCTACCTCCCGATCGCGATGGCGGCGCTGGCGCGCGACAACAAGGCCGGCGCCCTGTGGGCCTACGAGGCGATGGCCGCGACAGGACCGCCCGGGCGGTCGCTGGCGCCGCTCGGACTCGCCGATATCGCGCTCGGCGAGGGCCGGTTCGGCCAGGCCGCGACACTGCTCCGCCAGGGGATTGCGGACGACCGGAAGGCGGACAACGAAGCGGGGGTCGCCTCCAAGCAGATCGCGCTGGCCGAAACGCTCGCGCTCGAGGGCGGGCTTCCGGCGGCGGTGGCCGCTGCGGAGAGCGCGCTCAAGCAGGACAAGAACCCGGCCATCGTCGTACCGGCTGCGCGCGTGCTGATCGCGGCCGGCCGCGACCGCGACGCGGCGGCGCTCGGTGCCGAGCTCGACAACCAGCTCGATCGGCAGAGCCGCGCCTACGGGCGGATGATTGCCGGCTTGGTCGCCATGAGCAAGGGCCGCCAGGTGGAGGCAATCGAGACGTACCGGGAGGCGCTGAAGCTGGCCGACGTCTGGCTGGTGCGGTTCAACCTCGGCGTGGCGTTCCTCGACGCGAAGTACTACGCCGAGGCGCTGAAGGAGTTCGAGGCCTGTCAGAAGCGGCGCGGCGAGGCGTCGGCCGTCTTCCTGAATGACGAGCCGACGGCGAGGTACGCGGCGCCGATCGCCTACTGGATCGGCCGGTCGAAGGAAGGCCTGGGCCTGCTCCCGCAGGCCCAGGAGAACTACCGCGCGTTCGTCGCGCTGCGGGCCGCCGATTCACCCGACCCGCTCCTGCGCGATGCCCGCCGCCGCCTCGGCGGACAGTAGCCGCGATGCGACGGTCGGTGTGGGGCGGGCCTTCAGGCCCGCCTGCTAGCTGTTGTGCGGCACCTTCACGACCACGGATTTCGTGGCCGTGTTTCCCTTGCCGTCCGTTGCGGTCACCGTGATTGTGTACGTCCTCCCGTCCGAGTCGCTACCATTCCGCCACGCTTCGAGCGACACCGTGAACGAGTACGAGTAGCTGCCATCCTGGTTGACGACCAGGGCTATCGGCCCTGAGCTGTTGTAGATCTTGTACTCGTCCGCGACGGCATACGTGGCGGTCACCGTCGTCGCATCGGTGATGCTGCCGTACACCCTCACGGGCGTCATGATCTTGTTGGGCGACCAGAATCAGGACCGTCGGCGTCGCCGCCTCGACGATGATCGGCGGCGTCTTGTCGACGACCGTCACGGTGAACTGCTTGGTCGTCGAGTTGCCGGACGCGTCCGTCGCGGTGCAGGTGACCGTCGTTGTCCCAACTGGGAACGTCGAACCCGACGGCGGCTTGCACCCGACGGATGGATTGGCGTCCACGAGGTCCATCGCCGTCGCCGCCGTGTAGGACACGACCGCCCCCGCGGCGCTCGTTGAATCGGCCGTCACGTTCCCGGGCACCGTGAGGGCCGGCGGCGTCGTGTCAACGACCGTCACGGTGAACCCATTGCTCGTCGAGTTGCCGTACCGGTCAGTCGCGGAGCAGGAGACGGCGGTAGCGCCCAGGGTGAACGTCGAGCCGGATGCCGGGGTGCAGTTGACGGCCACCGCGCTGTCCACCAGATCGGAGGCCGTGACCGAGTAGGCGACGGCCGCTCCGTTCGGCCCGGTCGCCTCCTTGGTGATGTTGTCCGGCACCGTGAGGATCGGCGCCGTTGTGTCAACCACCGCTACCGAGAACACCCGGCTGGCCGAATTGGTCGACGCGTCCGTCGCGGTGCAAGTGATCGAGTGCGTCCCGACGCTGAAGGTCGACCCGGACGGCGGTGTGCAGGAGACAACCGGCCCGGCGTCGACGACGTCGGTCGCTCCGGGCGCGACGTAGGTCACGACGGCACCCAGCGGACCGGTAGCCTGGACCGTCGCGAGCAGCGTCCCTTCCGGTGTGGTGAAGACCGGGGCCGTAGTGTCCACCACGGTGACCGTGAACCCGGCAGTCGCCGTTGTCCCGGCGGAATCCGTCGCCGAGCAGGCCACCCCCGTGGATCCGAGCGGGAAGAACGAGCCAGTCGGCGGGTGGCTTCCGCAGTTGACGGGCAGCGGACCGTCCGCCACGTCGGTGGCCGTAATCGTGAAGCTGACGTGCGCCCCGCCGGGTGCGTTCCCCTGCACGTTGAGCCCCGCCGCCAGCGACCCGAGGTCGAAGACCGGCGCCGTCGTGTCAGTGACCGTTACGTTGAACGACGCGCTCGTGGAATGGCCCAGGGCGTCGGCCGCGGTGCAGGTGACCTTGGTCGCCGACCCGACGGGGAACACCGAACCCGACGGCGGCACGCAGACCACTGGCACGCTGCCGTCCACGAGGTCGGTGGCAGACGGCGTGAAGCTCACCGTGGCACCGCCGAGGACGTTCGCCTCGACCGTCATGTCGCCGGGCACACCGGACAGGGCCGGCGGCGTCGTGTCTCGCACCGTCACCGTGAACGACTCGCTGGCCATGTTGTCCGGGCCGCCCGCCGTGCACGTCACGGTACTGGTCCCAATGGGGAACGTGGAACCTGGCGTCGCCGAGCACGTGACTGCAACCGCCTGTCCCAGATTGCTCGCCGTCGGCGGAGTGTAGGACACGACCGCTCCGGCTGAACTGGTGGCTTCGACCGTCATGTTGGTGGGGACGCCGACGATGACTGGCGCCGCGCCATCCAGATGCTCGTCGAGCTCGTCGCTCATGGTCGGGTCTGGCTGGGAACGCACCCACAGGCCGGCGCGTCTGGCGAGCTGTTCGCCGGCGGTGCCGTTGATGCCCCGGATCCTCAACGTCACCCAGACCGTCTGCCCCGGCTTGACCGGGAAACTCGGCTGCCACGACGGCGGGTTGACGACGTCAGGGGGGACGAGCGTGGCCGCGAGATTCGCCGGATCAACGATGGTGTTTACGATGACCTGGTTGTCGACGATGGGGCCGGAGTCGCCGGGAGAACAGCTGTTCGCGACGCCAGTGAGGTACGGCACGGTCACGAGCACCTGAGCCTCAGTCCCTGTCGGCAACCCGCCGTTCACGAACGCCTTCGCAGTCATCGCCGTCGTCGTGTTGGCCGAGGTGGCCGGGTCCCCCGTGGAGGTCGTCACCGGCCAAGTGATCTCGGTGACGAGCGCCGAGTACTCGATGCGCGGGTACTCGATGCGCGGGTTCTCGGTCGCGCTGTATTCGATGCGCGGATACTCGATGCGCGGATACTCGATGCGCGGAGTCTCGGGCGCGATGTACTCAATGCGTGGATACTCGATGCGCGGATTCTCCGGGGACGTGTACTCAATGCGAGGGTACTCGATGCGAGGGTACTCAATCCGCGGGTACTCGATTCGGGGCGTCTCCAGCTCCGACACCGGGACGACTTCCGGGTTGGCCAGGGTAGACTCGTAGGTTGTGACCTGTCGCCCCGTGATGTCGGGTTGGTACAGCTCCTGCGTGAGGATGCTCGTGGGAACGCCATCCGGCTGGTCGATGTCGCCGGCCGACAGGTTGACGTTAAGGACGACGGAACCCTTCTGGCTCAAGCCGCCATCCTCTTCGACTTTTACGACCACGCGCGGCCTAGCCGCCGATGACGACACGTACACCGTGCGGGAGATGCTCGACCGGGCTTCGATCGGCGTCGAAAGAAGGGGTGGAGGGTCCGAGGGCTGGCGCTCGCACACGAATCCCTCGCACCTCGTCCACAGCGCGAATCCCGGCACGTCCTGCGAGCCAGGCGGCTGGTTCGCAATGGTCAGGCTGTAGCTGCGCCGCTCCGACGTCAGGTTGTACACCGTGACGACGTACGCGCGCAGCAGCGTGCCCGAAGGCTTCGACCCCGACGGCGACTCGACGAGGAGGCCGGGCAGCGTTGCGGCGGCATAGACGTTCTGGTCCCGTGACCGCGGACTGTTGTCTGGTCTCCAGTCGTAGCTGGTCGGAACAACCGGAGGAACGGGGTTGCAGCTCACCGGACCCGGGACTTCGGCACCCGACTCGCCCTGGGCGGTGACGCCCGAGGGCGTGAACGCAGTACCTGGTGGGGCCCGCCCAGACGTAGCCGCGCACATCGCGGTTGTCGGTGAACGCCGAGTAGAAGACGGCGTTGCTGTCGAACGCCGGGGTGTTGGGCGACCAAGCGGTGTTGGCCACCCACGGTGTCGCCGCCGCCGTCACCGGGTCGGGATCCGGATTCGGGAGGTAGCGCCGGCTCGCGACCGTGTGATAGTCGCCGTGGAACGGCCACGCCCCCTGCTTGAACATCCGTGCGTTGATGAAGTTGTACTCGACTTGAGCGCGGACGGTCGTGTTGGGGACGAGCGCCGTGCGGTAGCGGGAAATCTGCTGGGCTCCCGGAACCGGCGGAAACGTGAACTTCCCGTCGCTCGACCAGGACGCCTGCGCTCCATAGACGTCGACGGCCTGACGGTAGACGTACCGCTTGACGATCCCGAGGTCATCCTTGTCGTAGTAGTCGTAATCGCTGAGCGTCGCGCGGAAGCTGTCCGGTCTCGTGTTGTTCCGGCTGTCGATCCAGTTGACCTGCACCCGTCCGCCGGCGACGGCTGCCGTCGGCATCAGCTGATGGCCGCGGCCGGTGTGGTTGTCGACAAGCGTCGGTTCCGCAGGCCAGCTGGCGCCGTCGGTCGTCGACGTCGACACGACGACGCGGGCGTCGACCTTCAGCGTGTCCTCCGGGCTCGCGCTCTTGCCCCGGGCCGACCAGAAGACGTGGAAGGCCTTCCCGTCGTGGACGATGGACGGCATCGACCTCGTTCTGAACTGGAGGTCCGATGAATCCTGATCGAAGAACAGGCCGTTGGAGGGGATCACCGAGGCCTTGCTCCACGTCTTCCCGCCGTCGGTCGAGCGCGCGAACATGATCGCGTCGGGCTCGTTCCCGTCCTTGATGCGCCGCCAGGTTGCCACGACCGTGTTCCCGCCGACCGCGATATCGATTCCCTGGTTGATCCCGATGCTCTCGGACAGCTTCTTCGGGTTCGACCACGTCCTGCCGTAGTCGGTGGACATCAGGTGGTAGATCTCGGACGCGGAGTTGTTCGTGTTGCCCGGGAAGATCGCGTAGCCGAAGTGGATGACGCCGCTCGGCACCTCCCGAACACCTGCCGGCGCGGTCGGGTCAGGAATCGGCGTCACGCCGCCCTTCAGACCGGCCTCCGTCAGCACCACCACCATCGCGGGCTTGTCGGCGAACCGGCCGGGGGTGCCCGACCCGATCACGACGTTGTCGAGGAACGTGTAGCGGTCGCCGTTCTCCTTGTTGTGCTCCAGGTAGCGCCCGAGGCGCAGCGAACCCCGGTCGTCCAGTCGCGAAATCGTGATGTAGCCGACCAGCCCGAGACCGGGTACCGTGGCAACCACCGGGTCGGCCGCTCCGACCCCGTTGCCTGGCGGGTCCGAGTAGCCGTTGTGCAGCCGGCTCCTCCAGGTGAGCCCGCCGTCATCCGATATCGTGACGCCGATCCAGGAGTCGCCAAACGACTCGATGCCGCGGTAGTCGTTGTTCGCGCAGAAGACCAGCCGCGAGTCGTTCGGCGAGACGTCGCAGTCCACTTCGTTCTGCTGCTTGAACAGCGGGTCGCCGAATGCGGGGACCTGGCCGGGAACGTGCGCCGCCGAGGGGCCGACGGTGTTCACGTTGCGCCCGGACACGAAGAAGGGGCCTTGGTCAGATCCGGCTCGCGCCGAAGGCGCTGCCGGACGCAGGCCGAGCATCAGCAGGACAACCGCGAACCCGACGCAGACCGACCGACGCGCGCGAGCGAACTTCGATGGCATCGGACCCTCCGGCATATCGCTGATGTGGGTGGCGATACGAAACCGCTGTCCCCCGAGACGCTGGGACGCATGGCGCTGAGCAACGATGTTAAGCAAGGTTATCTCCAACTTGTACGGCTAAGGGCGGCTCGAGTCAAGTACCCTATTCTCCAACGAGATCGGCGGTGCCGTCGGCGGGCAAACCACGAACGAAATACCCGATTGCAGCGACTTTGTTCTGCCTCTCAGAAGGGGACGCCTTCCACCTCAGCGGCGGTGGGGTCCCCGCGGCCACCTAGCTCACCCCTGCCAGGGCGATGATCGCCCGCAGCAGCTTGAATCCGTCGATGTAGTCCGCGGCGGTGAACGTCACGCCCCGCGGATTCGACCGCTTCACGTTCGGCAGCAGCGACGGGAGCTCGGCCTGGCCCGCGTTGTGGAAATCCACCTCGAACGCGTACGGCCCGGCCAGCCGGAACGGTTCGATCCGGCTCCGCTTCGCGAGCGCCTCGCGCGCCGCGTCCTTGAGCCGCTTGCGCGCCTCGTCTGCCGGCAGCATCCTGGCGGCCGTCCGCCCGATCCCTTCCTTCACGGCAGCGGTGACGACCGACTCGCCGAGCAGCGCGCCCGCCATCCTGCACGTTTCGCTGTCGCCCGTCAGCAGGATCACCGGCACCTTGTAGTAGGCGGCAATCGCGGCGTTGAGGCCCATCTCGGGCAGTTCCTGGCCGTTCACCCGAATCGCCCGGATCGTGGCGCTCGAGATGGTATGGTCGAGAATCGAGGCCGCGGTGCCCGCCCTCGCGTGGTACCCGACGAAGACGACGGCGTCGAAGCTCGAGTCGATCCCCTGCATCATCGACAGCGGCTTGGGGGAGCCGCTGATGAGCGACGCCTTCGGGTTCAGCGCGTCCGCCACGATGTTGCGCATGCTGCCGTGCGAGTCGTTGACGACGATTTCTCCGGCGCCCCCCTCGAGCAGGCCGGCGATGACCGCGTTCACGTCTTCCGCCATCCAGCGCCGCGCGGCGGAGTACTCCGGCGAGGCACTGCTCACCTGCTCGGAGGCGACGACGCCCCAGATGCCCTCCATGTCCACCGAGACGAAGACCTTGGGCGGCTTCTGCGCTGCCGCGGTCGCCGCGACCAGCCACATCAGCACGCACCCGGCGATCGCGCATCTCCTCATGGGTTCCTCCGGCGCGATCATCCTACACCCTTCCGGAAGCCGACGTGGGGCTTGGCCTGAGCGGCGCGGGAGCGGCCTCGGCAGCCTCCGCCTGCCGCTGCGGCCGGCGCCAGAAGTCCATCGTCGACACCCGGTGCACGCAGCCGATCGTGCAGTACGCGGCGCACGACTTGGGCGAATCGAACTCCCGCCTGATGTCGGCAGCCGTGTACTGCTCGAGCGGGATCGCCGGATAGCCGCGCTGCTGCGAACAGAGGTGGACCAGGCCCTCCTCGCACACGTAGAAGTAGCGCCCGCCGGCACGGCAGCGCCAGTCGTTCGGCTTGCCGTCGGCCAGGTTCTGCTGGAAACCGCTGATGCCGGTGTAGAGGTTCTTGAGCAGCTGGCGGACGCCGTTCACCTGGCCTGAAACGTCCTCCCACACGGCCCGCTCGGCGGGCCCGAGGGGCTTCAGCGCGCCGGTCCCGCCGTGGATGATGCCTATCGACGTCGAAAAACCCAGCTCCCGCGCCCGCCTGTTGATGGCGCGCGCGTCCTCCGGGTTCCGCGTGCCGCCGCCGAGCACGGAGTTGATGTTCACGTCGAACTCGGCGAACCGGCTCAGCCACTCGAGCTTGCCGTCGAGCAGCCGGAGGCTCTTCTTCGACACCGCGTCCGGCTCGACGTTGTCGATGCTGATCTGCAGGAAGTCGAGGCCCGCCTCGTTGAGCGCGGCGATCCTCTTGGGCGAGAGCAGGTACCCGTTGGTGATGAGGCCCGCGAGCATCCCGCGGCTGCGCACGCGACGGACCAGCCGCTCGAGCCCGGGGTGCAGGAGCGGTTCGCCGCCGCTGCACGCCACCACGGACGTGCCGAGCTCCGCCAGCTTGTCCACCCAGCGCTCGAGCGTCTCGATCGGCACCGGCTGCGACACCTTGTCGTACTCGTTGCAGTAGCCGCAGTCGATGTTGCAGCGGCGGACCGGCACGATGTGGACGAGCAACGGGTGGTCGGTGTGGAACAGCCCGCGCACGAACTCGCGCGTCGCGCGCGTGTTGCGCGACGCTTTTCGCAGCAGCTTCATGAATGCCCTGGGATCCATTCTACGGGCCGCCCGGGCCGCGCCATCCGGGAACCCAGCGAATGGTCCCAAGGTGCGTTGAATGGGCAGCGGCGAGCGTTGAACGGGCCGGCGTCTACTTCCCGGGCTCGGTGGATGGCGGGCGCGTGAACTCTGAGACGACCCGCCGGACGTCCGGCAGGAAGGCCCGCGCGAATGCCTCCGCCCCTGCCTTCGACAGGTGCGAGTTGGGGTTACCGAAGCCCCCGTCCCAGAAGAAGGCCGCGTTCGAGGTCGGGAACCTCGCGGGGGCGCTGTAGTCGAGCACGGCGCAGATCGCGCACGTTGCGGTGAGTCGCCGGATCTCGGCGATGAGCTGGTCGTGCTCGATGTTGGTCAGCCTGGTCGCCTCGTAGTCGGGCGGATACACCAGAACCACCGGCACCCCGTCGTCCTGCCAGGCGCGCAGGAGCCGGGTCAGGTACTCGCCCTCGAGGCCGGGGTATCTGGCGTAGCCCACGGTCGGGAAGCCCCGAGGGGCCGGGCGCTCGTCGACCCGCGAGTCCGTCCGTCCCGTGTAGGCCTCCATGTCCGCCACGTCGTCATTCGGATCGAACTCGCCCATGGCCGAGGTGAGGCGGAGCTGGAGCTGCTCGAGGATGCGCAGAATCGTCTGGTCGTTCTCGGCCTTGTGGGCCACGGTCAGAAGCGGCGGCCACAACGTGGCGGGCGCGGACGCGCGGCCGGCACGACCCCCGAAACGGCGTAACAGCCCCGGGTCCGACGGGTTGGCGAACATGAAGTAGTCGAGGCCGTAGATCACCAGGCGGGGCTTGCCCACGACCTCCCGATAGAGGCGGTAGAACCCGTAGTGATAGCGGAGCCCCTTCCCTTTCGACGCCTCCTTGAACGCCCGGATTCCGGCCTGCTTTGCGATCAGGGCCGGATGCAGCGCCTCGAACGTGCGCGACGTGCCGAGGATGAGCCACTGATAGGCCGGCTTGTCCTCGATGCCCTCGAGTCTCCGCCGCATCTCGGGCCGGCGTTCCACGGCGCGGTCGGTCCAGTCGAGCAGCGCGTACAGGGTGCGGTCGCACACGAACGCCGACGCCACGAAAACGAGGGCAAGACGGGCGAGCCGCATGCGACTGGGACGACTGGCCACCGCGCGATTCCCTTCCACGGGCACCATCAACCGCTCGCAATCAGAAGCGGAAGTAGATGAACGGATTGCTCGTCCCCATCGAGAACGCGACCACGCCGGTCGCGAACGCCGCATAGCCGAACGCCTTGGCCTCGAGCGGCACCCTGTCGAGGAGCGCGAAACGCTCCCGCCGGCGCTGCACGTGCTCCATGGCCAGAAGGATGCCTACGAGGGTCGCGTTGAACAGGAGATTTGCCACGCCGGCCGACGGCAGCCGCAGCTGGACGTAGCGGAAGTAGGTCCACGCGCTCTCGAAGGACGACGCCCGGAACAGAATCCACGCGATCGTCACCAAGTGGAACGTCACGAGCCAGGCCACGAAGGTCCACGCGGCCCCGTGCCAAAGCCCTGCCGCGAGCATCGTGAGAAGCGTTCCGACCCCGTAGCCCCACACCTCGGTCGATACGCCAAGCCAGCGGTCCGATCGGATGCGCCTCATCACGCCGTAGCTGATCGCGAGGAACAGGTAGTCGCGAAGCCAGGTGGAGAGCGTGATGTGCCAGCGGGTCCAGAACTCGCTGACCGAGCGGCTCAGGTACGGATAGTTGAAGTTGACGACCGGCGTCACACCGAGCCTCCTGGACAGTCCGTTTGAAATGTCGGTGTAGCCGGAGAAGTCGCAGTAGATCTGGATGTAGTAGAAGTACCCGGCGAAGAGCAGGTGCAGCGACTTGTACTGCGGAGACAGGAAGGCCTCGCCGACGTAGTAGGCGAGGCGGTCAGCCACCACCAGTTTCTTGAACAGCCCCCACGCGACAAGCCTCGCGCCGGCGACCGCGCCCTGCAGACCGACGGCGCCCGGGCGGCGCAACTGCGGCAGCAGGTCGCCTGCCCGTTCTATTGGGCCTGCCAGGATCTGCGGGAAGTAGGACACGTAGAGCGCGAAGTAGCCGGCGTCGGTCTCGGCCGGAATCCGGCGCCGGTGCACGTCGATCGCGTAGCTCAGGAGCTTGAACACGTAGAACGAGATCCCGATCGGGACGAGGACGTTGAACCCGGCCGCCGGGGGCTTGCCGATCAACCCGCCGGCCAGCGAGGAGATCGCCTGCCAGATGAACGCCAGGTATTTGCACCCGACGAGGGCGCCCAGGGGAATCCCGATGGCCGTCAGGAACAGAAGACGCCGGGCAACACCCCGTGAACGCTCCATCAGGCGAACGGTCGCATAGACGCAGGCGGTCAGGCCGACCAGCACCCCCAGGATGCGGAGATCGAACGACCCGTAGAACGCGTAGCTGGCCGCCAGCAGCCACGCCCATCTGAACCGGTGCGGCACGAGGCGGTGGCCGCCGACCGCGACCGCGCAGAAGAGCCAGAAGGGAATCGAGTTGAAGGACACGGTGCCACGCTCAGGCGACGGGACCGAGGACCTCGAAAACGTTCGTGATGCTCAACGGGAGCCTCCTTCGCCTCGACCGCCGGCGAGGTTCATGCGGCGCAGCAGGTCCTGAAACCGGGGATCGGGGCCGAGGTCCTTGAACTCGGGCGTCATCCCGATGTACTCGAGGAGCGCGCCGTGCTGCTGGTAGGCCCGTTCCAGCCAGTCAATCGCCGACTTCTTCTCGCCGGCTTGCGCGTACAGCAGGGCCACGCTGAAGGCCATGACGAACTGCGTGCGCGCGCGCGCCGCCATGGTCGCAGCAGCCTCGCGCATCGCGCCGGCGTACCCCGCCTGCCCCTGGCCCCGCTCGATCGCCTTGATCATCTCTGCGTCACCCTGGGCCGAGAACATCGCGCGCGCTTCCGCCAGCGCCGCGTCGAACCTCCCCAGTTGCGCGTAGGCCCTCCACAGGTGGTGGTGGGCCCAGAAGAACCCCGCATTCATCCGCAGGGCCTCCTGACAGACCGCAATGGCGTCGTCGTACCGGCCGGCGCCGATGAGCACCGAGGCGTAGGCGGCGTGGATCGGAAGCGACAGGGGATCCAGCTCACGAGATCGTCGACCTTCCCGGAGGCTTTCCTCGGTTCGCCCGAGCCCCGCCAACATCAGCGCATAGTTGATCCGCGCGACGGCGTCGCTCGGGTTCAGCTCGAGCGCTCGCCGGAACTCCCGCTCCGCGGTGACCCAGTCCCAGTCCAGCAAACTGATCCACCCCAGGGACGCGTGCCCGTCGGCCAGCTGGTCGTCCAACTGGACGGCCCGTACCGCGTGCATCTTCGCCGTTTCGAGCGCCTCTGCGGGCGGGGCCAGCCCCGAGAGGCGGCGGGTCACGTTGAGGTCAGCGAGCCCCGCGTGCGCGACCGCCGAGGACGGGTCTTTCGTCAGCGCGCGGTTGAAGAACTCCTCGGCTCTCTGGAGCCCTTCGGGCGACAACTGGTAGAGGAAGAATCGGCCCTTGAGGTAGTCCTCGTACACGTCGGCACGCACCGGTCTGGCCGTCAGGCGCCGCTCGACGTCGGGAGCCAGCGTCGCCCGGATCCGGCCGGCGATGGCGCGTGCGACGTCGCGCTGGATCGCCATCACGTCCCGCATGTCGCGCTCGTAGGTTTCCGACCAGATGATCGCCCCGGTGCGGGTGTCGATCAGCCGCGCGGCGATCCGCGCGCGGTCGCCGGATCGCAGCGCCGAGCCCTCGACGATCGCGTCCACGTTCAGTTCCCGGGCAACCTCGCGCAGGGGCTTGCTGCCGCCACGGTAGGCCATGACGGAGGTCCGCGAGATCACTGTGAGCGCCTCGATGCTTCCCAGGTTCCCGATCAGCACGTCGGTCATCCCGTCCGCGAAGTACTGGTCGTCCGGCTTGCCCGAGTCGTTGGTGAGGGGAAGCACGGCGATCGATTTGAACCTCGGGCCCGCGGACCCACCTGGCGCCAACTTCCAGAGTCCGATCCCGGCGATCGCCGCCGTTGCGACCATGAGTGCGGCGACGCCAGCCAGCGTGCGACTCCGCATGCCGGCAACGCGCGCCGACGGCGCGGACGTCGCGACCGACGTCTCCGCCGCCGCGCCCGGCCGGATCACGCCCGACGTGAACGCTGCCAGATCGGCGGAAACCCCGGCCATCTCATCGCGGCGCTTCGCGCGGTCCTTCTCGAGGCAGTGACGGATCAGAATCCCGAACGCCCGGCGGTGTCGATGGCGGCAGCGCGTCCCACTGCGGCTCGTCCTTGATGATGGCGGCCAGGACATCTGTGGTCGTGGGCCCCTGAAACGCTCGCCGCCCGGCGAGCATCTCGTACAGCACGCACCCGAACGCCCAGACGTCGGCCCGCCCGTCCACCGGCTCGCCGCGCGCCTGCTCGGGGCTCATGTAGGACGGTGTGCCGAGCACGGCGCCGGCGATGGTGGGACCACGGGTGAGCGTGGCCTCCTGGGACCGATCCCCGACGCCCGCCGGCACGGCCCTCTTCGCCAGACCGAAGTCCAGCACCTTCACCTTGCCGTCGCTCGTGATCTTGACGTTCGCCGGCTTCAGGTCGCGATGAACGACCCCGCTCGCATGGGCGGCCGACAGCGCGTCGGCGATTTGCCTGGCGATCCCGACGGCCTCGTCAAGGGGCATCGGTCCCGCGGCGATTCGCTCGTCGAGCGACGGCCCCTCGACGAGCTCCATCGTCAGGAAGTCGATGCCGTTCTCGCGCTCGACGGAGTGGATGGTGACGATGTTCGGATGGTTGAGCGACGCCAGGGTCCGCGCCTCCCGCCTGAAGCGCGTCGCGCCGTCCTCGTCCTGCATCAGCCAGCCGCCGAGCCGCTTGATGGCCACCCTGCGACCCAGAATCTCGGTCCTCCGCGAGGTAGACCTCGCCCATGCCTCCCGCGCCGAGTGCACCCAGGACGCGGTAGCGGCCGAACTCGCTGCCGATGGCCAGCAGGGGCTGGGACGAAGCGGCGGGCTTCCGATGGTCGGAATCCACGGTTGGCTCCCGGTCTCGACGACCGACGTGCCGAGAGCTTAGCACGGACTCCCGGCTACGATTGCAGCTCCTCGATGAACCGCCGGGCTTCATCGACCGACTCACGGAGCCTCCGGAAGAGGGTGAGCTGCGCCATGGCCCTCACGCGGTTGAGGTCGGGCGGGTCGGAGGGCCCCAACTTGAAATAGCTGTCCCCGCGCAGATAGTCGGTGAGGAACCTGAGGCCGAGTTCGAGCGCAATGATCTGCGGGGCGTCGGCCATGAGGTCGACTTCCGCAGGCGTCACGTCGCGCGCGGTCGAGAGGAAGCCGCGCGCCACGGCGCGGAAGACGTCCATGTCGACGCGCACCCGCGACAGATCCCGCTCCTTCTCTCCGGCCACGTTCACGAGCGACCTGACCATGTCGCCCCAGTCGGCCAGCCAGGTGTGCGGCATGATCGTGTCGAGGTCGACGAGCGCCTTCACCCGTCCCGTTCGCGTGGAGAACAGGAAGTTGTCGAGCTTCGTGTCGCCGTGGATCGCGAGCCGGCGGAGGCGGCCCGATTCCATGCCCTCGAGCAGCGTCACGCCGTAGGCTTCCTCCGAACCGACGAGGTCGATCCAGGGACGGAACCCGGGATCGTCAACGCGCCTGCGGTACTCGGGCTCGTCGAGATGGACGAGGAAGTGCTCGCCGGCGCTGTGACAAACGGTCGGGTCCTGGGGAAGGAGGCCGGCGGCGTCCGCCGGCGTCCGGTTCCCCGCGAGCACCGACCGGAACTGGCTGTAATAGAGGCGTGTATCCCGATAGCCCGGCAGCGGATTCTCGAGGCCGTCTGTGGCCATGCGGCGCGTGAGGTCGCCGTAGATGGCCAGACCCCGTCCCGCCTCGCCTGCAACGCGAAGCCGCTCGGCCGGGTCGGCGATCTCACCGAGGCTCTTGCACGTCCGCGATTCCGGGATCTTCACCATCAGGCGCCAGCAGGCGATGCCCCGGTGACTCTCGATCTCGAGGAACGGCAGGCCGTCGCGCGTGTTGACGAGCGTGATGGCCTCCCACTCGTCGCCGGGCGCGAGGCGGCCGGCGGCGATGGCCGCCCGCTGAGCCTCGATCGACGCGATCATCGCCCGCATGACGGACCGGGGGCGGGTGAAGACGCGCTCGTTGATGCGCTGAAGGAGGTACTCGCGTGGGTTCGCCGCGCCGGCCCGCACGACGAAGGTGTGCTGGTTGATGTTCCCCTTCTCCGCGAAGTCGTGGACCTCCACCGGATGCGCGAGCCGGAACTGCGAGGCTGTCCGGCGCGCCGCGGCCAGCGGATGCTCGTCGTCAGGCGCCGGCACCATCACGGTGCCAATCGGGTTCGTCGAGTTCATTCCACCCACAAATCCGTTGTCGTGATCGAAACCAGCGGCGGACACCTCCCGACGCCGTTTCCGCGGCCGAGCAGGCCTATCCGGGCTTCACGCCCGCCGCCGCCAGGTACCCCGCCATCGTCTTGGCGTAGTGGGGAAACGCGACCGCCGGGTCTTCGATGGCCGGCTGCCACTTCTTCTCCCATTCGAAGCCGTAGAAGCCCGTGTAGCCTCCCGCCGCCAGCACCTTCACCTGCTCCGCGACGGGAACCTCGCCGTCGCCGACCAGGACGTACCGCCGGTCGGCGCCCGCCGGTCTCGAGTCCTTCAGGTGCGTATGACGGACCCACTTCCCAAGCCTGGCGAAGGTGTCCGCGGGCCGCTCCTTCCCGGCGATGAAGGAATGGTGCGCGTCCCAGAGCAGCGCGAACCGCGGCGACGCGACGCGGGTCAGGATCTGCTCGAGGTCCGCCGACCGGGTGAAATCGCCGTGCGACTCGATCAGCACGCTGACGCCGGCCGGCTCCGCGTGGTCGGCCATGATCCGGAACCCGTCCGCGACCCGCGCGATGACGTCGGCCCTCGCCTCGCCCGCAGGGACCTTGTCGCCGAACATGCGCACGTACTTCACCCCCATCGCGTGGGCGAGGTCGATGAACCGCCGCCCCTCGTCCAGCTGCTTCGCGAGGGCGGCCGGGTCCTTCTCGTGCATCGTCGCGGAAGCCCCGAGATTCGAGACGACGAGACCGAGCGCCGCCAGGTCCGTCTTCGTCGCGGCGAGCCGGGAACCGGCGAACTCGGGCACCAGGGTCAGGTCCATCTCCCCGGCCACGCCGCGGATTTCGATGGCGGCGTAGCCATGCCTGTCGGCCGCATCGAGGGTCGCCCTCCAGCTCCACTCCGGGCATCCGAGCGTCGAGAACCCGATCGGGTAGCGCGCGGACCGGGATTGCGCGCGGAGCAGGGCCGGCGCGGCAGCGGCGGCGGTGCCGAGCGAGGCGAGGAACCGGCGGCGCGTGAGCGGTGTCATCGGACAGCCTCCTCCACGGAATCGGACGGCCGGATCATACATCCTCCCGCCGCTGCGGCACGCCCGGCAGCAGCGCGACCGCCGCGGCGCCCGCGAGCGCAACGACGACGAGCGCAGCGAATCCGGCGCCGTAGCCGCCCGTCGCGTCGCGGAGGTAGCCGACGGCCATCGGCGACACCGCTTCGGCCACGCCGTCGGCGGTCACGATAATGCCCATGACCCGGCCGAGCACCGCCACGCCGAACGCCTCGGCGGCGATCAGGGGGATGATCGAGGTACTCGCCGCCCAGTCCGATGCCGAACATCGCGGCGAACACGTACATTGCCGCCCGCGACGACGCGAAAAAGAGAAGCGGGATCGCCGAGGCCACGAGCAGGTAGATGAGCAGCATCACGTGCTTCTTCGGCATGCGGTCGGCCAGCCACCCCATCATCAGGCGTCCCGCGATGCTGAACGTCAGGACGAGCGAGATGACGCGTGTCGCCTCCCCCTGCGAGTAGCCCTGGTCGAGGCTGAGGAAGAGCTTGAGGTGCTGGTTCGCCCCGCCGACGGCGGCAATCGAGCACATGCTCCCCGCGGCGAGCAGGTAGAACGCAGGCATGCGAAGGACGCCGCCGAAGGCCGGACCGCCGCCCGCCGTTCCCGCCGCCTTGCGCTCCACCGGCGCGTCCTTCGTCAGATACGCCATCGGCCACGCCAGGACCACGATCAGCAGGCCGAGGCCGCGCAGCGCGCCTCGCCATCCCCACGCCTGGGTCAGCCAGTAGGCCAGCCACGGAACCGCGGCCCCGCCGAGGCCGATGCCAAGATAGGCGAACCCCATCGCGGTTCCGCGTCCCTCCTTGAACCACCGCGACAGGAGCACCTGATTCGGGAGCGGGCCGCCGCAGACGTAGCCGATCGCGTTGAGCAGATAGAAGGCGTAGAACATCCAGAGCGCCGACATGCTGCCCAGGCCCCACAGGGCGGCGCCGGCCATGAGGATGCCGGCCAGCATGAACCGGCGGGGGCCGAGCCGGTCGATGAACCAGCCCGCGGCGAACCCGAAGAGCGGGCCGACCACCAGCTTGCTGATGGCGTTGCCGGAGGTGACCTGGGTGCGGGACCACCCGAACTCGCGAACCATGTGGTCGTAGAACAGCGGCAGCCCGTACAGCGCCAGGCCGACGATGGAGAAGAGCGCGAGGAAGGAGGTCGCGGCAGCGTGGAGTTGACGCGCCCGCGGCGCCGCGGCGTCGGCCGGGCGGGCGCCCTCGGCCGGGAGTCCCGACATGCGGCATAGTGTGCCACGGATGCGACCGGGACGGCCGTCGGAAAGGGCCGGCGACAGCCGAAAGACGGCCGAAGGATTCTTGACTGGCCGCAGGTGGCGACGAACAATGCGGCGGAAGATGATCCGGTGATGACCACGCGGCACCGAGCGACGCTCGTCTCCGGCACCCTCGCGCTCGCCTTCGCGTTCCGGCTGGCGTACGGGCTGACGTCCGTCTTCTGGACGGAAGACGAGCGGCAGATCTACCTCATCGGCCTGCGGTCGCTCGCGCGGGGCGAGTGGCCGTTCTTCGGCGCCGACGTCGTCTGGACCGGCGGCAACCTGCCCGGTGCCATGCAGGGGCTGCTGGTCCGGTGGCCGCTCTCCGTGTGGGCAGCCCCGGAAGCGCCGTTCGTGCTGCTGAACGTGCTCTCGTTCGGCGCGCTCTGCCTCTTCGCCTGGTACCTGTGCCGCCGGGTGCCGCTCGTGCCGCGGTGGGTCGTGTGGGGAGCGCTCCTGACGCTGCCCTGGACGCTGGACTTCTCCACCCACGTCGTCAACGTGTCGTACGTCCTGCCCGGCGCCCTGATGTTCTTCCTGGGCTTTCTCGAGGCGGCACCATCGTTCCGCATCGGCGCCCTTCCGGTGGGCCTCGCGTGGCTGATGATGGGCGCGGGGATTCCCTGGGTGGTGCAGTTCCACATGTCGTGGGTGCTGCTGCCGGCGTATGTCGCCGTTGCCGCGCTGGATCAGGCCCGGCAGAACGTGAGGGTCCTCGCGCAGGCCGCCGTCGCGTTCGCCGCTGGCGCCCTGCTCACCGGCAGCGCGATCGCGCCGACGCTCTTCAGCTACGGGCTCGCCGCCGGCAGCGTCGGGCGGACGGTGCAGTTTCATCCACAAGGCCTCGCCGCCTTTCTCAGCATCCTCGCGCGCTTCCTGTCGTTCGCCGCGCACGAGACGAACCGTTTCCTCGGACTCGATGCGGCCGAGCGGCTGATGTTCCTGGCAAGGCAGCCGTGGGTCGTGCCGTTCACGCTCGTCGCGACCGTCGCCGGACTCGTGCAGCCCGTTGTGATGGCGGCGGCCTGGTTCAGGCGATCAACGGGCGACCGCGAGTGGGCGCGGGTGAAGTGGTTGGCGGCGGGCACCGTCGTCTGGATCTACGCCAGCTTCTTCTTCTCCGTGCGAGGCCCGCAGGCCCATTCGTTCTACGTCACCTGCCCCGTCGCCCTGGTCTACGCGGCGCACTGCTGGCAGATGTTCGCCTCGTCGAGGGCGGGCGGCGAACGCTGGCGGTTGCGGGTGTCGGCGGTGTGTGTCGAACGGATTGCGGCGATCTTGCTGGCGAGCGGCGTGGTGATGCACGCCGGGCTCGCGATCGATCGCGCCCCGCGGCGCTCGCTCTATCTCGATCGTCCGCTGGTGCAGGCCGCCATCGGCGCGCCCAACGACCGGTTCCTCGGCGAGCGGCGCGACTCGCTGCTCGAAACGCGCGACCGCCGGGCGCGGCCGATCGACCCGGTCAGGGATGCGGCCGCCTACGACCGTGCCTCGGCCGGCGACGACCTCGTGCTGGTCTCGGCCGACTGGGCGCCGGCGGTGTTGGGCCGCGTCTCGCGGTTCGCGGTCGAGATTCGCCACGTCGGTGCGACGGCCGCGTATCTCGACATCAGGTACATCGCCCGGTACCGCGACAGCGCAGGCTCCGAGGTGGCGACACGGCGGGGCGTCATCAAGGAGATCCTCCAGCCGGGCTCGAGGCGCCGCTGGGAGGAGCTCACCGACGGCATGGTGCCGTCAGGTGCCGCGAGCGCGGTCTTCTCGCTCGACGGCGCCGAGAAGTGCATCCCGGCCGGACGCTAGCGAATCCCCCAGTCCTCCGCCGCCACCCAGGGCAGCGCGGCCTCGTCGAGTACGCCGGGTCCGGACGGCACGGACGGCGCGGGCGCGGGAGCCAGCGCGCCCCAGGCCGGCGGTTCGACGCCCCGCAGGTACCGCACGAAGAAATCGAACCGCTTGTGGTCGCCGTAGGCGCCGCCGTTCGTGTGCCCCGCGTTCGGAATGGCCACCAGCTCGAAGTCCTTGTTGGCGAGTATCAGCTTGTTGACCACCTGCATCGTGGAGGAGGGATTGACGTTGGTGTCCATCTCGCCGTAGATGAGCAGCAGATGGCCCTGCAGCGTCGCCGCGTGCTCCATGTTGGACGACGCGGCGTACTCGGGCCCGAGCGGCCACCCCATCCACTGCTCGTTCCACCAGATCTTGTCCATCCGGTTGTCGTGGCAGCCGGATGACGCCGCGGCCGCCTTGTAGAACTCCGGGTGGAACAGTAGGGCGCCCATCGCGTTCTGGCCGCCCGCCGACGTGCCGTAGATGCCCACGCGGGTGATGTCGTAGTACGGGTACTTCGCCGCGACGGCCTTGTGCCAGAGGATGCGATCCGGGAACCCGGCGTCCCCGAGGTTCTTCCAGGCGACGTCGTGGAACGCCTTCGATTGGTTGCCCGTCCCCATGCCGTCCATCTGTACGACGACGAACCCCAGCTCCGCGAGCGACTGCATGCCGATTTGGTTGCTGAAGGTCTTCGGCACGAACGAACCCTGCGGCCCCGCGTAGACGTTTTCGATGACGGGGTACTTCTTCGTCGGGTCGAAGTGCATCGGCCGGACGATGACGCCCCAGATGTCGGTCCGACCGTCCCGCCCCTTGGCGACGAACACTTCAGGAGCCTTCCAGCCGGCAGCGGCCAGCGCGGTTATGTCGGCCCGCTCCAGTTCCATCACCAGCGAGCCGTCGCTCGTCCGGTGGAGCTCGGACACCTGCGGCAGGTCCACGCGCGAATAGGCATCCACGTAGTAGTCGCGCCCGGGCGACCAGGTGACCGAGTGCATCGCATCGGCCGTCGTGAGGCGCGTCAGTCCGGTACCGTCGAAGTTGACGCGGAACGCGTGGAGGAAGTACGGGTCCTTCCCGCCGTCCATGCCGTTCGCGGTGAACCAGAATCTGGCGTTTCTCCTCGTCCACGCGCTCGACGAAATGGACCGCCCAGGCGCCCTTGGTGATCTGGTTCTTCACGCGACCGGTGGCGCCATCGTAGAGATAGAGATGGCTCCAGCCGTCGCGCTCCGACATCCAGATGACTTCCCTGCCGTCGGCGACATCGTAGCGGTACGTCCGGCCCGAGTCGCTCAGGCCTGCCGAAGGGCGCCGGTAGTCGATGAAGGCGCCACTCGTCTCTTCAATGACGGCGCGCGCCCTGCCGTTCGCCGCGTCGACCTCGATGACGCGGTACACCTGGTGCCCGCGCTGGTTGTACTCGAAGGTGAACGCGCGATTGTCCTTCCGCCACTCGATGCGCCCGTTCGAGTACGGACTGGCGAAGAGCGCGTTGTCGATCGGAGTGGCCCGCTTCGCCTCGATGTCGATGAGGACCGGCTGGTCGAGATCCAGGACGTCGCCCGGCTTCTGGTAGTAGTTGGACGAGAGCTTCGGCTGCAACTGGTCGGTCGGCGACGACTGGACGTAGTTGACCACCCGCCGGTAGCCCGGACGTCGCCGGAAGACCGCGATCTTCTTCGAGTCCGGCGACCAGACGATGGAGTTGAGAGTGTAGGCGTCGCCTTCCGACCCGTCCCAGGTCATCGGAGTGGCCGTCGAAAGGGCGGGCAAAGCCGCGGGTGACGGGGCCTGCGCTGCCGCCGGCGGGGTGGCCGAGGAGCCGGCCGGACGGACGCAGACGTTGAAGTTCTGGATGAAGGCCTCCGACTTGCCGTCCGGGGACAGGCGCACCTGCGGCTGGTCGCCGGAGGGCAGGCCGGCCGCCGGCGTCGCGCCGCGGCCGCCCCTTCCCTGGCCGCCCGCGGCGCCCTCGGCCGGGGCCGCGCGCCGCGTGCACTCGTAGGTGGTCAGCGTGCAGCGCCACCGCGGGGGCGCGGGCGTCCCGGGCGCCGCCGCTCCGCGACCGCCGGCACCGCCAGCGCCTCGGACGCCGCCGCCAATCGTGAACTCGATCGCCTGCATGTCATCGGAGAAGGTGAATGCCGAGAACGGCAGCGTCACCGCGGTGTACTCGCCCTCGGCGGCCGCCGAGAGCGCGGCGGCGAGCTTCTCGTGGTCGAACGCGGGCGCCTTGAGGGCCGCGGCCGCATCTGCGACGACGAACTGGTTGCCGCCCCTCACCGACTTGCGGTACCAGAACTTCGTCGTCGTTCCAATCCAGGTCGGCGCCTCCGCCACGTTGGTGATCGTGTTCTGCAGCCGGTCGCGCAGGCCCAACGCGCGCTCGAAGTCGGCCTTGATGCCCGCCGCCGGAACCACGGCACCGGTCGCCGGCTTCTGAACGCTTCTCCCCTGCCGGGCCGGACTCTGCGCCCCGGGCAGCGCCGACAGCACCAGAACGATCAGGCCCACGCCCGCCACACCGACTCGGCATCTGACGCTCATCGTCTCCTCCGTGGGCGTGATGATACAGGGATCTCCGTCGCGGTCCCATGGTAGAGTGCCTCGGAGAGGGACGAATGCGGAAGCTCGTGCCGCTGGCCGTCGCCCTGCTGCTCGTCACGGCCGTCCATCTGGCCGCCCGGAGTGCCGCTCCCTTCGAGTCGCCCCTCACGCTGACCTCGTCCGACCCGCAGCTGGTCGAGGCCTTCTCGTGGGCGGCGAGGCAGGCGTCGGGTTACGCCTTCGACGGCGATGCGGTGGGGCCGTGGTTCGAGGCTGCGCTGCCCGGCCGCGAGGCGTTCTGCATGCGGGACGTGGCGCACCAGGCGATGGGTGCGCACGCGCTCGGACTCCAGGCGCACGTCCGCAACATGCTGGGCCGCTTCGCAGAGAACATCAGCGACGCGCGCGACTGGTGCAGCCTCTGGGAAATCGACCGGCACAACCGGCCGGCCCACGCCGACTACCGCAACGACCGCGACTTCTGGTACAACCTGCCGGCCAACTTCGACATCCTCGATGCCTGCTATCGGATGTATCTCTGGTCGGGCGACCCGGCGTACGTCAACGACCCCGTCCTGCTCAACTTCTACGACCGCACGGTCACCGACTACACCGAGCGCTGGAAGCTGGCGCCCGACCAGGTCATGACCCGGCCGCGCCTGATGAACCGGTCGCCGACGCCGGACATCGACGCGAAGTTCACCGGCTCGCGCGGCATCCCGGGATACAACGAAGAGACCGACGACTTCGTCGCCGGCCTGGATTTGCTCGCGACGCAATACGCGGGGTTCCACGCGTACGCCCGCATCCAGGAGGCGCGCGGCAACTTCGCCGGGGCCCGCACGTGGCTGGCAAGGGCTGCGGACGTGAAGGCGCTCGTCAACGGCCGCTGGTGGGACGGGAAGAGCAACGACTTCTACGACCACCTGACGACGACCTACACCCTGGCGCCTCGCGGCGCGACCACGTGGAACTCGGCCGAGCTGTACTGGCCGGTGGCCGCCGACGGCGAGCACCTCCGCGCGTCGCTCGCGCGGCTGGTGGGCCAGGTCCAGCGCGCGCGCTCGAGTCCCGTGGAGGAGCAGTCGCACCACCCGGAGGTGCTGTACCGCTACGGCGCGCCCGAGGCGGCCTACGATCAGCTCATGGACCTGACGCGGCCGGATCGCGCCCGGCGCGAGTACCCCGAGGTCTCCTTCTCGGTCGTCGGCGCGGTGGTGACGGGTCTGATGGGCGTTGGCGTCGATCCGGTGCCGCCAGGCCGCGAAGCGGCCCTCCTCGACTACTTCGCCAACCGGTTCGTGATGACGCTGCCGCAGTTGACGTCGAAGACGGCGTGGGCGGAACTCAGACACCTGCCGGTTCGCGGCAACCGCCTCACGGTGCGCCACGAAGGAATCGCGGCCACCGTTCTCACGAACGAACGCGGCCCGGCGGTCGTCTGGCGCGCGGGGTTCTCCGGCCGGTTCGACGCGCTCGTGGTGAATGGCGGCCGCGTGGAGGCCTCGCGGCTGGTTCTTCCCCCCGGCCGCGAAATCAGCGTCGTTCGCATCGTCGTGGCGCCCGGCACGAGCGCCAGAGTGGAGGCGCCCGGCCCCTATCCGACCTTCAGCGGACAGTCGGGCGACGGCAGGTCCTCGTCGAGGGCGCCCGGCAGGTAGTCTTCACGGCACTCGGCGGGCGAACAGCAGACGCGGCAGACTCGCTTGTGCACGGCGAAGCTCACCAGGCCGACATCCGGCGACAGGAACCCGTCCTTCACCGGTTCCTGCCGCATCAGGTCCGTGCTGAGGTACTTCTTGTTGTCGTCGGAGAACACGGTGACCACGACGCTGTCGCGCCCGAGTTCCTCCTGCAGCATCACGGCGCCCAGGAAGTTCGCACCCGACGAGATGCCCACGGCCAGGCCGAGTTCGGACGCCAGCCTCTGCGCCATCACGATCGAATCGCCGTCGTCGACCGCCACGACCGTGTCGAGGTAGGAGAGATCGACGATTGCCGGGATGAACTCGTCGGAGATGCCCTGGACCCTGTGCTTCCCCACTTTGTGGCCGGTCGAGAGCGTCGGCGAATTCGACGGCTCGAGCGGGTGGATGCGGACCTTGGGGAAAACGCTGCGCAGAAACCGCCCGGCTCCCATGACGGTGCCGCCCGTGCCTACCCCCGCGACGAAGGCGTCCGGGGCGAGGCCGCGCAGTCTCAGCTGCCAGTAGATCTCCGGTCCGGTCGTCGTTTCGTGCGCGGCGATGTTGTCGGCGTTCGAGAACTGCCGCGGCAGGAATCCGTCGGGCGTCGAGGCCGCCGCCTCTTCGGACAGGCGGATGCTGCCGAGGAACCCGCCCTCTTCGTGGCTGACCAGCCGAATCGTCGCGCCCAGGCTGCGGATAAGTTCGATCCGCTCGCGGCTCATCCAGTCGGGCATGAAGATGGTGACGGGATGGCCGAGCGCCCTGCCGATCGCGCAGAAGGCGATGCCGGTGTTGCCGCTGGTGGCCTCGAAGATCGGTGCGCCCGGCTGCAGCACGCCGCGCTCGTAGGCGCTGCGGATGATGTGCAGCGCCATCCGGTCCTTGATCGAGCCCGTCATGTTGAAGTTCTCGGCCTTCGCGTAGATGGTCCGCCGATCGCCACGGTACGAGTAGTCGATGGCCAGCAGCGGCGTGTTGCCCACGAGGTGACGAAGCTGGCGGACACGGCGCTGGAGGTCCCGATCGAACATGTTTGTCCTCGATGATGGGTGCGACGGATGAAGGCCGGCCGCGGCCGGATGGCCGTCTCGCGGCCGCCGGGGCCGTCACGCCGGAAGGGTGATTGTATCAGCAGCGCGGGGCGGCGGGCAGATCCCAGCGGGGGCCGAAGACACGAAAGGCCCGGGTGGATGCCCCGGGCCTCTCGCTGCTTATCGCGGGGCTGCCCGCCTTCGCGCGAAGCGCTACGGCGTCAGAACACGCCGAGCCTGACCCCGATGCTGCCGAACGCGCCGTTCACGTGATTGTCCCACCCGTAGTAGTCGTTGCCCGTCAGGCGGTAGCCGCCGCCGAACTCGAGCGACACCTGCTTGGCGAGTCGAACCGTCGCGATCACCGAGGGCTCGAACACCATGAAGTCCTGGTAGACCCACGCCTTCTGCGTCACGGGGGCTGGCTGATTGGGTGGCGGCCCCGGATGGTGATACGGCTGCTGGTAGTAGGTCCAGTCCTCGAACGTCTCGGAGTGCCCCCAGCCGAAGAGACCGCGCACGCCCACGCGCAGAGCGCCGCTGAGCGGAGCGTTCCAGCCGGTCACGAAACCGCCGTACCACAACTCCGCTTCGTCTGCGCCGCCCACCAGCCCGTAGAATGCGCCGCCGAAGAAGATCGTCTCGTCGTACAGCCAGCCGCCCGACGCGCCGAACTGGGTGCCCCACGAGTGGTTCAGCTCGGTGAACCGCACCTCGGGCGTGAGAACGAAACCGCTGCCGATCGGCTGCACGACCATCGGCCCCTGCTGGGGAGCGCGAGCCGGCTGCCCGCCCGCCGCCTGGGCCTGCGCGCTGGCCGTCGCCGCCAGCGTGAGCAGGGCGGCGGCCGCCATGCCAGTCATCGACCTGGTGAGCCTATTCATCACGGGACGCCTCCGGCCGCTCGCCCTTGATGGGCAGGCTCACGTTGAGTGGCACTGTTTCCCCGGACCGCACCTCGATCCTGGCGGAGAACGGAACGGACCCCTCCTTGCGAACCTCGATCCTGTGGGACCCCGCCGGCACCTGGATGATCAGCCGCTCCGGACCCTCGGGGCCCTGCCAGCGCTCGCCGTCGACGAAGATCTCGGCCCCGGCGGGCTGCACCCGGATCACGAGCGTTCCGAAGCCCTGGGTCTCGACGCTCACCGCCGCTTCGGCCGGCGCCCGCTGCGGCGCCGGGCGCCGCGCCGGCGGCGCGGCCTGCTCGTCGGCATACGCCTCGTCGGGCGGGGGGGCCTTCGGCTGCGGCGGCGGCTCTGCCGTCTGGCCGGCGGCGAGCGGCGTCATCTGGAACTTGATCTTCCCCTCTTGCCGCTGGCCCAGCCGGACGTTCTGTCTCACCGTCTGGTAGCCCTCGAGATAGAGGACGAGCTCGTGGTCGCCCGGCTTGAAGTGCAGGCGCTCGAAGGTGCCGTCGAAGTCGTCCACGATGCCGGCGTAGTAGCCGTCGAGGTAGACCTGGGCCTGCTTGGGCTTCACCTCCAGCCGCAACTCGGCTCCGGTGTCGTAGTAGCCGGGGCCCCAGTAGGGATAGGGATAGCCCCAGTAGGGACCGTAGCCCCAGTATCCGCCCCAGCCCCACCCGAGACCCAGATACGGGTAGCCGCCGTAGTAGCCGCCGTAGTAGCCACCGCGAACGACGACCGCGCCCCCCCCGGGGTGTCCCCCGGGCGGCCGTGCGGCCGGCGGCCTCGCGGCCGCCGGCGGCGGGGCGCCGGCCGGCGGGCGACCGCCGCGCTGGGCCTCGGCGGCGGCAGGAATCAGCGCCAGCGCCAGCGGAATCGTGGCGGCCAGCATGATGAATCGGAGTTGACGTCGCATGGCGTAAAGCCTCCAACCTGACGGGTTAGCAATCTTCGGGCCAGTGGGGACCGGGCCAGCGTCCTGGGAAAACCGCCGATTCCCGCATCAGACCGCCTCGCCGGCCGGAGCCCACTGTCCCTGTCCGACGACACCCGTCTAGCGGCGGAGACAGCCGCGCTCGACGCCGCCTGGACCTGAACCGGCGGACCACAAGGCGCCCGATGACGTCCTCGGCGATCCCGAACCCGGTGCGCCGTTCCGGCTAGAAGCGCAGCCCGAACGAGTAGACCAGCGAGAACCCGTCGGCGTTGACGGTGGTCTTGATGACCTGCCCGTTCTGCGCCGTGTAGACGTCGTAGAGCGGCGTGGTGCCAGCCTGGTAGTCGAGGCCGGCGGCGAAGATGAAGCGCCCCTTCTCGGCGCTCACGCCGCCGGTGAAGCGGAGCAGGTTCGCCTTCTGGAACACCTCGTCGTCCTCGCCCACCGGGGAGTTGTTCGTCGCGAACCCGCCGTGCAGCTTGAGCTTGGCCGGCTCGGAGAGCAGGTAGTAGCCGCCCACCCGGACGTCGACGACCGACCGCTGGTCCGCCTTGAACGTCCGGAACGGGGTTTCGACGGCCTGCGCCGGGCTGGTTCCGGTGTCGACGATGCCGGTGACCGTCCGGTTCGGCTTGAAGAAGTCGTAGACGCCGCCGCCCTGGGTCACCCGCACGTCACCTTCGATCAGCATCCGCCCGACGTTGTACGCGACGCCGGCCGCAAACTCGAATGGGACTTTGTAGGTCATCGACGGGCTGCCGTCGTAGTACGACAGGTTGGTGGTGGCGCCGTTCTTGTAGAGCGTGGCGTCCATCCCGGCCGAGCCGCTGCTCGACATGGCGATGCCCGGCGTCTTCACCGACCCGCCAACGGTGACCTTCTCGGAGAAGTCGTACTGCATGCCGAAGGTGGCCCTCAGGTGGGTGAACGCCGAGTTCGAGTACCAGGCGACGAGCAAGGAGGTCGCGCGCGGCGTGCCCAGAATCCGGTCGTTGACCGACTGAGACTGGTTCATCCGCGTCAGCTCGACATCGAGACTGCCGCCGAACCGCAGCTTCTTGTCGGGCGTGTAGCCGCCGCCGACGCTGGCGACGTAGCGCGTGTACTTCGACGAGGCGGCGTAGGCGAACCGCTCGGGGAGCTGCGTCGTGCCCACCTGCAGTTCCGTGCTCAGATCATCCTGCCAGCTGTTGGCCGCCGAGAAGTTGAAGGCCATCGTCCAGCCCATGTAGTCGAACGGCTCCTTCCACGCGAGGCCGAGCTGGACCGGCAGGTGCGTGGCCGAGTAGGCCTTGTTCGGGAACGCATTGGGCGACACCCACATCCACTGCACCGCCCCTGCGCTGGCGGTCATGCTGGACGAATCGACTCTCGACAGCCCGGCCGGGTTGTACCACGTGGCGGACGCATCGTCTCCGCGGGCCACCATGGCACCCACCTCGAGGCTGCCCGTGAGGCCCGGCTGCTGCCCGTTGAAGTTGGGGAGGATGATGTTGGACGGAGCGATGATGACCGGCACCTGGGCGGCAGCGCCCGTGGCGCACAGCACGGCGAACGCGAAGCACGCTGCAACTCGAGTTCCGGGAAGTCTTCTCATTCGACGATTCTCCATTGAGCAGCACCGCGAAACCGCGGCCATCCACCATGATACAGGCCGCCTGCGCCCGGCACAACGAAACGATGGCGTGGCGGAGGAGCCCGGGGCCCGGCCGGCGTCGCGAAACCGGGCGGCGCCCGACCGGCCCCAAAGGGGTATAGTAGTGGCGCGCGGCATGGACACTCTGCAGATCCTCTACCTGTCGGCAGCCGATGTGGCCAGCGTCGGGCTCGATCTCCGGACGATCATCGGCCTGCTCGAGACCGCCTTCCGCGAAAAGGGCGAGGGCCGCGTGGAGATGCCGCCCAAGCCCGGCATCCACACCCGTCCGGACGCGTTCATCCACGCCATGCCCGCCTACATTCCGGCGCTCCGCGCGGCCGGCGTGAAATGGGTCAGCGGCTATCCCGAGAACAGCGCCGCGGGCCTGCCCTACATCAGCGGGCTGCTGATCCTGAACGATGTGGATACGGGCCTGCCCTGCGCCGTGATGGACTGCACCTGGATCACGGCCTACCGCACGGCCGCCGCCTCTGCCCTGTCCGGGCGCTACCTCGCGCGTCCCGAGTGCGCGACGGTGGGCATCCTTGCCTGCGGCGTCCAGGGCCGCACGCATCTCGAGGCGATGACCGTCGAGTTTCCGGTGAAGCGCGCGCTCGCGTACGATATCCTGCCCGACGCGCAGCACCGATTCGTCGAGGAGATGAGGGCCAGGCTCGGCATCGAGGTCGTGGGCGTCGACGACCCGCGCACGGCCGTCGCCGAAAGCGACATCGTCATCACCTCGGGCCCGATTCTCCGCCGTCCGGCGCCCACCGTCCAGGAGGGATGGCTGCGGCCGGGCGCCTTCGCCAGCGCGGTGGATTTCGACAGCTACTGGTCGCCGGCCGCGCTGGCCGAGTTCGACCGCGTGACGACCGACGACCACGCGCAGTTCCAGTACCTACCGTCGCGCCGGGTACTTCCAGCAGACTCCGGATCCCGACGCCGACCTCGGCGAACTGGTGGCGGGGCTCAAGCCGGGGCGCAGCGACGCGGCGCAACTGACGATCGCCATGAATCTCGGGCTCGCGCTCGACGACATGGCCGTGGCACCCGAGATCTACCGGCGGGCGGCCGCGCGAGGCTTGGGCACGCTCCTGCCACTGTAGGCCGGCGGTGCAGCCGAACATGTGTCAGAGGAGGGCTCCGTGACCGACGACACGCGCGACACGCCGCCTTCGCCTCTCCATGCGCCGGTGGAGTTCGCCTGCGGCGAGCTCCTGGTGCGGTTCGACCTGGAGCTGCCCGGTGTCGCGTCGGCGATCTCGCCGGTCGTGGAACGCGTGCTCGCGGTCGTCACCGACAGCGGCTGCGCGCAGGGCAAGGAGTTCGAGGTCGAGACCTCGCTGCGCGAGGCGCTAGCCAACGCCGTCCGTTACGGGTGCGATCACAATCCGGGGAAGATGATTCAGGTGTCGGTGGCATGCGACGCGGAGCGCGGCGTGCTGATCATCGTGCGCGACCCCGGCCCGGGCTTCGACCCGTCCCAGGTGCCGAGCCCGGTCGAAGGGGACTGCGTCTACTCGAACCACGGCCGGGGGATCTACCTCATCAACCAGCTGATGGACCACGTGGAGTTCGGGCGCGGCGGGACCGAGATTCGAATGATCAAGCGGTAGCCGCGCCTTCCGGTCCCAGTCCCAGAGCCGGCGAAAGGAGAGTCGGACCGTGGCAGAGACGCCCGGCGATTCCACCACGGATCTGCAGTTCGATCGCGCCGAGTACGAGTCGGCGCCGGGTGGCCTCGTGTGCGCCGCCTGCCAGCAGGAGATCGCGCAGACCTACTACGAGGCCAACGGCAGGACGCTCTGCGAGCGCTGCCGGTACGGCGTGGCCGCCTTCATGTCGAGCACGCCGGGCGTGGAGGGATTCTTCAAGGCGGCAGCCGCAGGCGCCGGCGCGGCGGCGGCCGGGGCGATCGTCTACTACCTGGTCCTCGTCGCGACGAACCGGATCTTCGGCCTCATCGCCGTCCTCGTCGGCTACATGGTCGGCCGCGCGGTGCGGTGGGGCACCGGCAACCGTGGCGGCTGGCGCTACCAGGCCCTGGCCATGGTGCTGACGTACGTGGCCGTCGTCAGCGCATACGCGCCGCTCCTGTTCAAGGGCATGGCCGAGGCCGGGCGACAGCCCTCCGCCCAGGCGGCGACTGCCTCGCCCGGCCAGGCGACTTCTGCGCCGCAGGAGGAGACACCGCGGCGGCAGGGGCCGGGCGCCACCGTCGTCGGGCTCGGTCTGATCGGGGCCGTCCTTCTGGCGTCGCCATTCCTGGGCGGGTTCGATCCGATCGGCTGGGCGATCATTGCGTTCGGGTTGTACGAGGCGTGGAGACTGAACAGGCGCGTGTCGTTCGAGATCAGCGGCCCGTTCACGGCCGGAACCGCCCGCACGCCGTGAAGGGGCGTCGTCGATGACCTGTATCCAGTGCGGAGGCGACGTCGCGCCGGCGCTCTACGCGTGCCCCGCGTGCCATGCGCTCGTCCATGCCGGCCGGCTGCGCGAACTGGCCGGCCTCGCGGATGCGGCCGTCGCGCGCGGCGAGACGCCCCTGGCCATCGGCTACTGGAACGAGGCGCTTGCGCTGCTGCCGCCCGACTCGCGGCAGCACGACGTCGTGGCCCGCCGCATCCGGGACCTCTCCAGCCAGCACGACGCCCGCCACTTCAACTGGCGCAGGCTGGGCGCCGGCGGCGGCGCGGTTACCGGGGCGGCGCTGCTGCTCTGGAAGCTCAAGGCGGTTGTGCTGTTTGCCCTGACGAAGGGCAAGCTGCTCCTGCTCGGCCTCACGAACGCCACGACGCTGTTCTCGATGCTCGCGGCCTTCGGTGTGTACTGGGCGGCGTTCGGCTGGACGTTCGCTGCCGGACTGGTGGCTTCGATCTACGTGCACGAGATGGGACACGTCGCGGCGCTCAGGCGGCTGGGAATCGCGGCCACCGCCCCGATGTTCATCCCCGGCGTCGGCGCGTTCGTCCGGCTCCGCGGCCGCGTCTTCAGCCCGATAGACGATGCCCGCATCGGGCTCGCCGGCCCCATCTGGGGGACCGCGGCGGCGGTCGGGTCGTGGCTCGTCGGGATCGCCGGTGGCGGCGCCTTCTGGCTGGCGACGGCGCACGTCTCCGCCTGGCTCAACCTGTTCAACCTGCTTCCGATCTGGCAGCTCGACGGCAGCCGGGCGTTCCACCCGATGACCCGCACCGAGCGGATTCTCATCGCCCTGCTGTTCGCGGGAGCCTTCGTTGTGACTCGTGAAGGCCTCTTCGTCCTGCTCGCCGGCGTCGGCGCCGTCCGTGCGTTCGAAAGGAACCGCGGCGTCGAAGGCGACTGGAACGGCACCGCCCGCCTGGCGGCGGTTGTCGTCATCCTCGCCGCTCTGTGCACGGTGAACGCCGGGGTCAGAAGATAGGAGCCTTGACAGCCAGCGGCGCCGGCGCCTCGAGCGTCCGGGACGTCCCGTCGCCGTAGAACACCCGGAATCGCCCGTCCACGATTTCGAGCGCCGACGCGCGCCCCTTGTACTCCTCGGCCAGCATGCCGGTGTCTATCGCGAACACGCGGTTCCCCAGCCAGGCGGTCACGGTCGCCTTGGCCATGACCGTGTGCCCGACCACCATGTAGCGCACGCCGAACCTCGCCAGCAGCGCGTCGAATCCCGGTGCCAGGTCCTGCTCGGACTGCCTGGTCAGGCCCCGGTACCAGAGCGGTCCGTCTGCCGACCAGGTCATCCACTGCCGGTAGCCGAGCAGCTTCTGCACGTAGCCGGCGATGGCCGGGTCGGCAGCCGCGGCCTGCGCCAGCATCCACCTCCGCTCCTCCTCGAGGAAGACGATCACCTCGCTCAGCGTCATGTAGCGCCAGACGACGTTCTTGCGCGAGAGCGCCTGCCAGATCTCGTCGAAGCCGCTCAGCTCGGCGCGAACCTGCGCGTCGAGGGCCTCGGCGCTTTCGAAGGGCAGCGCGGGATTCAGGCCGCCGTGGACGAATAGTCCGTCCCCGATCTTGACGATGGCGTGGTGGCCGCGAATCCAGCGGCCGTACTTGCCGTCCGGCCCGAGCGCGTCCCGGTACTCGAAGTAGCCGGGCGGATGTTCGGCCAGCCACTTCCTCCGCGCCGCATCGTCGGCCGGCGGAACCAGCGAGTGGCCGTGCGTTCGGTGGGCGGCCAGGAAATCCTCGTAGGCCTGGAAGGCCTCGGCGCGGGTCTCGTCGGACCGGGGCGTGGCGAAGGTGCGGTAGATCTCGGGCGTCACGTAGCGCACGTCGCCCATCACGTTCATGGTTTCGTGGTTCCCGAGCAGCGGGACGAGCGCCCCTCCGGCCTTCGTCGCCTGCCGCTCGAGGTCCATGATGAAATCAAGGCACTCGCGCGTTCGCGGTCCGCGGTCCACCACGTCGCCCGTCTGGACCAGCGTGTCTGCACCACCCGTCCAGCGGCGCTTGGCGTCGATGAGCCCCGCCTGCTGCAGGATGTTCGTGAACTCCGTGATTGCGCCGTGCACGTCGCCAACGGCCACGATGCGCGCCGGCGCGCTCGCGGCGGCGACGAGAGTGAATGCAGCGAGAAGGGCGGCGACCAACAGCAGCGGGGCTGGGCGGGGGGGCCGTGTCATTTCCGGATGATACCACCGCCGCCGTCGAGGCCGGGAGGCTGATCACCACAGGCCGCGGCGCGCCGGGCACAGTCGCCTGCCTACCGCACGGCGAGCGCGCAGGCGGCCACCGCGACGCCGAACCAGACTCGGCGCTCGGTGATGGCCGCCTCCCAGACCGCCGTGCACCAACCCTGAAGCCGCGGCCGCTCAGTCCTTCGATGCACAAATACGGCGACGTATTTGCGCCCTCAGGACTGAGTGCTGAGCGAGCGCAGCCGGCCACAGGTGCCGAAAGCCGTCCGTGGCCGTGATTGCGAGTCGAAGCACTCAGCGCACGTGGAACGCCGCGGTGAAGCTCCGGCCGCGGGCGGGCGCGAACTGGAACTGCTCGCGGTAGTAGCGATCGGTCAGGTTCTCCAGCGCGAACACGAGTCCGAGGCGATTGCCCCGCGGACGGAAGTTGACGCCCCAGGACAGCCGCTGCACGGTGAACCCGCTCAGCCCGAGCAGGTCCTGCGGAATGAGATAGGGGGAGTCGATCAGCGTGACGGCCACCCGCCGGACCTCCGCCTGGTGGCGGACGCCGTACTCCGCCCACCACCGGTCGCGCGCGTCGTTGAACCGCGCGCCGGCGACGAGCTTGAACGGCGGGATGTTGTCCTGCGGCGTGCCGGCAAGCGAGGCGCCCGTCAGCGGATTCTCGCCCGCGAGCACCGTCCCGCGCGTGAGCGCCGCGTTTCCGAAGAATGTGACCACGCCCGGCCCGAGCACCACCGGCGCGTCGAACTCGGCCTCGACGCCCTGGATGCGGACGTCGCTGAAGTTGATGGCCTGCGACAGCGGGCCGGATGGGGTCTTCGACACGATCTCGGTCGAGATGAAGCCGTGATACGTGTTGTTGAAGTACGACACCGACGCCGCCACGCGCTTGAACGTCAGCCGGGCACCGACGTCGGCGTTGTCTCCGACCTCGGGCTTCACCGCCATGTTCGGCACGATGGCGCCGACGGTGGCCGGGCCCGAGAACAGCATCTCCTCCAGGTTGGGGTGGCGGTAGCTCCGGCCGTATCGGGCGCGCAGCACGGCGGACGGGGCCAGCCGGTACACCACGCCCACGTCCCCGGTGACGGCCGCCCGGGTGACGCGGTCGCCGTTCTGATTCGGGAGTGACTCGGCCGGAATCGCGGGGTCCGCGCCGGCCACGAGCGAGTCGAGCTCGTAGCCGGGCGTCGCCGTCGACACCACGCGGTACTGATCCACGCGCGCGCCGGCCACGACGCTCAGCCCCGGTGCCGCCTGCCACTCGTCCTGCGCGAAGACCCCCACGTCGCTGAACGAGGCGTTCGGCACCCGCACCGGGTGCGTGATCGACGGCGCGCCCTGGACCTGGGGCGAGGCGAACACGTTGGCCTGCGGCCCGCGCGCGCCCATCGCGACGTTGCCGATGACCGTGGTCTCGGTGCGGTTGGTCCGGCTGTCCTGGCTGTCGTCCGAGTACGCCATCACGCCGGCGGTGATCACGTGGCCGCGGGCCGGCACGAACGTCGCCTGCGCGTCGAGCCCGGGCGTGGTCACGTGCTGCTCGGTGTCGGTCGACAGGTTCAGCCGGTAGACGTTGATCGGGAAGAACGCCGGCGACGGCACCGGAAACTGCACCGGAAACTCGTTCCTGAGCAGGCGCCGCTGGTCCTGGTAGTACCCCGTGATCTTGAGGTTCGTGAACCAGGGCGTGATGGCGCGCGCCTCGTAGTTCGCCGTCACGCGGTCGAAGTCGTTGTACGGCAGCGTGACGCGCGAGAAGAAGACCGGCTGCTCGAAATCGGGGAAGCCGACGTTGCTCATGTCCCGGCGGCTGTAGGCCACCCGCAGCGTCGAATTCGCCGTCAGCGCGAACAGGCCGGTGGCGCGGACGTGGTTCCCCTCGGCGCCCGATGTCGGAATCGTCGACGACGAACGGACGTAGGGCGCATTGAAGGGATCGGGAAACGCCTTGAAGGAGAAGCCGAAGTTCGAGTCGATCGTGTCGACGTTCTTGATCTGGCCGCTCGCGTAGAACGGGGTGGTGTCCTCGCGTGCGCCGCCCGCCCCGGCGCGGTAGTTGTCGTAGGCTTCGAGGCCGGCCGAGAACTGCAGCGCGAACCGCTTGCCGGACGCCCCCAACCGCACCGTGCCGCGCCGGCCGTTCTCGTTCGAGCTGAAGAACCCGTCGAGGCCGTAGGTCATCGACACCCTGTCGGTGAACCGGGGCTGTTCCGTGATGATGTTGACGGTGCCGGCCAGCGCGTCGGTTCCGTAGAGCACCGAGCCCGCCCCGCTGACGATCTCCAGCTGATCGACGCTGTCGAGGGCGACCAGGCCGACCTCGGTCCCCGAGCGGTCCGTCGCCGTCCGCGCGTTGTTCAGACGCTCGCCGTCGACCAGCACCAGCACCCGTGTCGAGTCGAGCCCGCGCAGGCGTGGCCGTACCTGCGTCGGGCCGCTGCCGACCGGCGTCACGCCGGGCGCCATCACCAGCGCGTCGCCGGTCGAGAGCGACGAGGCGCCCTGTACGCGCTCGCGGCCAATCGTGTCGGTGCGCAGCGGCACATCCTGCGACCCGCGCTCCCCGCGCGTCGCCGTCACGGTCACCCCCAGTTCCACGTTGCCGGGCAGCAGGGCGAACGACACCGGCGGCGTGGCCGCGGCGTCGGTCACGACGACGGTCTTCGTCTCGCGCGAGAATCCGGCCGACTCCGCGCTGACGAGATACCTGCCGGGCGCGACGTCCGGGAACCGGAACTGCCCCTCGTCGCTCGCCCGCACGACCTGCTCCGCGCCGGTGGCCTGGCTGCGAAGCGTGATGACTGCCGCCGGCAGCACCGCGCCGGTGACATCCGCAGCCTTGCCGACAACCTCGCCGGCCTCGGCGACTGACACGCCGAGGACGACCGCCACCAAACCTGGCCAGAACACACATGGTCTACGCATACACTCGATCCGTCATGAAGACGGCAGGCCGCTCGGGGCCGCCGGATGTTATCGAACAGGAAGCTCGGCTTCGTTCGCCATTCGAACCGGGGACGGTCGCCACGCGCACGTCCGCTCACCGAGCCAGATCAGCAGGAGACCGACGCACTCGCCGACGTACAGGGCCTCGACAATCCCCGCCTTGGCCATCGACCCGCCGATGCCCGGCAGCAGGGCCCCCGCGGCGATGAGGGCATTGCCCGCCGCTCGGTTGCCCGCGCCTCCCGATTGCCAGAAGCGCCACGCGCTGGCCGCGGCGCCGCCGATGAGGAAGAACGCCGCATAGCCGTTGATGAACGGCGTCATCAGCCGGACCCACCGCCAGGCCAGGATCGCCCCGGAAGGCCGGTGCGGTTCGAACGGCGTCATGTCGACCGGCGACAGCATCACGAGCACGCTCGCCGCCACGACGACCGGCAGGCTGATCGCCGTTGCCCACCGAGCCGTCGAGCGCGAGTAGGAGAGATAGAGCGAGCCCTGGGCAAGCGGATAGCCGCCCAGGACGGCGCCAGCGACGTACCACGTCTTCGTCAGGAACACGCTGTTGCCCGTCAGCGTGATCGTCGCCTCGACGAGCGTGCCGAGGCCGTAGAACGCCACGCCGGCCGCCCACCAGAGCAGGTGCGGGGACGGTTGCCGGCGCCACCTCGCGAACAGAACCGTGCTGAACGCGGCGGCCACGGCCGTCGTCAGGACGGGGATGTAGTGAATCCAGTACACGGAAGATGCCGAAGTCATAGCAGTCCACCAGATGAACGGGCGCACGCCGGCTGAGGCCGGGCGCCACAACGGATGTCAACGCGGGTGGCGGGAACTAGGCGAGGGGGGGCGGACGGGGAGCGAAACGGAAGACGAATCCGGGAGCCGCGAGTCCCGCGAGGATCACCGGCGCCGCAAACGCCGCGCGGAGGTCGCGCCGCGGCCGCTGCGCGGCGGCCAGCAGCACCACGAGCAGGGCGCCGAGGACGCTGATCGTGCCGGTCATCTGCGCCAGCGCGCCGATCGTTTCGGGGATCCCGAGGTCGACGCTCGTGGAGCCACCGGCCGGGCCAGCATGGCAGTGCAGCAGGATGACGAGGAGCCAGAGCACGACAGCGCGCTGGCCGAAGACGAGCGGCAGGCCGAGGCGGCTGAGTCTGCGGAATCCGGCGAGCACCAGGACCGCTGCGACCCAGCGGCCTGCAGTCTGCGGCTCGAGCAGCCTGCCCTGGGTGACGTGAACCGACAGCAGCCCGGCGTGGAACGCGAGCAGCGCCCAGAAAGCGAGACGCCCGGCCGCGCGGACTACCCGCCTGGCCAGATCTCCTGCGCCTGTGACTCGGCGCCGACCGAGGGTGCTGCTGCTCGTCATGCCTCCCCGCACCATATGATGTCTAGGCGCAGAACGCAATCCCGACCGAGTCGGTCGGCAGCCCGCGAACCTCGGCCGCTTGCGCTTGACTCCCAGGGCCCGCATCGGCTAATCAGAGAGTCCATGAGTGAACGACATCATTTCCAGGCCGAGATCCAGCAGTTGCTGGACATCGTCATCCACTCCCTCTACACCGACCGCGACATCTTCGTGCGCGAGCTGATCTCCAACGCCGCCGACGCCTGCGAGCGCCTGCGGTTCCTCCAGTCTTCCGGCACCCAGAGCGCGCAGCCCGACACGCCCCCCGCCATTTCGATCGCGACCGACGAGAAGTCCGGCACAATCACGGTCGCCGACACGGGCATCGGGATGACCCAGGGCGAGATGGTGGAGAACCTCGGCACCATCGCGCATTCGGGCACGCGGGCTTTCCTCAAGCAGCTCGCCGAGGACAGGAAGCCAGACGCCAGGCTCATCGGCCAGTTCGGCGTCGGCTTCTACTCGGCGTTCATGGTGGCGACCCGGGTCACCGTGCTCAGCCGCTCCTACCGGCCCGACGAGCAGGGCTGGCGCTGGACCAGCGAGAACGCCGGCGGGTACGAGATCGAACCGGCCCCGCTCGTCCCGCGCGGCACACAGGTCATCATCCAGCTGAAAGACGACGCGCGCGACTTCGCCAGGGAGGATCACGTCAAGCGCATCGTGCAGCGCTATTCGAGCTTCATCCAGTTCCCCATCGAGCTGAACGGCACCCGGCTCAACACCATCCAGGCGATCTGGAGCCGCAACAAGAGCGAGATCGCGGACACCGACTACAACGCGTTCTATCAGTACGTGGGCCACGACCACGAGGATCCGCTGCTGCGCCTGCACTTCACGGCCGACGCCCCGCTGGCGATCCAGGCCGTGCTCTTCGTTCCCAAGAGCAACTGGGAGAACATGGGGCTCGGCCGCCTCGAGCCGGGGGTAAGCCTCTACTGCCGCAAGGTCCTCATCCAGGACCACGCCGCCGGGCTCTTCCCCGAGTGGCTCCGCTTCCTCAAGGGCGTCGTGGACAGCGAGGACCTGCCGCTCAACATCTCGCGCGAGACGATGCAGGACAGCGCCCTGCTCAAGAAGCTGAACACCGCGCTCGCCGGGCGCTTCCTGAAGTTCCTCGACGAGACCGCCGAGAAGGACGCGGCGCTCTACGACACGTTCTACGCCGAGTACCTCGCGCTTCATCAAGGAGGGCGTGGCCACCGACTTCGCCCACCGCGAGGGCCTCGGCAGGCTGCTCCGCTACGAGTCTTCGGTGACCGAGAAGGGCAAGGTCACCTCGCTCGCCGAGTACGTGAAGCGGATGCCCGGCGATCAGAAGGAGATCTACTACCTCCTCGCGCCGAACCGGGAGGCCGCCGAGAGCAGCCCCTACTACGAGGTCTTCAGGTCGCGCGGCTACGAAGTGCTCTTCGTGGACGACCCGTGGGACGAGTTCGTGATGGAGCACCTGCACGAGTTCGACACGAAGACGCTGCGTGCTGCCGAGAAGGCCGACCTCGACATCGTCGCGCCGCCTGCCGCCGGGGGAGCGCTGTCCGACGAAGACGCGCGGGCGCTGGCCGGCTGGTTCAAGGAGAAGCTGGGCGACCGTGTCGGCGCCGTCCGCGCGTCGAAGCGGCTGGTGAGCAGCCCCGCCGTGGTGGTCGACGCCGACCGCATGATGACGGCCGGCATGAGGCGCATCATCAAGGCGGTTCAGAAGGACAGGACCGCCGTCCCGGACGCGGTCCAGGATCTCGAAATCAATCCCCGGCACCCGATCATCGTCCGACTGGGTGCCATGCGCCGGAGCGACGAGGGGCTGGCCGTGACCGTGGCCGAGCAGGTGCTCGACAATGCACGCGTCGCGGCCGGCCTGCTCGACGATCCGAGGGCCATGCTGGGACGGCTGAACGATCTGCTCGAGCGCGTGCTCGGCGCGAAGGACTCCTAGCACGGCCGACCGCGTCGTGTGGCGCGGGTCTCAGACCCGCGACCGCCGCAGGCCCGCATAGACCGGCAGGCCGGCCAGCAGGAGGACGGCACCCCAGAAGACTGCCTCCTTCCCCGCCCCCGCGAGCGCACCGACCGCGTAGACCGCCCCGGCGCAGCCCAGGATTCCGAGCGCCAGGGCGGAGCGCCGGCTCCTCGCCCCGCCCCGGCTCCGCAGGCGAACGAGCGCCAGCGAACTCGCCAGGTAGGCCGCGAGCGCGGAGGTGGTGGACAGCAGGACGAAGAAGGTGAACACGTCGACGAGCGTGCGGTGCAGGTTGAGCAGGATCAGGATCGTGACGAGGCCGCTCGTGGCGACGAGCCCCGCGACGGGCGTCCCGCTCGCCGTCGTCCTCCCGAAGACGCGCAGGAACAGGCCATCGGCCGCCATCGCCCGTGGCAGTTCGCCCTGCAGCAGGATCCAGCCGTTCAGCGCGCCGAGGGCGCTGATGGCGGCAAACAGCGACACCGTCCTCCCGGCGTCGGATCCCCAGGCGGCGCCAATCAGCGAGGCGAACGGCGCGTTCGAGGCCGCGAGCGGCCCTGCGGGCACGAGCAGCAGCACGGCGGCGCATCCCGCCGCGCTCAGAATCACCGTCGCCACCGTGCCGACGATGGTCGCCCGCTGAACCGTCGCCGCCGCGCCTTTCACCTTGTCGGCCGGGATCGTCGCCGATTCGAGGCCGAGCATGGCCCACAGCGCGAGCGTCGCCACCGACGCGGTGCCGCCCAGCGTGAAGGGGGCGTGCGGGGCCGCGAGGCCGCCGAGCGACGGGGCGCGCGACGCGAGCAGGCCGATCGCGGCGACCAGAGGGAGGAGCTTGAGTGCGGTCGTCACGCCCTGCACCCACCCCGCCGCACGAATCCCGAGGCAGTTCACCAGCGTCAGCGCCCAGAGAAACCCGAGCGTGGAGACCGCGGTGTTCAGCGGTGTCGCGACCATCCACGGGAAGAACTCGCCGGCATAGCCGACTGCGCCCGTTCCAATCGCGGCGTTGCCGACCCAGATCGACACCCAGTAGCCCCAGGCCACGGTGAAGGCGGCGAGGTCTCCGAACGCCGCACGGGTGTAGGCGTACGGCCCGCCGGCGCCAGGCGCCTGACGGCTGAGCGCGCCGAAGACCAGGCCCAGCGTGATACCGCCGGCCGCCGTCAGCAGCCAGCCCGGCACGTTGTCGGCGCCGAACGGCGCGAGCGCCGCGGGCAGCAGGAAGATCCCCGACCCGATCATGTTGCCGACGACGAGCGCCGTGGCCATCCAGAAGCCGACTTGCGCCGTGCCCGGGGACCTGCCATTCAAACGTGCCATGCCCGCTCCCAGCCTGCACCCCATCTGAACCACTAAGACCACAAAGAGCACAAAGACAGGCCTAGATCACGAGATCCCAGCGCGACGGCGGATCGGGCTTCGACCGGGTGGCCCGCTGCGCAGCAGCGGGCCTACCCCTGAGCGTGGCGCCGCTGAAACGAGCCCGCTCCGGCCTCAAACGGGTTCGTTTCCGCGGCGCCCCGCTCAGCGTCCAGGGCCGTTCGGCCCGACCCCGGTCGAAGCCCTCAGCGTGGGAGCCTCTGTGGTCTTTGTGTCCTCCGTGGTTGTCCGCGCCGTGGTTGTCCGCGCCGTGGTTGTCCGCTCTTCAATCCGCCCGCTCGAGCGACAGCGCGAGGCCCTGCCCGACGCCGACGCACAGGCTGACCACCGCGTGGCGGCCGCCGCGCCGGCGAAGCTCGAACGCGGCGGTCATGCACAGGCGCGCGCCGCTCGCGCCCAGCGGATGGCCGAACGCGATCGCTCCGCCGTTCGGGTTGACGATCGGCGAGTCGTCCGCAACACCGAGTTCGCGCGTGCACGCCAGCACCTGCGCCGCGAACGCCTCGTTGATCTCGAGCACGTCGAGGCGGGAGAGCGAAAGGCCCTGGCGGTCCAGCAGACGCCGGATCGCGGGCACGGGTCCAATGCCCATGACGCGCGGCGGGACGCCGGCGCTCGCCATCCCGGTGATGCGGGCGATCGGATCGAGGCCGTACCTCCCGACCGCGGCCTCCGAGGCGAGCAGCAGCGCGCAGGCGCCGTCGTTGATCCCGGACGCATTGCCCGCGGTGATCGTGCTGCCCGGACCGAGCAGCGGTTCGAGGCCAGCCAGGCGCTCCAGCGTCGTCTCGGGCCGTGGGTGCTCGTCCTCAACGATCTGTTTCGGCCCTCCACCCTCGCCCCCTGCCGCTCGCCGCTCGCCCCGCGCACGCCCGCCGGCGGCCACCGGGACGATCTCGGCGGCGAGGAACCCGGACCGCCTGGCCAACTCCGCGCGCTGCTGGCTTCGATACGCGTACGCATCCTGGTCGGTGCGCGACACACCGCGCTCGCGTGCGAGGGTTTCCGCCGTCTGCGCGTTGCTGTCCGTTCCGTACCTCGCCTGCATCAGGGGATTGACGAAGCGCCACCCGACCGTCGAGTCCTCGAGCCGCTGGTCTCTCGCGAACGCCGTCTCCGCCCTGCCGATGACGAACGGCGCGCGCGACATGCTCTCGACGCCGCCCGCGACCACCAGCTCCGCTTCCCCGCAGCGAATCGCCCGCGCGCCCTGCCCGACGGCCTCGAGCCCCGATGCGCAGAGGCGGTTGACCGTCACGGCGGGAACCTCCGCCGGCAAGCCGGCCAGGAGCCCGGCCATCCGGGCCACGTTCCGGTTGTCCTCCCCGGCCTGGTTCGCGCACCCGAGCAGCACTTCGTCGACCGCGGCCCAATCCACGCGCGGCAGCCGACCCATGAGCGCGCTGATCGGCGCGGCCGCGAGGTCGTCCGTGCGGACGCGGGCCAGCCCACCGCCGTGACGGCCGAAAGGGGTTCTCGCCGCTGCGCAGAGGAAGACGGGTCGCATCGTGTCTCTCCCTGAAGCCGATCCCGATCGAGCGAGCGTCGGGTCGTTGACAGCCGAGCGTAGAGGATCTGTAATGGGTTCGCAACGCGAACCTGTCCGCGGGCGAAGAAACCGGAGGATCATGGCCCTCGAACGCGACGACGTCCTGCACAGCTGGTGCGTGCAGGCGGACTGGGACGCGCCCACGATCGTCGGGGGCCGCGGGGCCCGATTCTGGGACGCCGCCGGCCGCAGCTTCCTCGACATGAGCAGCCTCGCCGAGTGCATGAACCTCGGCCATCAGCACCCGGCGCTGATTCGCGCCATCCGCGAACAGGCCGAGCGCCTGTGTTTCGTGACCGCCGCATGGGGAGCCGCACCGCGCGCCGCGCTGGCCGCGCTGCTGCTGGAGAAATCGGGATTCGAGGGAGGCCGCGTCTTCTTCACGCTGGGCGGCGCCGACGCCGTCGAGCACGCGGTGAAGTTCGCCCGCCAGGCCGCGGGCAGGCCGCGCGGCCTCGTCGTCGCCCGCGACCGTTCGTACCACGGGGCAAGCCTTGGCGCCATGGCGTTCAGCGGCGACAGCCGCACGCGCACCCAGGCGGACCCGGCCGCATTCAACGTGTGCCACGTCCCCCCGCCCTACGCCTACCGCTGCCCGTTCGGGTCCGAGTCGGCAGACGCGTGCGCCGACCTCGCCGTGGACGCCGTCGGCCGCGCGATTGACGCCCATCCGGATGCGGCCGCCGTGCTGATGGAACCGGACGCAGGCACCAACGGCATCGTCGCACCCGACAGCTTCTGGCCGGGCCTGCGCCGGTTGACCCGCGACAGGGGCGTGTCCCTGATTGCCGACGAGGTCATGAGCGGCTTCGGGCGGTGCGGCGAGTGGTTCGCGTGGCAGCGACACGGCGAGGCCGGCCGGCCCGACCTGATGGCGCTCGCCAAGGGCCTGACCGGCGCCCACGTCCCGCTCGGCGCGGTGGTGCTCTCGCGCGACATCGCGTCTCGCCTCGATCACGAGATGCTGTACACGGGCCTCACCTACTGCGGCCACCCGCTGGCGTGCGCCGCCGGCGTCGCCGCAATCCGGGCCTACGAGGACGAGCGCCTCATCGAGCGCTCGCGGCGCCTGGGCGGCGAGATGTTCAGGGAACTCCAGTCCATGGCGCGCCGGCACGCCGTGATCGGCGACGTCCGGGGCGGCCGGGGCCTGTTCGCGGTCGTCGAACTCGTGAAGGACCGCACGACACGGGAAATGCTGGCGCCGTGGCCAGAGGTGCACCCGTCGCTGCGCGCCCTCGTGGCCCGCGCGCTGGAGGCCGGAGTCTCCTTCGCCGTTCGCGGCAACCTGATCATCCTTGCCCCGCCGCTCGTCATCGAGGAGCGCGAACTCGTCGAGGCGCTCGGCCTGCTCGACCGTCTGCTCGCCGAATCGGAGTGGACATGACGTTCAAACTCACCTACTCGACGATGTTCAACCCGCCAGAGACGATGCACATGCAGTTCGAGGCGGCGCTGGCGGAGGTGAGAGCCGGGCTTGGCGCCACACACGCCATGTACATCGACGGGGAGGACGTCCCGACCGCCCACGTCAAGCCGGTCCACACGCCGATCGACGAGCGCGTCCTGCTGGGGCGATTCCCGTCCGGCGGGGCGGCAGACGTGGACCGCGCCGTGGCGGCGGCCCGGAGGGCCTTCGATTCCTGGCGACGCACGCCGATGGCCGAACGGCTGGCGCTCGTGCGCCGCGTCGCTGCACTGATTGAGGAGCGCGTCTACGCGATCGGCGCCGCGGTCGCGCTCGAGGTCGGCAAGACCCGGATGGAGTCGCTCGGCGAGACGCAGGAGACGGCCGACTTCTTCCTGGGCTACGCCGCCGAGTTCGAGCGGAACGACGGCTACGACCGCGCGATGCCGGACGACCCGGTCGAGGGCTGGGCGTCGCACAACCGCAGCGTGCTCAAGCCGTACGGCGTGTGGGCCGTCATCGCACCGTTCAACTACCCGCTCGCCCTGGCCGGCGGCCCCACGGCAGCGGCGCTCGTCACCGGGAACACGGTCGTGGCGAAGGGCGCGAGCGACACGCCGTGGGCCGGGCGGCTCCTGGCCGACTGCATCCGCGACGCAGGCGTGCCGCCCGGGGTCTTCAACTACGTGGTCGGCAGCGGCGCCGTCGTCGGCGACGCGCTGATTCACCATCCCGGCCTGGCCGGCGCGACCTTCACCGGTTCGTTCGAGGTGGGGATGGGCATCCTCCGCGCGCTCGCCTCGGGAGGCTGGCCCCGCCCCTGCATCGCCGAACTCGGCGGCAAGAACCCCTGCATCGTCACCGCCCGCGGCGACCTCGAGAGGGCGGCCACCGGCATCGTCCGGTCGGCCTACGGGTTGAGCGGGCAGAAATGCTCGGCGCTCTCGCGGGTCTACGTCGAGGAGGCCGTGGCGGACGAACTCGTGGAGCGTCTGGTCGCCGGGATCGGCGCGCTGAAGGTGGGCGACCCGACGCGGCGCGAGGTGCACGTCGGGCCGGTCATCTCGCGCCGGGCGGCGGAGTCGTTCGACGAGTGCTGCCGGCGGCTGCGGGCCGGCGGAGCGCGCATCCTCGCGGGCGGCGCGCGGCTCGCCGGGGGCGAACAGGCCCACGGCCATTTCGTCGCACCCACGCTGGCCGAGGCGCAGCCCGATCACCCGCTGTTTCAGGAGGAGATGTTCCTGCCCGTGCTGATGCTGGCCCGCGTGAAGGACCTCGACGAAGGCCTGCGGCTCGCCAACCAGACGACCCTCGGCCTGACGGCCGGCTGCTACGGCAGCGACGACGACGTGCGAACGTTTCTCGATCGAATCGAAGCCGGCGTCACCTACGTGAACCGGCCGCAGGGCGCGACGACCGGCGCCTGGCCCGGCTACCAGGCGTTCGGCGGCTGGAAGGGCTCGGGGTCCACCGGCAAGGCGATCGGCTCGTTCTACTACCTGCCGCAGTACATGCGCGAGCAGTCCCAGACGTGGGTGGAGTAGCCCATGGAGTTGATGACGCTTCGCGACGCCGTCGCGCGGCACGTGAAGGACGGCCAGACGATCGCGATGGAGGGCTTCACCCACCTGATCCCGTTCGCGGCCGCGCACGAGATCATCCGGCAGGGCCGAAGGGACCTGCACCTGGTGCGGATGACGCCGGACATCGTCTACGACCAGATGATCGGCGCTGGCTGCGCGCGCGCCGTCACGTTCTCGTGGGGAGGCAACCCTGGCGTCGGCTCGCTCCATCGGCTGCGCGACGCCGTTGAGAAGCAGTGGCCGCACGCGATTGACATCTTCGAGCACTCACACGCGGGCATGGCGGCCGCCTACACGGCGGGCGCCTCGAATCTGCCGTTCGGGATGTTGAGGGGCTACGCCGACACGGACCTGCCCCGGGTGAACGCGCAGGTGAGAGGCGTCGCGTGCCCGTACAGCGGAGAGCCGGTGGCCACGGTCCCTGCGCTCCGACCCGACCTGACCGTCCTCCACGCCTTGCGCGCGGACCGGACCGGCAACGTGCTGCTGCAGGGGATCCTGGGTGCCCAGAAGGAAGCGGCAATGGCGGCGGGCGCGCTCATCGTCACGGTTGAGGAGGTCGTGGACCACCTCGACGCCCCGATGAACGCCGTCGTGCTGCCGGGCTGGATGGTCACGGCGGTCGCCTGCGTGCCGGGTGGCGCGCATCCGTCCTACGCCCAGGGCTACTACTCGCGCGACAACGCGTTCTACCTGGCATGGGACGAGATCTCCAGGGAGCGTGTCACCTTCGAGCGCTGGATCGAGGAACACGTCCTCGGGGTGCCCGACCACGCGGCATTCCTGAGAAGCGTCGGTGTCGTGTCCTCCGCGGAAGCCGGCACCGGCGACGGGGCGGCCGAAGGCCGGCGGCCGTCGTTGTCTGGCAGCCACCCGGAAGAGGCCGGCCGGCGGCCCGGGCCTGTCGAGGGCCGAAGCGAGTCGAAGGACGGCGCGTCTGAGTGGACCCCCGACGAGATGATGACCGTGGCCGCCGCGCGGCTGCTGTGGAACGGGTGCGTCTGCTTCGTGGGCATCGGCCTGCCGTCCGCCGCGGCGAACCTCGCGCGGCACACCCACGCGCCGGACATCGTGCTCGTATACGAGTCCGGCACCGTCGGCACGCGGCCGGACGTCCTCCCGCTGTCGATCGGCGACGGCGAACTCGCGGACACGGCAACCGCCATCGTCCCGCTGCCGGAGGTGTTCGCGTACTGGCTTCAGGGTGGCCGCGTGGACGTCGGCTTTCTGGGCGCCGCGCAGATCGACAGATTCGGCAATCTCAACAGCACGGTCATCGGCGACTACGCCCGCCCGAAGACGCGGCTGCCCGGTGCCGGAGGCGCGCCGGAGATTGCCGCGCACGCGAGGCAGGTCTTCATCGTCCTCAAGCAGAACCCGCGGTCGTTCGTCTCCGCGCTCGACTTCCGCACGACGGCCGGCTTCCTGGAGGGCGGCGGCGCCCGGGCGCGAAGCGGCGCAGCCGGCGCCGGTCCACAGGTCGTGATCACGGACCTCGGCGTGCTGCGTCCGGCGCCGGACACGGAAGAACTGCGGCTGGTCGCGCGCTACCGCGGCGTGGCCATCGATCGGATCGTGAAGGCCACCGGCTGGCCGCTGAGGGTGTCCGACCGCGTGGATGTGATCGATCCGCCGACCGGCGAGGAACTGCGCGTCCTGCGGGACCTGCACAAGCGGACACGCGAGGCGCACGGCAGGCCGGTCAGGATCGCGTACTGACAGGGCTCAAGGCTCACAACTCATAACTCAGAACTCACAACTCACAACTCAGAACTCAAGACTCCGCCCATGCACACCGAACACATTCGCACCGCGCTGCCCGGACCGAAGGCGCAGGCGCTCCTGGCGCGCGACAGCGAGGTCACGTCGCCCTCGTACCCGCGCGACTATCCCTTTGTCATGTCGCACGGCCGCGGCTGCGAGGTCTGGGACGTGGACGGCAATCGCTTCCTCGACTTCGCAACAGGTATCGCGGTCTGCAGCACCGGCCACTGCCATCCGGCAGTCGTCTCGGCCATACAGTCGGCCGCGGAGAGGTTCCTGCACATCTCGAGCGACTACTGGCACGAGGGCCAGACGCGGCTGGGCGAGCGGATCGCCGGGCTCGCGCGGATGGGGGAACCCCCGATGAGCTTCTTCTGCCAGTCGGGCACCGAGGCCGTCGAAGCCGCCATCAAGCTGGCCCGATACGCCACCCGCCGCACCCGCTTCATCGGGTTTCTCGGGGGCTTCCACGGCCGGACGATGGGCTCGCTTGCGTTCACCTCGAGCAAATACACCCAGCAGGCGCGCTTCGCCCCGGTCATGCCGGGCGTCACGCTGGCGCCCTATCCGAATCCCTACCGGCCGCTGCTCGCCGGCGACGACCAGGGACATGCGGTGGTGGACTACATCGAGAACGTGCTCTTCCGCGGTCACCTGCCGGCCGAAGACGTCGCGGCGATTCTCGTCGAGCCGCTGCAGGGCGAGGGCGGCTACATCGTGCCTCCCGACGGGTTCCTGGCCCGGCTTCGCGCCCTGTGCGACCGGCACGGCATCCTGCTCGTCTTCGACGAAGTCCAGACCGGGATCGGCAGGACCGGCCGGATGTTCGCGTGCGAGCACTGGGGCGTCGAGCCCGACATCATGACGCTGGCCAAGGGTCTTGGAAGCGGCATGCCGATCGGCCTGATGGTCGCGCGGCGGAGCCTGATGCGGTCGTGGCCCCGAGGGTCGCACGGCAACACTTACGGCGGCAACCCGATCTGCTGCGCCGCGGCGCTGGCGACGCTCGACCTGGTGGAGGGCGGCTACATGGCGAATGCCGCCGACGCGGGCGCGTCATTCCTCGAGCGACTGCGCGGGTTGCAGGCGCGCCACCCGGAGATTGGCGACGTGCGGGGCAAGGGGCTGTTTCTCGGGGTGGAGATGGTGAAGGACCGCGCGTCGAAGCAGCCGGCGGCCGCCCTGTGCGAAGCCGTGATCACGCGGGCGTTCCACAACGGACTGCTGTTGCTCTCGTGCGGAACGAGCACGATCCGTCTCATCCCGCCGCTGCTCGTGTCGCGCGCGGAGGTGGAAGAGGCCGTGGCCATTCTCGAGGCCAGCCTGAACGAAGCCCGGGAACAGGTCGGGACGGTGGAGGAGGTTCATTGAGCGCCGACGGGCGTCCGCCGATCGCGGAGCTCTTCGCCGCCACCGACGAACTGCGCGCGGCGGGATGGCGGGCGGTGGACATTGCCGCGCAGCCTGCGCCATCAGGCGGGGCGCTGCCAATCCGCGCCTGGTCGAATGCCGACGAGGTGGACGACGTGCTCATCGGCGGCATCCACGGCCGTGAGCCGGCCGGCGCCGTGGCTTTGGCGCGCTACGTTCCTCGAATCGTGGCGCTCGGGCGCACGCGGCGGCTGCTGGTCATGCCGCTCCTCAATCCCTGGGGCTACCTCCATGATGCGCGCTACGGCCCCTCGGGACGAAGCGTCTCGGACAGCGACCATCTGCTGGGTCGAGCGGAGGCGCCGGCCTGCGCCGAAGCCGACGCGATCACGCGCTTCGTGATGACCGGAATCCGGATCCGGCCCGGCGCTGGCGTGCTCGATCTCCACGAGGATCCCGTCTACGAGGAGCCGGACTACCGGTTCGACGGGGACGGCTCCTACTTCTACATCATCGGCGAAGGCGCGGCCAGCCATCCCGCCGTCCGGCGCGTGCGTGACTGTCTGGTACGCTCGCGGCTCCCGCTGGTGGCCCACGGAGTGACCCGCTTCGGCGAGCGTCTCGTCGACGGCGCCGTCGTCGACAGCGCCGACGGTTCGATCGACGAACTGCTGGCTCGGCGCCTCGAGTGCACGCCGGTCATCACGGTGGAAACCCTGGTTCACGCCGCGGACGTACCCCCGCTCGCGGCTCGCGTGGACGTCCATCTCGACGTGCTCGATGCGTTCTTCGGCTGCGCGGCATAGGAGGCCTTGTGTGCACCACGCTCGTCGTCGGCAGGACGCGCAGCGCCACGGGCCGCGTCATCCTCGCCCATAGCGAGGAACTCGGCCGCAACTCGGCGCACAAGGTGTGTGCGGTGGACGCCTGCGAGACGGCGCCGGGCGAGCGGTTTCCGCTGCACTCGGGCGGCAGCCTGGAGCAGGCCGGGCGGCTCGCACGGCACGTCTGCACCAAGATCTTCGACAAGCGCCACTACCCGGGCGAGCACACCGCCGGCATCAACGAGCACGGCGTCGCCGTCGCCAACAACATGGCGATGCAGAAGGACATCCCCGAATCGGGCATGTACGACGTCGTTCCGGGCGGGATCATCTGGACGGAGTTCCTGCAGCTCGTGCTGGAGCGTGCGACCTCGGCCCGCGGCGGCGTGGCGTTGGTCTCTGAGCTGGCGCAGCGTCACGGCCTCAGCTGTGATTCCGGGACGATGATCGCGGTGGCCGATCCCGAGGAGGCCTGGTGGGTGGAGATCGCCCGGGGCGGCCACTCCGCGGCCGAGCGCGTCGGGGATGATGAGGTGTCGGTGCGCGCCAACTGCTACCGGATTGCCGACTTCGCGCGGGAGTTCGGCGACGCCGCCAACCAGGCGGATCGCTACAACCTCGATCGGCACGACGCGCTCGAGTCGCGCGTCTCCGGGATGGCGGCGGTGGGCCCTGGGGACCTGATGGCGCTCGTCCGCGACGTCTACGAGGGCACGCCGCTCCACCTGCCTCGCGCGGACGGCTCGCCGTTCCGCACCGAGAGGCGGACGGTTGCACGGATGAACACCGAGGCCTGCACCGTGCTCGAGCCGCGGCGCGGGCTGCCTCCTCCGCTGGCCCACCTGATGTGGTGCTGCCTCTCCACGTCGCTAACGGGGGTCTTCGTCCCGTTCCATGTCCGCATCACGAGTGTCGAGGCGCACTACGCAACGGCCGGGGCGCGCTACGATCCGGCGTCGGCCTACTGGCTCTTCGCCGAACTGGCGAAGCTCGTGGACTGGCGCTACCGGGCGTCGGCCGATCTCGTCCGCGACGCCTGGCGCGAGTTCGAAGCCGAGACGTTCCGGACGCTGCGGAGCGTCGAGTCCGGGTGCGGCGGTCTGGACCTTGCCGAGTCGGTCGCCGCAATCACCGAGTACGACCGGACTCGCGCGGCCGAGGCCGTCCGGCTCCTCGGGATGCTACTGGTCGAGGTCAAGACCCGGGCGTTTTACGAGGATTCCTAGGGGAGCACGCATGCAGACGGACAGCGAGCCAACCGGCGGCGGTGCGCCGTCGCTCAGCCAGCGCTTCTTCACCGCCATGGGGAACATCAGCCCGCTGGTGATCATGTTCCTGCTGTGCGTGTTCGTCTCCCTGCTCACCTTCGTGATCCCCGGCGGCGTGTTCGACCGCCGGACGCTGGATGTGATGGGCCACGCGCGGTCGATCGTCGTGCCCGGCTCGTTCCACCACGTGGCGTCGGTCCCGCAGGGGTTCCGCGAACTCTGGACCGTCTTCATGCGCGGCGCGCTCGAAGGCGCAGACCGCTCGTTCGTGATCATGCTGTCGGCCGGCGCGATGACCGCCGTCATCGCGACCGGCGCCATCGACGCCGCCATCCACGCCCTCGTCCGCCGCACGGGCCGCTTCGGCCTCGCCTTCATCCCCGTCATCGTGTTCGCGCTCGGCGCCTGCGGCGCCACGTTCGGCATGTACGAGGAGGCGATCCCGTTCATCCTGGTCATCACCCCGCTCATGCTCACGATGGGGTTCGATTCGATGTCCGCCGTCTTCGTCATGTACTGGAGCATTGCCGTGGGCTTCGCCTGCGGCATCACCAACCCGTACACCGTCGCGATCGGCCAGGCGCTGGCCGGCGTGCCGCTCTACTCCGGATCGGCATTCCGCGTGGTCTGCTTCCTGGTCTTCATGACCATCACCAGCCTCGTCGTCATGCGATACGCCGCGCGGGTGAAGCGCGACCCGGCGCGCTCGCTGTCGGCCGCAGAGGACGTCGAGAACCGTCGCCGGCTCCGCGCGTCTCCGGACGAGTCGACGGCCGCCCGGCTTACGCCGCGGCGGATCGCCGCCCTGCTCGTGCTGGCCGCCGGGTTCCTGGTCCTGATGGTCGGCCTGCTGCGCCACGGCTGGGGCTTCATCGAGATCGGCGCCCTCTATTTCTGGATCGGCATCGTCGTGCCGGTGGTCGGCGGCCTCAAGGTCAAAGAGATGATCGACCGGAACATCGAGGGGATGCGCAGCGTGATGATTGCCGTCATCATGATGAGCGCCGCGCAGATTCTGTATTTCATCCTGCACGACGCGCTCATTCTGGACACGATCCTCAACTTCTTCGCGGGCTACCTGCTGCGCGTGCCGGAGTTCGTCGTCGCGTACGCGATGTTCGCGACGAGCGCCGTCATGGCGGCGCTGCTCGGGAGCGCCTCGGGCACCGCCGCGACGGTGATGCCGGTTCTCGCGCCCCTGGCCGACGTCCTCCATTTCTCGAAGCAGATTGTCGTGCTGGCATTCCAGATGGCGAGCGGCGCGTTCAACTTCTGGATGCCGTGGGACGGCATCGCCTTCACGATCTGCTCGATGGCCGGCGTCAACTTCTTCCGCTACATCAAGGCGTCGGCGATGTTCGCCGTCTTCGTCTACGTGCCGACGGCGCTGGTCCTGCTCGCCGTCGCGGTGAAGATCGGGTACAGGTAGGCAGGGTTACCGTCCGAAGCGCCAGGCCAGGCCGGCGCGAAGCTCCGGATAGGCCGCGTGGAGTTCGTAGCCCGCCTGGCCGCTCGAGGTCCGGGCGGTGCGTTCGGCCTCGACCAGTAGGTGAATGCGTCGCACGACCGGAACCCGGCCCTCGACGCGGACCAGCGACAGCACGTGGTCGGCCGGCGTGCGCGTCACCGTGTGCAGCCGCCAGGCGGCGGCCTGCACGCCGAGCACCGGGACGCCGCGAACGACAAGCCGTGCCGATCCGGAGGCCGTGACGCCCGGGCCGTAGTCGAACGCGCGGTTCGGGTCGGCCGGCGCGGGCGAGTCGATCGTGCCCAGCACGACGACGCCGGCGAGCGCGCTGGTGGCCACCGACACGCCGGGGCTCAGATCGAAGCGACCCGCCAGGCCCCCGAGAACGCTCTGCTCGCCGAACAGAAGACCTGGAGTCTCCCGGTAGCCGTAGTCCTGCACCAGGAGCGCCTGGTGCGCGGCCGTCATTCCCACCGGGCGACTGGCGAGGCGGCCGCGGATGGACGCGGCCGAGACCGTCGCGCCGCCGCCGACTCGGATCGCCATCGTGAACGCGTCGAACGGCGCCTCCGTCGGCCCGCGCTCGAGCGCCCCGTAGTCGAGCGCGAACGACCCGAAGACGTTCCTGGGAGATGAGTCCTCCACGCGAAGATCGCGTTCCGGCCACGAGACGCCGAACTGGACTTCGGCCACCGCCCGCGCGGGCCGGAAGGTCGGAGGCTTCCCGCCGTCGCGCAGCGCGTCGCGACGGCCGAAACGGTTCAAGCCGCCGACCGGGTCGATCACCGTCGCGCCGATCTCGCGCCACAGCCGCGCGCGTCCCGTCTCGCCCGGGTCGCGCACGAGCCAGGCGATCCGCCCGAGCACTTCGCCGAACGCCGCACCGCCCAGCGTGGTGTTGATCACGTCGTTCCACGCCGGGTGGGTGCGCTCGCCGAACCACTCCCACGTCACGCTGCCCAGCGCCGCCAGAGGCATCGACTCCCAGTAGCCCAGCCCGTTCGAGCGGCCGGCGGCGAAGTAGTTGCCGCCCATGTAGGGATGTCCGAACTGGTTGAGGGCGAACGGGTCGTTGTCCCAGCTGAAGCCGTGGCCGAGGTTGCTCGCCCAGGTGTCCGGACCGACGGAGAAGTCGTCGTGGTAGTCGGTTGGAAGCACGCGGTTCAAGAGGTTGTAGAACAGGTTGATGCCCGCGACCTCGGCGATTGCCACGAGCGGACGCTTGCGCGGGCAGCCGTCGCACGGTTCGCCGGAGTCGGCTGGTTTCTCGGCCCGGACGTCCTGCCGCCGGACGTCCTCGGCGCGGCCCTGAGCGGCGGCCGCCGGCCATGCCAGAAGCGCGACGAGGACGGCCGCGAGGAGTGCGGGCATGGCTCGGGGCCGATCCTAGCACGCCGCGTTCTCCCCCTCACCTGTGCTATTCTCGCGAACCTCGGGCACTCGATTCCCTACCCGGAGATTCCTTGACATGAGAAGGAGCCTGTCCACGATCGTCCCTGGCGTGATGCTCGCGTGCGCGCTCGCCGCCGCGCCGGGCACCGCGCAGACGGCCGCCGCACGGCCCCCCGCGGCACAGGCCGCGCCGGCCAGGCCCGCAACGGCGCCGCCCCGTCCGGCCGTCTCGAAGTGGCCGCTCACGCGACCCGAGGCCACGAGCTACGCCGAGACGAGTTCGTACGAGGACGTGGTCTCGTACATGAAGGCGATGGCCGCCGCGTCGCCGCAGATCCACATGACGACCTACGGCTACACGTACGAGGGGCGGCCGCTGCCTCTCGCCGTCATCGGGGCGCCGGCGGCCACCGCCGAAGCGGTGCTCGCCACCGGCAAGACCCGCATCTACATCCAGGGCAACATCCACGCCGGCGAGGTCGAGGGCAAGGAGGCGCTGCTCTGGCTGCTCCGCTCCATTGCCAAGGGCGAGCGGGCCGGGTGGTTCACATCGGTCGTCCTGCTCATCAACCCGATCTACAACGCCGACGGCAACGAGCGCGTCAGCGTGGTGAACCGCGGGAGCCAGAATGGACCGGTCGGCGGCATGGGCCAGCGCACCAACGCACAGAACCTCGATCTGAACCGCGACTGCACGAAGATGGAAACCGCGGAGGCCCGCTCGTTGGCGATGCTGCTGACGGTGTACGACCCGCACATGGCCATCGATCTCCATACCACCGACGGCACCGCGGACAGCGGGTTCTACCTCACCTACGAGACCTCGCTCAACCCGAACGACTCGAAGGCGACCTCCGGCCTGCTGCGCAACGTGCTGCTGCCGCAGGTCACCAACGCCGTCAAGGCGAGGCACGGCTGGGACTTCTTCTACTACGGCGGCCCGACGCGAGGCGGCAGCGAGCGCGCCTGGTCATCGGACTCCGAGCTGGCGAAGCCCCGGTATACCTCGACGTACTTCGGCGTCCGGAACAGGCTCGGGATCCTGGTCGAGACCTACTCGTACGCGTCGTTCGAGGACCGCATCAGGGCGAACTACTGGTTCCTGGAGGAGACCATAGACTTCGCCGCGAAGAACGGCGACACGGTTCGAAGGGCCGTCGCCGAGGCCGATCGCGAGTCGGTCGTCGGCAAGGCTCTGGCGGTCCGCCAGCAACTGGTCAAGCGGCCAGACCCGGTGGCGATCGTCACGGCCCAAACCGTCACGGAGCGGAATCCGTACGTGCCCGATTGGCCGATGCGGAAGCGCGTGCCCGGGGGCGAGAAGACCGAGATGGTGGCGCACTACGCCACCACCGACCCGACCGAGACGAGCATCGCGCCGCGGTTCTACGTCATGCCGCTCGTGGCGTCGGCCGCCCAGGCCGCGGGGGCGCCGCCCGCCGCGCCGCGAGGCGGGCAGCAGGGCCCGCCACCCGGAGCGACCGGAGCGGGTGCGGGAATGGGCACGCGAGGCGGGATCTCGGGCAGCCCTGCGACCCGTGCGATGGCGAGCGTCGTCGATCGCCTCGAGGCTCACGGTGTCAGATTCTTCAAGACCGAGAAGGAGACGTCCTTCAGGGGCGAGCGGTTCGTCATCGAGACCAACGCGCTCGCCGAGCGCGAGTACCAGGGCACGCACAAGATGCGCACGCTGACCGGCAGGTGGGAAACGGTCGAGCAGACGCTGCCGGCCGGATCGCTGGTGGTGCCGATGGATCAGCCGCTGGCGCGACTGGCGTTCATCCTCTTCGACCCGCGGTCCGACGATGGGTTCATGGCGTGGAACATCCTGGACCCCGTGCTCGGCGCAGCGCCCGCGCCGCAGTACTACCCGGTGCTGCGGACGATGGAGAGTGTCTCGAAGTAGTGTGGGGTAGGGCCTTCCGCCTTCGCCCGGCTACGGCGGACCCGCCGTAGCGCTGCGCGCGGAGGCGGGCAGCCCCGCCGTTCGGCTACCACGTCACCCAGCCGACCGCCTTGAGCAGCTCCAGGTATCCCCTCACGGCATCGATCGACACGTCGCGACCCGTCTCGCCGACCACCGCGTCCCGGATCTTCTGAATCGACCGCCTGCCGTTGACGTAGTTCAGAATGCTCGCCGCCTGCTGCGGCGTGAGGCCGAGCGTCTTGAGCGCGTCGGGGTGTTCCTTCAGGTACGCGCTGTACTTCGGCCACGACTGCAGGGAGAACTCGAGGCCCTTGACGGCGGAGGACAGGGCGGGAAGGGCGGCGGTCGGCTCCTTGGCAGGGCTGAAGCCCCGCCCCACGGCGGTCGTTGTGGGGCGGGGCTTCAGCCCCGCCGCGATCCCCAGCTGCACCTGCCGCAGCCGCGCGAAGCCGGCCATCTGCTGCCTCAGCCCCTCCCGGTACAGCTCCCACTGCCGCACCTTGTTCTCGACGGCCCGCCTGGCCGCCTCGGAACCGGTCGAGATCTCGTCGATCGTCCGCAGTGCGCCGACCTCGCGGTCCACCGCGAACTCGGCCACGAGCGCCGCCCGGACTGCCGCCTGGTCGAGTCCCGCGCCGTCCGCCTGTTCGATGAGGCCGAGCGCCCGCGGCACGTCGCGCTCGGCGACGCGCGCGTAGCCGAAGTCGGACACGACGTCGGCCAGGCCGGCGGCGATCTCGTCGGTGGCATGTGCGCCGGCCCATGCCGTCGCGGCGCCGATGAATGCCACGCGCTTCATCTGCGTGGGGTCCGACTTGTCGGGCGTGTCCGCATCGGCGTGATACCACTGGTCCGGCCACGTGAAGAACTCGACACCCGGCACGGCCACCGACGGGTTGTTGAAACAGATATGGTCGCTGCCGCCCGTGGCCTTGTGAATGAAGAACCGGAAGGCGTCATCCGACCCATTCTTCTCGACCATCGGTTTCGGAAAGAACTGCCCGCCGGGCCGGCCCCTCGGGGCGTCCGGCAGATAGACGATGTCGTTGGTGCGCCAGACGTAGTTCATCACCGACTTCGCCAGGCCGTCGACGTAGCACGGCAGGTGGTCGGGGCACTCGCTCATCGTCATCACGCCGTTGTTCCTGCGCAGCGCTTCGCCCACCATGTCCATGTTCAGGTTGGCGGAGAGCTTCTCGGCAAACCCGGGGTGCCGCTTGATGAAGTCGTACGTGCCGGAAATCTCCTGCGGCCAGAGGAAGTGGATGGTGCGGCGCGGCCTCGGCAGCTGACCGGACGAGATGAGCGCGTGAAGGGTCCGCAGGATCTCCAGCTGGACGACGCAGCCGCTCATGTCGTCGTTGGCGCCCCGCTTCGTGTAGCCCTCGAAGAGATGCGCGGTGAGGATGATCCCCTTCGCGTCCGGCTCGGTCCCCGGAATCCAGCTGTAGACCGCCTCGAACTTGTCCTGGATGGACTCGATGCGCGTCTTCATCCTGACCACGATCTTCTGGCCGCGCTGCACGTCCTCGAGGAACTCGGACCACTGGCGCCAGGACACCGTCATCCCGGCCCTGAGGGTCGCCGACTTGTAGGCGCCGCTCGAGTAGAGCACCTGGTTCGGGTCGAAGTACCGATCCTGTGAGGCGAACGAGATGACGCCCTGGATGCCGGCCGCGTCCAGCAGCTTGGCGAGGGGATCGCGGGCGTGGCTCCACATCAGCACGATCTTGCCGCGGTACGTGTCGCCGGCCGCCGAGAGGATCGCCTTCAGCTGCTCCTCGTTCGAAGCCGGCGGCAGATAGGCGAGTTCGGCGGTGACGTCGGCGGTCGACGACCCGCCGGCGACCAGCGCCGCATCGGCTCCGATCCGGGCGACGAGGCGCTTGTCGGGCTCGGTGATCCACAACTCCCCTTCGACCGGGTAGTCCACCTTCCTGTCGCCCGGCGACCGCTCGATGCGGGTCGTCTCGATGCCGTAGCTCCTGACCAGGTCGTAGATCCTCTGCGTCTCATACATGGTCCCGGCGAACTCCGACAGGTCCCTCACCCACGGCGCGCCGGCGAGCCGCACTTCGTTGTTGAACGCCATCTGGCCGGAGACCTCGTTGGCCAGCAGCGTCAGGACCGGCTGCGGCAACGGGGTTCTCGGGAGCGCCGGCGGTGTCGGCCCCTGCGCGAGGACGGCGGCGGCGAGACCGACGGCGAGAGACACGGTGACGAAGGCTGATCGACTGGACATGAGGAACCTCGCTGAACCGCGCGCACCGGGCCTGCCTCGGGCAGGCCCCTGCGCCCCGGCCGCTGCCTATACGGCTTCGGCGTCGCCGCTGGCCACCAGGTGGCCGATCGACTGTCGGAAGTAGTTGCGCCGGATCGCGTCGGCGAACACCGGGGCCGCCGACAGCACCCGCAGTTTCGGGTGCCGGCGTTCCGGCGGCATGTAGACCGTGTCGGTCGTCACGATCTCCTGAACCTGCCCGATCGCCGCGATGCGCTCGAGCGCGTTCCGCACGAACACCCCATGCGTGCATGCCACGCGGATGTCGCTGATGCCCTCCTGGATCAGCCGGTCGCACAGCTCGACCACCGACCCGCCGGTGGCAATCTCGTCGTCGTACACCACCGCGCAACGGAAGCCGTCGAGCGGGGGGCCAACGATGCTGGTCACCCGGACCTGGGTGTCGGACAGGCGCTCCTTGTTGCCGGCGGCGACGGGAAGCCCCAGGTCCTTGGCAAAGCGCGCAGCCGCCTTCGCGTGGCCGAGATCGGGCGCGATGACCACCGCGCCGGTCAGATCGCGCGCCAGGAAGTAGCGGTTGAACACCTGCCGGCTGGCCAGGGGGTCGGTCGGCACCCCGAAGAAGCCGTGCACCTGAGGCGAGTGAAGCACCATCGTCATCACGTGGCTGGCGCCCGCCGTCTCGAGCAGGTCGGCCACCAGGCGCGCCGTGATGCAGATGCGGGGGGCGTCCTTCTTGTCGGACCGCGCGAACGAGAAGTAGGGGATGATGGCGTGCACCGCCCTGGCGCCGGCGCCGCGCGCGATGTCCAGCATCATCAGCAGTTCCATCAGGTGGTCGTTCACCGGCGGCGAGAGCGATTGCACGATGAACACCTCGCGCGACCGGACGCTCCCGCCGAGCTGGATGTACAGGTTGTCGTTGCTGAACTTGGTGACAGCCACGCCGTCGAGCGGGACGCCCAGCAGCTGGGCGATGTCGGCGGCCAGCGGGCCGTTCGAGCTGCCCGCGAAGAATCGCACCTCACCGGGGTCGATGGTCTCGGCAATCATGCTGCGCAAGATATCAGAAATCGACCTGGTGCGAGGCGGCGGGCCCGACGACGGTCGTCCACTCCCGGACGTACCAGTGCTCGACGAGGCCGTTGAGGACGTACGGGTCGGCCCTGGCGAACGCCTCGGCCCCGGCCGGCGAATCGCCCTGGAAGAGGAGGACCGCCTTGTCGAGCGGGTTTGCGAGCGCCCCGCCCAGCACGAGCTCGCCCCGGGCGACCGCCGCCTTCGCATGCGCCAGGTGCGCGTGCCGGAACGGCATCCGGCGCTCCGCGTAGGCCTCGACGACTTCGTAGAACAGGAGGTAATGCATCGCGATAGAATACCGCCGCCGTGCCGGAATTGCCCGATCTCACCGTCTACGTCGAGGCCCTGGGCGACCGGGTCGTGGGGTCGCGGCTCGAGCGCGTGCGGCTCGGCAGTCCGTCTCTGGTGCGCACGGTCGATCCGCCGATTGATGCCGCTCAAGGACGGACGGTCGTCGGCGTCGGCCTGCTCGGCAAGCGGATCGTCTGTTCGCTCTCGGACGAGATTCTGCACGCGGCTCGCCTGTCGCCCATGCAGCTGACGCGCAACCTGGACGCGGAGGAATCCGGGCGGCTCCACGCCGCCGTGCTGACCACGCTGCGGGCGTGGACGGACAGGCTGCGAGCCGAGGCCGGAGGAGCATTCCCGGAGAAGGTCACGGCGTTCCGGGAAGGGATGGCGGTCCACGGTCGATTCCGCCAGCCGTGCCCGGATTGTGGCGCGCCGGTGCAGCGGATCGTCTACGCCGAGAACGAAGCGGACTACTGCGCGAGAGGCCAGACCAACGGCCGGCTGCTCGCCGACCGCGCGCTGTCCAGACTGCTGCGCGACGACTGGCCGAAGCGATTGGAGGACGTGGCAGAGTGAAAGCGCTTCGCGAACGTGCTCGAGCGCCCCTATAATCTCCAGCGAGATCCCGCACATGACAGGCTCCATCCCTCCCCGGTCCGGCGGCAGCGGCGTCCCGCGGTGGCGGTCGCTCGCGGCGCACGTCGGTGCGAGACGCGCGGTGTGGCTCATCGCCGGGGGTGTGGCGGTGACCGTCGTGTCGGCGTGGTTCAACAGGGGCTTTCTGAGCTACGACGAGCATTTTCAGATTCTGGAGTTCGCCTGGTACAAGCTCGGTCGCGCGCCGGCTGGAACGCTCGCGTGGGAGTTCCGAGAGCAGATGCGGCCCGGCCTGCAGCCGCTCATGGTGGCGTGGTCGGCGAAGGGGCTGGAGGCGATCGGCCTGACGTCGCCCTTCCTGCTGGCCTTCCTGCTCAGGCTGGCATCCGGGCTGCTCGCGGTGTGGGTGTCGCTGGCACTGGCCCTGCGCGTGCTGCCGGAGGTTCGCAATGACCGGCTGAAGGTCGTCCTCGTTGCCGGCAGCCTCTTGCTCTGGTTCCTGCCGTTCTCCCGGGTGCGGTTCTCCTCGGACAACTGGGGCGGCCTGCTGTTCTTTGCCGGGGTGTGCGTCCTGCTCGACGCCGTGGGAGAGAGCCGCGAGGCGGTGGCGGGCGCGCGAAGGCGCTGGCAGCAAGGACCGGTGGCCACGGCAGCGGCCGCCGGACTGCTGTGGGGCTTCGCGTTCTACTGCCGCTTTCAGGTCGGGTTCGCGATCGCTGGCGCCGGGTGCTGGCTGGCGTTCGTCCGGCGTGCCCGCCCGACCGTTCTGGCCGCCCTGGCGCTGTCGTTCCTGGTGGCGTGCGGCCTGAGCGGGCTGGCCGACCGTTGGCTGTATGGCGCCTGGGTGTTCACACCGTACCAGTACGCCCGCGCGAACCTGATCGAGGGCAAGGCCGCCAGCTTCGGTGTGGAGCCTTGGTGGTACTACGTCGGCCGGATTCTGCTGTTCCTGCTTCCCCCTTTCAGTGTCGCGCTCGTCGGCCTGCTCGGTGCCGCGGTATGGTACGAGCGCCGGCACCTCCTGGTGTGGGCGACTCTGCCGTTCCTGGTTGGCCACAGTCTGATTGCGCACAAGGAAGACCGCTTCCTGATTCCGATCACCTATGCGGTGGTGCCGCTGCTCGTGCTGGCTGCCGACCGGTTCGCGTCCGGGGCTTCGGCGACGCTCACGCGCTGGTCACGGTCACGCGCCGCGCGCATGGGCGCGCGCGCATTCTTGGCGGTGAACCTCGTCGCCCTGGCCGTCATGACGGTGAAGCCGTCCCACGAAACGGACGTGCTGTTCCGGTGGTTGTGGCACGCCAGCGAGAGACAGCCGATCACCGTCTACACGGCGACCGACTCGCCGTACACCTTCCTGAATCTCGAGATCTGCTTCTACCGGTCACCCAACACGGCGGTGAAGAAGTTCGGGACGATCGAAGAGCTCCGGCAGGCCGCGGCGGCGGCGCCCGGGCGCGTCTTCTTCTTCCACCGGTCGTTCTCGCCGCCTGACTGGCTCGCGGCGAGCGGACTGGAGGTCGTTCCGGCCGCGAGGACCCTGCCGCCGTGGGTGACCCGCGTGAACATCAACAACTGGGTGTCGCGCATGAGGGTCTGGACGGTCTTCGCAGTAGGGGTCGGGACGGATGACCGGCGCCCACCCTCTCCGACCACGGGAAGGTAGCCGGCCCCTGTGGTACACTCCGGCGCTGTCGGTCGAGCCCGCTTCGGGCGGCGGCCACACGGAGGGAGCATCCGATGGTTCTTCAGTTCCTGCCGCTCGTCCTCGCGATGAGCGGCCAGGCGCCCTCACCGCCGCAGCAGGCGCCGCCGGCGCGGCAAGGCGCGCCCGCGACGACGGTCGTGTCGCGCCCGGCGCAGGCGGCACGCAAGATCTACAGCGACACGGCCGATGCCAAGGCCGCGATCGCCGCAGCCCTCGCCGGCGCCGAGGAAAGCGACATCCGCGTCCTCATCAACTGGGGCGCGAACGACGACGAGCGCTGCACGAGATTCACGCAGGTTCAGCGGTCGCCGGAAGTGACTGCGCCGCGGTTCTTCTCGGACGAATACAAACTGGTCACCGTCGACATCGGACACCTCGACAGGAACATGGACGTCGCCGCCGCCTACGGCGCGAAGCCGGCGGCTGGCGCTCTGCCCTACTTCACGATTCTCGACGCGCACGGCCAGGTGCTGGCGAATGCGTCGGCGACGGAAATGGCTGGCGACGACCCCGCCACGGTCGATCCACAGAAGTTCGCCGCGTTCCTCGCGAAGAACCAGGCGCCGGCGCCCGACGCCGACCCGCCGTTCCGGGCCGCCCTGAGCCAGGCGAAGAAGGACGGCAGGTACGTCTTCCTCTGGTTCTCGGCCCCGTGGTGAACGTGGTGCCACAGGCTGGGCGCCTGGATGGCGTCCAAGGATGTCGCACCGCTGCTCGCCAAGGAATTCGTCCTCGTCAAGCTCGACTTCGACCGCGCGAAGGGCGCGAAGGAGATCGAGAAGCGCTACATCGACAAGGAGCAGGGCCTGCCGTGGTTTGCCTTCCTCGACGGTGACGGAAAGGCGCTGATCCACAGCACCGGCCCGAACGGGAACACCGGGTTCCCCGCGCAGCCCGACGAGATCGCGCACTTCAAGGCGATGCTTCAGGCGGTGAAGAAGAAGCTGACCGACGAGGACATCGCGTTCCTCGTGGCCTCCCTCGAGGAGGCGAACAGGAAGAAGTGAGCGGGTTCGTCGGGTTCCTCCGCCTCGCGGTGGCCACGGCGGCGTACGGCGCCGTCCTCTTCGCGTGCGCCGGCACGATCGCGTGGCCCGCCGCCTGGCTCTACCTCGCCGTGATGACGGCCGTGTTCGCGGGCTACATGGCCGTCATCACGCGTCATGCCGACCTGATCCAGGAGCGCCGGAAGCCTCCGGCCGATGCCAAGCGCTGGGACAAACCGCTGGTCGCGGTGATCGGCTCCGTCGGACCGGCCGCGCTGCTGCTCGTCTGCGGGTTCGACCGCAGGCTCGGGTGGAGCCACCCGATGGCGCCCGCGTGGAACGCGGGCGGGCTGCTACTCGTGGTTCTCGGCGGGTCGCTGACGAACTGGGCTGTCGCCTCCAACCGCTTCTTCTCCGCCGTCGTCCGCATCCAGCGCGACCGCGGCCACCACGTCGTGGACGCCGGGCCCTACCGCCTGGTCAGGCACCCCGGCTATCTCGGCTCGCTCATCTACATGCCGGGAGTGGCCCTCGCGCTGGGCTCCTGGTGGGCGCTCGCGGTCGTCGCGGCGATTTCGGCCGTCCTCGTCCTGCGCGCGGCGCTCGAGGACCGCACGCTCTGCGCCGAGCTGGAAGGGTATCCGGAGTACGCCGGTCGCGTGCGCTACCGCCTGCTGCCCGGCGTGTGGTAGGCGCCACGCGCGGCGATCGCGCGCAGCATGCCCCGGAAGATCACCGCGTGGGCCGGCAGCATCGCGATCCAGTAGAGCAGGCCCAGGAGGCCTCGAGGGTCGAACAGCGCCGTCTGGCGGAGGCGGACCGGCTGTCCGTCGCGGCCAGGGACGACGTCGACTTGCAGCCAGGCCCGGCCGGGCATCTTCATTTCCGCATTCAGCGTGAGGCGCCTGTCCGGCTCGAATGCCACGACGCGCCAGAAGTCGACGGCGTCTCCAACGGCGCACGTCGCCGGGTCGCGCCGCCCGGGCCGCATCCCGATCCCGCCGGCGAGGCGATCGAACCACGCGCGCAGCGCCCAGAGCGGGTGGCCAAAGTAGTAGCCGTTCGCCCCGCCAATCGTCCTCACGGGCTCGAACGCGCGCGCGAGGCTCGCCTCCACCGTCGTCTCGCGGTGGTCCAGCACGCAGCCCGACGCCCTGAGCGCGGTCAGCGCGGCTTCGGCGTCCGGGCCCGCAGCCTCGGCCAGGAGCGCCTCGACCCGCTCGCCCCGCTGGCGAATGGCCTCGCTGATCGCTTGCACCAGGCCCCGCGGCTTCAGCGCATAGCGACGCGCGGGCTCGGCATCCATGACGATCGTCCGATTGCGCATGCCGTCGATCAGCCAGCGGCCGACGCTCGCGTACAGCGGCGTCACGAGGCGAAGCCACAGGCTCGACAGTCGCGGCGTCAGCAGCGGAACGGGAATCAGCAGGCGCCTCAACCCGCGCTGCCGGGCGTACTCCTGCATGATCTCGCCATACGAGACGACGTCCGGCCCTCCGATTTCGCACACCACGCTTCCACTCGCGTCGTCTTCGGACGCCGCAGCCAGGTACGCCAGCACGTCATCGACGGCTATCGGTTGCGCCTTCACGGCTACCCATCTCGGACACACCATCACCGGCAGCCGCTCCACCAGCGATCGCACCATCTCGAACGACAGGCTGCCGGCCCCGATCACGATCGACGCACGCAGTTCGATGACCGGCACGCCCGACTCGCGAAGCACCTCGCCCGTTTCGCGGCGGCTCCGGAGGTGAGGCGACAGCTCGTCGCGGCCGTCGCCGAGGCCCCCCAGGTAGACGATGCGGCGGACGCCGGCGGCGGCAGCCGCGGCACCGAAGCGCCGCGCCGCGTCCCGGTCTACATCCTCGAACGCCCCCGCCGCGCCCATCGAGTGAATCAGGTACACCGCGACGTCGATGCCCGCCATCGCCTGCAGGAGCGACGCCGGATCCCGTACGTCACCTTCGACGATCTCCGTTGCCGGATGGGCTTGCTGCCGCAGTCGGCCGCGTCGTCGCGCCAGGCACCTGACGCGGTGGCCGCGAGCTTCGAGCAGGGGAAGGAGGAGGCCACCGACATAGCCGGTGGCCCCCGTCAACAGGATGGACAATGCGGGCATACGGCCTCGCACGACCCGGCGCGCTACTTCGCGGCCGGGAGCAGGACCGAGTCAATCACGTGGATGACGCCGTTGCTGGTCGCGATGTCGGTCTTGACGACATGCGCATTGTCGACCATCACGCCACCATCCTTCACCGAGATCTTCAACGACGCGCCGTTCACCGTCTTGGCCGACTTGAGCCCGGTCACCTGGCTCGCCATCACCTTGCCGGGTACCACGTGGTAGGTCAGGATCGCCACGAGCTTCGCCTTGTTCTCGGGCTTGAGCAGGTCGGCCAACGTGGCCGCCGGGAGCTTCGCGAACGCCTCGTCCGTCGGTGCGAACACGGTGAACGGCCCATTGCCCTTCAGCGTCTGAATCAGGTCGCCTGCCGTGAGCGCCGCCGCGAGCGTCTTGAACGAGCCGGCCGCCACCGCCGTGTCAACGATGTCCTTCTCCTGGGCGCGGGCCGTCGTTGCCGCCAGTACCATCACCACCACCGCCGTTGCCACCGCCGCCGACTTCAGCATCTTCTTCATCGCCAATCTCCTCGCCGCGTCGCGGCATCCAGTTGTTCACTCTTCCGCCGGGCTGCTGTTACGCATCCCGCGCGCTACGTGATGAGTTTTATTCTAGTTCATTTCTGTTTCACACCAAGTAAAATATAGACTCTCGGTGAAACTCGTTTTACTATTATTCACAATCGCGGCCGGTATTTGACTGCCGTTCACATCGGAGGCGGGACATGCTGTCGGACACGTTGACGACCGGCCTGCAGGCTTACGGAATCGGCGAGAAGATGCGCACGCTGAGGCTCCGGAAGAAGATGGGACTCGTGGAACTCGGGCAGCACACCGGGCTGTCGCCGGCCCTGCTCTCGAAGATCGAGCGCGGGAAGATGTTCCCGACGCTGCCGACACTGCTGAGGGTCGCGCTCGTGTTCAGCGTGGGCCTGGACTACTTCTTCGGAGTCGGGCAGCGGAAGCCGGCCCTCGCGGTGGTGCGGGCAGCCGAGCGGCTCTCGTTTCCCGAGCGCGTGGACTCGCGCCACCCCGCCTACCGCTTCGAGTGCCTCGACTATCCGGTCACCGAGCGGCTGCTCAACGCGTACTTCGTGCGGTTCGACGCGGCCGGCGCGGACCAGGCGGAGCCGCACCAGCACGACGGCGCGGAGATCGTGTTCGTGATCGGTGGAACGCTGGCGGTGAAGGTGGAGTCAGACGAGCACGTGCTGCACGAGGGCGACTCGATCTACTTCGATTCGTCTCCCGCCCACAGTTACCGGCGGGTGGGCAGGAAGCCGTGCACGGCGGTCGTGGTCACGACGGCGGTCTGATGAACGTCCCGTCGCGGAGTTCTCTCTGGGCCTGCAGCAGCTCCTCCTCGGTGTTCATCACGATCGGCCCGTACCATGCGATCGGCTCGCGGATCGGACGCCCGGACACGAGCAGGAAGCGGACGCCCTGCTCGCCGGCCTGGACGACGATTTCGTCGCCGCGGTCGAACACGACGAGAGTCCGGTTGGGCGCCTCGTCGGCGCCGCCGGCCGACGGCGTCGCGCCCCCGACCTGCTCGGTCCGAACGCTGCGGGGCGCCGACGCGTCGCGGAAGGCCCCCGAGCCCGCGAACACGTAGGCGAACGCGAACTGCTCGACATCGACGGCGAGGCGCGCGCGTCGCCCGGCCGGGACGCTCACGTCGAGGTAGCGGGGGTCCGCCGCAATGCCCTCGACCGGTCCCGTTCTTCCCCCGAACTGCCCGCACAGCACGCGAATCGTCGTGCCGTCGTCCTCCACGACGTCCGGAACGTCGGTTGACGGAACGTCCTGGTAGCGCGGCCGCGTCATCTTCAGCGAGGCAGGCAGGTTCGCCCACAGCTGGAAGCCGTGCATACGGCCCTGCGGGTCGCCCTGGGGCATCTCCTGGTGAAGGATGCCGCTGCCGGCGGTCATCCACTGGATGTCGCCTGGACCGAGCAGGCCTCTGTTGCCAAGGCTGTCCTGGTGCTCGACCGCCCCGGCAAGAACGTAGGAGATGGTCTCGATCCCGCGGTGAGGGTGCCACGGGAATCCGGCGACGTAGTCCGCGGGATTGTCGCTGCGGAAATCGTCGAGCAGCAGGAACGGATCGAACTCCGCGGGGTCGCCGAACGGGAAGGCGCGGCGCAGTCTCACCCCTGCGCCTTCGCGTGTCGGAACGGAATGGGACGTCCGGACGACGGGGCGGATGGACATGAGGGTCTCTGATCGCGCTACTTCAGCTTCGCCTTCTCGAGCATCAGCGCGTACGCGTAGCCCGACCCGAAGTCCTTGTCGACGACGACCGTTCCGGTGACGGTGATCACGTCGCCGACCGTCGCGACGGCGTCGGTCGTCACCGTGAGATCGTTGGTGCCGTCGGCTGCCTTGCCGCTGCCGTCCTGCACGTGCAGCCAGTTGCGGTCCAGGATGCCTCCGTTGAACTTCACGACGGTGCCGCGGACGGTCACCGGCTTCCCGGCGAGCTTCGTTCGGTTCGCCCAGACGTCGGCGATGCTCGACCCGCCGGCGGGCGGCGCGACCGGCTCCACCTTCACGGGCGTCTGGGCGGCCGGCGGCGCGCCCGACATGCCGTGCCCGACCGCCATCGGCGGCGGCGCCGGCTCGCCCTTGCGCCTCACCGCCGACACGAAATAGATGACTGGAAAGTCTCGTTTCAGCGACGCGCTGTGGAAGTCGCGCATCTCGGACTCGAGCGGCACGACCACCGTTTCGCCCACCTTCACCGGCGTCTTCGCAGTCGCCACCCACACGTCGCCCCTGGCCGACTTCACGCGCAGATAGGTGTAGCTCGACGCGTCCATCGTTTCGGCCACTTCGCCGGTGACGGTCTCCACGGCTGCCTGGGCCGCCATCGGCGGCATGCCCGCGGGCGCTCCGCCCTGAGAAGCCGGCGCCTGGGTGGCGGTCCCTTGATTCGGAGCCCCGGCCGCCGGCGTCGCCTGCCGTGAGCAGGCGGTTCCCCAGAACAGGCAGCCGACGACGATGGCAACGACGGGAGAGACTGAGCGGAACTTGATCACACAACCCCCAAAGAAGGATGCCGGCCGGACACCCGACAGGAAGGGCGCTCGAATGAACCCCTTCAGCTACGCTACCACAACACCGGCGGCCTTCGCCTACCTCCGTTCGAACGGAACCACGCGGAAGGAGTACGCATACGGCTTGTCGGCCGCGATCCGGTAGGGTTCCATCGGGTACGCCTGGCGCGACCAGCTGTCGATCCCACCCGCGCCCATCTGCATGAAGTCCACCGTGAGGTACACCTCGGGACGCGGCGTAATCTGATAGGTGTAGGCCGCCTGCTCGATCTGCCGCCGGCTGGCGTGATGTGCCTCGACGCCGACGAGCGGCATCCCCTCGACCCGCAGGCCGACGCCCTTCTCGTTTGTCAGCTCCACCCATCGCACGTCGGCCTTGTTGGCGTTGGCCTGCGGCCTCGAGTATTCCACCCACTCCGCGCCGACCGTCGACGCGTAGACGCCGATCCTCTCGAACGCCCGGTCGACGTAGGTCTCGGCCGGCCCGCGCCCGTACCACGCCATCCGCTCGAAGCCGGGCGCGACGACCAGCTCCATGCCGAAGCGCGGCATCATCGCCAGCGGCTTCGCGCCGGGCTGATACTCCGCCTTCACGATCAACTCCCCATCCTCGCGGATGGTGTAGGTCGCCGCGTACTTCGCATCCACCAGCGGGAGCGTGCCGCGGACGACGACCGTCGCCGTCGATTCGTCGACGCGGCTCACCTGGACCTCCGCGACCTTCCACGATGCGCCGGCCTCGCGCCAGACGAGGATGTCCTGCGCGGGGTCGGTGCGCGCTCGGGCGCCGACCGACTTCCACGCGCCGATGTCGTTGTCGGTCATCGCGCGCCAGAACTCGGGCACCGGCCCGCGGTCGATCATCGGCGCGCCCTTGTAGGCGTAGCTCACCAGGTAGCCGTTGAGGCGATCGAACACCAGCGCAAAGTCGCGTCCGCTGAAGCGGACGTACGGCGAGCCCTCGGCGATGCGGAGCGGACGCGTCGACGGGGCGGCCCGCGGCGCCGCCGGTGCGTCGACCGGCAGTTTCCACTGCTCCCACGCCACCTCGTGTCCCTTCTTCGCCCAGCGGGCGTCGCCCTTCAGCCTGAAGCTCACGTTCAGCCAGTACTCCGCGCCGGGCTCCGCGGCGAGCGCCGGCAGCGCCAGCGAGAACTCCCGCTCCTGGCGTGGCGCGACGTCGAGGTCCGGCAGCGCACCCGACGCCACCCGGACGCCGTTCTTCGTCACCTCCCAGGCACCCTCCGCAACCTCCCTGACGTTGACCGCGTCGAACCAGCTCTTCACCCTGAACGTGCCGGCCTTGAGGTCGACAGGGGTGACGTGCACGTAGCGATAGACGTACTTGATGGCGAACAGCCCGGGGTGCGGCTTGCGGTCGGCGCCGATCAGGCCGTTCTGGCAGAAGTTGTTGTCGTTGAAGACGCCGGCACGGTCCTCCCAGTAGCCGCCGTAGGCCATGAACGTCGCGTTCGGCCCGGCGGCCGGCTGGTAGCCGGCAGGCACCCGCTGCCGGATCCCCTGGTCGACCCAGTCCCACACGAACGCCCCCTGGGCGTTGGTCCCGGAGTAGAAGACGTCCCAGGTACTCCTTCAGCCCGCCGTTGCTGTTGCCCATCGCGTGGGTGTACTCGCAGAGGATCAGCGGCATCGTCGGCCGCTTCGCCGCGCGCTCGACGACGGCGGTCGGCGACGCGTACATGAACGAGTTGATGTCGGAGTTCGAGCCGCCGCGCGCCGTGCTCCCGCAGTAGTGGACGGGCCTGCCGGCGTCCCGGGCTTTGAGCCACTGATAGCCGGCCGCGAAGTTCGGGCCGTCGCCGGCCTCGTTGCCCATCGACCAGATCACCACCGACGGGTGGTTCTTGTCGCGCTCGACCATCCGCTCGATGCGATCCAGGTGCGCCGGCCTCCAGGCTGGGTCGTTGGCGAGCCGGTTCTTCACGTCGTCGCCATAACCGTGGCTCTCGATGTTCGCCTCGTCGATGACGTAGAGGCCGTAGAGGTCGCAGAGCTCGTACCACTCGGGGTCGTTCGGGTAGTGCGAGGTGCGGACGGCGTTCACGTTGTGCTGCTTCATCAGCTCGATGTCGCGGATCATCAGCGCGCGATCGAGGTAGTGGCCGGTGTCGGGGCTGTGCTCGTGGCGGTTGACGCCCTTGAAGAGCGCCGGCTGCCCGTTGATCAGGATGCGCGCGTTCCTGATCTCGACCTTGCGGAAGCCGACCCGCGACGGGATCACCTCGATCACCCTGCCCGCGCCGTCCTTGAGCGTCAGCCGTGTGGTGTAGAGATTGGGCGCGTCGGCAGACCATTTGAGCGGCGCGCGCACCGGCACCAGGAACTTCGTCGTCACCTCCTGGCCGGCCGGCACGTCGACCTTCTTCGTCACCGGGGCGCCCACGGGCTTTCCGGCCGCATCGAACAGCTCGAGCGTGATGCCGGCTCCGGCGCGCGCGGTCCCGAGGTTGCGCACGGTGACCGCAGTGTCGAGCGCGCCGTCCTTGTACGCCAGGTCGAGGGTGCCGCGGTTCTCGAAATCGCGGACGTGGACGGGCGCCCGGCTCCAGAGGAAGACGTCGCGGAAGATGCCGCTCAGCCGGAACATGTCCTGGTCCTCGAGGAACGAGCCGTCGCTCCACCGGTAGACCTCGACGGCGAGCGCGTTCGAACCCGGCCTGACGAAGCGAGTGACGTCGAATTCCGCCGGCGTGCGGCTGTCCTCGCTGTAGCCGACGCGCGTGCCGTTGACCCAGAGGTAGAATGCCGAGTCGACGCCCGCGAAGTGCAGGAAGACGCGGCGGCCGACCCAGTCCGCCGGGACCGTGAACGTCGTCCGGTAGGAGCCGACCGGGTTGTCCTCACGCGGCACCCGCGGGTTGGCGGCGTCGAAGGCGAACGGGTACTGTATGTTCGTGTAGATCGGCATCCCGAACCCCTGCATCTCCCAGTTGCCGGGCACGGCGATGGTCGGCCAGGCCCCGTCGTCGAACTCGGGCCGCTCGAAGCCGGCGGGGCGGCTGGCGGGGTTGGGCGAGTACCCGGAACTTCCACCGTCCGTTCAGGGAACGGAACCAGGGCGACGCGGCGCGGTCGCCGCCCGCGGCCAGTTCCGCCGACGGGTAGGTCATCATCGTCGCGTGGGGGCGCTCGGTGCCAACGTGGAGCACCGCCGGGTCGTCCCACTCCTCGCGCGCCGTCGAGCCGGACTGCACGGTCGCTGCCGCGACGGCCGGCGCCGGCGTTCCTGACGCCTGGGAGGCGGCCGAAAGCGGCCGCCAGTCCGACGCGCCTGCCGCCGTTGCCACGACCAGCCAGGCCGCCCACAGAACCACCTTCTTCGTGATCATGGTCATGCCTCCCGGACCCCAGCGTCCGCGAACGCCACAGCCTACCATGCGGAGATAATCACTCCCGGAGTGATTATTCAGTAAGATCGACGTCGGTCGGCCCGGCGGCGCCACAGGAGGGCAGGCTCTTGTCGAGTTCGAATGACGGCAGGGCGACCCTGCAGGGTTGCCCGGACGTGACCGGTTTCATCTGCGTCGACCACGTCGCGATCGCGGTGCGCGCGGGCGAACTCGACTCGCAGGTTGGCGCCTACGCGCTCCTCGGGTTCACCGAGATTCACCGCGAGGACGTTCTTGGCGGGGACCAGGTCCGGGAGGTGCTGCTTCGCGTCGGCGGCGGTCCCAACCTGATCCAGCTGCTGGAGCCGCTCCGGCCCGACTCTCCCGTGCAGAAGCTCATCGATCGCAACGGTGGGCGCGGCGGGTTCGCGCACCTGGCGTTCCGCGTGGCCGATATCCGGCGCGCCTTCGACGACATGAAGGCGAAGGGCTACAACATCATCGACGAGGCGCCGCGCAAGGGGTCGCGCGGCACCACGGTGTTCTTCCTGCATCCGAAGTCGAGAGAAGACGCGCCGTTCGGGTTCCTCGTTGAAGTCGTACAGGAGGCAGCTGGCAGCTGACAGCTGGCGGCCGAGAGCGGAACTGGTTCGAGGAACGAGGGCATGGCTGACAACTTCGACATGGCGGCGGGATTCCCTCCGGTGACGACCGCAGAGTGGGAGGCGCAGATCGTCCAGGACCTGAAGGGCGCCGACTACGAGAAGCGGCTGGTCTGGAAGACCGACGAAGGCCTCGCGGTCCGGCCCTACTACAGGTCCGAGCACGTCACGCCGCGCCCGCCGGTCCTGAACGTCGCCGGCACGTGGGAGATGGTGCCGTCCGGCGCCGAGCCAGCCACCGACGCCAGCGCGATCGACGCGCACGAACTCGGCGCCACAGCCGTCCAGGAGGTGGCGTACGTCCTCTCGCAAGGGGCGGAGGCGCTGGCCGCCGGTCGGACGGTCGCGACGCTGGCCTTCGCCGTCGGGTCGAACCATTTCACGGAGATCGCGAAGCTGCGGTCGGCCCGGCTGTTGTGGCAGGGCGTAGCCGAGGCCTACGGTGCCAGCGGCCGGGTGCGCATCCACGCGCGGACCGCACGCGAGAACAAGACGCTCTACGACCCTCACGTCAACATGCTGCGGGTCACCACCGAGGCGCTGTCGGCAATCGTCGGCGGCTGCGATTCGCTCACGATCACGCCGTGCGGGTTCGACACCCACCTGGCCGAGAACGTCCACCACGTCCTTCGCGAGGAGAGCCATCTCGACAAGGTGCAGGACCCGGGTGCGGGCTCGGTACTACGTCGACGCGCTGACCGAGGCGCTCTCCGCAGAGGCGTGGGCGCTCTTCCAGTCGATCGAGTCCGGGGGAGGCTGGACGGCCTTCCGCGCGTCTGGCGCCGCCGACGCCGCGCTCGCCCTCGCACGTGCGTCGAAGGAGCAGGCGGTCGCCGAACGGCGCCGCGTCCTCGTCGGCACCAACAACTACCCGAATCTGCCGGAACGCAAACTGGGGGCGGGCCGCCCGCCGGAGGCGGCCTGGCGCCTGGCCGAACCGTTCGAAACGATTCGGCTCCGCACGGAGCGCCACGCGGCGGCCACCGGGCGCGTCCCGCGCGTCCTGCTGCTCGAGCACGGCGACCTGACGGTGCGAAAGGCCCGGTCCGCATACTGCCTCAACTTCTTCGGCTGCGCCGGCTTCGCCATTGTCCAGTCCGACGCGTTGTCGGACGCCGATCTCGTCGTGCTGTGCAGCAGCGACGCGGAATACCTCGACCTGGCGCGAGCCGTCCTGCCGAAGGTCCGGGTGCCGGTCGTCGTTGCCGGCCTGCCGGAGGGCCAGACGGATGCGCTCACCGCTGCCGGAGTCGCCGGCTTCGTCCACGTGCGGTCGAACGCCGTGGAGACGCTCAGGGCGTGGCAGGACCGGTTGGGGATCGGGGATTAGGGACGACGGACAACGGCGCGAATCTTGCGATCGTGCGATGTGGCGATCTTGCGAAGTGGGGGGGGCAGCAAGCGGCAAGTCGCGAGCCGGACGAGGAGATATCGCAATGACGCGGCCTGACTTCTCGAAGATCGCGTGCCCGACGGCCGACACGGCCCGCTGCGCGGCCGCCGCGACGACCGGGCGGCAGGCCTGGATGACGCCGGAGCGCATCGAGGTGAAGCCGCTCTACACAGCCGCGGACCTCGCGGGCTTCGATCACCTCAACTACGCCGCCGGCCTCCCCCCCTACCTGCGCGGCCCGTACTCGACGATGTACGTGATGCAGCCGTGGACGATCCGGCAGTATGCCGGCTTCTCGACGGCCGAGGAATCGAACGCCTTCTACCGCCGCAATCTCGCCGGCGGCCAGACGGGTCTCTCCGTCGCGTTCGACCTGGCCACGCACCGAGGGTACGACTCGGATCACGAGCGCGTGGCCGGTGACGTGGGAAAGGCGGGCGTGGCGGTCGATTCGGTCCTCGACATGAAGATCCTGTTCGACCAGATCCCGCTCGAGCAGATGTCGGTGTCGATGACGATGAACGGCGCCGTGCTGCCGGTGATGGCGTTCTACATCGTGGCGGCCGAGGAGCAGGGCGTCGCGCCGGGGACGCTGAACGGGACCATCCAGAACGACATCCTCAAGGAGTTCATGGTCCGCAACACGTACATCTACCCGCCGGCGCCGTCGATGCGGATCACCGGCGACATCCTGCGCTACTGCTCGCAGAAGATGCCCAGGTTCAACTGCATCTCGGTCAGCGGCTACCACATGCAGGAAGCGGGCGCCACGGCCGACCTCGAGCTGGCCTACACGCTGGCCGACGGCCTCGAGTACCTGCGGACCGGGATTGCGGCCGGCCTCGACATCGACAGTTTCGCCCCGCGCCTGTCGTTCTTCTGGGGCGTCGGCATGAACTACTTCATGGAGATCGCCAAGATGCGCGCGGCCCGGGTGCTGTGGGCGCGGATCGTGAAGTCGTTCAACCCGAAGAACCCGAAGTCGATGGCGCTGCGCACCCACTCGCAGACCTCCGGCTGGAGCCTGGCCGCGCAGGACCCGTTCAACAACGTGACGCGGACGACGGTCGAGGCGCTGGCCGCGGTGATGGGCCACACGCAGTCGCTTCACACGAACGCGATGGACGAGGCCATCGCGCTGCCGAGCGACTTCTCGGCCCGCATCGCGCGGAACACCCAGATCTATCTGCAGGAGGAGACAGCCGTCACGCGCGTGGTCGACCCCTGGGGCGGGTCGTACTACGTGGAGTCGCTCACCCACGAACTCATGGCGCGCGCCCGGGTGTTGATCTCGGAGGTCGAAGAGCTGGGCGGGATGACGAAGGCGATCGAGAGCGGCCTGCCGAAGATGCGGATCGAGGAGGCGGCCGCCAGGCGTCAGGCGCGCATCGACTCCGGCAGGGAGACGATCGTCGGCGTCAACAGGTACCGGCGCGAGGAGGAACAGGCGATCGACCTCCTCGAGGTCGACAACGTCGAGGTGCGCCGCCGGCAGATCGTCCGGCTCGAGGAACTGAGGCGGACGCGTGGCGCCGAGGCCGTGCGCGCGGCGCTCGACGCCCTCACGCGCTGCGCCGCGACCGGCGACGGCAACCTGATGGAACTCTCCGTGAACGCCGCGCGCGCGCGCGCGACGCTGGGCGAAATCTCCGACGCGCTCGAGAAGGTGTTCGGCCGCTACCAGGCCGCGCACCGCACCATCTCCGGCGTGTACTCGTCGGAGAGCGAATCGAACGCCGGGTTCCGGGAGGCGCGGCGGATGGCCGCGGTCTTCGCCGCGCAGGAGGGGCGGCCGCTCCGGATTCTCGTCGCGAAGATGGGCCAGGACGGCCACGACCGCGGCGCCAAGGTCATCGCGACGGCGTTCGCCGACCTCGGCTTCGACGTCGACATCGGACCCCTCTTCCAGACGCCGCGCGAGGTGGCGCGCCATGCCGTCGAGAACGACGTGCACGTCCTCGGCGTCTCGACGCTGGCCGGTGGCCACAAGACGTTGATCCCCGAGGTCATCCGCGAGCTCCGCGCCCTCGGCCGCGACGACATCCTCGTCGTCGTCGGTGGCGTCATCCCGCCGCAGGACTGCGACTACCTGCGGCAGGCCGGGGCGTCGGGCGTGTTCGGGCCTGGCACCGTGATCCCGGAGGCCGCAAGGAAGATCCTGGAGGCACTGCTCGACGACCCGGCGTAGAATATCGCCGATGGCGTCTCCGTCCCGGCCCAAGAGGTCCGCCCCTCGCGCAGGATCGCGCCGGCGACCCGCGCAGAGCGACTCGGCAGCACGCAGGCACGCCGAGTCCGTCCAGACGTTTCTGGCGGAGACCAGCAGCGGGCCCTTGGACGAACCCTTCTTCAACGCGCTGGCCCGATACCTCGCCCAGAGCCTCGGCATGGACTTCTGCTGCATCGACCGTCTCGAAGGGGACGGATTGAACGCGCGGACGCTGGCGGTGTGGTGCGACGGACATTTCGAGGACAACGTCACGTACGCCTTGAAGGACACCCCCTGCGGCGACGTCGTGGACCAGACCGTCTGCTGCTTCCCGGCGAGCGTGAGCCGGTTCTACCCGCGCGATCAGGTGCTCCAGGATCTGCGGGCCGAGAGTTATGTCGGCACGACGGTCCGGAACCACCTCGGGCGGCCGATCGGCTTGATCGCGGTCATCGGCCGAACCCCGCTGGCGGACCCTTCGCTCGCAGAGGCCACGCTGCAGATGGTGGCGGTGCGCGCGGGCGGTGAAATGGAACGGCAGGACGCCGAGTCGGCCCTGCGCCTGAGCGAGGAGCGCTTCCGGTCGCTCTTCATCAACATGACGGACAGCTTTGCCGTCGGCGACGTCATCTTCGACGACCAGGGCGTGCCCGGAGACTGCCGCTTCGTCGCCGTCAACCCCGCCTTCGAGCGCCTGACCGGCCTCGAGCGCAAGGCGGTCGTCGGGCGTCTCGCGAGCGAGGTGTTCCCGGACGACGGCCCTCAATGGCTGAAGACGATCGGCGCCGCCGCACTCGCGAGCGACTCGACGTACTCATGTCGCTACTCGATGGCCGGCGGGCAGCACTACGAGATGTCCACCTACCAGCCGGCTGCGCGGCAGCTGGCGGTCGTCATCCGGGACGTTACCGAGCAGGAGCGACTCGCGAAAGCGCAGCGGGAGCGAGCGAAGGAACTGGCCTGCCTCTACGGTATCGCCGACGTGATTGGCAGCGAGAGTGGTCTGGAAGACATCCTGCAGCGGACCGCCGATCTCATGCCGGCCGGCTGGTGCCACGCCGACGTCGCCTGCGCGCGAATCGTCCTGAACGGCCAGGAGTTCCGGACCGAGGGATTCCGCGAGACGCCGTGGAGGCAGGTCTCCGCCATCGTCGCGCACGGCAAGTCGATGGGCTGGGCTGAGGTGGACTACCTGGACGAGCGGCCTCCCAAGGATGAAGGGCCGTTCCTCATCGAGGAGCGACGGCTCATCAACGCGATCGCCGAACGGCTTGGAAGGGTCGTCGAGCGACGGCAGGCCGAGCGTGAGCTCGAGGAGGCCCGCGCCAAGGCGGTGATGGAGCGCAGGCGTCTCGAGACCGTTACCGTCGCCCTGACGGAGAGCGAAGCGGCGCTCACGAAGGCGAACCGCGACCTGGCGGCGGCCAACGACGCGCTGCAGCGCAACAACCTCCTGCTGGAGACCCGCGTCGCCGAGCGCACGGCGGAGCTGGCCCAGCGCTCGACCCAGCTCCAGGCGCTCGCCAGGGACCTCACGCGCGCCGAGGAGCGCGAGCGCGATAGGATCGCGCAGGTCATCCACGATCATCTTCAGCAGCTGCTCTCCGTGGCCCGCATCAATATCGGCCTGTGTCTCGAGAGGACCAGACGGCTGCCGCTGCAGGAGGGACTGCGCGAAGTGGACGGCCTGATCGCCCAGTCGCTGGAAATCACGCGATCGCTCACGGCCGATCTGAGCCCGGCCATCCTCCGCCGGAGCGGTCTCACACCCGCGCTCCGGTGGCTCGGCCGATGGTACCGGGAGCGATTCGCACTGGATGTGACGGTGGAGGCCGAGGAGAACCTGGCCATCGAGGAGAGCGTCCGGACGACGCTGTTCCGGTCGGTGCGCGAATTGCTCTTCAACATCGTCAAGCACGCGCGGGTGACGACCGCCAAGGTCGTCGCGGGCCGGACCCCCGATGATCGCATCTACATCGCGGTCAGCGATGACGGCGTCGGCTTCGACGCCGACGCGGTGCGTGGATCGGAAGGGACCGACGGGAGCTTCGGCCTGTTCAGCGTGCGTGAGCGCCTGGTGTCACTGGGAGGGCAACTCGAGGTGCGCAGCGCGCCCGGCCGGGGCACGTCCATCACGATTCTGTCGCCGTCGTTGGCGGACGAGGCGCACCGGGCACAGCCCCCTGCGCCCCCCGCGACGGTGCCGCCGGTCGTTGCAGCCGGGAAGCGCGCCCGAGACCGCCGCCAGCCCGCGTGAGAGTGAGGGAGGAGACGCGAACCCAGATTCCTGGTGCGGCCGCATGAATCAAAGCCCTGGAACGATTCGCATCGTGATCGCCGACGACCACCCCCTGGTCAGGGAGGGCCTGCGCAGGCTCCTCGAACTGGAGCCGGGATTCGTCGTCGTCGGCGAGGCCGGCGACGGCCCTTCGGCCGCGCAGCGGACGAAGGACCTCCGGCCGGATGTGCTGCTGCTCGACCTGGCGATGCCGCGCATGAACGGACTCGAGGTTCTCGAGGCGCTCGCGGGCGCGGCGCCGGAGGTGAAGACGGTCCTGCTCACCGCGTCGATCGAGCGCGAGGAGACCATCCGCGCGCTCAAGCTCGGCGCATCCGGGGTCGTTCTCAAAGAATCGGCCACGCAGCTGCTCTTCAACTGCATCCGCGCGATCATGCGCGGCGAATTCTGGGTCGGGCACGAGAGCGTCAGCGACCTTGTGCAGACGCTGCGGCAAGGCGACGGCGCGCCCGAGGACGAACCACGACCGGCCTCCCGCCTGACGCCGCGCGAGCTGCAGGTGATCGAAGCCATCGTCGAGGGCCTGGGCAACAAGGACATCGGAGCGAGGTTCGGTGTCAGCGAGCAGACCGTCAAGAACCACCTGTCGAGCATTTTCGACAAACTGGGCGTGTCGACACGGCTCGAACTGGCCTTGTACGCCACGCACAACCAACTGCCGGCGGGCTCGAGTTTCGATCGCGCCAGCAGCGCCCCTCGGGTGTTGCGAGCGAACAAGAGAGCCAGGAACGGCCGGCAGTAGAAGGTCCGCGCCCGCAGACGGGCCGCGGTACGGTTCGGTCGAGGTCCCCTCTCAGGCGACCGTCCGCGTCGGGAACCGACGGCCGCCGAGCGAACGGCTGGAGGCCTGAATGGCGTGGGTCGAGGAACGGCGCGGGGCCCATCGCTTTCCGATCGTGGCGTCGGTGACGTTCCGCGAGCACGGGGAGAGGGAGTGGCGCGCGGCGTCGACGCTGAACATCAGCCGTTCGGGGGTTCTGTTCCGCACCGACGGGGCGCTGCCCAGTCCACGCCAGTCCGTGGAGTTCGTCGTCACGCTTCGGCCGCGTAGCATGACGGCGGGGTCGAAGGTGCGCTGCTCGGGGCGCGTCGTGCGGGCCACGCCCGAGATCATCGCCGGGGGTGGCCGTCGCGTTGCGGTGACCATCGACGACTACGCGCTGGAGGGCCTGGCTTCAAATTGAGCGGGGCCCGGTCCCCCTCGTCCACTTACGCCGGCGGGAGACCTTCTTCCCACTTGGCCGCCCGGAAGTAGATCAGCAGCAGCCCCGGGACGGCAAGGGCCACGCACAGGATGTAGAAGTGCACCCACCCGAGTGACCCCACGATGAAGCCTGCGCTCGCCGGGATGATCGTCCTCGGAACCCCCATGAAGCTCGTGAGCAGCGCGTACTGTGTGGCGCTGAACCTCCGGTTGCAGAGCCGGAGCATGAATGCCGTGAGCGCCGACGCCCCCATTCCGAGGCTCAGCGTCTCCACCGCGACGACGAAGGCGAGCGCCAGCACGCTCGGCCCGGTGGCGACGAGGATCGAGAAGGCCAGCGGCGTGACGCCCTGGAACACGCCGAACGCCAAGAGGCACTTCCGGATGCTGTAGCGCGTGAGAAGCGCGCCGCCGATCAGACCGCCGCAGAACGTCCCCCAGAACGAGACGATCTTGTAGTAGACGGAGATCTCGGTCAGCGTGTAGCCCACGTTGATGTAGAACGGCGTCAGCAGCGCGCTCGCGAGGTTGTCGCCGAGCTTGTAGAGCAGGATGAAGAGGAGGATCTCGACGGCGCCCGGGCGCCTGAGGTAGTCGAGGAACGGGCTGAACACGGCCTCCCGCAGGCTCCTCGGCGCGGGGATGGCGTCCCGGGGCTCGATCGCGATCAGCGTGCCGACCACGCCGATGACCACGAATCCCGCCAGAATCATGAACACCTGGCTCCACGGGAGCCAGTCGCCAAGGAAGAGGCCCAGCACGACGCCGATATAGCGGAACCCGATCAGGTAGCTGTTGACCGCGACGGCCGACCCGAACCCGAGTTCGGATTCGTCGAGCACGTCCCGCCGGTAGGCGTCGATGACGATGTCATGGCTGGCCCCGGCGAACGAGATGAGCGTCGCGAGGGCGAGGATGGGGACGATGGCGCGCGCCGGGTCGAACTGGCCCATCGCGACGATCGACGCGATCATCAGCAGCTGCGAGACGAGCATCCAGCCCCGGCGCCGGCCAAGAAAGGGCGGAACGAACCGGTCCATCAGCGGGGACCAGACGAACTTCCAGGAATACGGCATCTGGACGAGCACGGCGAGGCCGATCGTCTTGAGGTCGATCCCCGACTTCGTCATCCACGCCTGGAGGACGGTCAGGACGATGCCGAGCGGGATCCCGGCGGCGAGGCCCAGGCACAGGATCGTCAGCATCTTCCGGGTGAGCATCTTCCTGAGCATCAGCAGGATCCTCTGACAACCGTGCTCATCGCGGGCAGACCGCCATTGCACGGGCGAGCCGTCGTGACGGAATCGAGCGGGGCCTCACGAGCCGCCAGGGTTCAGGACGAATGACAGGACGATTGCCGCGCAGAAGAAGAACACAAACGTCACGGCCGCCGTTCCGAGCGCCATCCGACGCGGACTCTGATCGGGCCTCAGCATGCGCTGCCGATACTCGGCGTAGCTGATGAGGTACGCGCCGGCCGCCGCGAGCGCCCCGAACACGGCGCCGACGGCCAGGAACAGGGGAAGCAGCGGATTCAGGAACGTCATCGTCTGACGACAAGGATACATCCTGGCGGTCTGCGGGTTGGCGGCTACCCCATAATCGCCCGCACATTGCGGCCATCTGCACCATCCATGACATTGGCGAGGAGGACGGGCAGCGGTTCCTCGCGACCGTCGACCCTTTCCTCTCTTCCCATCGGGGCGACGCGCGCTTCGAGGCACTGATGGACAGGGCGAGCGACAGGCAGCGGGCGCGGCTTCGGCGGGGCTGAAGCCCCGCCCCACACCTCACACGCCCCCGCCCTACACCTCCACCACCCCGCCCCACACGTTTCACCTCGCGCCAGAGGCGCCTGCGCCTAAGTGCCGGCACTGGAGAGGCAGGCGCGGACCGGGCCGGCGCAAAGGGCGACTGTGAGGGCTGCCGAACCGGAGCCCGGAGCGACGGACCGGGCGACGCCTGCCGCCTCACCAGCCGGCTGCGGCGCACAGAAGTTCCCGGACGCATTCCCGCCCGACCCGGCGTAGGATCAGGCGGATGGCTCACGCTTCGCCAACCCCGCGCCGGCGTCAACGGCTTCCGGCCGCCGAGTACGTGGCCGGGATCCGCGCCGGCGATCGCAGCGTGCTCGCCCGCGCGATCACGCTCGTGGAGAGCGACCTGCCTTCGGACGTCGACCTGGCGTCCGAGGTCATCGAGGCGTGCCTGCCCCACTCGGACCGCGCCCGCCGCGTCGGCATCACCGGCGTGCCGGGCGCCGGCAAGAGCACCTTCATCGAAGCGCTCGGCACGCATCTGACGCGCGATCTCGGCGAAACGGTCGCGGTCCTCTCGGTGGATCCGTCCAGCCCCGTCTCGGGCGGCAGCATCCTCGGCGACAAGACGCGGATGGAGCGGCTCTCGACCGACGATCGCGCCTTCATCCGACCGTCCCCGTCGCGCGGGCACCTCGGCGGCGTCGCGCGCCGGACGCGGGAGGCGATGCTGCTGTGCGAGGCGGCCGGCTACCAGAACGTCTTCGTCGAGACCGTCGGCGTCGGACAGTCCGAGACCACCGTCCGGTCGATGACCGACTTCTTCCTCCTGCTGATGCTCGCGGGCGCCGGAGACGAGCTGCAGGGGATGAAGCGCGGCATCCTCGAGATGACCGACTTCATCGCGATCAACAAGGCGGACGGCGACAACCGCCGCCGGGCCGAGCGCGCGCGGCTCGACTACGAGAACGCGCTGCACCTGTTCCCCGCCTCCGCCGACGGGTGGACGCCCCGCGTCGTCACCTGCTCGGCGCTCGAGCGCGAGGGGATCGCCGGGATCTGGCAGGCCGTGCTCGAGCACCGCGCGCTCGTCGAGTCGAACGGCTCGTTCGCCAGGCTCAGGGAGGAGCAGGCGCTCGAGTGGATGCGCGAGGCGATCCTGCTCGGCATCGAACAGGAAATCAGGCGCGACCGCGTCGTCACCGACCACCTGGCCGCCATGCGTGCCGAGGTCCGGAGCGGGCGCCTGAGCCCGTCCCGCGCGGCGCGCGACGTGCTGAAGGCATTCCGCCGGCGCTGACACCCCTCAGCATGGCCACACCCCCGACGCCCCGGCGCTTCGATCGCAGCATCGTGGAGGGCCCCCTGCTCCCCGCGGTCTGGAAGCTCGCCTGGCCGACGATGCTCCAGAACGTATTTGCGGGCCTCCAGGGGATTGTCGACCACGCGCTGGTCGGGCATTTCGTGGGCTACGCGGCGAACGCGGCCATCGGCGTCAGCTGGCAGATCATCCTCGTCGTCATCACGTTCATCGCGTCGCTCTACACGGGCACGGCGATCTTCGTCGCCCGGGCGGCGGGCGCGGGCGATGGCGACGGCGTCAACCGCGTCGTCTACCAGGCCTTCCTGGCGTCGCTGCTGCTCGCCGGCGTGGTGCTGGCACCGGCCGGCTACGTGCTCGCGCCGCACCTGCTCGACATGGTGAACGCCGCGCCCGACGTGAAGCACGAGGCGCTGCCGTTCCTGCGGATCATGCTGACGTGCAGCGTCGGCATGCTCGTCTTCTTCATGCTCGGCGGCGCGTTCAGGGCGGCCGGCGACGCGAAGACGCCGCTCAGGCTCGGCATCGCGGTCACGATCCTGAACGGCCTGCTCAACATCGTGCTGATCCGCGGCCTCGGGCCCATCCCCGCGCTGGGCACCGCGGGCGCGGCGATTGGCACGGTCACGGCGAACGCCATCGTCGGAGGCGCCGGCCTGCTGTGGCTGTTCTCCGGACGGTCGGTCATCCGGTGGTCGAGGGCGATGGACTGGCGGATCGACTGGTCGCTCATCAGAGCGCTGTTCGCGTTCGGCCTTCCCGCCGGCTTCCAGGGCATCGCGATGAACGTCGCCGGCATGTTCCTGCTGCGCTTCATCGGGTCGCTCGGGCACAGCGCGGAGGCGCAGGCCGCCTATGCGGTCGGCTACGGCGAGCTGTTCTCGCTGGTGACGTGGACATCGGTCGGCCTGATGGGAGCGGCGTCGACGGTCGTGGGCCAGAACATGGGTGCCGGCCTCCCGGACCGGAGCACGCGCGGCCCCGTGATGGCGTCGCGGATCGGGATCGCGGTGGCCGTGGTGGTCGGCGTCTGCTTCCTCGCGTTCCCGCGCGCCCTGTTCGCCGTGTTCGGCCTGACCGACCCCGTGGTCGTCGAGATCGGATGCCAGCTCCTCAGGTTCCTCAGCGTGTCCGGCCTCTTCGTCACCGTGGCGCTGACCTACACGGGCGCCCTCCAGGGCGGCGGGGACACGCGGAGCCCGTTCGTCATCTCGATCATCTCGCAGATTGCCGTGCCGCTCGGCCTGTGCGCAACGCTCCAGGCGAGCGGGCGCCTGACGGCTTCGGGCATCTGGACGGCGATCGTGCTCGGGCACATCACGCGCGCATCGTTGAGCGTCCTTCGTTTCAGGCAAGGGAGATGGAAGGCGATCCGCGTCGAGCTGGGCCGCGGCGCGACGGGTGCTCCGGACGCCGGGTGAGCCGCTCGGTCCACCAGACGAGCGTCCAGAATCGCCAGGCGGCTACCCCCGAGCGGTTGCCGTCCGCGCGGCAACTGGGTACACTGCTATTTCCACCGACAAGTCAGCCCGCAGGCGCTTCGGCCGAGTTCCGCCACGACCGACATCGGAGCGCCGCCGTTCATTGGAGGATGCGACGATGACCACCGTGCGTGACATGTTGAAGGCGAAGGGCAGCGCTGTCTACGCGGTTCGGCCGGACGAGTCGGTGTACGAAGCACTCAAGCTCATGGCCGATTGGAACATCGGCGCTGTCCTGGTGACCCGCGACGACGGCGAGCTCGTCGGCATCCTCTCGGAGCGCGACTACGCACGCAAGGTCGTGCTGCGGGGCCACACCTCCCGCGACACACCGGTCTCGGCCATCATGACGGCCAGCGTGGTCTCGATCCGGCCCGACACCACCATTGAGCAGTGCATGGGGCTGATGTCGATGCGGCACGTCAGGCACCTCCCGGTGACCGACGGCGGCCTGCCGATCGGCATGGTCTCCATCGGCGACGTCGGCAAGGCGATGATCGACAAGCAGGGGTTCGTGATCGAGCAGCTCGAGAAGTACATCCACGGGGTGCGGTAGAGGGGAAGGCTCAGGGCTCAAGGCTGGGGGCTTCCGCCGTCGCCCGCGGCGGGAATGCTGGCGGGCTATGGCGGACCCGCCGTAGCGCGAAGCCCGAAGGCGGGCTCGGCCCTCGGCGGAGATCGCGACATGGACGATGCGGCGGATGGCGTGCGCAAGTCCGACGAGGAGTGGCGGGCGTCGCTGACGCCTGAGCAATACCGCGTGCTGCGGGAGCACGGGACGGAACGCCCGGGTTCACACCCGTACAACACGGAACACCGCCAAGGCGAGTTCCTCTGCGCGGCCTGCGGCGCCCCGCTGTTCTCATCCGAGGCCAAGTACGACAGCGGCTCGGGCTGGCCGAGCTACTTCGCGGCGATCGACGGAGCGGTCGACGCCACCGTCGATCGCAGCCACGGCATGGTTCGCACCGAGATTCACTGCCGCCGGTGCGGCGGCCACGTCGGGCACCTGTTCGACGACGGCCCGGCGCCCACCGGCTTCCGCTACTGCACGAACGGGACGTCGCTGCGGTTCGTCCCGAAGGGACCCGGCGAGTAGACCCACGACAGGCTCCCGGCGCCATCATCCGCGGCCCGGGCTCTCTCGCCAGAGGCCGCGGACGATCAGAAGCGGTCTCGGGTGTGCCCATTTGAACAGACAGGCGTCGTCGCAGCCCGTAGGCTACAAGGCGGGGCTGTTCGGGTAGTGGTTCCGCGAAGCAATGGGACGAAGGAGTGTGCCGAAATGCTGGCAGAACGGATGAAGGTTGCGCCCGACACCGTCGCATACGCCGACGGCGAGCACCACAAGCTCATCGTGGAGTTCGCCATCCCAGGAGCACCGACCGAAACCGTTGACGTGAAGATCCTCGAAGACAGCGTCTATCTGCTGGCGCCGGCGAGGGACATCGAGTACGTGTCGGCGCTGGCGCTGGGTTGGCCGGTGAAGCCTGCCAAGGCCGAAGCGACCTACACGAACGGATTGCTGCGAATCGAGGTGCCCTTCAAGGATCCAATGGAGGACGCCGTGAAGGTGGTGATCAAGGCGGCCCCGGCCGACATCGCGACGAAGAGTCTCGTCAGCTGACGGCTTCCAGGATCTCCTGTGCGTTGAGCGACTCTGCTGTCAACAAAGCGCGGGCCAGTACGTCCAGCTTGTGGCGGTTCTCCGCCAGCAGCCGGTCAGCCTCCCGAAGGCACTCCTCGACGATACGCCGGACCTCGGCGTCGATCACCTCGGAGGTGGCCTCGCTGTAGGGCTGGTGCTGGAACGCCGGCGGAAGGCCGTCGTCCTGGGGCGTCACGAAGCTGACCGGCCCGAGCTTCTCGCTCATCCCCCACCGCAGCACCATGCGACGGGCGACCTCCGTGACCTGCTGGAGGTCGCTCTCGGCTCCGGTCGTGGCCACGCCGTACACGAGCTTCTCCGCCGCCCGACCGCCGAGCGCGCCGGTGATGCGCGTCCGCAGGTAGTCCTCCGCATAGCTGGTCCTGTCGTCGACGGGCAGGAGGTAGGTCGCTCCGAGCGCCATGCCGCGCGGCACGATCGAAACGCGATGAACGGGATCGCTACCGGGAATCAGGACCGCGAGGAGCGCGTGCCCCGCTTCGTGGTACGCGGTGCGCTCGCGGTCGGCGGGATTGAGGAGGATGCTGCGAGCCGGCCCCAGCGTGATCTTCTGCAGCGCCTCGGCAAAGTCGTCGGCGCCCACGGTGTTCCCGTCCTTTCGGGCCGCCAGCAGCGCCGCCTCGTTGACCAGGTTGCGCAGTTCCGCGCCGACCAGCCCGGGCGTTTCGGCGGCGATGCGTTCGAGTGAGACGTCCGGCGCCAGTGGGACGTTCTTGGTGTGCACCGCGAGGATGGCGGTGCGACCGGCGCGGTCCGGCCGCTGAACTACGACGCGCCGATCGAAGCGCCCCGGCCGCAGGAGCGCCTGGTCGAGCACATCGGCCCGGTTGGTGGCCGCCAGGACGATGACGCCTTCGCGGGAATCGAAGCCGTCCATCTCGGTCAGGATCTGATTCAGGGTCTGTTCGCGCTCGTCGTGGCCGCCGAGCTGGGTGCCGCTGCCCCGGGTACGGCCGATCGCGTCCAGTTCGTCGATGAAGATGATCGCCGGCGCCGCCTCTCTCGCCTGCTTGAACAGGTCCCGCACACGTGAGGCACCGACACCGACGATCATCTCGATGAACTCGGAGGCGCTGAGGCTGAAGAACGGGACGCCAGCCTGCCCGGCGATCGCGCGCGCCAGCAGCGTCTTTCCGGTGCCGGGCGCGCCGATGAGCAGCACGCCCTTCGGGACCGTCCCGCCGAGCCGCTGGTACTTCGCGGGGTTCTTCAGGAAGTCGACGATCTCGATCAGCTCGTTCTCGGCCTCGTCGATTCCCGCGACGTCCTCGAAGGTGACCTTCGGCTGCTCCTCGCTGTAGCGCTTGGCACGGCTGCGCCCGAGGGAGAAGAGCCCGCCGCCGGCGGCGGCCGCGGCGCGGCGGCTGATCAGGACGAACGCGCCGATCAGCAGCAGGGTCGGACCGAACCCGACCAGCAGCTTGAACCAGGATGACGCGTTCTCGTCGACGGCCTTGATGATGACGCCCTTTTCGTCGAGGCGCCGCTCGAGGTCCTGGTCCGCGAAGGCCGGCCGCTGCGTCTTGAACTGCATGGACGCCCGAGCCTTGGGCTGGCCGGCGGCAGGCGATGCCGGTGCCGTGCCCGGTGTCCCGGGAGACGCCGGCGGCGGATATGTCGTCTTGGTCTTGAAGCTACCCTCGATTGACGCGCCGACGCTGGTGACGTCCGCGACGTTGCCGGCCTCGATCTGGCCCTTGAAGAACGTATAGGGAATGGTGATCGCGGTCGGCTCTGGATAGAAGAACTGCATCGCCAGGTAGTTGGCCAACAGGACCACGAGAAAGAATAGCCACCACGGCTGAGGGCGTTTCCGTACGCCGGCGGCCGCGCCCTTCGAAGTACTGGAAGGTCCCCCGGCCCGGCCTTCCGCCCCCGTGTCAGATGGTGGGTTCGCCATTGTTCTTGTCCGCCCTGTCCTCGCCGCTCCCATGATAGAGGCGGCGGCGGCCTCGGACTGTGCACAACAGCACAGACGGCTGAGCCACATCCACCGTACGATGCCGACGGGTCGTTCTGTCAGCCGGAGGCGCGGCGACGAACCGTGAGCGCCAGATTCTGTCGGCGACCCCGGAAAGGGAGCGAGGCGCGATGTCCGCACTGAACGGCGACCGGGCGAGATTCCAGCTGCGAAGACGGGCGGGCCTGAAGCGGCGCGAACACTCGCGGCTTGCGGCTGCGGCCCTGCGTCGTCACGCCGCCGGCGCCGTGGCGAGTGCCCCGGGCGCCGACGCCGGGCAAAGCAGCACGGGGCCGGCGCCATCCCTCGGAAGAAGGACGGAGACTGCATGACCAGATATGCGAACCGTTGGACGGCGCTGCTCGCGTGGGCGGCGCTGATGGGCATCGTGTGGGCGATCTTCGTGCCGCGAGGATTGTCCGTCGGCACGTTCACGCTGCTCGCCCTCAGCGGGCCGCTGGCCTTTCTGACCGGGTCGGCCGTGTGGGGCGCGCACCGGCCATCGCCGTCGCTCGGCCGGACGGGCCTCGGGACCGACGTGGTCGAGGCAGCGCCCTCGGTGCGCAGGTGACCGTGGCCCGGCTCTGAGGCACTGAATCCCATGCGGCTTCTGCTCGTCAACCCGTCGAACCCGCTCGTCAGCATCGTCCGGCTCAAGGAGAGCCGGTGGAACCGCTATCGCGTGTGGCAGCCCCTGAGCCTGATGGCGCTCGCCGGCCTGACGCCGCCCGAGTGGGACGTGACGCTGCTCGACGAGAACATCGCGGTTCCGCGCTACGAGGAGATGCGGCGTCCCGATCTGGTCGGCATCACGGCGTTCACATCCCAGGCGCCGAGGGCCTACGAAATCGCCGGGCATTTTCGCCGGCTGGGCGTTCCCGTCGTCATGGGGGGCATCCACGCGACGATGTGCCTCGACGAGGTGATGCGGTACGTGGATTCCGCCGTCACGGGGGAGGCCGACGAGATCTGGCCCCAGGTGCTCGCGGACGCGGCCGCGGGCCGCCTCAAGGCGCGGTACGACGGAGGGCTCGCCGACATGGACGCGGTTCGGCCGGCCAGGCACGACCTGTTGACCGGCCGCTACGCGTTCGGCGCGATCCAGACGACGCGCGGCTGTCCGATGAACTGCACGTTCTGCTCGGTCACCGCGTTCAACGGGTCCCGCTACCGCCAGCGGCCCATTCCGGACGTCGTGCGCGAGTTCGGGTCGATCAAGGAGAAGCGGGTCCTGGTCGTGGACGACAACCTGATCGGCACGCGGGCCGATCACGTCGCGCGTGCCAAGGACCTGTTCCGGGCGCTCGCGGCGGCGAACCTCGGCAAGGAATGGGTGGCGCAGGCCACGATCAACTTCGCCGATGATGAGGAACTGCTGACGCTGGCCTCGCGAGCCGGGTGCAGGGGCGTCTTCATCGGTTTCGAGTCGCCCACGGCCGAGGGGCTCACCGAGGTCGGCAAACGGTTCAACCTGCTCAAGGGGCGGGACCTGGCGGCATCGGTGGCCCGGATCCAGCGCCACCACATCCTCGTCGTCGGCTCGTTCATCATCGGGCTGGACGCGGACACCCCTGGCATCGGCCGCCGTACCGCCGAGGCCGCCCGCGAGTACGGAGTGGACAATCTCAACGCCCTGTTTCTCACACCGTTGCCCGGCACGGAGTTGTGGGATCGGATGAAGGCGGACGGCCGGATCATCCTCGGCATGTTCCCGCACGACTGGCAGTACTACACGTTGACCTTCCCGGTCGCCCGATACGCGCATCTGTCGCAGGACCAGGCGATCGAGGAGATGGCGGCGTGCGACCGTCACTTCTACGCGCTGTCGCGCATCATGGGCCGGGCCCTGAGGAGCATCTGGCACCGACGCCAGCCGCTGATCTCCCTGTTTGGAGGCCTCTCGTACCGGCGGAATCTCACTCTCAACCAGGAGGCGTGCGCCAGCTTGAGCCGCCTGACCTCGGAGCGGCAGGCGGAGCGGGCGATCCGGGTCCCGGTCTCGCCCGCGGCGTGACCCGGCTACTTCTTCTTCCCGCCGATCAGGAGTCCCGCGCCCACGACCGCCACCACGACGCCCGCCCAGAGCGGCACATTGACCCGTTCCTTCTCCTTGACGGAGAACTCCACGGGACCCAGCTTGACGTCGTGGGTCTCCCGGGTGTAGCTGAACCCGCCGTACGCAAGGGCCAGGATCCCGACGGCCAGGACCACAATTCCGATCAGCCGCATATCAACCTCCCATCCGGTCTTGACACGTCCTCCGCTGGGGATGCCGACCGTAGGCAATCACCTATCGTCTCGAGACCAGGTGGATGATCGCCACGAAGATCGCGGCGCCGATGATCGACCACAGCACCGGGAACGGGTGCCCTCCGAGCTGGACCGTGAGGGGTTCCGACAGGCCGAGCTTGCCGGCGATCCACGGCCCGATGGCGGCGCCGATGAATCCGAGAGCCGTGGACACAACGAGCCCGCCGCGGGCTCCGCCCGCAATCGCTTTCCCAATTGCGCCGCAGACGGCCGCGATCACGATGAGGAGCAGGAGTCCCGGCAAGGTGATGGTCATGACAGGTCGTCCTTTCGCTGACGAGTGAACGCTTCTACCTTGACAGACCGCCGGCAGGGGGTCTGTTCTGAAACGCACAGCCTTGCCGGCTATCGAAGGCCCCTGACATTGCCCTTCGGGCGGTAGTTGCACACCCAGACCTGGTCGAGAGTCGGACAGACGGCCGTGCCGCAACCGACCTCCACCGTGGCGGCCCACACGATCTGGGTGTAGTGAGCGCACTCATGATTTGGAGCGCAGGTGTCGCGCTCGACAGAATAGTTGGCGGACTCGGCGCCCCATGCATCGATGACCCAGGTGGGCGTGACGGCGTCCAATTCGTTCTTGTGCCCCACTGCACGCACGGAACCCACCCAGCAGAGGTTCTCGCCGACGTTCGGCGGCAGCGGTCCGTGCTCGATGCTGCATCCGTGTCCCGCGAGGTACGAGGCGCGGGCCTGGGCTCGCGCGGCGAGATCCTCGGCCCATCCGAGCGGCGGCACGCCGGCACGCCGGCGCCACGCGTTGTGGGCGCGAACCACTTCCTCGGCCTGTGCGCGAGTCAGGCCGTCGCCCGAGGTCCCGGCACCCCGACCGGCGAGCCCGGAGATGTTGACCCCGCCGGTCGCGACCAGCACTGACACGCCGAATGCGGCAAGGACACGTGCTGGTCTTCTCAGCCCAGGCGACATGGCATCCCCTTCCCGGAGAGCCTGATCATGGCAGGCGCCTGCCTCTATGTCTGTCCGCAATGACACACCGGCTGCCTCACGCCTGCGGGCGCCAACCCTCGTCCCTGCGCGGGTGTGCAATCCGGCACAGACACATCTCCACGTCGCCGGTACCGTTGAAGGTATCGTGACGCGACTCACCACGTCTCAGGCTGCCGTCGTCGTGCCCGCGCCTGCCAACCTGCGCCTGGACCAGCTCGCGGCGCCGCCGGTCGCCGGCACGTCCTTCCGCGGCTCCGGTCTCCACCAGGCCTTCAGCCGCGCGCTCTCGACGCTCGGTGGCTTCGGCGGGGTAATCGCCTTCGCCTACGCTTTCCCCCTTGTCATTCTTGCCGTCGGTATTCCCGTCGCCCTGTTCGCCCGTCTCGTGGCGGAAACCGTGAAAGCGCTCTGGCCGCTCTAAGGGGCCGTCGAGGTGCGCGCCGGCGCCCTGCTGCTGGTGTTCCGTTTTGAACAGTCACGCGGACGGCGACCCGCCATGATGGGGCATGGGCACGAAGACTCCACGCCCGTTCGACCCGGAGGCACTGTTCACGGCGACGGCCGTCCCGAAGACGGTGGTGGCGTACGCAAAGGGCGAACCCATCTACTCCCAGGGCAGCCCCTGCGAGACCGTGCTCTTCGTCAGGTCCGGCGAGGTGAAGCTGTCGGTCATCTCGAAGATGGGCAAGGAGGCGATCGTCGCGATACTCGAGGAGGGGAACTTCTTCGGGGAGGGGGCCCTGGCCGGTCAGCCGATCCGCCTCGGGAATGCGACCGCGCACACGGCCAGCACCATTGTCGCCATCGGGAAAGCCGACATGCACCGGCTGTTGCACGAGGAGCACGAACTCTCCGACGGCTTCATCGCCCACCTCCTCACCAGGAACATCCGCACCGAGGAGGACCTCATCGATCAGCTGTTCAACTCCGCCGAGAAGAGGCTGGCCCGCACGCTTCTGCTGCTCGCCCACTACGGCGGGGACAACGTACCGCAGCGGATGATCCCGAAGATCTCGCAGGAGACGCTTGCGGAGATGGTGGGCACCACCCGGTCGCGCGTGAACTTCTTCATGAACCGGTTCAAGAAGCTCGGGTTCATCGGGGTCGACGGCGGGCTGACCATCAACAACTCGCTCCTGAGCGTCGTGCTGCACGACTGATCGACTGGTGTGCGGTCGTGGACAGCGGCTTCGTGTTGAGGAGACTACACTGCCGGTTGCGTCCGAGGTCGGGCGCCCGTATTCGAATGGCCACGTATGAATCGTCAGGACCATCACGCGAAGCCGCCGCCGCTCGATCTGAAGCTCTTCGCGCCGAAGTCTGTGATGCCGAAGCCGCGTAACCCGAGGCACCCGAAGCGCGTTCCGCCGAAGCACGGCCCGCCCGAGTAGCCGGTCAGAACTGAAGCGGCAGATGAGACGGACCGCGCCCGCGGTCCACGCCACCATGCAGGAAAGGACGTCTGTCGCGTGGGACTCCGCCAGAAGGCCGTTCGCGCTCCGCTCCATTCGCTGCGCAGTGCCATCGGCCGCCGTCGCGACCCCTCTGCGGCCTTTGCCGGCGAGCAGCCGCCGCTGCGCGCTGAACTCTTCAGTCGCGAGCAGATGGCCCAGCACGGCAAGGTCCTCGCCGGTCTGCACCGGCTGGGCGCGAGGCGCGCACCCAACCACCTCCTGACCCGGCTGGCGGAGAACGAGGCCCTGCTGGTTGCGGTCCGGGGCCTGTTGACGGACGCCGTGAACGCCGACCGCCGGATCACGCCGGCGGGAGAGTGGCTGCTCGACAATTTCTACCTGATCGAGGAACAGATCCGAACCGCGCGGCGGCACCTCCCGGCGGGCTACAGCCGTGAACTGCCGCGCCTGGCCGAGGGCCCGTCATCCGGATTGCCTCGGGTCTACGACATCGCCCTGGAGACGATCTCGCACGGCGATGGCCGGCTGGATATCGACGGCCTCGGCGGCTTCGTCTCCGCCTACCAGACCGTGACGCCGCTTGGCATCGGCGAACTGTGGGCCATTCCGATCATGCTGCGGCTCGCCCTGCTGGAGAACCTCCGCCGCGTGGCGGCCCGGGTCGGCGCGGATCGCGTGGACCGGAACCGGGCCGACTCCTGGGCCGACCAGATGACGGCGATTGCCGAGAAGGACCCGAAGAGCCTCATTCTCGTGATCGCCGACATGGCGAGGTCCGGCCCCCCGATGGTCGGGTCGTTCGTCGCTGAGTTCGCGCGCCGCCTGCAGGGGAAGAGCCCCGCGTTGGCCCTGCCCCTGACGTGGATCGAACAGCGGTTGTCTGAGGACGGCCTGACGATCGAGCAGCTGGTGCAATCGGAGAACCAGCAGCAGGCGGCCGACCAGGTCTCGATCAGCAACAGCATCAGCAGCCTGAGGTTCCTCGGGGCCGCGGACTGGCGCGATTTCGTCGAAGCGAGAAGCGTCGTCGACCGGACCTTGCGGGAGGACCCGGCGGGTGTGTACCCGCTGATGGACTTCGCCACCCGAGACCACTACCGCCACGTCGTGGAAACAACCGCCAGGAGGAGCGGGCGGACGGAAGGCGAGGTGGCTCATCTGGCGGTGGGGCTGGCGCAAGAGGCGGCGGAGACCGCGGGTCCCGATGCGAGGGCGGCACACGTCGGCTTCTACCTCATCGCGGAGGGGCTCCGGCAGGCCGAACGGGCGGCGCACGTGCGCGGCGCGGTCGCCGACGCCGCGAGGCGCGCATGCCACAGCCACCCGCTGCTGTTCTATCTCGGGAGCATCGCCGCCCTGACGGTGCTGCCCGCGGCGGCGCTGACCGTCGAGGTCCGCGGCCAAGGTGCACCAGGCTGGCTCCTCGGCCTCGTCGGGATCCTCCTGCTGCTCTGCGCGAGCCAGGTGGCGGTCGCCCTCGTGCACGTCGTCGTGCCCTGGCTGGCGAGACCGACAGCCCTGCCGAAAATGGACCTGTCGGGCGGCATCCCGTCCGCCTCCCGAACCCTTGTCGTCGTTCCGACCCTGATCACGAGCGCGCGGAATGTGGAGCGGTTGGTCGAGGCGCTGGAGGTGCGGTTTCTCGGCAATCGGGACGAACACGTCTCGTTCGGTCTGCTGACCGATCTGGCTGATGCCGCCCAGGAGACCCTCCCGGAAGACGACGCTCTCGAGCGTCTCGCCGAGCGCCTGATCGCCGACCTGAACAGGAAATACACGCAAGGGGCGTTCTTCCTCTTCCATCGCCCGCGGCGCTGGAACCCCGAAGAGGGCGTCTGGATGGGGTACGAGCGCAAGCGAGGCAAGCTCTGCGACCTGAACGCGCTGCTTCGCGGCCGGTCCAACGGACAGTTCTCTCGTGTCATCGGGGACACGAGGATGCTCGGCCAGGTGAAGTACGTCATCACGCTCGACGCGGACACCGAGCTGCCGCGCGACGCCGCCCGCCTGCTGGTCGGCGCCATGACGCACCCGCTCAACCGCGCCCGGCACGACGAGCAGCGGCAGCGTGTGACCGAAGGGTACGGCATCCTGCAGCCCCGCGTCGCGGTCAGTCTTCCGGCGGCCAACCGGTCGTGGTACGCACGGCTCTGGGCCGGCGAGCCGGGCATCGACCCCTACACGCGCGTCGTGTCGGACGTCTACCAGGACCTGTTCGGCGAAGGCTCGTTCATCGGCAAGGGCATCTACGACGTGGACGCGTTCGACATGGCTGTCGGCGAACGCTTCCCCGAGAACCGGATCCTCAGCCACGACCTGCTCGAAGGCTGCTACGCGCGGGCCGGGCTGTTGACCGACGTGCAGGTGTACGAGGAATACCCCGCACGCTACGAGGAGGACGTGCGGCGTCGCTACCGCTGGATCAGGGGCGACTGGCAGCTGTGGCGCTGGTTGCTGCCCGGTCCTCCCGGCCGAGACGGGCGCCGCAGCAGGAACCCGCTTCCCCTGCTGGGCCGATGGAAGCTGTTCGACAACCTGCGGCGCAGCCTCACACCTGCCGCGCTGGTCGGCCTCTTCCTCGTTGCATGGGCGGCGCTGTCGCCTGCCTGGGCGTGGACGTTCGCCGGCGTGGGCTGTCTGGTGGTTCCCGCACTGACGGCGTGGCTGCCTGGCCTCGTGCGGAAGCCGGCTGATGTGGGGCTTGCCAGGCACCTCGAGGGGAGTGGCCGATTGGTCGGGCGCCAGATCGCGCAGGCGTTGCTGACGCTCGCCTGTCTTCCGTACGAAGCGTACTTCAGCCTGGCCGCCGTCGGGCGCACGGCGGTGCGCCTGCTGGTCACCCGTCGGCGGCTCCTTGAGTGGACGCCGTCAGGCGATCACGGGCTCCTGGCGCGGCGGAGTCTGGCCGCCGCATGGGTGAGGATGTGGATCGCCCCGGCTCTCGCGGTCGTCACCGGTGCCTACCTGTCGACGGTCCGGCCAGAGGGTCTCGTCGCTGCGGCACCCATCCTGCTGCTCTGGTTCACCGCACCGATCATCACGTGGCAGGTCAGCCGCCCGCTGGTACGGCGAGCCGCGCGGCTGACGGGGCGCCAGCTCCGCTTCCTGACTGGCATCGCCCGCAGGACCTGGGGCTTCTTCGACACCTATGTCGGTCCAGACGATCACTGGCTGCCGCCGGACAACTTCCAGGAGGCGCCCGCAACCAGCGTGGCACATCGGACGTCGCCCACCAACATGGGGCTGGCGCTGCTTGCCAACCTCTCGGCCTGCGACTTCGGCTACATCTCGGCGGGCCGGCTCCTCAATCGCACGGCACGGGCGTTCCAGGCGATGTTCGAGATGGAGCGCCATCGAGGCCACTTCTACAACTGGTACGACACGCGGTCGCTCGCCCCGCTCGAGCCGCGGTACATCTCGTCGGTGGACAGCGGCAACCTGGCCGGCCACCTCCTGACGCTGCGCCAGGGGCTGCTCGCGCTCGCAGTCGAGCCGATCCTGCCCGCACGCGCACTCGAGGGCCTTCGGGACACCCTCGACCTCGTGGCCGACAGCATTCAGGGCGCGTCGACGACCGGCATGACGCGGCTTCAGAAGACACTCGGCGCGGCGTGTGACTCGCCTCCCTCGACCGTCGCCGAGGGCCGGCTCGTGCTCGAACGCCTTGCCGCGGAAAGTGGCGCGCTGGCCGCCACGCTGGCGACGACGGTTGACCATGAAGCGAGCGCCTGGGCCTCTGCGCTGGCGGCACAGTGCCGCGACGTCATCGACGATCTCGCGCACCTGGCCCCGTGGACGTCGCTGCCGGCGTCCGCGAGGCCCGAGGCGCACCTGCCCGGGTTCACGTCAATCCCCTCGCTCCGCGAACTGGCGGCGCTCGAAGACAATCGGGCGGCCCCGGCCCGGGCCAGGATCGCCCTGCTCAATCGCCTCGCCGCGCAGTCGACCGACCTGGCGGACATGGAGTGGGCCTTTCTGTTCGACGGAACCCGCCGCCTCCTGTCGATTGGCTACAACGTCGCCGACCGCCGTCGCGACTCGAGCTACTACGACCTTCTCGCCTCGGAGGCGCGCTTCTGCACGTTTGTGGCGATCGCGCAGGGGCACCTGCCGCAGGAGAGCTGGTTCGCGCTCGGGCGCCTGCTGACGACCGCGGCGGGGGAGTCGGTCCTGCTGTCGTGGAGCGGTTCGATGTTCGAGTACCTGATGCCGCTCGTCGTCATGCCGGGCTACGACGACACCCTGCTCGACCAGACCTGCAAGGCGGCGGTCAGGTGTCAGATCGAGTACGCGAAGCACCGCGGCGTGCCGTGGGGCATTTCCGAGTCGGGCTACAACCTGCTCGACGTGCGGCTCGCCTACCAGTACCGCGCCTTCGGAGTGCCGGGCCTCGGCCTCAAGCGCGGCCTCGCCGACGACCTGGTCATCGCGCCGTACGCGTCGGCCCTGGCCTTGATGGTGTCTCCCGAAGAGGCGTGCGCGAACCTGCAACGGCTGGCAGCAGAGGGTTTCACCGGGGAATTCGGCTTCTACGAGGCGATCGACTACACGCCGTCGCGCCTGCCACGCGGACAGGCCCACGCGGTCGTCCGGTCCTACATGGCGCACCACCAGGGGATGACGCTCCTGTCGGTGGCGCAGGTGCTCCTGGGCGGCCGGATGCAGGCACGCTTCGCGTCCGACCCGGCGTGTCAGGCGACCGCGCTGCTGCTCCAGGAGCGGATTCCGCGCGCGACGGCGTTGTACCTGCCGCCCACCCCGGCGGCTGACGCCCGCACGGCCCCGGCCGACACCCGGGGCGCGATGCGGACGTTCCGCGGGCCCGACACGCCCAAGCCGGAGGTGCAGCTTCTGTCGAACGGGCGGTATCACCTGATCGTCACCGATGCCGGCGGCGGTTACAGCCGATGGAAGGACCTTGCCCTCACCCGCTGGCGCGAGGACGCGACGTCGGACAACTGGGGGACGTTCTGCTACCTCCGCGACGTCGCCACGGGAGCCTTCTGGTCAACGGCATACCAGCCCACACGGCAGCCCGCCGATCGGTTCGAGACGGTCCTCTCGGAGGCCCGCGTCGAGTTCCGCAGCCGCACCAACCTGATCGAGAGTTACACCGAGATCGCCGTGTCGCCCGAGGACGACGTGGAGCTGCGCCGGCTGCGCCTGACCAATTGCGGCCGGACGCGCAGGACGATCGAGGTCACGAGCTACGCCGAAGTCGCGCTCGCCACTCCCGCCTCCGACGCGCTGCACCCGGCATTCAGCAATCTCTTCGTTCAGACGGAAATCGTCGAGGACCAGCGCGCGATCCTCTGTACGAGGCGCCCCCGCTCGCGCGGCGAGGCATCCCCTTGGATGTTCCACCTGATGGCGGCGCACGGGGGGGCGGCCGGCAGCGCCCTGTCGTACGAAACCGACCGCCTTCGATTCCTCGGCCGCGGGCGCACGCCAGCCGACCCGTTCGTGATGGACGCGCACGGTCCGCTGGGAGGGGGCGAGGGATTGGTGCTCGATCCGATCGTTGCCATTCGCGGCCGCTTCGCGCTCGAACCCGATGAGACGATCACCATCGACATCGTCTCCGGCGTTGCCGAGACTCGCGCGGCCAGCCTGAGCCTCGTCGGCAAGTACCAGGACCGTCGCCTCGCCAATCGGGTGTTTGCGCTGGCCGCGACGCACGCCCAGGTCCTTCTGAGGCAGCTGGATACCAGCGAAGCGGACGCCCAGCTCTATTGCCGCCTGGCCGGGGCCATCATCTACGCGAACGCATCCCTGCGCGCCGACCCGGCGATCGTCGCGAGAAACCGGCGCGGGCAGTCGGGCTTGTGGGGCTACTCGGTGTCGGGCGACCTGCCCATCGTGCTGCTGCAGATCGGCGATGCGGCGCACATCGAACTGGTGCGCCAGATGGTCCAGGCCCACGCCTACTGGCGCCTGAAGGGTTTGGCGGTGGACCTGGTGATCTGGAACGAGGACCGCGCCGGCTACCGGCAGGTCCTCCAGGAGCAGATCATCGGCCTCATCGCCGCTGGGGTCGAGACGCCTGCAACGGATCGTCCCGGTGCGATCTTCGTCCGCCCAGCCGAGCAGATCTCCGCCGAGGACCGGATCCTGTTCCAGTCGGTCGCCCGGGTCATCATCACGGACGCCCGGGGCTCGCTGGCGGACCAGATTGACGGGCGCCCACCCGACAGGCTCCCCGCGCGTCTGACGCCCGCGCGGGCGCTGCGGGCGCCGGCCCTCGAACCGTCGCCGCCGCCGCCTCGCACCGACCTGTCGTTCTTCAACGGGTTGGGTGGCTTCACGTCGGACGGTCGTGAGTACATCGTCACGACAGGGCCGGGCGTCGTCACGCCTGCACCCTGGGTCAACGTGCTGGCGAACCCCGACTTCGGCACCGTGATCTCGGAAAGCGGTTCCGCGTACAGCTGGGCCGAAAACGCGCACGAGTTCCGCCTCACGCCATGGAACAACGACGCGGTCACCGATTCGTGCGGAGAGGCATTCTACCTTCGGGACGAGGAGACCGGACGATTCTGGTCACCGACGCCGTTGCCGGCCGGGAGCGGGAAGTCGTACACGACGCGACATGGATTCGGGTACAGCGTCTTCGAACACACGGTGGACGGCATCACGTCGGAACTGTGGGTCTATGCAGACCCGAGTGCGCCGGTGAAGTGGTCGGTCCTGAAGGTCCGCAACACCTCGGGCCGGTTCCGCCGGATGTCCGCGACCGGCTACGTGGAGTGGGTTCTGGGCGACTTGCGGGCCAAGACGGCCCCCCACGTGGTCACTTCGATCGACCCCGCCACGGGCGCCGTCGTCGCCCAGAACGCGTACAACGCCGAGTTCGCCGGGCGCGCCGCCTTCTTCCACGTGGCCGATGCGAGCCGACGCGTCACCGGCGACCGCACCGAGTTCCTCGGCCGCAACGGCACGTTGAGGCAGCCCGCGGCGATGATGCGGTCCACACTCTCCGGGCGCGTGGGAGGCGCTCTGGATCCCTGTGCCGCGATCCAGGTGCCCTTCGACCTGGGCGACGGCCAGGAGCGCGAAATCGTGTTCAGGCTCGGCGCCGGCCGGGACAGCGACAGCGCAGCGGCACTGCTCGGCCGAAGTCCGGACGTCGCCTCGGCACGCTCCGCGCTCGAGGCCGTCTGGCAGTACCTGGAACCACACCCTCGGCGCCATCAATATCGAGACGCCCGACGCGGCGCTGAACACGCTGGCCAACGGCTGGCTGATCTACCAGACGATCGCGTGTCGGCTGTGGGGGCGGAGCGGCTCGTACCAGTCCGGGGGCGCGTTCGGGTTCCGGGATCAATTGCAGGACGTGATGGCGCTCGTCCACGCCGAGCCGCCGCTCGTCCGGCGGCACCTGCTCCTCTGCGCGTCGCGGCAGTTTTCGGAGGGCGACGTCCAGCACTGGTGGCATCCGCCGGCCGGTCGCGGCGTCCGGACGCACTGCTCGGACGATTACCTCTGGCTGCCGCTCGCGACGTGCCGCTACGTGACGGCCACCGGTGACACCGGTGTCCTCGACGAAACGGTCCACTTCATCGAGGGCCGAGCCGTGAACCCGGAGGAGGATTCCTACTACGACATGCCCGCCGCGTCCGAGGAAGCCGCCAGCCTGTACGCGCATTGCGTGCGTGCGATCGTCCGTGCCCTGAAATTCGGCGACCACGGCTTGCCGCTGATCGGCTCGGGGGACTGGAACGACGGGATGAACCTCGTCGGCGCGGCGGGGCGCGGCGAGAGCGTCTGGCTCGGGTACTTCCTCTACGCGCTGCTCATGCCGTTTGCGGACCTTGCCGGGCGCCGCGGCGACACCGCCTTCTCCGCTCGCTGCCTGACAGAGGCGGCGGCGTTGCGGCTCCGCCTCGAGGCGACGGCGTGGGACGGGGCATGGTACCGCCGCGCCTACTTCGACGATGGGTCGCCGCTCGGGTCGGCGACCAACGCCGAATGCCAGATCGACTCGATCGCGCAGAGCTGGTCCGTCCTGTCCGGGGCCGCCGATCCGGCCCGCGCGCGCCTCGCGATGGACGCCGTGGACGCGCGGCTCGTCCGCCGAAATGACCGGCTGGTCCGGCTGCTGGACCCGCCGTTCGACACCTCCCCGCTCGATCCGGGGTACATCAAGGGATACGTCCCTGGTGTGAGAGAGAACGGAGGGCAGTACACCCATGCGGCGATCTGGGCCGCCATGGCGTTTGCCGAACTCGGCGACGCCCGGCGCGCGTGGGACCTGTGGAATCTCATCAACCCGGTCGCACACGGGGCCTCGCAGGCCTCAATCGAGGCCTACAAGGTGGAGCCCTACGTCGTAGCGGCGGACGTCTACGCCGTGGCGCCGCATGTCGGCCGCGGCGGGTGGACCTGGTACACCGGCTCTGCCGCCTGGATGTACCGCCTCGTCGTCGAATCGCTGCTGGGCGTCAGGCTGGAGGGCGAACGGCTGCGGATCGAACCGTGCCTGCCCGCAGACTGGCAGGGCTTCACCGTGCACTACCGTTTCCGCGAGACCGTCTATCACATCGACGTGCACCAGACGCCCCACGCGACCGGCGACCAGCGTCTCAGCCTCGATGGCCAGGCCCAGTCAGGCATGGCTGTCCCCCTGGTGGACGACCGCGTCGAGCACACGGTCGGTGTGTGGGTACGCGCGGTGACATAGCCGACGCTGCCAGCCGCACAGGCCCTGCCGTCCGTGCTGGCGATCAGGAAGCGGCCTGGCCGCTCCAGGCTGCCGAGAAGCGTTGACGCGCCTCTGATTGTCGCTCGCCGGCACGCACCTGCTCCCGCTCGTCTTCGCACGCCGTGCAGCGGACTGCGAACGGCATCGCCCGAAGCCGCCGCTCCGAAATCTCACCGCGGCAGTCGACGCAGTAGCCGTACTCGCCGGACTCGAGACGGACCAGCGCGTCACGGACCCGCTCGCGTGCCTCCCCCTTCATCTGAATGAGGGCGACCTCGATGTCCTCCTGGACGTGCGCCTCGGCCTGCTCGGTGTCGTCGACACCACCGGCCGGACCGCCCGAGGGTGCCTGCCGGACTCGCCGTTGGAGCACGCTCTGCAGCTCACGCTGCCGGTCGAGCAGCATCGCCTGCAGGACTCGATGCCTTGCCTGGGCGGCGCGGAACGTGCGGGCCGACTTGTTCGAGGAAGTCGTCATGACTGGGGGCGTCCTTTCGTGAAACACGAATCCCCAACCCCAACAGGATGCGGGGCCGCTCCGCCTGTGTCTGTGCAGTTTTGAACAGGCCCGTGCGCGTCGGCTCCGAACACGCATCGAGAGTGTTCTCAACGGGACAGACGCCCATCGGTGCGTGTCGTACGCTGTCAGTCAGGGATTGCGGGGCGACGCTGTCCGACGGGCGGACGCGAACCGCACCCGCGCATGATCAGGAGAGATTGAGATGCTCTACACCATTGCCGTCGTGCTGTTGATCCTGTGGCTGCTCGGTGTGGTCGGGACCTACACCATCGGACCGCTGGTCCACCTGGTGCTGGTCGTAGCCCTCGTCGTCTTCGTCGCCAGGCTTCTGACCGGCCGCCGCTCGATCGCCTAGCGCCGGTCGCTTCCGGTATCCGACAGGCATGGCAACTTTGGATGGAGGAATGCAGATGAGATCGCTGTTCGTGAGGAGTAGGTGCTGGGCGGCATCGCTGACCCTGGCTTTTCTGTTTACCGCTGCGCCCGTGCTTTGGGCGCAGACCGCGGGGGCGGGCCCGTCGGGCGACGCCAGGATCGACCTCAACACCGCCAGCCTGGCCGCACTCGAGAAGCTGCCCGGAGTCGACCAGAGCATCGCGAAACAGATCGTCGCCCACCGGCCGTACTCGTCCGTGGCCGACCTGTCGAAATCCGGGGTGCCGGCCAGCACCATCGAGACGATCACCCCGCTCGTCAAGGTCAGTCCCCTCGGGAAAGCCGCCGCGGCGACCGGGAACGCCGCCGACAAAGCGGCAACCGGAATAGAAAAGGGTGCGGACGCGACAGCGACAGGTGTCGAGAAGGGCGTGACCGGAGCCGCCAAGGGTGTCGAGAAAGGTGCGGCAGCCACGGCGTCGGCTGCAAACACGGTCGACCGGAAGTTGACTGGCGCGGCCCGCGTGCCGCCCCAGGCGGGAATGGTCTGGGCCGACTCCAACACGAAGATCTACCACAAAGAGGGTGACCCCTCGTACGGAACCACGAAGAAAGGCAAGTGGCTGACCGAGAAGGAAGCGATCAAGCAGGGCTATCGCGCGGTGGCGCCGCCCGCGACCATCGGACAGTAGAAGAGACTTCGGCTCGCCCGGCGGCCTCGGCCGCCGGGTCCAGGCCACTTGTCACACCGCCGGCATCCCGAACCGCTAGCCTCGCGTCAGTCGTGCAGCACGATGGTCATCAGGGCGTCGTTGATCTTGAGGCCGCCGTTGTACTCGACGTAGCCGAGCTTCCTGAACTTGTTCATGAAGAAGTTCACGCGCGAGCGGGTCGTCCCGACCATTTCGGCGAGCGTTTCCTGCGAGATCTTCGGCAGCACGCGGTCGGGACCTTCGTGCCGGCCATAGCGGGCCAGGAGGAGCAGCGTGCGGGCGAGCCGCTTTTCGCTGGAGTTGAACAACTGGTCGACCAAGTCGGCTTCGACCCGACTGTTCCGGTTCAAGAGGTGGGCGAGAAACCGATCGGAGAGCGCGTGCTGCTCGTGAAGCAGCTGTGCCATCCGTTGCTTCTCGACAACGAGCAGGGTGCTTGCGCTGGTGGTGGTTGCGCTGGCCAGGCGGAGCGGCTGGCCCGACAGCGCCCCTTCGCCAAAGAAATCGCCGGGCTCGAAGATCGCCACGATCGCTTCCTTGCCCGAGGGGGACAGCACCGCCAGCTTCACTTCCCCCTTCTGGACGTAGAACACGGAATCGCAGGGGTCACCCTGAGAGTAGACGACCTCCCGCGCCCGATGCCGGACGACTCTCGCGGACACTCCGCCCGACTCGAGGAACTCCTTGAGGTCGAACGTCCGATCGGCCGAGAGAGGCACATGCCTTTCGTGGTTGGCCATGTCAGGCTGCGTACTGTACTTTTCTACACCTCCGGCCTTCCCCAGACAAGATCTCACTCATGTGAACCTCAGCCATCACGCGATTCGAGGCGATGGGAGAATGACGTCAGTCGTGGTTCGGCAGGCGGCGCGTGACCGGCGGCTGGGCCGATCTGGCCGGTCGACCGTCACTCGTGCGCGACGCCCGCAGGCGCGGGACGGATCGTGCGGTGGATCACGCCGGAGTCGACCGCCACACCCGTTCGCGACACGGCCTGGAAGTACATGTCGTCGCCGGCGAACTCGACCAACATGAACGAGCGGTCGGCATCGAATCCCTTGGCCGTGAGGGCCGACGGCGCCAGGTTGCCCTGGCGTAGCGAGCCGGACGCCCCTTCGGTGAAGTAGTGGATCCCCTGCTGCGGGCGGACGCGCTCGTACACGTGATCGTGCCCGGCGAACACGACATCCACGCCGTACTTGACGAACAGCGGCTCGAGCGCCCTTCTCAACTCCTTATCCGGACCGTGCCGGGTCGCGGATGAATACAGCGGATGATGGAAGTAACAGACCTTCCAGTCCCCATTGTCGGCGTCTCGCAACCTGGTCTCGAGCCACGCCGTCTGCTTCGGATCCATGTAGTTGCTGTCCAACGCAAAGAAGTGCACGCGTCCCTTCTTGTAGGTGTAGTAGTTCGCGCCGTCCATGTTGAAGGGCTTATAGAACCGCTCGTTGGTCTTGTCATGGTTGCCCAGCGTGGCGTAGAACCGCACACCGGCGTCCAGCAGCGGCTTGTAGGGCACGGCGAAGTCCTTCTCGTAGTCGGATGGCCGGCTGCCCGTGTAGAGGTTGTCACCGAGCGTGATGACGAACTCGAACGGGAAGAGCTTGCGCGACTTCACCATCTGGTTCGCGACGTCGGCCTGCGGCGGCTCGCCCGTGCCCATGTCGCCGATCACGGCGAGGCGAACCGAGTTCGCCTGGAGCGGAAACGAGAAGTCGGCCCCACCGTCGGCTGACAGGACAAGCGCAGCCGCCGCCACGAGCACCCACGAGAGCGCGCCGCGTGTTCGCATCAATGGTCCCAGTCCCTAGGATGGCGACGGCAGCACGAGCTGGGCGACGTCGACAATCAGCCGCGACTTCACGTCCATCAGGATGAGCGTTCGCCCGACGATGCGGTAGGCGACCTCGACGGGCAGCGTGGGAAGTGCCGCCAGGAGCGCGGGCGAGAGCGCCGTAGTCGGCTCGGCGTCCGGGTAGACCCCGTTCACCGTCAGGCGCATGCCCCTGTTGGCCTCTCCACGCTGCATGTACGCGCGCGACTCAGCCGAGTGCGCACCCCCGAGTGCAGCCAGGCTGGCGTGGCGGAACGCCTCACAGGCCGCGGGCGTGAAGATGTCGCCCGCCTTCGCGTGGGGCCGCGCCTCCCGGATCTTCCTGGCGAGGGCCTCTTGATGCGCCGTGATCATTTCCGGCAGGTCCGTGGGCTTCAGGGCCGGCAGGCCGGACTCGACCGCCTGCTGCAGCTGCTGGTACACCCGCACGCGGTCGCCGAACTGCTTGAAGGCCATCGCGTCTTCGGCCTGTTCCTTGCTCGACGCGACACCCTGACCCGCGAGCGCCGGAGTGCCGACGATACACAGGGAGAGGGCCACCAGCGCCGAAGCGCCTCGCCATCGAGTCCGACGTTTCGTGATCATTCCACGCCCCCCTACGGCCGGGCCTCTTGAGCCGTGTGAACCGCGTCCTTGACCGCTTCTTTCACCGCCTGCTTGACGACCTGCTTCATCGTGTCCTTGACGTCTTTGTCGTGGAGGACATCATCCCCGGCCTTTTCCACCGCCTGTCTTACCGCCTCCTTCACGGTGGCGGCGAGCGGCAGCAGTTCGTGGGTGAACACCTCAACGGCCTCCGCCACCTGCTCGGGGGACGCGGCGGGCGCTTGCGCGGGGGGCGCGTCTGCGACCTCGGCGGGAACGGGCAGACTCTGCGCGGCCGGCCTAGTCCAGTCGGACTCGAACGTGTCGATCAGCTTCTTCACGGCCTTCGGGTCCTGAACGATCAAGCCCAGTTCGCGGCGCAGGTTCAGTTCGGCAGTCCGAAGGCTCTGGCTGCCGACAAAGGCCTGGCGACGGTCGCGGATGATCGTGCGCGTGTGGAGCCTGGTGCCCGCCAGTTTCTGGACCTCGAACGGGGTCCGTTCCGACACCTTCCCGATGACCTTGATCTCCACGCCCGCTTTCGCGCGCCCCCGCAGGATCCGCAGCATCTCCTTGTCCGAGATCATCGGGTCGTAGATCAGCAGCTGCTTCCTCGCCCGCTTCAGGAACGTGCCGAGGACCTGACGGGAGTTCGCCGGGCTCACGACGAACGTCTCGATTCTCGGCGCGTACGGTGTCCGCGTGCAGTCGGCCTTGAACAGCGTCTCCGCTTCCCGGAGGCTGGACCGCTGGCTGGTGACGACGCCGAATCCCCGGCTGCGGTCGATATCGAGATGCGTGAAGTTGAAGGAGAGGACGTACAGGACGCGGCGATCGATCAGGAGGTACTTGCCGTGATACCGGGTGAGGTCGTCCGACGTGCGGGCCACGATGATCCCGGCGCCGAGGAACCTCAATTCGAGCTGGCGTAGTCTCTTCTCGCCGCCACGGTTCGCGAAGGCGATGAGCGCGGTCACGCGCACGCCCCTCGCGGCGGCCGCCATGAGCGCCATCGCAACGTCCTTGCGATCGAGGCGAAAAATGGCGATCTCCACGCTCGTCTTGGCGCGCTCGATCGCGGCGAGCAGCGGCGCGACACCGTCGGCCGGCTCGATGATCAGCTTCACGACTGGACCTCCTCCACCGCCGGCCTGACCGCGTGGCACCGCCTGCGCTTCCTCACAGGGCCTCGAGCGCGGCAATTCGCCGCCGGATGGTCCTCGTCAGGGTCTCGACGTCGCGGGCTCCGTAGCCGGCGGCCCGGAAGGCGTCGCCAATCTGGCCGTCGCTCAACATCGACAGTCGCTTCCCCAGCCACCTCGCGTCGGCGCGCGGGATGTCCTTGGCGATCTTCTCCATCCGGGTACGCTCATCGTAGTAGGACGGGGAGAATGCCCAGAGGAGGAAGAGAGGCCGGCTGTTGAACGTGAGGTTCACCGAGTCCGGCGTGACCTTCGCGACGAACTTCGAGTCCTCGAAGTCCTTGGGCACGCCCTTGGATTCCGCCCCCCCGGTGCCCGTCTTGCCGAACGAAGAGCCGGCATCGCTCACCGTGTAGCGGCGTTCGCCGTTCACGGTGTAGATCGAGTTGTTGACCTGCTTCAGATCCCAGTTGTTGACGAGCGACATCATGACGCGCAGGCCGTTCAGTTCCCTCTGCCCGACGAACGGATTGTCGAACCAGTCCCAGTCCCCGAGCTTCTCGACGGCAGCCGACGTCCGTTCGAACCGGGCGCCGTGGATGACGCCGCCGGCGGACACAAATCCCCGGCCGCGCCGCAGTTCCGGCAACCCCTTCACGGCGACTTCAGCCACGTAGTAGTCCTCGTCCGAGAAGTAGCCCGCGGCCCAGAGGAACCGGGTCGCCGCCGTCTCCGGCCGGGCCTCCGGTCCCAGCTTGACCTTCCACTCGGCCCCCTGCCCGTCGGTAACGTCGAACTTCGGGTTCGTTGCGGCCGCGTCCTCACTGACGAACGTGAACGTACCCGCCAGGTCCGGCGCGTGCGCCTTCCCTCCGCTTCCATAGAGCAAATCCAGGGAGGCCATGTCGCCGGGATCCTGCCAGATCCGCCCCGGCTCGGCGGCAACGCGGGCCGGCGCCGCGCTGGTGTCCTTCTTCTGCGCGGTGACGCTGACCGACCAGGCCGCTACGCCCAGCATCAGCAGGCCGCAGACGGTGAGAACGGTTCGTCGCGTTGCCATGAGATACGGTCCTCCTGCGGCCGTTTGTGGTGGACGTCGATCGTGTCCGCTATCGTGACTATAGCCAGTCGTCGTTCGGCGCGCTGTCCTGTTCCGGACACAATGACCGGTCTTGACGACCCAGGCGCAGGTGCGGCAATTCGGGATCCGGTCACCCCGGCGCGGGCACGGCGGGGACGGTTCCGACCGCGTCCTCGACAGGGCTCTGGATGCGGTGCAGCTCGGCATACACGCCGTTCTGTGCCATGAGCGCGTCGTGCGTGCCCTGCTCCGCCAACTGGCAGTCCTTCATGACGAAGATGACGTCCGCGTTGCGGACGGTGCCCAGGCGATGGGCGATGACAACGGACGTTCGCCCCTTCATCAGCCGCTGCAGAGCCTCCATGACCGCCTGCTCGGAGACGGCATCCAGCCCGGCCGTCGGTTCGTCGAGGATCAGGATGGGCGTGTCTCGGATGACGGCGCGCGCAATCGCAATGCGCTGGCGTTGACCGCCGGAGAGCGTGACACCGCGCTCGCCGACCATCGTGTCGTAGCCGTCGGGCATCGCTTCGATGAATTCATGCGCGTTCGCCAGTCTGGCCGCGCGCCGGATCTCTGCGGGCGGCGCGCCGGGTTTGCCGTACGCGATGTTCTCCCAGATGGTTGCCCGGAAGAGCAGCGTGTCCTGCAGGACGAAGCTGATCTGGTCGCGCAACGACTTCAACCGATACCGCCGAATGTCCGCGCCCTCGACCAGGACGCGTCCGGACACCGGGTCGTAGAACCGCGGAATCAGGCTCACGATGGTCGTCTTGCCTGCCCCTGACGGGCCGACAATGGCTGCGACCTGTCCCGGTTCGATCGCGAAGCTCACGTCCTTCAGGATCGGCTTGTCGGCACCATAGTCGAAGCTGACCTTCTCGAACTCGATCCGGCCGCTGAAGGTCGGCGCGCGGCGTGCGCGCGGCGCGTCGCGAACGAGGCTCTCGATGTCGAGCACTTCCTGGATCCGTTCGTAGCCGACCGTCGCCTTGGAGACCGTGTCGGCCATCTTCGAGAGGTCGCGCATGGGCTTGTACATCTTGCCCAGGTACCAGATGAAGAGGATGAGCGTGCCCGCCGTGAGCTGCCCGGCCAGAGCCAGTCGCGCGCCATACCACAGCACCAGGCACGTGCCGACCGCGACGATCACGCCGACTACCGGCGCCAGTCTGGCCTTGACAGTCCGCGCTTCCAGGCCGGCTTCCACGTTGGCCAGGCTCTCGGAGTCGAATCGCTCCTGTTCGTAGTCCTCCCGGGCAAACGCCTTGACGACGCGGATCGACGTCAGCACTTCCTCGACGACCGACAGCAGGTCGCCTTCCTTCTTGCGCACCGCCCGCGAGGCCTTCTTGATCCGCCGCGTGAAGCGGTAGACCACGAGGAAGAGCACGGGCATCACCGACAGGGCGATGAGCGTGAAGCGCCAGTTGAGATAGAACATGACCCCGATCATGCCGGCCAGGGTGGTCACACTGACGAGCATGCCGAGGAGAGCGGAGTCGACGAAGGACTGGATGACTTCGATGTCGCTCGTGACGCGCGTAATCAGATCGCCCGTCCGCACCTTGTCGTGCTCGGCGAGCGACAGCCGCTGGATGTGGTGGTAGAGGGTCCGGCGCAGGTCGTGCCCCACCCACTGACTCACGCTGGTCGTCAGGTACTTGTCGAAATACGCACTGACGGCGCCGACAACGGCGATACCCGCCACGGCGGCCACGGCGAAGTTGAGCACGGCATACGGGCCCTGGCCGAAGACCGCGGTCACCACGGTGCCCATGGGCTCCGGCAGTGCCTTCGCCCGCAGCACGTTGTCGATGATGACCTTGATGGGCCACGGGTCGAGAATGTCGGTGAGCGTCTCTCCCACGACAGCGACGAGCGCCAGCAGCAGGGCCTTCCAGTGCGGCCGAAGGATGCGGCCGACGCTCAGCGCTCGCGGCGTGTGTCGCAACGGCGGAAGAGCGTCCGTCGTGTCGGGCATGACAGTCGAATCGTGCGCCCCTACCGAAGCAGTTGCAGGTTCAGGATCACTGACAGCACGGGGGCTTGGACCGAGTACCTTCCGGTCGCATAGACGCCGTACTCGTAGCGGCCGTAGTAGCCGTCCTCATAGCTTCGACGGAAGCCCTCACGGAAGTAGTAGTTGTAGTCGTCGCGCTCGATGTAGAAGCCACGGTACCCGTAGTTCCCATCAAGATAGGCGTACGAATCGCGGTAGCTGAACGCCCAGCGATCCAGGCGATCGGCCCGTCCAGCCTCGAAACCCTCGGAGTAGCCGTAGTTCACAGCCCGCCGGAGTACCCTGGCGCCGTACTCATTCGTCTCGTAGTACCGGCCGCCCCAGTGGTACCGATAGGTCGAAGGCGTGTAGAAGTAGGGGTCGCCCCCGTAGTTGTAGTGACGATCGTTGTCGATCATCACCTGCTGCTCCCGCAGGCGGACGACGTACTGCTGTTGGACGCCGTACTGCGCCGTGCGATGCTGCTGCTGCAGTTGCGCGGCCTGTTGCGGCGCCGCGCGCTGCTGCCGATCCATCTGATCGCGATACTGCACCAGACGTTCCTGGTGCTGACTGATCAGCTGTTGCTGCTGCGGCGGCGGCAGGCGCTGCGTGCTCTGCTGTGGCCGTGCCTGCTGCGGCGGCGGAGCCTGTTGCTGCGGCGGCGCCTGGTGCTGCGGCTTCGCCTGCTGCTTCGGCTTCGCCTGCTGCGACGGCGGCGCCTGGTGCTGCGGCTTTGCCTGCGGCTTCGGCTTCGCCTGCGGCTTCGGCTTCGCCTGCGGCTTCGGCTTCGCCTGCGGCTGCTCCTGTGGTAGCGGCGTCGCCTGGAGTTCCGGCGGCGCAGCCTGCTGCTTCTTCGCCTCTTCCTGCTTCTTCTGCTCCTGCTCCTGCTGCGGCGGCTGTTGCTGCGCAGCGGCCGGCACGTTCGCTCCGACGAACGACACCGCACTGATGGCAGCGGCCGCGACGAACATCCGGTTCAACACACTCATGACACACCTGCCCCTGGACCGACGTTTCCTCGTACCGAGATGACTCGTGCCGGCGATGGCTCGGCGTTCGCGCCCGCTCGGCGAACCCCGCCACGACTGATACTAGAGAGAGCCGTCGCGCGTGTCTGTACACTCGGGGACATGACAGGCGCCGGGCACGAGGTGCACGCGGCCGCTCAGGCGTTCGCAGCTCAGTCGGACGCCAGTGCATCCTCCGCGCCACGCCACTGGAGCCAATGGCGATAGGTGACCGACAGGAAGGCCACAGCGGGAATCGCCAAGAAGATCCCGGCGACGCCACCCAACTCGAGGCCGGCCAGCACGGCGACGATCACCGCCAGCGGGTGCATGTGGATGCCGTGGCGCATGAGCCGTGGATACACCACGTAGTCTTCGACGATTCGGAGGATCGCGAGGAATCCGCAGACCCCGAGAGCCAGCAGCGGCGAATGGAGCGCCGTGAGGGCCACCGCGACAGTGGCTGCCAGAAGCGGGCCGACCAGCGGCACGAATTCCAGCACGCCCGCGAGCACGCCCAGCAGGACCGCGTAGCGTACGCCGAGAAGCGCGAACCCGATCCCGCAAATGCCCCCGACCAGCACACACGCCAGGAGTTGGGCACGAATATACGCGACGAGCGTCGCATTGAGTTCCTTGAACAACTCGTGCGCGCGTCGGCGCACACCGTGCGGCAGCGCTGACACGGCTGACCGCCGCAGGCGGTCCGCGTCTTTCAGAAGGAAGAACGCGAGGATCGGGACGAGGATCGCCCACGGCAAGTACGACACGACGCCGACGAGCACGAACAGCGCGCCTCGGCCGTACTCCACCGCCCCGTCAACGACCGTGAGCGCCGACCGGTCGACGGCCTGCCGCACCTCGACCGGCAGCCTGAGGTGCTCGTAGTAGCGGGACCACCCCTGCACCCATGCGCGGCCCGACTCGGCGTAGACAGGTGCCTGTGATAATGCCTCACCGAGTTGCTCGGTCAACGTGGGCAACAGGATCGCGGTGCCCGCCGTTGCGCCGCCCAGGATCACGACGTAGACGAGTCCGATGGCGAGCCCCCGGGACAACTGGTGGGGCTTCCCGGCCACGCGAATCGGCTGCTCGACAAGCCGCACGAGCGGCGCGACAACATAGGCGAAGGCCGTCGCCACCAGGAGCAAGAGGAGCACCCGTTCGAGTTCGTACAGCACCCAGGCAGCGACGGCGATTGCCGCGATGATGAGGATGGTCTGAAGCACGGTGCGACTCGGGGGTGGCGCCGCTGCGCGCGCGTTCTCAGGTTCCATGAGCTCTGCCACGGCCCATCCTAGGCGGCGCGACCGCGCGTGTCTGTGCACTTGCGGACACTGCCTGCCCGGTGTGCACACGTGGACAGACACGATCGATTGGCTCTTGTTCAAAACGCGACAGCGGAGGTGCGACGCCCCTGCCACACTGGTTCGACGGCGAACCACGCAGCCGGCCGACGCGGCCGGGCCGACTGCGAAGCGGTCCACCTCGGAAGGCCGTGTGTGGACGTTCGCGGACGCCGTCCTGTCACCCGCGGCGGTTCGCCTCGGCATCTCCGACGGCGCCTTCACCGAGCTGCTCGAGCCAGGACTCGCGGCGGGGACGAAGGTGGTGACCGCCATCACCAGCGCCACGGCGGCGGCAGCTGCCAAGAGCGCGACGGTAGCCAGCCCCATGCTGGGTTCGCAGCCTGGTGGGGCGCGGGGACGGTAGATCGCGACCAGACGAGGTCGGGGTGCGGCTGCACTCGAAGGCCTGCGGACCTCACGGGCTCAGCAGAAGGAGCGAGACGAGATGGCACGACGACGACCGGAGATCGAGCTTCCCCCGGACGCGCCCGGCGCCGAACGAGCCCAGGGCGGCCCAGACAGCGCCGGACAATCAGGCGACACACAGGGGCTTTCGCAGACCGTCGACGGAAGCGAGGAAACGGTCGAAGAACTCGCCGATGGTGGGCAGGACTACGAGGCAGGTATACAGGCGGGAGTCGAGGACGCCGCCGACCATCCCGGGAGGTCCGTGCCCAGCCACGATGGCCAGGAGCGGCGCATCGTGATCTGACGCCCGGCTTCGGCTGGGTGCTCGCCCCGTCTACCTGACCAGCTTCCGGTACTTGATGCGGTGCGGGCGGTCGGCCTCCGCGCCGAGCCGGCGGTGACGGTCGGCCTCGTAGTCCTGGTAATTCCCCTGAAACCACTCGACCCGGCTGTCACCCTCGAACGCCATCATGTGCGTGGCGATGCGGTCCAGGAACCAGCGGTCGTGGCTGACGACCAGCGCGCAGCCGGCAAACTCCACCAGTGCATCCTCGAGCGAGCGGAGCGTGTCCACGTCGAGATCGTTGGTGGGCTCGTCGAGCAGCAGCAGGTTGCACCCGCCGCGCAGCAGCCGGGCCAGGTGCAGGCGGTTGCGCTCCCCGCCCGACAGTGTTCCCACGGTGCGCTGCTGGTCCCGACCCTTGAAGTTGAACCAGGACGCGTAGGCCCGCGACGGCACCGCCCGCTTGCCGATCATGATCTCGTCCAGGCCGCCCGAGATCTCCTCCCAGACCGTCTTGGCCGGGTCCAGCGAGTCCCGGCTCTGATCGACGTAGCCGATCTTCACCGTCTCGCCGACCCGGAGCGTGCCGGCGTCGGACGCCTCCTGCCCGGTCAGCAGCCGGAACAGCGTCGTCTTTCCCGCGCCGTTCGGCCCGATGATGCCGACGATGCCGCCGCGCGGCAGCCTGAAGCTGAGGCCGTCGATGAGCAGGTTGTCGCCGTAGCCCTTCCGCAAGCCGTCTGCCTCGACGACGATGTCGCCAAGGCGCGGCCCGGGCGCGATGTAGATCTCGCCGCGCTCGATCCGCTGCAGCGAGTCCTGCGAGAGCATCTCCTCGTAGGCGTTGAGGCGGGCCTTTCCCTTCGCCTGCCTCGCGCGGGGCGACATGCGAATCCACTCCAGCTCGCGAGAGAGCGTCCGCTGCCGCCTGGCTTCCTGCTTCTCCTCCTGCGCGAGACGCTGCTCCTTCTGCTCGAGCCACGACGAGTAGTTGCCCTGCCACGGGATCCCGTGCCCGCGGTCGAGCTCGAGAATCCAGCCGGCCACGTTGTCCAGGAAGTAGCGGTCGTGCGTGACGGCGACCACCGTGCCCGGGTAGTCGTGCAGGAAACGCTCGAGCCACGCCACCGATTCGGCGTCGAGGTGGTTGGTCGGCTCGTCGAGCAGCAGCAGGTCGGGCGAACGCAGGAGCAGCCGGCACAGCGCGACGCGCCGCCGCTCGCCGCCAGACAGCGTTCCGACGTCGGCGTCACCCGGCGGCACCCGCAGCGCGTCCATCGCCAGCTCGACGCGCGAGTCGAGGTCCCACGCCGAGGCCGCGTCGATCCGGTCCTGCAGCGTCCCCTGCTGTTCGAGGACCTTCTCCATCTCCTCGGCCGACAGGTCCTCCCCCAGGCGCTCGCTCAGCCGCTCGTACTCGGCGAGCAGGGCGCGCGTCTCGGCCACGCCTTCTTCGATGTTGCCGAGCACGCTCTTCTCCGGGTCGAGGACCGGCTCCTGGGGCAGAAAGCCGACCGACACGCCCTCGGCCGCGAAGGCCTCGCCTCCAGAATCGCGGTCGAGGCCGGCCATGATCCGCAGCAGGGTGCTCTTGCCGGCGCCGTTCGCCCCGAGCACGCCGATCTTCGCGCCGGGCAGAAACGCCAGCCAGATGTCTCTGAGCACCGTCTTGTCCGGAGGATGGACCTTGCTCAGGCCCTTCATCGTGAAGATGTACTGGTAGGACGCCACAATGCTCCCGTCGAAAAGGGGTTTGCCTATTCTTGCACAGGTGGGCGCGGTGGGCGGGGTCACGTGGGCGGGGTCAGGTCTAGAAAGTGCGCACAATGCTCACTTCTGAGACCTGACCCCGGGGACGCGGAGATGCGGCGTGGAGCTGAAAGGGAGTAAAATGGATGGCTTACGGTAGTTGCGACGATGGACGCGCGAAGGACGGCACTATGAACGCCGGTCGGACAAAGGCCCCCTCTCCCCTCGGAACGCCGGAGCCAACGGCGGGCGTCGCTGTCCGCCAGGATTCCGTCACCGAGACGGAGGTGGCGAGGCGCCTGGCAGAGGCGCGTGCCAGGCTCGAGCGCCGGGCCCGCGTCGACACGTCCCGGCCGACGCACTACCGGCGAGAGGCCGAGCGCCCCTTCACGGCCGAAGAGCGCGACCGCGTCACGATCCTCATCGGCGGCCTGACGAGCCGCCACGAGCACCTGATCAAGGCGATCCTCAAGGCCTGTGGCCACCGGTGCGAGCCTATCCCGCAGGCGGATTTCAACGCCTGCCTCACCGGAAAGCAGTACGGGAACAACGGCCTGTGCAACCCGGCCTACTTCACCGTCGGCGCGCTGGTCACCTACCTCCAGTCGCTCGAGGCCGCCGGGATGTCCCGCCGGGACATCGTCGACCGCTACGTCTTCTTCACGGCAGGCGGCTGCGGGCCCTGTCGGTTCGGGATGTACGAGGGCGAATACCGGCTGGCCCTGCGCAATGCGGGGTTCGAGGGGTTCCGGATCCTGACGTTCCAGCAGGGTGACGGCGTCAAGGCGACGACCGGCGAGGCCGGGTTGAAGCTGACGATGCTGCTCGGTCTGGGCGCCCTCAACGCCTTCCAGGTCGCCGACGTCCTGAACGACGTCTCGTACGCGATTCGGCCGTTCGAGGTGGTCCCTGGATCGACCAACCGCCAGCTGGACGAGGCGATGGCGATCCTGGCCGAGGACTTCGGCGCGCGGAGGCACGTGCAGCCGGAGACCCGCCTGCCGGCGTGGGTATGGCGGCTGCTCTCGATCCATCGCGTGCCCAGAACCGCCGCCAGCGTGCTGATGAACATGCGCGAGCAGCTGTACGGGCCGCTGACGACCGACGTCATGCGCCGGTGCCGCGAGCGCCTCGATCTCGTCGAAGTCGATCGGCTGCGCGTGAAGCCGGTCGTCAAGATCACCGGCGAGTTCTGGGCGCAGTCCACCGAGGGCGACGGCAACTTCCGGATGTTCGAGTTCCTCGAACGCGAGGGCGCCCAGGTCATCGTCGATCCGCTGAGCACGTGGCTGATGTACATGCTCAGGCAGCAGCACGCGAAGGTCGTCAACCGCCGTGGCCTGAACGTGCCCCGCACCGGGCCCCTGGCCGCGCGGCTCAAGGCCCGGTTGAAGGACGATCTGGCGACGCTGTCGAAGCTGGCGGGGTACTCGCTGGGCAACGCGATCTACACCCACCGCTACCACACGCTGTGCCGCGCCCTCGGCAACCTGCCGCATCACCTGGTCGACCAGGAAGCGCTGGCGCAGGCGGCGCACCCGTTCTACCACAGCCTGGCGCGCGGCGGCGAGGGGCACCTCGAGGTCGGCAAGAACATCCTGTCGTCGGTGAACCACGGCGCCCACATGGTGCTGAGCCTGAAGCCGTTCGGCTGCATGCCGTCCACGCAGTCCGACGGCGTGCAATCGACGGTGGCCGCCAAGGTGAAGAACGTCCTCTTCCTGCCGATCGAAACGGCGGCCGAGGGCGAGCTGCACGCGCACAGCCGCGTGCAGATGGTGCTGGTCGAGGCGCGGCAGCGCGCCGAACAGGAATTCGACCAGGCGCTGGCCTCGACCGGGAAGAAGTTGAACGAGATCTGCCGCTACGTCGATGCGCACGCGGAGCTGCGCAGCCCCTTCCACGCGGTGCCGGCGAGCCCCGGCGTGGCCGGCGTGGCCGCGAACTTCGTGCTCCACGTCAGCCGCCTGATCGATCGCGACGGGGCCTGGCGATCCAGGCACGCCGGCGCCCAGCCCGGCCTGCGGCCGTCAGCCCATCGGCAGGTGCCATGACCGGTTCCGAACCCAGATTCCTTCTCGGCCTCGACGCCGGGTCCACCACCGTCAAGGCCGTGGCCGTCGATGCCCGCACCGACGAAATCGTGTGGCGGGACTACCAGCGGCACGAGAGCCGTCCGGCCGAGAAGCTGGTGGAGATGCTGACCCGGATCGAGCGTGAGGCCGGCATCGGTCGCGGCGGCGCGCGGGCGTTCATCACCGGATCGTCGGGTGCGGCCTATGCGGAGCTCGTCGGCGCGCACTACGTGCAGGAGGTGGCCGCCGTGGCGCTGGCCGTCGAACGCCGGCACCCGGAGACCCGCACGGTCATCGAGCTCGGCGGCCAGGACGCAAAGATCATCATTTTCGAGGAGGAGACCGACGGCCCGTCGCGCAAGACGGTGTCGATGAACGACAAGTGCGCGGGCGGCACCGGGTCGGTCATCGACAAGATCTCGGCGAAGTTGAAGATCCCGCCCGATCTGCTGTGCGAGTCGCCCTACGACGGCCTGAACATCTACCCGATTGCCGGCAAGTGCGGCGTCTTCGCGGAAACGGACATCAACGGCCTGCAGAAACGGGGGGTCGCGGCCGCAGAGCTGCTGGCCTCGCTCTTCGACGCCATCGTCGTGCAGAATCTGACGGTGCTGGCGCGGGGCCACGCACTGCCCCCGAACGTGCTGCTCGTGGGCGGGCCGCACGCGTTCCTTCGCGGGTTGCGCGAGGCGTGGCAGGCTCACGTCCCCGAGCGCTGGAAGGAACGGGGCATCAGGCTCCCCGAGGGCGTGCAGGCGAAGGACGTGATCGTGACGCCCGAGCTGGCCGAGTACTTCGCGGCGCTCGGCGCCGTCGAGTTCGCGCGCCGCGAGCGCGACTCGGCCACCGAGTATCTCGGAGCGGCCCGTCTCGCCGCCGCCATCGCGCGCGGGCCGGAGGTCGCACGGCGGGGCGCGGCGGCTGTCGGCGCCTCGGGCATGGACCTGGCCGAGTTCCGGGCGATGTACGAGCGTCCGGCGTGGACGCCGCCGGCCCTCGAGGCCGGGGCGCGGGTGCGGGGCTTCATCGGCCTCGACGCCGGGTCCACGTCCACCAAGGCCGTGCTGCTCGACGAGGACGGCCGGGTGCTCGCCAAGGCCTACCAGCTGTCGCGCGGCAACCCCATCGAGGACGCGATCGAGATGTTCGCGTCGCTCGGCCAGCAGGTGGAGTCCCGGGGGGCGAGCGTCGAGGTGGCGGGGCTGGTCACGACCGGGTACGCGAAGGACGTCCTCAAGGACGTGTTCGCGGGCGATGCCGCGCTGGTCGAGACCGTGGCGCACGCCAACTCGGCGCAGCACTTCTACAGGGATCCGCACGTCATCGTGGACGTCGGCGGCCAGGACATCAAGATCATCGTGATGCACGACGGCCGCGTGAAAGACTTCCGGCTGAACACCGCGTGCTCGGCCGGCAACGGGTACTTCCTGCAGGCCATCGCGCGCAGCTTCGGCTACCCGGTCGAGGAGTTCGCCGAGACCGCCTTCAAGGCGCGCGAGATGCCGGTCTTCGGCCAGGGCTGCGTGGTGTTCCTCCAGTCCGAGATCGCCAACGTGCAGCGGCACGGGTGGAAACCGCCCGAGATCCTCGCCGGGCTCGCCGCCGTGCTGCCGCGCAATGTGTTTCTCTACGTCGCGAAGGCGCCGAACCTGTCGCGCTTCGGGTGGCGGTTCGTGCTGCAGGGCGGCACGCAGCGCAACCTCGCGGCAGTCAAGGCGCAGGTCGACTTCATCCGCGACAACTTCAAGGGTCAGTCGCGCCAGCCGGAGATCGTGCTCCACGAGCACTGCGGCGAGGCGGGCGCGATCGGCGCGGGCCTCGAGGCCGTCCGCCTCTGGCGGACCGGCCGCCAGACGACGTTTATCGGGCTCGACGCCGCCACACGGGTCACCTTCGACACGAAGTGCGACGACGACACGCGTTGCCACTTCTGCAAGAACGAGTGCATCCGCACGTTCATCGACGTGTCGGTGGGTGAGAGGGCGGACGTCGGCGCCCAGGTGGCCGCCGACGTCGAGCGAGCCTCCCACCGCCGCTTCATCGTCGCGGGGTGCGAGAAGGGCGCGGCCGAGGACGCCTCGCGGATGAGGGACATCAAGGCGGCCGAGGACGCGGTGAAGAAGCGGACGCCGAACCTGGTGGCGCTCGCCTCGCGCGAGGTCTGGAAGCTCCGCCACCCGGCCCGTGTGGCCGACGATCTGCCGCCGAAGGGCTGGACCGCGGCCTCCCGGGCGCGCCGGGCGCGGTTCGAGAAGCGCGGGCGCCTGCGCGTCGGGATTCCGCGCGTCTTCAACATGTACGCCCTCGCCCCGTTCTACACCGGCTACCTCGAGAGCCTCGGCGTGGACCCGAAGAACATCGTGTTCTCGGACTTCACGAACAACGAGATGTACAGGACCGGCGCGACGCGGGGGGCCATCGACCCGTGCTTCCCGTCGAAGGTCGCCCTGGCGCACGTGCACAACCTGCTGTTCGTCAAGCACAAGCGCGCGCCGCTCGATTGCGTCTTCTTCCCGATGGTCGACGTGCTGCCGTCGAAGTTCTTCGGCACGCGGGGGAGCAACGCCTGCCCGACCGTGACGCTGACGCCGCAGACGGTGCGGGCGTCGTTCACCAAGGACCGCGACCTGTTCGCCGAGGCGGGCGTCACCTACCTCGACGGCCTCCTCGACATGGAGGACCAGCCGCTCTTCCGCCGCCAGATGTTCGAGATGTGGGACGGGCTGCTCGGCCTGTCGTGGGAGGAGAACGAACGCGCCATCCAGGCCGGACACGAGACGCTCGCGGGCTATGAAAAGGCCGTGCGGACCGCGGCCCGCGCCGCGCTCGACGGGCTTGAGCGGGAGAACAGGCTGGGCATCCTGCTGCTCGGTCGGGCGTACCACCACGATCCAGGCCTGAATCATGGGATACCCGAGGAGCTGCAGAAGCTCGGCTACGCCGTGTTCTCGCAGAGCACGCTGCCGCTCGACGACGACCTGCTGGACCGATTGTTCGGTGAGGAGACCCGCGAGGGGCTCATCCGGCACCCGATGGACGTCTCCGACGTCTGGAAACAGGCGTTTGCGGCCAGCAGCAACCTGAAGATCTGGGCGGCCAAGTTCGCGGCGCGCCACCCGAACCTGGTGGCGGTCGAGCTGTCGAACTTCAAGTGCGGCCACGACGCGCCGATCTACGCGACGATCGAGGAGATCATCGAGAAGTCGGGCACGCCGTACTTCGGGTTCAAGGACATCGACGAGAACAAGCCGGCCGGCGCGATCAAGCTGCGGCTCGAGACGATCGACTACTCGCTGAAGCGCGCGCGCGAAGCGCTGCTCGCGCGGGGGCGGCGGACCGAGCGGATCGAGAAGTGGCTGTCGTCTTACGAGCGGCGCCTGCGGCGGCAGTTCGGCGCGGCCGCGATGGACGGCGAAGCCGCCAGCACCGTCATCCCCCTCAACCCCGTCCAGTAGTCACCGCAACTCCCCCCGCGTTCACGGAAACGCCACCGTGGCGCCATCGTCCGCACACACATCGGGAGTAGAATCAGGCGGGCTCGAATGGCATCAAGACGTTTGGCGCTGCCGCCGCGAGGTCTGCTCGGACTCGTCGCCGGGATGACGATTGTCCCGCTGGCGCTGCTTTCGTGGCTTGGCTGGAGAACGCTCGACCAGGACTGCCTGCTGGAAGGCCAGCAGGTCCGGCAGCGGCTCGAGCTGGCTGCCGATTTGGTGGCCGCCGCAATCCAGCGGGGCATCGCCGCGGACGCGCAGCGCCTGGCGGCCAACGCCCGGGAGTGGCCGGACGGGGCCGTTGCCGTCGAGTTCGCTGCCGGCCTCGCGCGGGCGTATCCGAAAGAGCGGCTCGCCTACCTTCCGGCCGTCCCGGCCCTCCCGGAAGCCGACGCGGGTCTCTTCGCGCAGGGCGAGGCCCTCGAGTTCCGCGGAGATCGCACCGCGGCCGTCCGTGTCTTCCGCGAACTGGCGGGATCGTCCGACGCCGCCGTCCGGGCCGCCGCGCTGCTGAGGCTGGCCCGCAACCTGCGCGCCCTCGGCCGCCGGGAGGAGGCGCTCGCGACGTACGCCAGACTCGCTGAAACGGACGGGGTTGCTGTGGTGGGAACGCCGGCGGGGCTCGCCGGGCGATACGGCCGCGCGAAGCTGCTCGAGCAGGAGGGCCGCACAACGGAACTCGCCGCCGAGGCGCAGCGGCTCGGCCGCGAGTTGCGCTCGGGGCGGTGGGCCTTGACCGGGCCCGTGTACTGGCTCTACGCCGCCGACGCCGCCAGGTGGAGTGGCGTCGCCGAGCAGGGCCCCGCGCTGGAGGAAGAGCTGTTCGCGGAGGCCGCCGAAGCCCTGTGGCAGAAACGAGCCTCGATGGCGCCTTCGGGTCAGACGGCAATCACCGTTTCGAGCCGCGCCCTCGTCGTACTCTGGCACGCCTCCGCTGACTCCATTCGAACCTTGATCGCAGCGCCGCGGTTCGCGGAGGCCCGTTGGCTCGCGGCAGCCGGACCACTGGCCACAGAACACGGTGTGACGTTCGCGCCGCTCGAGGCCAGCGGACGTCCGTGGCTCGGCGCCGTCGCGGCCGATGCGGCGGCCACGACGACCAGGAGAACCGTGGACACCGGGTTGCCCTGGGACCTCGCAGTCGCGACTGCCGGCGTACCGGACCTTCGGCAGGCCTTTGCACAGCGGCGGCTGCTGATGGCGGCGGGCTTCGCCCTTGCGGTTCTGTGGTCGCTGACGGCGAGCGTCCTGGTGCTGATTGCCGTCAGCCGCGAACTGGCGGTGGCGCGTCTGAAAGCCGATTTCGTGGCGGCCGTGTCCCACGAGTTCCGAACGCCGCTCACGTCGTTGCGGCAGTTCACGGACATGCTGCGCGAACACCAGCACCTGGGCGACGAGCGCCGCCGGGTGTGCTACGACGCCCAGTCGCGCGCCACCGACCGACTGACCAGGCTCGTCGAGTCGCTCCTCGACTTCGGACGGATGGAAGCCGGGTCGCGCCAATACCGTTTCGAGCGCCGAGAAGGAACAGTGTTCGTCCGCGAGGCGGTCGAGGAGTTCCGGCTGGATGTGAAGGACGCCGGATACACCATCGATTGCGTCAGCGACGGCCCCGCGAACATCGAGGCCGATCCGGAAGCCCTTTCGAGGGCGTTGTGGAACCTGCTGGACAACGCCGTCAAATACTCGCCCGATGACCGCACCATCGAGGTTCGTACGGCGCGACGCGGCGAGCACTTCACGATCGCCGTGCGCGACCACGGCATCGGCATTCCACCGGACGAGAGGTCCGTGATTCTCACCAAGTTCCACCGGGGCGAACAGGCGCGGCGCCTCGGCATCAAGGGCACGGGCATCGGCCTCGCGATGGTGGAGCAGATTGTCGCGGCACACGGCGGGCGCCTCGAGCTCGAGAGCGAACACGGCGTCGGCAGCCAGTTCACGATCGTGCTTCCGGTGAAGAAGGAGTAGAGCATGGCGCGGATCCTGGTCGTCGAAGACGAGGCCGACATCGCGCTGGGGCTCCAGTTGGACCTCACGGACGAAGGGCACGCGGTGGAGGTCGTCGGGAGGGGCGACGAGGCCAGCCGGCGCGGCCGCGAAACCTGGGACCTGATCATCCTCGACGTCATGCTGCCGGGGCGGGATGGACTCGAGGTCTGCCGCGACCTGCGCCGGGCGGGGGTTCGCACCCCGGTGCTCATGCTGACAGCGAAGGCCCATGAAGCCGAGAAGGTCGTGGGCCTCGACATGGGTGCCGACGACTACGTCACCAAGCCGTTCAGCCCACGGGAGCTTCGCGCCCGTGTCCGGGCGCTGCTGCGCCGGGCGGCGCCCGACAGCGAACCCGTTCACCGGTTCGGATCGTGTGAGGTCGACTTCGCACGAGCCGAGGTGAGGCGCGCCGACGAGCGTATGGATTTGACGGCGATCGAGCTGAAGATGCTCCGCGTGTTCCTGCAGCATCCCGGGCGCGTGCTGAGCCGTGAGCAGGTGATCGACGAGGTGTGGGGCCGCGGCGTGTCGATTACCGACCGGGTCGTGGACACGCACCTGGTGAAGCTGCGCAGGAAGATCGAGGCGAACCCCGCCGAACCCCGCCACATCGTCAGCGTGCGCGGGATTGGATACCGGTTCGAGGCATGAGATCGACACCGAAACGTCACCACGTCCGCAACGCCCGGACACAGTGGCCCGCTACGCTGTCGGTCAGGAGGCGATGAACATGCGACGGACGGCATTCGCACTGATCGCGGTGGCCACGGTGCTGGCGGGTGGAGTGGCCGGACAGCAGAAGACGCGCCCCGACGTCGATCTGCAGGCCGCCATCCGCACTGAGACCGTGGACGGCGACCTGAAGGGCGCAATCGAGCAGTACCCGGAAGGTCACGACGAGCAACGACCGCGCGGTGGCGGCCCAGGCGTGGCTCCGGATGGGCCAGTGCTACGAGAAGCTCGGAAGCGCCGAGGCGCGGAAGTCGTACGAACATGCCGTTCGCGACTTCCCCGATCAGACATCCGTGGTGACCGCCGCACAAGCCAGGCTGTTCGCGCTGAACGGCAGTCGGAAGGACGTTGCCTATCGTCGGGCATGGACAGGCCCGAAGGTCAATACCTACGGGCGGGTCTCGCCGGACGGGCGGTACCTGAGCTACGTCGACTGGGACACCGGCGACCTCGCCTTGCACGATTTCGTCAACGACAGTGACCGTCGTCTGACCGACAAGGGGACTTGGGCGAAGTCATCAGAGTTCGCTGAAGAGTCCGCCATCTCGAGGGACGGAAAGCAGGTGGCCTACGCCTGGTTCGATGGAGCCGAGCGCTACGAGCTTCGCGTTGCCAGCCTTCCGGCCTCTGGCCTCGTACAACCGCGACGGCTGCTCAGCAGCCAAGACGTCGTCTGGATCGCACCGTACGATTGGTCTCCCGATGGCAGGTGGATCGCGGTGAGTCTGCAACGGAAGGATAGAAGCATCCACACGGGCCTCGTCTCCGTCCAGTCCGGGTCGCTTCGCGTGCTGAGGTCGGGCAGCGACGACGGGCACATGTTCTTCTCTCCCGACGGCAGGTTCCTTGCCGTCGCCCACAGTTCGGCCGGGCGCCCCACCCGCGACCTCGATGTCGCACTCCTCGCCGTCGACGGGAGTGGCGAACCCCCCGTGGTGTCAGGTCCAGCGCGCGACTCTGTGTTGGGCTGGTCGCCCGACGGCGAGCAGTTGCTGTTTGCCAGCGATCGCACCGGCTCCACCGCCGTTTGGGGAATCCGGATTTCAAACGGGAAACCGCTGGGCGTACCCGTCCTGCTCAGACCGGATGTTCCGGCCGACTCTCTGGGAGTCACCTCCGCCGGCGCGCTCTACGTTGGGTCGCAGATCGACGGTCGAGACGTTCACGTCGCTTCCCTGGATTTCAGCACGGGACGTCTGCTCTCTCCCCCAGTGCGCCCGATTGAGACCTTCGTGGGGGCGAACGCTCAGCCCGACTGGTCGCCCGACGGCAAGTTCCTCGCCTATACATCGGTCCACAGCCGTGCCGGCGGTAACAAGGTCCTCGCCATCCGGTCAGTGGACACCGGCCTGACTCGGGAGCTACATCCCAACCTCCAGGGCTTCAACTGGCCACGCTGGGCGCCGGACGGCCGTTCGTTCGTGTGCCAGGGGCACGATGCGGAGGGCCGGCAGGGCATCTACCTGATCGATGCGCAATCCGGAACGGCCACTCCGGTGGTCACCAAGGCGGTCGACGGGAATCCTCTTCAACGGCCGCAATGGTCGCCTGACGGAAGGCGCATCTACTACGCGACCAAGCTGCCCGCCACCGGTGAACTGGCGATCATCGAGAGGAACCTCGACTCGGGAGCCGAACGCGGGGTAATCCGTCGGCAGGGCCTCGCGGGAGGGGAGGGGCAGGGCTGGGAGTTGTCTCCCGACGGTCGCTCTGTCGCCGTGTGGTGGGTGGCCGGCAACGAACCGTCACGGCCCCCGTCATCGACAATCCTGCTGGTTCCAACCGGCGGGGGCGAGCCCCGAGAGGTGTGGCACGCGACAGCGACGGATGGCGGGCTCCGGCTGTCCCTGGCCTGGGGGCCTGGCGGTAGAACCTTGCTCGTCGTGAGGGTCGTGGGCGCTGGCGCACAACTCTGGTCGATCGCGATCGACAGCGGCGAGCAGCGCAGGCTGGATCTCAGCCTGCAATACGGGATCGGGATTCGGGTGCACCCAGACGGCCGGCAGGTAGCTTACCTTGACGGCGAGAACAAGTTCGAGATCATGGTCCTCGAGAACTTCCTGGCCTCAGGCGCTACGGTGAAGTGAGGGGTCAGCTGACAGCCGACAGCTCCCGGCTACAGCGCGGCCGCGATAATCCCGGCGAGCTCCTCGTCGGTCAGTTCGATCGGGTTCCCGCGCATGCTGCTCGAGCGGCGGGCCTGCGCCGCGAGCGCCGGCACGTGCGACTCCGTCACGCCCCACGCGCGAAGCGGCGGAACGCCGAGATCCGACCGAAGGCGCTCGAGGTGGGCAACGCCGTCGGCCGCCGACGCGGTGCTGCGACCCGTCAGCGCGCGGCCGATCGTGTCGAACCGGCCTAGGACGGGATTCGAGGGATCGCGTCCCTCGAGCGCCGCGACGTTGGCGCGGACGACGCGCGGGAGCAGTGCGGCGCAAACGGCGCCGTGCGGCGCCGGGAACATCCCGCCGATGGGACCGGCGAACCCGTGCACCGCCCCGAGCCCGGCGTTCGCGAGCGCCATGCCGCCCAGCAGCGCGGCGAGCGACATCTCTTCGCGCGCGCCCAGGTTGGCGCCGTCTCGGAACACGACTGGCAGCGCGCGCGCCACACGGCCGATACCGTCGATGCACAGCGGGTCGACCAGGGGCGAGGCCTTGAGAGACACGTAGGGCTCGATGAGCTGGGCGAGGGCGTCCAGGCCGGTCGACGCCGTGACCGCCGGGGGCAGATCCACGGTGAGTTCGGGATCGACCAGCGCCACGCGCGGCAGCATGAGAGCGCTGCGAAGGCTCACTTTGACGCCGCGGTCAGGGACCGTCAGCACGGCGTTGCGCGTGACCTCCGCGCCGCTGCCCGCCGTGGTGGGCACGGCGATGAACGGCAGGCTCGCGTGCTCGAGCGGGAGCCCTTGGCCAACCACCTCCAGGTACCGGAACGGATCTCCGCGGTTGGCGGCCAGCGCCGCCACGGCCTTTCCGGCGTCGATGACGCTGCCGCCGCCGACGGCCACCACCAGCTCGCACCTTTCCCTGCGAGCCAGTTCCGCGCCGGTGAGGACCTGGTCGACCGTCGGCTCACCCTCGACCGACCAGCGCACCACGCGAACGCCCGATTCGGAGAGGCCGGCGACGAGCGGCTCACTGCGCTGCGGCGACCGGCCGATGACGACCAGCACCCGGCGCCCGAAGCCGCGCACGATGGCCGGAAGCTCCCGCCTCGTCCCGGCGCCGAACACCACCCGTGTCGCGGTCGCGAACTCGAACGGCATGGCCACGCGCACCTACCAGGCGGCATCGTCCGGATGCACGCTGGTCCACCACGACCGGGTGCGCGGCTCGGCCATCATCGGCGTCGCGGCCTCGACCCACGACTTGTAGTGAGGCGTTTCCTTGTGCGCGGCGATCGCTTCGCGACTGCGGTAGGCCTCGACCAGCATGAAGCGCGTCGGGTCTTCCTCGTTCTGCAGCACGTCGAAGCGCGCGACGCCAGGCTCGGCGAGGCTGCCCTTCGAGTTGGCCGTCGTGGCCGCGGTAAACGCGTCCACGTGCTCCGGCTTGACGCAAATGTTGACCTGGAGAATCAGCATGGGGAGATCGTAGCTGAATCTTGCGATCTTGCGATCTTGCGAAGTTGCGATCTTGCGATCTTGCGAAGTCGCGATCTTACGAAGTTGCGAAGTTACGATGTTGCCGGATTGCGAGGTGGTGCGAACGGGAGCCTTCGGCCTCGAAGAACAAACGGGCGCGGAAGCCGTTGCCTCAGCGCCCGTCGAGATACGCCGAAGTCGCCGTCCGGCAGGCTACCGGAAGATGTAGCGCATGCCAGCCCAGAACTGGTAGTTGTTCGCGATGTCGTCCAGCTGGTTCAGGAACAGGCGGCCGCTCCCCACGAAGTGCAGTTCGTTGCCCATCGGGCCGGCCGACCAGAGGCGGCGTCCGAACTGGAGGCCGGCCGTCGGCGCAATCATCCCGCTGTGGGTGAAGTCCCACACGCCGAGGTTGAACCCGAAGTACCCCTTGCGCTCGGCGGACCACTTGTTGAACTCGACCTCGGCGAACAGGCTCGAGTTGCCAGTGTGACTCGTATTGACCGCGAAGCCGCCGCCCGGCGCGATGCTCCAGGACTCCGATACCTTCAGGTCGACGCCGAACTTGAACCCGAACAGCGGCGCGCAGTAGCCGCCGGAGGTCTCGACAGGCTCATTGGTCGATTCCCCGTTCAGGCGGACGCGCCGCTCCTTGCCGAAGTCGCCTTCGAAGAAGAAGTCGACCTTGTCGTCTTCGACGACGGCGAACGTCGTCTCGCAGTTGCTCTGCGGCGCCTTCGCGTTCGCGGCGGTCGACACCCCCTTGACGGTGTAGGTGCCCGGCAGCGCCTTCTTGAGCAGCACCGTCGCCTTGAAGGGCGGCGTCAGCGACAACTGCGTGACGGCCTTCCCCTGCTGGTCCATGCTCACTGTCTTGCCGTCCGGCCCGACGAGAGTGACGACCAGCGTTGCGGCCGGCGAACGGCCTGACGCGCACTCGCCGCCGTCGATAGTCACCGCCAGGCCGCCCTTGGCCTTCGCAGCGCTCGCCGTCAGGCCGCACGACGCGGGAGCGGGCGGCGGGGGCGGGGGCGGCGGCGGGGGTGGGGGCTTCACGGCCTTGCGCGCCGCTTCGGCGCGGAGGGCCTCTTCCTCGGCCGCTCGACGGACCCGCTCGGCCTCGATGGCCTTCGGGCTCCGCTCGCTCGACGCCAGGGCCAGGTTGCCGCAGGCTTTCGGCAGGATGAAGTGGAACAGCGTCTCGCCGTCGTCAACGTCGAAGAACCACGTCGCGAAGGGCTTGGCGCCGCTCCAGCGGACGTTGCGGATGACGTCGGGCTTGCCGGCGTTCTTCAGGCCCATCCAGACCCAGGTGTTGCCAACCGCGAAACTGCCGTCCCTGAGCTGGGAGGCGTCGGCAGCGACGAGGGTCTTCAGGATTTCCTCTTTGACCGCGGCGCTCAGGCCAGCGGCATCCATCGCCCCTTCGACCGCCTTCCGGACGGCGGGCCGCGTAATGGCCCGCTTCAGAGCGGCCAGGTCCCTCAGCGGACCAATCAGGCTCCGGGACCCGCCCAGCATGGTCGCGTGGCGGAACCCGTCTGCGGCGGCCGCCGGCTTCGGCGCCTGATTGTCGGCCGTCGCAACGCCTACGCTCGCGAGGGCCGCTATCGCGGCTATCCCGGCCAGCCGCATCACGGCGCGCATCATCTTGGCTCTCATGGTCACCCCACTCGCTTCGTTGATGGAAGAATCAAGCCTCCGCAGGCGGCGCCTGGCCCAAGGGCAGGCGCACTGGCGGGCGACGCCATGATACCTCAGCCGGACGGAGATTTGTAGACGTTTCGTCAACAATTTCACCCGTCCCACGGAACCTACCGAACGTAGCCGAGGCTGCGAAGCCGGTCGAGCATGTCCCGGTCGAGCGGACTCGCTCCAGGCGACCGCGGTGCGAGGACGCGAGAGCCGTAGGTGTCCACGTGGCGGACCGGCACACGCGATGCAATCGACTGATCGGCCAGGTCGGTTCGCGGACGGCCCGGCAACTCGCGGCTCGTCGGGATTCCCAGCAGATACAGGAGGGTCGGCGCCACATCGGAGGCGCTGCCCGACTGCCTCGTCGCGGCACCCACGCCGGAGCCGGTCAACGCCAGCAGACCGCCTCCACCCGCCGCCGACCGGCCGGGGTCGGTCACCAGCGCGACAACGCAGCCGGGACGCGGGTCGGCCACGAGCGCCTCCACGAGACGGTCGAGGAACACGTAGTATCGCTCCAGGGCTTCCACACGAGCGGCCAGAGCCGACGCGGGAAGCCCGGCGCCGGCGGCGCTGCCGACCAGGTTGTACTGCGCGATGTCGAGGCCGGACAGATAGATGGCGCGGAGGTCTCCGCCCTCCGCGAACACCCGCGCGGCCAGGGCCGCCGGCAGCGCGTCCTGCTCGGCCGCCCTCCGGAGGATCGGGCCGTCGGCCTCGCTCGTGCCCTCGAACGCCGCAACCACGCGTCGCCGCACCTCGTCCCGAACGGTCGGCCACTCCGGCTTCAGAGCGGCATAGAGGGACGGCGGCGCGATTTCCGCGTCCTGTTCGTCGCCGCGCTCGAGGCGAAGCGTCGCCCGGTCGCTCAGCACCACGCCCGGTCCCGGCGGCGCCGGCCACGTCGCCCACCAGTTGACCACCGCCGTCTGAAGGCCGTAGTCGGCGGCCACTTCCCAGAACGTCTTCGACCGGCGCTGAAGCCCGGTGGTCAGCGTGGGCCGGGTCAGCCGAACGAGGTCCGTCGCGGCGGCGATGGCGCCGGAGAGCGGCGACGCCGCGGCCGGGACCGTTCCGGCGATGCCGCTGACCGACCGGGCCTCGATCCCGGTCACGCCGTGGACGTCGGCAGGCTCGCCTGTCGCCAGCGACGTCCAGGTGCGCGCCGGGTCCGGCGCATCCGAGGCCGGAATCGCCAGGCGTGCGCCGCCGGCGAGCCGCGCGAGTGTGGGTGTTCGGGACTCCGTGGAGAGCCGCTCGAGAAACGCGAGGTCCAGTCCGTCCACCGCGACGACCGTCAGGTGCAGTCCGGTCTGCATCCGGGGCACCGGCGCCTGGCGCGCGGGCGGTCTGGCTTCGCCCCGCGTCGTGAGAAACAGCAGCGCCGCGCCGCCCAGGAACACCAGGGCGCCGCTGCCCGCGGTCAGCAGCCACGAACGCGACGGGAGACGAAGCGCCAGCGGTGTGGCCGCCGCGCCGCGCGCGGCGAGGGCCAGCGTGGAAACGGTGACCGCGCGGCCGAGCAGCATGCTGATGGCGGTCGAAAGGCCGAGCACCGGCCAGGTCCATGCCTCGGCGCGCCAGACGCTCCCGGCGGGGTTCACGGTCCGCCACCAGAGGACCAGATAGGCGAAGCACGAGAGGGCGACCACTGCGCCGGCCACGCGAGCCAGCCTCGGACCGACCCGCTCGATGGCCGCATCCCCTCGCGGCCGCGAGGCCAGCCATCCGAGCAGCAGGCTGGCGACGAGCGCGAGACACGCCACGGCCATGCCGAACAGCGCGCCCAGATACAACGCCAGGACGACCGCGTCGCGGGCTCCGGTCAGGAGGCCCGGCAGCCGCACCCCCAACGCGAGCGCGGCGGACGGTCCGGCCAGCAGGGCGGCGAGCAGGCCGATGCGCGCGCTCGATTGCCACGCCACGGTCCACAACCCGCGCCCGCCCCGGACCGGTCCGAGCACGAAGCGGTTCATGCCCGCGTCGAGGTAGCCCAGCTCGCGCAGCCGGGCGCGCAGGTGATCGACGTCTGGTGTGGGGTCTGCCATCTCTTCACCGGACGGCCGGGCTCAGGCGCGCCGGCCCGCGACGAATCCCGCCAGCTCGCGCAGGGCTCCACCGCGGGGCCCGAAGACATCGAGTGCGCCGGTGGCCGTCTCGCACAGCTCGCGCGCGAGCGATCGCGCGCCCTCCACGCCGCTGAACGAGACGAATGTCGTCTTCCGCGCGTCGGCGAGCCGCGGCTTGCCGGTCTCCGCCGGGTCGCCTTCCACGTCGAGCAGGTCGTCGACGATCTGAAACGCCAGGCCGAGGTTCTTGGCGTACGCGGAGAGCGCGGTCACCTGCTCCGGCCGGGCGCCGGCGGTCAGCGCACCGGCCGCCGCGGCGGCCACGAACAGCGCGCCGGTCTTCCACCGGTGGATCAGCTCGAGCGCCTCGAAAGAGATCGACGACTCGGTGGCCAGGAGGTCCTCCACCTCGCCGCCGGTCAGCCCCTCGGATCCCGAGGCGTCCGTGACGAGCGCCGTCAGCCGTTTCGCCAGCGCCGGATCGTAGAATCGGGCGAGGGTGGCGAACGCGAGGTTGAAGAGGCCGAACGCCGCCATCAGCGCCATCGCCTCCCCGTGCGCGACGTGGTTCGACGGGCGGCCGCGGCGGATCGCGGCGTTGTCGAGCGACGGCAGGTCGTCGAGGATGAGCGACGCGGCGTGGACGAGTTCGACGGCGGCTGCGGCGGGCAGCGCGCGGTCGGCCCCGCCGCAGACGTCGGCCGACAGGATCACGAGCACGGCGCGGACCCGCTTGGACGGCGCCATCAGCGTGTAGCGCATCGCGCGGTGCAGCGCCTGCGGCCTCGCCGACTCCGGCGGCGTCACCCGGTCGAGCTCCCGCTCGATGGCATCGAGGTGGCTGGAGATGAACGCCGGCAGCTTCATGCCCGCCCATCTTACCGCGGGCCCGCGCTTTTCAGAATTCCAGCAGCGACTCGTGCGCGCCCTTGTGCATCTCGTACCAGAAGTCCAGGGCCGCCTCCCGACGGTCCGCCCCGAACCGCCCGATCCACTCGTCGAGCCCCGGGCGGCTGGCGCCGCCGACATCGCGGTGCCGCTTCAGAAACTCGTAGACGAAATCGGCGTTCCGACCCGCTTCCCAGAAGACCGAGGCGTTCCGGCTGTTGATGCGGCTCGCCGTCATCTTCGCCTGCTCGACGAATTCCCGACCCAGGCCGTAGAGCGCCTGGATGATCTCGGCCCCCATCTCCTCCGCCCAGCCCCGGTGGAAGCGGCAGATGCCGAGGTTGTCGAGCATCAGCTCCTGCACCATCCGGTCCGCATTGAGGCGCCCGAGCTGGCGCGGCGCGAGGAAGTCGGGCCCGTAGTACATGTAGTACTTGCCCATGATTGGCATCGGCGCGAGCGCGCCGGGCGTCCAGGTACCTGGTTCGGCACCATCCAGCCCTTCCGCGCGAACGCGGTGTGGACGAACAGGTCCAGCACCTTGCGTCCCTTGACCCTGGCGAGGCGGCGCGCGCGGCGCCGGGGGCCGTTCTCCAGGTTGAACCGCTTCGCCACGATCGCGTCCAGCATCGCGACGCCGAGCCGAGCGTTGTGCATGGAATCGTCGACGACTCGGAAGGCGTCGGGTGTGAAGACGGGTGACGCTTCGACGCCGACATCCGACGGCAAGAGCACGCCTTCGTGGAGGCACTCCATCATCCACGACAGCACGCCGCCCGCGGAGATCGCGTCGAACCCGAGCGCGTCGGCGTGATGTGCGAGCGTCTCGGCCGCGCGCTGGTCGAAGATCCCGCACTGCGGCCCCATCGTCTCGTAAGGCTCGTAGTCCTTCTTGAACTCGCCGCGCATCTTCTTGCACACCGCGGCGCACGGCTCGCCGCAGGTGTGCTGCTGCCTGGCCGCAATCGTCTCCTCGTTGAACTGCTTGAGGTAGTGGTCGACAACGAGCGACCGGTGGAGCGCGACGCGCTCGGCCTCGCTCATGTAGATGCTGCGGTAGTTGAACGACAGCATCGCGCCGCCGAGCGTGCTGAAGTTGACGCCCAGCGTGCCGCCGGTGGCCAGCTTCGGGTCGAAGCGGTACTTCGTGGTCGCCTCGAAGTCCTTCGCCGCCAGCCGCTTCTGGAAGCGCACCTGGAACCAGTCGTCGGCCACCTTCCGATCGCGGAAATCCTCGTCGACGACCGTGCCGCCGTAGATGACGGCGGCGATGTTGTGGTCGCGAAGCAGCCGGGTTCCGAAGCCCCCGCGCCCCGCCCACGTGTCCACGTGCGTCAGCGCGCCGCTGCCGTCGATCGGCACCGACACGATGCCGCCGAAGTCCGTGGACGCGGCGGCCGGGCCGACGGCGAGAATCCGCGGAGTTTCCGAGAAGCGGGCCGTGTGGCTCGCGTGCACCTCGTCGAGCAGCGCGTACACGCCGAGCCGGCCGGACGCCCAGACGCGCGGGAGGTCGATCGGAATCAGCGACACGTCGACGTCCTCGCCGTGCTGACGGTTCAGCACCAGCACCGAAGGCGTCGCCGCCGACTCGACGATCGACAGCATGTTGACGCCGAGGTTGTCGAACACCAGGCCGGCGCCGCCCATCGACGACACGTAGAATCCGCCCCAGCACGGCGAGAAGCCGGTCACCACGAGGCGGTTCGAACCGGGGAGAATCGATCCGGCGAGGAGGCCGACGCCGATGTTGAGGCTGTTGAACCGCCCGGCCAGGTGGAGGCCGAGGTCGACCGGGCCGAAGAAGTCGCCGACCGGGTACTTCCCGACGCGGTAGTAGCCGGTCCGGGCGTCCACGAAGAGCACCTTCTGCCGCACGTCCATTGAACCGCTCCGGGCCGATTATGGCGTACCCGGCAGGCGGCCGGTGTATGTATGATGTTCCGGAGGCCGTGCGCAGCCGGGAGGCATCCATGGGCAACGGGAGGTCGGACGGACCGGGTCGTCGGCGGTTCCTGCAGGCGGGCGCGGCGGCGGGACTGGGGACCGCCCTGTCTGGTGTTGGATTCGCCCAGGCGCCGCAGGCTGGCGCGAAACCGCCGAAGACGCTCAAGACCAGCCCGCTCCTGGAATTCAAGGTGCCGCCCATCGACCCCGTGCGCATCGGCCACGTCGGCGTCGGCGGCATGGGCTCGGCGCACGTCCGGAATCTCCTCGAGATCGAGGGGGTGCAGATTCGCGCCGTCTGCGACATCGTGCCGGAGAAGGTGGCCCGAGCGCAGCAGTGGGTCGTCGACGCCGGTCAGGAGAAGCCCGAGGGCTACTCGAACGGGCCCGAGGACTTCCGCAGGCTCTGCGCGCGCGACGACATCGACCTCGTCTACAACGCCACCCCCTGGGAATGGCACGTCCCGATTTGCGTGGCCGCGATGGAGGCCGGCAAGCACGCCGCGACCGAGGTGCCGGCGGCGATGACGACCGAGGAGTGCTGGCGGCTCGTCGAAACGTCGGAGCGCACGAAGCGGCACTGCGTGATGATGGAGAACTGCTGCTACGACCGGCCCGAGATGCAGTGCCTGAACATGGTCAGGCAGGGCCTGCTCGGCGAGATTCTCCACGCCGAGGCGGGCTACCTCCACGACCTGCGCGACGTGAAGTTCTCGAACGAGGGCGAGGGGCTCTGGCGGCGGGCGCACTCGATCAGGCGCAACGCCAACCTCTACCCCACGCACGGCCTCGGCCCGGTGGCCCAGTGCATGGACATCAACCGCGGCGACCGGTTCGACTCCCTCGTGTCGATGAGCAGCCCGTCGCGCGGCCTGAACCTCTACGCGGCCGAGAAGTTCGGCCCGACCGATGCGCGCGCCACCCAGAAGTACGCGCTCGGCGACGTGAACGTCTCCCTCATCTACACCGCGCTCGGCAAGGTCATCACGCTCTACCACGACACGAACCTGCCTCGTCCCTACAGCCGTATCCACAAGGTCCAGGGCACCAAGGGGCTGTTCGAGAAGTACCCGGATCGCGTCTACGTCGAAGGGCGCAGCCAGCCTCATGCGTGGGACACGCTCGACATGTTCGCGGAGTTCGACCATCCGCTCTGGACGGCCCACGCCGAGAAGGCGCGCGGGGCGGGGCACGGCGGCATGGACTACATCGAGGACTACCGGCTGATCGACGCCCTTCGAAACGGCCGAACGCTCGACTTCGACGTGTACGACGCCGCCGCGTGGAGCGTCGTCACGTCGCTCACCGAGGCCTCGGTCGCCGGTCGCGGCAAGCCGGTGCCGTTTCCGGACTTCACGCGCGGCGGATGGCAGACGCGTCGCCCGCTTCACGCGATGGAAGTGTAGGAGGAGAGCTCACCATGTCCCGTCGGACGCTCGGCACGCTACCCCTCGTCCTGCTCGCGCTTGCCTGGGCCTCCCCGCTCTCTGCGCAGGCCCCCGTCGCCGGCCGGTGGGAAGGCGCCATCTCGGTCATGGGCCAGGACTTCGGCATCGTCGTGGTGTTCACGGACGTGGGCGCGGCGCTGACCGCCACCATCGACATTCCGCAGCAGGGGGCGAAGGGTATCCCGCTCCGCAGCGTCCGGGCCACGGACGGGCGGGTGTACTTCCAGCTTCCGGCCGGTCCGGGGCTCGCGGTGTTCGAGGGGACGCTGGCGGGCGACGTGATGTCGGGCACCTTCACCCAGGGCCCCGCGAAGGGCACCTTCGAGATGAGGCGCGGCGCGGCGATCCGGTCGGAACCGCCCCCACCCTACCGTCAGGAGGAGGTGACGATCCAGGCTGGCGCCGTCACCCTGGCCGGCACCCTGACGGCTCCGGCCACCGGGGGCGCCCATCCTGCCGTCGTGCTCATCACCGGCAGCGGGCCGCAGAACCGCGACGAAGAGGTGTTCGGCGTCAGGCCGTTCAGGATGATCGCCGATCACCTGACGCGGGCCGGCTTCGCCGTGCTGCGCTGCGACGACCGCGGCGTGGGCGGCTCGACGGGGAGCGTGCCGAAATCGACGACCGCCGATTTCGCGGACGACGCCATCGCGCAGGTGCGGTACCTCGAGGCCAGGCCGGACATCGACAAGGCGCACATCGGCCTGCTCGGGCACAGTGAAGGCGGGCTGGTAGCGCCGATGGCAGCCGTCAACTCCAAGTCGGTCGCGTTCATCGTGCTGATGTCGGGCCCGGCGCTGACCGGCGAGAAGATCATGCTGGCGCAGGCGGAGATGATCGCCGCCGCCGAGCACATCCCGGAGGCGCAGGTCCGTGCCAACGCCGACCTCCAACGGATGATGTTCGCGGCGGTCCGGTCGGGCACGGGCTGGGAGGCCGTGACCGAGGCCGGCGAGAAGCTGGCGATGTCGGCCATCGCGAAGCTGCCAGACGAGCAGCGGAAGGCGATGGGCGACCCCCAGGCCGTAGCGCGCCAGGGGATCATGGCGGAGGTCAGCCGCGTGCGCTCTCCCTGGTTCAAGTTCTTCCTCGACTACGACCCGGCACCGACGCTCGCCAAGGTCCAGGTTCCCGTGTTGGCGATCTTCGGCGGGAAGGACCTGCAGGTTCCGTCCGAACCGAATCGGCGGGTCATGGAGGAGGTGTTCACGAAGAGCGGGCACAAAGACTACCGCATCGTGGTGCTGCCCGGGGCGAACCATCTCTACCAGCAGGCCAGCACGGGAAGCGTGAGCGAGTACGCGACGCTGAAGAAGGAGTTCATCCCCGGGTTCCTGGACCTCGTGACGACGTGGATCGGCGAGCGGACGGGGATGGCGGCGAAGAAGTAGGCGCGCCGCGACCTCCTGGCGGTTGCCGCCAGCCGAGGCTCAGGCTATCGTAACCAGAACGATGACTCATCACGACACGATTGCCGTCATCGACTTCGGCGGGCAGTACGCGCACCTGATCGCGACCAAGGTGAGGCGCCTGCGCGTCCTGGCGGAGATCCGTCAACCGGACGACCCGATCGAGATGTTCGCGGGCTACCGCGGAATCATCATCTCGGGCAGCCCCAGCTTCTCGTCCTTCGGCGAGGAATCGGGCTACACGAAGGCGATCTACGACCTCGACATCCCGATCGTCGGCTTCTGCTTCGGCCACCAGGAAATCGCGAAGCACTATGGCGGCGAGGTGGTCCACGGGGGGCGCGAATGGGGCCGTGCGAGCCTGCACATCGTGCACGACCACGCGCTCTTCAACGGGCTGGCGCGGGTCGAGCAGGTCTTCATGAGCCACTACGACTCGGTCGTCAGCGTCGGCGACGGATTCGAAGAGCTCGGGTACACGGCAATCGGCGAGAGCGAGGGCGGCGGGCACCGCTTCGCGGCCATCGGGTCGGACCGGTTCCGCCGGTACGGTCTTCAGTTCCACCCCGAGGTGGACGACACCGTCCACGGGCACGAGATGATCGCCAACTTCGTGCTCGGCATCTGCGGCTGCACGCCGTCGTGGACCATGGAGCGGTACCTCGAGGAACAGGTCGAGCGCGTGCGCGCGCAGGTGGGCGACCGGTCGGTTTTCCTGCTCGCGTCGGGCGGCGTCGACTCCACGGTCGCGGCCCGGCTCTTCGGGCTCGCCATCGGCTCCGATCGGCTCCACCTGCTGCACGTCGACAACGGACTGATGCGCCAGGGCGAGAGCCGCGCCGTCGTCGAGATGCTGCGCGGGATGGGCCTGGGAGAACACCTGCACTTCGTGGACGCCAGCGACCTGTTCCTGGAGGCGCTGTCGGGCGTCAACGAGCCGGAGCGGAAGCGGCAGGTCATCGGCGACACGTTCGTCGAGGTCTTCGAGCGCGAGGCGCGGCGGCTGGGGATCGAGGATCACCTGCTCGGCCAGGGCACCATCTACCCCGACACGATTGAAACGGGCGGGACCAAGCGGGCCGACACGATCAAGACCCATCACAATCGCGTGCCTGTCATCGCACGCATGATTGAAGCCGGCCGGGTCGTCGAGCCCCTCGCCGAGCTCTACAAGGTGGAAGTGCGCGAGTTGGGCGAGCAGCTGGGCATCCCGCACGACATGATCTCGGCGGCACCCGTTCCCCGGCCCTGGCCTCGGCGTGCGCCTGCTTTGCTCGCACGGCGTCGAGGATCGAGAGGGCTTCGGCGACCTGGAGCCGCCACTCGCCGGGCTCGCCGCGCGGTACGGGCTCCAGGCGCTGGCGCTGCCGATCCGATCAGTCGGCGTGAAGGCCGACCTCCGCGCGTACGAGCATCCGGTCATGCTCGGGGGCAACCTGGAATGGGCTCCGCTGCTCGAAGCCGTCGGCATGATCCTGAAACAGGTCCCCGGCCTGAACCGCTGCATCTGGAACCTGGGGCCTCGGATGCCGGCATCGGCGCGGCCCGTGGCCGCGTCGATGACGCGCGAGCGCCTGGATCTGCTGCGCGAGGCGGACGCCCTCGTGATGGACGGTCTCAGACGCCACGGACTGTACGACGAGATTCGGCAGTGCCCCACCGTACTCGTTCCGCTGGCACTCGACGGCGCCGGGCGCGAACTGGTCATCGTCAGGCCGATCCATTCGGAACGCGCGATGACAGCCACGCCGGCGCCGCTGCCGGCGCCGCTCGTCGAGGAACTGCGCCGCTCGATCCTGCCCCTGCCAGGCGTCAGCGGCCTGGCCCTCGACGTCACGTCGAAGCCCCCGGGCACGATTGAATGGGAGTGAGCGCGAGATGAACCCAGGACACGACGCATCCCCCACCACGCGGTCCGCAACGAAGTGGGTGGTCGTCGGCATCGCCGTCGTCGCCGTGTTCGGCGCGGCTGGACTGCTGGGCATGTGGCTCGGCAGCAGCCGGACCGCCGAGCCGGTCGCCGCCGTCACGCCGGCACCCGCACCGGCCTCGGTGCCCGCGGTCGACCGACCGGCGCCGACCATCGAGGCCTCCCGCGACGCCACGCCGCGCCCGAAGAAGAAGGTCGAGCCCGCGGCGCCGCCGCCGGAGCCTGCCACGCCAACCGCCGGCGAACTGCACATCGACAGCGACGTGCCGGGCGCGATGGTCTTCCTCGATTCGGAAGTACATCGGCAATGCGCCGGTCACCGCGACCGACGTCGCACCGGGTACGCACCGGCTGAATGTGACGGCCGAGGGGTACGAGGGCTACTCGGAGCCGATTGAGGTGGCGGCGGGTCCGGCCGACGTCATGGTGAAGTTCAAGGAGATCCGGCTGAAAGAGGCCGTCGACGTGGTGCACAAGCACGCGATGGGCTCGTGCGAAGGCAGGCTGGTCGCGGACCCGCAGGGTGTGCGCTACGACACGACGAACAAGGGCGACTCATTTGCGCTGAAGTTCGCCGAGATCGAGACATTCGAAGTCGACTACCTGAAGAAGAACCTCCGGATCAAGAAGCGGGGCGGCAAGCAGTACAACTTCACGACGAAGGCGGAGAGCGCGGATCCGCTGTTCGTGTTCCACCGCGATGTCGACAAGGTTCGTCAGCAGGTGACCGGCGCGGGGCCCGCGAGGAAGTAGGGCCGCCAGGCTATGACCCACGTCATACCCGCTCGCCGACGGCGTCGGCGATGATCGGTAGATTGAATTCATGTCCCCGTGGAGGCAACGATGTCCGAGCAGTGGTCTGACTTGTTGATGACCGACCATCAAACGACGGAGCAGGTGTTCGAGGCCGTGGAGTTGGCGCTGGCCGGGCCCGGCAACCCGCCGCCGGGGCTCCTCCGGGATGCGGCGCGATACCTCCAGGAGTACGTGGACGGCTGCCACAACAAAAAGGAAGAGAACCACCTGTTCCCGCTGATCGAGCAGCGCGGCATCCCGCGCCACGGCGGCCCGCTCGCCGTCATGCTGATGGAGCACGAGCAGAACCGGGCGCTGCTGCCGCCGCTGGCGCGCCTCGTGGAGGCGTACGCCGGAGGGGACGCCGGGGTGCTCGACCAGTTGCGAGCGGCCTTCGGCGAGTACTTCGCGCTGATGAAGAGCCATTTCTGGAAGGAGAACGACATCCTCTACCCGATGGCCCGCCGCGTGATGAGCGCCGCCGACGGCCAGGCCGTCGTGGCGGGCATCGAGGCCACCGAGGCCTCGGTCGGGCCAGACACGCGCGCCAAGTACGACGGCCTGGCTGAGCGGATTATCAGGGGAGGCGGCGTCGAGGACCTGGCGCTCGGCGTCGAGCCCGGGGTGATGGCCGCCATCCTCAACACGCTGCCCGTCGAGCTGTCGTTCGTCGACAAGGACGACAAGGTGCGCTACTTCTCCCACGAGAACGGCGAGAAGATCTTCCCGCGGACGCGCGGCGTCATCGGCATGGCCGTGCAGAACTGCCACCCCGAGAAGAGCGTGCACCTCGTCAACCGCATCCTGGCCGACTTCAAGGCGGGCAGGCGGACGGTGGCGGAGTTCTGGATCGAGATGGGCGGCCGCTTCGTGCACATCCGCTATTACCCGGTGCGCAGCCCGGAGGGGGAGTACCCTCGGCACGCTCGAGGTCGTTCAGGACGTCGCGGGGATTCGGGCGCTCACGGGCGAGCGGCGGCTGCTCGCGGAGGAATAGACGGCTATCGGCTCCCGGCCTTGGGCCCTGGGCTCGAGACTCAGGACTCAAGACTCAGAACTCAGAACTCAGAACTCAGAACTTCGGACTCCTCACCCGCGTCCAGCCAGATGCGATTCCAGCACGCCGAGCCAGCGCTGGTAGGCGTCGCGGTACTGCGGCACGGTGGCCGGGTCGGGCTCATAGCGCGCGACGGCCCGGAGCCCTCCAAACGCGTCACCGTAGGTCGGGAAGATTCCCGCGCCGACGCCGGCGGCCCGAGCCGCGCCCTGTGCGCCGTCGGTGTCGAACAGCTCCACGACGGCGCCGGACGTGTCGGCGAACGCCCGCGCGAACAGCGGGCTCAGGAACATGTTGGCGCGGCCGGCCCTGACGGCCCGCACCTCGACGCCCATCCCCCGCATGATGTCCACGCCGTAGTTGAGCGCGAACACGATGCCTTCCTGGGCGGCGCGGAACAGGTGCGCGCGGGTGTGCCGGTTGAAAGACAGTCCCAACACCGCAGCGCCAGGGTCACGGTTCGACAGCGTGCGCTCGGCGCCGTTCCCGTACGGCAGCACCATCACCCCGTTGGACCCGATCGGCGCCTCGAGTGCCAGGCCGTTCATCTCGTCGTAAGTCAGCCCGTCCCCCACTGCGCCTTTCAGCCAGCGATTGAGCGACCCGGTGCCGTTCACGCACAGCAGCACGCCGTAGCGGGGCGCTTCCGGCCGGTGATTGACGTGCAGGAAGGTGTTGACCCGCGACTCGTTGTCCCACGTCGCCCGATCGCCGACGCCGTAGACGACGCCGGAGGTTCCGGCGGTGGCCGCCACCTCGCCTGGCTCGAGGACCTTCAGCGAGAACGCGTTGTTCGGCTGGTCTCCCGCCCGGTAGGCGACCGGAACGCCTGGTGCGATCCCCAGGTCGCCGGCCGCCTGCGCCGTCACCGTCCCCTGGTCGCCGAAGGTCGGCACAATCTCGGGAATGAGCGAGCGCTTCAGGTCGTAGGTGGCCAGCACGTCCTCCGAGATGCCCCCGTCGAGGTAGTCCCACAGGATCCCCTCGGAGAGTCCGGACGCTGTCGTTGCGGCGCGCCCGGTGAGCCGCATGGCGATGTAGTCGCCCGGGAGCATGAACCTGTGGACCGACGCGAAGACGTCCGGCTCGTGCTCCTTCACCCATCGCAGCTTGGACGCGGTGAAGTTGCCCGGCGAGTTCAGCAGGCGGGCGAGGCACGACAGCCGGCCGATCGCCTCGAAGGCGCGCTCGCCGATCTCCACGGCACGCCCGTCGCACCAGATGATCGCCGGCCGCAGCACCTGCTGCCGGGCATCCACGACGACGAGGCCGTGCATCTGGTAGGAGATGCCGATGGCGGCGATCGCGGAGCCTGGCTGGCCGGAGCGGGCGATGGCCTGGCGCGCGGCGGCGACGGCGTGCGTCCACCAGTCGGCCGGGTCCTGCTCGGCCCAGCCAGCCTGCGGCGCGGCGATCGCCATCTCGCGATCGGGCGCCGACGCCTGCGCCACGAGCGCGCCGGTGTCCGCGTCCACGAGCGCCGCTTTCACGAAGGAACTGCCGATGTCGAGGCCGAGGAGCATGCGAGCCATGCCGAGGATTATACCCGTGGCGAGGACAGTAGGCGGTAATAGCGGGCAGCTGGTAGCTGGCAGCTGATTCCCGTAATCCGCCGCCGGCCGACAGCTGGCCGCTGCCCGCTACTCCTGCGCCTTCTGCAGGAACGCGACGAACTGCGCGGGGTCGCGGGTGAGGCCGGGGAAGCTGGCGACGGCGGTCCCGTCTGCGTTCTCGACGGCGTAGAACGGCAGCGCGACCGTCTTGTACTTCTCCTGCTGCAGCAGCTGCTGCTTCTGGAAGGGCTCGCCTTCGCGGTCGGTGTACAGCTTCACCAGCACGTACTTGGCCAGCTGCTCGCGAACCTCGGGACGCGGCATCATGTTGACTTCCATCCACCGGCAGTTCGTGCAGGTGTAACCGGTGAAGTCCACGAAGACCCGCTTCCCGTCGCGCCTGGCGACAGCGAGCGCCTGCGGGTAGTCGTTCGTGATCCAGGACAACTCGTCCGAGGCCGCCGCGGCGGCCACGCCCATCTTCGGCGACCCGTCCAGCGGCAGGAAGGCGTCGAGTTCCCCGAGCGGCTTGCCGTGGAGGCCCGTCGTCAGCCAGAGGCCGATCGTGCCGCAGACAATCGCCGTCGTGAGACGGGCGATGCCGACGTGCTGGACGGGCGGCTCGTGCGCGAAGCGGAACAGGCCCATCACGTAGATGGCCATCAGGACGAAGATGACGACCCACGCGGCGAGCACGACGTCGTGCGTGAAGACCCCCCAGCCCCAGACCTTGTCGACGTTCGAGATGAACTTCGTCGCCGCCGCGATCACGAGGAACGCCATCAGCACCTTCACCGAGTTCATCCACCCGCCAGACCTGGGCAGCGACGCCACCCACTGCGGCATCAGCGCGAGAACGAAGAACGGCAGCGCGAACACCGTGGAGTAGACGATCATCCCGACCAGGGGCCACGTCCAGTCGCCGCCGGCGGCCATCACCAGCAGCGTGCCGATGAACGGCGCCGTGCACGAGAAGGTGGTGAGCGTGAAGGTCAGCCCCATCAGCAGCGTCGCCAGCGTCCGGCTGCCGCCCTGCCTCCGGGTGAGCGAGTCGAGCTTGTTGACCAGCGCCGGCGGCAGGCCGATCTCGAAGGCGCCGAACAGGCTCAGGGCGAACGCGACGAAGATGCCGGTGATGAGGAGGTTCACCCAGGGACTCGCCGCGAAGCGGTTGAGGCCGGTGGCGCCGACCAGCAGCGCCATCGCCATCCCCAGCGCGGTGAACGTGAAGACGATGCCGAGCACGTAGGTTGCCGCCTGCCCCACCGCCTTGCCGCGGCTTCCCGCGGCGTGCTTGGTGAAGTAGGACACCGTGATCGGGACCATCGGAAACACGCACGGCGTCAGCAGCGAGAGCGCCCCGACGGTCATCGCCAGCCAGACGAACGACCAGATGGAGCCCTGGCGCTCGACCGGCGCCGACTGCCCGGCCCAGATCGACGAGGCAGGCGCCGCGGCCGCGGTCGAACCGGGCGCGGCAACGGGAGCGGCGGCGACCGAGGCTGGCGCGGCCGCCGACGCGACTCGCGCGGCGGCGGTCGGCGGAGCCGGCGGCTGAGAGGACACCTGACTGGCCGGCGGCGCCTGTGACGCCGCCGGTGCGCCCGGAGAGGGCGGCACCGGGGCGCCCCCGACCTCGATCGCCACCTCCATCGGGACCGTCTTCGGCGGCAGACACAGCTTGTCGTTGCACGCCTGGAAATAGGCCTCGAGACGGACCTTCTTCTTGCCGCCCGGCGCATCGGCCGCCGCCCTCACGGGCACGGTGAACGTCGCGCTGTCTTCGTAGAACTCGGTGTCGATGCCGAAGCTCTGATCGAAGGCGGTGTGGGGTGGCGGCGCGTCGATCGTGCCGGCCACCTGGAACGGCTGGCCGGCGGCGACGGTAATGCGCGTCGCGATTGGCGGAGGCGGCTGCGTGACCGAATAGAGGTGCCAGCCCTCGGCAAGCTGGGCCGTGACCTCGACCTCGAACGACCCACCCGGCCTCACGCTGGTCGCCTTCGTGCTGGCGGACCACTTGATGGCGTCCCCCTGGGCGAACGCGGAAACGACACCGGCGGCGAGGCATCCCACTACCACCGCAATCGGGCGCAGGGAACGGTGCGACATTGTCGAACAGTGTACATCAGGATCCAGGCCGCTCCTGATATGATGCCGAACGGCTCGGCTGGAGACGCCTCGCATGAGACTCTGCCTTCGTGTGGTTGCCATCCTGTTCGTCTCGTCCCTGCTGGAGGCCACGACCGTCCCGGCAGGAGACGGCCGCCTGGCTGAGCTCGTCAAGGCGCAGGGGGTCTCCGGGTTCGAGCGGGACGTCCGCGACCGCATTGCCGGGATGCTCCCCGGCTGGGCGAAGCCGAAGGTGGACGAGGCCGGCAACCTGGTCCTCACGATAGGCCGGGGCCAGCCCCACCTGCTCGTCGTGGCGACCGTCGACGAGGACGGCTACCTCGTGTCGGGCATCACCGACGATGGCTACCTGCGCCTGACGAGGGTGTCCACCGGCGCGGGTTTCAGGCTGTTCGACCAGTTCATCTACGGACAGCCGGTGGTCATCCGGACCGCAGGCGTCTGCGGCACACCGGCCCGCTACGTCCCCGGCGTGTCGGTGACGATGTCGAGCCACCTGCAGCGCGGCCGCGATGCGTCCACGGCCATCAGGGGTCTCGACGACATCTACGTCGACGTGGGCGCGTCGACGCGGGCGGAGGTCGCGGCGCTCGGCGTCCGTCTGCTCGATACCGTCGGCCTCCGCGAGCGCGTGCAGACCCTGGCGGGGGGGCGGACCGCCGGCGTGGCGGCGCAGGCGCGCGCCGGCGCGCTGGCGCTCGTCGCACTGGTGGCCGGCGCCGGGCCGGCGCCGCCGCAGGTGACGGGCACCATCACGATCGCGTGGGCCGCTCAGGGGTTGTTCGGTGACCGCGGGCTTGCGCGTCTGGCGCAGTCGGTCAAGCCCGACCGGGTGCTGCTGCTCGCGCGCGGCACGGGCGCGCGCGAGGCAGACGCGCGCGGTGCGGTCGGCCACCTCGGCCGCGGTCCCCTCGTCCCGGAGGGCGATGCCGTGCTGGCCGAAGCGGCGAGGCAGGCCGGCGTCACGTTCCAGGCCGTCCCGGCGCTTCGCGGCCCCGCGGCGTTCAAACAGGCGCAGACGGTCGCGCTGCCTGCCCTGTTCTCGCAGACGCCGGTGGAGACCGTGCAGGATGACGACATCGAGGCCCTGGTGGCGCTGCTTCGCGCAGTCACCGGTCTGCGCGGAACGGCGGTGGGCGGCACGGCCGCCAGCGTGCCGGAACGCCAGAGTCCGCCTCCCGGGGTGTTCGGCCTGCTCGCACCGCTCGTCGAGGCCTACGGCGTCTCGGGCCGCGAAACGGCCGTTCGCGAAGCCGTCGCCAGGCGCCTGCCGGCGTGGGCAAAGGCCGAGGTGGACGCGAAGGGGAACCTCATCGTGGCTTTCGGTCAGGGCGGCAGCGAGATCGCCTTCGTCGCGCACACCGACGAACTCGGCTACGAAATCACATCCATCCAGGAGGACGGCACGGCGGCCGTGCGCAAGCGAGGCGGGTTCTTCGACAGCCTGCTCGAGGCGCACCCCGTGCTGGTGCACACCGCCCGGGGCCAGGTGCCCGCCGTCGTCTCGCCGCGGCCGGACTACCAGCGCGCATCCGAGTGGCAGCCGAAGGCCGACGAGGTCCTGATCGACTTCGGCACCACGAGCCGCCAGCAGACCGAGGGGCTCGGCGTGACGAAGGGCGACACGGCGACCGTGCGCAAGTCGTTCAGCAAGCTCGCCGGCACACGCGCGTTGGCGCGCGCCGTCGACGACCGGGCCGGCTGCGCGGCCTTGCTGGCGGCGCTTGCGAAGATCGATCCGGCCAAGGTGACGAGCCGTGTCACGTTCGCCTGGGTGGTCGAAGAGGAAACGGGTCTCATCGGTTCCGGCGCGCTGGCCGAACGTCTTCACCCGGCCTACGTCTTCGCCGTGGACACCTTCGTGTCGTCGGATTCCCCCGTCGATCCTCAGCGCATGGCGCACATCCCCCTGGGAACCGGCGCGGTGTTGCGGGCTGTCGACAACAGCAGCATCACGCCACCGGAGACGGTGGCGAACATCCGGGCGATGGCCGCCGCCCGGCAGATCCCGACGACGGTTGGCGTGACGAGCGGCGGGAACGACGGCTCGCAGTTCAGCAAGGCCGGCAGCGTGGTGGTCCCGATTTCCTGGCCGGGGCGCTATTCCCACTCGCCGGTGGAGGTCATCGACAGCCGCGACCTCGACGCGCTGGTCAATCTCATCGTGATGCTCGTCAACGAGTTCCCGGGACAGCGATGAAGGACGATGCCTCGCAGCCACCCCTTGAACCGGGCGCTGCTCGTTCAGTATCGTTGTCGAATCCGGCGTGCCGGCAGGCACGCGTTCACGGTGAAGTCGAGGGAAGCATGGCCTCCCGTCCTGTCCTCTCCATCGTCATCCCCTGCTTCAACGAGGAAGAGGTCTTCCCGCTGCTGCGCGAACGGACCGACCGGCTGACCGCCAGCCTCCAGGGGGAGTTCGACGTCGAACTGCTGTTCATCGACGACGGGTCCAGGGACCGTACCTGGTCCCTGATCGAAGCGTATGCGAGCGAGCGGCCGGAGGTCCGGGGCCTCGCGCTCTCGCGCAACTTCGGCCACCAGCGGGCGCTGACGTGCGGCTACGACGGGTGCCGGGGGGATGTCATCGTCTCGATGGATGCCGACCTTCAGGACCCGCCCGATCTGGTCCACGAGATGATCGCCAAGTGGAGGCAGGGCGCCGACGTCGTGCACGCGGTTCGGCGTAAGCGCGAGCACGACTCGTTCTTCAAACGGGCGACGGCGGCGGCCTTCTACCTGCTGATGCGGAACGCCGCCGGCCCCTATCTGGGCGACAACGTCGGCGACTTCCGTCTGATGTCCAGGCGCGCCCTGGACGCCTTCAAGCAGATGCGCGAAGAGCACCGCTACATCCGCGGCATGGTGGGATGGATGGGGTTCCAGGTCGACCGCGTCTACTTCGATCGACCCGCGCGCGCCGCCGGCGTGACGAAGTATCCGTTCGTCAGGATGTTGAGATTCGCGATGGACGCCGTGGTCTCGTTCAGCGCCACGCCGCTGCGCCTGGCCTATTTCGTGGCGCTGATGGTCTCGGGCCTGGTGTTCGGGTACTGGGCATTGGTACTCTGGCGCCACCTCGCGGGCAGCGGCACGCTCGTCCCCGGGTGGACGAGTCTCCTCCTGACGACGACGCTGTTCGGGTGCGCCAACCTGATCTGCCTTGGCATCATGGGGGAGTACATCGGGAGGGTCTACGACGAGGTCAAGCAGCGGCCGCTGTACCTCGTGAAGCGCGAAGCATCGGGCAAGGCGCCCAAATGAGTACCGAGTTCGACCAGGTACTCGAAGGACTATCACGGCTCCATCGCTCACCCCGTGCGCTCGCTGCTGGAATCGGACGGTGAGAACGAGTTCCTGCGGGCCAAGGCCCGCTGGATCGACCACTGGTGGACCGCCACGGGACGTCCGCCTGCGGCGCGCGTGCTCGACTACGGGTGCGGTACAGGCCTTCTGACCGGGTACCTGCACGACTTGCGGCCGGACTGGAGCTACTCGGGCACCGACCCTTCGGCCGGGATGGTCGACGCTGCGAGGGTCACGGCCCCCTACGCCGACTTCTCGGTGCTCGGCGAGGCGCGGGCGCCGTTCGGGGGCCGTCTCTTCGATCTGGTCCTGATGAGCGGCGTCTGCCACCACGTTCCCTGGGAGGACTGGGAGCCGATGTTCGCGCGCATCAGGTCGGCTCTGGCGCCACGCGGGACGCTCCTGATCTTCGAGCACAACCCGTTCAACCCGCTGACCCAGATTGTGGTGCGCTCGACCCCCATCGATCGCGATGCGAAGATGCGGACCGCGTGGTTCGTCACGAGGGCGGTCCGGCGCTTCGGCCTTCATGTGGAGGCGCGCCGCTACATGCACTTCTTTCCGCCGCGGCTCCGCGCCCTCGAATCCCTGGAGCGCGGGCTCGCCTGGCTTCCCCTGGGATCCCAGTACCTCGTAGAGGCCCGACTGCCGGAGGGGCCGGCGCCGCAGGACGCCGCGCGATGATTGCACGTGAGCTGATCCTCGTCGTCCCGTGCTACAACGAGGCCCGTCGGCTTCGGTCGGACGTGTTTCTCGAGTTCGCCCGCACGCACGCGGGCGTCGGCTTCCTCTTCGTCGACGACGGCAGCGTGGACGACACGTGGGCGCTGCTGGCCGGCATGGCGCTGGCGGCTCCGGACAGCATCCGGGCGATGCGCCTGGCCACGAACCGGGGGAAGGCCGAGGCGGTTCGTCTCGGGCTCGTCGACGCGATGACCGAACGACCCCCGCTCGTCGGGTTCTGGGATGCCGACCTCTCGACGCCGCTCGCCGCCGTCGACGACTTTCTGAACCTGGCGGCGAAGCGCCGGGATGTCGACCTGATCCTCGGGTCCCGCGTCCTTCTCATGGGCCGGGACATCCGCCGCAAAGCGAGCCGGCACTACCTCGGGCGCGCGTTCGCCACGGCGGCGTCGCTGGCGCTGGACCTGCCGGTGTACGACACGCAGTGCGGCGCGAAGGTGTTTCGTGCGAACGACGCGCTGCGCCGGGTGCTGTCGGCGCCGTTCCGCAGCCCGTGGATCTTCGACGTCGAGATCCTCGCCCGCTACACCGCCATCCCGGTGGACGACGACGGCACGCCCCGCCGGTCGCGTATCTATGAACTCACGCTGCCGGCCTGGCACGACGTGACCGGGTCGAAGCTCAAGGCGTGGGATTTCCTGCGCTCGATCGGCGAGCTGGCCGCCGTCTGGCGGAGCCGGCGCTCCGCCCGGCGGGCGACGCCGTCGGTGCCTCCCGACCGGCAGGCACCCCGGGGATGAACGCGATGGACCGGTGGCTGCGTCGGGCCGGCGTCCTCATCATCGGCGTCGTGTTCTGCGTCCCTCTGTTCGTCGGCCTCGGCCTGACCGACCTGGCGGGCGACGAAGCGACACACAGCTACACCGCCGAGCGGATGCTTGAGACCGGGGACTGGCTGAATCCCATTGCCGCCCCGACGACGGATGTCGTCTTCCTGGACAAGCCGCCGCTGAAGTTCTGGATGGTGGCCCTGCCGATACGACTCGGCCTGCTGCCCGACAGCGAGTTCGGCCTGCGATTCCTGGACGCCGCCATGGGAGGCGTGGCGTTCTTGTACATCTTCGCGATCGGCAGGCGCATGGCGGGATGGTTCTGCGGCGTCGTCGCCCTCGTGATCCTCTACTCGTTCGACTCGTTGGTCTTCTCCCATGGCCTCCGCGAGAGCAATATGGACGCGGCGGTCGTACTCGCACATGCCGGCGCGGTCTACCACTTCATCCGGTGGGCCGACGCTCGTGGTGCCCGCGGATCCCGGCTCCACGCGGTGGCGGTCGGCCTCTTCTTTCTGCTCGGCTTCATGTCGAAGTTCGTGGCGGTCGCGTTTCTGCCGATGATGCTCGGCGGCGCCGCGCTCGAGTTGAAGGCGGTGCGCGAGAAGGCGTGGCGGGAGCGCCGCACCTGGGGCATAGCGGCGGGGGTCGTCGCGGCCCTGGCCGCGCCGTGGTTCATCTACCAGACGGTGCAACCCGACCGCCAACTCTGGCAGGTGATGCTGGGCAGCCATGTCTATCAACGGTTCGGCACGCACCTCGTCGTGGCCCACCTGAAGCCGTGGCACTACTATTTCACCGACCTGTTCGCGCAGATGAGGGCCGCAGGCACGCTGTGGGTAGTGCTCGCGGGCGGGCTGCTCATCCACATTCGCGTGCTTCGCGAACGCTGGCTTGCTGGAACCGTCACGCTGTACTGGTTCTGGTTCCCGTTCGTCCTGATGTCGCTCGGCACGAGCAAGCTGAGGCACTACACCTACCCGTTCCTGCCCGCGGTCGCCCTGGCAGGCGGCTACTTCATGGGTTCGGCGGCACACCTGATCGTCGACGTGGCGGCCGGGGACCCGCCGCCGTGGCTGTCCCGGCTCGGACGCGCGCTTCGCGTGGACCGTGCGGTCGCGCGAGTGCGAGACGCGGTGACCGCCCTGGGGGCGGCGGCCAGCGGCACCTCCCGCCGGCGACGGATCGCTCACGCTCTGCGTGTGGCCATGCTCGCCGCTGCCGCCGTCGGCCTCGCGCTGGCCGCAACCGCGCTCATCTATCCGCGGCGGCTGAAGGCGGGCGGACTGCTGTTCGTGCGGGACCCGTCAGTGTGGCGCCCGGCGCTCATCGCGATGGCGTTCGGCAGTGTTGCCGGCCGGGCGCGGCAGACGGCGTGCATCGCGGTGCCCCTCCTCCTGCTCACGCTGCTGCCGGTGGCATGGTACCGCACCGCGCTGACCCGGGCGACCACGGAGCGCCACCCGCTGCGCACCTCGCGCGCGTGCATCCAGTCGGTCCGAAACGAGGAGCGCGCGGCCGGGCGCGCGACGCCCGCCATGCTCGTGTACCTTCCGAGCGGATACTACCTGCACACCTACTTCTACTACTACCGGCACTTCGGCTGGGACTCGCGCGCGGGACTGTCGGACGCCGAGCTGCTGCGCATGCTCGACGCGCCCGGAGAGCAGCGTCCGGTCCTGCTTCCCCGCCACAGGTTCACGGCTGTTCGGGAGGCGCACGACGCCCCTGGAGTCGTCCGCCCCTTCCTCCAAGTGGACGACGTCGTGGTGCTGCTGCCAGGCCCTTACGCGAGGTGCGGACTGTAGGGGTTACTGCTGCGTGCGGGTATCAGCCACCAGCTGTTCGAGCGTCGCGGCGGCCAGGGTTTCCCGCATCCGGTCCTGCGCCGCCTTCCAGACGGGGTGCGCGCCGCACCACGGGCTCCGCTGGCAGCCGCCCGGCTGGAGACACTGGTTCAACTCGGGGACGCCCTCGAGTGCCTGGAGGATCTCGAGCATGGATGCGGCCCGCCCGCGCGCCAGCAGTTCGAACCCGCCCTTCTTGCCCCGGCGGGAGACGATCAGTTTCGATCGGACGAGTCGCTGGAGGACTTTCGACAGGAACGCCGGCGACACTTCCACGTCGTCGGCCAGCGCGGGGAGGCTCACACGCGCGTCGGCGCCGGCGCTCGCCAGCCGGATCATCACACGGACGCCGTAGTCGGCCGCTCGGGTGAGCTGCATGGTCGTGCCTGAACCTGAACCGGCAGAATTCTACACGAAGTCGGACCTGTTCTGTCGACTTCCGGCCGCCGGGATGGAGCGCCCGTCGCATCCGGGCGCCGTTCCCGCTCCGGATGCCAGGACTCACGTGGCGTAGACGAAGACCACCACGTAGTGCGCCAGGCTGCCGCCCAGGACGAACAGGTGCCAGATGCCATGAAACACCGGCAGGCGGCGATCGAGGGCATAGAACACGATACCTGTCGTGTAGAGCAAGCCGCCGGCAAGCAGTCCCGCCAGTCCGGCGGTTCCGATGGCGCGGGCCAGCGGACCGAGCGCCACGACGGCGAGCCATCCCATCGTCACGTAGATCACGACGGACAGGATCCGTTCGCCCTTCACCTTCCGGAATTCCTGCACCGCGCCAAGCACGGCCAGTGTCCAGACGGCGGCAAAGAGCCCCCACCCCAGCCGCCCGCGGAGGACGACCAGCGTGAGCGGGGTGTAGCTGCCCGCGATGAGGAGGTAGATGGCAGTGTGGTCCAGGTGTCTGAAGACGCGCTTCGCGCGGCCTTTCAGGCTGTGGTAGAGCGTCGAGAACGTGTAGAGCGCCAGCAGCGAAGCGCCGTAGATGCTCAGGCTGACGATCTTCGTGGCGTCGCCATGGAGGCTGGCCACCACGACCAGCGCCACGGTGCCGACGAGCGCGAGGCACGCGCCGACCAGGTGCGAGATGCTGTTGAAGCGCTCACCGGGGTACATGGAGACCCTTGTATCGTGCGATCGTGCGAACTTGCGATCGTGCGAACTTGCGAACTTGCGAACTTGCGATCTTGCGAACTTGCGAACCTTGAGGCTGCCCCGGTTTCGTAGACAGGTTAGCGCTTTCGGTCTTCCGATCGGACAAGAACGATGATGATGACCTGTGGGAACTGTGGAAAACCTGTTCTGTGGTTTTCCAAGGAGCGGTGGGCGCCGTCTTCGGCGTCCACGGCTCCGGCAGTTTCCACAGGCCGCCCGTCACGCCACGGCCTCCGCGGCGACCGGCTCCGCCGGGATCGCTGCCACCCCTCCGCCTTGGCGCTCGAATTGTACCGGCGAGAGATAATCCAGCGCCGAGTGCCGGCGGGTCGGATTGTACCAGCCTTCGATGAAGTCGAAGACCGCGAGCCGGCCTGCGGCCGGTGTCTTCAGGGTGATGCGGTCCAGCAGCTCGCACTCCAGGGTCGCGAAGAAGCTCTCGCACATGGCGTTGTCGAAGCAGTCCCCGACCGACCCCATCGAGGGCCGGACGCCGGCTTCGCGGCACCGCCGGCCGAATTCAATCGACGTGTACTGACAGCCTTGATCCGAATGGTGGACCACGCCCGCCGGCTGTCGTTGGCGAACGGCCATCTCCAGGGCGGCCAGCACCAGGCTCGTACGCAGGTGCGTCTCCATCGCCCACCCGACGATGCGGCGGCTCCAGGCGTCCAGCACGACGGCGAGATAGAGCACCCCGGCCCACGTCGGAATGTACGTGATGTCCGCGACCCAGAGCTGATTCGGTCCCGTCGCCACAAACTGCCGCTGGACCAAATCTGGCGCCGGCCGCATGTGCTCCGCGCGGATCGTCGTCACCGGCCACTTCCGACGACTGACGCCCTGCAAGCCCGCCCGCTTCATGAGCCGCGCGACCCGTTTGCGGCCGACGCGCGTCCCGGCGGCCCGCAGAATCGCGGTGAAGGCGCGGAGCCCCATAGGTGCCCCGCGACCGGTGATGCCAGCGGCGAATCTGGGCGAGCACGGTCGCATCGTCCACCTCCCGCCGACTCGTCGGTCGCCGACACCACGCATGGTACCCGCTCGCGGAGACGGCCAGCACGCGGCACATGGTGGTCACCGAATGGACGGCCCGGTTCGCCTTCATGAACTCGAACCCTTCGACGGGATCGAGTTGGTCTCCCGCGCGAACCAAGCCGCGGCTTTTTTTAGGATGTCCCGCTCCTCACGGAGCGTCGCGTTCTCCCGGCGCAGACGCTGCAACTCGGTCCGCTCCGCGGTCGTTAGGCCATCGGCCCGCCGCCCCGCATCGCGATCCGCCTGGCGCACCCAGTTTCGGATGCACTGCGCTGACGGCTCAAACTCACGCGCGAGGGATTCCGGCGATCGGCCCGCGCGCACCAGATCAATGATCCGCTCCCGATACTCCAGCGGATACGGGGGGTGTGTCTTCGGCATCGTGTCCTCCCATCATCCCCCAAGCAGGGGGGAGTCCACGAAACCGGGGCAACTTCACCTGCGAACTTGCGATCTTGCGAACTTGCGAACTGGGGACCCTGCGAGCCGGGCTTCCTGCGAAAGCCGCGTCTCGCTGACCGCGGACTCTCACTTCGCAAGATCGCCCGATCGCAAGATCGCACGATCGCACGATCGCACGATGCTGTCCCCTGTTCCGATCCTACCAGAGATGCTCGACGAGAATCCTCACGCCGATGGCGATCAGCGCCAGGCCCCCCACGACTTCCATCCGTGCGCCCACGGTGCTGCCGACGCGAGTGCCGACGAACCCCGCCAGCGTCGAGAGACCGGCGGTGACGAGGCCAATCACGACGCAGGCGAGCCAGATGCCGTCGCCGATCATCGCCAGCGTGAGTCCGATCGCCAGCGCGTCGATGCTCGTCGCGACCGACAGCATCACCAGCGTCGCCCCCTTGCTGGGATCGCGTCCGAGGTCTGCCTCGACGCCGCCGAACGCCGCCCGAATCATCCGCCCGCCGACCAGCGTGAGCAGCGCGAACGCGATCCAGTGGTCGAACGACTCGATGTAGGGCGCAACCGACCGGCCGATGAACCAGCCGACGAGCGGCATCAAGGCCTGGAACAGCCCGAAGTGGAACGATAGCCGGAACATGGCGCGGGTGCCACGCGCCCTGTTCGACGCACTCGCGGCCAGCGACACGGCGACGGCATCCATCGACAGGCCGACGGCGACGACGAAGATCTCCCAGAAGGGCATCAGACTCCGTCCGACATGCGGTGCCTCCGCCAGTGGAGATAGGCGGGCACGCCGGCCAGGATGATCGCCAGCCCCGCCAGGGCGTTGAGCGGCTGCGTGACCAGCGTGCTGGCCGAGATGTAGAGCGCCGCGAGGATGAAGACGACTGGCGTCGCCGGGTAGCCCCACGTGCGATACGGCCGCGGCAGATCCGGCCGCTTCGCCCTGAGGATCATCACCGCGCCCACCGTCAGGCCGAAGAAGATCCACTGACCGAAGATCACGTAGGTGGCCAGTTGCTCGAAGGTACCCGTCACGCTCAGGACCGCGGCCCAGGCGCCGGTCGCGAGAACCGAGACGTGCGGCGTCAGGAGCCTTGGGTGCAGATCGGCGAACTTGCTGAAGAACACGCCGTCGCGCGCCATCGCGAAGAAGACGCGCGGCGCCGTGAGCACGTTGCCGTTCGCGGCGCCGGTGATCGAGCAGAGGATGACGCCGGCGATGATCGACGCGCCGATCGGGCCGATCGCCGCGTTCATCGCGTCGGCGGCGATGCGGCTCGAGCGCGCGATCTCGCCGGCCGCGAACACGTACAGGTACGCCATGTTGGTGGCGAGGTACAGGACGATGACGACGGCGGTGCCGCCCAGGAGCCCGAGCGGCATATTGCGCTGCGGGTTCCGAATCTCGCCGCTGCTGAACGTCACCGCCTCCCACCCCTTGTATGCCCACAGCGACAGCACCAGCGCCGCGCCGAACCTGCCCACGAGCCCCCCCGACACGGCGTCGGACCAGCTCGGCGGCGCGGGCTCGACGAAATGGGACGCGCTCCCGCTGGCGCACGCGAACACGGTCAGCGACACGGCGACGATGGCGCCGAACTTGATGAACATCAGGACGTTCTGGAGCGCGGCGCCGTATCGCACGCCGAGGATGTTCACCCACACCAGGACGCCGATGAGCGCGAGCGCCACCACCTTCGATTCGAACGGCGAGAGCGGGACGAAATACGGCAGGTAGCGCGCCGAGAAGGCCACCGACAGCGTGGCGATGGCGCCCGAGTCGATCACGAAGAACAGGGTCCACCCGAACAGGAACGCCACCATCGACCCGTAGCTCTCCCGCAGGTAGACGTACATGCCGCCCGCCTGGGGAAACGCCGCGCCCAGCTCGGCGAACGCCAGGGCGCCGAAGAACGACAGCACGCCGCCGACCACCCAGACCGCCAGGATGAGCTGCGGCGACCCGACGAGTTCCGCGATCCGGTTGGGTGCGACGAAGATGCCCGAGCCAATCACCGTTCCGACGAGGATGCCGACGACGGAGGTGAATCCGAGCACGCGCGGGAGTTCGGTGTGGGCCATGCCGCCCCGGTCAGCACCGGCTGGGAGGGAACACATCGACGCAGGATATCAGGGTATGGACCATCTTGCGATCGTGCGAAGTGCGATCGTGCGAAGTACGATCGTGCGAAGTACGGTCGTGCGAAGGTGGAGCGCGTCGCCGGCGGCCACTTCGCAAGATCGCAAGATCGCAAGATCGCAAGATCACCAGATCGCAAGATCACCAGATCGCAAGATCGCCAGATCGCAAGATCGCCCGATGTCTCCCACCTGTTCCTACTGAACTGCGGCGATGAGAAGCGTGACGGTGATCGGGCTCGCGAGCGTGGACATCAGCACGCACGCCGTGACGAACGACGGCGCGACGTCGAACTCGAGCGCGATGATCGTCGTGAGCACGGCGCTCGGCATCCCCGACTGGACCACGGCGGCCTGCCGCGCGAACCCTGTCAGGCCCAGCAGGTGGCTGGCCCCCAGGGCGATCATCGGGGTGACGATGAGCGTGAGAATCGAGGCGAGCGCCACCAACCCGGGCCGCTCGGGCCACGCGCCGCGCTCGAGCTGCATCCCCAGCACCAGGATCATCGTCGGCAGCGCGGCACCGCTCAGCAGCTCGACCGGCCGCATCAACGGCGGCGGGAGGTGGAGGCCGAACCCCATCACGACGGCGGCCGCCACGACGCCCCAGACGGCCGGCACCTTCAGCACGCCTCGAGCCGCCTGCCCCACCGACCGGCGCCCGGCCGATGCCAGGAAGACCCCCAGCGTGTAGATCGCGACCGCGTTGGCGACGAAGTAGACCGTGGCGTGGGCCAGCGCCTCGCGACCGAAGGCGAACAGCACCACCGGCAGGCCGTAGTTGCCGCTGTTCGAGAACATCACGACGATCAGGAACGCGCTCGTCATCGCGCGGTTCAGTCCCAGCGGCAGCGTGACGAGGCGGCCCACCAGCCCGATGCCGACGACCACCACGACCGCCAGCGCCGTCATCCGGCCGAAGTCGGCCGCCGAGAGCGAGGAGGTGACGAGCAGGTGAAAGACGAGGCAGGGCGACAGCGCGTTGAACGTCACGCGCGACAGGGTGCGGACGTCGGCCTTCAGCACCCGGGCGAGGGTGAAGCCGACGCCCGCCACCATGAAGATCGGCAGAACGTCATTGGCGAAGATCGACAGCAGCAGGGTCACGGAACTGCAATCATAGTAGTGGTCAGTGGTCGGTTACCAGTTGTCAGTGTGTCACGCGTGATCGACCGGCAACTGACAACCGGCGCCTGATCGCTGTCACCGCCAGGGAAACCGTGCGGTCCGATCCGCCAGGAGCGTGAGCCAGCCGGCGGCCTCGAGAAGGAGGAACGTCCCCACGCCGGCGCCGAGCAGCGACGTCAGCGGCCGGTGGCGCAGCAGGCCCGCGAGCGGGAACGAGAGCCGGATGGCCATGTAGTAGGCCGTCGGCGTGAGGAAGACACCCACGAACAGCGCGGACACGATGGCGGCCGGGTCCAGCCCCCGGAACGCCAGGGTGAGGGCCCCGACGAGGGGGATGGCGAGACCGAGGCAGCCCGCCGACCTCGGGCCTGGCAGGACCGCCTGCGCGAAGGCGAACGACAGCGAGACGAAGAACACCGTCAAGGTCAGCGGCACGGCAGCCGGCGGGCTCGCCTCAGCCGCCGGTGGCGGGAGAAGGGCCGCAAGGAACTGCACGGCGGCGACGCCGGCCATCGTGGTCGCGAGGAACGCCACGAAGACCGCTTCAACCGCCGGACGCCCGGGCTCGAGGTCGTCGGGCACAGTGCCTCATCCTCTCATGGCTTCTTCAGCTCGAACCCATCCAGTCGCTGGCCGTTCGCCCCGTAGCTCTCGAAGGTCAGCGTGCGCCCGTCGACCGCAACCACCTGGTACGACGGGACGTGCGCGAGCATCTTCAGCATCAACCCGGCGTGGGGCGTGTCGATGTCGTACATCTTCGTACCCGAGACCGCGATCAGGTACGTCGTGCCCCGTTCGCCGGCGCCTGCCACGCGCCCGCCCCTGAGAGCGTGGCTGCGGGCGTACACGTGGTCGTGGCCCTGGAGGACGAGGTCGACGTGGAACTCGTCGTAGATCGGAACGAGCGCCGCCCGCAGCTGCGGGTAGTCCCGGCCCTTGGCGACCGGGTAGACCGGATGGTGCTGGACGACGATCGTCCACCGATTGGGATTGCTCGAGAGCACCCCGCGCAGCCACGCCAGGACGGACGCCTTCATGCGTGCGCGCATCCCCTCCACGAAGTCGCTGTTCGCAAACGGATTGGAGTCGAGCGCGACGAACCGCACGCCCTGGTAGTCTACGTAGTAGAACGGCGTGGCCAGTTCCCCAAGGTCCTTCGGTCCGTTTCCAGGCAGCGCGAAATGCCTGCGCCACAACTCGGACGGCTGGAGCACCTTCCCCGAGTCCGCCGCTGTCGGCGGCCGGTGCGCGTCATGATTGCCCGGCACCGGCAGGCTCGGCAGGCTTGCCGCGATGGGGCCCAGGCCGGCGGACCACTGCCGCCAGAGGTTGTCGTCGTAGCCTTCGGCAACCATATCGCCCGCCTGCACGATGAACCGGGCGTCCGGCGCCTGCGCGCAGGCCGCTCGCACGATGCGGGGCCAGGCGTCGTCCAGACCGTTCTGGGCATCGCCGAGGTAAAGGAACCGGAACGGTTCGGGCGTCGCGTCCGCCGTCCTGACGCCGACCCACTGGCTCCAGACCGTGCCGTCGCCAACGCGATAGACGTAACGTGTTCCGGGGCGGAGCCCGTCGAACCTGGCGGTGTGGTGATACGCCGAGCCGCCCCCGGCGAGCTCCACCTTCGCCGAGCTCGCATTGGTCGTCGCCACACCCTCCGGAATCGTGGCCGGGCTGTCGGCGGCAATCTGAGCGGCGGCCGAAGAGACGACGCCGGAGGTTCGCCAGGTCACGGCCAGGCTGGTCGCGGGATTGCCTGCGAAGCCGAGGATGATTCGGGAGGGCTGCTGGTCCGGGGCGCCGACCTCGGGCGGGCCAGCCGGCGAATGTGCCGCCAGCAGGCATGAGCAGGCAAGCACGAGGACGAGACGACGAATCATCGGCCGATTCTATACACGACGCGCGTCAAATCCTACAATTGAAGGGCTCAAGGAGTCCCGCATGAAGAAAGCCCTCTTCCTCGTCGTCATGTGCTGTGTCCTGGCGTCTGCGGCATCCGCCGGCGTGCCCGGTCGGTTCATGCAGTACCCCACCGTTTCCGGCGACACGGTCGTCTTCACCTACGAAGGCGACCTCTGGTCGGTCCCCGTGGCGGGCGGCGCCGCCCGCCGGATGACGAACCACCCGGGAACCGAGGAGGCCGCCAAATTCTCGCCCGACGGCAGGACCATCGTCTTCACGGGCGAGTACGACGGCACACCAAGCCTTTATGCGATGCCGGCAACCGGCGGCCCGCCCAAGCGGGTGACGTTTTTCGGTGCCGGTGTTCAGGCGGTGGGGTGGACGCCTGACGGCAGGAAGATCGTCTTTCGGTCGAGCCACGAAGCCACGTTCCGGCCGATGAGCCGTCTCTACTCGGTGTCGCCGGAGGGCGGCTTCCCGGAGGCGCTCCCGATGGATCGCGGAATCCTCTGCTCCTTTTCGCCGGATGGTTCCAAGCTGGCATACAACCGGCGCGGCATCGAGGAGTACTACTGGAAGCGATACAAGGGCGGGCGCTTCGTGGACCTGTGGATCTACGACTTCGGCAGCAGGCAGTACACGGCATTGACCGACTACGTCGGGAAGAACGCATATCCGATGTTTGCGGCGGGCAGGCTGTATTTCGTGTCGGATCGCGACGGCAGGGGCGTGAGCAATCTCTACACGATTGATCCGGTCACGAAGAAGGTCGACCAGGTGACGAGGTTCGACGACTTCGACATCCAGTGGCCGACGACCGACGGCCGGCGAATCGTGTTCGTGCGCGGCGGGCGGCTCACCGTGTTCGATCCGGCATCGGGCGCGGCAAGACCCGTGGACGTGGACATGCCGTCCGATCGGTGGCAGCTCGCCGAACGGACGGTGAACGCCAGGGACTTCATCCAGACGTTCTCCGTATCGAACGACGGGAAGACCGCCGTGTTCGAGGCGAGAGGCGACATCTTCCTCGTCCCCTCCGACGAGAGCCTGGCCAGCGTGAACCTGACGGCGACGGCGGGCACGAGAGAACGGCACCCCCAGATCTCGCCGGACGGGCGCAAGGTGGCTTTCTTCTCCGACAAGACGGGGAGCTACCAGCTCTACGTCACCGACATCACGGGCGACAGGCCGTGGGAAGCGCTCACGACGGACCTGGATCGCACCGTCTACCACCTCGAATGGTCGCCCGACGGCTCGAAGATCCTGTTCGGGAACAAGGACTTCGCGTTGTTCTACGTCGACGTGGCCACGAAGAAGCTCGTCAGGTTCGCCTCGTCCAACCAGATGAAGAACGACGAGTTCTTCTGGGAGGTGAGCGACTACTCGTGGTCGCCCGACAGCAAGTGGATCGCGTACTCGTTCGTGCAGTTCAACCGCAACAACCGGGTGTTCCTCTACGGCGTGGAGCAGAACAGGTCGTTCCCGGTCACGGGCGACTTCTACGACAGCCTGAACCCGTCGTTCGACGCCAACGGCGACTACCTCTACTTCCTGTCCTACCGGAACTTCGACACGCGGATCGACATCTTCGAGGACAACCATGTCATCGAGCACCCGGTCCAGTTGATGGCGGTCCAGCTCAAGGCAGGCCAGCGGCCGCCATACGACCGCGGGGCAGAGAGGAAGGCCGCCGAGCCGTTCCGCGTCGACGTGGCGGGCCTCGAATCGCGGGTCTTCCCGCTGCCGATCCAGCCGGGCCTCTACTTCCACCTGAAGGCGGGCAAGGGTGTCGTCACCTACGCGTCGCTGCCGACCTACGGCGAAGCCGAGACCGAGGAGCTGTTCAAGCCGGGCGGCGCGGAGAAGTGGACGCTGCACGTGTTCGACGTGGCGACTCAGAAGGACATCGCGGCCGAGGGCCCGATCGTCGACTGGCGGCTGTCCGCCAACAGGGAGCAGGCGATCGTGCGGCGGGCGGGCTCCGTCTTCCAGGTCACGACGCCCGACAAGATCCTGCAGAACCCGCGGTCGCTGGGGGCCAGGCTGTCGCTCGAGAAGATGACCGCGCGGGTGCGCCCGGTGGACGAGTGGACGCAGATCTTCAACGACACGTGGCGCTGGTACCGCGAGTTCTTCTACGACGCGAACATGCACGGTCGTGACTGGAAGACGTGGGGCGACACGCTGCGCGCCATGATCCCCGACCTGTCCTCCCGCGCCGACCTGAACTGGCTGCTGTCGCAGCTGGTGGGCGATCTCAACGTGTCGCACACCTACATCGGCGGGGGCGACATGGGGCCGCAGCGCACGCCGGAGGCTCGGACCTACACCGGCCTGCTCGGGGCGGACATGAGGGCCGACGCCAGCGGTTACTTTGCGTTCGCGAAGATCTTCGGAGCGACCTCCTACAACGCCGACCTGGTGTCGCCGCTCGTCCGACCGGACGTGGACGTCAAGGAAGGCGACTTCCTCATCGCAGTCGACGGCCGGGAGGTGCGGACCTCGTCCAACCCGTACCAGTACCTGCAGGTGACGCGCGGCCAGAAGGTGAAGCTGACGGTGAATTCGAAGCCGACCTCCGCCGGGGCGCGCACCTATGAGGTCGAGCCGCTGCGCTCCGAGTCGGCGCTGCGCTACAACCGCTGGCTGGCCGACAACATCGACACCGTGTTGAAGGCCTCGAACGGGGACATCGGCTACATGCACATCCAGGCCATGGGCACGGACAACGTCGGCCAGTTCGACAAGTTCTGGCGGGCGTTCCGCTACAAGAAGGGGATCGTGATCGACGTGCGCGGCAACGGCGGCGGGTGGACGGAGTACTTCATCATCGACAAGCTCGAGCGGAAGATGACGGCCTACAACGTCCTCAGGGGCATGGAACCGTTCCGCTACCCGGGCTCGACCACCACGGGTCAGATCGCGGTGCTGACCAACGAATACAACGGGTCGGACGGCGAGGCCTTCATCGAGCATTTCAAGGCGCGCAGGCTGGGCACGGTCATCGGCGTGCCGTCCTGGGGAGGACTCGTGGGCATCCTCAACCGGCAGCTGACGGTCGACAACGGCACCGTGGAGCAGTCGAACAACGCGTTCTACAACGAGCAGGGGAAGTGGTTGGTGGAGAACCATGGCGCCGACCCCGACATCGTGCTCGACAACGACCCGGCTTCGGCGTCTGCGGGACGCGACGCGCAGCTCGAGAAGGCCATCGAAACCCTGCAGAAGCAGATCAAGGAGAAACCGTTCACGTTCCCGCCGGTGCCGAAGTACCCGATCCGGTAGGGGCCTCGACGGCGGACAGCTGTCAGGGATCAGTTTGCGGTTGTCAGTCGACCACGCGTGGCAGACCGGCCACCGGCAGCTGGCCACTGACAACTGAAACGATTCACCGCTCCCCGTCGTTTATCAAGGAGAGGGTCGCCCTGCGGGCGGTGGTCGGCGTGCTGCGTTTCCCGCGGATGAGGATGACGGTATGACGCTTCGCTCCAGGCTGACGGCGGCCTTCTTCGCCATTTCCGTGGTGCCCCTGTCCGCGGTGACGCTGTTCTCGTACGTGTCCTCAGAACGCGCGCTGCGGCGCGCGGCCGAGCAGCAGGCCAACGAGCTGGCGGACGACCTGAGCCGCCGCATGCAGTGGGTGACCACGGACATCGAGCGCCGGCTCAACCGCGGGTGGCAGACCGCCATGCCGACGCCGCCCGGGGAGCGGACGGCGGCCCGCGGGCTGCCGCCGCCGGCACAGCGGACGTCGACGGGACGGCCGAACCCGGCCGCGTCAACGGCGCAGGCCGTGCCACCCGTCCCGGCCGCGCAGCCGGCGGCGCCGGACCGGGTGGCGGGAGGCCTCGCGGGCGTCTTCGGAGAAATGGCCCCTCTCGTCGAGGGACTCGAGTTCACGCCCGCGCCGCCGAAAGGGCCGGCACCGCGCCCAGCCGAACCGGGCGGTGCCGAGGCACCTCCCGGGCCACCTCGGCCGCCGCGCGACCCGAACGCGCGCCCGAGGCCAGGAGCCGCCCCCGGCCCGATGATGAGCGACAGGATGGTCGGCGACGCCGCCGTGCTCATCACGCAGGCGATGAAACAGGACCGAAGCGGGGAAGGTTCCGACGAGCCCGGAGGAGATCGCCGCGTGGACCGAGAAGCTCCAGCAGCAGATCCGCCTGGGGCTCGCCCAGCTGCCGCCCGCGCCGCGCGGGGCACGGTCGGGTGGCGGCCGCGGACCGGGCGCGCGGACCATCACGATCGAGGCGGGCGCCCAGGGCCCCGGCGGTCCGACCCGGTCGGTGACCACCCTGAAGGGCAACGCGCTGCACACCGACGTGCAGCAGGACGGACAGCCCGTCGGACAGATCAGCGCGCGGATCAACACCGAGCTGCTGTTCGGCACGCTGCTGCGGATGACGCCCCGGGACCGCGAGGAGATCCCGTTCGCGGTCAGCGCGGACGGCCAGCTCCACGCGCCGCGCTCGTCCGATCACGCGACGGTCGAATCGCTGAAGTTGACGAGCGCCCTGCCCACCGAGGGCATCGCCGTACGATCGGTCAACAACTGGGTCGTGGCCACTCGGAAGGACCCGTCCGGCGCGACACTTGGCATCGCGCGCCCGCTCGGCAACGATCTCCGCGATCTGCGGCGGGTCGCGCTCCGGAACTTCGCCGCCGGCTTCGGCCTCATTGTGGTCGTCTTCGTCGCCAGCATTCCGCTCGCCGGCGGCATGACGCGCAACCTGCGCACGCTGATGGACGCGGTCAAGCGGCTGTCGGCCGGCGACCTTGCGGCGCGCGTCGAAGTCAAGTCGGGCGACGAGTTCGGCCGGCTCGGCGCGGCCTTCAACCAGATGGCCGAGAACCTCGCGGCCCACGAGGCGGTCGTCGTCAAGCAGGAGCGTCTCCGCCGCGAACTGGAGTTGTGCCGGCTGATTCAGAACGAGATGCTGCCGCACCAGCCGCTTCGCCTCGGGCTGGCGGAGGTGAAGGGCCTGTCGATCCCGGCCCGCGAGGTCGGCGGCGATTTCTTCAACTACTTCGTCCTGCCCGGAGGCGAGATTGCGGTGCTCGTCGGCGACGTGTCGGGCAAGGGTGTGAGCGCCGCCCTGCTGATGGCCAACGTCCAGGCGACGCTGCGCGCGCGGCTGCCGCTCGAGCAGGACCTCGCGAAACTGGCGGACGGACTCGACCGCGATCTCGAAGCGAACACGCCGATCGAAGTGTACTCGACGCTCTTCGTCGGGATTGTCGACACCAGGCGCCGCGTGCTCCGCTACGTCAACGCCGGGCACAATTCCCAGTTCGTCCTCCGCAGGCACGGCGGCTTCGAGCGCCTGGCCTCGACCGGCCGGCCCCTGGGCCTGATAGCCGGGGCGGGCTACGAAGAGATTACGCTGCCGCTCGACGACGGGGACGTGCTGTTCTTCTACACGGACGGCATGCTCGAAGCCGAGAACGAGTCCGGCGAGTTCCTCGGGTCCGACCGCCTCGAATCGGCGCTCGCGTCGAGCCCGGCCACCGACGTGGACACCATCCTCGCGCACGTCGAGGAGGCGGTCCGGTCGTTCCGCGGCTCGGCCGAACTGGCCGACGATGCGACGATGATGGCGCTCAGATTCGGCGCGAACCTGCCACCCCAGGCTCTCGTCTAATCGGGCATGCCCACGGTCCGCCTGCCGCAGTCCGCCCGCGCGCTGATGCGGACGCCGCTCGTCTCCACGATCGCCATCCTGTCTCTGGCGCTCGGCATCGGCGCGAATGCCGCGATCTTCTCCCTGTTCGACGAGATGCTGCTGCGCCCGCTGCCCGTCGCCCATCCGGAGCAGTTGGTCAACCTGGGTGCCCCCGGTCCGAAGCCCGGCTCGCAGTCATGTGGCCAGGCTGGCGACTGCGACGCGGTCTTCAGCTACCCGATGATCCGCGACCTCCAGCGGACCCAGACGGCGTTCACGGGCATCGCGGCGCATCGCGCCTTCGGCGTCAACCTCGCGTACCGCGGGCAGACGCTGAACGGCGACGGCCTGCTGGTCACCGGCACCTACTTCCCCGTCCTCGGCCTCTCGCCCGCCCTCGGCCGGCTGCTGAACCAGGGCGACGACGGCACGGTCGGCGAGCCGCAGGTCGCGGTCCTCAGCTACGAGTACCTGGCGGACCCGTTTCGGCGAGCGCCGCGACGTGTTGAACCAGCCGCTCGTCGTGAACGGCCGCCCCCTGACGATCGTCGGCGTGGCGCCGCGCGGATTCAAAGGGACCACCCTCGGCAACGAGCCGCACGTGTTCGTGCCGATGACGCTGCGGGAGTCGATGGAGTCGATGTTCGGCAAGAGCCTGGAAAGCCGCCGCTCGTACTGGGCGTACGCGTTCGCGCGCCTGAAGCCGGGCGTGGGCGCCGAGCAGGCCGCGGCGTCGATCAACGTTCCCTACGCGGCGGTCATCAACGACGTGGAGGCGCCGCTCCAGGGCGGGATGAGCGATCAGACGATGAAGCAGTTCCGCGCCCGCAGGCTGACCGTGGTGGCAGACCCGCGCGGCCAGAGCCGTCTGCACAAGGAGGCGCGGACGCCGCTGGTGCTGTTGCTGTCGGTCACGGGGATCGTTCTGCTGACCGCGTGCGCGAACATCGCGAACCTGCTGCTCGCGCGTGCGGCCGGCCGGTCGGCGGAGATGGCCGTGCGGCTGTCGATCGGCGCCAGCCGGTGGCGGCTGGTCCGGCAGCTGCTGGCCGAGGCCGGCCTCCTGGCGGCCCTGGGCGGCGCGCTCGGTCTGCTCGTCGCCACGTGGACGCTCGACCTCATCATTTCGCTCATGCCGGCCGAGGCGGTCGGATTGGTGTCGGGGTCGATCGACGGACGGGTCGCCCTGTTCGCCGCCGCCGTCACTGCCGCGACCGCCATGCTGTTCGGGCTCTTCCCCGCGCTGCACAGCACGAGGCCGAACCTCGTCAACGCGCTCAAGGGACAGCAGGGCCAGCCGTCCGGCGCACGTTCGGCGGCCTGGTTCCGCGGCGGGCTCGTGACGGCGCAGGTCGGCTTGTCGATGCTGCTGCTGGCCGGCGCCGGGCTGTTCGTGAAGAGCCTCTTCAATGTGAGCCGCGTGGAACTCGGGGTGAAGGCAGATCACATCGCCACCTTCGGCATCTCTCCGCAGCTGAATGGCTACACGGCCGCCCGGTCGCTCGAGCTGTTCGAGCGGCTCGAGGACGAACTCGGCGCGGTCCCGGGCGTCACGAACGTGACCGCGTCGATGGTGCCCGTGCTGTCGGGAAGCAGCTGGGCCAGCAGCCTCGACGTCGAGGGGTTCCAGTCGGGCCCCGACACCGATACGGTGGCGAACTTCAGCAAGATCGGCCCGGGGTACTTCGGAACGCTCGGCGTGCCGCTCGTCGTCGGCCGCGAGTTCACCCGGGAGGACGCCGCCAACGCAGCCCTGGTGGCGATCGTGAACGAGCGGTTCACCCGGAAGTTCAACCTCGGCCGGAACGCCCTCGGCAAGCACATCCAGCAGGGCGGGCGGAGCTCGCCGCAGATCGAGATTGTCGGCGTCGTCGCCGACGCCAAGTACAGCGACGTCAAGGACGCGCCGCCGCCGCAGTTCTTCACGCCCTACCGCCAGGGCGAGACGATGGGCTTCCTGAACTTCTACGTGAAGACCTCGCTCCCGACCGAGAAGATCCTCCCGACGATCACGAAGGTCGTGGCGCGCCTCGACCCGAACCTCCCCGTGGAGCGGCTTCGGACGCTGGAGGACCAGGTGCGCGAGAGCGTCTTCGTGGATTGGCTGCTGACGGTGCTGTCCGCGTCCTTCGCCGCGCTCGCGACACTGCTCGCGGCGGTGGGCCTCTACGGAGTCCTGGCCTACACCGTCGCGCTGCGCACGCGCGAGATAGGGCTTCGGATGGCGCTCGGCGCGGCGCCCGCGCGGGTACGGCGGATGGTGCTGCGGCAGATGGGCGTCATGACGGTCATCGGCGCCGTCGCCGGACTCGGGCTCGCGGCGCTTGCGGGCCAAGGAGCCCAGTCGCTGCTCTTCGAGTTGAAGGGATTCGACCCCATCGTGTTCGCGCTGTCGGCCTGCCTGCTGGCGCTCGTCGCCATCGGCGCGGGGTTCGTGCCGGCGCTGCGCGCCTCGCGCATCGATCCGATGGCGGCGCTGCGGTACGAGTGACGCGACGCGGAAGTGGTCAGTCGTCGGTTGTCAGTCCGTCACGCGTGATCGACTGACCACTGAAAACTGACCACTGAGCACTGGCTGTCTTCTCAGTCCTCAATCCGTCCGCTTGATTCCCCCCCTCCCTCCGCGGTACCATGCGCCGCCCCTGTAGTTCTTCACCCGAGGAGGCTGACATGGCGAAGTGCGGTACGTGCGGCCCGGCAAAGAAGAAGGCCGCGACCCCGAAGAAGAAGGCGGCGAAGTAGACGAGGTAGGCGGTAGACGGTAGGCGGTAGGCGAGAGGCGAGAGGCGGTAGGCGGTAGGCGAGAGGCAGGGCTCGTTCGTCCGCTGGCAGCCGCCAGCTGGCAGCTGTCAGCGGGTCCCGGGCCCGCTGTCCGCTGCCAGCTACCCGCTGCCAGCTCCCAGCCTGCTGTCGACGGCCCAGAACACCCCCAGACGTCGAGAGTCCATATGCCCGACCTCCTGTCGCCCCTTTCAGTGCAAGGCCTCACGCTCAGGAACCGCATCGTGATGCCGCCGATGTGGTCAGGCCAGGCCGGCCCGGACGGGTTCGTCACGCCGAGCATCGTCGAGTACCACCGCCGGCGCGCAGCCGCGGGCTGCGGCTTGATCATCGTGGAACACGCGTTCGTGCACCCGCGGGGCCGCCACACGCCGACCCAGATTGGCGTCCACAGCGACGCGACGGTGGACGGCCTGTCCCGATTGGCGGCCGCCATCAAGAGCGAAGGCGCGGCAGCCTGCCTCCAGATTTCGCATGCCGGTTCCAGGACGTCGGCGAAGGCGGTTGGCACTCGGCCGCTGGCGCCGTCGGCCGTGCGGCATCCGTACGAGCCCGATGGCGACACGCCAGAGGCGATCGGCCCCGCCATGCTCCCCGAGATTGTCGCGGCGTTCGGCGACGCCGCCGCTCGCGCGCGCGCGGCAGGCTTCCAGGCCGTGGAGGTGCACGGCGCACACGGCTTCCTGCTCAGCCAGTTCCTGTCGCCGCTGACCAACCGGCGGGAGGACGAGTACGGCGGGCCGGTGGAGAACCGGTGCCGCCTCCACCTGGCGGTCCTTGGTGAAGTGCTCGGGCGCGTGGGCGCCGACTGCCCGGTCTTCGTACGCCTGGGTGCGCACGACGAGACGGAGGGAGGTCTCGAACTGGCCGATTCGTGCCAGGCGGCCCGGTGGCTGGCCGAGGCCGGCGCCGGCCTGATCGACGTGTCGGGCGGCCTTCAGGGATCCCGTGGCGTCGGCAAGGGCGCAGCGTACTTCGTGCCGTACGCCCGGGCGATCAAGGCCGTCGTTCGTGTGCCGGTGCTGGTCACGGGAGGCATCGCGGAACCCGACATGGCCGACCTCGCAGTGCGGGAGGGGTGGGCCGACCTGATCGGCATCGGGCGCGCAATGCTCAACGACCCCGATTGGGCGCGGAAAGCCATCGAACACCTGGCGAGGGTCCGGCGGCCGAGTTAGTGGTCGGTTGCCGGTTGTCAGTGGCCAGTCGGTCACCTGGGGCGGGCTGACCACTGACCGCCGGCACTTGAGAACTGCGCGCCGGCGCGGCTCACTTCGCCAGGATCGCCGCGATATCGTTCTCGAGCGTCGTCACCGCCCGCTCGACGACGCGGCCGATCTCCTGGTCGCCGCGGAAGAAGACGAACGTCGGAACGCGCAGGATGTCGTGCTTCACCGTGAGCCCCTCGGCGTCCTTCTTCGACCGGTCCACCGCGACCATCGTCACCGTCTCCATCCCGAGTCCGGCCTCGTCGTAGACCTTGAAGAAGCGCGGAACCTCGCGCCGGCTGTCCGGGCACCACGTGGCGACGATGGCCAGCACCCGCACGTCCTTGGCGCGTTGCGCAATCGTCCTGACGGCCGCCGCGTCCGGCGTGTAGTCCTGGGCGCGCAGCGTCTTCCACGTTTCGTAGTCCTCGAGCGCCGCTCGCGTGACTGGTCCAACGAGCGGCGCGGGTGCGGTCGGGCGCCCGTCGGGTGGAGCGGGTGTCGACGTTGCCACGGCCGCTGCGGCCGCCACCAGCGCCCCCACCGGGTCAGACGCCTGCACCGCCGGTGCCGGCGCCGCGCGACCTGGCGGGGCCGGGGCTGGCGGCGTGGTCCGGCCGGGCGGGACTGCGGCCGGGTGCTTCGGAGGCTCCGGCGTCGTGGTGGGCGCTTTCGCGGCGATGCAACCGGCGGCCCACCCACCTGCGAACACGAAACAGACCACGACGGCGGCCGCGCGGACGAGCGTCACGTTCTTCATGGGTGATGCCTCCGGCTCCAGCGCCGACGGCCGGCTGGCCTCGGCGGCCACGCTGAAGGGTAGCCAGCGCCGGGCCTGCCCGCAAGAAGAATCCGGCCACGACGGGGTTCAAATGGCCCCTGGCTTCCGGTAAGATGATGGGACTGCCCTCAAAGGAGACTCGATGACCAGGCACCAACACCTTGCCGAATGGGTGAACGACGTCGCCGCGTTATGCCAGCCCGACCAGATTCGCTGGTGCGACGGATCGCCGGAGGAGTACCAGCTGATGCTCCGCCTGATGGTCCAGGCCGGCACCGCGATGCGGATGGACCCGGTGCGGCCCAACAGCATCTTCGTTCGCTCCGACCCCGCCGACGTGGCGCGCGTGGAAGACCGCACGTTCATCTGCTCGGTGAGGAAGGAGGACGCCGGTCCCACCAACAACTGGGCCGACCCGGCCGAGATGAAGGCCACGCTGAAGGGCCTGTTCACCGGTTCGATGAAGGGGCGGACGCTCTACGTCATCCCGTACAGCATGGGTCCGGTCGGCTCGCCGATTGCCAAGATCGGCGTCGAACTGACCGACTCGCCCTACGTCGTCGCGAACATGCACATCATGACGCGCGTCGGCACGAAGGTCATGGACGTGCTGGGCACGGACGGCGAGTTCGTGAAGGGGCTCCACTCGGTCGGCGCCCCGCTCGAGCCGAGCGCGTCCGACGTGCCATGGCCGTGCAACGCAACGACCAAGTACATCTGCCACTTCCCCGAAACGCGCGAGATTCTGGTCGTTCGGATCGGGCTACGGCGGCAACGCGCTCCTCGGCAAGAAGTGCCACGCGCTCAGGATCGCCTCGGTGCAGGCGCGCGACGAGGGCTGGCTCGCCGAACACATGCTCATCCTCAAGCTGACGAGTCCGGCCGGCGACGTACGCTACGTGACGGGTGCCTTCCCGTCGGCGTGCGGCAAGACGAACCTCGCCATGCTGGTCCCGACGGTGCCCGGCTGGAAGGTGGAGACGATCGGCGACGACATCGCCTGGATGAAGTTCGGCGCGGACGGCCGGCTCTACGCGATCAACCCGGAGGCGGGGTTCTTCGGCGTGGCGCCGGGCACCAGCATGAAGTCGAACCCGAACGCGCTCCTGACGCTGAAGGCGAACTCGATCTTCACCAACTGCGCGATCGCGCCGGACGGCGACGTGTGGTGGGAGTACATGACCGACAAGGAGCCGCCGGAGCTGATGGACTGGCTGCGCCGGCCCTGGCGCCCGGGCATCGGCCGCAAGTCGGCGCACCCGAACTCGCGCTTCACCGCGCCGGCCCGCCAGTGCCCCGTCATCGCACCGGAGTGGGAGGACCCGAAGGGCGTGCCGATCTCGGCGATGCTCTTCGGCGGGCGCCGCGCGTCGGTCGTGCCGCTGGTCACCGAGGCGTTCAACTGGCAGCACGGCACGTTCCTCGGCTCGATCATGGGAAGCGAGACGACGGCGGCGGCGGCGGGCAAGGTGGGCCAGCTGCGCCGCGACCCGTTCGCGATGCTGCCGTTCTGCGGCTACCACATGGGCGACTACTTCGCGCACTGGCTGAAGGTCGGCGCCAGCGCGAAGCCCGAGAACCTGCCGCGCCTCTACTACGTGAACTGGTTCCGGCAGGACGCGAGCGGCCAGTTCCTGTGGCCGGGATACGGCGAGAACAGCCGGGTGCTCAAGTGGGTGTTCGAGCGCGTGACCGGCGGCGGTGCGGCTGTCAAGACGGCGATCGGCAACCTGCCGGCGCCTGGCGCCCTCGACCTGAACGGGCTCGACATCGCGCCAGACGCACTGGACGTGCTGCTGAAAGTCGACGTCGACGGCTGGCTCGAAGAGCTCCCGCTGATGAAGAAGCACTACGAGTCGTTCGGCGATCACCTGCCGGCCGGTCTCTGGACCGAACTCGGGGCCCTCGAGCAGCGCCTGCTCGCCGCGCGCAAGTAGTCTGAATCACGTGGGGCAGGACGCTCGTCCTGCCCCACCGCGTCGCATCTGCCTCTCGTCGCCCCGCTGACGCGTCGCGCTCGCCGCGACGATCAACGACAAAGGACACACAGGACGCGGCTGCAGCGGGACGCTTCTCCCGGCGTTACCCCAGGGACTTCAGGTGTCGCTCCTTCAGGCCCCGGTAGTCGGTCTTCCCCGTGCCGAGCACCGGGATGGCGTCCACCTGAATGACCTGGCGGATGTTGTAGAGCGCGCTCAGGCCTGCCTCGCGCACGATTCGGTTGACCTCGTCGCGCGTCGTCGGCCGCACCGCGAAGAGCACGATCTCCGGACTGTCGGCCGGCCCCATCGTCTCGACGGCCAGCGGCGGCCCTTCGTCGGCCTCCGACGAGAAATGCGGGAGCAGCACGGCCTCGATGGCGGGCAGCGAGATCATCTCGCCGCCGAGCTTCACGAAACGCTTGAGGCGGCCCGCGAACGTCAGCCAGCCGTCGGAGGCCTGGCGGACGAGGTCGCCCGTCCGGTACCACTGCTTCCCGTTCCACTCGACGAAAGGCGATTCTCCGCTGTAGTTGAGGTACCCGGAGAAGATGCTCGGCCCGCGCAGGTACAGCATGCCTGACTCGTCCGGCCCGACCGGGGCGTGGCTGTCGAGCCCCAGGACGACGGCCTCCACCGAGGCCAGCGGCAACCCGATGGTCCCGGGGACCGGCCTCTCCACCCGGGTCGCCGAGACGACCGGCGAGCACTCCGTGATGCCGTAGCCCTCGAGGATCGTCGCGTTCGGGCACGCCCGGCTGAGCGCCTGGTACACCGCCTCCGAGCACTTCTCGGCGCCGGTGACCGCGATGCGCAGCGAGGCCAGCTGGCCGGGCTGGGCCGCGCGCACGATGCCGTTCAGGAAGGTCGGCGTGCCCACCAGCACACTCACGCCATACCCCGCAACCACGCGCGCGAGCACGGCCGCCTCGGTGGGATTCGGGTGGTAGACCGTTCGGAGGCCCGAACAGAGCGGGAGGATCGTCGTGACCGTGATCCCGAAGGAATGGAACGGCGGCAGCATCCCGATCATCACGTCGCTGTCGAAGATGTCGACCGCCGCGAACGTGTCGCGCACGTTCGTCAGGATGTTGGCGTGCGTGAGGGGGACGGCCTTCGGAAGGTTCTCGGACCCGCTGGTGAAGAGGACGACCGCCTCGTCGGTCGGCGTGACGCCCCGAAGCGCCTTCCAGCTGAGGCGACTCCTGACGAGCGCCGACAGCTTCCGGCCCGTCGTGAACGATGCGCGCAGGTCCTCCGCGAGCACGAAACGCCCGGACAGCGCTGAGAGGTCGATTCCCATCCCTTCGAGCTTGGAGACCAGCGCTTTCGCCGTGACCACGCGCTCCACGCCGAGCAGATCGAGCGCGTGCACCAGGTTGCGCGACCCGGTCGTCCAGTTGATCATGACGGGCGTCTTGCCGGCGAAGAGCGCGGCCAGGTAGAACAGCCCGGCGCCGACCGACGCCGGCAGCATGATGCCGAGGTAGCGGCCGGGCAACTGGCGAATCGTCGGCACCATCAGCAGGAGCCCGAGGACGAGGCGGCGGTACGTCACCTCGCCGCTCGTCTGGTCGGCGAGGACCACCTGCCCGGCCCTGCGCGATGCCTGCTCGAGGAACACCTCGGTGATGGTGGCAGCGTCGGGGACCGTGATGCGCCGGTCGCTGCGCCTGGCCATCCAGGCGGCGCTGGCATCCCTCAGCGGCGACTCGATGGCGGAGGTCCCCTTCCCCGAAGCGGCCAGCACCACGTCGCCCACCGTCGTGAGGCTCTCCGGTGTGCCGACCGAGTGACCGAACTCCTTCTCGATCCGAGATCACCAGTTCCGCCGACGCGAGGCTGTCGAGTCCGAGGTCCTGTGCCAGCCGATCGGTCAACTGCACGTCGGCGCGCCCGGTGAGCCGGAACATCTCCTCCAGCACGATCCGGCGCGTCGCCTCCGGCGCCTCCGCGGCGTCCCCCGCCACGTGGCGGACCTCCGGGTCGGGCAGTTCCCTCGTGCCGCCTCGCTCCCAGAACCCGTAGGGCACGTACGTGTTTCGCGGCGCACGGACGTTGTAGAACGTCTCGAGGTATCGGTTGATGACCATCCGCGCCTGGTCGCGAGGGAAGTCGTCCGGTTCGACGAACTCGACCAGCACGTCGCGGCGCGGCATGAAGAAGAGGCCGTTCAGCAGAAGGTACTTCAGGCCTCGCCACGCGCGGTCGGCGGCATTCGGCATCGTGCCGTCGAACGCCAAGCTGAAGCTGCTGCCCCAGAGTCCCGTCTGGCGGACCAGGACGACGCGCGCCGCCGGAACCGCCTTCGCGAGGACGTCGGCGCCGCTCGCGGCGCGAATCTCCTCGAGGGTACTGCCGGCGCAAACGCCCGGCCGGGTAGAAGATCAGGTTCTCGCCGGCCCGCACGCCCTCGATAGTCTCGGCGAGCGCCTGCCGCGTGGCGTCCATGACCGACAGCCCCGATCGCTCCATGTTCGGCAGCGCCCGCACCCCGTAGAGTCGCGCGATCCAGCCGACGACAGGCCGAGAGATCTGGTATTCGTCACCGAGCGCGCGCGGCTGGAATGCGCCGTCCAGCACGACCATCAGGATGGCGGGGTCGATCAGGGCGAGATGGCTCGGCAGGAAGAGAACCCGGCTCGTCCCCCGTGCGCGGATCTCGTCGAGTCCGCGAACCTCCACCCGGTACCGGAGCGAGAGAAGCGCGCGGCTGAACCACGAGATCAGCCGTCGAAGGCCGTTTCGAAGCATGGGCACCACCGGAGCGTTCTGAAGCGGTTATCGGTAGAGATTACACGACCCTGAGCGCGAAGGGGTGCGGAAAGCGCTCGGGGCGTGCCCTCGGCGGCGTGACAGGGTGGCAACACCGCCCGGCGGCCCCCGGCGAGCCCGCCAGCGTTATCGGACGCGCTTGTAGAACAGCAGTTCGGAGGCCCCGTCGATGATGTAGTCGTCGAACTGGCCGACCTGGCGGTAGCCGTGCCTGGCGTAGAAGGCCTGCGCCCTCGTATTGAACGATGACACGCAAAGGAAGAAATGACGGGAGGTGAGCGCGGCCTGCCGCTCGCAGTAGTCGAGCAGCGCCGAGCCGGCGCCGCGGCTTCGCCGGTCCGGAGCCACCGCGATCGACGCGAGATAGGGTGCCCCCGAAACGCCTCGCGGATTGACGAGCGCGAAGCCGCACCGTTCCCCGCCGACCCGTGCCACGAAGAGGTGGCACTCCGGGCGATGGCAGGCGGTGCGGCAGTGCTCGAGGCCTCGCCCGAGCGTGATCCAGGGGTCGGAGGCGGCCATCAGGCGCGCGGCCCATTCGCCGTCATCACCCCCGGCCGCCTCGATCTGGCACACCGCCGGTTCGGTCACTCCGTCTTCTTCCCGCGGGGCTTCGCGGGTGTCGCGCGCGGTTTCTTCGGAGCGGCCGGCTTTCTGGCGCCCGCCGCGGCACGCCTGCGCTTCGGCTTGGAGTCGGCCGGCGTCTCCGGAGCAGCCTCGCCCTCGCCCGTCGAGGTGGCCCCGGACGCGCCCATCGCCTCGGCGTCGACGGCCGGCGAAGCGCCGGCATCGACCGCCTCGACCGGAGCCTCGACGGCTCCGGCGGCCACGGTGGCCGGCTCGTCCGCCGCTGTCTCCGGCGCCGCACCCCGCTCCTCAATCGCCCCGTCCTGCACCGGCGACGCCGCCGCCGGACGCTGCAGCAGAACGCCCTGGAAGACGCGGAGCACGCCCTGACGGTCGCGCTCGAGCCGCAGCACGCCGTCGCGCTGCGACGCGCGCAGCAGGTCGAGAATGCCGCCGAACCCGTAGCGCCGCTCGTCGAAGCTGGTGTCGGCGGCGCGCAGCAGCTGCTTCACGTTGCGCACGTACATCGGCCAGCGCAGCGGCATGGTCGCGTTCTCGATCACCCGCCGCAGCATGGCGATCGCCTCGGCCTGCTGGACGGCCAGCGCCTCGCCCGGCGCGGAGACGCGCGCCGCCTCGGGCGCCACGGGCGCCGCCTCGGCCGGCGGCTGGTCGTCGGATGCCGTCTCGCGCTCGGGCGACGGCGCGCCGCCCCCGCGCTGTCCGTGATGCCGATCGCGGCGGTGACGGTCGCGGTGCTGGCGCTCGGGGGATTGCGGCGCGGCGGCAGGCTGAGCCTCCTGCCCTTCCTCTGCCGCCGACGGCTCCTCGTCCTTGATGTCGACCAGCAGGTTCCGGCCCGACTGGTTGAGGCGAATCAGGCCGGCCTGCGCGAGCTTCTCGGCGAAGTCACGGAACGATCCGGCGCCGTAACTCTTCTCGGAGAACGTGGAGTCGAGCTGGAGCAAGGTGCTCTTGAGGAGGCCGAGCTGCGGCGTGACCTCGCGCTCCGACAGCACCTTCATCGCCCGGCGGACCAGCGGGAACGCCGCCGCCACCGACTGCGTGCCCGACGTCCGCCCGCGCTCGGGCTGCCGCCGGTCGCCGCGGCCGACGTTGACCAGGTTCTCGTAGGCGATGAACTCGTGGCAGTTGCGCTGCAGGATCACGCTCGTGAAGGCGCGCCCGCCGACGACGATCACCGTCTTGTCGTACTGCTTGAGCTTCTCGACCAGGCTGAGGAAGTCGCTGTCACCGCCGACGATCACGTAGGCGTTGATGTGATCGTGGGTCAGCGCCATCTCGAGCGCGTCCAGGGCGAGGTTGATGTCCGCGCCGTTCTTGTCGCCGCCCGGCGTCAGGTTGCGCTGCACCATCTTGATGGCGTGCTGGGTGAGCAGCCGACTGTAGTCCCCGGCACGCGTCCAGTCGCCGTAGGCGATCTTGGTGACCACCTCCCCGCGCTCCTTGATCGCCTCGAGGATGGTGCCGACATCGAAGGCCACGTTCAGCGTCGTCTTGACCCCGATCTCGATGTTGTCGAAGTCGACGAACACGGCAATCTTCAGTTTCTGTTCCGTCACAAGCATTCCTCGCCGGCTCCGCGGCTCCTGGGGCGGACCGTCCCGGCTCGCGCCGGCCCGCGGGGCGGGCGCGATTCCCAAACTCGGGACAATCCGACGCTGGACGCGCCGGCCTGTTTCGTGCTCCTTCCGCGCACTCGGGGGGGGAAAGGGGCAGCGGGTTTCGCCGGGACCGAACGCCCCGGCGTACGTGTCGATGCGATCGGGCCGACCGTCGGGTGCGGTACGGCCTGGTCGCGCACTCGGACCTGCGACCGGTCCGGGCAGGAATCAGTCCTGCTCGTCCTCCTCGGTCGCCGCCGCGCTGGTGGCCACGTTGTCGACGTCTTCGGCCGCCGTCGCGCTGGTGGCGATGTCGTCGATCTCCTCGGCGTCGCCTTCCAGGTCGTCGACATCGAAGACACGGCCGGTGTTGCGTTCACGGATGGGCCCCTTCGGGCGCGTCTCCGTCTTCGTCGGCCGGCGGGCCGGCCCCATCTGCCGACGCGGCGCGGGGGGCCCGAAGCTGCGGGCGGGCCGGTCGCCAGACCCCGGTGCCGGACCGTCCGGCATCATTCCCCCCGGGCGATACGGCGCGGAGGGGCGGGCGCCCATCGGGCAATCTTCCCTCGCCCTCGCCTCGCTGACCGCCAGGTTGCGCCCCTTGAAGGGCTGCGCGTTGAAGCGCCGGACGACCTCTTCGGCCACGGCCCGGTCGGTGAACTCGACGAACGCAAACCCCCGGGGCCTTCCCGTCTCCCGGTCGATCGGCAGCACGACCTCGGAGGGCGGTGTGATGACGCCCAGGTGGGCGCGAAGCTCCGCGTCGGTCGTGTCGTAGGGAAGGTTGCCAATGAACAGACGGACTGCCAAGAGTTCCTCTCGCGTTGAAGCAGCGATGACAAGCGCGCGCCGCGCACACGGCGCAGACGGCGTCCTTTCGGACGCGGGACGCCCCTCCAGGGCGGACTGCCCCGGCAGTCATCTTGGCAGAACTACCCCATTCTATTCAAGTCCTTCAGTGGCAAGGCCTGCGCCGGCGAGGGCTCGCCCGGTCCAGGACGCCGTGACGGCCAGGTCGGCAGGCGTCCCCTCCGCCACCACTCGCCCGCCGCCATCCCCGCCTTCGGGCCCGAGGTCGATGACCCAGTCGGCCGCCCGGATCACCTCCAGGTTGTGCTCGGCCACGACCACCGTGTGCCCCGCGGCCACGAGTCGGTCGAAGACCAGGAGCAGCCCCGCGATGTCGTGGAAGTGCAGGCCGGTCGTCGGCTCGTCGAACAGGAAGAGCGCCGGGCCGGAGCCGCCGCGGAGCAGCTCGGTGGCGAGCAGCAGACGCTGCCGCTCGCCGCCGGAGAGGGTGTCTGCGCCCTGCCCCAGCTTCAGGTAGCCCAGGCCGAGGTCGACGAGGCCGGCAAGCGGGCGGGCGACGGACGCGACCGCGGCGAACGCGGTGCGCGCGTCCGCGACGGTCATCTCCAGCACGTCCGCGATCGACCGGCCGTCGAGGCGGCACTCGAGAACGGCGGGCTGGAAGCGCCGGCCCCGGCACTCCTCGCACGGCACCCACACGTCCGGCAGGAAATCCATGCTGACCCGCACTCGCCCGACCCCCTCGCACGCCTCGCATCGCCCCCCGGGCCCGTTCGTCGAGAAGTGCCTCCTGGACAAGCCCTCCCGGCGGGCGTGATCGCTGGCGGCGAAACGCTCCCGGATGGCGTCGAACACGCCGACAATCGTCGCGGGCATGCTCGACGTGCCTCCGGCGATCCGGTCGCGGTCCGCCGCAATGACGCGCTCGAAGGGCTCGCGGGTGGCCACGGTCGGGCCGGTCACGTCATCCGACGCCTCTCGGCCGTCGAGGGCCGTGGCAATCACGTCGAACAGCAGCGTGGACTTGCCGCTACCCGACACCCCGGTGATCGCAATGAGCCCTCCGGCCGGGACATCGACACAGAGGTCGCGCAGGTTGTGCCGGCGGGCGTGTGCCACGCAGATGCCCGGACGCAAGCGGCGCCCGCTGCTCCCGCGCGATTCGCCCGCCGCGCGGCGGAGATACCGGCCCGTGACCGACGCCTCGCAGGCGGCGATCGCGCCGGGTGTGCCCGCCGCCACGATGCGACCCCCGCCTTCGCCGGCGCCGGGTCCCATGTCGATGACATGGTCTGCCGCGCGAATCACGTCCTCGTCGTGCTCGACCACGACGACCGTGTTTCCCGCGTCCCGCAGACTCCGCAGCAGGCCGAGCAGCCTGCCGGTGTCCCGGGGGTGCAGTCCCGCCGTCGGCTCGTCGAGCACGTAGGTGATTCCGGTCAGGCCGCTGCCGATCTCGGTCGCCAGACGGATGCGCTGCGCCTCGCCCGACGACAGAGTGGCCGCGCTCCTGTCGAGCGACAGGTAGCCGAGGCCGGCGTCGCGGAGTCGCCCGAGCCTGGCGACGACGTCGTGGACAAGATCGGCCATCGCCTCCCGGCGCCATCCGCCATCGGTCCGCGCGTCCAGATCGGCGAAGAAGGCCAAGCTCTCGGTCACGGTGAGTCCGAGGAGCTCGGCGATGTTCCGACCGGCGACGCGCACCGCGAGCGCCTCGGGCCTCAGGCGCCTGCCGCCGCAGGCCGTGCAGGTGACCGGGCGAAGCAGCGGCTCGAGCGCAGCGCCCCGCCTGTCGGCGTGCTTCCGCGCGTACTCCTCCGCCACGAGCCCTGCGAGCCCGATCCACTTCGTCCGGAACCGATGGACGCCTGCGCGCGCCCCGCGGCGGTAGTGCCAGTCGACCTCCAGCTCGAGGTCGCCGGTTCCGTGCAGCGCCACGTCGCGCCCGGCCGGGTCGAGATCCCGCCACGGCACGCCGAAGTCAATGCCGATCGCGGCCCCCGCAGCACGCAGCGTGGCGGTGTACCGGCCGTCCGGATCGCCGTAGAACCGGCCGGTCTTGTGGCCGTCCATCGCGCCGGCGAGCAGCGACCGGTCCGGGTAGGTCACCAGCGCCGCCGGGTCGCACTCGCGGACGACGCCGAGCCCCTTGCAGGCCGGGCAGGCTCCCTGCTCTGCGTTCGGCGAGAAGAACGTCGACGTCAACGGCCGCGGAACCTGCCCGCCCTCGCCCGCGCGCGCGAACATCAGCCGGTAGTAGTCGGCAATCTCGGTCATCGTGCCGACGGTCGAACGCGGGTTCCGGGACGCGCCGCGCTGCCGGATGGCCACCGCCGGCGTGAGGCCGGAGACCTCGTCGAACTCGGCGTCCCCCGTCTTCTCCAGGAACCGGCGGGCATAGGCCGAGAAGCTCTCGGTGAACCGGTTCCGGCCCTCCGCATACAGCGTGTCGAACGCCAGTGACGATTTCCCGCTGCCCGACACTCCGGTCACGACGGTGAGCCGGTTGGCCGGAATCTCAACGTCGATGTCCTGGAGGTTGTGGGTCGACACCCCCTTGAATCGGATGGGCGTAGTCGGTAGCCACGGAGTGTCAGTCGGAGTCGACGGTTTGTCAGTCGGAGCCTGCGGCGCGTCAGTCGGCGACAACGGAGTGTCGGTCCACTCGCGCAGCGCCGCGCCGGTCGCGGAGGCCTCCGAGCGCGCGACCTCCTCCGGCGTTCCGATGACGACGACCTTCCCGCCCCGGCGGCCGCCGCCCGGACCGAGATCGATCACGCGATCGGCAGCGCGAATCACGTCCAGGTGATGCTCGACGACCACCACCGTGTGCCCCGCGTCCGCGAGCCCGTTGATCGCGCGAAGCAGGACGACGACGTCGGCCCGGTGGAGGCCTGTGGTGGGCTCGTCGAGGATGTAGAGCGTCCGGCCGCCGCCGGGCCGCGCCAGTTCGGCGCCGAGCTTCACCCGCTGCGCCTCGCCGCCCGACAGCGTGGTCGACGGCTGCCCGAGCCGCAGATAGCCGAGGCCGAGGTCGCAGAGCGTCCGGAGGATGCGTGCCGCCCGCGGCTGGCCGGTGAGCAGCGACCCCGCTTCGTCGAGCGTCGTCTCGAGCACGTCGGAAATCGTCCGCCCGAGATACTCGACAGCCAGCGTGTCGTCGTTGAAGCGCCTGCCGCCGCAGGTCTCGCAGACGACATCCACCTGCCCGAGGAAGTGCATGCCGACCTGCTGGACGCCGGCGCCCTGGCAGGCCTCGCAGCGCCCGCCGGCGACGTTGAACGAGAAGCGTCCCTTGCCGAACCCGCGCGCGCGGGATTCGGGGAGTGCCGCAAACAGGTCGCGAACCACGTCGGACAGCCCGGTGTACGTCGCCGGGTTGGACCGCGGCGTCCGGCCAATCGGCGATTGGTCCACGTGGATGATCTTGCCGACCCGGCTGTCGCCTGGCGTCGATCCCAGCCGTTCGACGAGCGCCTCGACCAGGCTCGACTTCCCGGCGCCGGACACGCCGGTGATCACGTTCAACGCACCGAGGAGGAAGTCGACGTCGACCTTGTCGAGGTTGTGTCGCGTCACCTGCGCCAGCCGAAGCACGCCCGTGCCTGGCCGACGCGCCGCCGGCCTCTCTACCCGTGCATCGCCTGTCAGGAATGCGCGCGTCCGGCTGCGGCGGTCCGCTCGGTCGGCCAGACCGGCGACCGGTCCGCTGTAGAGCAGCTCGCCGCCGTGTACGCCGGCGCCCGGACCGATGTCGACCAGCCAGTCGGCCCTCCGCATCGTCTGGTCGTCGTGCTCGACGACCAGGACGGTATTGCCGCGGTCGCGCAGCGTGGCGAGGACATCCAGCAGCCGGCCCTGCTCGGTCGGGTGCAGGCCGATCGAAGGCTCGTCGAACACGTACAGCACGCCGCCCAGGTCGGCGCCCACCTGGGAGGCGAGCCGCAGGCGCTGCGCTTCGCCTCCGGAGAGCGTTGCCGACGGACGGTCGAGCGTGAGATGGTCCAACCCGAGGCGCGCCAGCAGGCCGACGCGCCCGCGCATTCCGGCTCGGACGGGTTCACCGACGGGCGCTTCCGCGGGGCTGAACTCCAGGTGCGCCAGGAAGTCGCCGAACTCCTCGATCGGCCACGCGGACACCTCGCCGATGTTCCGGTCGCGGAAGCGGACCGACAGCGCCTCTGGCCGGAGGCGCGTACCGTGACAGGCCTGGCACGGCAGGCTTCGCACGAACCGGAGGATGTTGCGGTTCCGGCTCCGGGCGAGAATCTGCTCCATCACCGGGAGGATGCCCTTGTAGACGCCTTCCTCCCTCGGGCGGGCGGTAATGCCGCTCCAGCGCAGCCTCGAGGCGAGCGGGTGCTTCCCGTACGGGATGCGAATCCGGTCCGATCCGTTCAGCACGACGTCGCGCTGCTGGTCGGTCAGCGACCGCCACGGCGTGTCGACGTCGAAACCGTGCGAGCGGCACACCTGGTCGAGCACGTCGATCGTCACCTGCGAGTAGATCACGTAGCCGGTCGGCGTCGTGATGACCAGCGCGCCCTGCCTGATGGTCTTGCCCGGGTCGGCGACGAGCAGCTGCGGGTCGAGCCGGTCCTCCACGCCGAGGCCCTGGCAGGCCGGGCACGCTCCGGTCGGCGAGTTGAACGAGAACAGGCGGCGCTCCACGCGGAGACCTGCGGGTGGCGTGCCGAGCCTCGCGAAGAGGAGTCGGAGGTCGTCGTAGAGGCCCGTCAGCGTCCCGACGGTGGACCGCGGGTTGCGGGTTGTCGATCGCTGATCCACGGCGATCGCCGGCGAGAGGCCGTCGATCGAGCGAACGGCCGGCCGCGCCATCCGCCCGAGGAACTGCCTGGCATACGACGAGAACGTCTCGAGGTAGCGGCGCTGGGCCTCCCGGCAGATGGTATCGAGGGCGAGCGAAGACTTGCCTGAACCGGACACGCCCGACAGGACGGTGATCGCCAGGCGAGGCAGTTCGACGTCGATCGATTTGAGGTTGTGCTCGCTCGCGCCGCGCACCGAGAGCATGGTCACCGCGGGCATTGTACCGCGCGGGCGATACGGTCGCCGAGGAGGTCGAGCGCAACCGGCTGCGCCTCCTCGCGGAGCGCGAGGAACCGAGCGAAGTCGCGAAGATGCGAGGAGGCGTCGGGGTCGAGGCCGGTGTCGAGGAGGAGCACTGTTCGCGCGAACTCCGCGAAGTGCGCCCGGGCGGTCGCCGCGTCATAGCCCCACGCGGCCACCGTGCCGCGCCAGTGTCGGAGCCAGCCTGGCGTGACCAGGTAGCAGCCGCGCGACACCCAGGCGTTCACCGTCGGTTCGTCGGTCAGGAGGGAGAAGCAGGTGGAGGCCCTGACGACTCGCAGCCCAACGGGCCCCGGAGCCGGCTCGCCCGCTGGCAGGCATCCGGCACCGATCACCGCCACGCCGTCACACGACCCGGCGGCAGGTTCGAGTGCGTCCCGCAGGCTGTCCCAGCCCGGCCACGGACGGTCGCATCTCGGCTCGAGCGGAAGCAGCCTGACGTCGTCCAGGCCCCGGTGCCGGCAGCAGGCACCGGCCTCCGGCAGCAGGTGGCGGCAGACGGCCAGACCGGTGCAGGCCTGCATGGAGTCTACGACAGCGTCGCCCGGCCGCACGATTTCACGGTCTCGGCAATCGTGCTCAGCACATCGTCCGGGACCGGGAACGGGATTTCGCCGTGGTTGTCGGCCAGCACCCACCCGCCTTCGGTCCCGGCCGCCCACAAGGCGTTGATGGTCGCAGACTCGGCATCGGCGGCCGTCCAGCCGCACATCGCCAGCGCGTTCAGGTTGCCGACGACGCCGATGCGGCCCCGGCAGCGCGCGATGGCCTCGCCGAGGTTCTCCTGCGCGCTGACGCCGACCGCCGCGGCTCCGAGCTCCACGAGGTCGTCGATGAGCGGCAGCGAACGGCCGGACGCCAGGCCGAATATGAACGGTACGCCGAGATCGGGAAGCACCCGGCGGGCCACGGCCAGCGCCTTCTGGCGGGCCGTTTCGAGGGGCACGACGTCTGTCGAGGCGACCGGGTCGGCATAGGCCAGCGCCGTGGCCCCCGCGCGCACCTGCGCGCGCGCCCACTGGAGGCAGTGGACGATGTTGACCTCCATCAGCCGCTCGAAATCGAGCGGCCGCTCCAGCATCACTTCGAGGTACGTCTCGAATCCAAGTTGCAGGTACCCGGCAGGGAGAACGGCGACACGACGGCACCGGCCACCGGGACCGCGTTCCCGACGCGGGCGCGAAGCTCCGCAGTCGCCTCGAGGGCGCGGAGCAGTCGCGGGCTGTCCTCGAGGCGCGGCGGCGCGAGACGCGCGATGTCCTGGGGCCGTATGGGCGGCGGCCCTGCGACGGGCGGGCCCGCCACATCGAACTCGATCGTGCCGCCCCACGCCTCGATCTCGAACGCCGCCGGCGGCGCGCCGGACACCATGTCGTTGCCCAGCCACTCGTGCAGGTGCAGCTGCGCGGCCACGACGTGCCTCGGCGTCTCGAGGCACTCGCGGATGCCGAGACCGAGGTGGCGGGCGGCGTGCATGTGCGCGGGGAGGACGAACGGCACGCGATCGGGCTGGCGGAACGCCATCGCCGCGCTCACGCGCTCGGCGGACGTCATCGGCTCGTTCATCCTCGGCCTCCGAGTTCCGAGATGAGACGGACGGCGTCGGAGGCCGTGGCCCCGCTCGCGTCGGCGCCGACTCTCTGCCAGAGCGTGGGATCCAGGCGGAACGGCGCACCGCCGACGATGAGCCGCGTAGGGGCGCGCAGCGCGGTCAGCTGCCGCCTGACGCGCTCGACCTGCTGCGCCGACGAGAGCATCAGTGCGGAGAGCAGCAGGATGTCGAGCGAGTCGGCCGCCGCACGTCGGGCCAGCTCCTCGGGGCTGGTGTTCGCCCCGTAGTCCTTCAGCTCGTGGCCGGCCGATCGGACGACGAGCGACACGACGCGCTTGCCGAGCGTGTGCTGGTCGTTCAAGGCGGCGATGCCCAGCCGTGGCAGGGTTCGGCGCGCGATGGCGGATCCGGTCAGGAGCTCGTCGATGATGGACTCGCAGATTCGGCCCGAGATGTAGACCTGAGCGAGCGGCAGCAGGCCGGCGTCCCACCGCCCGCCGATCTCCTCGAGGGCGGGCAGCGCGAGGTCGTCGATCGTCGAGAGCGGGCCGTGGCTTGCACTCCAGCGTTCGGCAATGCGGAGCGACCCCACCAGGTCGTTCCCCACGAACGCGTCGAAGAGGGCCGCGGCGTCTGGCGAAAGCGGACGTGTCACCGGACTGGTCATGGCATGCAGCGCGTCCCCGGGGGCGATGGCGCAATCCTACCCTGCGCGTCGACTGCAGTAAAGCCGCGGCCCCGGGGCGACGCCTCGGGCGCCGCGCCCCGTGCTATTCTTCGCCGACACGCGCGCTGCCTTCTCCTTGCCGGAAGGACCCCATGGACCCTCGCTCGATTCGCCGCCAAGCCGCGCTCGCCATCTTCGTGCTGGCCGCCACCGCCGGCGCCGCCGTCGTGGGCCGGTCGTCCCAACCCGCGGCCGCCGCCGACATCGTGAGCCGCGTGAAGGGCCAGTTCGCACCGGACGCCCGCATTGCGGTGTTCACCGTGCAGGCGGAGGTGAAGGAGAACGCGATCGACCTGGTCGGCGACGTCGAGCAGGCGGCCGCGAAGGAGGCTCTGCTCAAGGCCTTCAGGGACGCGGGCTTCGCCAACGTCGTCGACAGGATCAGTGTGCTGCCTGACGCCGCGATGGCCGCCAGGCCGCTCGGCGTCGTGACGGTCAGCGTCGCCGTGATGAGGACGAAGCCCTCGCATGCGTCGGAGCTCGGCAATCAGCTCATCATGGGCATGGTCGTGAAGATGCTGAAGAGCGAGTCGGGCTGGTACTTCGTGCAGTCGCTCGACGATCGCTATCTCGGGTGGATGGAGCCCGGTCACCTCGCGCTGATGACGAAGGACCAGGCGGATGCCGTCGCGCGCGGGCCGCGCGCGGTCGTCACCTCGCTCTTCGCGTTCGTCCGCGAGCGGCCGTCTCCGGAAGGTGCGCCCGTCTGCGATCTCGTCGCGGGGAACGTGCTGGCCACGACGGGACGGAGCGCCGGGTGGGTCGCGGTGCAGCTGCCGGATGGGCGCACGGGGTTCGTCGCCGACGCGGACGCGACCGACTATCAGGCCTGGAAGGCGAGCCGGAGGGTCACGCCGGAAGCCATCGAGCAGACCGCGCGCCGCTTCATGGGTGTGCCGTACCTCTGGGGCGGAACCTCGGCGAAGGGATTCGACTGCTCGGGCTACCTCAAGACCGTGTTCCGGCTGAACGGGCTGGAGCTTCAACGCGACACCGACCAGCAGGCGAACGAGGGCGCGGCGGTGCCGACCGGCGACGACTTCGCGGAGGTCAGGAAGGGTGACGTGCTGTTCTTCGGCCCGCGCGCCGGCGTGACCCGGATCACCCACACCGGGATCTACCTGGGCGGCAAGCTGTTCATCCACTGCGCGGGGATGGTGAAGCTCAACAGCCTCGACCCCTCGTCGCCCGTCTACAGCGAGAACCTGCTGAAGCGGCTCGTGAAGGTCCGGCGATACGCCGCGCCGTAGCCGGAGGTGCGGGCGCCTCGGCTCCTGCGCGCCCGCGACGTTGCGCCCGGGCGCCGGAGCCTTCGGACTCGGGATCGCGTCAGGAGCCCGCCGGCAGACCGCCGGTCTCGCGGCCGTGCCACAGGATCTTCCCGCCCGCACCGCCGCACCTTGCTGTCGGCGACGGCCATGGCGGCCGCCGGGTAGGGCACGTCATTGAAGAACGGCGGCTCGCCGAACGTCTGGCCCTCGGTGAACATGCCCTGGACGAACTCGCGGCCCTGCTCGTTGTAGCTGACCATCTTGACGCGGCCGCTCTTCACCTGGTGGAAACTGCTGGCGGTCGTTCCCTGGTCGAAGAGCGTCTCGCCCTTCGCCAGCGGGACCACCCGGGCGCCGTACCGCCGCCACAACGCGTCGGGAATCATCGGTCTGGACATGAGTGCGCGCTTCCGGGCTCGGGAGCCTGTATGACCTGCGTCACACTGCTGAGCGGGGCGGTAGCCGCTACTTCGTGACCATCGACAGGGCGATGAGCGGATTCCGCCCGCGCCTCTCCAGCGAATACGCAACGCCTCGCGGGATCACCGCGAACGAGCCGGCCGTGAGGTCGTGATCGCGCCCGCTCGAGCGCAGCACCCCTTCGCCCGCGATTACGTAGAGCATCTCGTCGGCGTCGGCGCGGACGCGGTCCTTGACCGGGTCGCGCACCTGCAGCACGCGCGCGGTCGCCGCCGGCGCCTGTCCGACGACGGATTCGCGCTGCGAGTCGCCCCGACCGATCAGGTTCCGCTCGATCCAGTCGGGCAGCGAGAGGAGCTCCACCGTCGCGTTGGGGTTTCGCGCGATCGGCGCCGGGTCGCGCGGGGCCGCAATCGGCGCGGCCGGCTGGGGCGGAGGCGGCGCGGGTTTCTCGGGCACCCGGGACAGGCTGACCTCCACCTCGACAAGGGGCCCGGCCTTCACGATGACTTCGCGCTCGAAGGCCACGAACTCCGGCGAGTCGAAGCGCAGGCGGTAGGTGCCCGCCCTGAGCGTCTGGAAGCGGAGCACGCCGTCGCCCGCCGTCGTGCCCTCACGGGATACGGGGCCCGAGAGGGCGACGTGCACGCCGGCAGCCGCGTCGCCCGCCAAATCGGTCACGGTGACCGCCATCGAGATGCGCGGCGACGGGGCCGCCTGTGGAGGCGCCTGCGGCTTGGGCGCGGCCGGGGGCGGCGCCTGTGCGGTCGACGCCGGGGGTGCGGGCTGCGCCGGCGGCTTCTGCGGCAGTACCCTGGGCAGCGGCGGCCGCAGCCATCGTCAACGCCAGGGCGGTCAGGGCGGCGAGCGTGCGAGCTTTCATCATGGCGCCTCCGGGCGTGTTCGTCTCCCCCGATTGTAGTCCGACTTCGAGCCGCGCCCACCGGTACTCCGCCTTCGATCCTGTCTTGACAGCCTCCTTCCGCTCGGCACACGATGCGGGTCGATGTCCTCCTCCGTCCGAGTGTTCGCACCCGCGAGCGCAAGCAACCTCGGGCCGGGCTTCGACGTGCTCGGCCTCGCCCTCGTCGGTCCGGGTGACGTGGTGGCCGCCGAGTTGATCGACGGCGGGGGTGTCGAGATCGCCGAAGTGACAGGCGATGGCGGACTGCTGACCACGAATCCCGCCGAGAACGTGGCCGGCGTGGCGGCGCAGTCGGTGCTCTCCGCTCTCGTCGCCCGCGGTCTCTGCGGACCCGCGGGCGCGCGCGGCGTGCGGCTCGGCGTTCACAAGCGGATGCCGCTCGCGAGCGGCCTCGGCAGTTCGGCGGCCAGCAGCGTCGCCGGCGCGATGGCGGTGAACGAACTGTTCGGCCGGCCGCTTTCGAGACGGGACCTGCTCCCGCACGCGCTCGCCGGAGAACGGGCCGCGTCGGGATCGGCGCACGCCGACAACGCGGCGCCCAGCCTGCTCGGCGGCTTCGTTCTGGTCCGCCGCTACGAGCCGTTGGACGTCATCGACCTCCCCGTGCCACCCGCCCTGCGAGTCGCCGTGGTCCACCCGCACTGCCGCGTCGAGACGGCCTCGGCGCGGGCGCTGCTTCGCGGCCACCTCTTCTCGATCGAGCAGGCGGTCGCCAATCTCGGCAACCTCGGCGCACTGGTCACCGGTCTCTTCCGAGGCGACCTCGAACTGGTCGGCCGGAGCATCGAGGACCGGCTGGCCGAACCGCTTCGGGCGCGGCTCATTCCCGGGTACGCTACCGTCAAGGATGCGGCGCGGCGGGCGGGCGCGCTCGGATGCTCGATTTCAGGCTCGGGCCCGTCCGTGTTCGCGTTCGCCGACGGCGACGCGGCGGCCGCGCGCGTCGCCGCGGCGATGCGCGACGCGTTCCGGGACGCCGCCGGCCTCGACAGCGAGAGCTTCGTCGGCCCGGTCAACGCGGCCGGCGCGTGCCGGGTGGACCAGCCGTCATGATCCTCGTCAGCACGGGGCACCAGGCCCCCCCCGTCACGTTCCGCGAAGCGCTGCTCCGCGGGCTCGCGCCCGACGGCGGGCTCTATCTCCCGACCGCGATTCCGCCGATTGGCCGGAGGACGCTGGCGTCGTGGCGCGGCTTGCCAATTGGCGAGGTCGGCGTCCGCGTGGTCTCGCACCTGGTCGGGGACGAGTTCGACCCCGCCGCGCTCGAGCGCCTGACGCGCGAGGCGCTCGATTTCCCCGCGCCGACGGTGCCCATCGGCGACGGCATCTCCGTCCTGGAACTGTTCCACGGCCCGACGCTGGCCTTCAAGGACTTCGGGGCCCGATTCCTCGCGCGCGTCTTCAGCTGCCTCCTGAGCGAGCGGGGCGGCCGTGCGACCATCCTGGTCGCGACGTCTGGCGACACCGGGAGCGCCGTGGCGCACGGGTTCCACGGCGTGCCTCGGGTGCGCGTGGTCGTGCTGTACCCGGCCGGGAAGGTCTCGGCGTTCCAGGAAGCGCAGATGGCGACGCTCGGCGGGAACGTCACCGCCATCCGCGTCCCCGGAACGTTCGACGACTGCCAGCGGCTGGTGAAGGAGGCGTTTCTCGACGGGCGGCTCGCGGGGCTCGGCCTGTCGTCGGCCAACTCCATCAACATCGGGCGCCTGCTCCCGCAGGCCATCTACTACGTGGCGAGCTGGCTCGCGTCGGGGGGCGACGAGGCGGGAGACGTCGTGTTCGCCGTGCCCAGCGGCAACCTGGGCAACCTCACGGCGGGCGTGATGGCGCAGAGGCTAGGCGTCCCGGTCGGCCGGTTCGTGGCCGCCACCAACCTCAACGAGGTGCTGCCCGACTACCTGGAGACCGGCACGTATCGCGCGCGGCCCGCGGTTCCGACGATCTCCAACGCGATGGACGTCGGCGACCCGAGCAACTTCCAGCGGCTCGCCCAGATCCACGCGGAGTCGCTCGACGCGCTGCGCAGCAACATTGTCGGGATCTCGATTGGCGAGGCCGAGACGAGGCGGACGATTCGGGAGGTCCACGCCGGGTCCGGCTATCTGCTGGACCCGCACTCCGCGGTCGGTGTCGCGGCCGCCAGGCGCTCGCGGACCGGGATGGGCGAGCGCCGTCCCATCATCGCGCTGGCGACGGCGCACCCGGCGAAGTTCGGCGAGGTGATTCGCGAGGAGCTGGGTTTCGATCCGGAGCTGCCCGGGCCGTGGCGCGACTGGCGCACGCGCGAGGTCCGGGCCTCGAACCTGCCGGATTTGACCTACGAGTCGTTTCGCACCTGCCTGCTCGACATGGCGCGGTAGGGCGGGTCCGCTACGAGGGAGGCTTCTCGTTGTGGATCGCGGTCACCTGGTACTTCAGTGCCGCGTCGGCAGAGAGCGTGCCCGGGTCCCACACCGCGATGCAGACCTGGGTGTCCATCGAAGCCGTCCCGAGCAGATCGGCGCCCGGCACGCCGAGGCGCGTATCGGACACGATCTGGCAGCTGAGGCCGTCCCACATCCCGATGCCGAGGCCAATCAGCGGCGCGTCGGCCGCAGGATCCAGCGAGACCAGCGTGACCTTCACCAGGCCGGGCATCGTGTGGAACTTGTGCAGGTTCAACCCGGTCGACACCAGCGTGCTGTCAAAGGTCTCGGTCACCGCCACGAGCCCGGCCGTCGGAGACGGTGGCGTCGAGTCCGTCGGCTCGACGGGCGAGCCGCAGGCCGACGCCAGCGCGGCCGCGAGCGGCAGCACGAATGCGAGGACGCGGACGGCGGGTCGGGACATCCCTCTCTCCACCTGCTTCAGACGCTGGCCGGACACGGACGGCCTGGAACCTTACAAGGGTATCAGATCGGGCCGAATCTGTGCCAGATTCACGGCCGCCCGTCAACGGCCGTCCCTCCGGCCACGGCTCGCGCTCATCGCCCGAACGCCACGGTTCTGCATACCGCCCGGACTATAATCCTCGTCCGGAGGAACGGATGAGAACCCGAGTCGTCGTCGCCGCGGTGCTGATGCTGGCCGCCATCGCGGGCTCTGCTGTCGGTCAGTCTCAGCCCGCCCGTGCGCGCGGCGCCATGGTGGTCTCCCAGAACGCGGTCGCCTCGGAGGTCGGCGCCCAGGCCCTGCGCGACGGCGGCACGGCCGTCGACGCGGCCGTCGCGACGGCGTTCGCGCTGGCCGTGACGCACCCGACGGCCGGCAATATCGGCGGCGGCGGTTTCATCGTGTTCCGCCCTGCCGTGGGCACCGCGAAGACCTACGACTTCCGCGAGACGGCGCCCGCAAAGGCGACGCCGACGATGTTCCTCAAGGACGGGAAGTACAGTTCGGCGCTCCACCACGACAGCTACCTGTCGGTGGGCGTGCCGGGAACGGTGGCCGGCCTGCACCTGGCGTGGAAGGCGCACGGGAAGCTGCCCTGGAAGCGGCTGGTCGAGCCCGCCATCGCCCTCGCGCGCGACGGCTTCACCGTGACCGAGGGGTTGTCGCGGTCGCTTCGGGGCGAACTGAAGTCGATGGCTCCCCACGCAGCGTCCGTGGCGCAGTTCTCGAAGAACGGCACGCCGTACGAGCCCGGCGAGATCCTGAAGCAGGACGACCTGGCCCGCACGCTCCAGCGCATCGCGGACCAGGGCCCGGCCGGGTTCTACGAAGGCGAGACGGCCGCGCTCATCGAGAAGGAAATGGCGGCGCACGGCGGCCTCATCACGCGGGCGGACCTGAAGGCGTACCGGCCGAAGGAACGTACGCCGCTCACCGGCACCTATCGCGGCTACGAGATTCTCACGATGCCGCCGATCAGTTCGGGCGGCGTCGGCCTGCTGGAACAGTTGAACATCCTCGAGGGCTACGACCTGAAGGCGCTGGGATTCAGATCCGCGGCGAGCACGCACCTCATCATCGAGGCCGCCCGACGCTCGTTTGCCGACCGCGCGCGCTACCTGGGCGACCCCGACTTCGTGCCGGACATGCCGGTCGCGAGGCTGACGTCGAAGGACTACGCCGCGGCGATCCGGAAGGGCATCTCGGCCGCCCGCGCGTCCGTGTCGTCGCCGACCACCTTCGAGTGGCCGGGCGAGAGCGAGGAGACGACCCACTTGTCGGTGGTCGACCGCGACCGGAATGCGGTGTCGCTGACCTACACGCTCGAGGACGGCTACGGGTCGAAGATCGTCGTGGCGGGCGCAGGCTTTCTCCTGAACAACGAGATGGGCGACTTCAACGCGGGCCCGGGCCTCACGACAGCGGAGGGGCTGATCGGGACGCCGCCGAACCTGGCCGCGCCGGGCAAGCAGATGCTGTCGAGCATGACGCCGGCGATCCTCGCGAAGGACGGCAAGCTGTTCATGGTGACCGGCAGCCCCGGCGGCAAGACGATCATCAACACCGTCGTCCAAACGGTGCTGAACGTGATCGACTACGGGATGAACGCGCAGGAGGCCGTGGACGCGCCGCGGCTGCACCACCAGTGGCTGCCCGACCGGACCGACTACGAGCAGACCGGGCTTTCGCCGGACACGGTGAAGCTGCTGCGTGAGATGGGCCACACGCTGAGGCCGATCGCCTCGCAGGGCGTCGCCGAGGTGATCGTTGTCGACCCGCGCGACGGCACGCTTCAGGGCGGGTCGGACAGGCGGGCGGCAGACGGGGGGGCGGTGGGGATTCGGTAGTCCCGGCGCTCGGCCCGCGGCGCTCGGCGCTCGGCCCTCGGCCGGCGGACGGGTCGCGGACCGTCTTCTGGCGTCTGGCTTCTGTCCGCCGCTACCCCGTCAACGCAACGATTTCTGCTCTGGCGACGCCATCGCGGATGGCGAGCCTCGCGACGCTCGGCATAAGGCTGAAGCGGCGCGGACCGGCGGACCCCGGGTTCACGACCAGCCGGCGGCCCGACCGGACCACAACCGGCCGATGGGTGTGTCCGAAGACGACGACGTCCGCGTCGTAGCGTCCGAGCAGTCTGGCCGGCGTCAGGATCCCGAGTTCGTGGCCGTGGCTGACGTGCACCGTCAGGCCGCCCACCTCTTCCGCGAATTGGACGCAGAGCCGTGGGTCGTCCTGGACGTCCGTGTTGCCGAGCACCGCCTGGACCGGCGCGATGCGGGCCAGCACGGCCAGGACCTCCGGCCCGCCCACGTCCCCGGCATGGAAGATGGCGTCGACACCATCGAAGGCGGCGAAGACCTCCGGGCGGATCAGGCCGTGGGTGTCTGAAATGAGGCCGATGACGCGTGCGGACCGGGGCATGCGGAGCCCCGATCCTAGCACGCGCGGGGCGACGGTCAGTGCTTGCCGGAGCCGGCGGGAACCTGAGTCAGCGCCACGTCGAGGGTGATCTTCACCTCGTCGCCCACGACGACGCCGCCGGCCTCGAGCGTGGCGTTCCAGGTCAGGCCGAAATCCTTCCGGCTGATGGTGGCGGTGGCCGACGCGCCGACGCGCTGGTTGCCCCGGTTGTCCTTGATGGCCTGCGTCGGTCCCTCGACGTCGAACACCACCGACCGGGTGACCCCGTGCATCGTGAGATCGCCCGTCATCCGAAGCTTGCCCGGCGCAACCGGCGCGACCTTGGTCGACTTGAACGTCAGAGTCGGGAACTTCTCCACATCGAAGAAGTCGGCGCTCTTGAGGTGTGCATCGCGCTTGGGCTCGCGGGTGCTGATGCTGGACGCGTCTACCGTGGCCTCAACCACGGCGGTCGCCAAATCGTTGCCGTCCAACCGCACGCTGCCCTTGGTGCTCGCGAACTCGCCCCTCACGGTGCCCACCATCATGTGGCGGACCGAGAACTGCGTCGACGAGTGTGCGGTGTCGATGTTCCACGTGGCCTGCTGCGCGAACGCCGGGCCCGAGATCAACGCCGCCGCGACGGCCGCGGCGGTCAGGAAGTGCTTCTGTCTCATCGTCCGATCCTCCGTTCCCGGGAAGGGGCCTCGGCCCCACCTGTCATCACCTCTGTCGCATGTCAACCGGCCGGCCCTGCTCACCTCAGTGGTGCCCGAGCACCGCGTGAGGGGTGTAAGGCTCTTCGAGGAGGCGCCGCTCTTCGTCCGAGAGCGAGATGTCGAGCGCGGCCACGGCCTCGTCCAGGTGCTCGAGGCGCGATGCGCCGACAATCGGCGACGTGACGCCGGGCTGCGCAAGGACCCAGGCCAGGGCCACCTGCGTCGGTTTCACACCGCGCGCGGCCGCCACCTCGGCCACCCGCCTCGCGGTCGCGAAATCGGCGTCCGAGTAGTACAGGCTCTGCCCGTAGTCGTCCGTCTTGGCGCGTGCCGTGTCGCCCCAGCCCTCCCGCCGCCTGTTGCCGGCCAGGAACCCGCGGGCCAGGGGGCTCCACGGAATCACGCCCACCCCCTCGAACCGGCAGAGCGGCAGCATCTCCCGCTCCTCCTCCCGGTAGATCAGGTTGTAGTGGTTCTGCATCGACACGAAGCGCGTCCAGCCGTGCCGGTCGGCGAGGTAGAGGGCCCGCGCGAACTGCCAGGCGTACATGCTCGACGCGCCGATGTAGCGCGCCTTGCCGGACTTGACGATGTCGTGGAGTGCCTCGAGGGTCTCTTCGATCGGCGTCCCGGGGTCCCAGCGGTGGATCTGATAGAGGTCCACGTAGTCGACGCCCAGGCGGCGGAGCGAGGCGTCGACGGCATCGAGCAGGTGCTTGCGCGAGAGCCCGCGGTCGTTCGGGCCGTCCCCCATCGGGAAGAACGCCTTCGTGGCGATGACCACCCGGTCGCGCGTCGAGAAGTCGCGCAGGGCGCGGCCGAGGACCTCCTCGCTGACGCCCAGCGAGTACACGTCGGCGGTGTCGAAGAAGGTGATGCCGAGTTCGAGCGCGCGCCGGATGAACGGGCGGCCGTCATCCTCGCCAAGAACCCAGGGACGCCAGGCCGGCGTGCCGTAGGTCATGGTGCCGAGGCACAGCCGCGACACCTTCAAACCGGATCTCCCGAGATTCAGATACTGCATGGCGCTCCGTTCCGGCGGCGACCCGCCGGGGGCGTCGCGAGCCGGGCGGACAGGCAACCGCACCACAAACGCGAGAAGCCGGGACCAGGCGCGCCTGGGTCCCGGCTCCCCGCTGGAATGACACGCGAGGCGCCACGGGCGCCCGCTAGAAACGGATCGACATCGACAGCCCGAACAGGTGTCCCTTGAAGGCGTACATGCCGTTGTTGTCTGCCGGTGTCGGCGCGGCGGGGTTCACCCCGGCGCCCGTGCGGCCGGCGCGGTCGGGCTGATGGAGATACATGTAAGAGAGGTCGAACCGCAATGCCTTGGACAGCTTCGAACCGAACCCGAGCATCAGCTCCTGGCGCGATCCCTCGGGCAGGTTCGGCGTCACGCCCTCATCAGGCGCGGCCGGACCGTGCACGTTGAACCCGGCGCGGAACTGGCTCTTCTCGCCGAGCCCGATTTCCGTGCCCAGGCGCAAGCCGTTGACGTCCCTGTAGTTCTCGGGGATCGTGTTGTCGAGATACTGGCCGTCGATCGCCAGCGTGTCGAACGCGCTCCAGTCGGTGAACTGGTAGTCGAAGAACAGCTTCACGCTCTGCGAAGCCTTGATGGCCACGCCGGCGACGAACTGGGCCGGCAGCGGGACGCTGGTCTTCGCCGACTGGTCGCTCAGCTTGCCGCCGCTGGCAAACTGCGGCGCGACCAGTTGGTCCATCGGGGTGCCGGCCGGGATCCCGGGCAGGGGAATCGGCGTGGTGTAGGGCGTCCCGTCAGGCTTGACCGCCGGAATCTGCGTCGTGTCGATCGCGCCTTCGCTGATGTCGACCTTCTGGCCGCCCAGGTAGCGCAGGCCGATCGAGAACCTGTCGTTCACCTTGAACTGCGCGCCGAGGTGGTAGCCGTAGCTCCACGTGTTGCCCGTCAGTTGAACGTCGGCGAAGTCGGTGCCCGCCGCCACGCCGAGCTGCGCGAAGGTGGCGCCGTTCGGCAGCAGCTGGGTCGAGAGGTCCACGCGCTGGTACAGTTCGACGTTCAGGTGGGTCACGTCCACGCCGATGCCAATCGACACGTTGTCGTTCAGCTTTACCGCGAACGTCGGCTGCACGTAGAGACCCTCGAGGACGCTCTTGTAGCCGAGATACCGGCCCTGCGACGTCACGGGCCAGTCGGTCGTGAGGCCGTACGGCGCGAACACGCCGACGCCGAACGCGAACTTCTTCGCAAACGGCAGCGACATGTAGATGTTCGGCACCGGATACCAGTGGTCGTTCAGCTTGCTGACGGTGCCCTTCATCGAGGTGCTCGAGGTGTCGGTGAACGTGCCGCTCGGCCCGATGAGCGCGCCGCCGAAGGTGATCACCTTCGCGTCGAACGTCAACGCCGCCGGGTTGTAGAACATCCCGGATCCGTCCGCGCACGGGTCGGCGACGCCTGCGCCGCCGCGTCCCATCATGCAGGCGCCCTGTTCGTATACGCCAAACCCCTGGGCCGACGCCATCCCGGCGCCCGCGATACCCAGCACGACCACAAGCAGACTCACTCCAAGAAATCGATACATCGCTGCGCTTCCTCCACTGCGGGGGGCTGGAACACCCCGATTCACTCGCTGGCTGGCCGGTTACCCGAGCGCACAGGCTACCATGATCTCCTCAAAACGCCTCTGAAAAATGATCGCGGTCGGGACCCAACCCAGGTCAGCGCCGCGCGCCCGGCCCGCGGAGCACCTTCCCCGGACGTTCGCTCGTGATCTTCCCGTCCGACACGACGGCGCGGCCGTTCACCACCACGTGACGCACGCCGACCGAGTAGTGCATCGGGTCCTCGAAGGTCGACACGTCCCGGATCGTCGCGGGGTCGAACACCGTGATGTCGGCTGCCATCCCGGGCCGGAGGATGCCCCGGTCCTGCAGGTGCGCGCGCGTCGCCGGCTGTGAGGTCATCTTCCGGATGGCCTCCTCGAGCCGCAGCACCTTCTCGTCGCGAACGTACTTCCCCAGGATGCGGGCGAAGGTGCCGAATGCGCGCGGGTGCGATTTCGACTCCGACAGCGGGCCGTCCTCGGCCTTTGCGCCGGAATCCGTGTCGATGCTCACCAGCGGATGCCTGAGCGCCGCGACGACGTCGTCTTCCCGCATGATCGAGATCACGACGTCGCTGTTGGCGCGGTCGGCGATGACCAGGTCCATGACCGCGTCGCGCGGGTCCCTGCCCATCTGCTTCCCGATGGCCGTGAGCGTCATCCCCTCGTACTTCCGGAGACCCGGGTCGAGCACCGACGACAGCATCACGCCGTCGCCGCCGCCCGACCCGAACCACTGGTTCTCCCACCCGGGCGGCGCCGGGTCGTCCATTTCCTTCTTGACCCGCTCCCGGTCCGCTGGTGTCCGCAGGCGGGCGAGCAGGCGCTCGGTGCCGCCCTCGCGGGCCCACAGCGGCAGGCACGAGTCGAGGCCGTTCGACGCGCGGGTGTACGGGTACTGGTTCGCGGTCACGTCGAGGCCGCGGGCGCGCGCCGCCTCGATGCGCGCCAGCACCTCCGGCATGCGTCCCCAGTTCGCCTTGTAGGCGGTCTTGAGGTGCCAGATCTCCACCGGGATCTTCGCCCGCTCGGCGACCGCGAACGCCTCGTCCAGCGCCTCCAGGATTCGCCCGCTCTCCGAACGCAGGTGCGTGAAGTAGACGCCCCCGTACCGCGCGGCGACGCTCGCCAGCTCCACGAGCTCGTCGGTCGAGGCGAACCGATCCGGCATGTACTGCAGCGAGGAACTGACGCCGAGGGCGCCGTCCTCCATCGCGGCCGCGACGAGCGCCTTCATCTGGTCGAGTTCGGCGCGTGTCGCCGGCCGGCTGTCCTTGCCAACCACGTAGGCGCGCAACCCGCCGGCCCCGACGAAGGTCGCGAGGTTGATCGCCGGCCGGGTCCGCTCCTCGAGCCGTCGGAAGTACTCGCCGAGCGTGTGCCAGTCCATCGCCACGTTGAAGTGCCGGTAGAGATCCGCCTGGTCGGCGAACAGCCTGTCGTTCACCGGGGCGATCGACGTCCCCTCCCCCGTCACCTCGGTGGTCACACCCTGCATGATCTTGCTGGCCGCCCGGTTGTCCACGAGGACGTTGAACTCCGACTGCCCGAGCAGGTCGATGAACCCCGGCGCCACCACCAGGCCGGTCGCCTCGATCCGGACCTTCGAGGCAACCCCGGTCAGATCGCCGATGGCGGCGATGCGGTCGCCCCTGACGCCCACGTCGCCGGCGAACCAGGCGGCACCCGTGCCGTCCACGATTCGTCCGCCGGCAACGATCAAATCGAGCGGCCCCGGCGCGGCCTGCGGCGGCCGCGCCGCCGCGACGGCGGCGAGGGCCGAAGCGAGCGCCGCAAACGCGAGCCACGCCGAGATACGCGGAGAGGTGAAGGCCATGGCCGAATGCTACACCAAACGCGGCTCGCGGCCGCTGCCGGCTCGCCGGCGGCGGCCCGGGCCGCTCCCGTGCTACCCTGACATCCCAATGAGCCGGACCGACAATCACTCCGGGAGGACCGACAATCACTCCGGGAGTGATTCCCGCCCGCCCTCACTCCCCCGGTGGGCGGTTGGCGTCTCGGATGGCCTCTGGGAAGCCGGGTGCCGCGAGATCGTCTACGTCCCCGACAACCCACTGTCCCACATTCTGGCCGCCGTCGGACGGGATCACCCGGCCGTGCGGGCCACGCTCGCCACCCGCGAGGAGGAAGCCGTCGGCATCGCCGCCGGCCTCTGCCTGGGCGGCGCGAAGCCGGCGCTGCTGATGCAGTCGAGCGGCCTCGGAAACACGCTGAACGCGGTGGGATCGCTGCTCGTCGCCTTTCAGATCCCGGTCCTGATGGTGGTCAGCATGCGGGGCGACCCGGGCGAGTGGAACCCCGCGCAGGTGCCGATGGGGCATGCCGTGCGGCCGGTACTCGACGCGCTGGGCGTGTCGCACCGGTCGGTCGACCGCGAGGACGAGGCGCGCGAGGTGGTGGCCGCGCTGGCGCAGCTGACGTTCGGGACGCGGCTTCCGGCGGCCTGCCTGCTGCCGCGCCGGCTGACGGCCCCCGACGCAGGAGGCCGGTGATGACACGCTTCGACGCCATCGACCTCGCGCGGCGGACGCTGACCGACGAACCGGTGGTCGTCAACCTGGGTCATGCCGCCTACGAATTGTTCGCCGCCGGCGATCGCCCCCTCAACTTCTACACCTGGGGCAGCATGGGCCTGACCAGTTCGATTGCCCTCGGCCTCGCGCTGGCCCGCCCCGACCGCCGTGTGGTCGCGCTCGACGGTGACGGCTCGCTGTTGATGAACCTCGGCAGCCTGGCGACGATCGCCGCCTGCGCGCCGCCGAACCTGTTGGTGCTCGTGCTCGACAACGGGCGGTACGGGACGACGGGCGGGCAGCCGACGGCGACGGCCGGCGGCGCCGACCTGGCCAAGGCCGCGCGGGCGATGGGGATCCGACAGACGGGCACCGTGCGCGACGCTGGCGAACTGCAGCAGGCGCTCGATCGAAGCCGCACGGCTCCCGGCCCATGGGTCATCGTGGCGAAGGTGGCCGAATCGGCGCCGACGGCCAAACCGCCGCTCGACTGCGTGTTCATCAAGAACCGGTTCATGGCGGCGCTGGGGCAGTGACCCGGTCCGGCTGGCGGCCGGGCCACGACCCTTCGACTTCGCTCAGGGTCGTCCTGAGCACCGCCGAAGGACGACTGACGTCTCATCGGCCGGCTACCGCCGGCTCCCCACCACCGCTCTCAGCGCCCGCAGGCGGATGTCCAGCTCCTCGGGCGTCATCGACGCGTACTTGGGGGGCAGCAGCCGCCGGCTGGACGACTCGAAGACGGCCAGCAGTTCCATGTACTCGAGCAGTTCCTGGTCGCGGCTCGGGAAGTAGTCGGCCGCCGCGCGCAGCAGGTGCTCCGCCGTCACGGCCGCATCACCGCCGTCCGCCCTCGCCGCATCGTCGTTCGCCATCAGGATGACCGCCTCGACGTCGGCGTTGCTGTAGCCGACCAGCCTGGTCGAGAACCCGTCGCGAATGGCGGCGAAGTCGACCGCCGTCCTGATCCGGTTCTTGCGGACGAGGGCGCGCGCCACCTGCTCGACTTCCTCCGGCGTCTGCGAGTACAGGAACGGGATCTTCCGGTCGAGCCGCCCGGCGCGCTTCAGGTCGACGTCGAGCTTGTCGGGCCGGTTCGTCATCACCAGGAACAGGATGCGTCCCCGGTTGGACGTATCCGACATGAACTCCTTGATGCGCGCGATGACGCGCGACGAGGTCCCGCCGTCGCCCTCGCTCTCGGTGTTGCCGAACGCGCGGTCGCCCTCGTCGACGATGACCACGACCTGCCCGATCGCCTTGATGACGGTGAGGATCTTCTCGAGGTTGCCCTCGGTCGCGCCGACCCACTTCGATCGGAAGTTCTTCAGCTTGATCGTCGTCAGGCCGCACTCGCGGGCGAACGCCTCGGCCACGAACGTCTTTCCGGTGCCCATCGGCCCCGTGAAGAGGATGCCCATCGGCACGCGGCTGGAGCGCCCCTCGCGGATGTTCTCGGCGACGACCAGCAGGTCCTTCTTCACTTCCTCCATGCCGCCGACGACCTCGAAGCCGTGCGCCGGCTCGACGAACTCCACGAGACCGAAGCACTCGCGCTCCAGGATCTCGCGCTTGCGCCGGGCGATCAGGCGGTCGGCCTCCGCACGCGCCCGATCGGCGGCGCTGCCCGCGGCCACCATCGGGTCGGGCGCCCCGGGAGCCAGCAGTTTCCTGATTTCGTCGTGCGACAGGCCGACGGTGAGCGCGCCGAGCTTGCGCGCGCGGGCTTCGGCGTCCGCGCTTCCGGCCAGGATGCCCGCGATGAAGGCTTCGCGATCGCGCGCATCGCCCTCGGACGCCGGAGGCGGCGCCAGGATCGAGGCGATCTGGATCGCCTTCAGGCCCGCCGTGACCTCGGCGTAGCGGTCGACGTCCTTGTCGGTCAGCTTCGAGTCGGCCAGGCGGATGGCCGCGCGCCTGGCGTCGATGTCCGGCATCGGGATCTCGACGACGCCGACCTTCGGGTTGGAGACGAGCTTGGGCGACAACTCGCTCAGGTTCTCGGCGACGAGGAGGACCAGGTTGTCGGAGCGATCGACCTCCGGCAGGAACGACCAGCGCTGGAGCGTGATGACGGCGGCGCGGTCCGAGTCGGCCTGGAACGCTGGATCTCCGGCCGGCGCGATCGCCTCGGCGTACTCGAGGATGACGGCGACCTTGGAGGCGCCCACGAGGACCCGCTCGAGCGCCGCCAGCGCCTTCGGCTTCTCGGTGGCGAGCAGGGCGTCGTCGAACGACGGGCCGCCGGCCTCGCGGCGGACGAACCGAACGCCGGTCGCGAGGTTGTAGACGGCCACCGTCTGCCGCGAGTCCTTCAGCAACACGTCGGTCAGGAAGGTCGTGATCGTGAGCGTCCGCTGCTGATGGGCGATGGCGTCGAACACGTTGCCGTGGAGGACGAACATCGACGCCTCGCCGCGCAGGTAGCGCCGGCGGAGGTCCTCGGCCCAGGGGGGGAGGAGTCTTGGTTCACTCATAGGGGCGCCTACGCCATCGTCGTGAGGATGGCCTCGGTCTCGGCCGCGGTCTGACGGATCGACTCGACGCCGTCGAGCAGTTCGTTCAGCTGTCCGCTCAGCTCCTGCGGCGACTGCATCGTCACGATGTTGTCGGCGATGAGCTGGAACGAGTTCTCGATGAGGTCCAGCTGGCCGCGCGCCACGTCCAGGTAGCGGCGGATCTCTCTCATCTTCTCGAGCCGCTTCAGGATGATGGCCAGGTTCTTCTTCGCCAGGCCGGCCTGCGGGTCGTCGTCCTCGCGCGATTCGATGTCGCGCTCGAGCCGCTCGCGGTCCGCGTCGATGGCGTCGACGCTCACGGAGCGCAGGTAGGCGTCGTATCGCGCAGAGGTGACGGCCATGTCGATGAACGCGTCCACCAGCCGCTCGGTCTTCGTCAGCTCGCCCCGTAGCAGGTCCCCGGTGAACGACGGGTTCTGGGAGGCGAGCCGGTGGATCGCGGCCTGCCTGGCCATCAGGGCGTCGACGCGCTTGCGCTCGGGCGGCGCCAGCAGCGCGAGGCGCTGCCCGCGCTCCTCGGCGAGAAGCGCCTGGCGGACCTGCTCGAACCTGGGATCCCACAGCAGGTGCCTCAGTCGCTTGGAGTCGGGCGCGTAAAGCAGCCACAGCGATTCGAGGCCGACGGCGACGATGGCGAGCAACGGGTTCAGGGTGAGGCCTGCGGCCGCCAGCATCCCGCCGAACAGCGTCAGGTTGTAGGGATTCGAGAACGCGTACTTCAGGTAGGGCCGCTTCTCGAGCACCGACGACCGGGCCACGTCCTTGAGCGAGCCGACGATGGCCGACGCCAGCGCCGGCGGGGGCGGTGGCGCCTCGGGCGGTGCCGGAGGCCGTTGCGGCGCCGGGGCACCCGGACCGCGCCTCTGCGGGGGCGGGAGCGGCGGAACGGCGACGGGCTTGGCAGGGGGCGCCTTCGGCCTGTCGGGCGTAGCCATGCGTCAATTCTACGCGGGCCGGGCCGCTGGAGCGTACAGCATCTCGAGGAGTTTCTTCTCGATGGCGCGAAACTCGGACGACGATTTCAGCTTGATGTCCCGAGTCTCGAAGAACGGGACGTCGACGCGGTGCAGGATGCGCGCGGGCCGGCTAGACAGGACGTACACCGTGTCCGCCAGGTAGACCGCCTCCGACACGTCGTGCGTGACGAACAGGATGGTGTTGTCCTCGGTCCTCGACACGTCGAGCAGGAGCCCCTGCATCTCCCAGCGGGTGTAGGGATCGAGCGCGCCGAACGGCTCGTCCATCAGGACGACGCGCGGCTTGTTGATCAGGGTGCGGGCAATCGCGACGCGCTGCTTCATCCCGCCGGAGAGGTCCTTCGGGTAGTGGTCGGCAAAGTCGTCGAGACCGACCGCCTTCAGGTACCGCTTCGCGCGCTCGCGCCGCTCCGCCTTCGGGACACCCTGCATCTTGAGGCCGTACTCGACGTTCCCGCGCACCGTCAGCCAGCCGAACGACGTGTACGCCTGGAACACCATGCCGCGATCCCGGCCCACCCCGTCCACCGCCTTCCCCTCGAGCAGGATCTCCCCGGTCGTCGGCCGGAGCAGCCCGGCGACCGCCTTGAGGATGGTGGACTTCCCGCACCCCGACGGTCCGAGGAAGACGACGATCTCGCCCTGGCCCGGCTTGTCGAGGATGTCGAGCGACACGTCGCGCACGGCCTCGGTGCGACGCCCGTCCCGCCCCACGTAGGTGATGCCGAGGTTCTTGGCCTGGAGCTTCGGGACCCCCTCGCTCATGCGGCCTTCTCCCTCCACCGGAACAGCACGGCCGAGCAGGCCCTGATGAGGGCGTCGGTGAGCAGGCCGATGCCGCCGATCACCAGCAGGCCCGCGAACGACCACGACGCCTTCTGATGGGTGCGCGCCAGCTCGACCATGTAGCCGAGGCCGCGCTCGGGGTTCACCGCTTCCGCGAGGATCACGTAGGTCCACGAGATGGCGTTCATCACGCGGAAGGAATCGAAGATCTCGGGCAGCGCCGCGGGCACCAGCACCGTCAGCACGGCCTGCCATCGCGTGACGCCGAGCGTGAGGGCCGTCTGGACGAGCTCCTCGGGAACGGCCCGGATCGCCGTGACGACCACCGGCAGCAGGTACACGAACACCCCGAGGAACAGGAACGCGATCTTCTGCGACTCGTAGATGCCGAACCAGAGGATCAGCAGCGGGATGAACGCCGAGATCGGCATGTAGCGCAGCGGCGCCATGATCGGCTCGAAGATGCGGTTGACCGGCTCGAACGCACCCATGAGCACGCCGAGCGGGAGCGCCAGCGCCGACGCGAGGCCGAAGGCGATCAGGATGCGCCTGGTCGACACCCAGATCGCCATGCCGAGATCGGTACTGGATGAACAGCTGCAGCGTGCCGCGCACGACCTCGGTCGGCGACGGCAGGAAGTCGGCCGGCGCGAGCCCCCCGTAGGACACGATGCACCAGGCCGCGAGCACGGCCGTGGGCGCGACGAACCCGAGCGCCATCGACACGGTCCGCGGCAGGGGCGCGCGCAGGGAGAACCAGTCTGATTTCATCTTGTCACTGCGAGGCCAGCACCACCTTGATGTCCGTGCGCCGGTTCAGCTGACGGCCGGCCTCGGTGGTGTTGTCGGCCACCGGGTTGGCCGCTCCGCGGCCGATGGTCTGGAAGCGCGCGGCCTGGATGTTCGGGAAGTTCTTCAGCACGTAGTTCTTCACCGCCAACGCCCGCCGCTCGGACAGCGTCATGTTCGCCGTCGGCGAGCCGGTCGAGTCGGTGTTCCCCTCCACTCGGAGGTATGTGTTCCCGAACGAGGTCATCGTCTCGCCCAGCGCGTCGAGGACGAAGTAGGACCCCGCCATGATCTCGTCCGAGCCCGGTGTGAAGTGGATCTGGATCTGCTTGTTGATGATCGCGCGGTCCTGCGGACTGGCGGGACGCGCGGCCAGCCGCGGCTCCTCGACCTTCTGACCGGGGTAGGCCGCAGCGAGTACCGAGATGAAGCGCGTGTCCACCCAGTCCTTGGCCGAGACGGGCCGCGTGACCAGCCCCTTCTTGCGCCAGATGACGAATGCCGTGTCGAACAGCGTCTCGAAGTGCGCCTTGCCGCCGGTGAGCCCGTAGAACTGCGCGTTGTCGGCGTACGGCGTCAGCTTCAGGCCCGACAGCATGCCCGACACGGTGTCGGCGTCCAGCTTGAGCGCCCGGCCCACGAGCGCGTACGACGACGCCGGGTCGCGCTTGATCATCTCGATCCCCTCGAACCACCCCTGCACGAAGTCGCGCACGCTGCCCGGCGCCTCGTCGAGGAGTTGCTGCCGCGCCACCAGCGTGTCGGCGATGATGTTGGTCGCGGCCGTCGTCGACACGAGGATGTGCGCTTCGTCGCCCCGGGCGGTCACCGACGCGGAAAGATCGGGTTCCCACGTCACCGCGGCGTCCACCTGCCGCGCCTTGAACATCGCGGCCGCCGCCGGCGCGTCCTGCGTCATGACGATGTTCTTCTCGAGCGCCGCCCGGTCGTCGGGCGACAGGCCCGACTGGGCCAGCAGGTAGAGCAGCAGGAAGTGGGACGGCGTGAACTGCGTGCAGGCGATCTTGCGGCCCTTCAGGTCCTCGATCGTGTTGATCGACGCGAGCGACACGATGCCGTCACCGCCCCGCGACCAGTCCTGCATCAGGATCGACTTGGCCTTGGCGCCGGCCTCCTCGAGGACCGATGCCTCGCGTGCCCAGTTGTCGACCGTGTTCCACATGATGTCGATGTCGCCCTTGCGGAACGCGGCGAGCTTGTTGCCGGGGTCCTCGAGCAGCACGAACTTCACGTCGAGGCCGTACTTCTTCCTGTAGTTCGACGCGGCGTTCGGGTCCATGCCGCCGTTGAACACCACGCCCGGGGCGTGCCCGGCCCACGTGTTGATGCCGACGACCAGCGTCCGTGAGAGCTTGCCGCCCGAGGCGAGGCTCGTCGCCGTCACGCCGGTCGAGCCGACGCCCCGCTCGGGGTCGGGCGGTGCGTTCTTCAGCGCGTCGAAGTCGTTCACGCCAGGGGTGTCCGCCGTCTGGACGGCCGGCTTGTCGCCCACCGCCCACTTCCGGAGGTCCGCGCCGCGGTAGTGCCAGACGGCATACCCGAGCACGGCCACGACGACCACGGTGATGAACAGCTTGGCAACGGGGGTGAGTTTCATAGCGTCTTCGTTCCCTGCGCGGCCTGCGCCGCGGCGCGCTTGGCCTTGAGTTCGGCGAGCTGCTGCTTGGCCTGCACCTCGCCCACCTGCGAACGGACGGCCGCGAGCTTCGCGTCGAGCGACGACTCGGACAGCTCCTTGCCGAGGTTCGCCTCGGCGATCGTGTTCTTGATGTGCTCCCGGACGTTCTCGAGCGCCTTCACCTCGGCATCCACCGAGAGGCCGTCCAGCTGGCCCTGGATCTTGATCCGCGCCTGCGCCGACTGCATCTTCGCGAGCATCGAGTCGCGCTCGGACTGCAGCTTGCGGATCTCGCCCTGCACGCTCATCAGCGACGACTTGGCCGAGTCGGCGTCCTTCTGCGCGCCGTCCATCTCCGCCCTCAGGTCGGCCACTTCCGCGGTCAGTTGATTCTTCTTCTGCAGCAGGATCAGCGCGACGTCGTCCTGGCCGGTGTCCATCGCGACGCCCAGCTCGGCGTCGGTCTGCACCAGCTCCTTGGTCGCCTTCTGGAAACGCTCGCTGGTGTCCTCGCGCCTGCGGATGATCGCGGCGGTGGCGGACTTCAGCTTCGAGTACTTCTCCACCATCGAGTTGATGGCGTTCTCGTAAGCGATCTCCGGATGCTCCTTCTCGACATCCGAGATCCAGATGGAGAGGAAACCGCGCCACAGGTTCCCGAGGCGCTTGAAGAATCCGACTTCAGCCACGTCAGCCCCCTTCGAGAATCGCGAACCGATTACCACGTACTACGGAACTGGTTCCGCCGGGTTCCCGCGCGACGCCCCGTCAGGCTTCCGCGACCGGCGCCGACGGGTCGTGGAGCCGCGGCGACGCCTGAACGACCCGGGCCACGGCCTCCTGTCCGAAGAACTCGAGCACGCGCTGGACGTCGAGCTTCTTCGCGTTGCACGCGGCCGCAACCGCCTGCTGCTCCTGGGTTTGCCGCTCCATGACGGCCCTGAGCTTCGTGATCTCGTCCTCGAACTGACTGATGCGGCGGGTCGCCTCCTCGAGCAGCTGCTGGGTGTCGCCGGCGCTCTTGCGGATGTAGACCTCGAGCGCCTGGATCTCCGCGACTCCCGTCTCGATGATGTTGTCGATGGGGACGCCGAACGCCTTGAGCGACGCCTCGACGATCTGCTTCTTCACGGCGAGCGGCGTCTCCGCGGGCAGGCTGCCGAGCAGCTGCTGGGCCTTGGCGACGCGCTCGCGCTCGTCGGCATCGATCCCCGCCGCGCCGAACACCCCGTCGAACGCCACCTCCCCGCCCGCCGGTCGCGGCGGCTCCTGCTGGAAGATGGCCGGCGAGGGCTGCGCCGCCGCTGCGGCGATCACCGCGGCATCGGCATCCGCCGTCCGCGTCGCGCCGTCCGACGACGCCGGGGCGTCGTCCTGAACGATGAACCAGCCGAGCACGGTCGAACCCCAGGACTTCTTCTCGGTCATCACAGACCTCGCGCCCGACACGCCGGAAGGGGGCCGCCGGTCGCCGGAATCATAGCACGCCGCTCAGAACACCTGGCGCTCGTCGAGCACCATCTCAACCTTGAACCACCATCTGGGCTGATAGGTGAGGAACACCGGGATCTCGGCCAGCGGCCCGTCGACTCCGCAGACGATGGTGAAGCTCTCGGCCGAAGGTTCCTTCCGCGCGCGCAGCTCGAACTCGGACTTGAGCAGCCTGGGATAGGCGACCCCGCCATACGTGACGTTCCGCTCGACGGAGGACGACACGCGGGTGACGTCGTACTGCTTGGCATAGTAGGCGTAGCCCAGCCCCTTCCTGCCCGGCGCCTTGCCCGTCTGCTGCACCGCCGCCACGCCGTCGTGCAGCAGGTCGACGATCGCCGTGAGCAGGCCCGCCCGGCCCCCCGCCGGGACGGGTGTCTTCACGATCTTCGGCGGCGCCGTTTCCTTCGAGAGCGCCTCGATGATCGCGCCGAGCTCGCGGTAGGAGTAGTCGCGGGACACGGTGGAAACGGTCAGCCTCGACACCGACTCGGTCTGGCTGACCGTGGCCTGGACCATCTTGAAGACGACGCTGCCGCTCGCCTCCGCGGCGACCCGCGATTTCGCCTCGTCGAGCGACTCCTCGTCGCTCTTCTTCATGATCCCGATGACGGAGGCCCCCGCGGGACCGGCTTCCTCGAGGATGAAGCCCCACCGGTTGATCTTCCGCGGGGCGCGCGCCGGGTCCGACCCGATCAGCGCGTCGTAGCCGCGGGCGTCGTTGTCGCCCTTTCGCCATCGAATCCGGGCTCCGCCGACGTCGTCTTTGCCGATCCAGAACAGCAGCAGGGGCCGGATCTTGGCGGCGATGCGGTACCGGTGCTCCGCGACCACCGGGAGGGTGCCGAGTGTCGGAAGATCCGCCTGTGCCGCGGGGAGGGCGACGACCGCCGGCTGGCGCGCCGCCAATTGGCCGGCGCCGACGGCGGCCGCTCCCGCAACCAGACCGGCCGACACCAGAATGCCACCCGCGGCGCCGCGTGCCGGGAGGAAACGCTGGCCCATTGGCCGCGATTATACCCGACGCGACTTGCTTCCTTCCGTTCCGGTAGGCTAGCATCTCAGGACGCTCGGCCGTACAGGTGCGAGCGGACCCCGCTCCAGGCTGTCCACCGTGAAATCTGCCCGCTTTCGCACGACCTCCCGCGTGTTCGCGGTCCTGCTGCTGGCTTGGACCACGGCCGACCTCTGCGGCCACGGGATGTGCGTGCACGACCGCGAGCCGCTGGTTCCGGGCCGTCAGGCTGCACCCGGCCAGACGGAAGCCCTCGCATCACCCCGCGGCGGCCATGCCGGCGAGGCCGACCGCAACGGACCGGACGACTGCTTCTGCTGCTGTCGCTGCGTGGAAGTGCAGATGCCGTTCAGAATCCAGGTGCAGTCGACGTTCGTGACGCGCGTGCCGACCGGCCACCGATCACCGCCCAGCCTCGCCCCGCCGCCGCTCTATCACCCGCCGCTCGCGTGATCGCTGACGGTTGCATGGCGGCTCAGGGCTTAGGGCTCACGGCCTTGAGCCTGGGTCCACGTCCCTGTCCACCTTCCGTGCAGGTTCATCATGCGCTCGATTCTCGTGGCACTGATCGGCGTCGCCGGCTGTCTGACGGGCGGCACGGCGACTGCCCAGACCGAAGCCATCCCGGCCCGCCTGTCGCTGGCCGATGCCGTCCGCCTGGCCGAACTGCGGAACCCGACGCTCGACGCCGCGCGCCAGCAGGTTGCCGTCGTGGGTACCGAGACGGCTGCAGCGAAGCGCTGGCCGAATCCGCTGGCGAGCGTCGAGTCGGCGGGTTACGGCGGCAAATCGACTCCGTACGGCTTCTGGGACAGACAGGAGCTCACCTTCCAGGTGGAGCAGGAGTTCGAGCTGGCCGGCCGCCGGCGTCTGCGCGGGGAGGCGGCGGACGCCGCCGCGACCGCCACCAAGGCCACGTTCGACAACCGCCTGCGCCAGCTGCGCCTCGAGGTCCAGCGCGTCTATTTCAGCCTCGTGCTGGCGCGGCTCGATGCCGAGCAGGCCCGCGCGTCGCTCGCCGAGATCGACCAGGTCATCGCCGTGAGTCGGTCCCGGTACAGGCAGGGAGAGGTGTCCGGCGGCGAACTGCGGCGCCTCGAGGTCGAGCGCCTCAAGTCCAGCGAGGACGCACTGCAGGCGGAGCTGGCCACCCGGAACTCACGCAGCGCCCTCCTGGCGCTGCTCGGCGCCCAGAAACTGGATCAGCCGCTGGAACCGACCGACACGCTTGCGGCGCCTGGCGGACGGGGCGAGGGAGCGGGGGGGGACGCCACCTCGCTGACCAGCCAGGCACTCGCCTCGCGCCCCGACATCGCCGCGGCCCGCCAGGATCAGGCGCGGACGCAGGCGGAGGTGGGCCTGCAGCGGGCGCTGCGCACGCCCAACCTGTCGGTCACCGGCGGCTACCGGCGGGATTTCGGTGCCAACGGCCTCGTGTTTGGCGTGGCCATCCCGCTTCCGCTTCTCGACCGCAACGCCTCCGGTATCGCCCGGGCCGAGGCCGAGCAGCGCCTGACCGGAAGTCTGCTGAAGGAAAGCGAAGTGGCCGTGTCGCTCGATGTCCAGCAGGCGTTCGATTCTGGTGGACATCAGCCGCGAGCGCGTGGCGTCGATCGAGCGGGACTACCTGCAGAAGGCGCGTGAAGCGCGCGACGCCGGTACTCGCGGCGTATCGCGCGGGCGAAGCCGACCTGCTGGACTACCTCGATGCGCAGCGCGCCTACAGGGAGGTGCAGCGCACCTACAACCGGGCCCTGTTCGACCATCGACTGAGCCTTCTCGGACTGGAGGCCGCGGTGGGCGCCGGCGCCAAAGGACTGCAGCCATGACACGCCACCTGATTCTGCCTGTCGACCGCGCTCCTGCTCGCCGGCTGCGGGCAACGCCCCGAGCCGCCGGCCTCGCAGGAGGCGCCCGCATCCGGCACCGCGCGCGGGATCCCCAGGGAGATTCGCATCTCGCCGGAGGTGCAGAAGAAGTGGGGGCTCGTCACCGGGCCGGTGGAGCGCCTGACCGTCACGGGCGCCGTCACGCTGCCCGGCGTCATCGCCCTCAACCAGCAGCGCACCGCGCTCATCACGTCGCTCGTCGAGGGCCGCGTCACCTCGATCGGCGCCGACCTCGGCGACCAGGTCCGTTCGGGCCAGGCGTTGGTGGTGCTCCACTCGCCCGCCCTGGCGCAGGCGCAGACGGCCTTCCTGCAGGCCAGCGCCCGGCGGGCTGTCGCGCGCCGCGAGCTCGATCGCGCGCGGGAGCTGCTCAAAGACGAGGCGATCCAGCAGAAGGAGGTCCTTCGGCGGCAGGCGGAGTTCGACGCGGCCACCACCGAGTACGGCCTCGCCGAATCGTCGCTGCACTCGCTCGGCTGGGACCACCCGCAACTCGATGCGCTCCTCCAGAAGGCGTCGCGTGCGGGGACCGACCTGTCTGACCTGGTCGATCCAACCCTTACGATTCGGGCCCCCGTCGACGGCCGCGTCGTCACGCGCGACGTCGTCTCCGGCGAGCACGTGCATCCCGACAAGCTCCTCTTCACCGTGTCCGACCTCTCCACCGTCTGGGCCCTTCTCGATGCGCGCGAGAGGGACCTCCCCGGCCTGACGGCGGGCGGGCGGGTCGCCATCTCCAGCGAGGTGTACGGCACCCGCCGCTTCGAGGGCCGGTTGACGCGCGTCGGCGACGTCGTGGACGAGAAGCTCAGGACGATCAAGCTCCGCGTGGAACTGCCGAACCCGGGGCTGGTGCTGAAGCCGAACATGTTCGTGCAGGGCGCCCTGGAGCTGCACGGGGGGGCGCGCGAGGTGCTCGGCGTGCCCGAGGATGCGGTCCAGACCATCCAGGGCGAGCCGGCCGTCTTCGTGCTCGGCCCGGGCGGCGGGTTCTCGATCAAGCCGGTCGTGATCGGCGAACGGATCGGGACGAGGAGGGCCGTCACCGGCGGGCTCGATGGCCGAGAGGTCGTGGTGCTGGCCGGCGCCTTCAACCTGAAGGCCGAGCTGCTCAAGAGCTCGTTCGCCGGGGAATAGGCCTCAGCCATGCTCGAACGATTGATGGCGGTTTCCCTCCGCAACCGGCTGCTCGTCGGACTCGGCCTGGTGCTCGTGGTCGGGATTGGCACCTGGTCGATCGCGACCATCCCCATCGACGCGTTCCCGGACGTGACGAACATCCAGGTCGAGGTGATCAGCACGGCGCCCGGCCTGTCACCGCTCGAGATCGAGCGCGCCGTGACCTACCCGATCGAGACGGCGATGCGGGGTCTGCCGGGCCTGGTCACGATGCGGTCGGCCACCAAGTACGGCATCGCCGTGGTGACCGTGGTGTTCCGTGACGATGTCGACATCTACTTTGCACGGCAGCAGGTGCACGAGCGCCTCAGTGATGTCAGCCGGAGCCTGCCGGACGGCGTGGAATCGGAGATGGGACCGATAGCAACGGCCATGGGCGAAATCTACCAGTACACGCTCGAGCCGAAGGCGGAGGACCGTCGCGGTGCGATGCCGGGCGCGGGAGAGGCCGGTCGCGGCGGGTCTGATGGCCCGCCCCGAACGCCGGACGACCGGTCGCCCGAGGGCGTGGGACGCCTGACGCGGCTGCGGTCGATCCAGGACTGGGTGGTCTCGCCGATGCTGAAGGGCGTCACCGGCGTCACCGAGGTGAACTCGTTCGGCGGCTACATCCAGCAGTTCGAGGTGCTGGCGGACCCCGACCGCCTGTTGAAGTACGACCTGTCGGTCGAAGGCGTGCGTCAGGCCATCAGGCGCAACAACGCGAACGTCGGCGGCAGCGTCGTCACACGGGGTTCGGAGGAGTACATCATCCGCGGCGTCGGCATGATCCAGTCGGAAGCCGACATCCGGTCGATCGTGCTGAAGGCCGAGGGCGGTACCGCGGTCACCATCGGAGACGTGGCTGACGTGCGCATCGGGCATGCCGTGCGCCAGGGCGCTTCCCTGAAGGACGGCCGCGGCGAGTCGGTCGGGGGCATCGTCCTGATGCTACGCGGCGAGAACAGCCGGGACGTCGTCGCCGCGCTCGAGGCGAAGGTCAGCGAAATCAACGAGAGTCGTGTCCTGCCCGACGGTCTCCGCCTCGTGCCGTTCTACCGCCGGTCGCCGATTGTGGAGGCCTCCACGCAGACGGTCCTGAAGGCGCTCGCCGAGGGCTCCGTGCTCGTGGCCGTCGTGCTGTTGCTGCTGCTCCGGAGCGCGCGCGGCGCATTCGTGGTCATCGTGGCGCTGCCGCTCTCCATCCTCCTCACGTTCACCGTCCTCAAGGTCGCGCGAATCGACGCGAACCTGATGTCGCTCGGCGGCCTCGCCATCTCCATCGGCATGATCATCGACGCCACGATCATCCAGGTGGAGAACATCCAGCGCCGCCTCGGGCCACGCGGCGGAAACGGCGGGAGCGGCAGTCTGAAGGATCGGATGTCCACCGTGCTGGCCGCGGCGGTGGAGGTCCGGCAGCCGAGCATTCTGGGCGAGCTGATCATCGCCCTCACCTTCGTGCCGATCATCACGCTGCAGGGGCTCGAGGGGAAGATGTTCTCCCCGCTGGCCTTCACCGTGGCGCTGGCGCTCTTGTCGTCGCTCCTGCTGTCGATCTTCGTGATCCCGGTGCTGTGCCTGGTCGTGCTGAAGCCCGAGACGCGGGAAAGCCCGGTGCTCGGCGCGATCAGACGCGTGTACCTGCCTTCGCTCCGGTGGACGCTCGGCCACCGGGTCACCGTCGTCGTCGCCGGCGGGGTGCTCGTGTTCGGCGCGCTCGCCACGGTGCCGCGCCTGGGCACCGAGTTCCTGCCGATCATGGACGAGGGCGCCTTCGACATGGACGTGCAGCTGCTGCCGGGCGTGTCGCTCGACAAGGCGCTCGAGACGACGCTCGAGGTCGAGCGACGCCTGATGAAGTTCCCGGAGCTCCAGACCGTCGTCTCCCGCACCGGGCAGACCGGCGTCGCGATCGAAGCCCGGGGGGTGGACAGGACCGGGTTTGTCGGGGCGCTGAAGCCGCGAACCGAGTGGACGAGCGCGGGCTCGCGCGAGGAGCTGGCCGACAGGATGCGCGAGGCGATCGCCGACGTCCCCGGGATGGTGGCCAGCTTCAGCCAGCCGATCCAGTGCCGCATCGACGAACTGGTCGCCGGCACCCGCGCGCAGGTCATCGTCAAGCTGTTCGGCGACGACCTGCGCGTGCTCAGACAGAAGGCGGGCGAGATGGCGCGGGTGCTGTCGCAGGTGCGCGGCGTCGAGGACCTGTCCGAGGAAAAGGTGGCCGGCCAGCCCTACCTCACCGTCTCGGTGGATCGCGAGCGGATCGCCCGCTACGGGGTGAACGCGTCCGACGTGCTCGAGCTGATCGAGACGGCGGTGGGCGGCAAGACCGTGTCGCAGGTCTACCTGGAGAACCGTGTGACGGACGTGGCGATCCGCCTGTCGGACGAGCACCGCGGCTCGGTCGAAGCGCTCTCGGGGCTGCTCGTGGACGCACCGGGAGGGGCGCGGCTGCCGCTGTCGCAGCTGGCGCGGGTGGAAGTGCAGGAGGGGCCCGCGCAGATCAGCCGAGAGGACGGCCGGCGGCGCATCGGCATCGAGATGAACGTCTCGGGCCGCGACATCGGCAGCTTCGTGACCGAGGCGCAGTCGCGCCTGCGGGCCGAGGTCGCACTGCCGGCCGGCTACTACCTCACGTGGGGCGGCCAGTTCGAGAACCAGCAGCAGGCGATGCGGCGGCTCGGCGTCATCGCGCCGGCCGTCGCCGTGCTGATCTTCGTGCTGCTGCTCGTCACCTTCGGCAGCCTGCGCGCCGCAGGCCTGGTCATCTTCAATCTGCCGTTCGCCCTTGCCGGCGGCGTCTTCGCCCTCTGGCTGTCCGGTCTCTACCTCTCGGTGCCGGCGTCGGTCGGATTCATCGTGCTGTTCGGCGTCGCGGTGCTGAACGGGGTCGTGCTGATTTCCGCGATCGCCCAGCTCCGGGCGGCCGGCATGCCGACGGCGGAGGCCGTGGTGACCGGCTGCGACTCGCGGCTGCGCCCCGTGCTGATGACGGCGGCCATCGCGGTCTTCAGCCTGCTGCCGATGGTGGTCGCGACCGGCCCGGGCGCCGAGGTCCAACGCCCGCTGGCCGTCGTCGTCATCGGCGGGCTGATCACCTCCACCGTGCTGACGCTGCTCGTGCTGCCGGTGCTGTACAGGTGGGTGGAGAGGGACTGAGACAGCGGGTCGCTGGCAGCTGCCAGCTGTCTAGATCGCGATGCCCGGACACGGGAACCCGGCGCAGAAGTCGCGCACTTCGCCGGCGATCCTGTCGAGTTCGGCCTCGTTCGTCGCGTTCTCTGCCACGCGGCTGAACCAGCCGGCGATCTTCGCCATCTCCGGTTCCTTCATGCCGCGCGACGTGACCGACGGCGTGCCGAGCCTGAGGCCGCTCGGATCGAACGGTTTGCGCGGGTCGCCGGGCACCGTGTTGTAGTTGCACTCGAGGCCGGCCCGGTCGAGCGCACGCGCGTACGCCTTGCCCGTCATCCCGCGCGGCGTCACGTCCATCAGGATCAGGTGGTTGTCCGTGCCGCCGGACACGAGCTTGAACCCGAAGCCTGAGAGCGCCTCGGCGAGCGCCCGCGCGTTCTTCACGATCTGGTGCGCGTAGGCCTTGAACGCGTCGGTCGAGGCTTCCTTCAGGGCGACGGCGATGCCGGCCGTCGTGTGATTGTGCGGCCCGCCCTGAAGGCCGGGGAAGACGGCCTTGTCGATCGCCTTCGCCATCTCCTCCTTGCAGAGCAGCATCGCCCCGCGCGGCCCTCGCAGCGACTTGTGCGTCGTCGTCGACACGACGTGTGCGTGCGGGATCGGTGTCGGGTGCGCGCCGCCGGCCACGAGGCCCGCGATGTGGGCCATGTCCACGAGCAAGTGCGCGCCCACTTCGTCGGCAATCGCGCGCATGGCCGGGAAGTCGATGATGCGCGGATACGCCGTGGCGCCGGCGATAATCAGCTTCGGCCGCTCCTTCACCGCCAGTTCGCGCACCTGCCCGTAGTCGATCAGCCCGGTGTCGATCTGCACGCCGGTACTGAACGCTCCGGAAGAACGAGCCGGTGATCGACACGTTCCAGCCGTGCGTCAGGTGGCCGCCATGCGGCAGCGCCATGCCCATCACCGTGTCGCCCGGCTTGAGCAGCGCGAAGTACACGGCGAGGTTGGCGGGCGACCCCGAGTAGGGCTGCACGTTGGCGTGGTCGGCGCCGAACAGCGCCTTCGCCCTCGCGATGGCGAGCTGCTCGAGCGGGTCCACGCACTGCTGCCCTTCGTAGTACCGCTTCCCGGCGTAGCCTTCGGAGTACTTGTTGGTGAAGACGCTGCCGGTCGCCTCGAGCACCGCGCGCGACGCATAGTTCTCGGACGGGATGAGGCGGATCTTGTCGAATTCCCGGCGCTCTTCGGCGGTGACGAGCGCGGCGACCTCCGGATCGGACTGGGACAGATGAGGGTCGATCATGAGTGCTCCAAGTCGGTCGGGACTGACGATTGACAGTCGGTCATCGTTATCAGTCGGGGCTGACGATTGACAGTCGGACCTGACGATGAGTAGTCGGCGATCACACTATCACGCCGACGGGCGACGCCGAACGACAGATTGCTGCGACGGACAACGGTCATCGACTGACGAGGATCTCCGACCGACGTGTGTCGTCAACTGACGCGCTTTGCCGACTGACAGGTCTCTCCGACTATCGTCCGTCCTCGATCAGCGCGCGACCGAAGAGCGGCTGGCCGCCGAGCGAGGTGTAGAAGGCATACCCCGCCAGGCCGAGGAGCAGGACGACCCCTGTCAACCCGGTTTCGAAGTACCAGGCCGACGTCTGGGTCGTGATCGGGAAGCTCGTCAACAGCTGATCGAATGCGAGGGCTGCCGCAAACGCGAGGAGGCCAAAACGCAGCAGCAGGAACACACCGGCCACAACGATGACGACGCTCGCGGCGGATTGTATCGCAAGCGACCAGCCGCTGAGTCCCGCGCTGTCCGGAACAGTAGCGGCAACGACCGTTAACAGCACGAATAGAGCGGCAGCAGCCCAGTCTCGCCGCAACAGCACACGAAGCAGGAAGAAGAGGAACAGAAGGGTCAACGCCAACAGGACGGCGCTGGCGAGTCCGGCCGCGATGAAACTGATGACATGGCGACCACCCAGAAAGACATCGAGATTCCCGACCCATGGCTGAGGCTGGGGCAGGCCCGACCACGAGGCGAAGGAGCGCGCAGAAAACTACAGGACGTTCGCCGTCGCGTTGGTGGCACAGCCGATCAGAATGTCGCGTCCCACGAGCGGATCGCGGAAGCTGCCGGCCAGCAGACGACTCCAGCCAACCAGCACTCTGGGCCAGCGGCGGCGGACCCATGGTTCCAGCGCGACGTAAAGCAGCCAGAAGAGCCCCGCGACAAACAGCGCGCTGCTGACCCACCACCGGAGCAGGTTCATTTCCCAGAGGGTGGCCACGTGATGTTCGCCAGCGACAAACCCGACGGTCGATAGGATGACAGCGAAGCACGCCAGGCGAGTGGCCCCACGCCTGTCGCCCCGGCCCATGCGCAGATTCCGCCGAGCGAACAGCACGGCAGCAAGCAGCACGGCGATCAGCAGGCCAACCATCCCCGCGATCCCGGCCTTCTGCACCCATGTCAGGGCGTCCACTCCCTCCCGGCTCGGGTCCCAGGGGCCATTCAAGCTCCAGTACACCGGCTTTCCGCGGTAGCCCGCCGCCGCGACCCGCATCGATGCGTCGGGGTGCCCCGGCATCACGCCCGTCCATGCTGTCCGCACGTCCGCGAAGAACGGCGGATTCTCCAGAGGTTCGGCAGGTGTCCACTTGGCTGGGTCGAGCCCGGCTTCGAGGAAGAGCGATGAGAAATCGGCGGACTGCGCGTCCGCGGCTGGTGGGGTCTTCTTCGGAGGGACCACATAGAACTCGACGAGGCGGCCTCGCGCGTCCAAGACTGCTCTGAACTCCCCTGGAACCTCCAACGGCGGATTGTCCAGGCCTACTCGCGATTGCATACCCCTGTGCTGGAGCGGGACCGGGGACTGCCGATACCAGAACAACATCGCGGCATCTGGCATGTGGTCCCAGCGCGAGGCGGAGTTGTCGTGCGCCTTCACATAGTCAAGGTAGACGTTCGTGCCGAACCCGGAGGCACTGTCGGCCGCCTGGTCGCTGTAGCCGGCCTTTCGCAGGATCTCCCGGGCTCGTTCTGCCAGGACCTCCGGGGGCTTGTCCATCGCCACCCGGTGGAAGAGCGAGTTCGTCCTGCTCAGCACCGCGAATCCCGATACCCCAAGGACCACGAGCGCCAGGCAGGCCCACGCCATCCAGGGGCGCAGTCCGTCGCTGCTGACAGAGGCCGCCACCATCTCCGGTGACGGCGTCTCGCCCGCCGCAATCGCGGCGGCAAGGGGATCGCCGCCGGGCAGCGCGGCCGAGACCTGCGCCACCGACGCCGGTCGCTGGCGGGGATCTCTTTCGAGGCAGCGCAGCAGGACGCGCTCGACGATCGGGTCCAGGTCGCGCACGATCTCGGACGGCGCCGTGACGGACGTCGTCTGCTTCTTCGACCTGAGTTCCGCCAGCGACGTTGCGTCGAACGCGCGCGTGCCCGTGTAAATCTCGTAGAGCACCAGGCCGAGCGCGTAGATGTCGCTGCGCACCGAGGCGCCGTGCCCGGCCAGCTGCTCCGGCGCCATGTAGGCGGGCGTTCCGGAGATCTCACCTGCGGGCATCTCCTCGCCGGCGGCGACCGCCAACCCGAAATCGGTGACGCGCACGCGGCCGCGGCCGTCGAGCATCACGTTCGCAGGCTTCAGATCCCGGTGCAGCACCCCCTTGTCGTGCGCCGCCGCCAGGCCCGCGCACAGCTGCCGCGCCACGTCGAGCGCCTTCGCCCCGTGCAATTGGCCGATACGCTTGAGCAGCGACGCCAGGTCCTCGCCATCGATGAACTCCATGGTGAGGAAGTGCCGGCCGTCGAGTTCACCGATGTCGTACACGCGGCAGATGTTCGGATGCGAAATCTGCCTCGCGATGCGCACCTCGGCGTAGAAGCGCTCGCGGCGCACCGGGTCGTCCGCCAGTTCCTGCGGGAGGAATTTCAGCGCCACCGGCTGACCGAGCTTGAGGTCGTCGGCGCGGTAGACCTCGCCCATGCCGCCGCGGCCGAGCAAACCGATGATGCGGTAGCGGTCCGCGAGAACCATCCCGGGCGTGAACCCGCCGACCGGGATTGAATCGGAAGAGATCAGGCGGCCGACAGGCGAGACCATCGCCGGCGACTGGGCGGCCGGAGCCTGGGGCGGGCCCACCATGCCGGTCGGCATCTGCGACGCCGGCCCGACCGCGGCGCCACACGCCGGGCAGAACCGCTGGGACGGCAGCAACTCGACAGCGCAGGCAGGGCATCGCACGACGGCGCCTCCTCTGAACCGACGCGGTTATTCGGGACGGGCGATTGTAAGTCGAAACTGACGATTGTCAGTCGGGACTGACGAACGGCCGTCGGTGCTGACGGTGAATGGTCGGTTCTTACGCTGAGGGGTCGGTTCTTACGACGAGGGGTCGGTTCTTGCGGTCAGTCGTCGACAGCGTCCGGCCAGTCCGCGTCAATTCCGACCAGTCACCGTCAGTTCCGACCCTTCTGCGTGAGTTCCGACTATTCTGCGTCAGTTCCGACTGACAGACCTGTCACGCCAAAAGTAAGTGTTACCCAACGCTGAATCGTCGCGCCATTAATCGGGTTACCGAGTAACGACGTGCTGGACCTGCGATCTGGTCCTCTGAACCGAGAGGCGCCGAGGCCTCGAAGAGGCCGAGACGCCCCCCCGCGATCGCGACGGGGAGGCCTCGAGTGGCGGGGCGGTCCCGGTGGCGCGGACGACCGTGGCCGGGCGGACCCGCCGGTTCGCCAGACGATAGACCCGCTCGAGCTGCCGGTCGATCCGCGCCGCCAAGGCGAACGGGTCGAGGCGCGCCCGCTGCCGCACGAGCGCCTGCACTTTCGCGGGGTCGCCCGTCCCGCCGGCGAGGAGCCGATCCAAGGGCGTCTGCGGCGCGTCGTACCGGCGGCGCACGCGTGACCCCACCCGCTCCCGCGCGACCAGTTTCACGGACGGCAGAAACAGATTCTGCAGGAGCCGCACCTCGGCGTACAGCGCGTTGAGCGCCTCGACCGCCGCGTCGGTGTCGTACCGCTCGTAGCCCGCCAGCTTGCGGACGTGCGTCCAGTTCTTTTGCTCGATGTGCGCATTGTCGTCCTTCTTGTAGGGGCGGCCGCGCGTGAACTGAATGCCCGTCGTCCGGCAGTACTGGTGCAAGTGCGCATTGATAAATTCGGAGCCGTTGTCCGAGTCGATGCCGCAGAGCGCGAACGGCAGCGCCTCCCGAATCGTCTCCAGCCCTTCCCGCACCCGCACCTGGCTCTTCCCGAGCACGGCCCGCGTCTCCACCCAGGCACTGTGGATATCCACGACATTCAGCGAATGTGCGAACTCGCCCTCCGCGCAGTCGCCGCTGTGGCTGACCAGATCAATCTCGGTGAAGCCCGGCGCGGCCACGTCCCAGCGGTCCGTTTTCAGCGGGATGTGATGCTTCAAGAGACGGCCCGGCTTCGTGCGGCCGTAGAGCCGCCGCTGGAGCGTGCGCCGATCCTTCGCTAAACACCGGTCCATCTGTCGCGGACTCATCGCCCGCAGCTTCCGCTCGGTCTCGATCGAGAGCACCAGATGCCGCCGCGCGTGCGGCAACCACGTGGGCACGAGGGCTTTCAGCCGCGCCGACCAGGGATGGCCCGCGGCCGCCCAGATCAGGCGCAGCGCCCCCACCACCGTCGGGCCATACTGCCGAGGGCGGCCGCGCCGCTTCAGCGGCCGGCCTCGCTGGCCCGCATGCATGCGACGAATCAAGGCCTTCCGGTGGTAGCCGGTGACCTCCTCCATCTCGTCCAGCAGCTGCCCGCGCGCCTCCTTCCGCGCCCCGTCATACCGCTCACGCATCCGCCTCAGATACTCGCCAATCGCACGTGGTCCCACGCGGGCTCCCCCCATTTCTTCCTCCTATCGGTGGGTAACCCGACTTTTGGCGCGACGATGTCTCCGTGGGTAACACTTTAAGCGGCGCGATACGACAGATGTCGCCGACTGGCAGCGGTCGGATACAATTCAGCCTCATCACTGCGATGTGAGGAGACCGGATGTCTGGATTCACGCCAGGGCGACGCTTTCAGCCGCCCTACTTCCCGTTCTCGCGCCGCCCGCTCTGGGAGCGCGCACTCGCCATGCTCGAGCGTCGCGTCAAGGGTGCCCTCTTCGGCTGCCGCATGTGCGGGAACTGCCTGCTCCAGGAAACGGCGTTCATCTGCCCGATGGAGTGCCCGAAGGGGCTGCGCAACGGGCCGTGCGGCGGCTCGACGCCCGAAGGCTGCTACGTCGATCCCACCAGGCCCTGCGTCTGGCACCGCATCTACGAGCGGGCGGAGCGGCGCGGCACGACACGGAAGCTGCTCGAGGTGCTGCCGCCGCTCGACTGGTCGCGCACGGGTCGCGAGACGTGGGCCGAGGTCCTGCAGAAGGCCAGCGAGCGGGGTCTCGGCGCTGCGCTGAAGAGCCTCGCGGGACCGGCCGGAAAGCGCCGGGCGTTCTGGGATCCGCTCTTCCGCGAGATCCGGCAGCCGGTCTGGTGGATGGGCGACGACCAGCCGCACCCCGCGCCGCCGCACCAGCCGGCGTCGACGCTCGAGGAGAAACTGGCCGCCGGGAAGTTCGTGGTGACGAGCGAGGTGGCCCCGCCGCTGTCGGTCGCCCCGGACGAACTGACTCGTACCCTGAACATCCTGCGCGACTACATCGACGCCGCGAACTTCACCGACAACCCCTCGGCCACGCCCCGCATGTCGTCGCTCGCCTGCTCGGCGCTCGCCGTCCAGCAAGGCGTCGAGCCGGTGATGCAGATCGCGGCGCGCGACCGCACCCGGATGGGGCTGCAGGCCGAGGTGCTCGGCGCCGCGGCCCTGGGGGTGCGCAACGTGCTGTGCCTGACCGGGGATCACCCGCGCCTGGGCCCCGCTCCCCACGGCCGGATGGACATCTGGGACCTGGACTCGATCCAGATGCTGTGGATCCTGCGGCGCATGCGCGACGCGAAGATCTGGCTCGACGGCCGAGGCATCGGTAATCCGCCGCGCCTCTTCCTGGGCGCCGCCGCGTCGCCGTACGCCTCGACGCCCCGCACTCAGGCCGAGCGCGAGCTGAAGAAGTCGAACGCCGGTGCCCAGTTCTACCAGAGCAACCTGGTCTACGACGTGGACGCGTTCGAGCCGTATCTCGAGGCGCTCGACAAGACGGGCGCGCTCTCCCGCACGCCGTTCCTCGTCGGCATCACGCCCATCCGAAGCGCCCGCGCCGCACGGATGATGGCCCAAGTGCCCGGGATCAGGATTCCCGAGGCGCTCATCGGCCGACTCGAGCGCTCCTCGGATCCCCAGGAAGAGGGCTTCCAGATCTCGCTCGAGATCATCGAACGGGTCCGGCGGCTTCAGGGAGTCCGCGGCGTGCACATCATGGCCGTCGGCTGGGAGCTGATCGTGCCCCGCATGGTCCGCGAGGCGTCGCTCAAGGAACTCCCCGCCCGGCTGACCGAGTCCACCGCCGAGACGATCACCGTCCGCAGTCGCGGCCGCGGCGCACGCACCGCCGCGCGGCCGCCGGCCGACTTCACCGATCGTGGCTACCTGGACGCGCTGGCTGCGAAGGTGATGGTGTTCGACGGCGCGATGGGAACCGAACTGCAGAAGCACGGGCTGACGGCCGGCGACTTCGGCGGCGAACGGCTCAACGGCTGCAACGACTGGCTCGTCATCCAGAAGCCCGACGTCATCGAGCAGGTCCACGCCTCCTACCTCGAGGCGGGTGCCGACGTCATCGAGACCTGCACGTTCCGAGCGAACCGCCTGACGATGGCCGAGTACGGCCTCGAGGACCGGGTGCCCGAGATCAACCGGGCCGCGGCGGCCCTGGCCCGCCGCGTGGCCGACCGCTTCTCGACGCCGGCGCGAAGGCGCTTCGTGGCCGGGTCCATCGGCCCGAGCGGCCGACTGCCCTCCTCCTCCGACCCTGAGTTGTCGAACATCTCGTTCGGCGAACTCGCCGGCGTGTTCGCGGAGCAGGCCGAGGCGCTGCTCGACGGCGATTGCGATCTTCTGCTCATCGAGACCTCGCAGGACATGCTCGAGGTGAAGGCGTCGATCATGGGCGTCCAGGACGCCTTCGCGCGGTGCAGCCGGAAAGTCCCGCTGCAGGTGCAGGTCACGCTGGACCCGAACGGCCGGATGCTGCTCGGCACCGACGTGGCGGCGGTCCTCGCCACGCTCGAGCGCATGCCGGTGGACGTCATCGGGATCAACTGCTCGACCGGGCCCGACCACATGCGGGCTCCGCTCGCCTACCTCGGCGAGCACTCGTCCCGTCCGCTCTCGTGCCTGCCGAACGCGGGCCTGCCTCAAAACGTCGACGGCCAGGCGGTCTATCCGCTGGGGCCTGACGAGTTCGCGCGGGAGATGGCCGACTACGTCGCGCGGTTCAACCTGAACGCCGCCGGCGGCTGCTGCGGGACGACTCCCGCACACATCCGTGCGCTGGTCGCAACACTCCAGTCCCGCCGGCCGCGCCCGCACGCGGAGGCGCCGCTCGCGCTCGTCTCCTCGGGCATGACGACGGCCGCCCTGGTGCAGGACCCGCCGCCCATGCTGATCGGCGAGCGGTTGAACGCCCAGGGCAGCAAGAAGATGAAGGAACTGCTCCTGGCCGAGGACTATGACGGCATCGTGGCGCTCGGCCGCGAGCAGATCGACGGCGGCGCGCACACGCTCGACATCTGCGTGGCCATGACCGAGCGCCGCGACGAAACCTACCTGATGTCGCAGGTGGTCCGGAAGCTGAGCCAGGCGGTGGAAGCACCGCTCGTCATCGACACCACCGAGGCCGAAGTGCTCGAGGCGGCGCTCGAGGCCGCGCCCGGCCGCGCCATCGTCAACGCCGTGAACATGGAGAACGGGCGGCAGCGCCTCGACGCGATGCTGCCGCTGGTGCGCGACTACGGCGCCGCCACGATCGCCCTCACCATCGACGAGCACGGCATGGCCCGGACGGCCGACCGCAAGGTCGAGATCGCCAGGAAGATCCACAACATCGCTACGCTCGAGTTCGGCCTGAGGCCCGACGCGCTGATCTTCGACGCCCTCACGTTCACGCTCGCCACGGGCGACGCCGAAAGCGCCAACACGGCAGTCGAGACGCTCGACGGCATCAGGCGAATCAAGGCCGCGCTGCCAGGCGTCCTGACGTCGCTCGGCGTGTCCAACGTCTCCTACGGATTCAAGCCGGCGGCGCGGTGGGTGTTGAACTCGGTGTTCCTGTACCACTCCGTTCAGGCCGGCCTCGACATGGCGATCGTCAACCCGAAGCAGGTGACGCCGTACGCCGACATCCCGGCCGTTCAACGCGAGTTGGCCGAGGATCTGCTGTTCAACCGCCGCCCCGACGCCCCGGCGCGGTTCATCGCGTTCTTCGAGGGGGCGAAGCAGCGCCAGGCGGCCGCTGTCGACCCCACCGCCAGCATGTCGCCCGCCGAGCGTCTGCGCTGGCGGATCCTCCATCGCCAGCCGGAGGGCTCGGAAGCTGACATCGACGCGGTCGTCGCCGAGGGCGTCCGCGAGATCACCGGCATCGCGAACTTCCCGATGCAGCCGGGTACACGTACCCGAACGCCGACACCTCCCGGGTCGCCGCCCGCGTCCTGAACCAGGTACTGCTGCCCGCGATGAAGGAGGTCGGGGACCGGTTCGGGTGCGGGGAGCTGATCCTGCCGTTCGTGCTGCAGTCGGCCGAGGCGATGAAGCGGGCGGTGACGCACCTCGAGCGGTACCTCGAGAAGTCGGAAGGCGTGGCGAAGGGCCGGGTGGTGCTGGCGACGGTGTACGGCGACGTGCACGACATCGGCAAGAACCTGATCAAGACGATCCTCGCGAACAACGGCTACGAGGTTCACGACCTGGGCAAGCAGGTGCCGGTGCACGACGTCGTAGACCGGGCGGTGGAGTTGCGAGCCGACGTCATCGGCCTGTCGGCGCTCCTCGTGTCAACGTCGCGCCAGATGCCGCTCGTCGTGCGGGAGCTGGATCGCCGAGGCCTCGCCGTGCCGGTGCTCGTCGGCGGCGCCGCGATCAACCGCGAGTTCGGCCGCGACATCACCTTCATCGACGAGCGGCCCTACGCGGGCGGCGTGCTGTACTGCCGCGACGCGTTCGAGGGGCTGGACACGGTCGACAGGCTGGCCGACCCGGCAGCCCGCAAGGATTTGCTGGAGGGCGAGCGGCGCGCCGCCGTGGTGCGGAGGATTCCGATGGCCGCCGACGAGGAGACCCTCGTGCGGTCGGCCGTCGAGGCGCGCGCGGCAGACGTGCCGGCGCCGCCGTTCTGGGGCGCCCGGAGCGTCGCCTCGCTTCCGCTCGACGAGGTCTTCCAGCGCCTGAACGAAGCGCGCCTGTTCAAGACGACGTGGGGCGGGGGCGGCTCGCAAGGGCGCGGCGACGCCGCCCTGATGGGCAAGGTGCGCGCGCAGGCGAAGCCGGAGTGGAAGGGCCTGCGCGCAGAGTTCGCGGAACGGCTCGCCCGGATGAAGCGGGAAGCGGCCGACGAGGGCTGGCTCGCGCCCGCGGCCGTCTACGGGTACTTCCCGGCGCAGTCGGAGGGCAACCAGGTCCTCGTCTTCGACCCCGACGACCGCTCGAAGGTGCTCGGTACGGTTCTCGTTCCCGCGCCAGCGCGGCGAGGACCGCCTGTGCCTGGCCGACTACTTCCTGCCGGTGGGGTCCGAGACGATGGACGTGCTGGCCCTGCAGGTGGTCACGGTCGGACACGGCGCCACATCGCGCTTCGACGCGATGGACGCCGTGAACGAGTACTCCGAGGCGTTCTTCCTCCACGGCCTGGCCGTGCAGACCGCCGAGGCCGCCACCGAACACCTGTTCCTGCGCATGCGCGGCGAACTCGGCCTGCCGCCCGATCGCGGGGTCCGCTTCGCCTGGGGCTTCGGCGCGCTGCCCGAGGTCGATGAACACCGCAAGGTGTTCGACCTGCTGCCCGCCGAGAGGGACCTCGGGATGACCCTGACGAGCGCCGGGCAGCTGGTGCCCGAGCAGTCGACGGCCACGCTGCTCGTGCATCACCCGGCGGCACGCTATTTCAAGGTGTGAGGACGAGGGAGAGTCGCACATGGCCATGCCTCCGCCGAACGACCCCCTATCGCCGCCATCACCCGGTAGTCCAGGCCCTGTCTCCGCCCCGCCGCGCCTCAGGGAGGTGCCCGCGACCTGGCTGCCCAGGCTCGATGTGACGGAGGGAGACGCGGCCACGCGGCCGGTACCCCTCGGTTCGGGGCCGGTCCGCATCGGCCGCGCGCCGTCGAACGAGCTGGTGGTGGCCGATGAGAAGGCCTCGCGCACTCATGCCCAGGTCGTGCGTGAGGGCTGGGACTACGTCATCGAGGACCTACGCTCGACCAACGGCGTGAGCGTCAACGGAACCAAGGTCGAGCGGGCGGTGCTCGAGCCCGGCTGCCGGATCGAGATTGGCCGCACGTCGATCGTCTTCCGCCAGCCCGTGCCCGATGTTCCGAAAGACGCCAGGCGATCGCTCTTCGCGTCGAACGAACTGCTGCAGTCGCTCGCCGCCGACACCCGCGGCGAGATCGCCGACCGTCTCCAGGCCCGCGTCGTGCCCGCCGGCACCGTGGTCGTGCGCGCGGGCCAGCCGCTATCGGGGATGCTCCTCGTCTATCTCGGCCGCTTCCGCCTCGTGTCGGTCAACGACGCCGGGGCCGAGCGGGTGGTGGCGCAGGTCGGTCCCGGAACGTCGTTCGGGGAGTCGGCGCTCATCGGTGGCCGCAACGCCGACCACACGCTCGTCGCCGAGGAGCATTCGTGCGTCTTCGAGCTGCCGAAGTCGGAACTCACGGGCCTGCTGGCCAAGAAGCCCGCTGAGGGGCGGCGCGTCGTCGAGACCGTGCTGGGGATGATGCTCCCCGCGGTCAGGCCCAGGGCAGAGGCCGCCTCCGCCCGCAAGGGGCTCCCCGCCGGGGCCTCAACCGCTGCGGCCGGCGTGATCATCGGAAACGACCCGAAGATCGCCCGCGCGAAGAAGGCGACCGAGAGCCTGTCAAAGGACGACAAGCCGGTCCTGATCGTCGGCCCGGCCGGGAGCGGCAAGAAGACGTTCGCGCGCCATTTCCACCGCTTAGGCGCGCACGCGCCGGAGGCCTACAACGAACTGTCGATTGCCGGCATGGAGCCGGCACGCATTCTCCCGGCCATTGTCGGCACCGAAGGCGGGGCGGCGGGCGGCGGCGGGGCCGAGGATATGGGGTTGCTGGAGCTCATGGGCAACGGGACGCTCGCGATTTGCCACGCCGAGCGGCTCGATGCCCACCAGCAGCACGTGCTGGCCGAGTATGCGCAGACGGGATGGTTCCACAGGGAGCACGGCCGAGTGGCCGTCCAGAGCCGGGTGCGGATCGTGCTCGTCGCCACGGGAACCGAGCAGGAGGTGCTGGCCGGGCTGGCGCCGCCGCTTCGGGCGCTCGTCGAGGGGCGCGTCGTCTCGCTGCCGGCCCTCGTCCAGCGCGCGAAGGACATCCAGCCGCTCGCCGAGCACTTCCTCCAGCTCCACGCGGCGAAGGCGGGCAAGCGCGCCCTCTCACTGCCGCGGGAGGCCCTGGACCGGCTCGTCCCCTATTCGTGGCCGGGCAACGTGTCGGAGCTCGAGTTCGTCATGCAACGGGCCGCGATCCTGGCCCCGGACGGGGCCGAGGTCTCGGCCGGACTGATCTTCGTGGTGCCCCCGGAAGAGGAGGCGCTCAAGATCAACCTGCTGCGCGACGACAGGATCCGAGGAACGCTGAGAAACCCGTGGCTCGTACCCGCGCTGACCTGGGCGTGCATGGGGTTCATCGGGCTCGTCGTCGTCGCGACGCTCTACGGCGCGCTGGCGCCGGCAGGGCATCCCTTCAAGGTCACCGAGACCAACCCGGCGATGATGGTCACCTGGTTCGTCTGGTTCCCGATCCTGCCGCTCGTGACTGCGTCAGTCGGACGGGTCTGGTGCGCGGTCTGCCCGATTGCCGGCTTCGGCGATCTGTTCGCGAAGCTCGGGAGGTTCAACCTCCCGGTGCCGCGCCTGCTGAAGCGACTCGACTTCTGGACGCTCCTCGCCGCCTTCATCATCATCGAATTCGGCGAGGGTGTCTTCGGCGTCGACTCGAGTCCCGGCATGACGCTCGCGTTCCTCACGGGTCTCCTGTTCGTGGCGGCCGCGATGACCGTGCTCTACGAGCGGCGCGCGTTCTGCCGCTACCTCTGCCCGCTGGCCGGCTGGCTCGGGGCCTACGCCGCGCTCTCGCCGCTCGAAATCCGCGGGAACAAGAAGGTCTGTCAGACCCAGTGCGGCGAGCACTTCTGCTACAAGGGCACGGCCGCCGTCCCGGGCTGCCCGATGTTCCTGTACCCGGCGGCGATGAACTCGAACACCGAGTGCCTCCTCTGCACCAACTGCGTGAAGAGCTGCGACAACCGGGGGGTCCAGCTCAATCTCCGACCGCCGCTCGTGGAACTCTGGCGGAACTCGGCGCCGGGCCTCGGCCTCGCGGTCTTCGCCTTCGTCCTGCTGGGGGTCATGTCCTCCCACTGGATCACCAAGCTCCCGTTCTGGAAGACGGTCAAGGCCGCTCCGCCCCTGCCGCTCACCGTCGTCGAGTTGGCGCTCTTCTTCGGCTGCATCATCGCCGGGGTCATCAGCCTCTTCGCGGCATCGCTCATCTCAGCGGCCGCATCGCGGGAAAAACTGTCGTCGAACATGGCGCGCTACGGCGCCGCGTTCATCCCGCTGGCGTTCGCCTCCCACGCCTCGCTGATGCTGAAAGGGCTTCTCAGCACGGATTTCCCGACGATGTGGGCCTGGGCTCGCGGCCTCCTCTTCACCGCGGCCCCGGCGGCGGCCGCCGGCCCTGGCGATCTCTTCGATCCCGCCGTCGTCTCGTTCGTCCAGGGACTCACCATCATCGGCGGGATTGTCGGGAGCGTCGTCGCCGTCGTCTTCGTCGCGAGGCGCGCGGAGAAGTCAGCGGTCATGGCGCGGGCGCTCCCGCATCTCCTGCTCGCCTTCGTGGTCGGTCTCGGCCTCATGTACTGTCTGCTCGGCCGCGCGGTGAAGCCGAAGGCAGGCACAGCCGGCGTCGGGACACCGCCCTCGATGTCGATCAGTGGGCCGGCTGCGGCGGCAGTATCACTCCGGGATTGATTTCGCGCCAGACGTTGTCAATGACGGATGTCCGTGATGAACCCTGTAGCGACTCGTACAGGTGCGATGGCCGTCAGCCTCCTCCTGCTGGCCCTCCAGACCGTCGGACTACATGCGCTCCTCGGCCATCGTCAGGCGGCGGTCCCGCCGTTGCGAGCCGCCACCGGTGAGCGGGCCGACATCATCGTCGCAGAGGACGGCACGGGCCAGTTCAGGACCATCCAGCAGGCGCTCGACAGCGTGCCCAGGGACAACACTCGAACCAGGATCATCCTGGTCAGGAACGCGACCTACAACGAGAAGATCTTCATCAGGTCGAGTCACGTGGCGCTGGTCGGCGAGGATCGCGACGCGACGAGGATCGTCTTCGCCGAGCTCAGGAAGAACTGGCGCGCCACGCATCCTGACGACTGGGGCGCTGCCGTCGTCAACATCGCCGACGACGTGACGGATCTGTTCATCGGAAACATGACCGTCCACAACAACTACGGAAGCGTCCACGGCGATCACGATCACCAGTTCGCCATTCGAAGCGGAGGCATCGCGACCCGGATCACGCTGGTGCACGACCGCATCGTCGCCGACGGGGGCGACACGCTGAGCCTGTGGAACACCGGCAACGGCATGTACTATCACGCCGACTGCGACTTCGAGGGCTGGGTCGACTACGTGTGCCCACGCGGCTGGTGCTACATCACCGACTCGCGCTTCTTCGGCCGGAACCTCACGGCCAGCATCTGGCACGACGGCAGCAAGGACAGGGACCAGAAGCTGGTCATCCGACGGTCGTTCTTCGACGGTGTGCCGGGCTTCCCCCTGGGACGGTACACCCGTGATGGGCAGTTCTTCTTGTTGGACAACCGCTTCTCGGCCAACATGGCCGACCGGCCGATCTACCGTCCGTCTGCCGAGAGCGCCTACCAGTGGCCGCCGCGCGTGTACTTCGCGAACAATCGGCGGGAAGGCGCGAGCTTCTCCTGGTTCGCCGACAACCTCGATCAGGCGGATGGCCGGCCGCAGGCGGTCGACATCACGCCGGCGTGGACGTTCCGGGGACAGTGGGACCCGGAGGGAACCATGCCGGCCGCGCTGCCATTCGCGAGCACGCCGAGGCCGGAGACCGGGGACAGCGCCGTGGAGCCCGGAGGCGTCGAACTGCGCTGGGCCGGCGCCCGCAACGCGACAAAGTACCTGGTGCGATTCGGAACCGTCTCGCCGCCGCCCTCTCGCGCGGAGGTCGCCGACACCAGCTACAGGGCGGGGCGGCTGGCCGGAGGCACGTCATTCTACTGGCGCGTGGATGCGGTGACGCCGGCCGGCGTCATCGAAGGCCGCGTGTGGTCGTTCAGGACGGCAGAACGTGCATCGCCCACACCGCCGGTTGGCCGCGGCGCCGCGACCGCCGAACGCAGGGCCGCTGCTCCGGCCGTCCAGGCCGAGCGCCCGGCCAAGGCAGGCGGCCAGCCGACGGCAGCGCTGCCGTGGCGGTTGCGCATCGTGCTCGTCGGCGACTCCACGGTGACCGACGAGAGCGGGTGGGGGCTCGGGTTCAAGAAGCACGTGCAGGACAGCGCGGACTGCATCAACCTCGCACGGAACGGCCGCAGTTCGAAGAGCTTCATCGCAGAGGGGCTCTGGGATCGAGCCCTGCCGGCGCGCCCCGACTACGTCCTGATTCAGTTCGGTCACAACGACATGCCGGGCAAGGGCGCCGATCGCGAAACCGACCCGAAGACAACCTACCGGACGAATCTGGCGCACTACATCGATGACGCCCGTGCCTCCGGGGCCGTGCCGGTCATCGTGACGTCACTCACCCGGCGGCGGTTCGGAGACGACGGGAGGATCCGGTCCGACCTGGGCGACTACGTCGAGGCGGCGAAGGCTGTGGCCGCGGACAAGGGCGTGCCGCTGATCGATCTTCACGCCAGGAGCATCGAACTGCTCGACCGCATCGGTCCGGTGGCCGCACTCGAGTTCGACGCCGCGAACGCGGACGGAACGCCCGACAAGACACACCTGTCGCCCGCCGGGAGCGCGGCCTTCGGGGCGGTGGTGGCAGACGAACTGGTCAGGGTCGTCCCCGCGCTGGCGGCGCACGTCAAGTAACGGAGGCCGTCCCGCCACGCCGTGCCGCCCGGCGAAACGCTGAGGTGCACCCACCAGTGGGCGCGGGCCACGGCGTGCCGCGTCGCCTGGCTGGCGACGACACCGACGCCGGCGAGCCAGAACACCTCGCTCTTCGGCGTCTGCAGGTCGTACCAGGTCGTCCGGCCGTCGGCGGTGATCGGCGAGACATCCGGCGCGAGGCCGACTGTCAACGTGGCGCGGCAGTCCCCCTCGGGAAGAACCACGGCGAAGCGAGACGGCGCCTCGGAGGTCCAGAAGTCCCGCCGCTCGGTGTGGATCAGCGGCGGCTGGGTGTCGCGCCCGTTTGCCTACCGCAGCAGCGCCGACGCCGTCCAGAGCACCGGCGCCTGGCCGTGCAGATCGCCGACGTTGCGCGGCCGGTCCAGGTAGGTACCTGGACGCTCGTGCCTTTGTTCGTGCCAGCGCACACGTTGCTGATGTTGCCGTCAGCATCAATGTACGTCACCAGCCCGAGCCATGCCTTGCGCGCGGCCGGTCCGTAAGTGGCGGCGTCAAGCCAGCCGTGCCTGACGCCGGTGACCATCGCGAATGTGAACATGCCCGTGCCAGAGGTCTCGGGCCATGCCTCCGGGTGATCGAGGAGTTGCCGCCACAGCCCGTCTTCACCTTGCATCGCCAGCAACGACGCCATCATCTTGCGGTAGCCGTCGAGGATCCGAGGCCGCGTCGGGTGCGACAGGGGGAGCGACCGCAGCAGTTCGGCGGAGCCGGCCGCCATCCAGCCGTTGCCGCGGCTCCAGTAGAACGGCGAGTCTGGCGCGTGGAAGAAGAGACCGTTCGGCTGCTGGAGCCTGTCGAGGTACGCCACCATCGTCTTGGCCGCCCGGTCGAGATAGGCCGGATCGCCGGTCGCCCGGTACGCCTGCACCTGCACGGCGGTGATCATGAACATGTCGTCGATCCAGTAGCGCGCCTCGGCGGTGATGCCATCCGGCGTTGTCGTCTCCCACTGCCTGTCGGCGAAGCGCCGCCCGAGATCCAGGAACCGCCGGTCCTTCGTCTGGATGTAAATCTCGAGGGGCACCGTCCCGAACACGCGGTAGTCCACGTGGGCATCCGGCGAGATGTTCTTCGATCCATCCGGCGTGAACAGCGGGTCGAACTTGCGGACCAGGCGCTGCTGGAGGTCGGCGTTGCGCGTGACGCTGCCGAGCGTCAGCGAGCCGTACCAGGCGCACACTTCCGGGTAGATGACGAAGGCCGCGGGCCGCTGGAACGGGCGGACGACGAAGTTCTCGGCGACGCGGCGGCCGACCTCGGAGGGCAGCGCACCGGCCGGCCAGTCGGCGAACACGTCGAGCGCCGATTCCCGCTCCATCTCGCTCGCGGCGATCTGGGCCGCCATCAAGCCGTGCGTCGAGTTCCTCAGTCGCGGGACCGCCAGGTACCCGGCCGCGTCCTTCTGGACGCCCATCCCCTGGACCGCGCTCGTGAAGACCGGCCTCCCGGCGGCGTCCTGCTCGAAGGTCGCTTGCAGCCCCTTCCATGCGCGCTCGGCGACGGCGCCGTAGGACGGCTCCGCGAGCTTGAGGCGCACGGCCTTGTGAATCGCGTACACGAACATCCCGCTCGACGAGTGCTCGAGCCAGTTGCCGGGGAGCGCCGGTGTGTCCAGCACCTGGAACCACAGCCCGCTCTTCGGGTCCTGGACCCGCGCGAGGCCGGCGACGTTCTGTTTCAGCAGGGCGAGCAGGCGCGGGTAGCCGGGGTGACCTGGCGGCAGCAGTTCGAGGATGTCCACGAGGGCCATCACGTACCAGCCCATCCCGCGGCTCCAGACGACTGGCGAGCGGCCGGTCTTCGGATTGGCCCACTCCGCGTTCCGGTCTTGGTCCCACGCATGGTAGAGCAGGCCCGACTTCGGGTCGAGGCAGTGGCGTGCCGCCAGCGTCGCCTGGAAGACGGCCGTGTCGTTCGCGAAGGCGGCATCGCCGAACAGCCGGCCGTAGCGGACGAGGAACGGCTCGCCCATGTAGATGCCGTCGATCCACATCTCGCTGGGATAGATGCCCTTGTGCCAGAACCCGCCGTCGGCGTTCTTCGGGATCCTGTCGAACGCCCGGCGAACGGTCTCGGCCGCCGCCTTGTACTTGGGCAGCGCCGTGTGCTCGTAGAGGAACAGGACCAGCATGCCCGGCTGGATGTAGTCGAGGTTGTGGGTCCGCGACTGGTCCCAGCCGAGCACGCCCTGGTCGTTGACGTACCCGTCCACCCAGCGGCGGATGTAGTCGAGGTAGCGCGGGTCGCGCGTCGCCTCGTACACCTTGGACATCCCGAACAGGACGATGCCCGTGTTGTACTCCCAGCCGTTCTTCGCCGGGTCGATGGCGGCGGGATCGGGCCACGTCGCCATCACGGTGTCGGCGAAGCGGACGCCCCAGCCGGGCGCCGGCGTGACCGCGGCGGCCGCCCGAACCGGCGGCGCGCTCGCGCTTCCGACGAGGCCGGCACCAATGAGCAACACAAGCGCCAGGCGGCGCGCGATCGACAGACTCATAGGTCCTCCGGAGGCTACCGTGACACTCGACACATGCGGCACCGAACCGGCGTACAAAGAACGGGGCCCCCGACACCGACCGGGGGCCCCGGGGATGTGGACGGAACCTAGAACAGGAACTTCACTCCGACCTGCGCGCGCCGCGCATAGTTCGACGTCGTATTCGCGGTGATCCTCCCGAAGGACGTGTTCGTCGCGCCGACGATCGGGTCAGGGAAGTAGGGCTCGTTGAGGAAGTTGATGTACTCGAGCCTCAACTGAAGCTGCTTGTTTCCCGGGAGTCTCGTGTTCTTGATGAACGAGAAATCGACGCTGTTGATGGAATCCCTGCGCACCTCGGTGACCCTGTACGGGAACGTCCGCACATGGTTGACCGGCGTCGAGTTGTTGGCCACCGGGTCGGTCAGTATCGACCTGAACACGTCGGTGTTGAACCACTTGTCGAGGCTCGGATCCGAGACCGCGATGTCGCCGCCGTTGTAGAACAGGTCACCGCTGGTGGCGCCGCTCGCGAGGTTGAAAGTCCCGAACTGGACGGGGTAGCCGGTCTGGTAGGTGTAGACTTCCTGAACCTGCCAGCCGCCGATCAGCCCATCCACCAACCCGCTCACGTTCGACCCGAACGCGCGGCCCTTGCCGAACGGCAGCTCGTAGATGCCGCTGATGGACAGCCTGTGCGTCGAGTCGAAGTCCCCGATCATCCTGGTCGGGCTCGGGTCGGCCTGGTTCAAGTACTCGGTCGCCTGCTCCCACTTCGACAGCGTGTACGCCGCTCCGATCGTGTAGCCCTTCGACATCCGTTTCTGCAGGCTGAACTGGCCGGCGCTGTACCACGACTTGCCGTCGTTGACCGTCGCGGTGATTGCCGCGAACTCGGGGTACGGCAGCAGCAACTGCGAACGGGAGATGGTCGCGTTGTTGAAGCTGGTTCCCGGCAGCAACCCGGCGAACGGGTTGGCGACCGCACCCGTGAGCCAGGCGTTGTTGGCCGTCATCGCGGCGGTCCGGGAGTTGTCCGTGCTCAGATACTGCAGCGGCAGGGCGTTGATATTGCGGACCAACTCGATGTTGTACCCGTAGTTGCCGACGTATGCGGCTTCGAACGTCATGCCGCCGGGCAGCTCGCGCTGGAAGCCGATCTGCCAGCGGAGCTGCTTGGACACCTTCGGGTCCTGAGTGAAGAACGAAATCCCCTGCCCGAGACTGGTCTGCCGACCATTCGCGTTGCCGATCGGCTGCAGGAGCGGCGTGGTGAGGAATGCGTCGGCCATGTTGGCGCCGATCGGCGCCCCGAAGGCGTTGTACCTGACCGGGGCGGTGGTCGTCTGAGACCAGCCCGTCGTGATGACGTCGCCGCGCCGTTGCCCGAGGAAGCCGGCGAACAGCCCCACCCCGCCGCGGATGACCGTCTTGGGGTTCAACTGGTAGGCGAACCCGAGCCGCGGCAGGAACGTGTCCTTCGGCGTGTTGTAGAGCCCGCTCCCGCCATCGACACCCGCGTACTTCAGGCCGCCCTTCACGCTCAACGTGGGCACCATCGTCTTCAGAGTCTGGCCGGTGATGGGGTTCGGCGTTGTGTCGGTGAGCGCCGCGTAGTTCGCCTGGACCGTCCCCTGGATCGGCTGGACGTACTCGAAATCGAAGCCGGAGACGCTCTTGTTGTCGCGCTCGACCAGGGCGCTCTCAACCTCCCAGCGCAGGCCGAGGTTCAGGGTCAACCTGTCGGAGACCCGCCAGTCGTCCTGCACGAAGAACCCGGATGTCACGGAGTACTCGTCGTAGGTCGCGATTATCTGCCACTGGGAGGAGCCCGGCATTCCAAGGAGGAACGCGGCATAGGCTTGCAGGCCCTGATAGTCCGTGCCGCTGGCGCTGCTCTGTCTCGTGTAGGTGTTGTTGATGGCGTACTGGCCGCTCTGGGCGTTGCCGGTGGGCCGGCTCCGTTCGTTGTACTGCCTGATTTCCAGGCCGGTCTTCAGCGAGTGCGCGCCCATCGACTTGTTCAGGGTGGCGGCGACCGTCTTCGTGGTAATCGGCCTGAAGTCGTTGCCGTAGGACACCCCTATCATGTCGCTCCCGGTATCCAGACGCGGGAATCTCCTGAGGTCGGCGGAAACAAGGGAGTTGTACTGCGAGGGGAAGCCCAGCGTCGTCAGGTCCATGCCCCGGGCCTCCTCATACTGCATGTCAGCGTCGCGGTCGAAGCGGTTGTAGCCCACCCTGACGTTCAGGACGGTCGTCGGGTTGAAGACGTGCACGTCGTCCGCGACGGCCTGCCACGATCCGAAATGGAACCAGGTGCCCGAGGCCAACGACCCGAGATAGTCGTTGTACTGGCTGTTGCGCGAGTACCAGCTGAAGCGCCCGAACATCCTGTTGGAGTTGGAGAACCTCTGATCGACGCGGGCGGTGATGGTGTTGTAGTACTTGGTCGTCTCCGGCAGGTTCGAGTCGGTGATGTTGCCCGCCGGTCCCGTCGCCGCGTCGATGCCGGAGTTCTTCGGCAGGCTGTAGTAGTTCAGGATCGCCTTCGCGACGGGAGAAATCCGGTCCGCCGGGATCTTGTTCTCAGGGAACGGCGTGCCAATGAACGTGGTCGTGCCCGTCCGGGTCAGCGGGTCGTAGATCAGGATCTTGGACGAGTAGGCGGAGAAGTCGCCGTTGCGGAGTGCCTCGGTCGGAACCCAGGAGGTCGCCGCAGCGCCGAACCGCGGGCGCTTGTCGGAGATTAGCTCATAGCCGACCATGAAGAAGGTCTTGTCCCGAAGAATGGGCCCGCCGATCGTGAAGCCGGGCCGGTTCGAATTGCTCTTGATCTTCGGCTCGCCTCGCTTCTCCCCGAAGTAGTCGTTCGCCCCCAAGGCCGACGGTTCGGCATAGTAATAGGCGGTGCCCTTGTAGCGGTTCGTTCCCGACCTGATGGCCATGCTGGTGACGCCGCCCTCGGTGTTGCCGAACTGGGAGTCAAACGTCGCCGTCTGCACCTTGAACTCCTGCACGAGGTCGGAGGGCGGGACGTAGGTCGCGATGACCTCGTTGGCGTTCGCCGTCGCGGTGCTCGGCAGACCGTCGATCAGCAGGTCGCTGCGGAGGCCGCGCGTGCCGTTGTAGGCGAAGTTCGTGATGTGCGACGGCTCGAATGGCCGATCCAGTTTGGGGTCGCCCTGGAAGGTCAGGCCCGTCGCGAGTCCCATGATCTTGTAGGGATCGCCATGGATCAGCGGGAGAGACGCGAGGCGCTGCTGATCCACGATCAGCCCCATGTTCGCGTCCGACGTGTTCACGCTGAAGGCCTGAGCCGTGACGCTGACCGCCTCCTGAATGGCCCCGACTTCGAGGACGAAGGCCAGGTTGCGCGTCTCGGTGATCTGGAGCAGGACGCCTTCCTGAATCTGCTTCTTGAAGCCGTCGAGCTCGACCTTGACGCTGTAGGTGCCGGGGAGCAGGTAGTTGACCTGGAACAGGCCCTGCTCATTGGTCGTTGTCGTCACCACCGAGCCCCTGGTCGCGTCCGTGACGGTTATGGTCGCCCCGGGGACCGTCGCCTTGCTGACGTCGGTGACGCGACCGGTTATCCTCCCGCGCGTCTCGATCTGGGCCATGGTCGCAGAGGCCGTCACCAGAACGACCGCCACGACCAGAAGAACGATACCGAGCCTGCGCCTCCTCATGTCCATCCTCCCTAGCGCGGATCGCTCCGCGTCGTGCACGAATTCGCCGCACTCCACGGCAGGTTGATGCCAGACCATTCCCAACATGGTCCGATGCGAGCGGCCATCGAGGCTGAAGTGATATGACCTATGTCAACTGTGCCTTCACTACTGGATACACCACTTGCGCAGATGCGCATATCCTCCCGCCGAACGAGGCCTGTGTCAACACCCTATTCGCTATGACTTCGAAGACGCTTCCGACGACGAACCCCGATCCAGCCAGGTGGATCCCTGAAACCAACGTCTCGGATCTGGTCAGGCCACCTGCACCCGTGAATCGATGAGCGAGGCGGTCAGACGAGCGCGGTGCGGGTTGACGGCCAGTGACACTGTGCTCCCCGCCGCGTCGCCGCGCAACGGATGTGGCGATCTCCGTCTGCGGTTCGCGTCGAAACCCCCCCGGCGCCGCCGAGCCGCAGACGACACCTACCTGATCAGGTCGGTCGTCCACGCGTCGGAGGTGCTCGGAGCGTTCCAGCACGTGGGCGACGCGCTCAGGCTGCGCGATGTCGTGGACCGCACGGGCTACGGGAAGGGCTTGTGCTACCGCGTGCTGCACACGCTCCATCACTGCGGGTTCCTCGTGCGCCAGGGCGTCCATCTCGTCATCGAATTCCAGACCGACGAGGCGGCCGCGCTGGCCATCGCCGCGACCTACCTCGACGCCGGCATCCCGCTCATCGCCATCGACATCCCCCATCCCGGCGCGACCTACTTCGGCGCGGACAACTACACGGCCGGCCTGCTGGCCGGATGCGGCGGGCGTCTCGCACCGGTAAACGGCGACGCGAACCCCCGGCTCGCTTGCGGATCGCGCCGAATAGGGGCAGGATGTCCGCCGGGAGGTGCCCGCGATCATGACCGACCGCCATGGGACACGTGCCAGTTCGACGGTGGTTGCGCTGGTCATCCTCGCCGGGGCGTTGACGGCAGACACGCCGGCGCCGGCGAGGCCGCCATCCCCTGACCCCAGGCCGCAGGCCGGGCGGGCCTCCGGCACGACCGACGCCTCGTTCGTGGCCCTTCGGCGCGGATTCGAAAACCCGCCCGATGACGCGCGGATCATGATGCGCTGGTGGTGGTTCGGTCCGGCCGTCACGCGGACCGGCCTCGAGCGCGAGCTGCGGCAGATGAAGTCCGGCGGCATCGGCGGCGTCGAAATCCAGCCGGTTTATCCGCTCGCCCTCGACGACGGGGCTGCGGGCATCACGACCCATCCGTTCCTGTCGGACGCCTTCCTGGACGACGTGAGGTTCGCCGCGCGGACCGCGCGCGAACTCGGCCTGCGCGTCGACCTGACGCTCGGCAGCGGCTGGCCCTACGGCGGGCCGCAGGTCAAGGTGGCAGACGCCGCGGGCAAGCTGCGCGTCGAGCGCGTGACGGTCCCGGCCGGATCTGCGCGCGTGGCGGTGCCTGACATCCGCGCCGGGGAGCGGCTGATCGCGGCATTCCTGTCGACGCGCGCCCCGGCCGACCGCGTGGACGACCTTCGCGAGGTGCGGGACATCGCCGGTGGTGTCCTGCGCCTGGACGACCGCGCCCCCGGGCGCCGCGAGGTGCTGTTCTTTATCAGCAGCCGAACCGGGATGATGGTGAAACGCCCGTCGGTCGGCGCCGAGGGATTCGTGCTCAACCACTACGACGCCGCGGCGGTCGGCCGGTACCTCGACGCCGTCGGCGGCCCGCTGCTGTCGGCGTTCGGCCAGGACCCGCCGTACGCAGTCTTCTGCGACAGCCTCGAGGTGTACGACTCGGACTGGACGGACGACTTCCTCGACGAGTTCAAGGCACGTCGCGGCTACGACCTGCGGCCGCTTCTCCCGGCCCTCGTCATCGAGAGTCCGGGGACGGCCGGGCTCCGCCGCGACTGGGGACGGACGCTCACCGAGTTGGTGCGCGAGCGGTTCCTCGACCCGGTGCAGGCGTTTGCGCGGGCCCGTCACACGCGATTCCGGGTGCAGGGCTACGGTGTCCCGCCGGCGGTCCTGTCGACCAACGCCGGCGTCGACCTGCCGGAGGGCGAGGGCTCTCAGTGGAAAACGGTCCGCGCGTCCCGTTGGGCGGCCTCGATCGGCCACCTCTACGACCGGCCCGTCATCTCCTCGGAAACGTGGACATGGCTGCACTCACCCGTGTTCAGGGCCACGCCGCTCGATGTCAAGGCCGAGGCCGACCTGCACTTCCTCCAGGGGATCAACCAGCTGATTGGCCACGGCTGGCCCTACACGGCCGAGGGGGTCGCCTACCCCGGCTGGCGCTTCTACGCGGCGGGCGTGTTCAACGACAAGAACCCGTGGTGGATCGTGATGCCCGACCTCGCCCGCTACCTGCAACGGGTGAGCTTCCTGCTTCGACAGGGCCGTCCCGTGATTGATGTTGCCGTCTACCTGCCCGTCGACGACACCTGGGCGTCCTTCGTGCCGGGCAAGGTCGGCTCGATGATCGAGGCCCTGAACCAGCGCGTCGGGCCGGACCTCCTCCCGGCCGTGCTGTCGGCCGGATTCAACCTCGACTTCGTGGATGACGACGTGCTGGCCCGGCTGGCGCGGCTCGACGATGGGGCCATCGCGATCGGCACGAATCGGTACAAGGCGATCATCCTCCCCGGGATCGAGCGGATGCCCGGCGCGACGCTTCGTGCCCTCGAGGCGTTTGCGGCCGGAGGTGTGCGTGTGGTGGCGACCAGGCGCACGCCGGCTCTGGCACCCGGCTACAGCGCCTCGGCCGCCGACCACGCCGACGTGGCGGCCGCCGCCGCGCGCCTCTTCCGCGGACCGTCTGCGACGGGAGCCTTCGTCGGACGCGAATCCGATGTGGCCGCCGCGCTGACGTCCGGCCTGCCGCCCGACCTGACCGTGTCGAACGGGGCCGAGGATCTCGGCGTCGTGCACCGGCGCACGGCGGACGCCGACATCTACTTCGTCGCCAACACGTCGAACACGCCGGTCTCCGCTGCGGCGACGTTCCGCGCCGCGGCTGCTCGCGCCGAGCGCTGGGATCCGATGACCGGCCGCGCCGTCGCGGTGTCGATCGGTCGCCAGCCGCCAGCCGCCAGCCGCCAGGCGGGCCGACCGTCGCGTGTCGAAGCTGCGACGATTGCTTTGGACCTCGCGCCGTACGAGTCGACCGTGATTGTATTCCCGGTCGGCTCAGCCACCGCGGTCCCGCCGCCGACGACGACGCGGGCAGCGGGGGCGTCGGCCCCGCTCGACGTCAGTTCCGGTTGGCGCGTGCGGTTCGGCGAGAATGCCGTGCCGGAGATCTGGAACATGCTGCGATCCTGGACCGACGACGAGGCGACACGGTACTTCTCGGGCGTCGCGACCTACGAGAAGCAGGTCGACGTGCCGGCGTCCATGCTGAATCGCGGCCAGGTCGTCCGGCTCGATTTCGGCGCGCCGCGGCCGCTCCCGGTCGGCGGGCCCGGCGCCAGGGTCCAGGCGTGGATCGAGCCGCCCGTACGCGAGGCTGTTGTCGTGACGATAAACGGGGCGCGCGCCGGCTCGGTCTGGAGCCCTCCCTACACGCTCGACGTGACGCCGTGGCTGCGAACGGGGCCAAACGCCATTAGACTGGATGTCGCGAATCTGGCGATCAACCACATGGCGGGCCGTGCGCTTCCCGACTACCGGCTGCTGAACCTGCGCTATGGCACGCGTTTCGAGCCCCAGGACATGGACCAGGTGCAGCCGGTGCCGGCGGGTCTCCTGGGTCCCATCCGGCTCATCGCGGCAACGCCTTCCGGCTCTCTACCCCGTTCTCGATAACCCGAACGCTCAAGGACTCCCATGACTCCGAATCCGTTCCTCGGCGTGTTCCTGCACTGGCTTGGTGGCCTGGCATCGGGCAGTTTCGTCGTGCCCTACCGATTCGTCAGGCGGTGGTCCTGGGAAACGTACTGGCTGGCCGGCGGGTTCTTCAGCTGGATCATCATGCCCTGGCTGATGGCGTCTCTCAACACGAACGACCTGACGGGGGTGTTGCGCGAGACCTCGCCGAACACGCTGTTCTATTGCGCGTTGTTCGGGATGCTGTGGGGCGTCGGCAATCTCACGTTCGGATTGTCCGTCCGGTATCTCGGCGTCGGGCTCGGCATGGCGATGGTACTCGGGTGGTGCGCCGTGGTGGGCACACTCACCGAGCCCTGGTACCGGGGCGAGTTCGTCGCCAAGCTCATCACCCCGTTCCACGGCAACATCATCCTGGGGGGCGTCTTCGTCTGCCTGGCCGGCGTGTTCATCACCGGGCTCGCCGGCAGGACGAAGGAGATGGAGATGCCCGCCGAGCAGAAGCGCGGCAACGTCGTGGAATTCAACTTCCGCAAGGGCGTCCTGGTGGCCGCGATCTCAGGCGTCTTCAGCGCGTGCTTCGCGTTCGGGCTCGCCGCCGGCAACCCGATCAAGGAGATCACCATGCGGCACGGGACCGACACGATCTGGCAGGGACTGCCCGTGCTGGTCGTCGTGCTGGCCGGGGGCTTCTGCACCAACGCCTTCTGGTGCATCTATCTGAACATCAAGAACCGCACGGGGTTCCAGTACTTCACCGGCGAGATCCGCGCGGAATCGCCACCCGCCGCCCTCGCGGCCGGCTTTGGCCACGGCGCGCCGGCCGGCGACCTGCCGGATGACGGCCGCCGGGACACGACACCCGTCCCCATGCTGTGGAATTACGTCTTCAGCGCCATGGGCGGCATCTTCTGGTACCTGCAGTTCTTCTTCTACTCGATGGGGGAGACGCAGATGGGTGCGTACAAGTTCTCGAGCTGGACCCTGCACATGGCCAGCATCATCATCTTCGCCACGCTGTGGGGCGTGGTTCTCAAGGAATGGCGCGGCGCCAGCCACAAGGCACACGTGCTCCTGCGCATTGGCGTGGCCGCACTGCTGCTGTCGACCATCATCGTCGGATACGGAAACTATCTCGGGGCCAACCGGTGAGGAACCTGTCGCTCCACGTCGGACTGGTCGCGGTACTCTCCGCCGCGCTTCCGCCTGCGGGGTCTCAGGGCGTCGGCGTTGAGGGCCGCGGCAGGCCGGCGATCGACAGGCGCGCAGTCGTCGCGCGCCATCTGCCGACGCTGACCACGTTCGACGTCGAATCGCCGCTCACCGTCGGGAACGGTGAGTTCGCATTCACCGTGGATGCGACCGGTCTCCAGACGTTCGCCGAACTCTACGACCAAACCATCCCGCTCGGCACGCTCTCCCAGTGGGGCTGGCACACGTCGCCGAACCCGAACCGCTGGAACATCGATACATTCGGGTTCAAGACGTTCGACAGCCACGGGCGCCAGGTCGGCTACGCCGACATTCCCGGCGAGCGCACGCCCGAGATCGACTGGCTGCGCGCGAATCCCCACCGGCTGCATCTTGGCCGGATCGGTTTTTCGCTGACGCGGGCCGACGGCTCGCCGGCCGGGCCGGCGGATCTCACCGACGTCCGTCAGACGCTGGATCTGTGGAACGGCGTCATCGGCAGCCACTTTCTCTTCGACGGAGAGGCGGTGGAGGTTGAAACGCTCTGCCACCCGACGCTCGACGCGGTGGCCGTGCGGGTGCGTTCGGTGCTCCTGGCCACCGGCCGCCTGACGATCGAGGTGCGGTTCCCCTACGGCACCGGCGCCGTGACGACGGCCGACTGGACGCAGCCTGGGGCGCATGCCACCGCGCTCACCCGGATGTCGGCGACCGAAGCCCGGTTCACGCGGCGGCTCGATGGCGACTCGTACTCGGCGTCGTTGCGGTGGTCACCGGAAGGATCGCTGGCGGGCGTCGGCCCGCACGCGTACCGCCTCTCGGCAGCCCCTCGCTCCTCCGCACTCGCCGCGGTGATGATGTTCACGCCGGCTGCTCCGGCAACGAGGGTCCCGACGTTCGACGCCGCCGCCGCTGAAGCGCGCGCGCACTGGAACCGCTTCTGGTCCACGGGCGGCGCCATCGATCTCTCGGGAAGCTCGGATCCGCGCTGGCGCGAGCTCGAGCGCCGCATCGTCCTCTCACAGTACCTCGTCGCGATCCAGTGCGCGGGCCGGTTCCCGCCGCAGGAGACCGGACTCACCTTCAACAGCTGGGAGGGGAAGTTCCACCTCGAGATGCACTGGTGGCACGCCGCCCAGTTCGCACTCTGGGACAGGCTTCCCCTTCTCGAGCGGAGCCTCGGCTACTACGACGCCATCCTGCCCAGGGCCCGGGCTACGGCCGCGCGGCAGGGCTATTCCGGCGCGCGGTGGCCGAAGATGACGAGCCCGACAGGCGACGAGTCGCCATCGAGTGTCGGACCGTTTCTCGTGTGGCAGCAGCCGCACCCGATCTTCTATGCGGAACTGGTGTACCGCGAGAAGCCCACGCGGCAGGTGCTCGAACGATACCGCGCCGTCGTCTTCGCCACGGCGGAGTTCATGGCGTCGTTCCCTGCGCCCGATGCGACGGGAGCGCGGCTGGTGCTCGGGCCGCCCCTGCAATGCGCGCAGGAGACCTACCCAAAGGACAGCACGACGAACTGCACGTACGAACTGACCTACTGGGCGTGGGGGCTGCGGACGGCGCAGGCGTGGCGCGAGCGGCTGGGACTGGCCCGGCTCGCCGAGTGGGACGGAGTGCTGGCCCGGCTCGCCCGACCGTCGATCGCGGACGGGAAGTACCTGTTCGCCGATACGGCCCTGGACACCTACTCGAATCCGCGTTGGGCCACTGATCACCCGTCGGTGGTGGCCGCGCTCGGCGTACTGCCGGGCATCGGTATCGACCGCGCGGCGATGGACCGCACCGTGACGTGGATCTGGGCCAACTGGAACTGGCCGACGACGTGGGGATGGGATTACCCGATGCTCGCCATGACCGCGGCGCGCCTCGGCCGGCCCGAACTGGCGATCGACGCGCTGCTGCTCGATGCGCCGAAGAACACCTACCGCGTGAACGGTCACAATCATCAGCGGCCGGGGCTGACGATCTACCTGCCGGGCAACGGGGCGCTCCTCTACGCGGTGGCCATGATGGCAGCGGGCTGGGATGGCGCACCCAAGGTCGATGCCCCGGGGTTCCCGCGAGACGGCCGATGGGTGGTGCGTTGGGAGGGACTGCGCAGGGCGCCGTAGCCGGCCCAAGGGCGGCGACGCCGCGGGAGGACGCCATCATGATCCGTAAGGCTTTCCGGATGTCGGTGAGGCAGGGGCACGAGCGCGAATACGAGCGCCGGCACGCTCCGATCTGGCCCGAACTCGAGGACGCCCTCCTCCGGCACGGCGTGCGGACCTATTCAATCTACCTGGACCCGGAGACGCTCGACCTGTTCGGGTACGCCGAGATTGAGAGCGAGGATCAGTGGCAGCAAATCGCTCGCACGGACGTGTGCCGGCGATGGTGGCGCTTCATGAGAGACCTGATGCCGACTCACGACGACGCCAGCCCCGTGTCGCGCGACCTGCGGGAAGTGTTCCACATCGAGGGCCCGACCGGGGCCGTTCACGGACACCAGTCAGCCGGGAGGGAACATCATGGAGGCACCCGTCCTCAGCGACAGGAACCGGTATCCCAGCGATGACCTGATCTACTCGCACCTCGGAAAGCGTCGGGCTCTCTGGGACGCCCTGTTCGCGTTCATCGACGCCCAGTACCCCGACTTCGAGAAGCGGTGGCGCTTCTACAGCGACGGCAAGAGCTGGCTCCTCAACGTGTCACGGAAGAAGAAGACGGTGTTCTGGCTGTCGCTCTCCGCCGGCACGTTCAGGATCACCGGCTACTTCACCGACAAGGCGAGGGACGCGATCCTGGCCAGCCCGCTTTCCGAGGAGTTCAAGGAGCCGTTCCTGAGTAAAGCGGGGGCGGGCAAACTCCGCGGGATCACGATCACGTTCACGAAGAAGCGGAACGTGGAGGACGCGAAGGCCCTGATCGCACTCAAGACGTCATGACGGCCGGCGGGAAACACCCCCGGCGTGATTCCGGACCGGCCGCGAACGTGTAGTAAGATGCCGCGCACCATCGGGTGGTCCCTTCCGGGCTGCCCGTCACCCGCGTCGCGGCAATCAAGCGAGCCCCCATCGCGCTGGGACTGCCCGTTCGTCCACTCCGGAGGCGGTTAGCAGATGAGCGCACCTCTGCTGGATTCGTGCGGACCCGAAGCCACCCGAGTTCGAGTGATTCGTCCCATCGCTACGCGATTGAAGATTCCGACGCTCATGCTCGGCTTCTTCGCGATGCTGCTCAGCTCCGCCTTTCCGGTGACAGCGCAGACACGCACTATCCTGGACGGCCCTGCGGGCATGCGGTTCGTCGTCGTCCCCGCCGACGTGCCGCCCGGTCCCTTCGGTGAGCTGGAACCTGGGCTCTCTGTCGTGACGTTTGGACAGTGGAAGACCGTCATGGGAACGGAGGAGCCCCACTGTGGTGACCGCGACGACACGTTCCCGGCGTCGTGCATTTCCTGGGAGGACGCCCAGCTATTCATCGCGAAGGTCAACGCGCTCGCAGACGACGGCTATGTGTACCGCCTGCCGAGCACCGAGGAGTGGGACTATCTCTGGGTCAAGAACGCCCTGGGCGGCGCGGAGAGCATGGGGCAGACGTGGCACCAGACAGAATGGGTCGCAAACACGTGCGAGACAGGAACCACGCAGAACGTCGCACGCGGCAGTTCGTCCTGCGACATCGGCGACCGAACCCATCTGGCGCAATGCCTCCAGAAGACGACCCGAGAGCTCTGCCACGGATTCCGCGTGCTTCGCACCAGGCTCAAGCCTAGTCTGACCATCACCAAGTCGCACACGGGTGACATCGCTCGGGGGCAGACGAACGTCCGCTACACAATCACCGTGAGCAACGGTGCGACGGCTGGCCCGACCAGCGGGACGGTGACCGTGACAGACACCATCCCGGCCGGTGTCAGCCTGCTCGTCATGAGCGGGACGGGTTGGACGTGCGACTACAACACGTGCACGCGAAGTGACACGCTCGTGCCCGGGGCGAGCTATCCGACCGTCATCGCGCTCGTCAACGTCGCATGGGATGCGCCGACACCGGTGGTCAACCACGTCTCGGTGTCCGGCGGAGAGTCGGACCCCGCCAGCGCCACCGATCCGGCCGCCATCGGAGCGGCCATCGTGCCTCCCACCTCCGCGACGTGGGTCGAGGGCCTGAACGCCAAAGGCCTTGCACTGGGCCGGCCGGGGCATCTCGTCTTCACCTCCGGCCACGGCGCCTACGAAACGACTGTGGCGATGGGAGTGGCCACCAGAGTGGCCGGAGGCTCTACCCAGGGCTTCACTGGTGACGGTGGGCCCGCCATCGATGCGCAACTGAACAGCCCGATCGGTGTCGCCGTGGACGGCGAGGGAAACATCTACATCGCTGACAGCCAGAACCACCGTATCCGGAAGGTTACCGCGGCCACGGGTGTGATCACGACGGTTGCGGGCGGCGGCAATGGTGGGCTTGGGGACGGGGGGCCAGCCACGCTGGGGCAACTGAGCCGCCCGCAGGCTGTCGCGGTTGGGCCGAATGGGGACCTGTACATTGCCGACTACGACAATCACCGCATCCGGAAGGTGACGGCGGCCACTGGCTTGATTGAGACGGTCGCCGGAGGCGGAACAGGCGGATTGGGCGATGGCGGGCCAGCCACATCTGCGGTGTTGACTTACCCGAGAGGGGTCGCGGTCGCTTTGAACGGAGACATCTACATTGCCGACACTACCAGTAGTCGTATCCGGAAGGTGACCGTTGCCACGGGTCTGATCACCACCGTTGCCGGCGGAGGCAACACCGGGCTCGGAGACGGGGGCCCAGCCACACTGGCGAGCCTGGCCTACCCGACAGCTGTCGCGGTTACTCTCGGCGGGGACCTGTATATCGCGGATACGGACAATGATCGCATCCGCAAGGTTGAAGCCGCGACAGGCCTTATCAGCACAGTCGCTGGCAACGGGACTGTCAACTGGTATGCCGAGGGCTGGCCGCCGACCTCCGTGAGCGTTCCGAAGCCGTCGGCCGTTGTGGTTGGCAGCGCCGAAACGTTGTACGTTGCCGACTACTACAGGATTCGCAGGATCTCGACCGTGGTGTGCCCTGTCAGGCTCGAGACACAAACGCAGAATCCTCTGTCGTCGGCCGGCGGATCGGGCAGCCTCACATTCACCGCCTACTCCGCTGCGTGCTCGTGGACGGCAGACAGCGGCGTCGATTGGGTCACGTTCGCCCCGGGGAGCGAGGCGGGCACCGGCAGTGGAACCGTCAGCTACAGCGTGGTGGCCAATCCGTACAGCGCCCAACGCACCGGCAACATCTTCGTTGGGGGCCGAACGTTCGTCGTCGGTCAGTATGGCGTTTCGTGCGGGTTTACCCCTGGCGCCTACGATGCCGCCTTCAGTCACGTGGGCGGGGCCGGGGCAGCGACCATTACGTCCACCGCGCCGGATTGCAGCTGGTCTGTAACAAGCGCTGCCTCCTGGATCACAATCGACTCGGGAGGCGCGACGGTGACGGGAAGTGGGACAGTCCGCTACCGGCTGGCCGCAAATCCAGGCCATCAGCCGCGTACCGGGTACCTGAAGATTCAGGGGCAGCTGATGTTCGCGATAACCCAGGCCGGCGCGCCCTGCACGGTCGAATTGGGGCCGGCGACTCCTGCTGCGTTCCCTCTCGAGGGCGGCAACGGGACGATTGCCGTCACCGCCCCCTCCGACTGCAGTTGGAGCGCATCGAGTGAGGACTGGTGGATCACGATCACCTCTGGCAACCCACCACCTGGCAGCGGCACTGTAGCCTTCTCGGTTGAAGCCAACCGCAGCGCACTGCCACGCACGGGGACCCTGACGATCGGCGGGCAGACCGCCACTACTACCCAAGGCGGAGCGCCCTGCACCTGTCAGATCTCGCCTGCACAGCAGGAGATGCCTGCCGCCGGCGGCACTGGAAGAGTGACATTCACCGTGACTCCATGGGACTGCCCGATAGCCGCGAGCAGCGATGCCTCATGGCTCACGATCACGAGCAACTCAAGCGGCCCGCCTTGGGGTTCCGCCGGAGTCTTGGACTATGCCGTCGCGCCCAACGGCGGTACTCAAGCCCGAACGGGGATGCTCACGCTCTGGGGACAGAACCATACCGTGGCACAGGCCGGAGAACCAGCCGGCGAGAACGGCCGCACGTGGCGCGTCAGCGTGGCCAGCGATGGGACACAGGCGAACGGCGCGAGTTCGGGTCCCTCAATCAGCGCAGATGGCCGCCACGTCGCGTTCGTGACCGGCGCGCAGAACCTGGTTCCGGCGGACCCTTGGTGCCAGGTGGGCTGCCCGGGGCCTGGAATCTACGTGCACGACTGGCAAACAGGACAGACTGTGCCAGTCGTGATCGACGGGATTAACACCGGCCAAGCGCACAGCGACAGTCCGTCTATCAGCGGCGATGGCCGATTCGTGGCCTTTCGTTCGGGGTCGTCCACATTGGTGCCTGGAGACACGAACGGCAAGTCCGACATCTTCGTCCACGACCGCCAGGCCGCGCAAACGACCCGGATCAGCGTGGCGACCGATGGCAGCGAGGGAGACGGAGACACTTTCGGGCCGCGAATCAGCGTCGATGGGCGCTATGTCGCGTTCATCTCCAACGCGACGAACCTTGTGCCAGGCGACACGAATCGCGCGGCCGACGTCTTTGTCCGCGACCGGCAGACCGGCCAGACGACGCGAGCCGTTCTGGGAAACGACGGTGCCTACAGCTGGGATGACTTCCGCCCACCATCCATTTCCATCAGCGGAGACGGACGGTATGTGGCCGCGAGCAGGATCGGGAATGGGGTTCAGGTCTTCGACCGGCACACGGGCCAGAACTCCCTCATCTCCGAACAGGGGCTTGCGGCGTCCATCAGCACCGACGGCCGCTTCCTCGCCTTCACAACGACGGGGCAGGTAACCGGGATGGAACCCTCGCAGGAGACGGTGCTCCTCCACGACAGGCAGACTGGACAAACAACACGCATCTACCTGGGGCCTGTTCGAACCGGTTGGGCGTGGGATGGCCGCCCCGATCTTCGTCTCAGTCTCAACGAAGACGGACGCCACATCGCGTTCGAGGTGGACAGTTCCATATCCGATCCAGACAACCCTTCTGGCGTGCTCCGCCAGATCCTCCTCTACGACCGCCAGACGGGGGCGACCACACGTCTGAGCACTTCACCCGCCGGCTGGTACGCGTCCGGATTCAGCATGTCCCCCACGATCAGTGGAGACGGCAACTTCGTGGCGTTCGTCTCCAATGGCACCGATCTGGCGGCGGGAGACACGAACGCCTCATCGGACGTGTTCCTCCGCGACCGACAACGAGCCGCGACCTGCACGTACCGGCTCCTGCCGCCGCAGCCGGTGTTCTCGGCGGCCGGGGGGCCGGGGACCGTGGAGGTGACGGCAGCTGGTGGCATCGGTTGTGCCTGGACCGCGCAGAGCACGGTCCCCTGGATCACGGTGACGGACGGCGGAGGCGGAGCGAACGACGGGACGTTCCGGTACGACGTGGCCCCGACCGCGAGTAGCTTCTCGAGGACCGGCACGATCACACTAGGTGGGCAGGAATTCACGGTGACGCAGACGGGCGTGCCGTGCACATTTGAGTTCACGCCAAACCCCCTGGTGTTGACGGCCGCGGGGGGGGCCGGCTCGGTTGCGGTGACGGCGGCCGCACCGGACTGCAGTTGGAGTGCGTCGCCAATCGGCGCATGGGTCGTGGTGACCGACGGCAGCCCTGGGACGGGTAGCGGTACACTCAGCGTCCTCACCGCGTCGAATCCGTCCCTGCCGCGGGAAGGCTGGATCAGGATCGGACCGTCGGCGCTCCGCCTGACGCAGGCCGACGCGGCCGGACAGCCGCCCCTGACAACGCGGATAAGCCTCACGAGCGATGGGCGCCAGGGAAACGGCGGAAGCAACGCGCCTTCCATCAGTGCGGACGGGCGCTATGTCGCGTTCATGTCCGCGGCCACCGACCTCGTGCCGGGGGACGCCAACGACCACGTGGACGCGTTCGTGCGCGACCGGGTGACAGGCCTGACGACAGCGCTGACGGTGGGAAACACCGATGGCAGCCCCAACTCCGGGGCTGACTACGTGGCCATCAGCGGCAACGGACGTGTTGCCGCCTTCATGCACATGAACACCCAGGTCCTGGTGCGGGATCTGCAGGCGGGCAGGACATTGCAGACTCACGACGATCGCTTTGTCCCCGCCAATTACCCTTCCATCAGCGCGGACGGGAGGTTGGTCGCGTTTTGCGCCATGGGAGACTACTTGATACCGAACCACCCTGATAATAGTGGGGACGTGTTCGTGTACGACCGGGAGACCGGGCAGACCGTGTGGGTCAGCAAGTCGAGTGACGGCGAGCTAGGCAACGGTGGCAGCTGCGGCCCGACCATCAGCGCCAATGGACGATTCGTTGCGTTCACGTCATCTGCCACGAATCTCGTACCTGGCGATGTGAACGGCGTCGGCGACGTATTCGTGCACGACCTGCAGACCGGGCAAACGACACGCGTCACCGTTGCCGGTGATGGCTCAGAGGCCAATGGAGAAAGCTACTATCCGGCGATCAGCGCCGACGGACGCTACATCGCGTTCAACTCGGATGCGACGAATCTGACACCCGGCACCGGCGGAGGCTACGGGCGTGTGTACGTGCACGACCGTGTCTCGGGCCAGACGAGACTGGTCAGCGTGGCCAGTGACGGGACCCCGGCCCAGGGGGCCAGCTACTACCCATCGATTAGCGCCGACGGTCGCCTCGTGACGTTTCACTCCCAGGCGGTGAACCTGGTCCCCGGCAAGGCGACGTCGCTGTGGGACGTGTTCGTCCACGACCGACTGACGGGCCAGACGACCCGGGTCAGCGTGGCGTCCGATGGCGCCGAGGGCAATGGGGGTTCAGGCAACGCGGCGATCAGTGGAGACGGGCGCACGATCGCGTTCATGTCGACGGCGACGAACCTCGCGCCGGACGACACCAACGGTGCGGCCGACATCTTCGTCCGCGAGTATGTGATCGCAGACCTCGCACCGCCGACGGTGTCAGCCATCACGCCCACCGCCGGGTCGATACTCGGTGGCGCCGTGGTGACGGTCTTCGGCAACGGTTTCGTCGCCGGTGCCACGTCGGTGACAATCGGAGGCGTCGCAGCGACGGCGGTCGTCGTCACGAACGGCACCTGGCTCACCGCGGTGACACCCGCCGGCGCTGCGGCGGGGCCGACGAACGTCGTTGTCACGACGCCCGGTGGCTCAGGCGCGCTGGCGGGCGGCTTCACCTACATCAACACCTGCACGAGCTTCTCGATCGAGCCGACGTCTGCTCCGAGCGCCACGCACCTGGCGGGTTCCGCCACGGTCGCCGTGACGGGGGGGCAAGACGGATGCACGGGCGGCAGCTGGACGGCGGCGGGGAACGGGTCGTGGCTATCCGTGTCGCCGACCAGCGGGAGCGGCAGCGGGTCGGTGACCGTGTCGTGGACCGAGAACGCCTCCGGGGCCCCGAGGACCGGAACCGCCACGATTGCCGGCAGTCCCTTCACCGTGGTCCAGGGGTCGTCGCAGAGCAGCGACTCCTGCAGCTCGGCGACACTCGTCACCCCGTTGCCGTTCACGGCGACCCAGGACACGAGCGCCGCGACGACCGAGACGGGCGACCCGTCGCCGTGGGCCGGCGCGGGCGCTCACAGCGTGTGGTACCGGTTTACGGCGCCGCGCAATGGCCGGGCCGTCATTGACACCCTTGGCAGCACCTACAACACCGTGCTCACCGTCTTCACGGGAACCTGCGGGGGGTGGACGCAAGTGGCCGGCAACGACGACGCGTCGGGGACCCTCCAGTCGCAGCTCACGCTGGCGGCGGCGGGCGGCACGACCTACGGCGTCATGGTGACCTCGTTCGACGCGACGGGAGGCCAACTGACCTTCAATCTCGGATACACGGCGCCGGCCGCCACTGCCGACTTCAACGGCGACGGCAAGCCGGACATCCTCTGGCGCAACGGTGCCACGGGGCAGAACGTCATCTGGCTGATGGACGGCACGACCAAGCTGTCGGAGGTCACGTTGCCGGCGGTGCCGGACACGCAATGGCAGATCGTGGCGGTGGCCGACCTGAACGCCGACAGCAAGCCCGACATCCTCTGGCGGCACGCAGCCGACGGCCGGAACGTGGTGTGGTTCCTTGACGGGACAACGTTCACCTCGCAGGGCTTCCTCCCACCGGTCGCCGACACGGCCTGGCGCCTCGCGGCCGTGGCCGACTTCAACGCCGACACCACGCCCGACCTGGTGTGGCGCAACGGGACGACGGGCCAGAACGTGGTGTGGTATCTGGACGGGATCACCGTCCTCTCGCAAGCGCTGCTGGCGCCGGTTGCCGACACCGCGTGGCAGCTGACCGGGGCGGCGGACTTCAACGGCGACCAGGCGCCCGACCTGCTCTGGCGCAACGGCGTGACCGGCCTGAACGTCGTGTGGTACATGAACGGCGCCACGTACCAGTCGCAGGTGCTGCTGCCGCCGGTGGCCGACACCGCGTGGCACGTGGGCGCGGTGCAGGACATGAATGCGGACGGGCAGGTGGACCTCGTGTGGCGCAACGGCACGACGGGTCAGAACGCGGTGTGGTTCCTGAACGGCGTGACGCTGATCAGCGAGGCGGCGCTGCCGCCGGTGGGCACGCCGTGGGACATGCCGAACCCCTCGCCGGCGCCGATCCCGTCCCCGGCCACGCCCTTCGACTTCGACGGGAACGGCTATCCGGACATCCTGTGGCGCCACGCGACGACGGGCCAGAACGTCGTGTGGACGATGACCAACGCGACCGTCCTGTCCCAGACCCTGCTGCCGCTGGTGGCCGACACGGCCTGGCAGCCGGTGGCCGTGGCCGACCTGAACGCCGACGGCGACCAGGACATCGTCTGGCGTCATGCGGGCACCGGGATGAACGTCGTGTGGTTCATGAACGGCACGACGTTCGTGTCGCAGGCGATGCTGCCCGCCGTCGCGGACACCGGGTGGCAAATCGTGGGCGCGGCGGACTTCAACGCCGATACCCGGCCCGACCTGGTGTGGCGGCATGCGACCAGCGGGCAGAACGTCGTGTGGTTCTTGAACGGGACGACGATAATGTCCCAGACGCTGCTGCCGCCGGTGCCGGACACCGCGTGGGAGATTGTGGCGACGGTGGACTTCAACGGGGACCGCCAGCCGGACCTGGTGTGGCGGAACGCCACGACGGGCATGAACCTCGTGTGGTACATGAACGGCGCGACGTTCCTGTTGCAGGAGCTGTTGCCGGCGGTGGGCGACCCGGCATGGCGAATCGGGATGGCGGCGGATTTCAACCGCGACGGGAGTCCGGACCTGATGTGGCGCAACTACACGACCGGGCTGAACGTGGTGTGGTATTTGAACGGCGTGACGTTCCTGTCGCAGGCCTTGCTACCGATCGTGGACGACGTCCACTGGTTCCGGGGCCCGAAGACCGGTCCGGTGTTCGTCCAAGGCCTCGCCGCGGGGATGCGGAGGTAAACGCTGTGTGGGGGCGTCCAGAATCTGGGCCATGTTGTCGTAGTTCGTTTTGAACCGCAGCCCCATCTTCGCCGCGAGCTGCGCGATGAGTTCCCAGCCCTCCAGTCCCGGCCTCCGCGGAATCGCCCGCCGCAACCGCTGGACCCGGCGCTCGGAGTTGGTGAAGGTCCCGGAGGTTTCGGCCGTGCTGGCCAGCGGCACGACGATGTTGGCCGCCTGGGCGGTCCGGGTCAGGAACAGGTTCGCGACCACGAGGAAGTCCACGGCCACCTTGATCTTCTTCTGCGCGAGCAGCGCGGCCACGCTGGTGTCGCTGGGCTCGAGATCGCTCAGCACCACGCACCACTCCTTCTCAAGAGCCTCGACCACCTCGCCGCTGGTCGTCGGCTGGTAGCCCGGGTACCGGCCCGACCGGGGCCGTTCACGGACACCAGTCAGCCGGGAGGGAACATCATGGAGGCACCCGTCCTCAGCGACAGGAACCGGTATCCCAGCGATGACCTGATCTACTCGCACCTCGGAAAGCGTCGGGCTCTCTGGGACGCCCTGTTCGCGTTCATCGACGCCCAGTACCCCGACTTCGAGAAGCGGTGGCGCTTCTACAGCGACGGCAAGAGCTGGCTCCTCAACGTGTCACGGAAGAAGAAGACGGTGTTCTGGCTGTCGCTCTCCGCCGGCACGTTCAGGATCACCGGCTACTTCACCGACAAGGCGAGGGACGCGATCCTGGCCAGCCCGCTTTCCGAGGAGTTCAAGGAGCCGTTCCTGAGTAAAGCGGGGCCGGGCAAACTCCGGGGGATCACGATCACGTTCACGAAGCAGCGGAACGTGGAGGACGCGAAGGCCCTGATCGCACTCAAGACGTCGTGACGGCCGGCCGGCAGGCGTCGCCGACTGACCAGTGTCGCCGACTGACGAAGCCCTTCGACTATCTGTCCTTGAATAGTCCGTGGAACCACCGCTCGAACCGGGCATCGAGGTAGTCGAGCGCGCCGGTGGAGACCGGCGTCATCACTGGCGCCGTCGCGGCGCCGTTCAAGGGCACCGCCTCCATCGGCGACCGCGTCGCATCCCAGATCGCGTCAGGACCCTGGCCGCCCGCCTCGACGTACCGGTAGATCGGCGCCACGCGGCGAATCTCCTCGAACACCTCCGACGGCGCCGAGTACTTCATCTTGAAGCGGAGCCCCATTTTCGCCGCCAGTTCCGTCAGCAGGCGCCAGGTCTCGACGCCGGCCCGGGGCGGCATGGCGTTCGCCAGCACCTGGACGCGGCGCTCGGAGTTGGTCATGGTGCCGGACGTCTCAGGGGTGCTGCTCGCCGGAAGCACGACGTCGGCCGCCTGCGCCGTCTTCGTGGCGAACAGGTCCGCAACCACGAGGAATTCGGCCGCCTCGAGGCCGGCCCGGAGCTCCGCCGGCAGGTTCTCGGCGCCGAGCGGGTCCTCGCCCAGCACCACGGCGACCTTGATCTTCTTGTCTGCCAGCAGACGCGCCACGTCCACCTCGGCGGTGTCGAGGTCGCGCAGCGACACACTCCAGTCCTTCTCGAGATCGCCGATCGTCGCCTGGTCCGACACGGGCCGGTAGCCCGGGTACCACGCCGGGTTCGCGCCCATGTCGAGGAGCCCCTGGGCATTCGACTTCTCGTGGAGCGGCAGCACGCCGCAGCCGAGCGCCGAGCCGGCCGCCGCGAGCCACCGGGCGTCACCCGCGCGCCGCGGGCCGCGGTAGTCGCGGTTGAACACCATCACCTTTCGCTCGGTGCCCGCCAGAATCGCCGCCGCCTCCGCAATCCCGGCCGGGTCGATGCCCGTCCTCTCGGCGATCTGCGCCGCCGACAGTCCGACGATCCCGGCCACCAGTTCAGGCGCCGGCTCCCGCCCGGCCAGCCGTGCCGCCTCCGCCACCATCGCCTGGACGACGAGCGTCTCGGCCTCGGGCGCGCATTCCAGAAACACCTCCGCGAACCTCGCGCAGCGGTTCTCCTGCGGCCCCACGAAGACCAGCCTGGCGCCGTTCCGGATCGCCCGTTTCGCGATCAGGTCCACGACGAAGTGCTCCTCGTCGAGCGCCGAGTTGACGACGAGGATCGCCTGCGCCTGCGCCAGATCGGGGTAGGTCGCCGTCGCGAGGACGTCCGGCGCGAACAGCTCCCGGTTCACCAGGTGGCTGAACGACGTGATGTTGTGCGTGCGGAGGGCGACCCTCGCGAACTTCTGCGCGAGGTAGATCTCCTCGTTGGTGAACCGCGGCGACACGAACACGGCGATTTCCGGGCCCGAGTACTTGCGCGCCAGTTCCTTCAGCCGCGCCGCCGCGTGCGCGACGGCCTCCTCGACCGGGGTGTCGACGGCCGTCCCGCCCACCCGCACGCGGCCGGTCAGCAGCCGGTCGTGCGCGTGCGCGAAGTTGAAGCCGAACCGACCCTTGCGGCAGTGGTTGCCGAACGTGACCTCGTTCGCCTCGTTGCGGGACACCTTGACCAGCGTGTCGCCGAACGTGTCGTAGTTGATCCGGCAGCCCACGCCGCAGTAGTGGCACACGCTCTGTGCCGACTCGGTCTTCCAGGGCCCCGGCTTGGCGAGCGGGAGGTGCTGCGAAATGGCGCCGGTCGGGCAGGTGCCGATGCACAGGCCGCACGCGACGCACTCGGTGTCCAGCAGCGACCCGCCCAGCGCGGGCGCCACCACGGTGCCGAAGCCGCGGTTGATGAAACCGTAGGCCGACACCCCGACGACGTCGCTGCAGATGCGGACGCAGCGGCCGCACAGGATGCACTTGTTCGCGTCGAGCTCGATGAGCGGGTGCGAGATGTCGCGCTCGTGCTGCCGCGCTTCCCCGAGGAAGCGCTTCACGTCGGCGCCGTACTCGGTCGCGTACTTGCGGAGGTCGCAGTCGAACAGCGCCGTGCAGCCGCACTCGAGGCACCGCGTCGCTTCCTCGCTGAGGTCAGCCGCCGAGTAGCCCAGTTCGACCTCGACGAAGCTGTTCACGCGCTGGTCCACCGGGAGCATCGGGATGTGCCGCTTCGCCTTCGTCTCGTTCCCCCGCAGGTCCTTCATGCCGACCTTGGCGAAGACGTCCTTGCGGCTGATGAACTCCTCCGGCTCCGGCCGCACGACGCCTTCCCGGATGTACGTGTCGATGGCGTACGCCGCCTTCCGTCCGGCCGCGATCGCCTCGATCGCCGTGGCCGCCCCCGTCACGACGTCGCCGCCCGAGAACACGCCTTCGACCGATGTCTCGAACGTCTTCTCGTTGACCTGCACCGTCTGCCACCGCGTCAGGCTGAGCGCCTCGCCCGGCGGCAGGAAGTCCGCGTTCTTCCCGTCCACCAGATCGGCGACCGTCGTGCTCTGTCCGATCGCCGAAATGACGAAGTCGCACGGCTCGAGGTACTCCGAGCCGCGAATCGGTTTCGGGCTTCGCCGCCCGGACGCGTCGGGCTCGCCGAGTTCGCAGCGCTGGCACTCGATCCCCCGAAGCCGACCGTCATCGCCGGTCACGACCTTGGTCGGTGCGATCAGGAACTGCATGTTGACGCCTTCTTCGATCGCGTCCTTGATCTCGGAGTCGTTGGCCGGCATCTCGGTGCGGGTCCGCCGGTAGAGCAGTTTCACCTCCTGGACGCCGAGGCGGAGCGCCGTGCGCGCGCAGTCGATGGCGGTGTTCCCGCCGCCGACGACCGCCACGGTGCCGCTGACGTCCATCGGGCGGCGCAGGCCGAAGTTCTTCAGGAACTCGATGCCGGAGAGCACGCCCGCCGCGTTCTCGTTCTGGACGCGCATCAGCGAGCTGCGCCAGGCCCCGATGCCCATGAAGATGGCCTCGTAACCCTGCTGCTTCAGGCTCGCGATGGTGAAGTCCTTGCCGAGGACGGCATTCGTCTGGAGCCGCGGCCCGAGCCCCAGGATCTGGGCGATCTCGAGGTCGAGGACGTCCTTGGGCAGTCGGTACTCGGGGATGCCGTAGCGCAGCATGCCTCCAGGCTCGGGCTGCCCCTCGAAGATGTCCACCGAGTACCCCTTGATGGCGAGGTAGTAGGCCGCGGAGAGCCCCGCGGGCCCCGCCCCGACCACCGCGACCTTCCGGCCGTTGGACGCGGCCACCTGAGGGCGCCACACGTCCGCGCTGTTCAGGTCCAGATCGCTGATGTAGCGCTTGATGTAGTCGATCCCGACGGCCTCGTCGAGGATCGTACGGCGGCACCCCTTCACCTCGCACGGCCTGGTGCACACGCGCCCGCACACCGACGGCAGCGGGTTGTTCTCCTTGATGAGCGCAATCGCGTCCCTGTACTTCCCGATCGCGGCCAGCGCGATGTAGCCCTGGATGTCGATGCCGGCCGGGCAGGAGATCTGGCAGGGCCCGACGCAGTCGGCGTAATGGTCCGACAGCAGCAGCTCGAGCGCCGCCTTGCGCGACTGGCGCACCTCTGGCGAATTGGTCTCGACGACCATCCCGTTGAGGATCTTCGTGGAGCAGGCGGGCATCAATGACCGCGCCCCCTTCACCTTCACCACGCACACGAAGCAGGACGCGAACGGCTCGAGCTGCGCATCGTCGCACAGCGTCGGAATCGTATGGATACCGTGCCGGCGGGCCACCTGGAGGATCGTCTGACTTCCGTCGGCCGTCATCCGCCTGCCGTCGATTTCGAGCTTCACAAGCGCCATGGGGTGCCTCTGTATCAGTCCCTGTGAACCGCGCCGAGGTTGCACACCTTGTAACACTCGCCGCAGACCGTGCACTTCGACTGGTCGATCACGTGCAGCTTCTTCCGTTCGCCGGCGATCGCGCCCACCGCGCACGCCTTCAGGCACAGCATGCAGCCGCTGCAGTCGTCGGTGATCGTGTAGGTCAGCAGCTTCTGGCAGTGGTGCGCCGGGCACTTCCGGTTCGTGATGTGGGCTTCGTACTCCGACCGGAAGTACTTGAGGGTCGTCAGCACCGGGTTGGGCGCGGTCTGCCCCAGTCCGCAGAGCGACGAGTTCTTGACGCGCGCGGCCAGATCCTCGAGCAGCTCGATGTCGCCATCGCGGCCGTGGCCCTCGGTGATGCGCGTCAGCACCTCGAGCATCCGCTTCGTGCCGATCCGGCAGAACGTGCACTTCCCGCACGACTCGCGCTGGGTGAATTCGAGGAAGAAGCGGGCGACGTCCACCATGCACGTGGTCTCGTCCATCACGACGAGGCCGCCCGAGCCCATGATGGCGCCCGTCTTGTTGATCGACTCGTAGTCGATCACCGTCTCCTGCAGCTCGGCCGGGATGCAGCCGCCCGACGGGCCGCCCATCTGGACCGCCTTGAACTTGCGGTCGTCGCGGATCCCGCCGCAGATGTCGTAGACGATCTCGCGGATCGAGATGCCCATCGGCACCTCGACCAGCCCGCCGTGGCGGATCTTCCCCGCCATCGCGAACACCTTCGTCCCCTTGCTGTTGTCGGTGCCGAGCGCGTTGAATGCCTTCGCGCCGTTCATCACGATCCACGGCACGTTGGCGAACGTCTCGACGTTGTTGATGGAGGTCGGCTTCTCCCACAGCCCCTTGGTGGCGGGGAACGGAGGGCGGACGCGCGGCATCCCGCGCTTGCCTTCGATCGACATCATCAGCGCGGTTTCCTCGCCGCACACGAACGCGCCCGCGCCTTCTTTCAGCTTGATGTGGAAGCCGTGCGTGCTCCCCAGAATGGCGTCGCCGAGGAAGCCGCGCTCCTGGCACTGCGCGATCGCGATGTTGAGCCGGTCAATCGCCTTCGGATACTCGGCGCGCACGTAGACATAGCCGTGGTCGGCGCCGATGGCGTAGCCCGCGATGATCATCCCCTCGATCACCGAGTGCGGGTCGCTCTCGAGCACCGAGCGGTCCATGAACGCGCCCGGGTCGCCCTCATCGGCGTTGCAGATGATGAACTTCTCGCGGCCCGGTGCCTGGCGGGTGAACCGCCACTTCATCCCGGTGAGGAAGCCCGCGCCGCCCCGCCCGCGCAGCCCCGACTCGATCATGACGTTGACGAGGCCGTCCGGGTCCTTCGCCTCGAGCACCTTCTGCAGCGCCAGGTAGCCGCCCGTCCTGATGTAGTCGTCGATCGACTCCGGGTCGATGTTCCCGCAGTTCCGGAGGACGATGCGGTGCTGGCGCGAGAGGTAGGCCGTGTCGGTTCCCTTGCCGCCGCTCGTCCAGACCAGCCAGTCGGCGACGGGCTCGCCCCTGCCCACGTGCTCGTCGATCAGGCGGCCCACCTTGTCCGGGCTTATATGGCCGTAGAGGTACCGGACGCCGTCGCCGTTGCTGATCTCGACGAGCGGTTCCTGGTAGCACATGCCGACGCACCCGGTGCGCAGCAGCTCCGGCGCGTCCGCCAGGTCGGCCAGCTTCGTCCCCAGCGCCGCGAACGTGTCCTCGGCGCCCGCGGCAATCCCGCACGTCGACAGGCCCACGGTGACCCGCGTCATGACCGCTCCCCCTTCTGGTACTTCTTCACGACCTTGACTGCGCCCGACGGGCTGAGGTTGCCGAACGTCGAGGCGTTGATCATCATCGCCGGCGCCAGCGAGCAGCACCCGAGGCACGACACCGTCTCGATGCTGAACATCCGGTCCGCCGTCGTCTCGCCGTCGGGGATGCCGAGGTGCTTCTCGACGGCCTGGCTCAGCTCGACGGCCCCGCTGACGTGGCATGCCGTTCCGTGGCAGACGCGCAGCAGGTACTTGCCGACCGGCTTCAGCCGGAACTGCGCGTAGAAGGTCGCGACCCCGTAGATGTGAGCCAGCGGGATTCCCGACAGCTCGTGAATCTCCTTCAGCCGCTCGGGGCGCAGATAGCCGTCCTCGGCCTGGACCTGCTGGAGGAGCGGGATGAGCCGCCCTTCTTCGCCCACGAAATGCTGGTTCTTGAAGCTGTACCGCCGATGGGTCTGCATAAGGGCTCCGGGGTGCCTCGGAACGAGGTCTCAATCGTGCGGAATCTTGAACATCCGGTTGAGCAGATCGGTCATTTCGTCGACGTCGCCGTAGCCGCCGAGCACGCGGCCGCGGCATCCCTTGCGGCCGCAGAACTCCATGGCCTCGCCGGTCGGCAGGTTGACCGACGCCAGCGGGCCGCCACAGAAACGGCAGGGCGGCTCGACCGTCAGGCTCCGCTCGCACGACGGGCAGGTGTAGGTGACCACGTCCCCCTCGCCCACCGTCAGGTCGGTCTCCACACGGGAGTCGCCGAACAAGGCGCTGAGGCGGATTTCGCCGTCCTGGTCGCTCGAGGCAACATGCGCCCCGAGGACCACCTGCTGGCCGTTCGTGAGCGGCGCCTGGCAGCTCGGACAGGACACCTCAAGCAATAGAAGTGGATTGCTCATAGGAAATCCGAGAAGTCAGGAAGGCACAAAAAGTCTACCAACAACCGCCGCCGAACGACAAGTCATGCTGCGGCGATTGCTTAAGTGTCACGCCTGCCCGCCCGCGGCCGTTAGCGCTCTTTCTTCAGTCGATTGAGCGTCTTCTTCAGCGACTCGAGCTTGAGCCCCGCCTCGCCGAGTTTGCCCTCGGCCGTCAGCCGCTGGTAGTCGGCCAGGTCCCGTGCCGCCTGGTCGATGAGCGCCTGCGCCCCCGGCGTCGGCGCGAGGCCTCCCGCCGCAGTCCCGACGCCGGTCCCGGCGGCGGACGGCGCGGCGGCCGTCCCGGGCCCGGATGCCGGCGGGGCGCTTTGGGCGCCGGCGCTGCTGCCGGCTGCCGCCGTCCGCCCGGCCGCCTCACCGAACAGGCTGGCCATCGCCGCCTCGAACGTCGGGCCGTGACCCAGCTGGTCCTGGAGCGCCAGCACCACCAGCCGCAGCTGCGGCATCGGGCTCCGCTCAGCCTGCAGGTAGATGGGCTTGGCGTAGAGCAACGCCCGACCGACCGGGATCACGATGAGGCTGCCGCGGCGGACGCGGGACCCCTGCTGGTTCCAAAGCGTCAACTGGGAGGACAGCTGGGGATTCTGGTCGATCCGCGCCTCCACCTGCAGCGGGCCGTCCACGAGCCGCGACTTCGGGAAGTCGTAGACAATCGCCTTGCCGTACGCCGCGCCGTCCGAGCGGCCGGCGATCCAGCCGATCAGGTTGTTCCGGTTGGACGGCGTGAACGGCAGGATCTCGACGAACTCGAGCGCCGACGCGCCCGGCAGCTTCATCAGCACGAAGTTCGGGTCGATTGGACGCGTGACCTGCTCGTGAGCCTCGCTGAGGGTCACCTCGCTCGCCACGCTCCAGAGGTCCTCGCGGTTGTAGAACCCCTCCGGGTCCCGCATGTGGTAGAGGCTGAACGCCGCGGCCTGCAGCTTCAGCAGGAGTTCCGGGTAGCGCACGTGGGCGCGGGCGTCTTCCGGCATCCGGCTCCCGTCCACGAACAGCGTCGGAAACAGGCTGCGGTAGGATGCGATGATCGGGTCGTCATTGTCGAAGACGTAGAAAACGACGCTCCCGTCGTAGGCGTCGACCGTCACCTTCACGCTGTTCCGCACGTAGTTCACCACGGTGTCGCCAAGCCGGTAGTGCCGGGCGTAGGGGAACATGTCGGACATCGTGAACCCGTCGATGACCCAGAACAGCCGGCCGTCGGCACCCACGACGACGTAGGGGTCGGGGTCGAAGGTGAGGAATGGCGCGAGCGTCCGCACCCGCTCGTTGATGTTCCGCCGCATCAGCAGCCGGCTCTCGGGCGTGATGTCGTCGCTGAACGGCAGCTTCGAGAGATCCCCGCCGCCGCGGCTCGCCGCGAGGAGCAGCCGCCGGCCGAAGGACCCGATCGGGATGCCACCCTTCCCTTCGTACGACGTGTAGGTGTTGCTCTCGCCCTGCGGGTAGTTGAACTCCTGCTGGCGGGTCTTCACGTAGACGTCGGTGTTGGTCAGCTGCCCGAAATAGACCTCCGGCCGCGTCACCTTGATGTCGGGCGCCGTACTCCGCACGGGCATATCGCTGAGCACGAGGTCCGGCAGCCCGTCGGGCGTGAAGCCATTCACCGAGTTCATCGTCACGCCGTAGCCGTGGGTGTAAATCAGCTTCTCGTTGATCCAGTTCCGGCTGCTCTCTGGCAGCCGCTCGACGTTCAGCTCCCTGGCCGCCACCATCACCTGCCGGAGGCGCCCGCCGACCACGTAGCGGTCGATGTCGATGTCGGGAAAGTCGTAGTAGCTTCGAATCTCCTGGATCTGCCGGAGCGTGTCCTGCAGGGCGCGCCAGTCCCACAGCCGGATGTTCTCGATCGTGTCGCTGTTGCCGGCCAGATCGACGGCCTCGACCCCGGGCTCGGCCGGGAAGGCGTGCTGCTCGACCCGCGAGAGATCGAACGCCCGGCGTGTGAACTCGATGTTGTGCGTGATGAAGGGCCGCTCCCGCACCAGCTGGTTGGGCTTGACGATGAACCCGCCGACGTACCACGACACGACGGTCACGCCGACGTAGACGACGACGACCGGCGCGACGGCGGCGGCGAGGGTGACCAGCTTCCGGGGGCCGACCCCGTTGTAGATGGCGATCGCCGCTCCGACGACCAGCGCAACCGCGACCGCCAGGAGGCCCGGGATGACCACGTGGGCCTCGGTGTAGCCCACGCCCGAGAACACCGTGCGGTCCTCGAACAGGCGGTCGTAGCGCGCCAAGACGACGCGGGCGGCCACGACCAGCATCAGCCCGGCCAGCGCGAACGAGACGCCGCGGAAGCCGGAGCGCTTCTCGCGCATGCCGGCGAGCATCAGCGGATTGTCGGCGTTGGTCAGCAGGAGCGCCAGCACGGCCCCCGCCAGGACCACGAGGCAGACGGTCGTCAGCCAGGTGCCCAGGAGCTGCCAGACGGGCAGCGTGAAGAGGTAGAAGGCCAGCGGGCGGCCGAAGATGGGGTCGGCCAGTCCGGCCTCCCCGGCCGCTGCCGGCGCGTGCCAGTACAGGCCGAACGTCGTCCACTCGGACATCATGCCCGAGCCGGCGCCGAGGCCGACGACGAGCGCCACGATCCAGGTGACCAGCCGGACGACAGGTCCGAGTGACAGGGAAACGGGCTGCCCGTTGACGTAGAGCACCCGGTCTATCGGCATGGCCAACTGCGGCGGCTTCAGCAGGCGAAGCACCGCGTAGACGAAGACGAAGGTGACGAGCGTAAAGCCGCTGAAGAGGGTGGACTTCAGCTGCAGCGTCTTCCAGAAAACGTCGGAGTAGCCGAGCGAGTCGAACCACTGGGCGTCGACGTACCAGGCCAGCATGCTGCTGCCGCCCAGCGCCAGACCGACAACGATGGCGAGCACCAGGAACCGGGCGCGGCGCCGGCGCCCTCCACCAATCGCTCGGCCAGTCGCTTCACCGCCGGGTCGTGCAAACGGCATGACTCCCCCCGAGCGAGGAGTGTAGCATCCTTCCAGCCTCCGGGCGGTCACCGGCTTCCTCGTGCCGGCCGGCGAACGCAAACCGCTCGATCGCAGCCGCCACCCCGCCGTGGTCGTTGTCGAGCGTCAGCGGCCAGCCCAGCCCCTTGAGCTCTTCCACGGCGTTCCCCATGACGACCGGGACGCCGGCGTACTCCAGCATCTCGCGGTCGTTGTAATTGTCCCCAACCGCCATCACCTCGGCAGGCGTCAGTCCCTGGCGTGCGGCCCATTCCGAGAGCGTCGCCCCCTTGGTACACCCCGCGCGATTCACGTCGACGAGCGAGAAGTCCCTCGACTCGTACTCGGTGAGGGCGACAGCCACTTCTGCGGCCACGGCCAACCCGCGCACGGTCGCGACCAGTTCGCGCATCCGCGCCACGCCGCCGGAGAACATCACCTGAATGGGGTCCTCGACGAGCGCCGCTTCGAGGGGCACGATCTCGGCGATGAAGTCGCGGTTGCGCTGGAAGTACGACCGGCGGTGCGGGTCACGGACGTCGAGCCGCTCGTGCACCACCTGCCCGGCCCGCGGCCGGTCGAAGACGATCGCCGTCGCGTCCCGGAAGTCGCTGGTTCCCTCCACGACGGCCCTGGCGGTCACGGCCGGCAGCAGGTGGCGGACCAGCGTCCGGCCGTCCCGCTGCTTGACCAGCGCGCCGCCGCTGACGATGAGCGTCAGCGGCCCGTCGAGCTGCTCGATGACCGGCCTGGCGAAATCGAACCGGCGTCCCGTCACCAGCGCGATCTCGATGCCGGCGCCCGTGGCCTTTCGGATCGCCTCGCGGTTCGCCGCCGGAACCTGCCAGCGGCTGTCGAGCAGCGTGCCGTCGATGTCCAATGCGATGAGACGGATCATAGGAACTGACGGTGACGAGTCGGGGCTGACGATACCCAGTCGGTGCCACACGGTCACGCGGACAGGTGTCTCCGACTGACAAGTGTCGCCGACTGACCGGCGTAGAATCAACCGGTGGTCCCGCCGCCCGTCCGCCGCATCGTGCACGTGGACATGGACGCGTTCTTCGCGTCAATCGAACAGCGCGACAACCCGGCGCTGCGCGGGCGCCCCGTCGCCGTCGGACGCGAGCCGTCCGCGCGCGGCGTGGTGGCGGCCGCCAGCTACGAGGCGCGCCGGTTCGGCGTCCACTCGGCGATGGCGAGCGCCGTCGCGATCCGGCGGTGCCCCGACCTGGTGCTGGTGCGCCCGGACTTCGCCAAGTACAAGGCCGTGTCGGAGACGGTCTTCGAGATCTTCCGCTCGGTCACGCCGCTGGTCGAGCCGATGTCGCTCGACGAGGCCTACCTCGACGTGACCGAGAACGCGTGGCGCGAGCCGCTCGGGATGACCGTGGCGCGGCGCATCAAGGCCGCGATCTGCGAGGCCACCGGCCTCACCGCCTCCGCGGGCGTGGCCCCGAACAAGTTCCTCGCCAAGATCGCGTCGGGATGGAAGAAGCCGGACGGCCTGACCGTGATCGCGCCCGAGCGGGTGGAGGCGTTTCTGAGCGGTCTCCCGGTCGCGGCGCTGTCGGGTGTCGGCCCTGTCACCGCTCGCCGCCTGCGGGAGGTCGGCGTCACGAAGGCCCTGGACCTGCGGAGCATCGACCGGACGGTGCTCAAGCAGGCGGTAGGCAGTTCTGCCGAATGGCTGGTCCGGCTCGCGCACGGGATCGACGAACGGCCGGTCGAGCCCGATCGGCCGGCGAAGTCATCGGGGACCGAGAGCACCTACCCGCAGGACCTGGTCGACACGACGCGCATCGGAGCGGAAATCGAGCAGATGGCGGCCGAGGCTGCCGAATGGCTCGAGCGCCACGGACTCTTTGCCCGCACGGTCACGATCAAGGTGCGCTACGCCGACTTCACGACGATCACCAGGAGCGACTCCCGGACGCCGGGCACGCGCCTGCGCGCCGACCTCGTCGAACGCGCACTGGACCTGCTGGATCGCACCGAGGCCGGCCGGCGGCCGGTTCGCCTGCTCGGCGTCTCGGTCCACAACCTCGCCGAGGTCCCCGGCGAACCCCGCCCGCGCCGTCGCCAGACGCGGCTGCCGCTGTTCGACGACGAACCGGCGTGAAGCAGTCAGAGGGGACCACGAGAACACGAAGATACCGTGTTGTCTGCCGTTGGCCGCCTCTCAACGGCCCGGCCCGGTCACCCGCGCGCGGAGGATCTCGATCGTCTCCCTCGGCTTCTCGCCGTCGACCGGCACCGCTTCGATGGCCTCCACCACCGTCATCCCGTCGACCACCCGGCCGAACGCCGTATACACGCGGTCGAGGCTCGGTGCCGGCGCCGTGCAGATGAAGAACGAGGTGGACGCGCTCGCCGCATCGTCGCCGCGCGCCATCGAGAGCGTCCCCTTCACGTGAGCCAGATCGTTGAACTCCGGCTGGAGCGTGCGGACGAGGCGCTGCTGCCGCTCGTCGAGCGTCTCGCGCCTGAAGTTCATCGACCCGGCCTGGACGACGAAGCCGCGCACCACCCGGTGGACGGCGGTACCGTCGAACACCCCGGCCGCGGCCAGCCGCAGGAAGTTCCGGACGTGCCCGGGCGCCTTGTCGGGTCTCATCTCGAGAGTGATCACGCCGGCCGTCGTCTCGAGGGTGACCCGGTAGGCGCCCAGCGCCTCCACGCTCTCGGTCGAGAACGCCTCCGGCGTCTCCGCCGGCTTGTCGCGAATCGTCACGGCCGTGATCTCGATGCGCCCGGTGGCCTTGCCCTTGTCGTCCACGGGCGCCTCGGAGATCTTCTGGACGACCTTCATCCCTTCGACCACACGGGCGAACACGGTGTACTGGCCGTCGAGCACCGGCTGGTCGACCACGCAGATGAAGAACTGCGAGCCGCCGCTGTCCGGCTTGCCGGGAAGGAGCACGCTCGAGACCGCGCCCCTGGTGTGTTTCTCGGCGCCGACCTCGGCCTTCAGCACGCCCAGCCCTCCGGTGCCGTAGAGTTCGCGCTTGGCGGGGTCTTTCGACAACGGGTCGCCGCCCTGGATGATGCCGTACTTGATCAGCCGGTGAAACGTGGTGCCCGCGTAGGCGCCCTCGCGCGCGAGCTTGATGAAGTAGCCGACGTGATTCGGCGCGGCCTCGGCCAGGAGGTCCATGACGATTGGCCCGGCGGTCGTTTCGATCACCGCCTGCTTGTCCTTCATCTCCGCCGGCGTCAACGGCGTGGTGAACGGCGCCGCCTTCGGCGATGCCGCCTGTTGGAGCCACAAGGCGAGCAGAAGCGTGAGAGCGTCCATGCGCGAGAGGATATGCGGACGACGCGCCGTTCGCAACTGCGGGCCGCGTCCCCGTCGGCAGGGCCGCCCGAACCAGGCCGCGAGTCCGCGCGGGCGTATAATGCCCGCGGCCGCCGCCGTGCGCGACACGGCCGTCACGATGAGCGAGTTCCAGGCAACGCTCACGCGTCGCTACGAGGACACCGCCGCGCGGTACGGCGCGGAACGCGACCGCTGCCAGCGCCGGTCGATGCGGCTGTCGTACGCCAGGCTGGTCGTGTTCCTCGCGGCTGCCGCATGCATCCTGTCGCTGTTCCCGGGGCCCGCGTCCCACGCGGCGCTCCGCGCGGGCGCCGGCCTCGCCGGTTTCGTCGCGTTCTTCGTCGTCGTGGGCTGGCACAGCCGGCTGGAGGAGCGGGAGCGCTGGCACGCAACGCTCGCGCGGGTGAACGAGGAGGCGGCGGCGCGCGTCAGGCGCGACTGGAACGCGCTGCCGCAGGCGGCGGTACAAGGCCCCGGGGCCGGCCATCCCTACGCGGACGATCTCGACGTGTTCGGCCACGCGTCCGTCTTCCAGCTGCTCGGCGCGGCAGGCACCGATGCCGGGCGCGCCGAGCTGGCGGACTGGCTGACGCGGAGCGCCGCGCCGGCAGCGATCCGCCTTCGCCAGCAGGCCGTCGCCGAACTCTCACCGCTCGAGGGCGAGCGCGAGGAGTTCGCCGCCCTCGGCCGCATCGTCGAGCCCGCGCGCCATGCGCTCGACGGTCTCTACGAGTGGGCGGAGGCCGGACCGTGGTTCGTCAGGCGGGCATGGGCGCCGTGGGCGGCACGCCTGGTGGCCGCCCTGACGGTCGGCCTGCTCGCCGCGCACGTCGCCGGTGCGATCGACCGCCCCCTCTGGCTCTATCCTCTGGCCGCGTCCGCGATCCTGCTGGCCGCGTTCGGCAAGCGGACCCACAGGACGTTCACACGGGTATTCTCCCGCAGCGGCCTGCTCCGCCGTCAGGCCGAGCTGTTCGCGCGCATCGCCGACGCCACGTTCAGCTCGCCACGCCTGAAGGATCTGCAGGCGGAACTCCGCCGTTCCGGCCTGACGGCGTCGCGCGAGATGGAGAAGCTCTCGCGGATCGAGCAGTTCGCCGACCTGCGGCTCGTCGTGTTGTTCCACCTGCCGATCACGCTGTTCACGCTCTGGGACCTCCACGTGCTCGTCGAGCTCGAGCGGTGGCAGGCTAGGGCCGCGCCGCATCTTCGGCGCTGGTTCGGCGCGCTGGGCGAGTTCGACGCACTGGCGGCCCTGGCCTGGCTGTCGCACGACAACCCGGAGTGGGTGTTCCCCGAATTCGACGAAGCCTCGCCGCGACTCGAGGCGACCGGACTCGGCCACCCGCTGATCGCCCGCGATCGGCGGGTGCCGAACGACGTGGTCGTCGGGCCGCCCGGCCGGTTCCTGATGGTCACCGGGTCCAATATGTCGGGGAAGAGCACGCTGCTCAGGGCCATCGGAGTGAACGTGGTGCTCGCCCAGGCGGGGGCGCCGGTGTGCGCGACGCGGATGAGGCTGCCGCCGCTCGCCGTCTTTACGAGCATGCGGGTGCAGGACTCGCTGGAGGAAGGCGTGTCGTACTTCATGGCCGCCCTTCAGCGGCTGAAGCTCATCGTCGGCGCCGCGAAGGCCGTCGCGCCCGGCGAACCGATGCTTCTGTATCTGCTCGATGAAGTTCTCCAGGGAACGAACACGGCCGAACGCCAGGTCGCCGTGCGACGGATCGTCCGACACCTGCTGGCGCTCCGCGTGATCGGCGCCGTGACCACCCACGATCTCGAATTGGCCGCTTCCGAGGAACTGGTCTCGGCAGCCGATGCGGTGCACTTCACCGAAGGTGCAGAACACCACGACCAGGGGCTCCGCTTGTCGTTCGACTACACGCTCAGACCCGGCGTCGCCACATCCCGCAACGCGCTGAAGCTGCTCGCCTCGGTTGGGCTCGACTAGGTGATCGCGCCGGTCGTCCGGCGCGGCTGGCGGCCGTGATTCCGAATCTCGTTCCGAGAAACCGCTGGCTAGGTCGTGGCATTCCGTTGCGATATAATCATTCCGTCACGGTTCGCCGTTTGTGACCCGGCCACCTGCGGATGGGGGCCCGCAGGCGCTGGACGCGAGCGGCGAGCCTGACGTTCTGTCTCCGGCCTTCCCCGATTTCAATCCACGACGAACAACCTGGCGCCGGCCGCGGTGCGCGAGCGATGCGGCATCGCGTCATCGGCCACCTGATAGCTCTGGCCGGCAACGAGCACGTGCGACGAGCCGTCCTTCAGTTCCGTGACGAGCTCGCCCTCGAGCACCAGGAGGACGTGTCCGCGCGAGCACCAATGGTCGGCGAGGTAGCCGGGCGAGTAGTCCACCATGCGCACGCGGATGTTGCCGACCTCGATGGTGCGCCACCAGGCAACGCCGGTTTCACCGTCGTGTCGGGTCTTCGGCACGGCGGTCCAGTCGGTCACGCCGAACGGAACGTCGGTGATCCGCATCAGGCGCCTGCCTTGAGCTGGCGAGCGAGCGCGGCGATGTGTGCAGGCGTCGTGCCGCAGCAGCCGCCCACGACGCCGGCGCCGGCCGCCGCGACCAGGCGCATGCCTTCGGCGAACGTCTCCGGGGACAGGCGGTAGACGGCGCGGCCGTCGACGAGGTCCGGGCTGCCCGCGTTCGACTGAATCATGATCGGCCGGTCGACGGTCTGGCGAAACGCCGCCGTGACGCGCTCGAAGTCCGCAGCCGTCATGTGCGTGCCGCAGTTGGCGCCGACCACCTCGGCCCCCGCCTCGACGGCGGCTCGCGCCGCCTGTTCGGGCGACACGCCCATCATCGTGCGGATGTTGCCGTTCGGGACGCGGTCGAATGCCATCGAGGCGACGACGAACGGCGCGTTGGCGGTGCGCGCGGCGCCGATGGCGATGCGCAGTTCGTCGAGCGCGCTCATCGTCTCGATGATGATGCCGTCGGCGCCGCCCTCGAGGAGCGCGGCGGCCTGCACGGTGAATTCGGCCTCGAGTTCGCCGGGGTCGATGTCGCCGAGCGGACGGATGAACCCGCCGCACGGGCCGATGTCGCCGAGCACGCACACGGCCTCGCCCGCGGCCCTCCTGGCGGCAATCGCCGCCGCGCGGTTGACCGCCGCCACGCGATCCGCCAGGCCGTAGCGACCCAGCACCCAGCGATTCGCGCCGAACGAGTTGGTGATGATGACCTGGCTGCCCGCCGCGATGTAGGCCTCGTGAATCGCCAGGATGCGGCCGGGATGCTCGAGATTCCAGCGGTCGCCGCACTCGCCGATCGCGAGTCCGGCGCGCTGAAGTTCGGTGCCCATCGCGCCGTCGCCGATGGCGACGCCGGTCCGGCAGAGGTCGAGGAGGTTCATCGGTATCCGCCTTTGGTTTCCGTCGCGCAGGTGAGCGCGAGGATGTTGGCCGGCGGCGCGTGGGGCGCCACCGAGCATGCCGTGCTCAGAATATACCCTCCGCCCGGTTTCGCGATCGCCAGCCGCGCGCAGGCGTCCGCGAAGCAGGCGTCCGCCGAACCGCGGAGCAGGGTGTTCACCGGGTCCACGTTGCCCTTGATGAAGAGGCGCCGGCCGAGCCGGCGCTTCGCGTCGGCCAGGTCGACGGTGCCGAGCGGCGGCGGGTCGAGCGTGTCGATGCCCCACGTCCCCGTCTCCTCGATCAGCTCGAGCCGGTCGCCGATGGCGCCGCAGGTGTGGGTGTAGACCGGCACGCACGGCGTCGTCGAAGCGATGGCGTCGATGAGGCGGCGCTCGTACGGGAGGACGAATCGACGATAGTGAGCGGGCGACAGGAAGCCCGCGCCGGCGAATGCCGACGATACGAGGACGGCGTCGGCGCCGGCCGCCACGTGGCCCCGGCCGAGCACGACGGCGCCGTCCGTCAGGCGGTCCAGGCAGGCGGCCACCTTGTCGGGCTGCCGAATGAGCGCGCCGAGCACATCCGCATGGCCCGCGAGCTCCATCAACTGCGAGAACGGCGAGAACACTTCGGCGTGGACCGACACGTCGGGGGCGGCCGCCCGCACCCGCCCGAGCGTGTGCCAGTGCCATGCCGGGAAGAAGGCCGGCCCGGGCTGGGCCGGCTGGTCGCGGCAGCTCCACGCGGTCGGATAGGTGAGGCCCGCGATGTCGTGCGGCTCCACGTAGAAGAGCCGGTCCGGATCGATCGAGTCGAAGGGAACCGCGACGGCCCGGCCGTCGATGCCGATCACACGCGGGTTGTCGTCGGGCGGGGCGATCGTCCGTCGGCCGTTTTGCCAGTGGATCACTCGAGTCGAGCCCGAGTCGTCGATCGAGCGGACGGCGTGCCGCCAGTGCGGGTCGCGACCGGGAAGGTTCACCAGGATCCCGTCGAATCGATACCGGCGCTGGAGGGCTACCAGCGCCTCTGCGAACGCGGGGGTGTCGTGCCAGATCTCGACCGCGTCGCCCGCGTGAAGGAAGTAGTGGCCGAGCGCCAGCTGGCACATCACGGGCACGCGATCCGGCAGCCGGCCGTCGCGAGGCCTCATGGCCGCGTCCATCCGCTCCCGCGAGGTCATGGGCCTGGCAGCGCTCATCGGTCCGGGAATGCCAGCGCGGCCATGAAGGCGGCCTGATAGCCGGGGTGCGTGGCCAGATCGACGTACTCGGCGCGCGCCGCCAGCTCGCGCCCGCGCCGCAGCACCTCGTGGTCGACGAGTGCGAGCCGCGCCCCCACGCCGGCGGCGTTCCCTACGAGACGGACGCGCTCGGCGTCGACCGGAGGCAGCAGGCCGATCCGCATCGCGCTCGACTTCCTGATGTAGTTGCCGAACGCCCCGGCGACGAGCACCTCGCCGAGCGCCGCCGGCTCGATGCCGACGTGTCGGCACAGCAGCGTTGCCGCGGCGACGATGGATCCCTTGGCGAGCTGAACCTCACGGACGTCGCGCGCCGTGATCACGATCGGGCCGGGGCCGCCCTCGTCCACCTCGGCGGCGACGAGGGCGAACGCCTGCTGCCCGTCCATCTGCCCGAGCCTCGCGGCGAGCGGCGGACAGGCGGGAATCTCCTCCGCCCGACGCAGGTAGCCTGACGACGTGACGACACGCGTCCGGAGCAGTTCGGCCACGGCGTCGATCAGCCCGGAGCCGCAGATTCCGTGCGCGGGCACGCCGCCGATCGCGTGGACCGCAACGTGCCCGTCGGCCCGGATCGACACGACGTCGATGGCGCCGGGCGCTCCGCGCATCCCGTGGCGGATCGACACCCCTTCGAACGCGGGGCCCGCGGCTGCCGAGGTGGCCACGACCCGGCCGTCGTGCGCGAGGAGCAGTTCGGTGTTGGTCCCGAGGTCGATGAGCAGGCGCGACGGGCCGCCTTCGATGCCCAGGCCCCTGTCGAGTTCGCACGCGACGGCGGCCGCCACCGCGTCGCCACCGACGTGGCTGCGCACGAGCGGGAATACCATCACGTTCGCGTTCGGGTGGACGGGCAGGCCGACGGCCCCGGCCTTCACCATCAGCGCGTCCGTCCAGAGGGCGGCATACGGCGCGCGCCCGAGGGTGCCGACCGGGACACCCAGCCACGCGTGCATCATCGTCGGGTTGCCGGCGACTGCTGCGACGACGATGTCGTGCGGGCTGCAGACGGCTTCGGCCGACAACTCCGCGACGAGCGTCGCCAGGCCCTTGCGGACCGCCGCGGCCAGATGCCCGCCGCCCTTCGGCGCCTCGAGCGTGTGCCTGATGCGCGAGATCACGTCGGCGCCGAACGCCACCTGCGGATTGAGCGCGGAGGCCGAGGCGGCGACCGAGCCGTCGGCGAGCGACACGATCGCGGCGGCCAGCGAGGTGGTGCCGACATCGACGGCAAGGCCGAACATCGGCCGGGCGCCGCCGGCCCGGGCCGACACCAGCTCGCGGCCCTGGACGACCGCGGTGACCATGTCCCCGGCCGCATCCGCCGACGCCAGCTCCGCGAGGGCGGCAGGTGAGGCCGTCAGGGCTCGCTCGACGAGTCCGGCCGACGTGCCAAGGGCACCGAGCACAGACTGGGCCGTCGTCTCGCCGGCGAGAAGAGGCGCCGGCACCGTTCCCACGTGAACGACGGGCCGCGTGAGGGCGTGAGGGGGAAGCTCCGCACCAAACGACTTCCCCGCGAGCGAGCGCGTGACGCCCGGAATCTCGACCACGGCCGGAGCGGAGAACCGCAGCTGGCACGAGAGGCGCCAGCCGGCGTCAATCTCCTCGGCCGTGAACCGCGCGCGCTCGGCCTCGGTCGGGGACGGCGCGCCCTCGACGACGCGGACGCCGCATCTCCCGCACGTGCCATGCGACCCGCATGGCTGCTCGACGAGGATCCCGACGGCGGCCGCCGCCAGGTACAGCTCGACGTCGGCGTCGGCCTCGTAGGCACGGTCTTCCGGGAGGAAGCGGACGGGGAACGACGAGGGTGTCACCGCGCAGGCTTGTACCACCGGGTGGAGGGGGTGTCAATGGGAACTGCGGGCGTCAGTCTCGGCTGGCGAGGCGGTGTCACGCCGTGAGTGTCCCTGTCGGCTGCAAGCCGCACGTCGCCAGCCGCCAGCCGGTGTAGAATCGCCGGAAGGGAGGATACGAACGATGACCGACATCACCCGTCGCGAATTCGTCAGGGCCGGAGCAGCCGGTGCGGCAGCCCTGGCCATCGGAGCCGCACGTTCAGACGCCGCGCCGACGATGCCCGAGCGGCCACTCGGCAGGACGGGCTACAAGGTCCGGATCTTCAGCCTCGGCGGCCAGGCGGCCATCGAAACGGCCGGCATGCACGACGAGTCGATCGCCATCATCAACAGGGCCATCGACCTCGGGGTGAACTACATCGACACGGCAGCAGCCTACGGCCGCGACCGCAACGTCAAGCCGAGCTGGGAAGCCAACGGCATCAGCCAGACCAACGTCGGCGAGGTGATGAAGACGCGCCGCAAGGAGGTCTTCCTCGCGAGCAAGACGGACGACCGCACGCGCGACGGCTCGATGAAGCTGCTCGAGCAGAGCCTCAGACTGCTCAACACCGACCACCTGGACCTCTGGCAACTCCACAACGTGCAGCGCGACGAGCAGTTGGACCAGATCTTCGGGAAGGACGGCGCCATCGAGGCGATGCAGAAGGCGCGCGATCAGAAGATGGTCCGCTTCCTCGGGATCACCGGCCACTTCGACCCGGCGGTCCTGATGAAAGGCATCGAGCGCTTCCCGTTCGACACGATCCTGCTGGCGCTCAACCCGGCCGACAAGCACCACCTGCCCTTCGCGTCCACGATCCTCGCGGCCGCGAACAGGAAGCAGATGGGCGTCATCGGCATGAAGATCCCGGCGCGCGACCGGCTGTTCAAGCCCGACGGCATCACCTCGATCAAGGGGCCGATGACCTACGTGCTGACGCTGCCGGTGAGCACGGTCATCATCGGCTGCAAGACGGTGAAGCAGCTCGAGGAGAACGTCGAAATTGCCCGGACTTTCACGCCGATGCCGGCCGCCGAGATGGCGAGGCTCGAGGCCACGACGAGCACGATCGTCCCGGACGCGCTCTGGTTCCGGAAGGACGCCGCGGGTTTCGGGAAGGGCACGGAGGACGACCAGAACATGGACTGAGGGACGAGGGACAAGGACCCAGGCATCGTGCGATCTTGCGATCGTGCGATCGTGCGAACTGGCGATCGTGCGATCGTGCGAACTGGGGATCGTGCGAACTGCGCGCCACGCGGACCTGTCGGTGGTGGGGCCCAGAGCCGAGAGTCGAGAGACGGAAGCCTGAGGAATGCACGAACTCTCGATTGCGCAGTCGATCGTCGATTCGGCGCGCGAGCACGCGGCCGAACACGGTGGGCGTCGCGTACTGCGGATCGGGGTTCGTGTCGGCGAGACCTCGGGCGTGGCCGTCGAGGCGCTGGAGTTCTGCTTCGGCCTGACCGTCAAGGGCACCGACCTCGACGGGGCGACTCTCGACCTCGAGCGCGTCCCCGTCAGGTACCGGTGCGGCAGCTGCGCTCACGAGTTCCATCCGGTCGAATTCCTGGCCGACTGCCCCGCGTGTGGCCACGCGGGATCGTCGATGGTGGCCGGCGACGAACTGGGCGTGTCGTTCCTCGAACTGGAGTAGGACCGTGCCCGAACGCGTGGAAGTGCGAGAGAGCGTCCTGAAGGAGAACGACCGGATTGCGGGAGAACTGCGCGAAACGCTTTCCGCGAGCGGGACGCTGTGCGTCAACCTGATTTCGTCGCCCGGGGCGGGAAAGACCAGCATCCTCGAAGGCACGCTCGAGGCCCTGCGGACCGGTCCACTCCGCGCCGCGGTCCTCACCGGCGACATCCAGACGGAACGAGACGCCGACCGCCTGAAGCGCTACGGCTTCCCCGCCCTGCAAATCACGACCGGCGGAACCTGCCACCTGGACGCCAGCATGGTCAGGCGGTCGCTCGCCAGCCTGCCGCCTTCGGGTCTCGACATCCTCTTCATCGAGAACGTCGGCAACCTGGTGTGCCCGGCGTCATACGATCTCGGAGAGGACGCGAAGGTCGTGGTGTTGAGCGTGGCGGAGGGAGATGACAAGCCGCTGAAGTACCCGGGATCTTCAGGCGCGCGCGCCTGATGCTGCTCCACAAGATCGACCTGCTGCCCCACACGCGGTTCAGCCGCGACGCGGCCGTAGCCGACGCGCGCCGCGTGAACCCTGAGATCGAAGTCGTGGAAACGAGCTGCCTCGCGGAGCCAGGGCTCGGCGCCTGGCTCCGGTGGATTGAACGACAATTGACCGCCAAGCGGCAGGCGGGCCGACCGGCCCGCGGCTAGAACCGTCAGCCGCCACCGCCGCCGCCGCTCGTCCCGCAGCCGCCTGAGGACCGTCCGCCCGACCACGCACCGACGCCCGCGAACCCGAGCGACGACACCCGCTTCTCGAGGTCGTGGCTCTTGCACTTCGGGCAGACCGGGGTGCGCGCCCCGACGACGAGCGCCTCGAACAACTCGCCGCACTCCCTGCACTCGTATTCGAACAACGGCATCATGCCTCCGCAGCGTTGACCTGGGGGGCGGCAGATTGGGACCGCCCCTCCCTGCAGTGATTCAGAACCGCGCAGCCAGGTTACAGGATGAGCTTTGCGGCCGTCGTAAAGGTCGGCTCGATGTCCACCGGCACGTCCTGCAGCTGGTCGAGCACGGCCTTCACCCCCCCGCGGACAACGGCGAGCCTGGACAGCATGTCCTTCGCCTTCGCGTAGTCACCCGCAGCCTGGAGCGTCATGATCTCGCCCGTCAGCGCCTTGACGCCGTCCCTGATCTTCGCGGGGTTGACTGCGAACGCACCGGTCTCATCCACCGTGAAGGCGCCGTAGTCCAGCAGCCAGTTGAGCTGCAGCGCGATGCCCCGGCCGTGGGCCTCGTTCACGCCAAACCGGATGGACCGGAAGGCGGAGGCCAGGAAGGTGTCGTACATCGCCTCCTGCATCGATCGGTCGAGGACGCCCTTGTCCACCAGCAGCTGCAGGGCGAACAACCCTGACACATCGGCCTTGGCCTCCTCGATCGCGCTGTAGGTCTCCTTCAGCTGCGCGCGGACGGTCGTGTCCTTGCCGTTCACCTTGATCTGGTGCGGCCCGAGGCCATGCATCAGCTCGTGCATCACGATGTGCGTGAAGAAGGCATCGAACCTCACGTTCTTCTGCTGCGCGGCGTTGAGCACTTTCGCCGCAATGGGCGCGAGCACCAGCCTGAACTTCGCTTCCTGGATGTTCCGCAGCATGACGCGCTTGGCGCCCTTCTCCTTCACCACTCGCTCGTCGTTCGGCAGGTTGAAGGCCGCGGTCTGCACCCCGCGGTTTCCGTCGCCGGCTGCCAGCACGACGTTGACGACGCGGATCGGCGCCATCCCGCCGAGCTTCGGGTTGCGCAGCTTCGGATCGATCGGCAGGTTGTCCTCGATCCCTTGCAGTTCGGCGCCGAGCTTCGCCAGCTTCGCCGTCTCCTCGTCGTCCCGCACGGCGATGAACGCCTCGAAGGCGGCCTTGGCGTTGAACCACTCGTCTTCGTAGACCTCATAGGGCCCGATCGTCGGTTCGATGCTTGCGTCGAGCTCCATCCACGCGACATCGCTCGCGTAGTAGTCGTTGCTGAGGAACGCTTCCGCGCGGCTGGTGAGGAACGCCTTCAGCGTGGGCTGTGAGGTCAGGGCGGCCGCCTCGCGCAGCAGATCGGCGGCGCGGGCGAGTTCGCCCTGGTACTCGACGCTGTAGGGCACGATCGCGAATCCGGCCTTGCTGCCCCTGGTCGCCGCCGGTCGCCTGATCGTCGTGAAGAAGCCCGTCGCCTTCGCGCGCTCCGCCTCCGGCAGCGCCTTCAACCACGCCTCGATGTCGGCCTTGCCGGCGGCGGCCGGGTAGAAGTTGGCGCCTTCCGGTTTCGCAGGTGCGCCGGAAACGAACGGTTCGTTGTGGGAGAGGCGGTCCCACGGCCCCTTGTTCAGCAGGAAGAAGTGCGTGCGCGCCTGGCCGAGCGGGGAGCGGTCCGTCAGCAGATCGAGCAGCATGCCCTCGTTGCCGGCCCAGACCTGCCGCAGGAACAGGGCGTCCATGATCCAGCCGGCCTGCACCAGCTTGGCGAGAGCCTGCTGCTCGTTCGCGGGCAGTTTCGACAGGTCGGCGCCGATGTCCGTCCGCGCGTACCGCGCGGCGGCGGCCTGGAGTTTCGCCAGTTCTGGCACCACAACCTCCTTGGCTGGCTCTGGTGCCGGCGACGAACAGGCGGCCAGGGCCAGAACGACGAGCGAGGCGAACGCAATCAGCGGTTTCATGTCAGGCCTCTCGGGAATGAAAGGCGCGATGGCGCCCTGCCGGTATTGTACTCCCGGCTCCCGCCTGCGCCAGAGGAGCTGCCGCGCGGGCTATGGCGAGGCCTCGCCGGAGCGCTTGGCGCGACGGCGGGCAGGGCTCAACGCCCGGGTGCCAGGGGTGCGCCGCTGCCGGTTGCGCGCCCACTCGACGTGCTCCTGCACCATCGGGTCGTCGAGCGACGCCGAATCTGCGCCAGTGCCGGTAGTCCGGCCCCTCGGCCCGGGTCGGGGCGACCCGGAACGAGCCCCCCGACTGTGCTCGGGGCGAATCGAGGGGGTCAGCACGGCCGCCGGACCGGGGTCCACGCAGTTGCCCAGCGCGACCGCGAGATTCCGGCGGAGGCTGGTGACGCCGGCTCGTGCCAGGGCCGAGCCTTGGGTGAGGCCCGCCAGCCCCTCGTCGGACCGCCGCCACAGGTCGGCAAGCCTCGGACGATCGAGCGCCGGCCGCGGCTGCCAGGCGGGATCGTCGCTCGTGGCCGCGGACCGGTTCCAGGGACAGACATCCTGACAGACGTCGCACCCGAACACATGAGCGCCGATCCCCTCGCGAAGCGGCTCCGGAATCCGGCGTCGGAGCTCGATGGTGAGATAGGAGACGCAGCGCGTGGCATCGAGCACGTGCGGTTCGACGATGGCGCCGGTCGGGCACGCGTCGAGGCAGCGGGTGCAGGCGCCGCACCGATCGACAGCCGGTTGGTCGGGCGCGAGCGGCATGCTGCACACGATTTCCGCGAGGAACAGCCAGGATCCCAACCCGGGGTTGATCAGGCAGCCGTGCTTCCCGATCCACCCGATCCCGGCGCGCTCGGCGTAGGCCCGCTCGTGCACGGGGCCCACGTCCACGAACGCTCGGGCGTCGAATGGCGACGGGTGCTGCGCGCGCATCCAGCCCAGCAGGCTGTCGAGCCGGCGGCCGATGATGTCGTGGTAATCCTCGCCCCAGGCGTAGCGCGAAACGAGGGCTTCGCCTGCATCCGCGATCTCGATCGAGTAGGGCCGGTTCGTGTTGTAGACGGTGCCGGTCACGACCACCGACCGGGCCGATGGCAGGACCCGCCTGACATCCTCGCGCAGACGCGCCGTCCGCGGAAGGTATCCCATGTCTCCGCCGTAGCCGCGCGCTACCCACTCCCGCACGCGGCCGGCGTCCGGCACCGCCTCAGCCGGCGCCACTCCGCACAGATCGAAGCCGAGCGCCAGGGCGTGCCGCTTGACGGACCCGGCGGTCAGCATCACGCGGGCCCGGCGCCCACGAACTGACGAAGCACGTAGGGGAGGATTCCGCCGGCCTTGAACGCCGCCAGCTCCTCGGGGGTGTCGATGCGCGCCGTCGCGGTGAACGACACGACACGGCCGTCCTGGCCGCGCGCAATCACGCGGATGGCCGCCATCGGGGCCAGCCCCGACGCGATCCCGCTGAGGTCGAACGCCTCCGTGCCGGTGAGCCCCAGGGCGGCCGCCGAGTCGCCCTGCGCGAACTGCAGCGGCAGCACGCCCATGTTCACCAGGTTGCTCCGGTGGATGCGCTCGAAGCTCTCGGCGATCACGGCGCGGACACCGAGCAGCAGGGTGCCCTTGGCCGCCCAGTCGCGCGACGATCCCGACCCGTACTCCCTGCCGGCGATGACCAGCAGCGGCGTCCCCTCCTCGCGGTACTGCACCGACGCGTCGTAGATCGTCATCGTTTCGCCGTCCGGCAGGTGGCGCGTCCAGCCACCTTCGGTGCCCGGCGCCACGAGGTTGCGCAGGCGGATGTTGGCGAACGTCCCGCGCACCATCACCTCGTGATTCCCCCGCCGCGCGCCGTACGAATTGAACGCCAGTGGCGGGACACCGTGGGCGATCAGGTACTTCCCGGCCGGGCCGTCCGGCTGAATCGAGCCCGCGGGCGAGATGTGGTCGGTGGTCACGCTGTGGCCGAGCAGCGCCAGAACGCGCGCGCCCTTGATGTCTTCGGGCGGCTCCGGCGACTGTGACAGACCCTCGAAGAACGGGGGGTGCCGGATGTAGGTCGACTCTTCGTCCCACTTGAACCGGTCGCCGGTCGGCACGTGAAGCCCCTGCCAGCGCTCGTCGCCGCCGAAGACGTCCGCGTAGGCCGAGCGGAAGCTCTCGGCCGTGACCGCCCCGAGCATCGCCGTCTCGATCTCCCGTGCGCTCGGCCAGATGTCGCGCAGGTAGACGTCCGCGCCCGACGAGTCCGCTCCAATCGGCTCGGACGTCATGTCGATGCGCATCGTGCCGGCGAGCGCGTACGCCACGACGAGCGGAGGCGACGCGAGGTAGTTGGCCCGCACCTGCGACTGGATGCGTCCCTCGAAGTTCCGGTTGCCGCTCAGCACCGACGCGACGACGAGGTTGCGGCCCTTCACGTCGGCGGCCACGTCCGGCGGAAGCGGGCCGCTGTTGCCGATGCACGTCGTGCACCCGTAGCCCACCAGATGGAACCCCAGGCGGTCGAGATACTCGGTCAGCCCCGCCTGGTTCAGGTACTGCGTCACCGCCTTCGAGCCCGGCGCCAGGCTGGTCTTCACCCACGGCTTCACCCGCAGGCCGCGCTCAACGGCCTTCTTCGCCAGCAGGCCCGCGCCGATCATCACGCTCGGGTTCGACGTATTGGTGCAGCTGGTGATCGCGGCGATCACGACGGCACCGTGGTCGAGGCCGGGCACCACGGTCGCCGCCGGCCCGGCCGGGGAAGCGCCCGCGGGCCTGGACGCCGCGTTCCGTTCGGTGAGCGTCGCGTCCAGCGCGGCTTCGAACGACGCCCCTGCCTTGCCGAGCGTCACGCGGTCCTGCGGCCGGCGCGGCCCCGCCAGGCTCGGTTCGACGGTGCGGAGATCGAACTCGATCCGCTCCGCGTAGTCGGCCTCGACCGAATCGGGCGTCCGGAACAGCCCCTGAGCCTTGGCATATGTTTCGACCAGCCCGATGCGCCGCTCGTCCCGTCCAGTCAGGCGCAGGTAGTCGATCGTCATCCCGTCGATGGGAAAGACCGCCACCGTCGCGCCGTACTCCGGGCACATATTGCTGAGCGTCGCCCGGTCGGCAATCGACAGGTGCTCGAGGCCCGGTCCGCAGAACTCCACGAACTTCCCGACGACACCGTGCGCGCGAAGCCGTTCGGTGATCGTCAGCACGAGGTCCGTGGCCGTCACGCCGCCCGGCAGGCTTCCGGTCAGCTTCACGCCGAGCACCTCGGGCACCAGCATCGAAACGGGCTGACCGAGCATGCACGCCTCGGCCTCGATCCCGCCGACGCCCCACCCGACCACCCCGAGCCCGTTCACCATCGTCGTGTGCGAGTCGGTGCCGACCAGCGTGTCGGGGTAGGCCGTGGCCCGGCCGTCGCGCGTGTCGTCGAACACGACCCTGGCGAGGTACTCCAGGTTGACCTGGTGGACGATGCCGGTGTCGGGCGGGACGACGCGGAAGTTGGCGAAGGCGCTCTGCCCCCACCGCAGGAAGACGTAGCGCTCCCGGTTCCGCGTGAACTCGAGGTCCGCATTGAGCTCGAATGCGTTCGGCCTGCCGTGGGCGTCGACCTGGACGGAATGGTCGATGACGAGTTCGACGGGCTGGAGCGGGTTGATCCGCGCGGGGTCTCCCCCGAGGCGCACGACGGCGTCGCGCATGGCCGCGAGGTCCACGACGCACGGCACGCCCGTGAAGTCCTGGAGCAGGACCCGGGCGGGGGTGAACGCGATTTCCTTGCGGACGCGGGCGGACGGATCCCAGTCGGCGAGCGCGGCGATGTCGGCCGCGCGCACGAACCGCCCGTCCTCGTGCCGCAGGAGGTTCTCGAGGAGAATCTTCAGCGCGAACGGCAGGCGGGCCACCCGCGGGTGCCCCCCGCGTTCGAGAGCCGCCAGGCTGTAGATACGCGTCGGCGTGCCGTTGATGACGACGTCGGTGCCGGTCGAGAACGAGTCGATGGTGGCCATGTCTCCTGATTGTAGGCGGAAGGCCGTGCGGGATGAAGGGCGGAATCGTACGGCCCCCCGCCCGCTTATACTGGGCGGCAACGCCACGTTCCCTGAGAGGACGACGCCGTGGATCCCAGCCTTCTCACGAATCTGTTCCATCTCGGCGCCGATGCGCGCACGGCTGGAAGGCGGGCACTCATGAAGAGCAACGTGCGGCAGGTGGGAGGCGGTGGGCGGTGGGCGGTCACCGTAGCCCTCGCACTCGTGTGCCTGGTTGCCGGTGTGGTCGCCGTAGCGGAGCGCCCGCGCGCCCGCGATCTCGGACTTGCGCCCGGCGTCTTCCCTCCAGGGCCGCTCAACGCCATCACCGACGTCGCCGGCGTGCGTGTGGGCCACGCGACGGTCATCGAGGGCGACGCGGTCCGCACCGGCGTCACCGCCGTCCTGCCTCACGGCGGCAACCTGTTCCAGGACAAGGTCGCCGGAGCGGTGTTCGTCGGCAACGCGTTCGGCAAGCTGGCCGGCTCCACGCAAGTCGCGGAGCTCGGCACCATCGAGACGCCGCTGGTGTTCACCAACACCCTCTCGGTCGGGACCGCGATCGAGGCGGTGGTGCGTTACACGCTCGCCCAGCCGGGCAACGAGCGCGTGCAGTCGGTGAACGCGGTCGTTGGCGAAACGAACGACGGCGGCCTGAACGACATCCGGGGCCTGCACGTCACCCGCGACCACGTGCTGGCCGCGATCAGCGCGGCGTCGGCCGGTGCCGTCGCCGAGGGCTCGGTGGGCGCCGGCACGGGCACGCAATGCTACGGCTGGAAGGGCGGCATCGGAACCTCCTCCCGCGTGCTGCCGGCCCGCTACGGCGGCCACACCCTCGGCGTGCTGGTGCAGACGAACTTCGGAGGCGTTCTGACAATGGGCGGCGCGCCGGTGGGCAGGGAACTCGGGCGCTACGCCTTCTCGCCGCCGCGGACGGACACGCCCGATCCCGCCACAAGCCCCGACGGGTCGTGCATGATCGTCGTGGCCACCGACGCGCCCGTCGACGCGCGGGATCTGCGGCGCCTCGCGGCGCGCGCGATCTTCGGCCTCGCCCGCACGGGATCGTCCTACAGCAACGGCAGCGGCGATTTCTCGATCGCGTTCAGCACGTCGCCCGAGATGCGCACGACGTTCGGCGAGTCGCAGCCCAGACGGCGAACCGCGCTGCCGCCAGACGGGGTGTCGCCGCTGTTCCAGGCGGCGCTCGAGGCCACGGAGGAAGCCGTCTACAACTCGCTGCTCCGCGCGACGTCGGTGACATCGCGCGAGCGCACGGTCGAGGCGATTCCGATCGAGAAGGTGACGGAGATCCTGAAGAAGTATGGCGTCTCGCGGTAGGACTCGCGCTCAATCCCCCGGTCTGCCCTCGTAGAGCGAGGCGGACGCGACGATCTGCGGGCCGTTCTCGGTGCAAATCGCATAGCGCGACGGGAAGAAGCTGGCGCCACCGTGCTCGCCCTTCGCGTTCAGCATGTAGAAGTCCATCCCGAAGTTGGGGCGCCCGCGCGAGTCGAGCAACCGTTTCTCGACCGTGTTCGCCGCGATGCGCCTGAGTGCCTCGAGGCCGGCGTCCTTCGGGTGCATGCCCCGCCGCATGTTCTCGACGATGAGGTAGGACGAGAGGTTGAAGAGGTTGGCCTCGCCGCGCCCGGTCGATCCTGCCGAACCCACGTTGCCGTCCACATAGAGTCCGGCGCCGAGGATCGGCGAATCACCCACCCGTCCCGGGATCTTCCAGGCCATCCCGCTTGTGGTCGTCACCCCGCAGATCTCGCCCCTGGGGCCGAGGCCGTTGCAGTTGATCGTGCCGTAGTAGTGCTCCGCGCCGACGCCGAACTTCCGCAGGATATCGAGGCCGATCTTCCGGATCTCGATGGCGCGGTCCTCCGGCTTCAGGTAGTGGAGGGGGTCCGTCCGGCGCTTCCACTCGAACCAGGCCTCGCGGGAGGCCTCGGTGTTGAGGTCCGGCAGGATTTCGAATCCCATCTTCCGCGCGAAGTCCTGGGCCCCCTGGCCCACCAGCAGGTGGTGGTCCGTCCTGTCGGCCACGGCCTGGGCCACCAGGGATGGCGCTTTGACGCCCTCGATGCCCGCCACTCCCCCCGCGCGCTTCTTCGGGCCGTGCATGCAGCACGCGTCGAGCTGAAGCACGCCATCGGCGTTCGGGAGCGCCCCGAAGCCGACGCTCATCTCGGCCGGGTCGAGTTCGTTGATGTTCACGCCGGCGATCAGCGCGTCGAGCACGTCGGCGCCCGACGCGATCATCGCAAACGCCTTCTCCACGCACGTCTGCGCCCCACCGTTCCTGAACTGGTGTCCGTTCGCGGAGCAGACGACGAGCGGCTTCGGATTCTTCGGCGCGAGCACGGCCGGCGCCTGGCCGAACGCGGCGGCCGGGGCCGTGGCTGCGGCGGCCACGGCGGCACCGGCCTGCACGAACTGACGGCGATTGACCCTCGTCATGGGAGGACGCGCCCCTGGAGCCTCTCGGTGCCCCGGCGCCTCACGCCTGCCCGGCTTCGAGGTCGGCCCGTGGCCGCTGCCCGGTCGCATCGGTCCGGGCTTTCCGTTTCTCCTCGCGGGCCGACGTCGCCACACCCCTGGCCTCAAGGTCCGTCTGCGCGGCGGCGGCGATCGCGTCGGGATCGAGCCTCAGCGAGTGCCGCAGCGTGCCGATCGGCACGAAGTGGTCGCCCGCGTAGATCCGGTGACGGCCGTGCTGTTCGTACCACTGTGCCACGGTGGCCTGCCTGTACCGCTGCTCGATGATCTGGCGCCAGCCGAGCCCGGTGTTGTACGCACAGAAGGAGATCTCCCCCTCCTCGGTCCCGTAGGGGATGATGCACATCTCGGTCCGGCGGAAGTCGTAGGTGAACAGGTCCTGGAACCACATGCCGGCGATGAAGATGAACGCCCACTTGTCGGCGCGGCGCTTCTCGATGTCCGCCAGCGTGCGGTCGCCCGAGACCTTGCCGTAGTCCTTCTTGGTCGCGCCGAACGCCTTGTCGAACTTCTCCCAGATGTCCTTGAGCTTGAAGCGGGGCGGCGCGCCGAACGCGTTGTAGTTGCGGAGCATCGCGACGGCCGCACCGATGACCGCCCACCGCTTGCTCCGGTTGGCGTCGTTGATCAGGGCGATGTCCCTGGAGAGCCGCTGGACGTTGAGGAACGCGGTGACCGGGGCGACGTCGTGCGTCTCCTTGTCGATCACGAGCGCGGTCGCCGCGCCGCAATCCGGGTGGCAGCTGCAGGCCAGCTGACCGAACGGCGCGCCCGGCCCCTTGGTGACGTCCGACCACTCGGCGAACGTGCTAATCATCGAGATCGGGAACCAGTCGCGCGACGGCTCGCCGAACCCCGTCTGATTCTTGACGTCGTGCGCCAGGTGCGCGAGCGTGTAGCGCTGCGCGGCCCGGCGTTCGTCGGTCACCTCCTCGTCCCTGCCGGTGAAGGACACCGGCTGGAACGACAGGAACGACAGCTTCTTCGGGTTGTCGATGGCGAACTGGATGATCCGGCCCACCTGCTCGTTGTTCACGCCGTTGATGATCGTGACGACGGGCACGATGTCGACGCCGGCCGCGTGCAGATTCTCGATCGCCTGCAGCTTGACGTCGAACAGGTTGCCGACGTGGCGGTGCGAGTTCGCGGCGTTGCCGACGCCGTCGAACTGCAGGTAGACGTAGCGCAGGCCCGCGTCGGCCGCCTGGCGGCAGAATTCGGGCCTCATCGCGAAATCGATGCCGTTGGTGGCCGCCTGTACGCTGTTGTACCCCAGCTTCCTCGCGTACCGCACCGCGTCGAGGAAGTGCGGCGACAGCGTGGGCTCCCCGCCCGAGAACTGGACCGACATCTGCCGCTTGGGCTTGATCGACGCCGCGTTGTCGAGGATGGTCTTGATCTGCTCCCAGGTCAGCTCGTGGACGTAGCCGACCTGATTGGCGTCCGTGAAGCACGGATCGCACATCATGTTGCAGCGGTTGGTCAGATCGACGGTGAGCACCGCGCCCCGGCCGTGCAGCACCGTGCTGCTGCCGTGATGATGGAGGGCGGCATCCTCGTGCGCGCGGATGTCCCGACCCTGGAACATCTCCTCGATGTGGCGGGTGAACGCCGGGTCGATCGACAGGACGTCCTCGAAGTGCCCGTGCGTCGGGCAGTCCTTCACCATCAGGATGCGGCCGTCCCGCTCCAGGATCGTCGCCTTGATCTCGCCCACCCGCTCGGCGAGCAGCGATGCCAGTTCCAGCCGCCCGTCGACGACGTCCTGGCGGGCCTTGCGCACGCACGCCGGGCACAGCGAGTCGGTCTCGCGCGGCCAGCCGAGCGGCGGCTTCGTCTTCTCGAAGGACTTGGGCAGGGGCTGGTTGGCCCACCGAGGCGTGAACGACGGATTCTGCCGGGCCCGGTAGACCCACTGGAGGAGGCCCCAGACTCCGTTCGCACAAACGGACAGACCCTTCTCCACGTACTTGACCGGAGCGCGCATCCTAGCCTCCCCCCAGATCCGCCCTGCCGGCGCGTCGAGCGCCCGACCCCAGGCGAACTGGAGACGGTTGGTGACAAAGCGAGGGACGCCGAACACGAAGGGCGACAACCCTGTACCGCAGGGGATCGCCTGCCGTCCGCTCGCGCGTGGAATGAGCTAAAGGATATTATCCCAGAGTCGCGCCGGCTCTGCCAAGATTCCGACGGGCGGCCGTCCCATTGACGCCCCAGTCAAGACGCGGCTAGCATTCGAGTTGCCTCCAATCGACGTCGAAACCACGGTTGCCGCCCAATGGAACGATACCCAGGTCTGACTCCCATCCCCGAACGCATCCGCAGGCTCGAGGAACTCGCCTGCGATCTCTGGTGGAGCTGGCACTACCGTGCGCGCGACATCTTCAGGCGCCTGGACTACGCCCTGTGGCGCGAAACCGCGCACAATCCCGTGCGCATGCTGCGGCTGATTGGTCGCGACCGGCTGCAGAGCGCCGCCGAAAACCGCGGCTTCCTGGCGATGTACGACGGCGTCGTCCACGACCTCGACCTTGCGCGGTCGGCCCGGAACACCTGGTGGTCGCAACGCTACGGCGCCGTCGCGAAGGACGTCAGCATCGCCTACTTCTCCGCCGAGTTCGCGCTGCACCAGTCGCTGCCGCTCTACGCCGGCGGCCTGGGCGTGCTGGCGGGAGACACGTGCAAGGAGGCCAGCGACCTCGGCGTGCCGATGGTCGGCATCGGCTTCATGTACCCCCAGGGCTATTTCCATCAGCAGGTGTCGGCTGACGGGTGGCAACAGGAGGTGTACGAACGACTCGACTGGATCGAGGCGCCGATCGAGCCGGCCGTGCGCGCCGACGGCACGCCCTGCGTGGTCGCCGTTCCGCTCGGCGACCGGACGGTGCTGGCGCTGGTGTGGGTGGTCAAGGCCGGCCGCGTCAGGCTGCTCCTGCTCGACACCGATCTCCCAGAGAACGCGCCGTGGGACCGCGAGCTGTCGGCGCGCCTCTACGGCGGCAACCAGGAGACGCGCATCCAGCAGGAGATCGTGCTGGGGTTCGGGGGCGTTCGCGCGCTGCACGCCCTGGGCATCGCACCGACGGTGTGGCACCTCAATGAGGGGCACGCGGCGTTCGTCGTGCTGCAGCGCGTCCGCGACGCGGTCGAACAGGGCCTGGCGTTCGACGAGGCGGTGGCCGAAGTCCGGCGAACCACGGTGTTCACCACGCACACGCCGGTCCCGGCCGGGCACGACGCGTTTCCGTTCCACATGGTCGAGGCATACGTCTCCGGCGCCTGGGGAAGCCTGGGCGAGCTGCGCGACCGGTTCCTCGCGCTCGGTGCCTACGACGGCGGCGGCGGCCTGATGTTCAACATGACCGCCCTCGCCCTGCGTTCAGCCGGCGCGGTGAACGCCGTCAGCCAGCTGCACCGGGCCGTGACCTGCCAGATGTGGACGCCTCTCTGGCGCGGCCTGGCCGCCGACGAGGCGTCGGCGACCTGCCCCGCGCGGGCCATCACCAACGGGGTGCATGTGCCGACGTGGGTGGCATCGGAGCTGTCGAAGCTGTTCGAGGCTCACATCGCTCCGGACTGGCGCCAGCGGCACGACGACGAGCAGATGTGGGACGCGATTGACGTGATCCCCGACGAGGAGCTCTGGGCTGTCCGGCAGGCCCTTCGCAACTACCTGTTCGCGTTCATCCGCGAGCGGGCGCGGCATCGCTGGACCGAGGAACGCGTGGGCCCCGGGCAGATCGTCGCCGCGGGCACGCTGCTCAACCCCGACGCGCTCACCATCGGGTTCGCCCGGCGGTTCACCGCCTACAAGCGGCCGGAACTCCTGTTCCACGACCCCGACCGCCTCGGCCGCATTCTCTCGGCCGCGCGCCGGCCCGTCCAGATCGTCTACGCCGGCAAGTCGCACCCGGCCGACGACTCCGGGAAGCACCACCTGCAGAGCATCTACAAGCGCGCCATGGACCACGGCTTCGGCGGGCGGATCGCCTTCATCGACGACTACGACCTGCACGTGGCGCATTTTCTGGTCCAGGGGTGCGACCTGTGGCTGAACACGCCGCGCAAGCCGATGGAGGCCAGCGGCACCAGCGGGATGAAGGCGGCGGTCAACGGCGTGCCGAACCTCAGCATCGGCGACGGGTGGTGGGCCGAAGGGTACAACGGCGCCAACGGCTGGCTGATCGACGGGAAGTGCCAGAGCACGGACCCGGCCGAGGTAGACGCCGCCGACGCCGATGCCCTCTATCGCCTGCTCGAGGCCGAGGTCGTGCCCGCGTTCTACGATCGCGACGCCCACGGGCTGCCGGCGACCTGGCTGCGCATCGTGCGCGAGTCGATTCGCACCGTGATGCCGCGCTTCAGCGCGCGGCGCATGGTGAAACAATACGTCGAGTCGATGTACGGGCCGGTGTTCGGCGGGGAGTGATAGGATCGACGCATGTCTCGCAAAGCCGTCGCCAAGTCGCGATGCGCGCTCTGCGACGCGAAGGACGTGTCGGAGCCTCGCGGCGAGGAGCGCTACTGCCGCGACTGCTGGGACAAGAAGATCGCGGTCGAGGAGATCGTCGCGCGCGAGTTCGCGCTGAAACGGTACATCCGCGCCCACAGCGCGGAGAAATACCTCGTCTACCACTCCACCATCAAGCGGCCCTGCGGGCAGGTGATCGTCATCGACGACGGTTACGACCTGTTCCTGACGATGACGCTCTACCCCAACTTCTCATGGGACGAGCCGGCCTATCATCTGGACGGTGACCCCGAGGGGCGGTCGTTCGCCGAAATCCTGGTGGACGTCGTGGCCACCGAGGTCATCGAGCCGTGGGGGGGCGGGAAATGGCACCTGGAGATCTTCCGGTCGGCGGCCGCCGAGCCGGAGGACTGGAATGGCGAGATGTAACGCTCTATAATCATGCCGGACCGGGGGTACTGTGCCCCCGGGTTCACCCACACGCCTCCTGGAGGATTCGATGTTCCGCCATCATCGCGCTCTTCTGGCGCTGACCTTCGCGCTCGTCGTGTTCACGGGCATTCCCGCTGCGTTCGGGCAGGAAGCCGCCGCCCAGACGCCGCCCAAGGCCGTCTGGATCAACCCGCTCCGGGGTATTGCCGAAATCCAGTACACCAGGCCGGTCATCAAACGTGACAAGGACACGATCATCACGACGATTACGGTCAAGAGCGTGTCGACCGGGCCCATCGCCCGCCTGACGATCGAGGAGTTCTGGTACGACGGAGCCGGCAACCCGGTCACCGGCGACAAGCAGTCCCTGAAGACGCCGCTCATGCCCGGCGAAACGGCCACACTGGTACTCAAGACCCCGGTCAAGGAGAACATGAAGAGCAACCAGCTCAAGTTCTCCCACCAGAACGGCACCGTCAAGCCGAAGGTCGTACCGAAGCTCGAGACGGCGCCGGCCAAGTAGCCGGGATCTCCCGCCTACGGCACGATCCTGAACTGCACTTCCCGGGACGCGGTGGCGCCTTTGCCGAGCCGCGTCCTGGCTTCCACCTTCAGCACGTAGAGCCCCGGCGCGACGTCCTTCAGCGGGATCCTGGCCTGGTGGCCGTAGCCGCCGGTGCTCCCGCCGAGCTCGCTGCTCGACCGCTGGTCCTCGTGGGTGTAGATCACCCGCCCGTCGTCGGACCGCAGCGTTGTCGAAATGTCCACGGTATGCGGCGTCTTCGTGTCGTTGTCGTAGACCTCGGCCACGAGCGCCAGCTCTTCCCCGACGCGGAATTGACGTGAGACGGTCGGCGGACCCGGCAGCGTCTTGCGCACGAGTTCGTCCGGGCTGGCGAGGGCCGTGCGCGTCTGGCCCGCCAGCGACGACGTCAGCACGATGCCGCTCATCGTCAGAGAACCCGCCGAGAAGTCGGGGACCGTCAGGTCGTAGTGCACCGAGCCGACGCGCTGGCTGGCCGTATCCGCAGCGCCGATCCGCAGCTGGTAGCTTCCAGGCGGCAGGTCGACCTGGGTCGTGACCCGGAGCCCATTCCTCACGACCTGCTCTTGCGAGGCGCCCGTGGCCGGCAGCGTCACCAGGACGTGGAGCCCGCCCCTCGACTTCCCGGTCTGCTCATCGATCGCGACCACGGCCAGGTCGAGGGCGCCTTCCAGCTTCCCATCCTTCTTCGTGAACGTCAGGTCGCGGCCGTCCGCCAGCACGACGATTCGCACGGCGGCCGTCTTCGCCGTGCCCTTGAACGGCGCGGCGGTCGCGGTGAGCCTGAGCCCCGGGATCGGCAACGGGCTGCCCAGCAGGTCGCGCAGGATCGCCGGCGTCCCGTCCGCGGCGTCGACCGGCCGGCTGGCCGCCGGCTTTCCTGAGGGCCCGACGTAGCCCTTGCGGAACCGAACCTCGGTGCCCGGCCGGTTCACCTTGACCTCGATCTTCCGGAACCGGCCGTCCCGGCGCTCGTTGATCGGATAGTAGCCCAGCACGTAGTAGGAGCTGTTGTCGCGCTGGATGCGATCGAAGGCGGCCGCAAAATCGTTCGAGTTGATCGACGCGAAGCCGCCGGTCTCCTCCGAGATGACCCGGAGGCTGTCGTTCTGCCGCCGCACCTCGTCCTGCATCCCCACGGGTCCGAGTCGAAGGGCCGGGTCGGCGTCCGACGCCGGGCTCGGCGCATCCGCGCCCATGCCGGCGAGCGCCGTCAGTCCGCGGGGGTCGACGGCATAGACGCTGACGTTCGCCCGAGTCGCCGCCGCGATGGCCAGGCTCGAATCCTGCATGACCTGGGACGCGTTCGGGTTGTTGAAGACGTCCGTGATGTCGTAGTCGAGCCCCTCGCTGAACAGCACCATCGCCTTGCGCCGTCCGCGGACGCCCGACATCAAGTTGGAGATCTGGCGGATCGAGTCGAGCGTCGCCGACGCGTTGTAGGCCCGATGGGCCTCTTCCGGATCGGCCAGCGGGCCCTGACCGGTGCCGTACTGCTGGCGCCGCATGTTGTATTGATTGATCTTGTTGATCGTCGCAGACTCGAGCGAATTGCCCATGAACCTGTCCACAGCCGCCAGGAGCAGCCGCTTGTTGCTGGTGAAATCCTGGTTGGCGGGGCCCTGGGTGGAGGCAACGGCCGCGACGTCGTTGGCACCGATGGACGTCTCGATGAACTTCCTCGCGGCGGCGCGGACCCAGGGTGTGTGCTGCGCGCTCGTGTGAAGTCCGTCCAGGAAGAGCAGGTAGACCCGGCCGTCGAACGGCCGGACGTTGCTCTGCACATCGGGCTCGATCGGCTGCTGGACGAACAGCGGAGCCTCGGGCCGTTCGAGCGGGATCCGCACCAGGCCGAACGACTTGATCGCCTGCGGCCTGCCATCCTCGAGCAGCTGGAAGTCGGCCTGCCGGAGGTCCGGGACGAACTCGCCGCGTGCGTCGACGACGACGGCGTCCACCTCGACGTAGTTGACCTCGACGCGGAACGTCACCGGCGGCATCTGCCGGTCGGGCTGCGCCTGGGACGGTGGCCCTGCCTGGGAGCCCCGGAGCGCCGCACCGAGAACGGCGAGGAACAGCAACGACCAGAGGCGAACGGACCGAAACGTGTGCGGATCGAACCTTTGCATAACAGGCGACCTGACGGGATGGCAGACGCGGCTCCATTGATTATAGACCGCTCGGCCAGACCGCCGGCCGGGCTGCCGCGTCATACCGGCTATGTACCGGCTATCCGGTCTCTCGTCTGGCGTGTCGGCGGGGTATACTTCAAGGAGTCCCGTTCGGCGTGGAATCAGTCGGAGGATTTGAATGTCTAGCCGCAAGATCACGTTGGTCTATGCCGCGATGATCGCCGTGGCGTCGCTCGCCGTCGGTATGGTCATCGCCTCGCGCCTCGACCTGGCGCCCCGCTCGGAGGCCCAGTCGCTGGCCGTGCCGTCAGCCAACAGCGCCCCGCTCAGCGGCCCGGTGGACGCGACGACGTTCCGGAACATCGCGAAGGCGGCCTCGCCCTTCGTCGTCAACATCCGGACCCAGTCGAAGCAGAGAGCGCAGAGCATGTCGGAGTTCTTCGGCGGGGGCGACATGTTCGACCGCTTCTTCGGGAACCCGCAGGGCCGGGGCGGGGGTCGCCAGCGCGAGCAGATCGTCGAGTCGGCGGGCACCGGGTTCGTCATCAGCAAGGACGGCCTGATTCTCACCAACAACCACGTTGTCGAGAACGCGACCGCCATCTTCGTGGCGTTCGGCGAGAGCCAGAACGACTCCGAGGAGTACAAGGCCAGGCTGGTCGGCCGCGACCAGCTGACCGACAGCGCGCTCATCCAGCTCGAGGACAAGCCGAGCACGCCGCTCGTCGAGGCGAAGTTCGGCGATTCGAGCCAGATGCAGACGGGCGACTGGGTGATGGCCATCGGCAACCCGTTCGGCCTCGGGCACACGGTGACCGTCGGGGTCATCAGTGCCACCAAGCGGCCGTTCTATACCGCCGACCAGCGGGCGCAGGACGTGCTGCAGACCGACGCGGCCATCAATCCCGGGAACTCGGGAGGGCCGCTGCTGAACCTCCGCGGCGAGGTCATCGGGATCAACACCGCCATTCTCGCGAACAGCCAGAGCGAAGGGAACATCGGCATCGGCTTCGCGATCCCGATCAACCTCGTCCGCGACCTCCTGCCGCAGTTGCGGGCCGGCAAGGTCGTCCGCGGGAGGATTGGTGTGACCGTGGGCGACGTACCGAAGGAACTCGTGGCGGAACTCGGTTTGAAGCAGAGGGTGGGCGCGGCCGTGTCGTCGGTGACGAAGGACGCGCCCGCGGCGAAGGCCGGCATCGAGCCGGGTGACGTCATCATCGAGTTCAACGGGAAGCCGGTGGCCAACCGCGACGAGTTGATCAAGATTGTGGCCGGCACCAAGCCCGGAACGACGGTGCCGATGAAGGTCATGCGCGACAAGAAGGAAAAGAGCCTGACCATCACGGTCGAGGAGCTCGATCTCGACGCGGAGGGCAGCGCGGCGGCCAGGGCGCAGACCGACGAGGAAGACGCGAACCCCGGCTTTGGCCTGACGCTCGGCAACATCACGCCGAACATCGCCAGGCAGCTCCGTCTCCCGGCAGGGACGGTCGGCGCAGTGGTCATGGACGTCGACCAGGGCGGCCCGGCGGACGCCGGCGGACTGGCGCAGTACGACGTCCTCCTCAAGGTGAACGGCGCGAGCGTGTCGAGCGCGGCGGAGGCGAGCCGGCTGCTGCAGAAGATCCCGGCCGGCGGGCGCGCCGCGCTGCTGGTCTGGAAGACGCGCCAGAACGAGCAGCGGTGGTTGACGATCAAGAAGGAATAGCCGGGTGGCAGTGATCAGTGGCCAGTTGTCAGCCGTCCGTCGATCACACATGACGGACCGGCAACTGGCCACTGGCAACTAGCCACTTGCCCGATGCCCTCACCCCTCACCGCCTTCCTCCTTCAACGAATCCGGGACGGCGGCCCGATCTCCGTCGCCGACTTCGTCGACGTGGCGCTCTACCACGAAACCCTCGGCTACTACGCGCGGGCAGATTGGCGATCCGGACGCGGTGGCGACTTCTTCACGAGCGTCGACCTCGGGCCGATGTTCGGCGAGGCGCTCGCGCGCCAGTTCGCCGAAATGCGGGTCATTCTCTCGGGCGGCTCGGCGACCGGCGGAACGGGAGCAGCCGCAACGGCGTTCGATCTCGTGGAGGCCGGCGCCGGAAACGGACGGCTGGCGCGCGACGTCCTCGACCACGCCGAGCGGCACGACCCCGACTTCTACCGCGCCGTCCGGCTGCACCTCGTCGAGCGGAGCCCGCAGGCGAGAGCGGGGCAACACGCCGTGCTCGGCCACCACGCCCGCGCGCTCGCGTCGTCGACGGCCGAGGTACCGGAGGCGGTCACGGGTGTCGTCTACGCGAACGAACTGCTCGACGCGCTGCCGCCACACCTGGTCGTGATGCGCGAGCAGGGGCTTCGCGAGGTGTACGTCGATGCCGCGGGCGGTCGGCTCGTCACACGCGAGGGACCGCCGTCGTCTCCGCGAGTCGCCGAGTACCTCGAGGCGGTCGGAGCGCGCCTCGAGCCCGGGTGGTTCGCGGAGGTCAATCTCGCCGCGGCCGACTGGATTCGCCGCGCCGGCCGCCGACTCGAACGCGGGTTCCTCGTCGCCATCGACTACGGATACGACGCGGCGGCGCTCTATTCGGCCTCTCACGCGGCAGGCACGCTGACCAGCTACCGGGGGCACGCCGTCGAGCGTCGGGAAGACGGCCCCGGCTGGCTGCGGGAACCCGGAGAGCGCGACATCACGTCGCACGTCGACCTGACAGGCATGGCCCTGGCTGCCCGGGACGGCGGCCTTCGGCTCCTCGGTGTCGTTGATCAGGCCTACTTCCTGCTTGGCCTGGGACTCGCGGAGCGCCTGGCCGAGGATGACAGCGGCTCGCGGGGCGCCATCGCCCGGCGGCTCGCCCTGAAGACGCTGGTGATGCCGGGAGGCCTCGGCAGCACGCTCAAGGTGATGGTCTTTGCGAAATCGGTCGACGGCCCGCGGCTTCGGGGACTATCCTTCGGCGGTCGCCTCACCTAGCCAGGAGCACCCATGGGCACGAATGCACTGGAGCGCGAGATTAAGCTGCGGTTCGAGAGCCCGGAGGAAGCCCGGGCGGCGGTACTGAGCATCGGGGCGACGCCCGTCCGCGGGCGCCGGCTGCAGGAGGATTGTCTGCTCGATACCGCCGACGAACAGCTGAGGGCCGCGCGCTCGGTCCTGCGGGTCCGGATGGACCAGGGCCGCAGCTTCCTGACCTACAAGGGGCCGGTCCAACCTTCGCCCTGGAAGCTGCGCGAGGAGCGCGAGACAGTCGTCTCCGACGGCGAGACCATCCTCGACATCCTCGGGCGGCTCGGCTTCTCGGTCTGGTTCCGCTATCAGAAGTACCGCGAGGAATTCGGCGCGCTCGACGCGATCATCGCGCTCGACGAAACGCCCATCGGCACGTTCATCGAAATCGAAGGCAGCGAGGCCGCGATCACCGAGCTTGCCGCGGCTCTCGGCCGCACCGATCGCGACTACCTTGTGGATTCGTACCGGGGGCTGTATGTCCAGGCCTGCGAACGACACGGCCGCACGGTCGGAGATATGCTGTTCGACGAATAGACTTCAGAAACGAGTCCATGTATCCCGCCCTGCTGCTGACCGCCGGCCTGGGCTCGCGGCTCCGCCCCCTGTCCTCGATTCGAGCCAAGCCGGCGATGCCGGTGGCCGGTGAGGCGCTGGTCCGACGGGTCCTCCGCTGGCTGGCGGCGGGCGGAATCACGGACGTCGTGCTGAACCTCCACCACAGGCCCGAGACGGTGTGCGCGGAGGTCGGCGACGGGTCGGATCTCCGCCTGCGGGTGCGCTACTCGTGGGAAAACCCCGTTCTCGGGTCGGCGGGCGGACCGCGTCACGCGCTGCCGCTCATCGACGCGGATCGCTTCTTCATCGTCAACGGCGACACCCTCACGGACCTGGACCCCGCGGCGCTGGCGGCGGCTCATCGCGCGTCGGGCGCGCTGGTGACCCTGGCGGTCGTGCCGAACCGGGAACCGGAACGCTACGGCGGAGTCCTGACGGAAGCGGACGGCGACGTGACCGGATTCGTGGGCCGCGGCAGCACGAAGCCATCCTGGCACTTCGTGGGCGTGCAGGTGGCCGATCGGGCGGCCTTCGCCCGCCTGCCAGACGGCGAGCCCGCCGAGTCGGTGGGGATGGCGTACCCCGCGCTGATCCGGGAACGCGCCGGTAGCGTTCGGGCCGTGGAGGTCGGCGCGTCGTTCGCGGACATCGGAACGCCGGCCGACTATCTGGCGACGTCACTTGGGATCGCGGGCCACGAGGCCGCTGCGCCGCTGGCGCTCCCGTCGCCGCTCGCCGGCGCGCGCGCCGTCGTTGCGCGGTCCGCACGTGTCGTTCGGACGATTCTGTGGGACGATGTGGAGGTCGGCGAGGACGCATCGCTGACCGACTGCGTCATCGCGGACGGAGTTCGGGTGCCGCCCGGCGTGCGGTGGAGCCGCCTGGCGGTCGTTCCTGCCGAGTGCTGCGCGCCGCGTGCCGGCGATCAGCGCGTCGGCGCTCTTCTGCTCGCCCCCTTCGATTGGTAGCACCGGCATGAGCCTGACCGCGCACCCGGCCGCCGTTCCCGTCCCCGAGCAGATTGGCGCGTACCTGGCGCGCCGCGGCGGCGACCGCCCGGCGGCCCGGGTCGTCCCGCTGACCGGCGACGCGTCGGACCGCCGCTACTTCCGGCTGATCGAGGCCGACGGGTCCACCTCGGTCCTGGCGCTCTACGCGGCCCCGTTCACCTGCGAGACGCTGTCGTTCGTCAACGTCGCCGGACTGCTGCAGCAGGTGCCGCTTCCGGTGCCCGCCATCCTCGGCCACGCCGAGGACCTCGGCATCCTGCGGCTCCAGGACCTGGGCGACGTGACGATGCAGGCGCACCTGGGCGCCGCGACGCCCGGCGAACATGCGGCGCTCTATCGGCAGGCCGTCGGGTTCATCGAGGTCCTGCAGCGCCGAGGGCGCGAGCTGGCTTCGCCGGCCTACACGCCGTACTCGCTGGCCTTCGACACGGAGAAGCTCACATGGGAGCTGGAGTTCTTCGTGAAGCACTTCATCGAGGCCTACCGGGGCATCGAGGTGCCCGCCGCGATCCGCGACGCGATCCGCGAGGAATGGCAGGCCATCGTCGACGAACTGGCGGCCGAACCTCGGGTGCTGTGCCACCGCGACTATCACAGCCGCAACCTGATGCCCAACCGCGGCGTGCTCTACATCATCGACTTCCAGGACGCGCGTCTCGGGCCGGACACCTACGACCTGGCGTCGCTCCTGCGCGATTCCTACGTGGACTTCACCGAGGAAACCGTCGACGAACTGATCGCGTTCTTCCTGGCGCTGCGGGGCCGCGGCCAGGCCCACGGGGACGCCGGCACGCTCGCGTCGTACCAGGCTGATTTCCGTCGGCGATTCGACCTGATGTCGCTGCAGCGCAACCTGAAGGCGCTCGGCACCTTCGGCTACCAGACGACCACGAGGCAGAACCCGGTCTACATCCAGTACATGCCGCGCACCATCCGGCACGTGCGGCGGAATCTCCAGCGCTACCCGCGGTTCGGCCGGCTCCAGGATCTCCTGGCCACTTTCATCGAGGGGTTGCGCGATTCTGTCTTAGAATGCACCATGCGCTTCGGGATCTCGACGCACCTCTACCACGACCGGCCGCTGGCGGCCGAGCACCTGACGGAACTCGCCGAGTTCGGCTTCCGTCAGGTCGAACTGTTCGCAACCATCGGCCATTTCAACTATCGCGAGCAGTCGGCCATCGACGCGCTCGCCGGCTGGCTGCACGAGGCGGGGCTGGAGTTGCACTCGGTCCACGCCCCGATCGTGGAACATCGATGGCACGGGCAGTGGGGCTCGGCACTTTCGACGGCGTCGTCGGACGACCCGGTCCGGGAGTATGCGGTGTCGGAGTGCCTGGCCGCCCTCCGAATCGCCAACACGATTCCGTACCGCTACCTCGTCGTCCACCTCGGGATCCCCGAGGACCTGAACCCGCCGCTCGCCGCCAACGCCCGGCTGGGCGCACAGCGCAGCGTCGAGGAACTCGCCTCGGCCGCGCTGCCGCTCGGCGTCCAGGTGGCCGTCGAGGTGATCCCCAATAAGCTGTCGGCCGCCCGGGCGCTGATGCGGCTGGTCGAAGAGGACCTCGAGCTGCCGGCGCCCGGCGTCGGCATCTGTCTCGACACCGGGCATGCCTATCTGATGGGCGACCTGCCGGACGCCATCGAAATCGTCGGGGGCGCGCTGGTCACGACGCACGTGCACGACAACCGCGGAAAGGGCGATGACCATCTCGCCCCGTTCGACGGGACCATCGACTGGCCGGCTGCGCTGATGTCGTTCCAGAAGGTCGGCTACGACGGCGTCATCATGTTCGAACTCGAAAACACCAGCACCCCTCGCGAGGTGCTCGAGAAGACCGTAGAGATTCGCCGACGCTTTGAGGCGATCGTCGCGCCCTGAGCCTCGAGCCCCGGACCCGGCGCCCTTGCCCGCCGATGCCGGGGGCGAAGGTGGGTGAGCACTGAATGAAGATCGGCTTCGTCTCGCTCGGCTGCCCAAAGAACCTGGTGGACTCGGAGGTCATGATCGGCCTGGCCGAGCGGGCCGGCCACACGCTGACCGCCGACGCCGCCGACGCGGACGTGCTGGTCGTCAATACGTGCTCGTTCATCGACTCGGCCCGGCAGGAATCGGTCGACGCGATCCTCGAGATGGCGTCGCACAAGACCGGCGGCCGGTGCACGAGGCTCGTGGTGACCGGCTGCATGGCCGAGCGCTACCGCGACGAGCTGCTGAAGGAGATTCCGGAGATCGACGCGGTCCTCGGCACGAACGAGGTGCCGCAGATCGTCGGTGCGGTAGACGGGGCGCCGGGGAGCGCCGCGCGGCCCAGGCGGGACTACCTCTACGACGATCACACGCCTCGCCACCTCACCACGCCGTCGCACTACGCCTACGTGAAGATCGCCGAAGGCTGCAACTACAAGTGCGCCTTCTGCATCATCCCGCGGCTGCGCGGCCGCTACCGGAGCCGCCCGGCCGACTCGATCGTGCGCGAAGCCAGGGCCCTCGCCTCCCGCGGCGTGAAGGAACTGCTGCTGGTCTCCCAGGACACCACCTACTTCGGCAACGACCGGGGCGAGCGAGGGGCGCTCGCCCGGCTCCTGCGCCGCCTCAACGAGGTGGACGGCCTCGAGTGGGTCCGCCTGCTCTACTTGTACCCCACGACCGTCACCACGGATACGCTGGAGGCCATCGCCGGGTGCGACAAGGTCTGCAAGTACGTGGACCTGCCGCTCCAGCACGCCTCGGACGCGGTCCTGAAGCGGATGCGCCGGCCCGGCACCCGCCGGAGCTACGCCCGGCTGGTCGAGAGAATCCGGTCCACGATTCCCGGCGTCACCGTGCGGACCACGTTCATCGTGGGGTTCCCCGGTGAGACGGATTGCGACTTCGAGGAACTCCGGCGCTTCGTCGAGGCGATGGCCTTCGACCACGTGGGCGTGTTCACCTATTCCCACGAGGAGGGCACGGCGGCCGGTCGCCTGAAAGACGACGTACCGCGCCGCGTCAAACTCGCGCGGCAGCGGGCGCTGATGACGCTCCAGAAGCGGCTGGTGGCCGCCGCCAACAGGCGGCGCGTCGGGGAGCGCGTCCGGGTGCTGGTGGACGGCCCGTCGCCCGAGCACCCCCTGGTCCTGCGCGGCCGGACGGCCGGCCAGGCGCCTGAAATCGATGCGGTCGTCTACCTGTCGGAGGCGGACCCGGAGGTGTGCCGGCCTGGCGCCCTCGTGGTGGCCGAGGTGGTGGCGGCGAGGGGCTACGACCTGGTCGCCCGCCCGCTGTCGCCCGCGTCCGAATCGGGCGGGCTTCAGCGAGGCCTCGCCGAAGCGCTTCGCGCGAAGGCGGGTCCGTTGCCGCTGGGGAAGACGCCGTGATATACTGAACTGCTTCTGGTGTCGGGGGAGAGGCAACTGAAGTGGGCCCGTGCCCACTTTTTGTTTTTGGGGAGACCGTGGAACGCCTCGATGAAGTGCGCGCGCTTGCCGAGCGCGTGGCGGGAACCTACGGGCTGGAGATCTTCGACGTGCAGTTCCGCCGGGAAGCGTCCGGCTGGGTGCTGCGCGTGACGATCGACCGAGCCGGGCTCGCGGACACCCAGGCCCGGCCGGGTTCCCCGGTGGACTCGGTGGGCGTGGACGATTGCCGCAACGTCAGCCACGACCTGAGCGCGCTGCTCGATGTCGAAGAGCCGACCGAGCGGGCGTACACCCTCGAGGTGACCTCGCCGGGGCTCGACCGTCCGCTGCGCCGGGCGGCGGATTACGAAAGGTTCCGCGGGCGGCTGGCCCAACTGGTGACCGGCGAGCCGGTGGACGGGCAGACGCACTTCCGAGGGCGGCTCCTGGGGCTGGACGCAGGTGACGTGGTGCTCGGGTACGAGAGCGGCCGGCAGGTGCGCATCCCGCTGGCTGCCGTGTCGCGCGCGAGGCTCGAAGTGGAGTTCTGACGCGCCTCAGTCGTTCAGAGAGCTATGAGCAATCCTACACTGCAGCAGACCATCGAGGCCCTCGCCAAGGAAAAGGGGATCGAGCCCGAGGTCATCGTGTCCGCGATCGAGGAGGCGGTGAAGACCGCGTCGCGGCGGTACTACAAGACCAACGAGGACCTGCACGCGCGGTTCAACCTCGAGACCGGCCAGGTGGAGCTGTTCGCGGTCAAGCAGATCGTGGCCGAGGTCGCCGATCCCTCCACAGAGGTGGCGCTCGCCGAGGCGCAGCAGCTCTACGGCGAGGAGGCCGAGGTCGGGATGGAAATCGAGTTCCCGAAATCGACCGAGGTCCTCGGGCGCATCGCCGCGCAGACGGCCAAGCAGGTCATCTTCCAGAAGGTGCGCGAGGCGGAGCGCGAGAACATCTTCGCCGAGTACAACGATCGGATTGGCGAGGTCGTCAGCGGCACGATCAAGCGGTTCGAGAACGGCGACATCATCCTCGAGCTGGGACGCATCGAAGCCGTCCTGCCCCGCAAGGAGCAGTCGCGCGCCGAGAGCTACGCGCCGGGCGACCGGATCCGCGCCGTCATCCGCGCGGTCAACCGGAGCGCCAAGGGGCCCCAGATCGTGCTGTCGCGCACCGACGCCGCCCTGCTCATCAAGCTGTTCGAGCAGGAAGTGCCCGAGATCTACGACGCCACGGTCGTCATCAAGGGCGCCGTGCGCGAAGCGGGCGACCGCGCCAAGGTGGCCGTGTACTCCCGCGAGCGTGACGTCGATCCGGTCGGCGCCTGCGTCGGCATGAAGGGCACGCGCGTTCAGGCGATCATCCGCGAACTCAGGGGCGAAAAGATCGACATCGTCGAGTGGTCGGAGGACCCGACCGGGTTCGTGACCAACGCGCTCAGCCCAGCCAAGGTGCAGCGCGTGTCGATCGTGGACGACCAGGAGCGCGTGATGGAAGTGGTGGTCGAGGACAAACAGCTGTCGCTCGCCATCGGCAAGAAGGGCCAGAACGTGCGCCTCGCCGCCAAGCTCACCGGGTGGCGCATCGACATCAAGAGCGAGGAAGAGAAGCGCAAGGAAGTCGAGGCCCAGCTGGAAGGCCTGGAGATGCCGAGCGAGGACGTCGAGGCGGGCGAGGCGGCGGCGCCGATGCTGGTCCTGCCCGATATCCACGACGAGATCGTGGCCAGCCTGCTCGACGCCGGCTACGAGTCGGCCGACATGGTGGCGGCGGCGTCGATCGAGGCTCTGATGGAAGTGCCGGGCATCGACGAGGCGACGGCGGAGAGCGTACTCGCCGCCGCGCAGGCCGAGGTCGAAGCCGCGGCAGCCCGCGCGCAGGAAGCCGTCGAGGCGGAGACGTCTGGCGCGGCGGAAGCAGGGGCCGGGGCGGACGAGCCGGCCGAGGCCGCGGGCGGGATCGATGAAGCCGGCGACGCGCCGGCGGCGGACGACGAAAGCGCGAAGCGCGAGTAACACGCAAGTCGAGGTATCCGTTGGCCACTGTCCGGATCTACACAGTCGCGGAGCTGCTGGGCACGACCAGCCAGGAAGTCGTCGCTCTCCTCAAGCGCGATCACGGGATCGAGGTGAAGAGCGCGTCGAGCACGATCGAAGAGGTCGTGGCCAGGCAGTTCGTCGAGCGGATGGCGCGGCAGCGCGGAGTGAAGCTGCCAGGCGGCGACCTGTTCGCCGAGGCGCCGGTCCACAAGCCCAAGAAGGCGGAAACGGCCAAGAAGGCGGAAGCGGCCAAGAAGGCGGAGCCCCCCAAGCCGGTCGCGCCCTCGCTGCCCCCGCCGCGTCTCGTCAAGACCATCAGGCCGAAGCCGGCGGACGTCGAGCCCGTCGCAGCCGAGCCGGAAGGCGAAGCGCCGGCGGCCGAGGCGCCTCCGGCACCTGTCGCGCCGCCGGAAGCGCCGGCCGCGGCCGAACGGCCGGCAGCGCCCGCGAGGCTCAGGCCCGCGGCCACGAGGCTCATCATCGAGGAGTCGCCGCGCCATGCGGCGCCAGCGGCCCTCGCGCCTGCCGCACCCGAAGTCGTGGCGACACCGCCGGCTCCGGCCGCGCTCGAACCGGCCGCCCCGACCGAGGCCGCGCCCGCCGAAGCGCCAGCCGCGATCGAATCCCCGGCGCCGGTTGCCCACGCGCCGGTGGCAGCCAAGCCCGCGCCGCCTCCCGCGACGGGAGCGCCGCGCCTCGTTCACCACCCGGCTCCGGCCAAGCCGATCACGCCGGCCCCGAGCGCAGCGCCCGAACGGCCGACTGTCGCCGCGGCGCCTCCGCCCGCTCCGCGACCCGTGATGCCGGCGCCGGGTCGCCTGGTGCCGCCTCAGCTGCGGCTCCGCGTCGAAGACACGCCGCCTCCGCCCGCTCCGCGGCTGACTCCCAGAACCGCGCCGCTCCCGGCACCGAGGCCCGCGGGCCAGCCGACCGGCCAGGTGGGCCGGCCGGCCCCCAGGCCGACGACGGTTCCGCCGGGTGCCGGTGCTCGGCCGCCGGCTGGGACAGCCAGGCCCGGCGCTCTGCCGCCGAGGCCGGGCGCCGCCACCGGAGGCCCTCGCGCGCTTCCGGCGCAACCGGTTCGTCCGGCACAACCGCCGCGGCCCGGTGCCGCGCCGCCGTCTCCCCCCAGGCCGGGCGCCCCGCGTCCCCCGATGGGCGGACGGCCGGCTCCCCGGCCTCACGGCGCCGACCAGAGGCGTGAAGCGCCGCGCGTGCCCACGGCATCGATGCCGGCCGCCCCGCCGCCGATCACCCGTTCGATCACGCTCGCCGAGGGCATGACCGTCAAGGACATCGCCGAGAAGCTCGATCTCCGCACGAAGGACGTCCTGAAGAAGCTGCTCGACAAGCGGATCATGATGACCATCAACACGACGCTGAACATCGAAACCGCGACGATGATTGCGCGCGAGTTCGGCGCCGAGGTCCAGCTCCGCAGCTTCGAAGAGGAACTGCTCGAGGTTGAAACGGTCGACATCCACGCCGAGGATTGCGTCACCCGCGCCCCGGTCGTCACCGTGATGGGGCACGTCGACCACGGCAAGACGACGCTGCTCGACGGCATCCGCGAGACCCGTGTCGCCGAGCGCGAGGCGGGCGGCATCACGCAGCACATCGGCGCCTACCACGTCCAGGTGAACAACCGCAGCGTGGTCTTCCTCGACACGCCGGGCCACGAAGCGTTCACCCTCATGCGCGCCCGCGGCGCCCGCGTCACCGACATCGTCATCCTGGTGGTGGCGGCCGACGACGGGGTGATGCCGCAAACGCGCGAGGCCATCGACCACGCGAAGGCGGCCGGCGTGCCGATCATCGTCGCCATCAACAAGGTGGACAAGCCCGACGCGAACGCCGAACGGGTGAAGCGCGAGCTGTCCGACCTCGGACTGATGCCCGAGGAATGGGGCGGCCAGACCGTCATGGTCGAAGTCTCCGCCAAGAAGCGGCAGAACCTGAACCTGCTGCTCGAGATGATCCTGCTCGTGGCGGACCTCGGCGATCTCAAGGCCAACCCGAAGCGGGCGGCGGTCGGCACCGTGCTCGAGGCCGAGCTCGACAAGGGCCGGGGACCCGTGGCCACGATCCTCGTCCAGGAGGGCACGCTGCACATCGGGGACACCGTGATTGCCGGGCCGATCCTCGGCAAGGTCCGCGCACTCATCGACGACCGCGGCCGTCACGTCAAGGCGGCCGGTCCGTCGATCCCGGTCGAGGTGCTCGGACTGGCGGCGCTCCCGCAGCCCGGCGACTCGTTCCAGGCGATCAACGACGCCGCCAAGGCCCGGCAGGTCGCGCTGTTCCGACAGAGCCAGGTCAAGGAGAAGGCCGCGACCGCGAAGTCGTCGCGCCTCACCCTCGAATCGCTGCAGCAGCAGATCGCCGAAGGCGACGTCAAGGAACTGCCGATCATCATCAAGGCCGACGTTCAGGGGTCGGCCGAGGTGCTCGCCGACACGCTCACGAAGCTGTCGGACGAGAAGGTCAAGATGCGGATCATCCACTCGGGCGTCGGCGCCATCAACGAGTCGGACGTCCTGCTGGCCTCGGCGTCGAACGCGATCGTCATCGGCTTCAGCGTCCGGCCCGACCGGAACGCCGTCGGAGTCGCCGAGCGCGAGCGCGTGGACATCCGCCTGCACTCGATCATCTACAACGTCATCGACGAGATGAAGAAGGCGATGACGGGGCTGCTCGAGCCGACCTTCAAGGAAGTGCGGCTCGGCTTGGCCGAGGTGCGCGAGGTCTTCCGCGTGCCGAAGGTCGGGTCGGTCGCGGGCTGCGTGGTCACCGACGGGACCATCAAGCGGAGCGGCGACGCGCAGGCCAGGCTGCTCCGCGACAACGTGGTCGTGTTCGAGGGGAAGATTGCCTCGCTGCGCCGGTTCAAGGACGACGTGTCCGAGGTCAAGTCGGGCTTCGAATGCGGCATCGGCCTCGAGCGGTTCAACGACATCAAGGTCGGCGACGCGATCGAGGTCTTCGTCGTCCAGCGCGTGATCCTGCCGGCGGCGGAGTAGCGCCGGACCGGCACGCGCGGAGTTTCCGCCCCGATGGTGGTTGCGCTCCTCTCGGTCGAGTTGTTCCTGCCAGGCGCCGGGTCGCTGAAGGACAAGCGGATGGTCCTGCGCCGGGTCAAGGACCGCCTGGCGAAGTTCAACGTGGCGGTGGCCGAAGTCGAGCACCACGATCTCTGGCAGCGCGCGGGGCTCGGCATCGTCGCCATCAGCACGGCGCGGGCGCATGCCGAACAGGAACTGTCCGCCGTCGCCGACGAGATCGAGCGTCTGGAACCGGGCGCGATCACCAGGACGGAGATCGAGTTTCTCGCGTAGACCGCTGGCAGCCGGCGGCGGATCACGAATGGCCCCCTGAGCCCTGAGCCAGTGGCCGGCCCGTTTCAGTGCGTTATGCCTCAAGGCTTCCGCCCCGACCGCGTGGCCGACCAGATTCGCGCCGAGATCAGCCAGATGCTGGCGCGCGAGGTCCACGACCCCGGCATCGGGTTCATCACCATCACCCGCGTCCACGTGTCGCCCGACCTGCAGCTGGCGCGCGTCTACTACACCACGATCGGAACCGAGAGCCAGCGCAAGGCCACCGTCAAGGCGCTGCGCCGGGCCATCCCGTTCCTCCATTACCAGATCGGCAAGCGCATGCGCCTGCGGCGCGTCCCGGTCCTCGAGTTCTTCTTCGACAAGTCGGTCGAGCACCAGGCGCGCGTGGAGGAGCTGATCCAGGAGATCCACGAGGCCGATGCCGAGCGCGCCGACACGAACCATGACCCCGAATCCAGCCAGGACTGACCACGAGCCGCTCCGCCGCATCCGCGACGAGATCCTCGCCCGGCAGCGGTTCCTGATTACCTCGCACCTCAAGCCGGACGGCGACTCGATTGGTTCCCAGGTGGCGCTGGCCTTCGCGCTCCGCGCCCTCGGCAAGGACGTCCGCGTGGTCAACTGCGACCCGGCGCAGCCGGGGCTCCAGGCGTTCCCGGGCGTGTCGGACATCGAGATCGCGAGCCGGGCGGACGGGGAGTTCGATGCGGTGATCGTGCTCGAATGCGGCGAGCTGGCCCGGACCGGCGTCGCCGGCCTCGAGGGCTTTTTCGTCATCAACATCGACCACCACCCCGGCAATGCGATGTACGGCGCGGTGAACTGGTTCGACGCCGGCGCGGCGGCGTGCGGCGAGATGGTGTTCGACGTCATCCGCAGCCTGGACGTCCCGTTGTCCAGGGAGATGGCCACGCACATCTACGTGGCCATCCTCACCGACACCGGCTCGTTCCACTTCTCCAGCCTCTCGCCGCGGACGTTCGACATCTGCCGACAGGCGCTCGAAGCCGGGGCCGATCCGGTCTGGATTGCACGGAGCGTCTACGACAGCAACAGCGTCGGGCGCATCCGGCTCTTCGCGGCGGTCCTCTCCACAATCGAACTCGACCCGTCGGGCCGCCTCGCCACCATCCGCATGGACCGGGAGATGGCCCGGGCGACCGGCGGAAGCTACGACGACACGGAGGGGCTCATCAACGAGCCGCTGACCGTAAAGTCCATCGAGGCCGTCGCCTTCTTCAAGGAGTGGGAACCGGGCGTCTACCGTGTCAGCTTCCGCTCGAAGGGTGAGATCGACGTCCGGAGCGTGGCGCAGCAGTTCGGCGGCGGCGGCCACAAGAATGCCGCCGGATGTACCGTCCCCGGGGACCTGGCGGCGGTGTGCGCGACGGTCATCCCGCTGGTCCAGGCGGCTATCGGGCGCGCCGCGCAGGCGAAGGGTTGATGGACGGCGTCCTGGTCCTCGACAAGCCCGACGGTCCGACCTCGCACGACGTGGTCGCCCGGTGCCGCCGCGCGCTTCGGACGCGCGCCATCGGCCACGCCGGCACGCTCGACCCGATGGCCACGGGCGTGCTGGTCCTCGTGATTGGCCGCGCAACCAGGCTGGCGCAGTTCCTCTCCGGCCAGCCGAAATCCTACGAGGCCACGTTCCGCCTCGGCCTGACGACGGATACCTGGGACAGGACGGGGACCGCCCTGGCGACCTGTGAGCCGTCCGACGTGCCGGGCGAGGCCGCCGTCGCGGCTGCCCTGGCCGGCTTCATCGGCCGTCACCCCCAGGTGCCGCCGTCCTACTCCGCCAAGAAGGTCGAGGGCGTCCGGGCTCACGTCCTTGCGCGGCGCGGCGAGGCGGTCGCCGTCGAACCGGCCATGGTCGAGCTTCTGGACTGCGACCTTCTGGCGATGGAATCCCCGCTCTGCCGCATCCGGCTGCGGTCGTCGGCGGGCTACTACGTCCGGTCGCTCGTCAACGACCTCGGGCGGGCCCTGGGGTGCGGCGCGTGCCTGGAGGAGCTCAGGCGGACGGCGAGCGGCGGATTCTCCCTGGCGGACGCTGTGGGCCTCGCCGCGGTGGAGGAAGACCCGGCCGCAACCGAGGCGAGGATTCTGCCGCTCGAGCGTCTGCTGCCCGACCTGCCGGCCGTCCGGCTGGACGAGGAGACCGCCCGGCGGGCCGGCCACGGCAACGAAATCCAGGTGCCCCCGGGGGCCGGCGGGTCCGAGGCCGCCGGCGCGGCCGCCGTCCGGCTGCTTGCACCGGACGGCAGCCTGCTGGGGGTGGCAAGACCGGCCGGGCGTCCGGGTTTTTTGCATCCGGCGGTGGTCCTGAAGTAAGATCAACGATTTGTCGGATTGACGACAGAGCGTGTATGTAGGCAGCAGGCAGTGGTCGACAGGCCTGGCGCGCGGATCCCGCCACCCAGGCCTGCCGGCCACTGTCTACTGCTTACCGTGTGGGATGAACGGCGGTCCGGTCCCGGCAATCCTGCCGATCTGGGCCGTCCGTGGAGGTGACGAGTCGTGGCACTCAACAAGGAACGCAAGACCGAACTGATCGGCAGCTACAAGACGCACGAGGGTGATACCGGTTCGCCGGAGGTGCAGGTCGCCATTCTGAGCGAACGCATCAACTACCTGACCGAGCACTTCAAGGTACACGCGAAGGACCACCATTCGCGCCGCGGCCTGCTGCAGCTCGTCGGCCAGCGGCGCAGGCTGCTGGACTACCTCAAGCAGAAGGACACCGAGCGGTACGCGGATTTGATCCGCCGCCTCGGCATCCGCAAGTAGCACCGACCGATCTGCGGCCGCCCCGGCCCCTGGCCTGGGGCGGCTGCCCGTCGCCCGGGCGTTCCTTCACGTGCCCGCTCAGCACCGCTCGACCTTCCGTGCGGCCATGGCGGTAGCCCGCCGCGGCCACGCGATCGTCCAGGTCCTCCCCACACGCGTACCAGAAGGGGCTCGAGCGCCCCGTCATCGAGGCAAGATTCATGTACAAGCGAGAAGTCACCATCGGCCAGCACGTCCTGTCGATTGAGACCGGCAAGCTGGCCAAGCAGGCCAACGGCTCGGTCGTCGTCCGCTACGGCGACACCGTCGTGCTCGTCACCGCCTGCTACGCGTCCGCCGAACGCAAGGGGATCGATTTTCTTCCCCTCACCGTGGACTACCGGGAATACACCTACGCGTCGGGCCGCATCCCCGGCGGGTTCTTCAAGCGGGAAGGCAAGCCCGCCGAGAAGGAAGTGCTGACGAGCCGCGCGATTGACCGGCCGCTGCGCCCGCTGTTCCCGTCGGGCTGGCATCACGAGACCCAGGTTGTCGCCCTCGTCCTCTCGGCCGACTCCGACAACGACTCGGACGTGCTGGCCATCACCGGCGCGGGGGCCGCGCTGGCGCTGTCCGAGATCCCCGTGGAGAAGACCATCGCGGCGGTGCGCGTGGCGCTCGTCGGCGACGCGCTCGTCATCAACCCGACGTACGCCCAGCGCAAGGACGCGCGCCTGGATATCGTCGTCGCCGGCAGCAAGGACGGCCTGGTGATGGTCGAGGCCGGCGCGAAGGTGGTCAGCGAGGAGGCGGTGGTCAGCGCGCTCGAGGCCGGGCACGCCGCGATCAAGCAGATCGTGGACGCGATCGACCGGATGGCGCAGGAGGCCGGCAAGAAGAAGGTCGCGGCGCCGAAGAAGGAGATCGACCGCGAGTTCTACCGCGAGGTCGAGGAGAAGGTGCTCCTGCCGCTCTCCGAGGCGATGCAGCTCCAGGACAAGATCGAGAGCTACGCCGCCGTGGACCAGGTCCTCGAGGAGTTGGTCGGCTCGATGCCGGAAGAGGAAGTCGAGCGCCGCAGCGAGGCGAAGGCCGTCTTCAAGGAGCTCAAGGAGAAGGTGCTGCGCGACGCGATCCTCGAGCGCCGGGTGCGGCTCGACGGCCGTGCGTTCGACCAGGTCCGCCCGATCTGGATCGAGGTGGGCGTGCTGCCCCGGGCGCACGGATCGGCCGTGTTCACCCGAGGCGAAACGCAGGCGCTCGTCACCGCCACGCTCGGCACCGCCGACGACCAGCAGAAGGTCGAGATGGTGAGCGGCGAGATCTACAAGCGCTTCATGCTGCACTACAACTTCCCGCCGTTCTCGGTCGGTGAAGTGGCCTTCCTGCGCGGCCCCGGCCGGCGCGAGGTCGGTCACGGCGCGCTCGCCGAGCGGTCGCTGTCGCCGATGCTGCCGGCCGAAGAGAAGTTCCCGTACACGGTGCGCGTCGTGTCCGACATCCTCGAGTCGAACGGCTCCTCGTCGATGGCGAGCGTGTGCGGCGGGTCCCTCGCGCTGATGGACGCGGGCGTGCCGCTGGCCTCGCCGGTGGCGGGCGTGGCGATGGGCCTGGTGATGGACGAGGCGACGGGCAAGTACGCCGTGCTGACCGACATCGCGGGCGCCGAGGATCACTACGGCGACATGGACTTCAAGGTGGCGGGCACGGCGGAAGGCATCACCGCGCTGCAGATGGACATCAAGGTGTCCGGCATCACCTCGGCCATCATGCGCGAGGCGCTGGAACAGGCGCGCCGCGGGCGGCTGCACATCCTCGGGGCGATGCTGGCGACGCTGAATGCGCCGCGGACGAACATCTCCACCTACGCCCCGCGCATCGTCACCATCCAGATTCCGGTCGACAAGATCCGCGACGTCATCGGGCCGGGCGGCAAGATGATCCGGAGCATCATCGAGCGGACCGGCGTGAAGATCGACGTCGAAGACGACGGGCGCGTGAACGTGGCGTCCGCCGACGAGGATTCGGCGCAGCGGGCGATCGCGATCATCAAGGAGCTGACGGCGACGGCTGAGTTGCACAAGTCGTACCTCGGCACCGTGCAGCGGATCACGGATTTCGGCGCGTTCGTCGAGATCATGCCCGGCGTGGACGGGCTGCTCCACGTGTCCGAGATCGCCAAGCACCGCGTGAACGACGTGCGGGACGAGCTCAAGGAAGGCGAGCAGTTGATGGTGAAGGTCATCAACATCGACCCGAGCGGGAAGGTCCGACTGAGCCGCAAGGCGCTGCTGGAAGGCGCGGACGAGCCGGCGCCGGCTGGCGGCGAAGGCGGCGCGCCGCGCGAGCACGCGCCGCGCGAGCACGGCCACGGTGGGCGCCCCGGCGGCGGCCGCCCAGGCGGGCGCGGCGGCGACCGCGGCCGGCGTCACTGAGAAGTGCGGCGGCGGTGTGGCGCGGGGCTTCAGCCCCGCGGACTACCAGCGGGGCGGGTCGTCTGACCCGCCCCTCTTCGCGTACGGACCGCCGTCTCCGCTGCGCAGAACACGGGCGGAACGAGCCTCTCCCACCGCTTCCCGACAGTCGGTCAGATCGGGCCGTGTATGCGGATCACGTCCCTTTCCACCCTCACGGCCCAGGACGGTCGCTCGCGAGCTACCATTTCCCGAACTTCGTCGATCGTCGGATACTGGTCATCCGTTCCGAACACCCGGGCATCGTCGATCAGGACGACATGTTCTTCGACCGGGTGTCGCAGGATGCTGCTCAGCTCCTCCCGGACCGGAGTGTCGCGCGGCCCGCGTGCCGTCACGCCGCCGGAGAAGTGGCCATCCAGCCAGAACAGTGCCGGCTCAGTGAGACGTGAAAGCAGGTCGGGCAGGACTGTCGCGCTGTCGCCGTAGTGAATGGTCACCGACCGGGCGCCGGCGAATCGGCGGCTGGCCGCCTCGTACAGCGTGACGTCCAGCTCAATCGAGTGGATCTCCCGGAATCTCCGCCGCAGCGCGTGAACCGTGTCGCCGAGATACGTGCCTGTCTCGATGAAGACCCGGGCGGGAGAACGCGTCGCGAAATCCAGCAGGAGCTCGTGCTTGACCCGCGGAGGAGGCGGGTCCGGCCGGCCGGCCCGTTCCCAGTCGCGGCGCTCACGTCTGAGTCGGCGGTCGCGGACCAGTTGCCCGGCGCCGAGCGCTTCCGCAAGCCGGGTTCGCCAGCCCGTCATCTGACCGGCGGCCCCGTCGGGGATTGCCGCGTCTCGATGGCGGCCGTCGTACCGACGAGAAGTGCGAACACGGCCTGCGAGGCGGGTGTCATGAGCGTGAACCCCATGAGCATGAATCCGGCCAGCGTCAACCAGGTAGCCCCGATGGTCACCGCCCAGCCAGCGCTCTCGCCGCCTCGCGCAACGGCTCGGATGACTGCTCGCGCCGAGAGGCCGAGAATCAGGAACACCAGGAGCAGGGCCGGCAGGCCACCCGCGGCAGGGATCCAGAGGAAGAAATTGTGGGGATCCTGGACGTCGGCCACGGTGTCGCCGACCTCGAAGATCGCCGCGTACCGGCCAGGTTCGTAGAGCCTGGTGCGGAAGTTCGCGAAGCCGACTCCGAAGACCGGGTTCTGCGACACCATGGCGAGCGCCACCCTCGCCATGATCACCCGCTGCGTGACGCTCCATGCCCCGACCTTCCCGGGGCCGCGTTGGCTCTCTCCCGCGGCGGTGCCCGCTTGCGGCCGGGCGTTGTCATCGGGCCGGGGCGGAGTCGTGCCAGCGTCGTGGACGGTCGGGGCCGGTGCAACGGGAGCGGCGGGCGCCGGGGCCGTGGCAACCCGCGTGGCCGTCGTGGGAGCCGGTGCGACGGGAGCGGCGGACGCCGGGGCCGTCGCAACCGGCGCGGCCGTCGAGGGGATCGGGGCGACCGGCGCCGGGACTGCTGCGGCCGGGGTTGTCGTGCCGCCCGAAGCCGCCGGCGGTCCCTCCTCCCGTGGGGTCGCCTTCGGCGTCGAGCGCGCCATGCCCGTCGTCCAGGCATCGGCTGACGCGAGCGCGAAGAACTTCGACCTCAGAACGGGATTCGAGAGCGTCTGGCCGGCGGTGATACACAGGCTGGCGAGCGCAATGACCAGCGCGCGGCGCCGCAAGCGCGGCCAGAGCACGCCGGCCGCTCCGAGCAGCGCGGCCAGGCCGAGGCCGAACCCGAGAATCGAAGCCCTGGACAATGTGAGCAGCAGGGCCAGCAATGCGGCCAGGTAGCCCGCCGCGATCGTCGCCGGGGCAAGCCAACTCGTCCGGGGTCGGCGAAGGTCCCCGAGGAGCCAGAGACCCGCGAACACGACACAGCCGAGGGCCAGGAACCAGCCTGCGTCGTTTGAGAGGGTCGACATCAGCGCCATCTGTGCCCCGGTGAAGCCATGCACCGGAAGCACGACCTCCGGGCCCGGGCCGTGGAGTCCGAGGCTGATCGAGTTCGGCCGAAACAGGAAGAAGAACCTGTCCGTCCCAGGGAGGTTCAGCAACTCGAAGAAGCCGATCAGCGCCACGATCGCAACGGCGGCGAGGACCGACCCGCCGAGCAGCCTGCGCGATGCCGGCCGGGATGCCATCTCCTTCGCGGCGACGAGCAGCCCGAAGTCGAGCGCGAGCCACGACCACGCCCGCAGGTTGTAGACGAACTCGTAGCGCCGGTTGGCCAGCACCGCCGCCAGAAGCCAGAGAAACAACGCGCCGGCCGCGCACACAAGCGGCGTCAGCACCCTTCCGGCCGGCCTTCGCCAGAGGTGGAACGCCAAAGTCAGGACGACCAGGGGCAGGAGGATCTTCTGTGGCGTCAGGCTCTGGAAACCCGGCACGTTGTAGGGCAGCCGAACGAACGCCGGAACCGCCGTGGCCACGACGGCAGCGGCTGTGAACCAGGCAAACGCCGGCACTCCCGCCGCGGCCTCGTCGTCGGGGCGTGGCGCACGGCGCGCGGTCCCGGCGCCACCGGGCACCGACGTCGTTTCCGGCATCCCATCAGCTGCTGCCATTCGGGCACACTCTCCGAATCGCGCCCGCCGCGGCCCCGGCCGCGGGAGAGCGCAGAAGTACGGTCCAACCGCTCGGAAATCAACGGGGATTATACACCGCCGAATCGGCCCGACGACCCGCGTGGATGCCGACCCGTGCCCGCCGATCCCGGACACGAGCCGCACCGGGCGATCGCGCAGGGGCACGCCCGCGCCGCGGACGCCGTCGAGGAGATCGGCAGCGATCGCTGAAGTCGTGCGAGTGAATACAGGCTATCCTCGAAGGGGCCGGCCTCCTGGACGGATTGGACGGGGGCCCGCGCGCCCGGAAGGGGCATTCAGTGGAATCGACGCACCTGCTGACCTGCAAGTCCAACACCTTCAGCCAGAACGGCGAAGACGGGGTGATCGCCGCCGTCTTTCGGATGATCGGCGAGACCACGCGGCGGTGCTGTGAGTTCGGGGCTTTTGACGGCGTCCACCTGAGCAACTGCCGCTGCTTGATCCTCGAGGGCTGGGAGGCGCTGATGATCGAAGGCGACGCGGCGAGGTTCACCGCATTAGGTCGCACCTACCGGGACAACCCGCGCGTCACGTGCGTACACGCATACGTGGACGTCGATCGGAACAGCCTGGGCGCGATAGCCAGGCGCACCGGCTTCGACGACCTCGACTTCCTGTCCATCGACATCGACGGCCTCGACTACGAGGTCTTCGAGACCCTCGACGTGACGCCTCGGGTCGTCTGCGTGGAGGTCAACGCCGGGCACGATCCGGAAGCCGAGAGGCCGCTGAGCAAGGAGGCCGCAAGAGACAACGTCGGTCAACCGCTGAAGGTGTTCGTGCGGGCCGCCGACAGGAAGGGCTACGACCTGGTCTGCTACACGGGGAACGCCTTCTTCGTGCGTCGGGACGCGATCGGCGGGTCCGGGCTGTCGGCGGTGACGGCGTCGCAGGCCTATCAGGAGTTCCTGCGGGCACTGTCCAGACCGGAGCGGGAGTGGCTGTATCTCGTCAACCTGGGCCTCGCCACCCCGTACGTGAAGTTCTCGAACGACCGCCTCACCGCGGAAGCGCTGGGCCTGCGGTCACGCGCCGTCTTCCTGCGAAGCCGGGCCGTGGTCGCACGCCGCCTGCGCTTCCTGCGGCGATACCTTCGCGGCGCCTGATGACGGACGAAACTGCCGGGATCTCGCGACTAGGCCACGGTGAGTTCGAGGACGATCTCGAGGTTCAGCACCTTCGAGATCGGGCAGCCCGCCTTGGCGGCGGCCGCCGCTTCCTCGACCTTGGCCTTGTCCGCCGCGGCCGCGCGGACGGTCGTCTGGAGCGCGCTTCTGGTCAACGTCAGGTTCTCGAACGTCACGGTGCAGGTGGTCTCGATCGAGTCGGGCGTGATGCCGCGCTGTCCGAGCTGGCCGCTCAGGGCCATGCTGAAGCAGCTCGCGTGTGCGGCCGCGACCAGTTCCTCGGGATTCGTGCCCGGCTCGTCCTCGAACCTGGTGCGGAAGGTCACGCGCTGATTGGTGATCGTGCCGCTGGCCACGCTGAAGGTGCCCCGGCCGTCCTTGAGTCCGCCGTTCCACGTTGCGTTCGCGATTCGCTTCATTCGATGATCCTCCGAGTTGTGCGTCGCATGCCGACGCGCCAGTTCCTGTTGCGGGCCGTCTACTCGTAGTGCAGCGCGTAGACCGGATCGAGGCTCGACGCGCGCATCGCCGGATAGACGCCGAAGACCAGCCCCACCGACACGGACACGAAGAACGCGAGCAGAATCGAGGTCAGCGACACGATTGTCGACCACCCGGCGAAGTAGCCCACCATCTGCGACAGGACCACGCCGAGCACGATCCCGAGCACCCCGCCCGTCGTCGTGATCAGTGTCGTCTCGATGAGGAACTGCCGGATGATGTCGACGCGGCGCGCGCCCACGGCGCGGCGAACGCCGATCTCGCGCGTGCGCTCGAGCACGCTGGCCAGCATGATGTTCATGATGCCGATGCCGCCCACGAGGAGCGAGATCGAGGCGATCGCCACCATGACGACCTGGAAGATCCGGCGCGTGCGCTGCTGCTCGGCGAGCAGTTCGGCCGGAACGAGGACGCTGACATCGCCCGCGCCCCGGTGTGAGGCGTCGAGCAGCCCGCGCACGATCGCGCCGGCCGCGGTGACATCGCCTTCCGAGCGGAGCGCGAGGTAGATGCCGTCGATTTCGTCCTTCCGGAAGCTCTGCGAGTCCTCGATGCGGAGGATGGCCGACATCAGCGGCACGTAGATCACGTTGTTGCGGTCCTGGGCCGGCAGGCCGCCCATGTCGGTCTGCGCAGCGAGCTGTGGACCGGCGACGCCGATCACGCGGAACCACTGCTGGTTCACCTTCACGAATCGCCCGACGGGATCGTCGGTGCCGAAGGTCGAGGCGGCGGCCGCCTGGCCCAGCACCGCGACCGCGCCGGCTTCGCCGTCCGCCTGGTCGAAGAACCGGCCGGACGAGACGTGCAGGCCGGAGATCGAGGCATACGCGGGCGCCACGCCGTAGACCGTCGGCATCTCGGCCTGCGGCTTGGGGAGCATCTTCAGCGGCACGATCCGCTTCCGCGGGCTGGGTGCCGAGAGGGTCGTGAGGTTCGTCTCGATGATGCGCAGGTCCTGAAGCGTCAGGCCGGCCGAGAGCTTCCGCACTTTCTCGAGCGTCTGGTTGTCGGACGCCTCCCGCGCCTCCACGATCACGTTGCGCACGCCGAGCTGCTCGATGAACGCGATGACCTCCTGCTGCGCGCCGGCGCCGATCGACAGCATCGCCACCACCGCGCCCACGCCGAAGATCATCCCGAGCATGGTCAGCAGCGAGCGCATCTTGCGCGCGCGGAGGTTGTCGATCCCCTGCGCCAGCTCCGGCGCCATCTCCTGCGCCTTCTGGCGCCAGGCCTGGACGGACGCTCCGAGCGTCACCCGCGTCACCGCCGTCCTCCCGGCGCCGCCGCAGGCGCCGACACCGGCGACGGAGGAGCACTCGCTGACGGCTGGGTCGTGGCCGCCGCCGTCGGGTTGACCAGCGCCACTTCCGCCCCTTCGTCGATCCCCTCGAGGGCCGTCCGGCTCTCCGACTGGGCGGTGACCTTCACCACCCGCGGCTCGAACCGGTCGCCCGCTGGAAGATACACGACCGACGTCCCGTTCTGCTGGAACACCGCCTGCCTCGGCACGGTGAGCACGTTCGTCAGCTCGCGCCCGGCAATCAGCACGCGGACGGTGGTGCCCGGTCGAAGGCGCGGGTCGGCCTTGTCGACGCGGAGCACCGCCTCGAACTGGCGAAGCGGGCCCGCCTGCTGCCTCATCCTCAGGGCCACGGCGGACAGCGACGTGATCCGCGCCGCGCACGGAAAACCCGGAAGGCCGTCGGCCGAGACCGTGGCCGGCTGTCCGACCGCCAGTGTCGCCCGTTCCTGCTCGTTGACGCGCACCTGAATCTCCAGATCGGTCGTGTCCGACACGTCCAGGATCGGCCGGCCCGACCCGACCGTGTCGCCGACGCGGAACTCGGGCAGCGACATGCCGGAGAAGAAGACGCCGCCCGTCGCGTCCTGGTTCTCCTTGACGAGCACGAGCCCGTCGATCGGCGATCGGACGACCAGGCTCTCGATGATCTGGCGCGCGCGGTCGGCGTTGATCCGCGACCGGTTCCGGCCCTCCTCGACCACCGCCAGCGCCGCCCTCGCGTTGGTCTGATTCTCGACGACGTCGTGCTCGGTCTGTGCGAGGCGGCGCTTCATCTCCTCGAGCGTGAGCTGACGCTTCTTGTATTCGTTGGCGCTGATCAGCTGCTGGGGCGTGCGGCAGTCCAGCTCTGCCCGTCGCACGCGGTAGCGCGCGTTGAGCAGCGTCACCTGGTCCTGCGCGGCCCTCGCTTCGATGTCGGCCCGTCGCCGGATGACCTCCTGCTCGGCCTCGGCCACCTCGGAGAGCGCCTGGTCCAGCGCGAACTGCTGCTGGGCCGGATCGAACTCCATCACGACGTCGCCCGCCTTCACCGACGTTCCGGTGTCGGCCAGCTTGATCAGTCGAAGGCCGCCTCCGGCCGTCGGCGCGGACAGCGACACGGTCCGGGACGCCCGAAACTCCCCGGTCGCCCAGACGTCGAGCTTGAGCGACCCGCGCGTGACGGTCGCGGTCGGCGCGCGCCGCACGGCTATCGGGCCGGACTTGACCGCGGACGCCGCGGCGACCAGTCCCCCGGTCACGCCCAGCGCCGCCACGGCCCACAGGACTCGCTTTACCTTCATGTACGCTCCGAACGCCGACCGCTAGCGGCCACCCGCCCGCCTCGTGTTGGGGTTGCCCAGCGCCAGGCGCTCGCCCGCCTCCGCGCCGGATGCCAGCGCCACCTGCTCGCGCCCCCGCTTCAGGATCACCACCGGCCGCGCATCGTACCCGCGCGGGGTTTGCACGTAGACCGTCGGCCGGCCGTTGACGAGCGACACCGCCTGCGCCGGCACCACCAGCACGTTCCGAAGCCTCGCGACGCCGATGCGGACCGTGGCGCTCATGCCGGGTCTGAGGCGCGAGTCAGGATCGCTCATGTCGAGCTGGAGGTCGAAGTCGCGCGTCGGCGGCCAGTTCGTCGAGAAGTCCACGCGCGCAAGGATCGAGATCTTCGACACCTTCGAGTCGTAGACCTTGTCGGGCACGGCGTCCAGGTGCACAGTGGCCGACTGCCCGACCTCGACCCGCCCGCGGTCCGCCTCGTCGAGGCGCGCCGTCAGGTGCACCGACGACAGGTCCGGCAGTTCCACGATCGCGGCCCCAGGCCACGCCCGGTCACCCTCGCGGAAGTCCTGCAGGCCGCCCATCATCCGCCCGGCGCGCCCGTTGGGCATCAGGCTCGCGGTGCCGGCGGATGGCGCGCGCACCTTGAGGCCGGCAATGACGCCCTGGATCCGCTGGAGCTCCTGCTGCACCCGGTCGCGCCTGCGGGCGCGGCGGGACACATCGGTCGCCTGCGCCGCCCTGTCCGACACCTGCCTCTTCTCGGCCTCGATCAGGCGCTGCTCGGCGTCGCTCAGCGTCAGCCTGGCCAGCTCGAGGTCGATGCGCGCCACGAAGTCCCGGTCGACGACGTCGAGTTTCGCGCGATTGACGTCGAACTGGGCCCGCATGAGGTTCGTGGCGCTCGCCTCGTCGGCCATGCGCGCCTGCGCCCTTCTCTGCTCGAGTTCGGCTTCAATCTGCTTCAGCTCCGCGCGGCGGTCGACCTCCTGGCGCTTCAGCGACGTGTCGTCGAACTCGACGACCACGTCCCCTGCGTTCACCTTCGAGCCGTTCTTGACGAGCCGGACGATTCTGGAGTTCCCCCGCCTGCGTGGGGGCGCTGAGCACGACCGACCTGACGGGCCGGATCTCGCTGCGGAGTTCGACGACGTCGACGAACTCACCGCGGGCGACCAGGGCCGTCGGCACGTTCGCCCCTGTCCGCCCGACGCCCGCGAAGTAGACCACCAGCGACACGGCGAGGACCACCGCAATCGTTGTCGCCTGGCGCCAGCGCGAGGCGATCCGCAGAGCCAGCCCCTTCACGTCATTCCCCTCCCGCGGCGCTGCGCGCGACGATCTCGCCCTCGGCCACGCCGGAGGTCACGACCACCTGAACATCCGCCACCTCGCCGACCGTGACCGCCCGGCGCACGAACGAGCCCCGCTGGCGTACCAGCACCGACGGCCCGGCCTTGTCGAACGCCACGGCCTCGCGGGGCAGCACGATCACGTCGTCCCGCTGCTGGACCGTGACATCGACTGCCGCCGAGAGGTCCGGCATCAGAACGGTGTTGGACCCCGCAATCGAGACCAGCGCGACGAAGCCGCGCACGGCCGGCGTCACCGAGCTGGTGATGGCCAGCGGCGCGAGCTGCACCAACTTCCCGTCGAACGACACCCCGGGGTAGGCGTCGAGCGTCACGCGCGCCGACTGTCCGACCGCCACCAGGCCGCGATCGACCTGGCTGACGCGCGCCCTCACCTGCATCGACTTCGGATCGACGACGCTCACGATCGGCATGCCGGGCCGGACCTCGTCGCCTTCCTGCAGCTCGGTCATCGCCGATCCCTTGAACACCGGCTGCACGACCGCCAGGCCGTCGAACGGGGCGCGAATGATCATGTACGCCGCGTTCTCCTCGGCGTGCTTGAGCGTCTGCTCCATGCGCCCGCGCCGGATCTCGAGGATCCTCATGTCGGCGGCCGCCGTCAGTCGCCTGAGCGTCCTGGCCTGCCGCACCTCGATCAGTCTTGCCTGGGCTTCCTCGAGCGCGAGGCTGTTCTTGTCCGCCTCGATGGGCGGAAGGACGCGGTTCTTCCGCGTCTCGAGCTCGGCGCGGCCGACGTCGTTCTCGGCCTGCTTCATCGCGGTCTCGTCGCTCGCGTAGGCCGTCGCCTGCTCCGCCTCCACCCGCCGGATTTGCTGTTCGAGGTCCTGGAATTCGGTGCGGCGGTCGAACGCCGCGCGGAGTTGGTCCTGAGGGTCGAACTCGACGAGGACGTCCCCCTCGCTCACCAGCGCGCCGCCCGCGACGAGCGTCGTGATGACGAGATTCGAGTTCCCCTGGCCCGCCAGGCGCGGTGCGATGGCCGCGGATGTCCGGACCGCCTCGGTGATGCCCGAGACGCGAACCGTACGGGTGAACGTCCCTCGGCGGACGGTGACCGTCGCGGATGAAGAAGACCCGGCGCCGGCCGAAGCCGAGTCAGAGCCGGCCGTCCCGCACGCCCAGCCGGACGCCGTGACCAGAAGCACCGCCGCACCGCCGAACCACCTGAAGACGCCGGATGGTTTCATGAACGCCAGCCGAAATAGACGCGCGCGCCCACTCCCGCGCACCGCCATTATAGACGCGATGGACCGGGATCGCGGCGGCGAGCGGCGGCCGCGTGCCAGATCTTGGCGGCGGCGACTCGCTCGGCGATCGGTGGATGGGTGTAGAACAGCCAGCGGGCCAGCCTCGAGGGACGCTCCTCCGCCAGATTCTGCGCGCCCAGCCGCTCGATGGCCCCCGCGAACGCAGCCGCGTTCCCGGTCAGCTCCAGCGCGAACCGGTCCGCCGCCCGCTCCATGCCTCTCGACGCAGCGGTGATGCCCGGCAGCAGGGCGAGCGCGACCGCCCCGATCGAGAGCAGGAGCACGGGCAGGCCCGCCACGTCGGCCGCCCCCGTCCACCCGAGCCGCGGCGCGAGCGCCGGCAGGACCCGACTGGCCGTGAAGAACCCCAGCGCGGCCATGGTGGCCTGGATCGCGATTCCCTTCCACAGATCGCGATGGACGTGGTGGCCGAGCTCGTGCGCCAGGATGACCTCGACCTCGCCGTCCGGATGGGCGGCCAGCAGTGTGTCCGAGACGAGAATGCGCCGCGTGCGACCGATGCCGCTGAGCGCGGCATTCGCCTTCTTCGTACGGTCGCTCATCCGCCACTCGCACACGTCGGTGACGGCCACGCCGGCCCGCCCCGAAAGAGCGATGAGGCGCTCCCTGAGGTCCGCGCGCTCGAGAGGTCGAATCGTGAAGAAGATGGGCAGCAGCACCACCGGTGCAAGCCCGGTGAGGGCCACGACGACCGCGCCGAACCCGACGGCGGCCACCGCCCACCACCACTCCGGCAGGAGCCGGATGGCAGCGTAGAGCAGCGAAAACCCGGCGGCCGACAGGAAGGCACCGAGCGCCCCTCCCTTCAGCTGATCGACCGCCCAGCGGCCGAACCGCTCGGTCGACAGGTCGTAGCGGCGTTCCAGCAGGAACGACCGGTAGAAGGACAACGGGAGCGCGCCGACTTCGTGGATGGCACCCAGGCAGGCGAGGTAGACGAGAACGACCGCCGTCGGCTGGAGCGCCGAGTGGAGCGGGTCGACGACCGTCTCGGCCAGACGACGGAGGCCCAACGACAGCGGCGTTGCGGCCAGACAAACGAGAAGCCCGGCGCTCCACGCCGTGGACGCGACAGCCGCCCGGCGGCCCAGCTTGCGGTACCGGGCGGACCTGTCTTCGTTCACCGCCCGGTCAGCTGGATGGATCCGTTCGTGGTCTCGAGAACGACTTTCGGCCCGCCGCCATTCAGGCGACCCTCGGCCCGCCGCCGCGTCGTCTCCGGGCCGTCGAGCTTGAGGTCCTTCACGAACACTCTCCCGTTGACGCATACCGCCCGCACGTCCGCCTTGGCGCCAGACGGGAGCGTCAACTCGACCTTTCCGTTCACGGTCTCCGCCCGGATGCCGCCCGAGGCCACACCATCCACCTCGAGGCGCACGGAGCCGTTCGTCGTGTTCGCGTCGACCGTGCCGGTGAGCTGGCGGCCGACGACCGTGCCGTTGTCGGTCTCGGCCTTGACGGTCCCCTTGAGGGCCGCGACCTCGATTGTCCCGTTGGAGTTCTGCAGCCGGACGTTCACCGAGGCAGGCACCTTGATGCGGTACGTCACGTCGACCCGCCGCCCCTCGCCGGTGGGCGCCCTGGTCTCGAGCCGGACGAGGTCCGCGGTCACGGCCTCGACAATCTGGACCTGCGCCAGCACCTTCTGCGCATCCTCGTCGGTCATCCCGCGGGCCGTCCGTTCGGCCACGACCTCGACCTGGGTGCCGTCGGCGCCGGTCACCTCTATGCGGCCGTTCGCGTTGACGATTTCGACGTCGCCAGTCGCGGCAATCGCATAGGTCCGGGTCCACTCGTCGTGGGCCTTGCCCTTGGCTTCGAGGCTGTTGACGACGACGTCGCAGGCGGACAGACCGGCGGCAGCGGCGGCGACGGCCGCCAGACGGGCGGCGGCGGCGATCAGTCGGGTCGCGTACATGGCAAGCGTGCCTCCTGCAGGACTATACGCTGGAGCGCCCACCGGGGTTCGACCGGGCCACGCCATCGGGATGTCCGCGAGCGGCCGGCCGCCCGGCACCAGCCGGATGACGGCTAGTTCAGCCTGACGGAGATCAGCTTCGAGACGCCCGGCTCTTCCATCGTCACGCCGTAGAGCCGGTCGGCGATCTCCATCGTCTTTCGGCTGTGGGTGATGATGATGAATTGGGTTTCCTCCTGCATCTTCTTGAGGATGTCGGTGAACCGCCCGATATTGGCGTCGTCAAGCGGCGCGTCGATCTCGTCGAGCACGCAGAACGGGCTGGGCTTGTAGCGGAAGATGCCGAACATGAGCGCGATGGCGGTCAGCGCCTTCTCGCCGCCCGACAGGAGCTGCACGTTCTGGAGCCGCTTTCCCGGCGGCTGCGCGACGATCTCGATGCCGCTCTCGAGGACGTCGGTTTCGTCGAGCAGCGCGAGGCCGGCCCGTCCGCCGCCGAACAGCAGGGCGAACGTCTCCTGGAAGTTCTGGTTGATGACGGCGAACGCTTCGCGGAAGCGCTCCTTGCTGGTCTCGTCGATCCGCTTGATCGCCTCGCCGGTGGCGGCGATCGAATCGCGGAGGTCCTTCCGCTGCACGGTGAGGAAGGTATGGCGGGTCTCGAGCTCGTCGTACTGCTCGATCGCCATCATGTTCACCGGGCCGAGCCGGTCGATCTTCGTCTTGAGGCCCGCGATCGCTTCGTCCGGCGTCGACGGCTCGGCGGCGGGCAGCGCCTGGGCCGCAATCTCCGCCGCAGCCTCGCCCTCCTCGTCGCCCGCTTCTTCCTCGATCTCGTCGGCCACGGCCACGCCCGGAGCGACCTGTCCGTCACGCTCGGCCTCCTCCACGTCGGCCAGCACCTGGTCGAGCGTGGCCTGCACGGCCTCGACGCAGGTGGAGGCCAGGTGGGCCAGGTCGGATTCCGCGGTCACGCGAACCAGCTCCAGCTCGCCGACGTCGGCGCGGACACCCTCGAGCGCTTTCCGCGCGTCGCGGATGGCCGCATCCTGGGACTCGGCCTCGAGCCGCAGGGCGGACAGCCGCTCGTCGGCTTCCCGGACCTCGCCGCGCAGACGGTGGAGGTCCTCGATGTCGAGGTCGAGGCGCGCATTGCCGTTTTCGATGGCCTGGCGCAGCCCGGCCTGGCGCTCCTGGTTCAGCCGCGCTTCGTCCTGGCGAGCCGCGGAGCGCGATTCGAGCTCCTCGATGACGTCCTCCTGGCGCGCCACCTCGGTGAGCAGCGCCGTGGCCCGCTCGACGAGGGCCGCGTGCGCCGCCCGCGCGTCGGCCGCGCGACGGCTGATGATCTCGGCCGCCTCTCGGGCGTTCTGGAACTCCCGCTGCGCGATCGCGAGCCGCTCGTCGGCAGCCAGGCGCAGGTCCTCCTGCCGGACGACCGACTCCCGCGCCTCACGCTCGCGATCCTCGAGCGTCCCGCGCTCCTGGCGGGCCCGGGCGCTCTCGGTGGTGAGGACCTCCGCCTTTCGTGTCAGGCGCTCGCGGTTTTCGAGGGCGTTGGCGACGAGCGCGTCGAAGCCGACAATCGCCTTCTCCTGAGCGTGGGCTTCCCCGACGAGCCGGGCGATCTCCTGGGTGAGCCGGTCGATGGCGGCCGCCGCCTGGTCACTCTGTTCGGCCAGACGCGCCAGGTCCGCGCGAATCGCGACGGCGCGATCTCGCAGCTCCTTGACCTCGCGCTTGGTCGAGAGGATGCCGCGGGCTTCCTCGCGCACGCCGCCGTAGACCAGATGGGCACCGCGCAGCACGTCGCCGTCGGGCGTCACCACGGGCAGGTCGGTCGCCTGCGATGCGGCAGCTGCGCCGGCGTACGACGCCGCAATCCACGCGTGGCCGATCGCATGGCGGATGAGCCCGGCGTGCTCCCCCGAGATTCGGACCACCGAGGCCATCGGCACGAGGCCTTCGGCCGGCGGCGCCGGCGCCGGCGCGGCGGAGGGCACCGCGCCGCCGACCACGAGGAATCCGCAGCGCCCGGCGTTGTGCTCGCGAACGAGCGCCAGGCCTCGGGCCGCCTCGTCGTGGTCGGGCACGAGCACGTGCTGCAGAAGATCGCCGAGATACGATTCGACGGCGCGCTCGTATCCGCGATCGACTTCGAGGCAGTCGGCCACCGACCCGAACTGACGGATGCCGGCGGTCCGGTCGGCCAGCAGAAACCGGGCGGCGTCGCCGTACTGCGCGCGGGCGGCCTCGAGCTCCTCGAGCGACGCCAGCCGCGCCTCCACGCTGGCGAGATCCTGCTCGCCGGCGCGCGTGTCGTGACGGTGCTGCTCGTGTGCGTCTCTGGCGTCGGCGAGCTGTGCCTGGCGGGCCTCGCCCTCGCCGCGCACGCGCTCGAGCCTCACCTGGGCGGTGGCCAGCTGCTGGCGGCCGGCCTCGAGGTCGGCCGCCAGGCGGGCGTCCTCCACGTCGACGTCGGACCGCTCGGCTTCGAGCCTGGCCAGTTCCTCCTCGACGCGCTCCCGCGCGGCCGCGGCGTGGTCGATGGCGTGCTGGAGCGAGCTGATCGCCGTCAGGGCGAGGTAGACCTCCTGGCGTTTCAGGTCGACGTCGGCCTCGAGCGACTGGAGGCCGAAGTAGGCCGCCTCGTAGGCGGCATTCTCGGTCGCGAGGATGCTCGACGCCTGGTCGCGCTCGCCGGCCGCGCGGGCGGCCGCCTCGCGCCGTTCGACGAGGGCCTCGTGCGCCGGCTCGCGCCTCGCCTCGATGGCTGCGAGTTCCTCGGCGATCTCCCCGCTGCGCACGCCGAGGCTCTCCAGCTGCTGCGCGTTCAGGCTGATCTGGTTCTGCTGCCGGTCGATGTCCAGTTCGCGCGCGTGGGCCGACTCGCGCGCCGCGCCGGCCGCCGACTCGGCCTGGACCAGCTCGAGGCGCGTCCGGGCCAGCGCGTCCTCCGCGGCCGACAGCCCCGCGGCCGCCGCCGCCTCGGCCTCGCGCCGCTCGATCAGGCGGCCGCGGGCCGACTCGATGTCGGCGGCCAGCACGCGGTAGCGCCGCGCGAACAGCACCTTCTCCCACCGCCGAAGTTCCTCGCGGAGTCGCTTGTAGCGCCTCGCCTTGGCCGCCTGGCGCTTGAGCACGCCGCGCTGCTTCTCGACCTCGAAGATGATGTCGTCGATGCGGGTGAGGTTCTGCTCGGACGCCTCCAGCTTGAGCTCGGCCGCGCGCCGGCGCGCCTTGTACTTCGTGACGCCGGCCGCTTCCTCGATCAGCTGGCGGCGATTGGTCGGCCGCGTGCTGAGAATCTGCCCGATCTTCCCCTGCTCGATGATGGCGTACGCCTTGGCGCCCAGCCCCGTGTCCATCAGGAGTTCGTGGACGTCCCTCAGACGCACGACCTCGCCGTTAATCAGGTACTCGCTCTCGCCGGACCGATACAGGCGGCGCGTCACCTCGACGTCGCGCGCCATGATCGGCTCGGCGTCGTCCGCGTCGGAGGGTCCGGCCACTCCTGCCCGTTCGCTGGCCGACGTCACTCCCGACAGCATCAACCGCACCTCGGCGGCCGCTGTTGCCTTGCGCGCCTCGCTGCCGTTGAAGATGACGTCCTGCATCTGGTCGCCGCGCAGGCTCTTCGCGCTTTGTTCGCCCAGGACCCATACGATGGCGTCCGCCACGTTGCTCTTCCCGCAGCCGTTCGGGCCCACGATCGCGGTAACGCCGCGATCGAACGCCAGCTCGGACCGATCCGAGAACGATTTGAACCCGGAAATCTGAAGCTTCTCCAGACGCATCGCTGTCCTTCACACGGTCGCCGACGGCCGTGATACCACGCCCGGTTCGGACCCCGGGAACTGCCGACCCGCAAGAAACAACGCTGGGGTCAGACGCCGGTTCTTGCCCACTCGCAAGGACCCCGGGATCTGACCCCAGACGCAAGACCGCCGGTCAGTCTAACAACTGCCAGAACTTGTGGCAAGCGCCCGAACGAACCCAAGCGCTAGTTATCGACCGGTCGTGATCCCCTTGACTTTTCGCAACCCGGCGATGCGCTCCGCCTCCGGAAACAGCTGCAGGGCGTACTGCGCCTGCGGGTCCTTCGACAGCAGGTTGCGCCGCGCCTCCGACGGACCGAACAGCGCGACGTCGATGTCGTAGTGGATCATCGCGCGGATGAAGTCGGTGTCCTTCGCGAACGACTCGTCGTCGACGTCGACTTTCTGGGCCAGGAGGAACGTCCTGAACTCCTTGAGCATCCCGTCGTCCACCGTGAAGGTGCGGGGCACGCGCCTCTGGTCGGGCCGCGGCGTGATGCGCGTGTCTCCCTCCGCCGCGAAGCGCTCGGCAAAGGTGGCAAAGAGCTGGCGCGCGTAGATCAGCCTTCCCAGCCGCGTCGGGTTGAACCCCTCGACAGGGCCTTCCATGCGCTTGTCCGGCTCGATGCCGCCGCCGCTGTACACCTTCCGGCCGGCGGCCGTGTAACGCAGGTCGGTCGCCGGGTGGACCATCTCGGTCTGATCCTTGAGCGTGTAGGTCTGGTACTCGTCGAACGTGCCGTCCCACGGCCGCTGGATGAGCCGCTCGCTCGGCGTGTAGTAGCGCGCCGTGGTGAGCGCGAGGCCCGCGCCCTCACTGATCCGGTAGACCGACTGAACGAGCGCCTTCCCGAACGTCGTCTCGCCGACGATGAGGCCGCGGTCGTGATCCTGGATGGCGCCGCTGACGATTTCGGACGCGCTCGCGCTGGACCGGTTCACGAGGACGACGAGCGGGATGTCGGTGTACTCGCTCCGCTCGGTCGCCACGTAGTCCTGGTCGGCGTTCGACACCCGCCCGCGGGTGCGCACGATCAAAGACCCCTGGGGCAGGAAGCGGTTCGACACGCGGATGGCCTGGTCCAGCGGTCCGCCCGGGTTGACGCGCAGGTCGAGCAGGAGGCGCTTCATGCCCTTCGCCTTCAGGTCGCCCAGCGCGAGGCCCAGGTCGCGGTCGGTGTGCTCGGCGAAGTCCTGCAATCGGACGTAGCCGGTCTCCGGGTCCACCATGAACGACGCTGTGATGGACGGGATGCGGATCTCGTCGCGCGGGACCTGGATGTCGATCAGCTGCTCGTAGCCGGTGCGCTTCAGCGACACCTGCACGAGGGTGCCCTTCGGGCCGCGCAGCTTCGAGACGGCGCGGTCCGACAGCGCGAGGCCGGTGAGCGGCTTGCCCTGGGCGTCGGTCCAGGCTCGCACGTCCTCGCCGCCGATGCGGACGATGATGTCGCCGCGGCGGATGCCCTTCTTGTAGGCCGGCGTTCCCTCGAAGAGAGACATCACGTTGATGTCGTGTTCGATCACCTGGATGGTGATGCCGAGGCCCTGGTACTCGCCCTCCTGGCGTTCGCGCATCCGTTTGTAGTAGTCGGGGTCCATGAAGCTCGAATGCGGGTCGAGCGTCTGGAGCATGCCGCCGATCGCCCCGTAGACCAGGCGCTTGGAGTCGACCGTGTCGATGTAGTTCGCCTCGACCGCGCCGAGCGCCGCGGTGAACACCCGATAGTCCGAGACGTCGGCTGCGGTCGCCGCCGCGTTCCGGCCCAGGAAGCCCCCCACGAGGGCGGAAACGACGACCGCGAACGCGGCCATCGAGATCACTCCGTACTTGCGCACCATGAATTCGATGCTAGCAGATAAACCACGGTGTCGCAATGACTTCCGGCGCTGTTTCGAGCGCGCGCGACTTGACCCTGGCCGGAGCGGACTCCTATAATGCAGGTGAAGTCTTCGAACCCTCGACAACCGAGGAAACTCGCGGGCGGCGACCTCCGTGGGAGCGGCCCTTCAACGACCGCGCGCAGCCCGGGCTGCGGCGCGGGGCTCCGAGAGCAGGCATCATGTTCGGCTCCATCGGCATGCAGGAACTGATCATCATTTTCGTGATCGCGTTGATCATCTTCGGCCCGCGGCGGCTGCCCGACCTCGGCAAGTCGCTGGGCCGCAGCATCGCCGAATTCAAGCGCGCGTCGAACGAGCTCCGGAACACGCTCGAGGAGGAGATCCGGGTGGACGAGCAGCGGCAGGCCAAGGGCGCCGTCGCGTCCGCCGAGCCCGTCGCGTCCGCCGAGCCCGTCGCATCCGCCGAGCCCGTCGCGTCCGCTGACCCCGTCGAGACCGGGGAGCCCGTCGAGCCCGTCGAGACCGTTGCGTTCGAGAGCCCCGACGACCAGACCACGCCGACCGCAGCCGGGCCGGACTCCGAGGCGCCGGCGGGCGATGACAACCCGACCCAGCACGGCTGATGGCGCTCCTGCCGTTCTCCCGATCCTCCGACCAACCCGCGGCTGACGATTACGACGGCTGGGGCGGCGCATTACCCGAAGGCGGCGGGGCGAAGATGACCTTCCTGGAGCACCTCGACGAACTCCGGAAGCGCATCGTGATGGCCCTGGCCGCCATCGCCGTCGGTTGCCTGATCGCGTTCACCTTCGTCCAGAAGATCTACGACTTCGTGATGGAGCCCCTGAACCGGCTGCTGCCGAAGGGGAGCACGCTCGTCTACAACGAGCCGACCGAAGCGTTCATCCTCTACGTCAAGATGGCGCTGCTGGCGGGCGTCATCATCGCGATGCCCGTCATTCTCCTGCAGGCGTGGCTGTTCGTCGCTCCGGGCCTGTACGCGAAGGAGAAGCGGCTCGCGGTGCCGTTCATCGTCCTGGCGACGGTGGGCTTCGTCGGTGGTGCGGCGTTCACCCACTACCTGCTCTTCCCGTGGATGTGGACGTTCTTCGCGAGCTTCGCGAACGACAAGCTGACGTTCTATCCGCGCGTCGAGCCGGTGTTCGCGCTCTACGTGAAGATGATCCTCGGGATGGGCCTGGTCTTCCAGATGCCGGCCGTGGTCTACACGCTCGCGCGCATCGGCCTGGTGACGGCGCGGTTTCTGATCAAGAGCTTCAAGTACGCGATCCTCATCATCTTCGTCGCCGCCGCGGTGGTCACGCCGAGCGGCGACATGCTGACGCAGGCGCTCTTCGCCGCCCCGATGATCGGGCTCTACATCATCAGCATCGGCATCGCCTGGGTGTTCGGGAAGCGCCGCGCGAAGGCGCCCGTCGAGGAGTGACGGGGTGGCGATCACGCGATCGTCCGCCCGTGAAGTCGCCGCGCTCGTTGCGGACCTCGAGTCGGGGACCGGCATGGCGCGCGAGGCGGCCGTCGCCCGGCTCTCGGTCATCGGCACACGCGCGGTGTCGGGGCTGCTCGGCCTGCTCGCGTCGAGTGCCGACCCGTCGATTCGCACCAGTGCCCTGGCGGCGCTCGAAGCGATCGGCGACCCGCGCGCGGCGGACGCCGCGCTCGCCTGCCTCGAGGGAAACGATGCAGCGGTGAGGGACGCGGCGGCGGCGCTGCTCAGGCGGCTGCTGGAATCGACGCGGGGAGCGGCGGTGCTCGACCGGCTCGCCGCCATCGCGGTGGACCGGCAGCGATCCGACGGCGTCCGGCTGGCGGCGCTCGACGCGCTCCGGCAGGTTCCGGGGCCGGCGCTCGGCCTGATTTCCTCGAGGCTGCGCGACGACCCGAGCGCGGCGGTGCGGGCGATGGTGGCCGGCCACGTGGGGCGGGACGTGGTCCCGCCGGCGGAATCGCTGCAGAAGGCGGCTGGCGGTGCGCTTCCCGATCGCGCGGACGCGGTCAGGCAGTGGCTCGAGGCTGCGGGCGCGGACACGCCGCTCGCCACGCTCCACGGGCTGGTGCAGCGCGTGCGGAACCGCGAACGGGACACGGGCGACCCCGTGCGGCGCCGGGAGTGGATGACAGCGCGCGCCGCGGCGCACCAGGTGCTGGCCGCTCGCGGCAGCACGGTGGCGCTGTACGACCTGCGCGAGACGATCGAGGGCGGTGAACAGGCGCCGGTCGAGATGCTCGCGGCGCTCGGCGCGATCGGCGACCGTACGTGCCTCGAACCGGTGGCGGCCGCCTACGCCCGGGCGGGCGAGGATGGCGCAGGCCAGGCCGGTGCGCCCGACCGCGGCGCCACCGACTGGTGGCGCGCCCACCTCGCCACCGTGTTCCGCGCGATCGCAGCGCGCGAGAAGCTCAACGAGCGTCACGCGCTGACGAAACGCATCCGCACGCGGTGGCCCGAAGCCGCCGTGTCACTCCTCGGCCCGCCGAAGTAGATCGGATCAGTACGCCTTCGCGAAGTGGGCACGCGCGATGCCGGGCTGGCCGCACCGCACGCACACGCCGCCCGCACTGTCCCCGAGCGGCACGTTCCGGATCGTCGCCTGCGTGTCGGCCTTGATCTGGCCCTCGCACTCGGCCGACCCGCACCACGGCGCGACGACGAAGCCGGGACGGCCTTCCATGATCTGCTTGAACTCGTCGTACGAGGCGGTCTCGGTGGTGTGCTCCTCGCGGAACTTCACCGCCCGGTCGTAGAGGTTCTTCTGGATCTCGTCGAGCAGCGCCTGGATCCGCGCCGCCAGAGCGTCGCGCGAAGCCGGGAGCTTCTCGCGCGTGTCGCGCCGCGCCAGCATCACCTGGCCCTTCTCGATGTCCTTCGGGCCGATCTCGAGGCGGACGGGAACGCCGCGCAACTCCCACTCGGCGAACTTCCACCCGGGGGTGTACGCGTCGCGGTCGTCGAGCATCACACGCACGCCCTGAGCCGTCAGCTCGTCGAAGATCGCCTTCGCGTGCGGCAGCACCGTCTCGCGCCAGTTGCCGCGCGGAATCGGGACGATCACGACCTGGTAGGGCGCGATGCGGGGCGGGAAGACCAGCCCGTTGTCATCGCCGTGCGTCATGATGACCCCGCCGATCAGCCGCGTCGTGATGCCCCACGACGTGCCCCAGATGTACTGGAGCGACTTGTCGCGGGCCTGGAACTGGATCCCGAACGCCTTGGCGAAGTTCTGGCCCAGATTGTGCGACGTCGCCGCCTGCAGCGCCCGCCCGTCGCCCATCAGCGCCTCGATCGAGTACGTCCGGTCGGCCCCCGCGAACTTCTCGCTGTCGCTCTTCCGCCCGGCGACGACCGGGATGGCCAGCTCCGTCTCGACGAAGTCCTTGTAGACGACATCGAGGATCTTGAGCGTCTCCTCCTCGGCTTCCTCGGCCGTCTCGTGGGCCGTGTGCCCTTCCTGCCACAGGAATTCAGTCGTCCGCAGGAAGAGCCGCGTCACCTTCTCCCACCGGACGATGTTCGCCCACTGGTTGATGAGAATGGGCAGGTCGCGCCACGACTGGATCCACTTGGCGTACATCGTGCCGATGATCGCTTCAGACGTCGGGCGGATGGCCAGCGGCTCGTCGAGCTCCTCGTTCCCCCCCTTGGTGACCCACGCCACCTGCGGCGCGAACCCCTCGACGTGGTCGGCTTCCTTGATGAGGAGGCTCTGCGGGATGAGCAGCGGGAAGTACGCGTTGACGTGGCCCGTGGCCTTGATGCGGCGGTCGAGACCCTGCTGGATCAACTCCCAGATCGCGTAGCCGTAGGGGCGGATGACCATGCACCCCTTGACCGGCGAGTAGTCGGCCAGTTCCGCGCGCCGGATCACGTCCGTGTACCAGCGTGCGAAGTCCTCGGACCTCGGGGTGATCTCTGTCACCTGCCCTTCGCCGCCGCTCTTCTTGTCGTTGCTGCTCGATGCCATGCGTCAGTCCTTTGGGCTATCCTACCATTAACGAGCGGTCGACCCGCGAGGCCAGAGATGCACCAGATTCGAGTCGATGTCCTGAGCGCCGGCGGCGATTACCCCGTCCTGATCGGCGACGGCCTCGCCGACCGGGCCGGCCGCCTGCTCGACGACTGGCGCGTGGGGCCGCGGCGGTTCGTGGTGTCGAACCCGGTCGTGTGGCGGCTCCACGGCGAGCGGATGGCGGCGGCGCTCCCCGGTGCAGAAGTCATCCTCGTGCCGGACGGCGAGCGACACAAGCACCTGGCGTCGGTCGCCCGCATCTACGAAGCGCTCGTGCGCACAGGCGCAGACCGCGGCTCGGTGGTCGTCGCGATCGGCGGCGGCGTCATCTGCGACATGGCCGGCTTCGCCGCCGCGACCTACCTGCGCGGCGTCGGTCTCGTCCAGGTGCCGACCACGCTGCTGGCCCAGGTGGACGCCTCGGTCGGAGGGAAGGTCGGCGTCAACCTGGCGTCCGGCAAGAACCTCGTCGGCGCCTTCTACCCGCCGCGCCTCGTCGTCGCCGACCCGCTGTTCCTGCGCACGCTTCCGCGCCGCGAGTACCGTGCGGGCCTGTACGAGGTGATCAAGTACGGGATGGCGTGCAGCGCGGACCTGTTCGCGCTGCTCGACAGGGAGGCCGCGCGGCTGGCCGACCCGGCAGCCGGCGTCGTCTCGACGATCATCGCCGACTGCTGCCGCATCAAGTCCGCGATCGTCTCGGCCGACGAGCGTGAGGCAGGCGCGCGCCGCGTGCTGAATTTCGGGCACACCGCCGGGCACGCCGTGGAGGCTCTCACCGGCTACCGCCGGTTCCGCCACGGCGAGGCGGTGGCCTGGGGGATGCTCGTCGCCGCGCAGGTCGCGGCCTCCCGGGGCCTGATCGCGGAAGACGACCGCCGCGCGCTGAACGCCCTCGTCATGAAGCTCGGACCGCTGCCGCCCGTCGGGGACCTGCAGGTGGCCAAGGTCCTGGAGCTCGTGAAACTCGACAAGAAGATCGTGGACGGCGCGCTGCACTTCGTACTGCCGGTCGGCATCGGTGCGGCGTCGGTTGTGGACGACGTCGGAGAGCCCGAGCTGGCCGAGGCGCTGGCCCGGGTGGGATTCCTGGCCAGGCGGGGCTGACTTCAGAGGCGGTGCTTCGTCCGCATCGAGACGAACGCCCGCTGGTCCACCTGCAGGATCTCGGCGGCGCGCCCCGAGTCGCCCCCCGCGTCATTCAACGCCTGCCCGATCTTCCGTCGCTCGACCTCGGCCTGCACCCGCACGACGGCTTCCGAGAGCGATCCCGAGATGTCGATCGCCGCAAACGGATCGCCGCGACCCGGCGTGCCCGCGACCGCGCCGGGCAGGCTCAAGTGATGATCGTGGAGGCGATCGCCGTCGGCCAGGATGACGGCGCGCTCGATGCAGTTCTGCAGTTCGCGCACGTTGCCCGGCCATGAGTACGCGCGCAGCGCATCCTCGGCCGACGCCGCCAGCGTCATCACCGGCTTGGTCATCTCGCGGCAGAACCGCTCCACGAAGTGCCGGGCGAGCAGAAGGATGTCCTCGGCGCGGTCGCGCAGCGGCGGCACGGTGATCGGGAACACCGAGAGACGGAAGTAGAGGTCCTCGCGGAAGCGCCGCGCAGCGACGGCCGAGCGGAGGTGGCGGTTTGTGGCCGCCACCACGCGGACGTTGACGCGAACGGTCGCGGTGCCGCCGACCCGCTCGAACGCCCGCTCCTCGAGCGCGCGAAGGACCTTCGCCTGCAGCGGCAGCGAGAGGTCGCCGATCTCGTCGAGGAAGATCGTCCCGCCGTTGGCAACCTCGAACTTGCCCAGCTTCCGGCCGGCCGCCCCTGTGAAGGCCCCTTTCTCGTGTCCGAACAGCTCCGTCTCGAGCAGACCCTCCGGAATGGCGGCGCAGTTGATCGCGACAAACGGCCCGTCCCGGCGAGGGCTGAGCGCGTGGACTGCCCTCGCGAAGAGCTCCTTCCCGGTGCCGCTCTCACCCTCGATCAGGACGGTGGCGTCGCTCCCGGCCGCGCGCTGCACCGCCACAGACACCTGCTTCAGCGCGGGCGCGCTGCCCACGATCTCTGGCAGCCCCCGGCGCGATGCGAATTCCTCCTTGAGGAACAGATACTCGGCGACCAGCCGCCGCTGGGCGACGGCGCGGCGGACGATCAGCAGCAGGTGGTCGGGATCGACCGGCTTGGCCAGGAAGTCGAGCGCGCCCTGTTTCATCGCTTCCACGGCGTCGTGGATGCTGCCGTAGGCGGTCATGACGATGACAGGAAGCTCCGGGTCGTGGGCCTTGGCGGCCCGGAGCACGCCGAAGCCATCGCCTCGGGGCAGGCGCAGATCGGTCAGCACGACGACGGGCGCGACCGCGCCGAGCTGCTCGACCGCCTCGGGTGCGTCGCGCGCCTCCGCCACGCAATGCCCGTCCGACTCGAGCGCGCGGCGCAGCATCGTCCGAAGCGAATCGCGATCTTCGACGATCAGGACAGGCGGCGTGGCCGCCGGCAAGGGGCCGGAATGGGAACCCATGACGTGGACGGCGACTCAGCGAATCCAGCCGGGCGGAACGCCGGCTTTTCTGGCGTCCGCCTCGATCTTCGCGATCGCCTTCTCCTGCTCCGCCATGTCCTCCTTGAGGCGGTTCATGTCATCGATGGCACGGCCCCGCTGCCCCCAGATGGCGTTTCGCTGCGCCGGATCCTCCCGCGCGTTGAAGTCGGCGGTGAGAGCCCTCACGCGCTCGTCCAGGGCCTGCAGGTAGGACGCGCTCCGCGCCAGTGCCCCCCGCGCGTCGTCAATCAGCGTTCGCCAGTGCTGCTCACCCAGGTCGACCGACGGCTCGGCGGCCTTGGCCGGCGCCGCGGCGTCTGCTGCCTTGTCGGTCGGCTTGGCCTCGAGATCGGCCGCCTTCCCGGGATCGACAGGCGCCGGCTCGGGCGGCTGCGGCCGCGCGACCAGGCGGAGGTCTGCGTCCGTGTAGACCTTGGCCGGCGCGGCGACGGTCTTGCGCCGTTCGGCTTCCTTGCGGGCGACGTCGGCCAGCGACTGTGCGCGGGCCGCCGCCGAGACCGCGATGACTCCGATCAGGACCCCGACGGGTGTATTGATCTTCATGACTGCCCCCGACATGTGGGCCGACACTCCCACACTGTTCCTATCGGCCGCACGACGGGATATCTCCAGTCCTATCGCACCTCCTTCCAGGATAGGAAGCGAGGCACGGCCGCGCCGCCTGGAACCGACACTCGCACCATCGTGGCCTCGACGCTCCGGCGCGACATGCCAGGGCCGAAGGCCTCGGCCCGCAACATCAGTACCCCGGCTCCGGGGTTGGCGGGCGGGAGTCCGTCCCTCTCCGGGTCGGCATCGTTCTCGGCAGGGTCGTCGCCGACCAGCACGACCAGGTAGATGTCCGGAGAGGACCCGCCGGCCACGACGCGGCCGTAGCGGTAGGGGCGCCAATTGGGGTTGTTGGCCCCCCACGGTCTGTCGTCGGTGACCGTCTGCCGCGCCGCCGCCGAACAGCCTCCCGCCGCACCGCACGTGGCCAGGCAGGCGATGTCGTCCAGCCGGATCGTGCCGCCGTGGGGCAGCGTCCTCTGGCCGGACGGCTGGCCGTCGGAGAAGGCCGAGACCGCCGCGCCCGCCAGCACGGCGTCCCAGTCGGAGGCAGCGGCGAGCTCGGCGGCGGCGAGCTCGACGCCCGCCTCGGCGGCATAGAGCGCAGAGACGGCGTCCCGCTGGTTGGCCGAGGCCAGCGTGTCGGCCGTGGCGACGAGCACGGTTCCCAGGCCCACGGCCGACAGAAGGAGCATGCCCATCAGCACGACGAGCACCGCACTGCCGTCCGAGGCCTCAGCGGCCCGCCTGCAACGCTCGAGGGACGACATCGATGACCACCCCCTGATTGGCGGCGACACCGGAAGGGCTGCGAGAGGAACCCGGGTTGCGGAACAGTCGCATGTCGGCACCCCGGACCGCGGCCAGCGCCGCCTCCGCCCGGATCGTCACCCGCACGGCCCGGACACGCAGAAGGTCGGCGTCGTACCGGTTCGCGGCCGAACCATCGGGGCACCATGGTCCGTCGGTGAGCCACGCGGCCGGCAGCGGCACGAGACCGGCCCCCGCGCTGCCGGCCAGCATGGACATCCGGCTGGACTGCCCTCCCGCGAAGGTGAGGAATGTGCAGTTCTCGCCCGCCGGCCAGTCGTCGCCGAGGTTGTCTTCTCCGACCGGCGGGGGAACCGGCCCGTAGGTGACGGCGCGGGGCGAGGCGCCGGCCGACCCGAGGCGCGGCGGGGCCGGGTCGCCCATCAATTCGAACGTCAGGCCCGTGAGGTGATCGACCAGCGGAAGCTCCCACTGATCGCCGTCGCCGGTCATCAGCTGCAAGCCTTCGGCGGCCGTGCCCGGCCGGAGCGCGAAACACGCGACCGTCACCGGGATGAGCAACGAACCGGCCGGAAACGCCCGGCCAGACGTCGTCCCGCGCGGCCGGAGCTCCATCGATGCGCCGGTGACCGTGGCGACGGTGAACAGGTCCCACTGGCCGCGCCCGTCGACGAGCAGGACCGTCAGGCCTGCGTGCCCGCCGCACGACGGATCGCCGGCCGGGCATCCCGAAGTAGCCGCGACCTGGGCCACCCCGACGCCCGGCACGAACGCGGCCGAGAGTTCAGCGGCCGCTCCTGTGCCTGCCGTCGAGATGACCGTCAGCGCGTCCGACCGCGCCGTGCCTGGCGGGTCGCCTCGGGAGCCGAGCCGGCTCGGAAAGACCGCTGGCGCGAAACCTCCCAGCGCCCGGCCGAACACGCCGTTCACGGGGCCGCTCCCGGCGCTTCGGAGGTCCGCCGTGACGGCCTCGGCCGCTGCACGCAACCGGAGGCGGACGTCGGTGGCCGCCGCTTGCGCGCGCGCCGTGGCGTGACTGGGATCGATCACGGCGGCAAGGCCCGTCATCACCAGGAGGACGAGGGTCCCCGCAATCAACAGCTCGGCCAACGTGAAACCGGACCGGGCGCTCAATTGGGCCTCCTGGCTCTCGCGGTCGTCAGGCGCGCCACCTCGGTCCAGACGCGCGCGCCCTGACCGCCCGTCGCGACTGGCGGTCCGCGGTGCAGCACGGCGACCCGAAGCATCAGCACGGCGGGCGGCGCGGTGCCGGCGTCGTGCTCCACCGACCACCGTCGCGCGAACAAGGCGTCGGCAGGTGGTGGCGGTCCCGCGCCAACCGGCGTTCCGGAATCGTCCAGGTAGTCGACGAATCCGGCGGCGTCGGCGGCCAGCGCGCCGGGCGGGGACGTGTCGAGGCCGTCGAGCGGCGTGCCGTCGATGTCGTAGGCCCAGGCGAGCGACCGCAGGTGTTCGAGCTTCCTGGCAGCCAGCATGGCGGCTGTCGCGGTCGTCCGCGATCGATCCGCAGCCCGCGCTGCTGCCACCAGCAGCCCGGCCACGGCGAGGAAGGCGCCGGTCAGCAGCAGGAGCGCCACCATCACCTCCAACAGCGTGAATCCCGATCGACGAGCGGCACCGAACGCGGGTGACATCCCCGGGCCTCCAGCGGATGCGAGGTTTGCCTCCTGCTTCTGCAATCCGCGGTCCATCGGCCCCGCCCGACGGAATCCTGGGCGAACTGGCGGAAGTCGATGGGCCAACCGGGTGCTGGACCGCCTGAAGTTGGCGGTTTCCTCATTGCAGAGGGCGGGACGACGTGGCAGGAATGTACGGAAGCCGGGCCGGGCTCGAGCGCTGCCCGGACCCACGGGGCCTGGCGACGTGCGGCCGGGGGGCGCTATGGGCGGGACAGCGGCAGCGTCATCTGAAACGCCGCGCCGCCTGTGTCTGACGAGGCGACCGTCATGCGGCCGTTGTGCGTGACGACGATCTTCTGGACCAGGGCGAGGCCGAGGCCAGTGCCGTGCTCCTTCGTGGTGAAGAACGGCTGGAAGACCTTTTCTCGAAGATCGGGGTCCACGCCGGGCCCGTTGTCGGAAACCACGACGCGCAGCGAGCCCTGGGCGGGATCGACGACGCCGTCGACCCTGACGTGAGGCGGCACGGAGAGGCCTGCACACGCCTCGATGGCGTTCCGCAGCAGGTTGGCGACCGCCTGACGCAGCAGGACCTCGTCGCCGTCCACGGTCGCGAACTCCCCGGCTGCCGTCGCGCTGCCGTGCAGTCCCTCGACCTCTGGCCGGATCTCCTCGACCGCGCGCGCGACCAGCGCGCCGACATCGACCGGCGCGAGTGTGAGGTGCGCCGGCCTGGCGAAACTCAGGAAGTTGGTGACCACCCGGCCGAGCGCGTCGGTCTCGTCGCGGATGCCCTGCACGTAGGGCGCGTAGGCCGAGGACACCTGGGCCGGGTCGATCAGGCGCGCGTAGCCGTGAATCGTCGCCAGCCCGTTCCGGAACTCGTGGGCGAGGCCGGCGGTCAGCTCGCCGAGACGCGCCAGGCTGTCCTTCAGCCGAAGCTGCTCCTCGAGTTCGACCACCGTCGTCAGATCGGAGAACAGGCAGATGGCACCCTGGAGCGCGCCCTGGGCGTCGAGCAGCGGCGACACCGCCACGCCGAGGTGCATGGCGCCGCCGTCGAGCCGCCGAAGCGCGATCGATCGACGGAGAATCGGCTGGACCGTCGCCAGACACTGCTCGACGATCTCGGCCACCGGCACGGCGTCGGCCAGCAGCTCGCGAAAACCCGTGCCCGGATCGACCGCCGGCCGATGCAGCATCCGTCGGGCCGCCGGATTCAGCGTGAGCACCTCGCCGCGGAGGCCGACGACGAGAAGGCCCGACGCGAGGCTCGAGACGATCTCGGAGTTGAGCCGCTCGGACTGCTCGGCGCGGGCCGACAGGACCCGCTCCTGCTCCCGGAGCCGGCGCATCGAATCCTCGAGAGCGGCGGCGACGAACGCCCGCTCGGCGTTCCCTTCGCGAAGCTGTCCCCGCATGTCGCGGATCGCGCCGACGAATCGCAGCAGCGCGAAGACGAGCACGCCCACGAGGGCGGCGACGAGCGCCGTCAGACCGATCAGTGCGTAGGCGGACTGGGACATGTCAACGGCTCTCGGCTCTCGGCGATGAGACGGCCATTCAGAGCCAGCTGCCAACTATCTGAAGAGCCCCGCGTACCACGCGACCGCGATGTCGCCCACCAGGCCGACCGGCACCGCGGCGATGGCCAGGAACGTGCCGAGCGGCAGCTTCGACTGCCAGTCCGCGCGCCCGGCCGCCATCAGCGCACCCGCCGTCAGCGAGCCGAGCAGCGAGGCGCCGACCAGCGTCAGCAGCATCAGCTTCCACCCGAGGAACGCGCCGATCATCGCCAGCATCTTCACATCGCCGAAGCCGAGTCCTTCCTGGTGGCGCAGCCGCTCGTAGGCCCACGCCACGAGCCACAGCACGCCGCCCCCGGCCGCGGCGCCGATGAGCGAGTCGCGCCAGCCGGGCTCGGCCACGAGGCTCGCGGCCAGGCCGACGACGATCCCAGGGAGCGTGATTTCGTTGGGGAGGATCTGATGCTGCAGATCGATCACCAGCAGGACGATCATCGCCGCGCCGAACACCGCCCGGATCGGGGACAGCCAGGCGGGGCCGAAGGCCGCGTAGGTCGCCACGAACACGCCCGCGGTCAACAGCTCGACGAGCGGGTACATCACGCTGATGCGTTCGCCACACGTCCGGCAGCGGCCGCGCAGCACCGCGTAGCTCAGCACCGGGATGTTCTCGTACCAGGCGATCACCCGCCCGCACGCCGTGCAGCGCGAGGCCGGCCAGACAATCGAGAGGTCGCGCGGCATGCGGTAGATGCACACGTTGAGGAAGCTGCCGATGACGAGGCCGACGAGCGCGACGAGAAGGTAGGCCATGCTCACTCTCGGCGGGCCGGCTGGTTCATCTGGGCCCCGACCGGCAGCGGGTAGAGAGGCGAGCTGGCGGCGAGCGACACCTCGCCGGTCGCCGCGTCGAGGACGAACGGCACGCCCGAGGGGTCCGCCGGTATCCCCGACAGCAGGCGCGCCCGAACGAGCGCGTCCCAGGACCCGGGGAGCCCTCCGGTCCTGGCCTTGAAGGCGGCCACGACGGCGGTCAGCTGGTCGATGGCGTCCAGCGCGTCGAGTTGCGCCAACCGGAGGGTGGCGTTGTTGCGGAGCCACTCGTTGTCGGCCGAGTCGCGCAGCGACTGCCAGAGCGCCCGCGAACCGCGGCGGTCCCCGCCCTGAGCGCGGGTGACGGCGGCCAGCGAGCGCAGCCACCAGGGCCCGCCCGGAATGCTGCCCGCCCTCTCGAACCACTCGGCGGCCGCACGGTAGTCGCCAAGCCACCAGTAGTAGACGAAGCCGATGTCCTGGAGGTAGCGCCAGCGCGTCGGGTCGGCCCGGGACCCCTTCTGGAGAAGCGCGATGGCCTGGTCCGGACGCCCGGGGCCTCCCGGATACCCCTCGGCGAGGAAGATCGAGCCGAAGCGATACGCAATGACGAAGCGCGGGTCCAGCGACGTCGTGATGTCGAGCAGCGGGTAGAGCAGGTCGTAGTTCCTCGACGCCGACTTCGACAGCCGAGTGCCGCCGTAGTACTGCACCGCGCGGATCCAGTAGATGTCGGCGACCAGCGGGGTGAAGGAAAGCGACATCCGCCGCAGCGCATCGCCCGAGCGGATGTAGAGGACCGAGTCGCCCGGGGCCGGCTCGCCGTAGACCCGGTCGCGCCAGACCTCGACGGCGACGAACGACGCCACCAGCGCCGCCGTCGCCAGCCCGAACACGAGCGGTCGACCGCCGCGCCCTGCCGTCACTTGAGGTCCCGCCGCGAGAAGATGAAGCAGGCCGCCGTCAGCAGGGCGGCGCTGTAGATCGCCGCGTAGCCGATCGTCATCAGCAGGTAGCCGGCCGGCACGGCCTGCGCGTGCACGACCTTGGCGGTGACGTCGAACGGCGCCAGGTTCGGCAGCAGGTAGTAGAGCGCGCGGAGCATCCACACGAGCGGCGCCGACGTGGCGACCGCATCGAAGTGCTTCAGGTCCGCGTTGAAGTGGCCGATGACGTAGAACCCGAAGGTCAGCGCCATCGACACCATCGGGCCGGCGAAGGTCGAGAAGAACAGCGCGATCGCGGTGACCACCAGCAGCTGGACGTAGATCAGCAGGAACGCCTTGAGCAGCGCGGGGTCGGTGGCCGGCGCCTCCCACCCGGCGCGCACGCTCTCGGTCGCGGTGACCTGCATGAACGCGAGCAGGAGGTAGAGCACGATCGCCATCACCGACACGTTCACCAGGAGCGTGAAGGCGAGGCCGAGGTACTTGCCGAGCACGAGCTCCGGACGTCCGACCGGCTTGGAGAGCAGGCTGTAGACGCTCCGGCGCTCGACCTCCTTCCACACGAGGCCGATGCCGACGAACACCGCGATGAACAGCCCGAACAGAGAGGTCGCCGCCAGGCCGAGGTCCTTGATGATCTTCAGGTCCTGGCCCGCCGTGATCTGGCCGATCAGCACCGCGGCGCCGACGAGCAGCACCGCGAACAGCAGCAGGTTGTAGAAGACGCGGTCGCGGATCGACTCGCGGAACACGCTCCACGCCACCGCTCTGAGCACCATCGCCGTCATGCCTCGACCTGACGCCGGTGCCCCTGCTCGGACACCCGGCGCATGAAGTAGTCTTCCAGCGTGTCGCGCATGGGGTTGAGCGACACGACCGACGCGCCGAGCGCAGTGAGGTCGCTGAGCACGCGGGCGGGCGGGACCGACGGCGGGATCTCGAGCGCGTAGCGCCGCTCGGCAATCCGCGTCATCCTGGCCGCGATCGCCCTCACCCGCTCCGCCGCGCCGTCGTCGACGTGATCGACGACCACTTCCCACCCTTTCACCCCGAACTCCAGCAGGTCGGCGAGGCGCCCGGCCCCGGCGAGCCGGCCGCCGGCCAGGATCGCCACGCGGCTGCACACCGCCTCGGCGTCGGCCAGGATGTGCGAACTGAAGAAGACCGTCGTCCCGCGGTCGCGCAGGCCGAGCATCAGTTCGCGCACCATCCGGCGGCCGATCGGGTCGAGACCCGACATCGGCTCGTCGAGGAAGACCACCTCGGGCTCGTTCAGAAGCGCCTGCGCCAGCCCGACCCGCTGCAGCATCCCCTTGGAGAACCGGCGGAGCGGAAGCCGGCGCTCGGCGCCGAGGCCCACCTGGTCGAGCAGGCGCGGCACGCGGACCGCGCGGTCGGCCGACGACAGCCCGAACAGCCGGCCGAAGTAGTCCAGCAGCTCGACCGCACTGAGGTGGTCGTAGAAGAACGGATTCTCGGGAAGGTAGCCGATGCGGCGGCGGACGCCGACGTCGCCCGCGGGGCGGCCCAGGATCTCGGCGCGGCCGGCGGTCGGGAACACCAGCTGCAGCAGCAGCTTCAGCGTCGTCGTCTTGCCGGCGCCGTTCGGACCGAGAAAGCCGAAGACTTCCCCCGGCTCCACCTGCAGCGTCAGACTGTCGAGCGCGCGGTAGGGCCGCTTGCGCCAGAAGCCCAGCGCGTAGTCCTTGGTCAGGTTCTCGGTGGAGATGGCATGCATGTCTCGAGTTACTTGATTCTGCCCGCCTTCTTCAGCTCGTACGCGATCGCCATGTCGATGGTCTGCGGCATGAAGGACTCGGCCTTGACGCCGTTGATGAAGAAGGTCGGCGTCTGGCGGACGCCGAGGAGTGCGCCGAGGCTGACGTCCGCCCTGATGTCGCCGATGACGCGCGGGTACTGCAGGTCGAAATCCTGGACGCCGGCGATCGCGAACGCCGCGTCGCGGACGCTCGCCGGGCTCATCGTCGACTGGTGCGAATAGAAGTACTCCTCGAGCGAGTCGCCCTTGTTCCGCTGCCGCGCCAGCCGCACGGCGACCGCCGCGTCGCAGGCCGCGGTGTGCACCGACCGCGGGACGTTGGAATTGCAGTCGGACTGCAGCGGGTAGTCCTTCGTGATGAACCTCACCGCGCCCGGGTACTGCGACTGGTACTTCGACAGAATGGGTCGCATCTCGAAGAAGGTCAACCCGCACGACGGGCACTGCAGGTCGGTGAACTTGACGATGACCACGGCGGCGCCGCCCGACTGAACGGGGACCGTCAGGCGCGGCAGGGTGTCCCAGAACCGCTCGAACTCGCTCCGCTGGTCGGCCGTCACCGGCTGCGCGGCACGCTGCGCGGCGGCCTGGGTCCGCAGGACGGCCTCGTCGGGAAAGAACGCGATCGCCGAGACGGCGCCCGCGAGGAAGACGACCGCGACCGACAGGACCGCCGGGCGGGCGACGAGCGCACGCACGTCGGCGAACACGCGCCGAGGCAAAGTTGTCATGGGAGGCATCGACTTGGACAGGCCCGACACGATGAACAGACCGATGACCGCGGCGTACGTGGCCAGGCACAGCACGCACACCGCTTTGAGCACGAAGAAGGCCGCGTAGGCCATGTAGAGCGTCACGGCCAGGCCCACCGTCGCCGTCGCGAAGAGGTAGGCCGGCGTCGACTCGCGGACCGACTCGGGGCCGACCCGGCCGACAAACGCCAGCATCAGCACGAACGCGAACCAGATGGCCCCGTAGAGCGCCACGGGCACGCCCCAGAAGCTGCCGTAGCGGCTCAGGTAGGCCTGCTGGCAGCTGACCGTCTGGTTGACGTCGCAGAAGCTGACGTAGCCGGGCTCGACCAGCATCTGGTAGTGAACGTACAGCGAGGTGAGCGACGCGGCGAGGCCGCAGAGCGCGAGCACCCACACGAGTCGGCGCGAGAGAGGAGACATCGGCAATCCGCTCCGATGCTTATTATACGGGGATCAGGGTCCGGGAATATCAGGGGATAGCTGGCAGCTGGCAGCGGATACGCGGCCAAGGGTGTCACGCGGGCTCGCCGGAAAACGCAGGCCCTCGGCCGAGAAGCCTGGCGCCGCCGAGAGCCGAGCGTCGGGAGTCGAGAGCCGTTCCCGCTACTGCCCGATTGGCATGGCTGGCGCGGGCGGCGAACCGCTGTCCGGCATGTCGGTGAACAGCGTGGCGGCGGACATGAAGATGGTGCCGCCGGCGTTCGTGCCCAGGTAGCGCCGGCCGCGACCAGGAAGCGGGTCGGCCGTCGCGTGGTAGGTGACCGCCAGGGTGTCGCCATTGCAGCTGAGGCGCCCGCTGGGATCGGGGTTGTCCGAATCCATCTCGAACTCGTAGCCGCTCTTCACGACCGGCGCGGGACCCGAGATGTCGGGGCTGATGTATCCGGGCAGTCCGCCGAACGGGAGGCCGAGATTCTGGAGCGACGGAGCGAACATGCCACTCCCGCAGCTGGCCCAGAACGCCTGCTGGCCGCTGTGGATGACCCGGAGGGACGCGATGGCCGACGACTCGTTGGCGGCCAGCCTCGTCTTGGTGAGGGCGGGCGCAGCGATGGCCGACAGGATGCCGATCACCCCGACAACGAACATCAACTCCACGAGCGTGAAGCCTCTCCTGCTGAGTACCTTCATGACAGCCCCCGAGCGTTCGCGTGTCCGCCCCCTGCCAAAGCCGGAACGGGGATGCCCGGCATCGAACGAACCGGGCATCCCCATTGTCCTGTCGTCGCCTGAGCGTTCCTACTGGATGGCCGTGCCGGTCCACACACCACCGGCCTCAACGGGCGCGGCGGCGCCGGCGAGGGCGTAGATGGTGCTGGCCTGGCTGGTTCCGAACGAGCGCGAACCCGTGCTGCCGAGCGTCTGCGGAACGGCCGTCGCATAGTAGGTCGTCTGCGAAGGAGTGGTGTTGCAGTCGGCCGGCCCGGCCACCGCATTCACGCCCGCCGCGACGGTGACGATGTAGCCGCTCTTCACCCCGCCCACGGCCAGGCCGAGGTCGGGCGACACGAACCCTTCGCCCACGCCGTTGCACGGGGTCGAGAGGACCGCGAGGCTCGTCGCGTAGCCGCCCTGCGCCGCCGACGACGCGTAGGTGGCCTGCCCGCTGTTGATGGCGCGCAGCGAACCGATGGCGGACGACTCGTTGCCGGACATGCGCGCGCGCATGAGGCCGGGCACCGCGATTGCCGCGATGATGCCGATGATGGCCACGACAATCAGCAGCTCGATCAGCGTGAAGCCCTTGTTGCTCCGGATGTTCATGATCTTCTCCTCGTCTCTGCGGTGATTGCGGCTACCGGCGCTGCCGGCGGGTTGAAGCGCGATTGGCCTTGCCGCGTTCCGGCCAGCGCCTGTCTACTATGCTGGCCATCACCATAGCAACACCGGTGCCAACCGCAACCACGCCTCGTGCATTGGAGTGTACTACTGTATTTTCAATATTTTAGCGGAATTCTCTCGCCGTGGTCATCGGCCCATCGTCGGTCCGTGTGACAAAGTTTGTCAAGATTGGCTGCCGTCTTCTGTCAGTGGGGGCTACTCCCAGGGACCTACGCCGGCACGGGGTGAACCCCTGGCCATCACTCCTCGTTAGACGTCGGACGCATCACTTCGGGAGTGACGAACTTCAGGGCCGCGGCTACCTGATCTCGTACTTCTTGGCGTAGTAGCGGAATGACCGGAACGTCATCCCGAGGATTTCGGCGGCCCGCGACTGCACGCCGCCGGCCCGCCGCAGCGCCTCGGTGATGTACCCGCGCTCGATCTGCTGCACGTGCTCCTCGAGCTGGAAGCCGCTCTCCGGCAGGTCGATGGCCGACCCGGTCCGAACCGTGCCCCCCCGGACGACGGGCGAGAGGCTGTCGGGGAGGATCACCGGGGTCTGCTCGAGCGCCACCGCGCGCTCGACTACGTTCTCGAGTTCGCGAATGTTGCCGGGCCAGTGATAGGCCGTCAGGAGCGCCATCGCTTCGCCTGAAATCCCGGTCACGCGTTTCCCCATCTGTTCCCGGTAGCGGGCCAGGAAGTGGTCGGCGAGCAGCGGAATGTCCTCGCGTCGATCCCTGAGCGGCGGCAGGTGGATGGGGATCACGTTGATCCGGTAGAACAGGTCCTCGCGGAACCTGTTCTCGGCCACCAGTTTCGACAGGTCCTGGTTGGTCGCGGCGATGATGCGGATGTCGGCTTCGATTTCGTCCAGGCCGCCGAGCCGCCTGAACCGCCGGTCCTGCAGCACGCGGAGCAGCTTCACCTGGACCATCGGCGTCATCTCGGCGATCTCGTCGAGGAATACCGTGCCGCGCTCCGCCAGCTCGATCAGCCCCTTCTTGTTCGCCGCCGCGCCGGTGAACGCCCCCCGCACGTGGCCGAACAGCTCGGACTCGAGGAGCGTCTCGGGCAGCGCGCCGCAGTTGAGCGCCACAAACGGCCGCTCGCGCCGCGGGGAGTTGAAGTGAATGGCGCGCGCCGCCAGTTCCTTGCCGGTGCCGGACTCGCCGGTGACCAGGATCGTGCTCGTCGTGGGGGCCACGGTCTCGATGAGGCGGAAGACCGCCGCCACGGCCTCACTGCGTCCGATGATGTTGCTGAACTGGTGCGCGGTCCCGAGGGTCCGCTTGAGCAGGAGGTTCTCCTGCTGCAGCTGGCGCCGATCCTTCCGCAGTTCCCGCTGCTCGAGCGCCTTGCGGACCACTTCGACGACCGCCGCGGGAAACTCCGGACCGCCCTTCTCGACGTAGTTGGACGCGCCCAGCCGCAGGGCCTCCACCGAGGTCTCCTTGGAGGCGTAGGCGGTGATCATGATCCCGAGGATGTCGGGGTCGAGCTGCTTGGCGGCGCGCAGCACCTCGACGCCACTCATGTCGGGCATGCGGATGTCGGAGACGAGCAGGTCGATGCCGCCGGCCTCGAGCAGCCTGACCGCCTCCCGCCCGTTCTCGGCCAGCGCGACGTCGAAGCCCTCGCGCTTCAGCCGGTAGGACAGCAGCTGCCGGATCGACGGCTCGTCGTCGACGAGCAGGATCTTCGGCAGCGACGTCGGCACGTCAGGCATTGCGCCTCCCTGACCCAATCAGCCGGCAGCTGGCCGCTGGCAGCTGGCGGCGGATGCCTTCCGCGCGAGTCGTCACCTGTGCCTCAGGGAAGAGAAACGGCATGACTGAGCCCTGCAATGAGTTTCCCAACCTCGGAGGCCAACTCCGCCAACCGCTCGGACTCGACCTGATCAATGTAGCCCAAGCGGACACTCAGCAGAAGCTGTGTTTCGAGCTCACACAGTGACCCGCGCGCGATCGACAGATGTCGGCCGAACGCGCCGTCCGAACGCAGCCCCTGTCCCTCGGCGATATTGGACGGGATAGACACCGCCGACTTGCGCATTTGCGCGGTCAGAGCATACCGTTCTTCGGCCGGGAACCGTCTCGTCGCCGCATACAGCTGCTCGGCGAGGTCCATGGCTCGTTGCCACGCCACCAGGTCGCGGTAGTTGCGGATCGCCATGAGGTCGTCCGTTCGTGGTCCGCTACCAGCTGCCAGCTACCAGCTCCCAGCTGTCACTGTCCCTGCCCCAACCGCACCCTCACCGTCGTCCCCTTGCCGAGCGACGAGGTCACCTGGATCTCGCCTTGGTAGTCGGAGACGATGCGGTGGACGATGGCCAGGCCGAGGCCGCTGCCGTGCGCGAACGTGCCACGGAAGGGCTGGAAGATGCCGTCGAGGTCCTCCGGCGCGATGCCGACGCCCTCGTCCTGCACCTCGATGGTGGCACCCGGCGCCGGTCCGCCCTCCGCCAGCACGGCCAGCCGGAGGCGGCCGCCCTCGGGCATTGCGCGCAGGCCGTTGGTGGCGAGGTTCCAGAGGATCTGCCGCACCTGTCCCTCGTCGGCCTCGAACCACACCGGGTCGGCCGGCAGGTCCACGTCGATGGTGTGTCCGGCCTGGACGTCGCCGCTGTGCCGGAGCAGCGTCGCGGCGTCCGCGACGACCTTGGCGAGGTCGAGCCGCTCGACCGCCGCCTGCTGCGGCCGCGCGTAGCTCAAAAAGCTGCGGATCGTGGCGTTCAGCCGGTTCGACTCGCGCAGCACGATGTCCATCAGCTGGGCCTGCTCGTCGCTGAGCGCCAGCTCCTCGCGAAGGACCTGGATGGAGCCCGCCATCGACGCGAGCGGGTTGCGGATCTCGTGCGCGATACCCGCCGCCATCTCGCCGACGGCGGCGAGCCGCTGCTTCATCCTCGCGTCGCGCTCGAGGCGCTTCACGTCGGTGATGTCCTGGAACGTGATGAGGAATCCCAGCTTGCCGCCCGGCGTCAGCAGGTGGGCCGCCCCCAGGCCGATCTCGATCGCGCGGCCGGTGTCCGAGGCATACGTGAAGTCCGTGCGCCGGCTCCTCGCGCCGTCGAGGTCGCGGGCCATGAGCTGGCGGAACTCGTCGGGCAGTTGCAGCACTTCACCCACGTCGCGGCCGGCGACGGAGGTCGCCCGCTGTCCTGTGATCGTCTCGGCCGCACGGTTGAACGAGAGGATCCGGCCGTTCACGTCGGTCGTGAGCAGGCCGCCGGTCAGGCTGTCGATGATGTTCTGGTTGAACGCCTGGAGGTTGGCGATCTCGGTCGAGGCCTTCTCCAGCCTGGCTCCGGCGGTGCGCAGCCGCTCGGCGACCGAGCCGGCCACCCCGCCGACCGCCAGGAAGGTCACGACGTCGATGCCGACCAGGTAGACCGCCACCCGCGGCGGCGGCAGCGCGGGCGGCGTGACGATCCACGCCGCCGCCCCCTCGAACAGCCCCTGGTACTGCAGGATGACGAGCGTCGTGAAGAGCAGGGCCGAGAGGACGGCGACGGTCAAGGCGCCGCGGCGGAGCAGCAGCGACCCGGCCGCGATGATCGGCAGCACGTAGAGGAGCGAGAAGTAGCTGGCCACCCCGCCCGTGATCGTGATGTACGCGGCCACGAGGAGCGTGTCGATGACGATCTGGACGTCCGCCTGCCACCGCCACCGGTCGGCCCGGGGCAGGCCGACGGCGTAGACCGCCGTCAGGAAGTAGGTGAAGCCGATCAGGAAGTAGAACGCGCCGACGGGCAGCGTCCCGGGCAGGTTCAGGTGGATGAGGATGCCCGCCCCGAACAGCAGCGTGCTGATCGCGGCGCGGCCGGCCACGAGCCAGCCCAGCCTGCGCCGCTGCTCGGATGATGTCATGGGACAGTTGCAGCCTGCGGCCGTCCGCTGCCAGCTGCCAGCTGCCAGCTGCCGGCGGTTCCCTACGTGAGCTTGCTGATCATCGAGAAGATCGGCATGTACATCGCGATGACGATGCCGCCCACGATGACGCCGAGGAACGCGATCATGACCGGCTCCATCAACGTCAGCAGGCCGGCCACGGCGACGTCCACCTCTTCCTCGTAGAAGTCGGCGATCTTCGACAGCATCGTGTCGAGCGCGCCGGTCGCCTCGCCGACGCCGATCATCTGCGTGACCATCGCGGGGAACACGCCCGTGTCCTTCAGCGGGCCGGCCACGGTGTCGCCGCGCTCGATGCTCTTGCGCGTGCTCATGATGCCGTCCTCGACGATCGCATTGCCCGCGGTCCTGGCCGTGATTTCCAGCCCGTCGAGAATCGGCACGCCCGAGCTGAGCAGGGTGGACAGCGTCCGGCAGAAGCGCGCCACCGCGATCTTCCGCAGGATCATGCCGAGGATCGGCATCCGCAGCATCAGCCGGTCGATGACGTGGCGGCCGCCGTTGGTCGCGTAGTACTGCCGCAGGGCGAAGACGCCGGCGACGATGCCGGCGACGATGAACGGAATGAACCGCACCATGAAGTTGCTCGCCGCGATGACGACGCGCGTCGGCAGGGGCAGCTCCGCGCCGAGGCCGGCGAACATGGTGGCGAACGTCGGGATGACCTTCCAGAGGATGACGGCGACGACCGCGAAGGCGATGACGAGCACCGCGATGGGGTAGATCATCGCCGACTTGACCTGCTGCTTCAGCTTGACGTTCTTCTCGATGTAGACCGCCAGGCGCTTGAGGATCGTGTCGAGGATGCCGCCCGCCTCGCCCGCGGCGATCATGTTCGAGTAGAGCGCGTCGAAGGCCTTCGGGTGCTTCTTCATCGCGTCGGCGAGCGTCGACCCGGCCTCGACCTCGCCGCGCGTTTCGAGGATCACCCGCGAGAAGTTCTTGTCCTCCTCCTGGCTTCCGAGAATCTCGAGGCACTGGACCAGCGGCAGGCCGGCGTCGATCATGACCGAGAACTGGCGCGTGAACACGGCCAGGTTCTTCGAATCGACGGCGCGGCCCCTCGCCTTCCTCGCGACCGGCTTCGGCTCGGCCTTGGCTTTCGCGGGGGCGATCTTGGTGACGAGGACCTGCTCTCGGCGCAGCGCGGCGGTGGCCTGGTCCATCGTGTCCGCGACCCGCTCGCCGCTCACGGTTTCTCCGCCTCGCGTCCGCCCGGTGTACGCGAAAGTTGCCATGATGCTCTCTCCCGAGGCCTACCGCCTGTGCGCAGGCCTCTCCGGCAGGGCGCCCCCGGCGCCCGGTGTCCGCCCAAGCCCGGCGCCGGCGACCACGCCGACGCCCCGGTTGATCATGTCCGCCAGCTCGTCCCGGTGCGAGGAGGCGCTGAGCGCCGTGTCCATCGAGATCTGGCGGTTGAAGAACAGCGTCGCGAGCGACTGGTTCAGCGTCTGCATCCCGGCCTTCTCCTGGCCCGTCTGCATCGACGAGTAGATCTGGTGGATCTTGTCCTCGCGAATCAGGTTCCGGATGGCCGAGGTGGGCACGAGGATCTCGGTGGCGACGACCCGCCCCTTCCCGCCCACCCGCGGCAGCAGCGTCTGACAGACGATGCCCTCGAGCACGAGCGACAGCTGCGTCCGGATCTGCCCCTGCTGGTGCGCCGGAAAGATGTCGATGATGCGGTTGATCGTCTGGGCCGCGGAGTTGGTGTGCAGCGTGGCGAACGTCAGGTGGCCGGTCTCGGCGATCCGGAGCGCGGACTCGACGGTCTCCAGGTCGCGCATCTCGCCGACCAGCACGATGTCCGGGTCCTCGCGCAGCGCGGCACGCAGCGCCGGCCCGAACGCCTCGGTGTCGCTGTGCACCTCGCGCTGGTTGACGAGGCAGTTCTTGTGGGCGTGGATGTACTCGATCGGGTCCTCGATGGTGAGGATGTGGTCGTGCCGCTCACCGTTGATCTTGTCGATCATCGCCGCCAGGGTCGTCGACTTGCCGCTGCCGGTCGGCCCGGTCACGAGGACGAGTCCGCGCGCCCGCTCCGCGAGCTTGACGATGACCGCCGGAAGGCCCAGCTCCTGGAAGCTCTTGATCCGCTCGGGGATGAGGCGGTAGACCCCGGCGACCGCGCCCCGCTGGTTGAACACGTTGCAGCGGAACCGGGCGATGCCGCGGATGCCGAACGAGAAGTCGAGCTCCATCGTGTCTTCGAAGCGCTTCTTCTGCGCGTCGGTGAGCACGCTGTAGATCAGCTGCTTGGTGTCGGCCGCCGAGAGCTCGGGCATCGGCAGCCGCTGCAGCTTGCCGTTCACGCGGACCTGCGGCGGCGTGTTCGTGGTGAGGTGCAGGTCGGAGGCGTCCATCTCCACGGTCGTCTTGAGGAGTTCAGGTAGGGTTGCCATCGCGTCAGTTCACCGTCTCTCGGAGTACTTCCTCGATCGTCGTCGCGCCGTCCTTGACCTTGCGGAGGCCGCTCTGGCGGAGCGTCACCATGCCCCGCTCGATCGCCTTCTTCCGGAGTTCGAGGCCGCTGGCGCCGACGAGGATCAGCTCCTTGACCTCGTCGTCCACCTCCATGACCTCGTAGAGGCCGACGCGGCCCTTGTACCCGGTGTTGTTGCACTTGTCGCAGCCGCGGCCCTTCGACGGGGTGACCGACGCGGCGTCCTCGGGGCCGAACCCGATCTTCACGAGCGTCGGGGCGGCCACCGCCACCGGCTCGGCGCACGCCTTGCAGACCCGGCGCACGAGGCGCTGGGCGCAGATCAGGTTCACCGAGCTCGCCACGAGGAACGGCTCGATGCCCATGTTCATCAGGCGGCTGATGGTGCTCGGCGCGTCGTTGGTGTGGAGCGTCGAGAGCACGAGGTGGCCCGTCAGCGCGGCCTTGATGGCGATTTCCGCGGTCTCGAAGTCGCGGATCTCGCCGACGAGGATGATGTTCGGGTCCTGGCGGAGGAAGGAGCGGAGGGCGGCGGCGAAGTTCAGGCCGATGCCCTCGCGAATCTGGACCTGGTTGATGCCCGGCAGGTTGAACTCGACCGGATCCTCCGCGGTCATGATGTTGGTTTCCGCGGTGTTCAGCTTCGCGATCGACGAGTAGAGCGTGTTCGTCTTGCCGCTGCCGGTCGGCCCCGTCACGAGCACCATGCCCCACGGCCGGCTGATGGCGTCCTCGAACTTCGTCAGCGACTCGCGCTCGAAGCCGAGCTTCGTCATGTCGAGCATCAGCTTCTCGCGGTCGAGGAGCCGGAGCACGATCTTCTCGCCGAACAGCGTCGGCAGGCACGACACGCGGAAGTCGATCTCCTTGGCGCGGCCCGCGTCGTTGAAGCGGATCTTGATGCGCCCGTCCTGCGGGAGGCGCTTCTCGGCGATGTCGAGCTTCGCCATGATCTTGACGCGCGAGGCGATCGGGTCCCGGAACTTCATCGGCGGCGCCATGATGTTGTAGAGCACGCCGTCGATGCGGTACCGGATGCGCAGCTCCTTCTCGTACGGCTCGATGTGGATGTCGCTCGCGCCCTTGGAGATGGCCGACATCAGCATCACGTTGACGAGGCGGATGACCGGCGCCTCCTCCCCCTGGCGCGCGAGCGCCTCGACGCTGATTTCCTCGAGCTCCTCGAGCACCTCCACTTCCGAGGCGTCCACGATCGGCAGGTCCTGCAGGGCCTGGTTGGCGAAGTCGAGCGCGCTCGGCTGACCGTTCCCGTTGCCGGACGCCGGCTTGGCGACCAGGTTGTAGTAGCGGGCGATCGCCTCCATCACCGCCGACTCGGACGCCACGACCGGCTCGACGTTGTACCCCGTCATGAACTTGATGTCGTCCATGGCGAAGACGTTGGTCGGATCGGTCATCGCGATCGTCAGCGTCGCGCCGGCCCGGCTGAGCGGGAGAATCTGGTATTTCTGCGCGGTTTCGGCGGGGATCAGCTTGACGACCGACTGGTCAATCTCGAAGTCGCCCAGGCTGATCGACGGCACGCCGTACTGCCGGCTGAGCAGCGCCGTGATCTCCTCGTCCTTGACGAACCCCAGCTTGACGAGATTGAGCCCCAGCTTGCCCCCGCTGGCCTTCTGGTAGTTCAGGGCCTCCTGGAGTTGCTCCGGGCTGATCCGCTTCTCCTTCAGGAGGAGTTCGCCTATCCGGACGGCCATGGTTGGCTACAGCTTCATTGAAGACGGTTGACGGACCGGCGCCGCATACGGGGACCTCGCGACTCCCCGCGGTCTGTGATCTTGTCGGCCGGCCACGCCATGGGCTGTAGTCTGCACGTCGATTCGCGCCAAGATGTGCGACAAACGACTGCACGATAAGGGCTTGGCTGCCGGCACTCGAGGGCCGGAGGCCGTGGCCCCTTGACGGTGCCGGGCGTCGCCCCGGGGCGCGGCCGGGAGGCCGCTCCTCGACGTGGCCGCCAGCTCATCGAAACATCAGGACGCCGAGCATCGTATTATTCTAGAAGGGGTAGAATTGTCTGTTTGCCCCCGGAGGTCGAGTGTCATGAGTGAGACGACCGCCCCGCCCGCCGCGCCGAAGGGCCAGAGCCTGGTTGCCCGACTGGTCGGCGTCCTGACTTCTCCGCGCGAAACCTATGCGGCGCTGGCGGCGGCCCCGCGCTGGCTCGGGATGGCCATCGTGGTGGTCCTCGTCGTGGGCGCCTGCCAGATGTGGTTCCAGTCGACCGCGGTCGGCAAGCAGGCGACGCTGGACGAAGCGGTCAGGCGAACCGAGTCGTTCGGCTTCAAGGTCAGCGACCAGCTGTACGAGGAAATGCGGAAGGCGACCTTCGATCCGCCGCCGTGGCGGGTGGCCCTCAGTGCCGCCGCCCTCGTGATCGCGCCGCCCATCGTCTGGGCCGTCATGGCCGGGCTGCTGTTCCTGGTGTTCGGCGTGCTGTCCGGGGGGCAGGCAACGTTCAAACAGGTCTACGCCGTCGTCGTCCACTCGGGGGTGATCTCGGCGCTCGGCACGCTGTTTCTCACGCCGCTCAACTACTTCCGCCAGTCGATGTCGAGTGCGACCAACCTGGGGGTCTTCCTGCCGTTCCTGCCCGAGGGCAGCTTCCTGGGACGGCTGGCCGGCATGGCGGACCTGCTGCTGATCTGGTGGTTGACCAGTCTGGCGATTGGCGTGGCCGTCACCTACAAGAGGAAGACGGGCGGCGTGGCGCTCGTGCTGTTCGGAGTCTACGCGGTGATCGCGGTCGGCTACGCGGCCTTCATGGCCGCCCGGAGCTAGTTCATGACGCGGAAGAAGGTTCTGATCGGCATTCTCATTCTGGCGGTCGCCGGCGGGCTCGTCTGGGCCAATTTCGCGTTCAAGAAGCAGGAGGGCCCCACCGTCACGGTCGAGGCGATCAAGGCGCGCAGGCTCGAGTCGGTGGTGTCGGCGTCGGGGCGCATCCGCGCCCGGCGCACGGTCAACATCACCTCCGAGGTCTCGGGCAAGGTGATGAAGCTGGCCGTGGAGGAAGGCGATCGGGTGAAGCAGGGCCAGTTCCTGCTGCAGGTGGACCCGCGCAACGTGCGCAACCGGCTGCAGGTGAGCGAGTCCTCGCTCGAGCAGCAGAAGATCGGGCTGCAGCAGGCCCGCCAGACACTCGAAAACGCCAAGGTGAGCCTCAAGCTGGCCGAGGACGAGCTGGCGCGCCAGCGGCGCCTCGACAGGGACGGCCTCGCGACGAAGCAGGCGTTCGAGCAGGCGAAGGACAACGTCACGTTGCGCACCGGCGACGTCAGGAACGCCGAACAGTCCGTCTCGACGGCCGACCAGCGGATCAGGAGCCAGATGGCCGACCTGTCCAACGCCGAGCACGACCTGAGCCGCGTCACGATCGAGTCGCCCATCGACGGCATCGTCACGAAGCGGAACGTCGAGGAAGGCGAGATGGCGGTCCAGGGCTTCACGAACAACCCGAGCGTGGTGCTGCTGATCGTCGCCGACATGTCGGTCATCGAGGCCGAGATCGAGGTGGACGAGACCGACATCCCGAACGTGAAGCTCGGACAGCGGACGAAGGTCACCATCGACGCGCTGCCCGACCGGACGTTCACGGCGAAGGTGACCGAGATCGGCAACAGCCCGATCAGCGCGGCCACGGCCGGCGGTGTCAGGCAGGCGATTAACTTCAAGGTGATCGTCACGCTGGACGGCCAGATTCCCGAGGTGCGGCCCGGCTTCACCTGCACGGCCGACATCACGACGGCCGACCGCGAGAGCGCCGTCGCGGTGCCGATCCAGGCGCTGGCGGTCCGCGAGCTGACGTTCGACCCGCAGGGGAAGGTCGTCAAGCCGCCGAAGCCCGAGCCGGGCCGGCGCCCGTCGACCGGCGCCGTCGAGGCGGCGGAGCTGAAGCCCGGGTTCACGAAGAAGGAGACCGAAGGGGTCTTCCTCGTGGACAAGGAGACCAAGGTCCAGTTCGTCCAGGTGAAGACCGGCGTGGCCGGTGACAAGTACTTCGAGGTCCTCGACGGCCTGAAGGCCGGCGACCGCGTCGTCACGGGCCCCTTCGCGTCGGTGCGGACGCTCAGCGACGGCACGCTGGTCAAGATCGAGGAGACCGGCAAGAAGTAGGCGGATGTACCAGCTCTTCGAATCCATCAAGATCGCGCTGGCGGCGGTCTGGGCGAACAAGCTGCGGTCGTTCCTGACGGTCCTGGGGAACATCGTGGCGGTCACCTCGATCATCGCCGTGGTGTCGATCGTCCAGGGCATCGACGACTACGTGTCGGACGCGATCGTCAGCGAACTGGGGCTGGGCACGTTCACCGTGCAGCGCTTCGGCATGATCCGGAGCGAGGAGGAGTTCGAGAAGGTCGCGGGCAACCCGGACATCACCGAGCGGGACGCCGGGGCGGTGAGGCAGGCCGACCTCGTGCGGGTGGCGATGACCAGCGCCGAGTCGCAGGGCGAGGTTCGCTACAAGGACCGCGTGATCGAGTCGGTGTCGATCTCCGGCGTGAGCCGCGACTATGCGGAGTTCGGCGGGTACAAGGTCGAGCGCGGCCGTCTGGTGACGCCGGCGGAGATCGACCGGAAGCGGCCCGTCGTGCTGATCGGCTGGGACGTCGCCGACAAGCTCTTCCTCGACGAGGACCCGATCGACAAGGTGATCACCGTGGCGGGCAGCCACATGCGCGTGGTCGGCGTGAACGAGAAGAAGGGCTCGATGTTCGGGAACTCGCAGGACCAGTTCGCGGTGATCCCGCTCGCCCTGAGCAAGAAGCTGTTCGGCGCCCGGCAGCGCATTTCGATCACGGCGAAGCCCGGCGATCCGCACCTCACCGACAAGGCGATGGATTCCGCCACGGTGGCGCTGCGCATCGAACGCAAGCTGAAGCCGAACCAGAGGGAGAACTTCGGCATCGTCACGTCGGACACGTTCCTCGGCATGTTCCGGCAGATCACCGCCGGCATCTTCGGTGTCCTGATTGGCGTCGTGGCGCTCTCGCTGGTCGTGGGCGGCATCGTCATCATGAACATCATGCTGATGGTGGTGAGCGAGCGGACGTCGGAGATCGGCCTGCGGAAGGCGCTCGGCGCCAAGCGCCGCGACATCATCCTCCAGTTCCTGGTCGAGTCGATCGCCCTCTCCACGCTCGGGGGCGTGGTCGGCACCGCGCTCGGGTTCGCGGGGGCATGGCTCGTCACCAAGCTCACGCCGATGCCCGCCTCGGTGCACGTCTACTCGGTGGTCATGGGGATCGGGATGACGGCGGTCGTCGGACTCTTCTTCGGCCTCTACCCGTCGATCAAGGCGGCCAGGCTCGATCCGATCGAAGCGCTCCGGCGGGAATGACATGGTCAGAGTCGCGCTCTTCACCGACACGGTTGCGATGGCGCTCGGGACGATCCGCGCCAACAAGATGCGGTCGGCGCTGACCATCCTCGGCGTCGTGATCGGCATCACGGCCATCGTCGGCATGAGTTCGATCATCCGCGGGTTCGACAACTCGTTCCGCGATCTGATCCGCGAGCTGGGTCCGAACACGATCATCGTCGCCAGGGTGAGCTTCGCGAGCGCCGGGTCGGGCATCGACCGCCAGCTGCTGATGAAGCGCCCGAACCTGACGATCGAGGACGCCCGGATCCTCAAGGAGGAAATCCCCGGGCTCCAGTCGGTGGCCGCGTTCGTCTCGGGCCAGCAGCGGATGTTCTACCGCGGCCAGCGGACGCAGTCGATGGGCATCCTCGGCTCGAGCGAGGACTTCATCGACATCAACTTCATGAAGATCGAGCAGGGCCGCTTCTTCACCGACAACGAGGTGCTGCACCGGCGGAACGTCGTGGTCCTGGGGCAGACGCCGTACAAGGCCTTCTTCGAGAACGTCAATCCGATCGGCAAGGTGGTGCGGATCGGTTCGACCGAGTACACGGTCATCGGGGTCGCCGCCGCGCGGCCCTCGATGGGCGGGCTGACCAGCGACCAGGACGCGCTCGCCATCATCCCGCACACGAGCTTCGCCAAGACGTTCGGCGCCGTGTCGCGCGGCGACGCCCGCCGGGTGGGACGTTCCGTCCAGATCTTCGCGGTGCCCAGGGACGGCGTGAAGCGCGAGGACGCGATGCGCGAGATCGAGACGGTCATGCGCATCCGCCACCGGCTGAAGCTGACACAGCCGAACGACTTCGACGTCGCCACCCAGGACATGGCGATGAAGTTCTTCGACCAGGCGACCGGCGCGATCTACCTCGCGCTGGTGGTCATCTGCTCGATCGCCCTCATGGTGGGCGGCATCGGCGTGATGGCGATCATGATGATCTCGGTGACCGAGCGGACGCGCGAGATCGGCGTGCGCAAGGCGCTCGGGGCGCGCCGGCGCGAGATCCTCTGGCAGTTCCTGTTCGAAGCGGTCGTGCTCACCTCGACCGGCGGCATCCTCGGCATCCTCATCGGCGCGACCGTCGGCGTCTGCGTCAGGGCGTTCACGCCGCTGCCGGTGTCGATGCCCTGGTGGTCGTTCGCCATCGGCTTCGCGTTCTCGGCCGAGCGTCGGCATCTTCTTCGGGCTGTTCCCCGCCGTCCGCGCCTCCCGGCTCGATCCGATCGAAGCGCTGCGTTACGAATAGCGCTTCCGCCTTCGCCCGCAGTCAGCCGCGGCCGCCGGATTCCCTCCGCTGCAGTTCCGCCCGCCAGAACTCCAGTTCGTCCACCAGGAGGACCGACGCCCTGACGAACTCGCTGCCGAATTCGAGGTTCGTCAGTGCCTGCGGCCCCTGTCCGGAGAGGGCCAGCGCCCGCACCCGAGCCCCGCCTCGTGAAACTGCGCGTGCAGCGTCCAGGACCCGCTCGTAGTGAAGGCTGTCCCTCAGCACGGGTTCGGCCGACTGGATGCCACTGCCCGAACGGGACAGAGGCCGTCCGCGCGAACCGTGTCGGGCTGGAACTCGCTGGAACCGCTCTCGATCGCGGCCTGAAGCCGCGCCTTCCATTCGTCGTGGGCGAGAATGGCTGCGTTGATCTGACGGATATGATCGGTCATGCGGCCCCCGGCCGGCCTGCTCCCCGCACCGCGCGGGCGCGGCAGGGGCGACCCCCTGCGGCGCTCGATCTTTCGGCAGGGCCGGCGTCCTCCAATGGTATCATTGGCGTTTTGTGTCATGAGCGCCGGGCAGGAGAATAACCGTCTATGAAGGTCTACGACGCCGCCAGCATCAGGAACGTCACCATCGCGGGCCATTCGGGCGCGGGCAAGACGCAGCTCGCCGCCGCTATCCTGTTCGATGCCGGAATGGTGAACCGGTTCGGCAAGGTCGATGACGGAACGACGGTCACCGACTTCGACGAAGAGGAGATCGCGCGAAAGCACACGCTCGCCGCCAGCCTGGCCTACGCCGAATGGAACAGGCACAAGATCAACCTGGTGGACACGCCGGGGTTCGGCAACTTCCTCAGCGACACGCTCGCTGCCATGCGGATCTCGGACGCGGCGGTGGTCGTCGTCGACGCGGTGTCGGGCGTCGAGGTGCAGACCGAGAAGGTCTGGGAGGCAGCCGACTCCTACGCGCTGCCCCGCCTGGTCGTCGTCAACCGGCTCGACCGCGAGCGCGCCAGCCTGAGCCGCACGCTCGACTCGCTGCAGACGGCGTTCGGCCGGACCGTCACCCCGGTGCAGATGCCGATCGGCGACGAAAAGTCGTTCCGCGGCGTTGTCGACCTGGTGGGCATGAAGGCCTACCTCTTCGAGACCGACGGCAGCGGGAAGTTCAAGGAAGCCGACGTGCCGTCCGACATGAGCGGCGAGGCACAGGCCGCGCGCGACGCGCTCATCGAGATGGTGGCCGAGGCCGACGACAAGCTGATGGAGAGGTTCTTCGAGGCCGGGACGCTCACGCAGGACGAGCTGGTGTCGGGCCTGCGAACGGCCGTGCTCGCCCGGGAGAATCTTCCCGCTGTTCTGCACGTCCTCCACGCTCAACATCGGCGTGCCGATGCTGCTCGACGCGGTGATCGCGTACGTGCCCGCGCCCTCCGAGCGACCCGCCAAGGGCACCAGGGGCGGACAGGAGGTCGAGGTCCTCGCCCCGGAGGCTCGGCGCCCTACTGCGCGTTCGTCTGGAAGACCGTCGCCGACCCGTTCGCCGGCCGCATCAGCATGTTTCGCGTGATCCGGGGGTCGCTCAAGGCCGACACGACCGTCTACAACCTGATCGAGGAGGCGCAGGAGCGGCTCGGTCACCTGTTCCTGCTGCAGGGAAAGCAACAGGCCGACGTGACGGAGATAAAGGCCGGCGACGTCGGCGCCGTCGCCAAGCTGAAGGAGACATTGACCGGCGACACGCTGGCCGAGAAGGGCGCCGTGGTGTTCACGCCGATGGAGTTCCCCGAGCCCGTCCTGTCGTACGCCATCGAGCCGAAGAGCCGCGGCGACGAGGACAAGATCAGCACTCGCTCCAGCGGCTGAAGGAAGAGGACCCGCGATCCGGTCGACCGCGATCCGCAGCAGGGAGCTGCTGCTGTCCGGCCGGGGCCAGTTGCACATCGAGGTGACGGTCGCCAAGCTGAAGCGGCGCTTCGGCGTCGAGGTAAACCTGAAGCCGCCCAGATCCCGTACCGGGAGACGATCACGGCCGCCGACCGAGCGCACGGCCGGCACAAGAAGCAGACCGGCGGCCACGGCCAGTTCGGCGACTGCTGGATCCGGATGGAGCCGTTCCGCGCGGGGCGGACTTCGAATTCGCGGACGACATCTTCGGCGGGGCCATCCCCAAGACGTTCAGGCCGGCCGTCGAGAAGGGCATCCAGGACGCGCGGATGCGGGGCTTCCTGGCAGGCTACCCGGTGGTGGACTTCAAGGTGACGCTCTTCGACGGGTCGTACCACGACGTAGACTCGAACGAACTGTCGTTCAAGCTGGCCGGTCGCATGGCGTTCAAGGACGCGATGACGCGGGCCAGGCCGACCCTCCTCGAGCCGATCATGAACGTGGAGGTCTACGCGCCGTGGACTTTGCGGGCGACCTGATGGGCGACCTGAACGGCCGGCGGGGCCGCATCTCCGGCATGGACACGCGCGGCGGCATGACGGTGATCAAGGCGCAGGTGCCGATGGCGGAGATGCTGACCTACGAGCAG
>CAWAMP010000016.1:0-402765 GCA_963783255.1 uncultured Acidobacteriota bacterium | reverse complement strand
GGGAAAAGGCCTGTATTGCATGGTGTCAGGGTCCGGAAGACAGAAGACAGAAGACAGAAGATAGAAGATAGAAGAAGACCGTCGAGCTGTCACGCGGAATCCGCTGCCAGCTGCCAGCTGCCAGCTGCCAGCCGCCAGCTGTTAGCTGTCAGCTGTCAACTGTTATCCTCCGACCGTCAGTCCGCTCATCCGCTGCCAGAGTTCGTCGAGGCCCGAGCCGGTGATGGCCGAAACCGGCAGGGGCTCCTCACCGAATGCCTGCAGGCACGACTGTTTCAGCTTCGCCTTCTCGGACTGCGACAGCTTGTCGGCCTTGGTGGCCACCAGCAGGAACGGCGCGCCGAGCGCGTGCAGCCAGCGGCAGGCTTCCACGTCGCCCTGGAGCCCGGGGTGTCGGGCGTCCACCGCGAGGACGACCGCGCACAGCGGGGAAGGGGAAGTGGTTCGGCTGCCGAAGTAGAGCGCGGTCAGGGCGCGGAACTCGAGCTGCGCCTGCGGTCCGCCGCTGGTGTGGCCGTAGCCCGGAAGGTCCATCAGGTAGAACGGTGAGCCTCCGGCCGCCGTCACACGATAGACGTTCACCTGCCGCGTCTTTCCTGGGGCGGCGCTCGTCCGCGCCACGGTGCGCCTGAGGAGCGCGTTGATGAGCGACGACTTCCCGACGTTCGAGCGGCCCACGAGCGCGATTTCCGGCCGTCCGTCGGTGGGGAAGTCGCGCGGGAAGACCGCGCTGACCACGAACTCGGCGGACGCTATTCGGCGGGGCATGCGTGACCGTGTGACTGCGTGACAGCGGCGCCTGCCCCCGGAGTCCTAATGCGTTCTCGTGTCGTCCACCCCGTCCACGCGGGTGGGCGGGTTCGGGTCGGGCGGAATCGGCGGCGGCAGCGGCTCGGCCAGGGCGATCTTCAGGACCTCGTCCATCGTCTCCACCATGTAGACGTTGAGGACGTCGAGGACCGCCTTCGGGATGTCGGCCAGGTCCTTCTCGTTCTCCTTGGGGAGGACGATGGTCTTGACGCCCGCGCGGTGGGCGGCGAGGAGCTTCTCCTTGACGCCGCCAATCGGCAGCACCTTGCCGCGCAGCGTGATCTCGCCGGTCATCGCGACATCGCGTCGCGCCGGAACGCGGGTCAGCGCCGAGACGAGGGCGGTGGCCATCGTGATGCCCGCCGACGGGCCGTCCTTCGGGATCGCGCCCTCGGGGACGTGAATGTGGAGGTCGTTCTTCCGGTTGAAGTCCTTGGGGATGCCGAACTCCTCGGCTCTCGACCGCACGTAGCTCATCGCGGCCTGCGCCGACTCCTGCATGACGGCGCCGAGTTTCCCGGTCAGCGTGAGATGGCCCTTGCCGGGCATCAGCGTCGCCTCGGTCACCAGGAGTTCGCCGCCCACCTCGGTCCAGGCCAGCCCGGTCGCGATCCCGATCTCGTCCTTCTCCTCGGCCATGGACGGCCGGAAGCGGGGCACGCCGAGGTGCGCCGTCACGCGCTCCGCGGTGACCTCGTCCACGTAGCCCTTGCCCTCGGCCACCACGCGCCGCGCCACCTTCCGGCAGATCGACTGGATCTCGCGCTCGAGGTTGCGGACGCCCGCCTCGCGCGTGTAGCGCTGGATGATCGTCGCGATCGCATCGTCGGTGAAGACGATGTTGCCGGTGGTCAGGCCGGTGCCCTCGGTCGACTTCGGCACGAGGAAGCGCTTGGCGATCTCGGTCTTCTCCTGCTCGGTGTAGCCGGGCAGCTGCAGCACCTCCATCCGGTCGCGCAGCGCCTGCGGCACGGTGTGCAGCACGTTGGCCGTGCAGATGAACATGACGTGCGACAGGTCGTACTCGACGTCGAGGTAGTGGTCCAGGAACACGTGGTTCTGTTCCGGGTCGAGGACCTCGAGCAGCGCCGCCGACGGGTCGCCGCGGAAGTCCATCGACATCTTGTCCACCTCGTCGAGGAGGAAGACCGGGTTCTGCGTGCCGGCCTTCTTCATCATCTGGATGATCTGGCCGGGGAACGCCCCGATATAGGTGCGGCGGTGGCCGCGGATTTCAGCCTCGTCGCGCACGCCGCCGAGCGACAGGCGCACGAACTTGCGGTTCATCGCCCGGGCGATCGACTTGGCGAGCGACGTCTTGCCGACGCCGGGAGGCCCCGAGAAGGTGAGGATGGTCGCCTTCGGCTTCTTGACGAGCGCGCGGACGGCCAGGAACTCGAGGATGCGCTCCTTGATCTTCTCCAGACCGTAGTGGTCCTCGTGGAGGATTTCCTCGGCGCGCTTGAGGTCGCGGCTCTCCTTCGATTTCTTGTGCCACGGGACGGCAATCAGCCAGTCGAGGTAGTTGCGCGACACGGTCGCCTCGGCGGACATCGGGGGCATGGCCTCGAGCCGCTTCAGCTCCTGGTTGGCCTTCTCCTCGACCTCCTTCGGCATCTTCGCCTGTTCGATCTTCTTCTTCAGCTCGTCGACCTCGTTCCCCTTCTCGTCCTTGCGGCCCAGTTCCTTCTGGATCGCCTTCATCTTCTCGTTGAGGTAGTACTCCTTCTGCGCCTTCTCCATCTGCTTCTTCACGCGCGACTGGATCCGGCGGTCCACCTGGAGCTTGTCCACCTCGGCTTCGAGGATGCCGCTGATGCGGTTCAGGCGCTCGAGGGGCGAGATGATCTCGAGCAGGTTCTGCTTCTCGTCCACGGCCACGGCCAGGTGCGAGGCGATCGTGTCGGCCAGCTTGCCGGGGTCCTCCACGCGGACGGCGGCGATCATCGCGTCGTAGTGGAGGTTGTTCGACAGCTTCACGTACTGTTCGAACAGCGACACCACGCGGCTCATCGCGCTCTCCACGTCGCCCGCCGTGTCCTTCAGCTTCGGGATCACCTTGACGACGACGCGGTAGAAGCCCTTGTCCTCCTTCCACTCGATGGCGCGGGCCCGGTCGGTGCCCTCGACGAGCACCTTCACGTTGCCGTCGGGCAGCTTCAGGCTCTGGACGATGTTGGCGACGCAGCCCATCGTGTAGATGTCCTGCGGGGCCGGGTCGTCGATGGAGGCGTCGTGCTGCGCGGCGAGGAAGATCCGCTTGTCCTTCGCCAGCGCGTGCTCGAGCGCCCGCATGGACGCCGGGCGCCCGATGGCGAAGGGCATCATCATGTGCGGGAACACGACGACGTCGCGGAGCGGGACGATGGGGAGCGCTTCGTAGACTTCCATGTATCGGACACCAACAGTGGCTCAGAACTCACAACTCAGAACTCAGAACTGAGAACTGAGAACTCAGGGATCCCTATCCCACTTTCTCGATCAGCGTAATCGGCTGTTCCTTCGACTCGACGACTTCCCGGGTGATGACGCACTCCCGGACGTTCTTCTTCGTCGGGAGGTCGTACATCAGCTCCAGCATCATGTCTTCGATGATCATCCGCAGGCCGCGCGCGCCGATCTTCCGCCTGAGCGCGGCATCGGCGATGGCCTCGAGCGCGTCGTCCGTGAACCGGAGCTTGACGTTCTCGTACTCGAAGAGCTTCTGGTACTGGCGGGTGATGGCGTTGCGCGGCTGGGTCAGAATCTGGACCAGGGCCGCCTTGTCGAGCTCGTGCAAGGTGCCGACGACCGGCAGCCGGCCGACGAACTCCGGAATCAGGCCGTACTTGATCAGGTCCTCGGGCTCGAGCTTCTCGAGCGTCGTGCCGAGGTCGCGCGACCTGACCGGCCGGACGTCGGCCCTGAAGCCGAGCGCCTTGTTGCCGATCCGGCGCTGGATGATCTTGTCGAGGCCGACGAACGCCCCGCCGCAGATGAACAGGATGTTCGTCGTGTCGACCTGGAAGAACTCCTGGTGCGGGTGCTTGCGGCCGCCCTGGGGCGGGACGTTGGCGACGGTCCCTTCGAGGATCTTGAGCAGCGCCTGCTGGACCCCCTCGCCCGACACGTCGCGCGTGATGGACGGGTTCTCGTCCTTCCGGCAGATCTTGTCGACCTCGTCGATGTAGATGATCCCCTGCTGGGCCTTCTCGATGTCGCCGTTGGCCGCCTGGAGCAGCTTGAGGATGATGTTCTCGACGTCCTCGCCGACGTAGCCGGCCTCGGTCAGCGTCGTCGCGTCCACGATGGTGAACGGGACCGAGAGGAGCTTGGCGAGCGTCTGGGCGAGCAGGGTCTTGCCGGTGCCGGTCGGGCCGATCAGCAGGATGTTCGACTTGGTCAGCTCGATGTCGTTCCGGCTCTTGGTCTGCTTCTGGATCTCGATGCGCTTGTAGTGGTTGTAGACGGCGACGGCCAGCTTCTTCTTCGTCCGCTCCTGGCCGATCACGTACTCGTCGAGGAACTTCTTGACGTCCTGGGGCACGGGCAGCTGCGACCGCTGGCCGCGGTGCTCGAACCGGTTGTCGTCGGCGATGATGTCGTTGCAGACCTCGACGCACTCGTCGCAGATGAAGACGGTGGGGCCCGCAATCAGCTTGCGAACGTCGTTCTGGTCCTTGTTGCAGAACGAGCAGCGCAGGACCTCGGTGTCGCCGTTCTTCTTGACCATAGACAGGGGTAGCCTGGCGCGGGATCCGGCCGCTACGCGCGCTTCCGGATCACCTCGTCAATGATACCGTATTCCTTTCCCTGCTCCGCCGACATGATGTAGTCGCGCTCGGTGTCCGTCTGGATCCGCTCGACCGGCTGGCCGGTGTGGTGCACCAGGATGCCGTTCAGCCGCTCGCGCATGCGGAGGATCTCCTTCGCCGCGATGTCGATGTCGGTCGCCTGCCCGGCCAGCCCCTGCAGCAGCGGCTGGTGGATCACGATCCGCGAGTTGGGCAGCGAGAACCGCTTGCCCTTCGCGCCGCCGGCGACGAGCACCGCCGCCATCGACGCCGCCTGGCCGAGGCAGTAGGTCTGCACGTCGGGCCGGATGAACTGCATCGTGTCGTAGATCGCCAGCCCGGCGGTAATCGACCCGCCCGGGCTGTTGATGTACAGGAGGATGTCCTTTTCGGGGTCCTCCGACTCGAGGAACAGCATCTGCGCGATGACCAGGTTCGCGATCGCGTCGTCGATCGGCGTGCCGATGAAGATGATGCTGTCCTTCAGCAGGCGCGAGAAGATGTCGTACGCCCGCTCGCCGCGGCTGGTCTGCTCGACCACCATCGGCACCAGCTGCATCCGGGGGACCGTCGGTTCTGATGGCATAGGTGTCAATCCGCGATCGTCGCCCGCGACAGCAGGTACTCGACGGCGCGCTCACGGCGCATGCCCGTGCGCATGCGCTCCAGTTCTCCGTCCTTCTCGAGCTGGGCGCGCACCGCCGCCGCCGTGCGTCCCGAGCGTTCCGCGTAGCCGGCCAGTTCCCGGTCCAGGTCCGCATCGTCCACCTGGAGACTCTCGCGCCGGGCGACCTCGTCGAGCACGATCATCGCCTTCACGGCCTCTTCCGCCGGTGCACGCTGGTCGTTGCGGAGGGCCTCCCAGTCGATGCCGGCCTTCCGCGGATCAATCCGCTCCTCGATGAGCTGGCGGATGAACTCCTGCGTGCGCCGGTCGACGTCGCGCTCGACGAGCACGTCGGGCACCGGGAAGGTCACCTTGGCGGCCAGCGCCTTCAACAGGTCGCTCCTGAGCTTCCGGTCCGCCTCGCGCGACGCTTCGCGCCCGAGGCCCGTGCACGCACCTGCTCGCGCAGCTCGTCCAGCGTCGCGGAGTCGCTCACTTCCTTGGCCAGGTCGTCGTCGAGCGCCGGCAGCACGCGGCGGCGGACCGCCCGCATCTTCACCGTGTACTCGACGTCCTTCGACCGCAGCTCCTCGATGGCGTGGTCCTCGGGGTAGCGCACGACGAACGTCTTCTCGTCCCCGCCGCGCATCCCCGCCAGCTGTTCGTCGAATCCCGGCGGGTTGGCCGGCCCCCCCATCTCGAGCGACACGTTCTCGTGCTTCTCGGTCGGCCCCGGGGCACCGTCCGCGTTGAACGCCCGGCGCTCCAGGTCCACGGCCGCCGTGTCGCCGGTTTCGAGCCCGCGGTCGTCGACCGGCTCGTAGCGGGCGGCGCGCTGGCGCAGCCGCTCCAGCGCCTCGTCCACCGCGGCCGCCTCCACCGTCGACGGATACCGCCGCAGCGGGATGGCCGCGTAATCGCCCGGGTCGACCGGGGGCACCGTCTCGAAGGACGCCGTGAAGGTCAGCGGCTGCCCGTCCCGCACGTCGACGCCGCTCACCTCCGGCGTGGCAATCGGCTCGACGCCCCGCTCCCTGAGCGCCTCATCGACGGCTTTCGGCACCAACTCGTGCGCCACCTCGTGCAGGATCTCGTCGCGGAAGCGCTGCTTCACGACCGACACCGGCACTTTCCCGGGTCGGAACCCCGGGACGCGCACCGTCCGCCCGAGATGGCGGGTGACGCGGTCGATCTCGGCATCCACATCACCGGCCGGGATCTCGACGACCAGGTTCTTCTTCGTTTCGGAGACGTCGACAAGCTCAGTCTTCATGGGTGTTATCGGCCGGCCGGGAGGTTGGCATCAGAATGAGAGCGCGAGCGAAGGGGATTGCGAAAGGGGGGACTCGAACCCCCATAGCCTTGCGGCTACCGGATCCTAAGTCCGGCGCGTCTGCCAGTTCCGCCACTTTCGCACGCGGACCCGCCGGCCGCAGCCGTTCCGGAGCCTCCCGCAGACGACACCGTTTCGGCTGCAAGCCCTTCAGGCTACACTAACATGCCGTTTTCCGCCGGGTCAAACCTCGCGACCAATCGGCACGGTTTGGGCGCGGCTTGTGAGATAGTATTCCCCGATTCGGTGATCACAGGAGGACTGACATGGCCCAAGGCCCGGCGACGACGGCGACAGGACGCGGCGGCGCTCCCCAGACACAGGACTACTCCGCGGCACTGTCGATCCTGACGACTCTGTTCTTCATGTGGGGGTTCATCACCTGCCTGAACGACATCCTGATCCCGCACCTGAAGACGGTGTTCTCGCTGAACTACACCCAGGCGATGTTGATCCAGTTCACGTTCTTCACGGCCTACTTCGTCGTCTCGCTGCCGTCCGGGATCATCGTCGAGAAGATCGGGTACAAGCGCGGCATCGTCATCGGCCTGGTGACGGCCGGCGTCGGGTGCCTCATGTTCTACCCGGCCGCCGGCACCCGCTCGTATCCGATCTTCCTCTCGGCGCTGTTCGTGCTGGCGTCGGGCATCACCCTGCTGCAGGTCTCCGCCAATCCCTACGTGGCCATCCTCGGCAAGCCGGAGACCGCGTCGAGCCGCCTCACGCTCACCCAGGCGTTCAACTCGCTGGGGACGACCGTGGCGCCGCTGTTCGGGTCGCTGCTGATTCTCTCGGTGGCGGCAAAGAGCGCGGAGGATCTGGCGGCATTGAGCCCGTCGGACCTCACGGCCTATCAGCTGGCGGAGGCCGCCTCCGTGCAGGTGCCCTACCTGGGGCTGGCGGCGGCGCTCTTCCTGATCGCCGCGGTCTTCGCGTTCCTGAAGCTGCCGGTGGTCGAAGCCTCGTCCAGCGCCGGGGCCGACGCCGCGGGCGGCGTCGACTCGCAGCCGAACGCGTGGCAGTTCCCGCACCTCGTCCTGGGCGCGATCGCGATCTTCGTCTACGTCGGCGGGGAAGTCGCGATCGGCAGCTTCCTGGTGAACTTCCTCGGCCAGCCGGCGATCGGCGGCCTGTCGGCGGCGGAGGCCGGGCGTTACCTGTCGTTCTACTGGGGCGGCGCCATGGTCGGGCGGTTCGTGGGCGCGGCGGTCATGCGGGTGATCCCGCCCGGCAAAGTGCTCGCGTTCAACGCCGGCGTGGCGGTCGTGCTGGTCCTGACCGCGATGATCGCGACGGGCCACGTGGCGATGTGGGCCATCCTCGCGGTCGGCCTGTTCAACTCGATCATGTTCCCCACGATCTTCACGCTGGCGGTCGACGGGCTGGGCCGTCACACCGGCCAGGGCTCCGGGATTCTCTGCATGGCCATCGTCGGGGGCGCGATCGTCCCGGTGATCCAGGGCGCGTTCGCCGACACGATCGGGATTCAGCACGCGTTCTTCGTGCCGATCCTCTGCTACGCCTACATCGCGTTCTACGGCCTCAAGGGCCACGTCCACACGCTCAGAGCATCGTCGGGAGCCTAGGCCCATGTTGACCCCGGTTACGCTCGGCATCGACATCGGCGGCACGAACACCGCCCTGGGCTTCGTCGACCGGCAGGGGACCTGCCTGGCGGACGCCTCGATTGCGACCCACCCGGAGGAGGGGCCCGGGTCCCTCGTGGCGCGGCTCGGGGTGAGAGCCCGCGAGCTGTTCGCGCCGCTCGAGGCGCGGTGCGTCATCCGCGGGGTCGGCATCGGCGCGCCGAACGCGAACTACCATCACGGCACGGTGGTGGATCCTCCGAACCTGACGTGGAAGGGCGAGACGCCGCTGGCGGCCCTCGTGAAGGAGCAGTTCGACGTGCCGGTCGTGGTGACCAACGACGCCAACGCCGCGGCGCTCGGCGAAATGCAGTTCGGGTCGGCGCGCGGGATGCGCGACTTCATCGTCATCACGCTGGGCACGGGACTCGGCAGCGGCATCGTGGCGAACGGCCAGCTGATCTACGGCGCCGACGGATTCGCGGGCGAGGTCGGCCACACGAGGGTGGAAGCGAACGGCCGGCTGTGCGGGTGCGGCAAGCGCGGATGCCTGGAAGCGTACGCGTCGGCGACCGGCATCTGCCGCACGGTGTTCGAGCTGCTCTGCAACGAGCGGGAAGACAGCGAGTTGCGGGGCGTCAGCTTCAGCGACCTGACCGCCAAGCGGGTGGCCGATGCGGCGCGCCGCGGCGACCCGGTGGCGCGGGAGGCCTTCGCGTTCACCGGACGGATCCTGGGGGCCAGCCTGGCGGACTCGGTGGCATATACGAGCCCCGAGGCCATCATCCTGGTCGGCGGCCTCGCGAACGCGGGCGACCTCATCTTCCAGCCCACCCGGTCGTCGATGGAAGATCACCTGCTCGGCATCTTCAAGGGGAAGGTGAAGCTGCTGGCGTCCGGCCTGTCCGAGGGCAACGGCGCCGTGCTCGGCGCGGCCGCGCTGAGCTGGACCGAGCTGCTGGCGGCGGGCTGACCCGTGCCGGCGTAATCCATCCACGAGGAGGCCACGCATGACTCCAGGGCAGCAGCAGGGGCAGGAGAGCAGGGGCGGCAGGCTGCACCCAGCGGCATACCGGGAACTGCAGGCCGGGGAGACCTACGAGCCCTACGTGCCGGCCGGGGCGGTCGTGCCGGAGTTCACCGCCCGGTCGGTGACCCTCGGGATCATCATGGTCCTCGTCTTTTCCGTCGCCTCCACCTACTCGGGGCTCAAGATCGCCCAGGTGATGGAAGCGGCGATTCCGATCAGCATCCTGGCAGTGGGCGTCTCGGGGCTGTTCGCGCGCAAGAACTCGATCCTCGAGAACGTCATCGTGCAGAGCATCGGAGGCGCCTCGGGCCTGATCGTGGCCGGTTCGATCTTCACGCTGCCGGCGCTGTACATCATGAACGTCGCGCCGGGCACCCTGTCGATGCTGCTGACGATCTTCATCGTCTCGGTGCTGGGCGCGTCCCTCGGCCTGCTCTTCCTGATTCCGCTGCGGCGCTACTTCGTCGCGGAACAGCACGGCAAACTTCCCTTCCCCGAGGCCACGGCCATCAACGAGGTCTACGTCACGGGCGAGAAGGGCGGCGAGCAGGCGAAGACGCTGGTGGTCGCCGCGCTGGTCGGCGGCATCTACGACTTCCTGGCGGTCACGGTGAGGGCCTGGAACGAGATCGTGAACTTCCAGTTCATCCCGGTGGTGAAGGACCTGGCCACGACGTTCCGGGCCACGGTCAGCGTCAACGCGATCAGCATGATCGTGGGCCTCGGCTACATCACGGGGCTGCGCTTCTCGGCCATCATCTGCGCCGGCGGTTTCTTCTCGGCCCTGATCGTCGTGCCGCTGGTCTACCACTTCGGCCAGCACATCCCGGCGCTCGCCATCCCGCCGTCGCCGCTGCCGGGGTTCCCGACGTTCATCCCGGAGATGAGCGCCAACCAGGTGTTCCGCCTCTACGCGCAGCGCATCGGCGTTGGCGCGATGGCCGGCGCCGGGATCATCGGCATCGTCAAGGCCCTGCCCACGATCGTCCGGGCCTTCTCGCTCGGCTTCAAGCAGATCGTCTCGCCCCACGCCCATCTGCAGGAGGTGCCGCGCACCGACCGCGACCTCAAGATGAGCACCGTGCTCGGCGGGATCGTCCTGTCGGCCATCGCCATCGGCGTCTTCTTCTACGTCCTGCTGAGCCAGGGCGACCCGGACGTGGCCGGGAAGGCTCCGCAGATTGCGCTGACCGGGCTGGCGATCGCCTTCGTGTTCGCTTTCCTGTTCACCACCGTGGCAGCCCTGGCCACGGCCATGACCGGCAACAACCCCATTTCCGGCATGACGCTGGTCACGCTGATCGTCGGCTCGAGCGCGCTGGTGGCGGTCGGCCTGCAGGGCGAGTTCGGCAAGTACGCGGCCATCGTGATGGGCGCCGTGGTCTGCACGTCGCTGTCCATGGCTGGCGGCTTCGTCACCGACCTCAAGGTGGGCTACTGGCTGGGCTCGACGCCACGCTATCAGCAGCTCTCCAAGGTGATCGGGACGCTGTTCGCGGCGGTGGGCGTCGCGCTGACCGTGCTCCTGATCCACCGGGCATACGGCCACACCGACCCGGCGACGGGCCAGTTCGTCAGCGGCTTCCTGGATTCCGCCCGGGTGCCGGCGCCGCAGGCCAACCTGTTCGCGACCATCCTGTCGGGCATCTTCGACAAGGCGCCCGTCACGTGGCTGCTCTACAGCGTCGGGCTGGTGCTCTCGGTGCTGCTGCTCATGATGGGCATCCCGCCGCTGGCCTTTGCCATCGGCATGTACCTGCCGCTCCAGATCAACACGCCGCTCTTCGTGGGCGGCCTGATCTCGCACTTCGTCGCCAAGTCGAGCGCGGATGCCAAGGTCTCCGAGGCGCGCAACAACCGGGGGACGCTCCTCGCGAGCGGATTCATCGCGGGCGGGGCGCTGGCGGGCGTGCTGGGGGCGCTGCTGAACCTGGTCAAGACGAACAGTCCCGACCCGGACGTCGCGGGCGACTTCAAGTCGATCGCCAAGTTCATCGAACTGCCGGGATGGATGGGTTTCAATCCGGACGTCGACGCCGCCCAGATCGTGTCGCTGGCGTGCTTCGTCGGGCTGTGCCTCTACCTGTACTACGACGCGCGGAGGGCGAAGGCGTAGCGAATGGTGATCAGTGGCTAGTTGTCAGTGGTCGTTCTGTCACGCGTGATCGACTGGCCACTGAGCACTACGCCCGCTGCCGCTTGCGCGCGGCGAGCCACGCCGAGCCGAGCATCCCGCAGCCGAACAGGGCCAGCACCAGCCCCCACCACAGGTTCACGTTGATGCCGAGCGACACCCGGTAGATCGCCGGGTCGCTGACCAGACCGTAGATGGCCAGCAGGGCGCCGAGCAGCCCGAACAACAGTCCGATCGGGACGCGAAGATCCAGGGACATTCATGCCTCCCACAGGGCTCAGGGCTCAAGGCTCACAACTCAGAACTCAGAACTCACAACTCACAACTCACAACTCATAACTCAAGACTCCCCGCCCCCGCGCCCTACCAGAAGAACAGATTCAGAGCCGCGGTCGCGGCCAGGACGATGACGCCGAGAACGAGCGGACGCCGGTACCACGCCAGGCCCGCAGACGAGGGCTTGGGCGTCAACGAGTACACGAGGCCCACGAGGTCCTTCTCGTCACGCGGCCTGGTCACGAAGCTGATCAGAATCGTCAGCAGGAAGCAGCCGGTCCACGCGACGATCGCGCCCCAGAAGTTCTGCGCCATGTCGCTCGGGTAGGTGTGCAGCAGGCCCGTGCGGCCGCCCGCGACGCCGGTCAGCCCGTAGTGCAGCGCCGTCGCCCCCGTCCCGCCCATGAGGCCCCAGAACGCGCCGTTCGCCGTCGTCCGCTTCCAGAACATGCCCAGCAGGAACGTGGCGAACAGCGGCGCGTTGATGAACGAGAACACCAGCTGCAGCAGGTCCATGATGTTGTTGAACATCATGGCGACGTAGGCCGTCGCGATGCTGGCGATGGTGCCGAACACGGTGGCCATGCGCGCCATCCACAGATAGTGCGCGTCGTCGGCGCCCGGCTTGATGTAGGTCTGGTAGATGTCGTAGGTCCAGACCGTGTTGAAGGCCGTGACGTTGCCCGCCATGCCGGACATGAAGCTGGCGAGCAGCGCCGCCAGGCCCAGGCCGAGGAGGCCGGAGGGATAGAGCCTCTGGAGCAGCATCGGCAGCGCCCGGTTGTAGTCGATCTTTCCGGCTGCGTCCGCCAGCCCCGAGTCGCCGACCAGGGCGAGGATCACCATGCCGGGCAGGATGACCAGGAACGGGAAGAACATCTTCGGCACGGCCGCGACGAGCGGCGTGCGCTGCGCGGCGTTCATCGATTTGGCCGCCATCGCCCGCTGGATGACGAGGAAGTCCGTGCACCAGTAGCCGAACGACAGGACGAAGCCGAGGCCCATCGCCATGCCGAACCACTCGACGCCCATCGGGTTGGCCGACGCGCTGCCGAGGTGCTGCCAGGACTCCGTGAGCACGCCGGGTTCGAAGCCGCGCGAGGTGGCCACCGCGGCGAGTTTCGCCTGCAGGCCCGGCCACCAGCCGACCGCTTTCAGGCCGAGCAGGGACAGCGGCAGGAAGCCGAACACGATCAGGAAGAACTGCAGGACCTCGTTGTAGATCGAGCTGGTCAGGCCGCCCAGGAACGTGTAGCCGAGCACCACGAGCGCGGCGATGATGATGCTGACGTTGATGTCCCAGCCGAGGAACTGCCGGAACAGCAGGCCCATCGCGTACATGCTGATGCCGGACGAGAAGATCGTCATCACCGCGAACGAGATGGCGTTGAAGCCGCGCGTCTTCTCGTCGAACCGCAGGCGCAGGTACTCCGGCACCGATCGGGCGCGGCTGCCGTAGTAGAACGGCATCATGAAGACGCCGACGAAGACCATCGCCGGAATCGCGCCGACCCAATAGAAGTGGCTCGTCAGGATGCCGTACTTGGCGCCGCTGGCGGCCATCCCGATCACCTCCTGCGCGCCAATGTTCGCCGAGAGGAAGGCCAGACCCGTGATCCAGGTCGCGAGGCTGCGTCCCGACAGCAGGAAGTCGAGGCTCGTACGCATGAAGCGCTTGAGCGCCACCCCGATCCCGAGCACGAACAGGAAGTACAGGCCGATGACCACGTAGTCGATCGTGACGAGTTGCACGCGGCGTCTCCCGGATGATTGATCGAAAGCCGAACCTGCGCATTCTTGCATTAGACGCGGCCGGCGGCAATACTGAAGGCGACCTGCGGCGCGCGACCCGCGGCTTGCGGCCGTGTCACACGTGGCACCGCCGCCAGTCGCCCCTCGACGTCGCTCGGGGCGACCTTGAGCCTGTCGAAGGGTCGCCGGCCGCCAGTCGCAAGCCGAGAGGAGACTGCCCATGTCCGACCGCGAATCGCTGCTGGATCGCTTCTGCCGGTACGTGCGCATCGACACGCAATCGAGCGCCACGTCCACCACCTACCCGTCCACCGAAAAGCAGAAGGACCTGCTCCGCGTGCTGGTCGACGACCTGAAAGCCGCCGGGCTGGCCGACGCCGAGATGGACGAGCACGGCTACGTGATGGCGACGCTGCCCTCCAACATCCCGCCCGGCCATCCCGCCTTCGGCAAGGTGCCGACCATCGGCCTTCTCGGCCACGTGGACACGTATCACGAGGTGTCGGGCACGGACGTCAAGCCGCAGGTTCACCCGAACTACGACGGCGGGGACATCGTGCTGCCCGGCGATCCGGCCATCGTGATCCGGGCCGCCGAGGAGCCGGCGCTCGCCGCGTGCGCGGGCATGACGATCGTCACCGCCGACGGCACGACGCTGCTCGGCGCCGACGACAAGGCCGGGGTCGCGGAGATCCTCGAGGCGCTCTGGCGATTCCACGACGACCCGGCGCGGGTGCACGGGCCGATTCGCGTCGCCTTCACGCCCGACGAGGAGGTCGGCCGCGGCACCGAGCACTTCGACGTCAAGCGATTCGCGGCCACCTACGCCTACACCGTCGACGGCTCGGGCGTCGGCGAGCTCGAGAGCGAGACGTTCTGCGCCGACACGGCGTTCCTCACCGTCACCGGCGCCGACGTCCACCCGGGCTACGCCAAGGGCAAGTTGATCAACGCCCTGCGCGTCCTCTCCGACATCATCATGGCGCTGCCGCAGCACCGCACGCCGGAGACGACGGAAGGGCGGGAGGGATACCTGCACCCGATCAACGTGAGCGGCAACGTGTCGGAGGCCAAGGCGCAGTTCCTGGTCCGCGACTTCACCGAGGACGGCCTCGGCGAACTCGAGGGGACGCTGCGGGCGGCGGTGGCGTGGGCCGAGCACAAGTACCCGGGCGCGAAGGCGCTGGTGGACGTGAAGCAGTCGTACCGCAACATGAAGTACGTGCTGGACCAGCACCCGCACGTCACCGATTACGCGGAGGAGGCCATCCGCCGCGCCGGCCTCACGCCGAAGCGCGCGTCGATCCGCGGCGGCACCGACGGTTCGCGGCTGACGTTCATGGGCGTCCCGACGCCGAACCTCTTCGACGGCAGCATGAACTTCCACGGCAAGAAGGAGTACGTGCCGCTCGAGTGGATGGCGTCGGCCGTCGAGACGATCCTGCACCTCATGGATGTGTGGGTCGAGAAGAGTCGGGGCTGACGAGGATCACCGACTGACATGTCTCTTGCGCCATACATGGAATGGGCCAAGCTGCACGCGAGGCAGCGGGTGAGCCTCGCGGGCAGCAACCTGCTGCACTGCGAGCTGGCCGATCTGCCCGGCGCCCGCGAGGCGCTCGAGCTCAACGGCGACAACGACAGCGGCTACCGGCCCCTCGTCGAAGCGATCGCGTCGACCTACAGCGTGACCCCTGACATGGTGGCGGTGGCGCAGGGAACCTCGGGCGCCAACTTCCTCGTGTTCGCCGCGCTGGTGAAGGCGGGCGACGATGTGCTGGTGGAGCGGCCGGGCTACGACCCCCTCATGGGTCCGCCGGCGCTGCTCGGCGCGAACGTGGTCCGGTTCGATCGGCGGTTCGAGGACGGCTACCGCCTCGATCCCGACGCGGTCCGAGCGGCCCTCACGCCTCGGACGCGGCTCATCGTCATCACCAACGCGCACAACCCGACCGGCGTCGTGGCGGCCGACAGCGATGTGGACGAAATCGGCCGGATTGCGGAGCGTCACGGCGCGCGCGTGCTGATGGACGAGGTGTACCTGGACACCGCGGCGGCGACGCCGGCCCGGCCGGCCGCCGCCCGCTCGCCCGTCTTCATCTCGACCAACAGCCTGACGAAGGGCTACGGCCTGGCGGGTCTTCGCTGCGGCTGGGTCGTCGCGGCCCCCGATGTGGCCGAGGCGGCACGGCGCGCGAGGGACATCGTGGACGGTTCGGGCCCGTTCCCGACCGAGCGCCTCGCGGTGGTCGCCTTCTCGATGCTCGACCATCTTGCGGCGCGGGCGCAGCGGATCCTGACGGCCAACGGCCGCGCCGTTCGCGAGTTCCTCGCCTCCCGGCCGGACCTCGAGGTCGTGCCTCCGCAGGCGGGCACCGTCGTCTTCCCGCGCATTCGCGGCGTCGAGGATGCCGGTCCGTTCGTCGAGCGGCTGGCGCGCGACTTCGAAACCGATGTCGTGCCCGGCCGCTTCTTTCAGTCGCCCGCGCACTTCCGCCTCGCATTCGGCGGGCGCGCAGAGGTGCTGGCCGAGGGTCTCGCGCAACTCGGAAAGGCCCTCGACTCCAGGACCTGACGCGCTCGGCGTCCGACACCGGCCGCCCCTGAACCCCACAAGTCTCGCCCCACGGCGAGAAGTGTGACCTGGGAAGCTGACTACGGCGGGAATCCCGCCGGCTTCCCGAAGGCCGTCCCCGGCCCGATTCCGGGACCCGGGACTTTAGTGACTACGCCGCCCAGTACCTGAGAGCTATTGTTGCGCGCGGCGTACCCGGCGAGACTGGCATGCGCTGTCTTTCCATGCCCCCGCATGTGCCAGGAGTCTGTGGCGGCCGCGCGGCCGCGGAAGGGTCGGATGCATCAGCCGGTCACCATGCCCCGCGCGTCGCGGTATGAGATGTCGACCCCGCTGTTGTACCGGCGTCTGGGAGACGATGACTGGAGCACGGGCCGAACGGTGAACATCAGCCGCACGGGTGTGTTGTTCACTGGGCTTCCGGCACACCTCCAGGCAGCAACCGAGGTCGAGTTCGTCCTCATGCTGCAGACCCTCGGCCGACCGGGCCCATCGCGGGTGCAGTGCCGGGGGATGGTGGTGCGGGTTGTCCGTACGGCGACTGAGGGCGGGTGCGCCGTGGCCGCCACGATCCAGGGATACGAGTTCCTGGGACTCAAACCGGAGACGGAGCCAGGAACTGGTGACGCGGGTCCCGGAGGGTTAGTCCGGAACTAGTCGGGGGCCGGCGTCGAGCGAAGGCCTCCAAGGAGAGAGACGATGAGAAGCAGGTACAGATTGCTGATCGGCCTGGTCCTGGCCGTCGCCCTCGCGTGGGGCGCGAGCCCGGATCTCAGGGCCACGGCGAAGGCCGCCGCGGACGCGACGGCCAAGGCAGCCGTCAAGGCTGCGACGCCGGACGCGAAGGCCGATCCGACGACAACGCCCCTTCTTCCGGCCAAGCCGATCATGGGCGCGAGTGCGCCAGAGACGACGGCGGCAACGACGCCGGCGGCCGCCGCGGCGCCACAGGGTGGCCAGGCGAAGGGCAAGGTCACGCGAGACGCGGTGTATGTCGACAAGTTCAAGCGGGTCGCACCGTCCGTGCAGAAGGAGGCAGCCAGGCAGGCCCGACTGCGCGGCCTCAAGCCGGGCGTGGCGGGCCTGGCCAAGGTTGGCATCATGGCGGCGGCACCGCCCCTTGGGACCAACGCCAACGGGGTCAACGAGGGGCCGGGCGGGGTGCCGCACTATTTCGGCCCCTACGCGAACTGGGCGTTCAGCCCGCTGCCGAGAGGCCCCGTCACCGAGGTCACGATCCTAGACGGAGGCACGGGATACACCAACCCGATCGTCGTCATCGACGATGCTTACGGGACGGGCACAAGCGTTGTCATTCCGACGACAGCCGTCGAAGGTGTGGTTCAGCCTCCCGCGGCAGGCCTACCTGCTGGCGCTGACTTCACGGCTCCTGTCGCCACCATCATCGATGATCCCGCTCTTTGCGGAGGGTTTACTACGGGCACGCCCCCGGCCGCGCAGCCGCCGTGCGGCACCGGCGCGCTGGCAGACGCGCTGGTCGGCCCTCCGGCAGATGGTTTCACCACCGGGATGCGCAAGTTCGTCGACGGACTGCCGCTGCTCGGGCCTGGCGGAGCCAACAACCTGGGACAGTACATCCCGGTTGGCATCGCCGATACGACGGCTTATCCGCCGGTAGGTGCGCCGGGGACGGCGGGTTACAAGCCTGCATCCGACTACTACGAGATTGCCCTGGTCGAGTACAGCGAGAGGATGCACTCGGACCTGCCGGCAACGAGGCTGCGCGGCTATGTGCAGCTGTCGACTGAAGCCGTACCGGGTGAGCGAATTCCGCTAATGCAGGCCGATGGTACTACTCAGATTCGGAAGCCTGACGGCAATCCGGCGTTTGGCGTCGACAAGCCCCATTACCTCGGGCCCCTCATCGTGGCCCATGGACGGGTAGCCGGCGCCGGCATTGAGGGGAAGCCGGTTCGCATCAAGTTCTACAACCTGCTTCCGGCTGGTGCCGGCGGAAACCTCCTGCTGCCGGTGGACAAGACCGTTCCGGGTTCCGGCGTGGGGCCGGTAGCGGGCGTCGAGTACACGCAGAACCGGGCCACCATCCACCTCCACGGCAACAACACCGTGTGGATCAGCGACGGCAACACCCACCAGTGGATCACGCCGGCAAACGACGGCACTCCGTACCCGGCAGGCGTCAGCGCGCGGAACGTTCCCGACATGGGCACAGGCTGCGACGGCGGCGGGCCAGGGCGCCCCGGAAACAGCGGGTGCATGACGTTCTACTACACGAACGCCCAGAGCGCCCGGCTCCAGTTCTACCACGACCACGCCCACGGCATCACGCGCCTCAACGTGTACGCGGGCGAGGCGGCGGGCTATCTGGTCACGGACCTCGTCGAGCAGGACATGATTAACGGCTTCAACCACACGGGCGTGAACCCCGGCCTGCTCAAGGTTCTCCCCGGCCTCGGCATTCCCCTGGTGATCCAGGACAAGACCTTCGTGGACGCCGACACGATCTTCGCCCAGGACCCGACGTGGAACTCGGGAACGGGGACAAGAGACGCTAGTGGGAACCTCGGCGGTCTCACGCCGGCAGTCACCGGCGACTTCTGGTACCCCCACGTCTACATGACCGTCCAGAATCCGGCGGATGCGACCGGAACGAACGGCTTCGGCCGCTGGCACTACGGGCCCTGGTTCAATCCGCCGACCCCGACGTGCGTCAACGGGGGACCGGTGGGATGCATCGAGGTCGGCCCGATAGCGAACGAGTACTATGACCCCATCAACGCCCCCTGGGAGCCGCCGTTGCGGCCCGGCGTGCCGAATCCCTCCATACCAGGCGAGAGCTTCCTGGACACGCCGATCGTGAACGGCACCGCGTACCCGGTTCTGACGGTGGAACCGAAGGCGTACCGGTTCCGCATCCTGAACGCCGCGAACGACCGGGCCCAGAACCTGCAGCTCTACATAGCGGCTGACAAGGCTGCGGACACTACAGCCACAGCCGCAAGCCCGGCGCCCCTGTGCGATGGCTCTGCAGCATCGCCAGCCGTGGGGAACTGCACCGAGGTCAGGATGGTTCCGGTCAGCCTCGGCACGGCGAACCAGTACGCCGACACGCCGAGCGGGATTCCGGACCCGGCGACGAAGGGCCCGGCCTGGATCCAGATCGGCACCGAGGGCGGCTTCATGCCGGCGCCGGTCGTGATCCCGCAGCAGCCGATCGGGTACAACCTCGACCCGGCCTTCTTCAATTTCGGCATCGTCAACCAGCACTCGCTGTTCCTGATGCCGGCCGAGCGCGCGGACGTCATCGTCGATTTCAAGGGGCAGGCTGGCAAGACCTTGATCCTCTACAACGACTCCCCGGCGCCCGTTCCGGCCGGCGCCGCGCCGTACGACTACTACACCGGAAACGGGAACCTGATGGATGGCGGCGGCGCGCCCAACACGCTGCCAGGCTACGGGCCCAACACCCGGACGATCATGCAGATCCAGGTGGGAACAAGCGTGACCACAGGCGCTGAGACAGCCGAAGTCACGCTCGACAACCTCACCGCCGTCTTCGCCAAGACCGCCACGAAGCGCGGCGTGTTCGAGGTGTCGCAGGATCCGATCATCATCCCGCAGGCGGCCTACAACTCCGCCTACAACAACACGTTCACCACGAGTGCCGTGGAACAGTTCGGCCAGATCGGCGACACGCAGAAGACCTTCCGGCCCATCGACCACAATGGCGTGCTGCAGCCGCCGGTCAGCATCCCGTTCGAGATGAAGGCGATGCACGACGAGATGGGCGGCGTGTACGACACGATGTTCGGTCGGATGAGCGGCATGCTCGGCCTCACGAACCCGAATTCGGCTCTCGGGTTCATCCTCCCGTTCCCCTTCTCGTCGCCGCCCACCGACCTCGTCAAGGGCTCACTGGAGGCTACCCCGATCGGACAGCTGGCCGACGGCACGCAGCTCTGGAGGATCTTCCACAACGGCGTGGACACCCATCCGATCCACACCCACTTGTTCACTGCCCAGATCATCAACCGCGTCGGGCAGGACGGGCAGGTCGCGCCGGGACCGTTCCCGGGCGGGCAGGCCGTTGACGCCGCCGACCTGGGCTGGAAGGAGACCTTCAAGGTGAACCCGCTGGAGGTTACCTTCGTTGCACTGAGGCCCACCGTTCCGACTCCGACTCAGATTCCCTTCGAGGTGCCGGACAGCGTGCGGCTGATCGATCCGATGCTGCCCGACGGAGCCCCGCTTCCCCCGCCGGGGCCTGCGGGGTGGTTCGATCCGAACGGGAATCCCATCCCGGAGATCCTGAACCACTACGTCAACTTCGGCTGGGAGTACGTGTGGCACTGTCACATCCTGTCCCACGAAGAGATGGACTTCATGCACTCGCTGGTGTTCGCGGTCCCGCCGACACCACCGACTGCCCTCGTATTCACTCTCACCACGAGTCCCAGGAGAGTCAACCTCACCTGGACCAACACTTCCCCCAGAACGGCTGAGTTCAGAATCGAGAGAGCCGAGAGTGCGGATTTTTCGACGCCCCTGACGACAGCCGTGGTCCCATACACGGGAAACAACTCGTTGAGGTACTCAGACGCCGGCGTGGCGAACAACCGCCGGTATTGGTACAGGGTCTGGGCAGTAGGCGCCGTGGTTGGTGACGCAGCCACGCCAGGCTTCCAAACGATGGCTGCTGAGTCCGTCTCTATTACGATCGCCGTCACAGTTGGGGCCACTACGGCCCCTGCAGCACCGACGGTGCTGGCGGCGACCGGTCAAGCCGGACCGCAGGTGAGCCTGACGTGGACCGATAACGCGACGAACGAAACCGGCTTCGAGGTGGAGCGCTGCACCGGGTTGAATTGCACCGACTTCGCGCGGATCGCCGCGCCGGGACCGAGTGCCAACAGGGGAACGGTGACCTACTTGGATCGCACGGTTGCGGTCGGCAACAGTTACTCGTACAGGGTCAGGGCGATGAACGGAAGTACGGCGTCGGCCTACACGAACACGGCCAGTGTTTCAGTAGTCGCGGTTCCGGCAGCGCCGACAGGCTTCACGGTGGCGCTGGTTGGCGCGACCTACACGTTCAACTGGGGAACGAGCGCCAACGCAGCCAACTACACGATCCAGCGCGCTACCAATGCCACGTTCACGAAGGGCGTGGCCTCAGAGACCGTCACAGCCCCCCCGATCTCCCGGTCTCTCACGAAGGGAACCTACTACTACCGGATCCGGGCGAACAATGCCTACGGCTCGTCCGCGTGGACGAATGGATCGCCGTTCCCCGTTCAGGTGCCATAGGCAAGACGTGCTCCACGGGGGAGGGCAATCCCTCCCCCTTCTCGTTCCATGGGATGAGAGGAGAAGATACAGACTGACTGGACTGAAGTGGTAGTCTCTTGGGGGAGGGAGCCATCCCTCCCCCTTTTTCTGTCAGGCAGCGAGAAGCGTCATGCGCCGGCCAGCACAGAGTACTGATTGGCATCATCCTCGCGGCGGCGATCTTCTCTGCCGGCTACATGGCCAACCGGCAGTCCGTCCCCTCAGTTGCATCGGGTTCATCGAAGCAGGCTCCTTCCTACAGCTGCCCGATGCATCCCCAGTACACGGCAGACCATCCCGGCGACTGCCCCATCTGCGGCATGCGCCTCGAGCCGGCGAAGGCCGACGGCGGCGGGAAGTCGCAGGCGGCGCCCAGCACGCCCGGGACGCTGGTCGTTGGATCGGCCACGCAGCAACTGATCGGGGTGCACACCGAAGAGGTCCACCGGGGCGCCACCTCCCACGTGCTGCGCGTGCCGGGCCGCATCGCGGTGGACGACCAGCGGCTCTACCGGATCATTGCCGCGGTCGACGGCTGGATTGTCGATCTCGGGCCGAACACCGTCGGCCGCTTCGCGAAGAAGGACCAGCTGCTGGCGTCCTACTACACGAAGGACCTGCTGTACAACGAGCGGCTGTTCCTGCTGAGCATCCCGGCGAACGAGCCCGTGCCGACGACGACGAGAGACTTCAGCCAGGCGTCCATACGGACGGCTGGGAGCGCCAACCCGCAGTTCCCGGTCGACGCGCTGCGCGGCCTGGGCATGAGCGACCTGCAGATCGAGGAGATTCACAAGACCCGCACCGCCTCGCCCCACGTCAACATCTACTCGCCGGTGTCCGGCTTCGTGCTGGCGCGGAACGTCTCACCCGGCCAGCGGTTCGACAAGGGAACGGAGCTGTACCGAATCGCCGATATCAGCCGCGTGTGGGTGATGACCGACATCTTCGAGAAGGACCGCCAGTTCGTCAAGCCGGGCGCGGAGGCCACGGTCCTCTACCAGGGCCGTCGCCTCAAGGCGCGCATGAGCGACGCGCTGCCGCAGTTCGACGCGCAGTCGCGAACCCTGAAGACGAGGTTCGAGCTGGACAACCCCGGCTATCTCCTCCAGCCCGACATGTTCGTGGACGTGGAACTCGGCGTCCAGATGCCCCCGGCGATCACGGTGCCCGCCGACGCCGTCTTCGACTCCGGCCTTCGCAAGACGGTGTTCGTCGATCGCGGCGACGGTAACTTCGAGGCCAGGCGCGTGGAGACTGGCTGGCGGCTCGGCGACCGGGTCGAAGTCGTCAGGGGCCTGATGGAAGGGGAGCGCGTCGTGGCGGCGGCCAACTTCCTGCTCGATTCCGAGAGCCGGATGAAGGCAGCCTCCGCCGGCGTCTTCAACGCGGAAACCGACCCGGTGTGCGGCATGGAAGTGGACGAGCAGAAGGCGGCCGCGGCCGGGCGCACCGTCGTGCACGACGGCCACACCTACTCCTTCTGTTCGGACGAGTGCAAGACGAAGTTCGTGTCAAACCCGACGTCGTATGTGAAGTGAGTCGTCCATGGCGTTCAAGCGGCGGTCGGCGTCCGCTGCCAGCCGCCAGCTGCCAGCTGCCAGCTGTTGACACATGATCACCCGCATCATCGACTTTTCCGTCCGCAACAAGTTCCTGGTCCTCCTGCTCGTCGGCGCCGCAGCGGTGGCCGGCGCCTGGTCGCTGCAGCGCGTCCCGCTCGACGCCATCCCCGACCTCAGCGACACGCAGGTCATCATCTATTCGAAGTGGGATCGCAGCCCGGACGTCGTCGAGGCGCAGATCACCTACCCGATCGTCAGCGCCATGCTCGGCGCGCCCAAGGTCCGCGCCGTCCGCGGCTTCTCCGATTTCGGCTACTCGTTCGTCTACGTCATCTTCGAGGACGGCACCGACATCTACTGGGCCCGGACGCGGACGCTGGAGTACCTGTCTGGCGTCCTCGGCCGCCTGCCGCAGGATGCGAAGACGGAGCTGGGGCCCGATGCCACCGGCCTCGGCTGGGTCTACCAGTACGCGCTGGTGGACAAGTCCGGGCAGCGCAGCCTCGCCGACCTGCGCTCGTACCAGGACTGGACGCTTCGCTACTATCTCAAGTCCGTGCCGGGGGTGGCCGAGGTCGCATCGGTCGGCGGGTTCGGGCGCCAGTACCAGGTGAACCTCGATCCCAACAGGCTCAGGAACTACGGCCTCTCGATCCAGCGCGTCGTCGAGGCGGTGCGCGGCGGGAACATCGAGGCGGGCGGCCGGCTGATCGAGTTCGGCGGCACGGAGTACATGGTCCGCGGCCGCGGGTACGCGCGCTCGATCGCCGACTTCGAGAACATCGTCGTCTCGGCCAGCGAGAGCGGCACGCCCATCCGCGTCCGGGACATCGGGCAGGTGGTTCTCGGGCCGGACCTCCGGCGCGGGGTGTCGGACCTCGACGGCACGGGGGAGGCGGTCTCAGGCATCATCGTGATGCGCCAGGGCGAGAACGCCCTCGACGTGATCGACCGCGTCAAGAAGCGCATCAAGGAGATCGAGCCCGGGCTGCCGAAGGGCCTGAGCATCGTCCCGATCTACGACCGTTCGGAGCTGATCCGGCGCGCCGTCAGCAACGTCACCGAGACGCTGATCGAGGTGATCCTGACGGTCGTGTTCATCGTGCTGCTGTTCCTGCTTCACGTTCCGAGTGCGATCATCCCGATCATCACCATCCCGGTCGCCGTCCTCGTGGCGTTCGTACCGTTCCGCGCCCTGGGCATCACCGCGAACATCATGTCTCTCGGCGGCATCGCCATCGCCATGGGCGAACTGGTGGACGCCGCCATCGTCGTCGTCGAGCAGACGCACAAGAAGCTCGAGGAACGCACCCGGGCCGGGGAGGTCGTCGACCACAAGGCCGTTGTGATCGAGGCGGTGAAGGAGGTGGCGCCCGCGAGCTTCTACGCGCTGCTCGTCATCGCCGTCTCGTTCCTGCCGATTCTCACGCTCGAGGCGCAGGAGGGGCGGCTGTTCAAGCCGCTCGCCTACACGAAGACGCTGGCGATGATCGTCGCGGCGTTTCTGGCCATCACGCTCGATCCCGCGCTGCGCCTGATCTTCACCCGGGTCAAGCGGTTCGAGTTCAGGCCGCCGTTCCTCTGCCGCGTCACCAACACGCTGCTCGTCGGGCGCATTCGCTCCGAGGACGAGCATCCGGTGAGCCGGGTCCTCAACCGCATCTACGAACCGGTGGTGCGCTGGTCGCTCAGGTGGAAGTGGACGGTGATTGGCGCCTCGCTCGCCCTGGTCGTCGTGACGGTGCCGGTCTTCTTCAAGCTCGGCTCCGAGTTCATGCCGCCGCTCGACGAGGGCGCGCTGTTCTACATGCCGACGACGATGCCCGGCATTTCGATTACCGAGGCGCAGAAGCTGCTGCAGGTGACCGACCGCATCATCAAAACCTTCCCGGAGGTGGACCGGGTCCTCGGCAAGGCCGGGCGCGCGGACACGAGTACCGATCCCGCCCCGCTGTCGATGCTCGAAACGGTCATCACGCTCAAGCCGCAGTCCGAGTGGCGGCGGGTGGACACGTGGTACTCCGGCTGGGCGCCGGACTGGCTCAAGCCGATCTTCAGGCCGTTCACCTCCGATCGCATCTCGACCGAGCAGCTGGTGAATCAGCTCAACGAAGCGCTGAAGCTGCCGGGCGTGTCGAACGCCTGGACGATGCCGATCAAGGCGCGGATCGACATGCTGACGACCGGGATCCGGACCCCGCTCGGGCTGAAGGTCTCCGGGGACGACCTCCAGAAGATCGAGGAGATTGGCGTGCAGATCGAGGCGGCGCTCCCGGCGGTGCGCGGGACGCGGAACGTGTTCGCGGAACGCACGGGCGGCGGGTTCTTCCTCGACGTCGAGTGGAACCGCGACGAGCTGGCGCGCTACGGCCTGAGCATGGACGAGGCGCAGTCGGTCGTGCAGAGCGCGATCGGCGGCGAGAACGTGACGACGACCGTGGAGGGGCGCGAGCGCTACCCGGTGAACGTCCGCTACATGCGCGATTTCCGCTCCGATCTCGACGCGCTCGGCCGCGTGCTGGTGCCCGCCTCCGGCGGCGCGCGACAGATCCCGCTCGGCCAGCTCGCGACGATCAAGGTGGCCACCGGCCCGGCCATGATTCGCAACGAAGACGGGCTGTTGACCGGCTACGTTTTCGTGGACGTGGACGGCCGCGACCTGGACAGCTACGTGCAGGAAGCCGACGCGCTGATCCGCAGCAAGGTGAGGCTGCCTCCGGGCTACGCGGCGCTGTGGAGCGGCCAGTTCGAGGCGATGGCGCGCGTGCGCGACCGCCTGACCTACATCATCCCGCTCACGCTGTTCATCGTGTTCCTGCTGCTCTACTTCAACACGCGCTCGCTGACGAAGACGGCGATCGTCGCGCTGGCCGTGCCGTTCTCCGCGATCGGGGCCGTCTGGTACCTCTACCTGCTCGGCTATAACATGAGCATCGCGGTGTGGGTGGGCCTGATCGCGTTGATGGGGGTGGATGCCGAGACGGGCGTCTTCATGCTGCTCTACCTGGACCTCGCATACGAGCAGGCGAAGAAGGAGGGCCGGCTGACGTCGCTCGCAGCGCTGCAGGAGACGATCGTGCACGGCGCGGCCAAGCGGCTGCGGCCGAAGTTCATGACCGTGGCGACGACCTTCATTGGCTTCTTCCCGATCATGTGGGCGACGGGCACCGGGTCGGACGTGTGGAAGCGCATCGCCGCGCCGATGATCGGCGGGATCCTCACCTCGTTCCTGCTCGAGCTCATCGTCTATCCGGCCATCTACGAGATCTGGAAGTGGCACGCCGAGGTGAAGCCGGGGCTCGACCGAGGAGCCCAGAACTAGCCCGGCGAACCGCCGGGACCCGCCACGGAAGTCCTCCCTGAGTCAGACATTAGTTCCGGCGAGCGCCGATCCTCTACCTCGAACCAGACGTGGAGGTCCAGACAACTCATTGGTTCTCAGCCATTTCCGATGCGCAGGCGGTGGCGTGGTCTTTGTATACGGCAGTCCAGTTCCGGGGCCGTGGTGCATTTGCGGGCGAGGCAGTCCACCGGTACTTTGGTACCTGGTCACAGCCAGTACCGAACGGACCGGTCGGCCGCGGACTCCCGTACTATTGAGGCGCCCGAAGGCCCTGTCTAGAATCTCGAGAGCAACACTGGCTCGCACGCGTCGGGGACCTGCGTCAGAACTGGTTCGATGTCCGAACTGCCTGCATGGGAGATGTCCAATGGAGAGATCGAGGCGTAACTTCATCAAGGTCTCGGCGGTGGTTGGTGCCGGCGCGCTCATGCCACGGGATTGGTGGATGAGGCGCGCCATGGCGCAGGCCGTGGTGGCCCTCCAGGTCCCGCTCGCGGGCAAGTTGATCCCGCAGTTCGTGGACCCGCTGCCGGATTTGTCGTTGGCGCCGACGCCGGGATCGTTGGGGATCTCGGGGGTCTTCGGCACCGAGTCCATCGCCCCTCAGATCTGGATGCGGGAATTCCAGTCACCCGTCATGCCCACCGGGTTCGTACCGGCGAATGGCCCGGGCTATGCGGGCACGTGGGTCTGGGGCTACAGGGTCGATGGTGTTACCTACGCCCCTGATGCGTCCTACCTCGGCCCCATCATTCTGGCGACCCGTGGGACTCCCACCGCGTGCCATTTCATCAACGATCTCGGCAACTCCGGCAAGACCAACGTGCTGGCGTACAAGAACTCGGTGGATCAGACGCTTCACTGGGCAGACCCGCTGGGCTTCGAAGCGAATGCCTGCAACGCGGCGTCCGGCGGCATTCCCTCCCAAACCTGTGCGGCCAACTACCTCGGCCCGATTCCGGCGGTCGTTCATCTGCACGGTGGTGAAGTGCCGCCGCAGCTCGACGGTGGGCCGGATGCGTGGTTCACGAGCGATGGAACCTACAAGGGACACGCCTACTGGACCTGGTCGGGCGCTCCGACACCCGCAGCGTCCAATGCCGCGATCTACAGATACCCCAACACCCAGGAAGCCTCGCCAATCTGGTTCCACGATCACACGCTGGGAGCAACGCGCCTCAACGTGTATGCGGGACTCGCCGGCGGGTACCTGATTGCCGATCCTAAACTCAGCCTCCCGGCAGGCCTGACGCCGTTCGGCATCGGCGCGGACACGATCATCCCGCTGATCATCCAGGACCGGATGTTCGACGTTGACGGCCAGCTCTACTTCCCGGCCGGCGTGCCGTTCATCACCAACCCCGAACACCCGTTCTGGGTGCCGGAGTTCGTCGGCGACACGATTCTCGTGAATGGGAAGGTGTGGCCGTACAAGAACGTCGATCGCAAGCGCTACCGCTTCTTGTTCCTGAACGGATCGAATGCCCGGACCTACGATCTCTCGCTGATCGACAAGGTGAGCGGCGTCAGAGGTCCGCGGATGTGGGTGATCGGAACCGACGGCGGCTACCTCGACGCGCCGAAGCTCATCGACCCGAACTCGGTCAACAAGGCGGTTCCGAAGAGCCTGGTGATCATGCCGGGCGAACGCTACGACGTGATCATCGACTTCAGCGACCCGGTGTGGCTGGCGCAGCTCGCGGCCCTGGGTGTGGCGTTCCCGCTGAATTCGCTCATCCTGCAGAACACGGCGAAGACGCCGTACCCGGGCGGGGCGGCGGCAACGCAAAACACGACGGGCCGCGTCATGCAGTTCCGCGTATCAAATGCGGTTCCCGACCCTGTCACCGGCTACGACCCCTCGAGCGGAATACCGATTCGGAGCCCAGCACAGATTCTGGTCCGCCTGGTCGACCCAGTCGCGGCGAGTCCGGCTGTGAAAGTTGACAAGACCCGCCAACTCACGCTCAACGAGGTGATGGGACCGGGCGGTCCGCTCGAGGTGCTGGTGAACAACACGAAGCTGAGCGGGAAGTCGGTGGCCACCGACCCGGCTCCGTTCGGATTCGGCGCGACCGGGGTCAGGCCCGACTTCTTGAAGGTGACCGAAGGCGGCATCGACACCTACTACTCCGAGCTGCCCGCCGAAGGTGAGACGGAGCTCTGGGAAATCATCAACATGACGGCGGACGCGCACCCGATTCACCTGCATCTGGTCCAGTTCCAGATCATGAACCGGCAGCCGTTCAACGTGAAGGGCTACAACGCCGCTTACAACGCGCTGTTCCCAGGGACAACTGCGGTGACGGACCCGATGACCGGCCAGTTCTTCCCGAAGGGTGCGTACATCGGCGGGTTCGGGCCGCCGCGGAACTACAACAACGGTCTGAACTTCGACGGGACTGGCACACCCACGACCATCCTCGGCGGCAACCCGGACGTCACGCCATTCCTCGTGAAGAAGAGTGTGCCGGCTCCTCCGCTTCCGTACGAGCAGGGGTGGAAGGACACCGTCGTCACGTACCCGGGCGAAGTGACGCGCATCATGGTGCGCTGGGCGCCGACTGACATTGCCGCTGGCCTGGGTCGGACTGACAACATCGGCTTCCCCTTCAATCCGGACGGCGGTCACGGCTACGTCTTCCACTGCCACATCATCGACCACGAGGACAATGAGATGATGCGGCCCGACCAGGTGCAGGCCAATCCGGACGTGTCGAGGACCCTCACCCCCGGCGCTGACTACTAGGGAGACAGCGTTCGCTTCGCTCTTCGCCGAGGGCCGCCTTGAGCGGCCCTCGGTGTTTCCGGCCGGAGAGACACCTCGGCCGTTTTCCGGTAAGGTATTGGGGAACATGAAGCTCGGGCGCATCGGCTTGCTGGCGGCGGTGGGGGTTGCCATCTTCCTCGGTGGCGTGCAGGTCGGCTACCGGAAGACCGCTCCACCGGAGACGGCACGCTCGAACCGGATTCTCCACTACATCTGCCCGATGCACCCGCAGTACAAGTCCGACAAGGCGGGCGACTGCCCGTCGTGCGGCATGGCGCTGGTGCCGGTTCTCGAGAACGGCGAACGGTCGGGGAGCGCCGGCGGGGCCTCAAAGCCGCAGTCCCCCCCGCCAGGCGCGTTCGCCGTGAGTCCCGAGAAGCAGCAGACGATCGGTATCCGCTCGGTGACGGTCGAGCGGTCCGCTGGCGCGCGCATCATTCGGACAGTGGGCCGAGTGGCCGCCGACGGCACGCGCGTGTATCCGGTGACGGCCCTGGTGGGAGGCTGGATTACTGCCGCCCGCCCCTTCACGGTGGGCAGCTTCGTCAGGAAGAACACGGTCCTCGCGGCGTTCTACAGCCCGGAGGTCATCGGGACCGTCCGCGCACTCCTCAACGTCGTGAATTCGAGGGAGTGGGCCGAGAAGAGCGGAGAAGAGAACCCCGCCCGGCAGTCCCAGATCTACCAGTTCACGCAGAACCTGCAGCAGACGCGGGACACTCTTCGGAACCAGGGCATGGGGGAGGCCCAGCTCGATCGACTGGTGCAGACGCGGAAGTGGGACGACGTGATCGACGTCGCCGCGCCCGCCGACGGGTTCCTCGTCTTTCGCAACGTCGTCGAGGGCCAGCGGTTCAGGTCCGGGGACGAGTTCTACCGGATTGCCGACCTGAGCCGGGTCTGGATTCTGGTGGACGTCTTCGAGCACGAGGAGAAGCACCTTCACGCCGGGGATCGGGTCCGCGTGACGCTGCCGCGTCAGGGGTTGACGCTCTCGGCGACCGTCAGCGATGTGCTCCCGCAGTTCGACCCCTCCTCGCGGACGCTCAAGGTTCGCCTGGAGGCGGCAAACCCGGATTACCGGCTTCGCCCCGACATGTTCGTGGACGTCGAGCTTCCCGCCGAGTACCAGCCGACGATCAGCGTCCCGAGCGATGCCGTCGTGAACAGCGGGCTGAGGCAGGTGGTGTTCGTCGACGTCGGAAGCGGGTACTTCGAACCGAGAAGGGTCACGACGGGGTGGCGTGCCGAAGGCCGGACCGAGATTACGGAGGGCTTGAAGGAGGGTGAGCGGGTGGTCGTTGCCGGCACCTTTCTGCTCGATTCCGAATCGCGCCTCGAGTACGCCGCGGCCGGCATCACGGGCACGCCGCAACACGACGTCATCTGCGCGATGGACGTCGACGAGCAGAAGGCGGTGGCAGCCGGGCGGACGAGCGCCTATCGGGGCACGACCTACTACTTCTGCTCGGACGAGTGCAAGAAGAGCTTCGACAAGGACCCGGCCAAGTACGCACGAAAGTAGGGCGTGTGGCACCGGTATTCGATAAGAGGATCGAGACGATGCGACTGATTCTGACGATTGTCATGATGGTGCTGCCGGCGCTCGCAGCCGCGCAGGAGGCGCCCGCGCTCAAGACGGAGAAGGAGAAGCTGAGCTACGCGATGGGCATGGACCTCGGCGCTCAACTGAAATCGAACTCGGTTGACATCGATGCCGGGCTGTTCGCCGAGGGCCTCAAGGCGGCGCTCGCGGGCGCGAAGACACGCCTCACCGACGCCGAAGCCAAGGCGGTCATCACCCAGCTGCAGATGGCGATGGTGTCCAAGCAGGCGGCGGCGGCAAAGGCGGCCGGCGACAAGAACAAGGCCGAGGGCGAGGCGTTCCTTGCGGCCAACAAGGCGAAGCCAGGCGTGGTCGCGCTGCCGAGCGGCCTCCAGTACAAGGTCGTCACAACCGGCACCGGCAAGAAGCCGCTGGCCACCGACACCGTGGTCTGCCAGTACCGCGGCACCCTGATCAACGGCACCGAGTTCGACAGTTCATACAAGAGTGGCCAGCCGGCCACCTTTCCCCTCAACAAGGTGATCAAGGGCTGGACGGAAGTGCTCCAGCTGATGCCCGTCGGTTCGAAGTGGCAGGTGTTCATTCCCCCGGCCCTCGCCTACGGCGAACGGGGCTCGGGCGTCATCGGACCGAACGCGACGCTGATCTTCGAGATCGAACTCGTCGCGATCAAGTAGGGCGCGACAGGGTAGTAGGCAGTAGGCAGTACGCAGTAGGCTGTGGATCACGCGGGACTCACTGCCTGCCGCCTACCGCATACTGCCTACTGACAGCCTCCCGGAGCCCAGGCCCCCGATCCCTACTTCACGAACGGAAACTGATAGATCGTCATGCTGCGGTACGTCCTGCCCGGCTCGAGAATCGTGGACGGGAAACTCGGCTGGTTCACCGAGTCGGGGAAGTGCTGCGTCTCGAGACAGAACGCGGCGTGCTTCCCGTACGACACGCCCTTCCGGTTCTTGATCGTCCCGTCGAGGAAGTTCCCCGAGTAGAACTGGATCCCCGGCTCCGTCGTCTGGACGTTCATCACACGACCGCTCTTTGGATCCGACACGACGGCCGCGTGTCTCACCGGCCAGGCGCCCGGCGCGGCCCGCAGCACGTAGTTGTGGTCGTAGCCCACCGGTGGCGCGATCGGCACCTTGTCGATGCGCGCGCCGATGGCGGTGGGCGTCGTGAAGTCGAAAACGGTGCCCTTGACCGGCATGATCCTGCCCGTCGGGATCAGCGTGTCGTCCACCGGCGTCATCGCGTCGGCGTTGATCGTCAGCACGTGGTCCAGGATCGTGCCGTTGCCCTCGCCCGCCAGGTTGAAGTAGCTGTGGTTGGTGAGGTTCACCGGCGTCGCCTGGTCAGTGGTCGCCGTGTAGTCGATCCGCAGCTCGCCGGCGCCGACGTCGGTAAGCGTGTAGATGACGGTGACGTCGAGGTTCCCCGGGTAGCCTTCCTCGCCGTCCGGGCTCCGGTAGGTGAACTTCACCGCCTGGCCTTCCTTCGCCGGCAAGACCTCGGCCTTCCACACCACCTTGTCGAACCCCTTGAGTCCGCCGTGCAGGTGGTTCGGCCCGTTGTTGACGGCGAGCTTGTAGGTCTTGCCGTTCAGCGTGAAGGCGCCCTTTGCGATCCGGTTGCCGACGCGCCCCACCGTGCACCCGAAGTAGGGCACGCCCGCGAGGTACGGCTCGAGGGTGTCGAAGCCGAGCACCACGTTCGCGGCCGGCGCCCCGGACCTGCCGGGGACGATCAACTCGGTGAGCGTGGCGCCGTAGGTCATCACCCTGGCCGTCATGCCGACTCGGTTCGTGAGCGTGTAGATCTCCACGGCTGCGCCTTCCTTTGTCTTGCCGAATGCCGCCTTCTGAACGGCCCGTGCGCCCGAAGGGGATGGGGCCTGGCCTTGCAGGCCGGCTGGGACTGCGACTGCGACCACGGCGAACGCCATCGCGCTGAAGAGAGGAAGTCTGTTTGTCACCACGTCTCCTTCCACCTACTTGATTCGGGCGCCGAGCCGAACGATGAGCTCGCAGTCGATCCACTCGGACGGCCCATCCGGGACCACGATCTCCACCAATCTTACACGCCCGTCCCGCCCCGCCGCGCGTCCGCCCTCGATGGCCGTGACGGCGAACGGTACGTCGAGCCGGACCCGGTACGTCCGGCCCCGGCGCCCCTGCAGGCGCGCGGTGTAGACGCCGCCCTCGACGCGCGTGTCCACCACGCGAAGCCGCTGCGGCACGTCGCCGAGCGCAAGCGGGGCCTGCTCGAGAACCAGGTCGATGCCGGCTGACGCGCTGACGGCCGGCGCCGCGGTCTTGCCGGCGCGGGCGGGCGCGGCCGGCGCCTTCTGCGCGCCCGGCGGCAGTACGGGGCTCAGCTCGATGGGCAGCGACCCCTTCGTCGAGACGACCGAGTACGCGACGCTTCCGTCCGCGCTGCGCCGAATCTCGAGCGTGCCGCGGGCGTCGCGCCAGCGGAGGTTCTTCACGCGCAGGAACGACCACCCCGGCGGCAGCTGCGGCGAGAGTCGCAAGCCGTCGTCTCCCTCCTGCAGGCCGACCATGCCTCGCATGGCGGTCGAGACGAAGCCGGTCGTGGCGAACAGCTGGTGCGGCACCGCCGCGTCCACGGTGCGCAGCAGGTCGCCAGACAGCAGCTCCGGCATGTAGCCGCGGGCTTCGAGGAACGTGAGGTCCGCCAGCGCGTCCAGGTACTGCCACGCCGCCGCTCCGCGCCCGCCCGTGTAGAGCGCCAGCGCGGCCCAGCCCGTGAGGAACGGCCACGTGGCGCCGTTGTTGTAGGACAGCGGCTCGTACAGCGTGCTCTCGTTCGAGAGCATGCGGACGCCCCAGTCGGTGCCGAGCCCGGCGCGCGCCAGCTGGTCGAGCATCCCCTCCACGCCGGGCTGTGCGAGGTCGAACACGCCGCGCCAGATGCCGAACGCCGGCCACACGGTCTGCTCGGCCTGGCCCTTGCCGTCCTTCATGATCGCGAAGTTGATCCGCCGGTTCACGTTGTCCGGGAAGCGGCGGTTGATCGACGCGCGGGCCTTGTCGGCCGCGGCCTGCGCCGTGGCCGCGAACGCCGGGTCGGCAATCCGGGCGAGGTCGCGCATCGCGCCGGCCGCCTCGGTCCAGACGGTGCCGAGGTAGACGTCGGTCAGGACGTCGCGGCTGCGGAGCGCCCCCGTCTCGACCGCACCCGCTCCGGCCCTGGTGTTGTCCATCAGGCCGTCGCCGTCCTCGTCGGTCGAGGCGCAGTAGTCGTAGGCCTTCCGCATCGACGGCCAGAAGTCCTTCGCGAACGCCGCGTCGCCGCTCGCCCGCACGTAATCGCGCACCGCCACGATGTAGAGCGGCGTCGTGTCGGCGTGGTAGTAGCCGTACCCGTAGTCCTCGAACCAGCGGATGAACCCGGCGCCCTGCGACAGCTCGTGCATCATCTTGCCGTCGGCGCGCTGCCGCTTGCGCAGGAACTCGAGCGACTGGCGCACGGTGTCCAGGTCGCCGTACGCCGAGATCGCCCACGCGTTGATGAACGTGTCGCCCCCGAAGAACCAGCCGAACCCAGGGCGCTCGGTCGTGCCTGACGGCCCGAGGCCCGCGATGAGGCCGCACCCGAGGTGCGGATTGCACACGAAGCCCTTGTCGAGCGCCACCTTGCCCCACTCGAACGCGAGGTCGAAGCGGCGGTCCGGCGACTCGATGCTGGTCATCTCGTCCCTGAGCGTCCGGTAGTGCGCGGCCGACTCCCGGTAGAGCGCCTCGGGCGAGGCGAGCAGCGCGGTGTAGGTCTTCCTCGCCGAGTCGAGCTTCTCCACGCTCGCCGTGATGACTATCGGCACGAGGCCTTTCGCCGCCGCCTCGGGGGTGATGCGAATCGCGAACTGCGAAGGGGCGTCGGGCAGGTTGTGCGCCGGCTGCTCGGGCGGCGTCAGCCCCAGCGGCGACCCGATGAGCGCGGCGTTCTTCCCGCTGCCCTCGCCGATCACGTACGCCTTGAGGGTGTCGTCCCAGTAGCTGTACTGCCCGCCGAGTGCCGCCGGCCACATCGGCTTGAGATCCGGCCTGAACTTCACGTACACGGTCAGCGGCTCGGTGGTCGTCACGTCGAGCAGCACCAGGCCGCCCGCCTCGTTGAGCGGCACCAGCCACGTCGCGTCCACCGTGAACGACGCGTGGGCGTATCGCACCGTCACTGCCTCCGGCCTGATGTCCACGGTCGAGGCGAGGCTCGTGTCGGCGATCGGGTCCGCATACGCGGCGACGGCGAACGACAGGCGGAAGTCGTGCAGGATCTTCAGCGGGTAGGCCCAGGCCTCGAAGCTGCCGTCCTCGCGGCCGAGGAACGCCGCGCGGCGGCCAGACGCCTCCATGTAGCGCGAGGGACGCGCGGGCCCCGCGAGCGCAATCGGGTTGGCCTCGCGGACGAAGCGGGGAACGGTGCCGGTGACGGGGTCCGCCGCGTCACAGGGAATCGCGACGGCCGCGCCGAGCAGGACCGAGGCGAGGAGAGTCCTCATCGCGAGTAGTATAGTCGGTGCATGGCGCGTCCGATCCTGCCCGACGACGACCCGCGGATCCGGGTGCGGAATCCCGGACCGCCCGTCCCGGACGGCGGCGCCGTTGTCTACTGGATGCAGCGCGCCCAGCGCGCCGACGACAACCCCGCGCTCGACGTCGCCATCGCCGCCGCGAACGAACTCCGCCTGCCCGTGGTCGTGCTCTTCGTCGTCGACCCCCGTTTCCCTGGCGCCAACCTGCGGCACTTCCAGTTCATGATCGACGGGCTCGCCGAGTTGCCGGACGCGCTGGCAGCCCGAGGCTGCGGATTCGTTCTCCGGGTGGGCGCGCGCGACGAGGTCGCACGCTTCTGTGGCGACGTGCACGCCGCCCTGCTGGTCGGCGACGAGAATCCGCTGCGGGAGCCCGAGCGCTGGCGGAGCCACGTGGCCGACGCCGTTCGCATCCCGTTCTGGACGGTTGACGCGGACGTTGTCGTCCCCAGCGCGCTCCTCGAGAAGGAGCAGTGGTCGGCCGGCACGATGCGCCCCCGAGTCCTCCGGCACCTCGATTTCTGCCTGCGGCCGTCGGCGCGGCCAAGGGCGCGCGTCGCGTGGCGCGGGCCTCGAGGCCTCGCCCGGGTCACGCCTCACGTGGGGCTGCTCGACGGGCTTCTGATCGATCGCACGGTCTCGCCCGCATCAGGCTGGCGCGGCGGCCGCCGTGCCGGCCTCGCACGACTCGGGCAGTTCATCCGGCAGCGGCTCGACGGCTACTCGACGATGAGAAACAGGCCTGAGGCGGATGGGACCAGCGGCCTGTCGCCCTACCTCCACTTCGGGCAGCTGGGCCCGCGCGAGATTGCCCTGGCGGCCCGTTCTGCGGATGCGCCCTCCGAGGACCGGCAGGCCTTCGTCGAGCAGCTCGTGATCCGTCGGGAACTCGCCGTCAACTTCGTGCGCTACAATGCCGCCTACGATCGCGTGGAGTCGGCCGCCCGCTGGGCGCGGGAGACCCTGGATCGCCACCGCGGCGACCCCCGTGAGTGGGTGTACTCCGAGCGGCAGCTCGAGCAGGCCGAGACGCACGATGCGCTCTGGAACGCGGCCGAGCGACAGATGGTCGAGTCGGGGTGGATGCACGGCTACGTGCGGATGTACTGGGCCAAGAAGATCCTCGAGTGGTCCGAATCGCCCGAGGCCGCGATGGCCGTCGCGATCGCTCTGAACGACCGGTATCAGCTCGACGGGCGCGACCCGAACGGCTACGCGGGAATCGCCTGGGCGGTCGCCGGCAAGCACGACCGCGCCTGGGGTCCCGAGCGGCCGGTCTACGGGACGGTCCGCTACATGTCACTCGCGAGCACGTCGCGGAAGTTCGACAGCCGCGCCTACATTGCCCGATGGTTCACGTAGAGGTCGTCATGCCGCGTGTTCGATTCGTCACCACGGTCCCCGGCCCGCTCGTCGCCCTCGTCCTCGCCGTCTCGTTGTGTGCCCCGGCCGCCCGCGCCCAGGGCCAGCCGGCCGAGGGCAGGCGGCCGATGACGTTCCTCGACGTGCAGAAGATGAGGCAGATCGGGTCCGCCACGCCGAGCCCGGACGGCAAGCTGCTGCTTTACACGATCAGCACTCCCGACTGGAAGGAAGCGAAACGGCAGACCGACGTCTACCTGGTCTCGCTCGAGCAGGGTGTCGCGTCGACGCGCCAGATGACCTTCACCAAGGACAAGAACGAATCCGAGCCCAGATGGCTGAAGGACAACCTGTCCTTCATCTTCGCCTCGAACCGGGAGGCGCCTTCGGCCTCGTCCACGCAGAACCAGCTCTACCTGATGCGCATCGACGGCGGCGAGGCGAAGAAGATCACCGAGGCCAAGGAGGGCGTCACCACTTTCGCCCTGAGCAAGGACGGCAGGTGGCTGGTCTATCGGAGCGGCAAGGACGGCGAGGAGCAGCTGTACCGGGTGCCGATGGACGGCATCGACACCGCCACGCCCGAGGCGCTGACGCAGCAGACCGCGGGCATCGGCGCCTGGAAGTGGGCGCCCGACGACAAGCGGATCTACTTTGCCGGCCCCGAGTCGGCCGACGCCGACGAGAAGGCGCGCCGCGAGAAGAAGTTCACCGTGAATATCAGGAACGCCGACACGCCGCTCGCCAGCCTCTGGGCGGTGGACCTCGAGCCGCGCAAGGTCACGCAGCTCACCAAGGACCCGACGATTACGGTCGCCGACTTCACCATCTCGCCCGACGGCAGGTTTGTGGGCTTCCGCGGGGTGTCGGCCGACCGCTACAGGCGCAACATCACCGAGCAGGACATCAACGGCGACCCGTTCCTGCTCGACGCGGCGACGGGCGAGATCGAGCGGCTGATCCGGAACCAGGAGGTGGGCGAGAGCGCGCCCGGGTTCTCGCCCGACAGCCGTTTCGTCGCCTTCTCGGCCCCGGACGACCTCGAGAAGTACAGCATGAAGAACAGCCGGGTCTTCCTGCGCGCGGTCGCCGACAAGGGCGGCACGTGGCGGAAGCTCGGCGCGGGTTACGACGGGGACGTGACGGTGGATTTCTGGTCGAAGGACGGCGCCACGGTCTACTTCAACGACGGCATCCGCGCGACCACCCAACTGTTCGCCCTCGACGTCCGGAAGGACGCCGTTCGCCAGATGACGAACGAGAAGGCGGCGATCGCCGTGTCGCGTGACGAGGACACCGGCGTCGTGCTGATCAACTACTCGGACGGGGCCACCCCGCCGACGCTCTTCACCGCGCCGTCGATCGAGGCCGCGGGTGCCCGCGCCGGCTGGAAGGCCCTGACCGACGCCAACCCCCAGGTGCGGCAGTTCGCGCTCGGGGAGCAGAGCGAATTCACCTGGACATCGAAGGACGGGAAGACGGTCGGCGGCGTGCTCGTGAAGCCCGTCGGATACCAGACAGGCCAGCGCTACCCGCTCATCGTCGCGATCCACGGGGGGCCGGCGTCCGCCGACGTCCTCCGGTTCAACGGCGGCTACGGCGCGCAGGTCTACGCGGGTGCGGGCTACGTGGTTCTGCAGCCCAACTACCGCGGCTCCACGAACTACGGCGAGGCGTTCAGTAACGGCATCGTCGGCAACTACTTCCCCCCGGGCTTCGACGACATCATGAGCGGCGTGGATGCCCTGATCGCGCAGGGCCTGGTGGACGGCAGCCGGATGGGCGCCCTCGGCTGGAGCGCCGGCGGGCACTGGTCCAACTGGATTCTGACCCACACCGACCGCTTCAAGGCCATCAGCTCTGGTGCCGGAACGTCCAACTGGATTTCGATGTATGCCCAGAGCGACGTCCAGAGAAACCGCCAGTTCTACCTGGGGAACAAGCTCCCCTACGACGACTTCGACGCGTACTGGGTGCAGTCGCCCCTGAAGTACATCAAGAACGCGAAGACGCCGACGATGATCCACGTGGTCGAGGGCGACCCCCGCGTGCCGAGCCCGCAGTCGGTGGAGCTGCACATGGCGCTCAAGCGGCTGGGCGTGCCGACCGAACTGTTCATGTATCCGGGGCAGAGCCACGGCATCCCCGACGCCCGCAACCAGCTGGTGAAGAGCACGGCCGAGATGGCGTGGATGGACTACTACGTCCGCGGGCAGGGGAAGAAGTTCGCGTGGCGCTCGGTGCTCGACACCGTCGAGGACGAGAAGGCCAAGCCGGCGGCGGCGGACAAGAAGTAGGCGGGAAGGCGGCCAGGAAAGGAGTCCCGATGTCTGCGTCCGTGCGTATCGGCGTGTCGTCGTGCCTGCTCGGGCAGAAGGTCCGCTTCGACGGCGGGCACAAGCGCGACGCGTTTCTGGTGGATACCTTCGGCGAGTTCGTCGAGTGGGTGCCTGTCTGCCCGGAGATCGAGGTCGGAATGGGCCTGCCGCGCGAGCCGATCCGGCTCCTGCGATCGGACGCCGGGATCCGGCTCGTTGGCGTGAAGAGCGCGACCGACCACACCGAGGCGATGACGCGCTACTCGGTGCAGCGGGCGGAGAAGCTCGCCCGCGAGAACCTCGACGGCTACATTCTGAAGAAGGACTCGCCCAGCTGCGGGATGGAGCGGGTGAAGGTCTACGACCCGAACGGCTCCCCGGCGCGAACGGGGCGCGGCCTGTTCGCGGAGGCGCTCATGGCCCGATTCCCGCTCCTGCCGGTGGAAGAGGAAGGGCGGCTGTCGGACCCGCGGCTCCGCGACAACTTCATCGAGCGCGTGTTCGCCTACCGGCGCCTGCGCGAGGTGTTCGCCGGGCGGTGGACCGTCCGCGCGCTCGTCGAGTTCCACACGGTGCACAAGCTCACGCTGCTCGCGCACTCGCCCGAGGGCTATCGGACGCTCGGCCGGCTGGTGGCTCGAGCGTCCGAGCTGCCGCGGGCCGAGGCGCAGGCGGCCTACCAGGAGGCCTTCATGCGCGGCATGGCCACGATGGCCACACCGCGCAAGCACGTGAACGTGCTCCAGCACATGCTCGGGTACTTCCGGAAGCTGCTGGACGACGACTCGAGGGCCGAGCTGGCGCAGTCGATCGCCGACTACCAGCAGGGCCTGCTGCCGCTCGTCGTGCCGGTCACGCTGTTTCGCCACCACGTCCGGAAATGCGGCGTGGCGTATCTGGCCGGCCAGACCTACCTCGAGCCGCACCCCAGAGAACTGATGTTGAGAAACCACGTCTGATCTGGCTCTCGGCTCTGGGCCTTCGGCGGGGCGGCGGTCTCGTGGTCCGACGTCGCATCCGGCGCCGGTCAGAACACTTCGGGGTGGGGGTACTTCGCGGCCGGATCAGCGGCGGGCCGCAGCTCGCGAACCGTCGCCGAGAACTCCTCGGCCGCCTGGCGCACGGCGGCGGCCAGCGGGTCGCCGGGCGGCAGCCGCTCGCCGGTGAGCTGCGCGATGGCCGAGTAGTGCCAGGTGACGAGCGCTCCGCCCCGGAACCGGTCCAGGACTCCCAGCCCCGTCCTGCGCAGGTCGCGCAGCGTGCACTCGATGTTGTGCAGCGCGTCGGCGGCCTTGAGCGCCGCCTCGTCGGGTGACGCGGCGGTCAGGCGGCCGAGCTGCTCCTTCTTCCGCTCCAGCCAGTCGCGCGGCGGCTTCCCGTCGTTCTTCGCCTCGGTCACCGCCATCACGAGGTCGAACACCGTGCGGCCGAACTCGGCCGGGAGGAATTCGAGGAACGCGGACCGGAACACCCACGCATCCGACGGGACCGGCATCCGGCCGTGACCGGCAGCCTCGACCAGCCGCCTCTGGAATTCGTGACACCCGTATTTCGCGTCCTCCACCGTGTCGTGCAGCAGGCCGGCGACGACGAGATCCTCGCCGTAGCCGTGGCCCTCGAGGATGCGCGCGACGGCGACCGGGTGCTGAATGTACGGGATCTCGGTGCCCTTGCGCACGGCTCCCTCATGCACGATGCGCGCGATGTCCAGCGCGCGGGCCAGGCGGGGCGATGGGCGGACGAACGGCTCTGTCATGCATGACTCCGCGGGGCTGCTTGTCCCGCCGTAGCCCTTGGGCGCAGGCGGAAAGCCCCGCGCCACGACGTTGGGCCCGCGCTACTTCTCGGGCACCGTCCTCCGGAAGACCACCTTCAGGGTGAGCGTCTCGGCGCCGCGCTTGACGACGAGCGTGGCGGAGTCACCCCACCGCTTGGCCGCCATCAGGCGGCTGAACGTCTCCTTCTCGGCGAGCGCGACGCCGTCGAACGACTGCATCACGTCGCCGACCTTCACGCCGGCACTCGCCGCGGGCGATCCGTCCTGCACGATGATCACGCGGCGCTGGGCGTCCCCGGTGCCGACCGCCGTCGACGTGCCCATCGACGGGTAGGCCGAATCGAATTCCGGCGGCACGCCCCACGTGAAGTTCGCGTAGGAGGCCCGGGTGCTCTTCACGAGGCCGCCGGATGGCGTGCCCACCGAGACCGGAATCAGGCTGGCGATCGGGCCGTCGAACCACTTCTTCGCCTGGCGCTCGATGCCGAGGCCGTAGGCGACGTGGCCGCTGCCGACCAGGATCACCATGATGGCCTTCGGGTCGTTCTGCGCCTTCAGCGCCTCGACGCCGTTGAACCCCATCGTCGCGTCCCACGTGGCCTGGGCGCTGAGCATGTTCTTCCACATGTCGTCGCTCATGCCGCCGCCGTGCACCGGCCCTTCGTTGCCCTCGAAGGTCGTCTTGAAGTACGTCATGTGGTCGGCGCTGTCGACGTCGATGTCCTTCGGGATGTGGGCGGCCTCCTCGGGCGTGAGGTTCGCGAGCCCCTTCTTGCGCACCGCCGCCACCACCTCGCGCGGCGTGTTGACGGCGAACATCGGCACCTCGCCGTCGCGCGCCATGAGGAAGATGTTGCGGTAGTAGTCCCAGTTGTAGCCCCAGTTTTCGTACCAGCGCGACAGGCGGAGGAAGCCCTCTTCGGTCAGCAGGCCGTCGCGCCACTGGTCGAGGAAGCGCTGCTCGGTGTAGGGATACATCTCGAGACCGATGAACACGCGCCGGCCCGACCTCATGAGCCCCTGGATGACACGATACTGGACGAGGTGCGACTGGACGTTGGTGTGCTCCTCGCCGATGAGGAGCAGTCGCGTGGTCGCCAGCCGGGCGACCAGCTCGTCGGGCGTGATCAGGTCGCCCGTCCTCGTGTCGGTGACGGCATCGAGGACCAGCGGCGCGTCGCGGTCCTTGCGGGCGGGGTCGCCGACGGCCAGGTGCAGGAGTTTGCTCTGCGCGCGTGCCGCCGGCGCCGCCATCAGCAGCGCGAGGGCGGCGAACGCCAGCAGTCGGATCGACCGGGTGCGTGTCGGCATGGCAAAAATGCTACCTCAAACCTCCCCTTGACGCCACCGCCCGGGTGAGCGACGATGCCTCGCCGATGACCGAGACGCTGCTCGTCCTTGCCGTGGTGCTCCTGTTTGCCGAGCTCGCCCTGCTCGTCGTGCTGCTGGTGCGGCCGGCGCGCGTGAACCTTGCCGCGGTTGAAGCCCGGCTGGCGGCGGTCGAGGCCGGCCATGCCCAGCTCGAGCGGGCGCTGCGCGACGAACTGGCGCAGGGACGGGCCGAATCGACGAGTGAGGGGCGCGCCCTTCGCGAAGAGGTGGGCGGCGCGGTCGCCAGGCTGGGCGATTCGCTCACCTCGAGGCTTGGCGCTTTTTCGGAATCCAACGAGCGGCGCGGGGAGGCCCTCCGGCAGGCGGTCGAAGAGCGGCTGCGGGCCCTCCAGGAGGACAACGCCGCCCGCCTGGAGCAGGTGCGGGTCACCGTGGACGAGCGGCTGCAGGGCACGCTGGAGGCGCGGCTCGGCGAGTCGTTCCGCTCGGTGAGCGAGCGGCTCGAGCAGGTGCACCGCGGCCTCGGCGAGATGCAGGCCCTTGCGGCAGGCGTCGGCGACCTCAAGAAGGTGCTGACCAACGTCAAGACGCGCGGCACGTGGGGCGAAGTGCAGCTGGGCACGCTGCTCGAGCAGGTGCTGGCGCCGGCCCAGTATGCGGCCAACGTCGCGACCAAGTCGGGCAGCGCCGACCGCGTCGAGTTTGCGATCAGGCTCCCGGGCCGCGGCCCGTCCGAGGCCGGCGTGTGGCTGCCGATCGACGCGAAATTCCCGCAGGAGAACTACCAGCGGCTGCTCGAGGCGTCCGACCGCGGCGACCCGGAGGCCGTCGAGGCTGCGTCGAAGGAACTGGAAGGGTTCATCAGGGGGTCGGCGAAGGACATCCGCGACAAGTACCTCGACCCGCCCAACACGACCGACTTCGGCATCCTGTTCCTACCGACCGAGGGGCTCTACGCGGAGGTGCTGCGCCGGCCCGGCCTGTCCGACGCCGTTCAGCGCGACCTGCGCGTGGTGCTGGCGGGGCCGACGACGTTGTGGGCGGTCCTCAACAGCCTGCAGATGGGATTCCGCACGCTGGCCATCGAGAAGCGCTCGGGCGAAGTCTGGGCGGTCCTCGGCACGGTCAAGACCCAGTTCGCCAGGTTCGGGGGGATCGTCTCGGCCGTGCAGAAGAAGCTGCAGGAAGCGTCGAACAAGATGGACGCGATCGCCCAGCAGAGCCGGACGATCGAGCGCAAGCTGCGCGCCGTTCAGGAACTGCCGTCCAGCGAACCGACCGGTCCCGGCCTGCTCGCCGCCGGCCCGCCCGAACCGGACGAGGCCGGCGAGGCGGACGAGGGCGAGGACGCGGACTGACGGCGACCGCCCGCCATTCCGATCTCAACCACAGAGCCCACAAAGATACACGGAGGTGGGCCAGGATCACGCGGGTCATCGTGACGGCTGACCGGGCTTCGACCGGATGCGGGCCGAAGGCCCGGAGCGCTGTGCGGTGCGTGACGCGCACGAGCCCGCTCCGGCACAGGTCGGGTTCGTGCGCGTCACGCATCGCACAGCCGCCCGCGCCCCGACAGAGTCAGGGCGCGGCCGGTCGAAGCCCTCGCGGTGGGAGCCTCCGTGGCCTTTGTGTCCTCCGTGGTTGGCCCCAGTGGATGCGATCGCAGCGGGACGCTAGGACGTTGCGGCGGCGGAGCGGGAGGCCTGTTCGCGGCGTCGGGCTTCGGCCGCGGTGACCGCGCCTGTCCCCGCGATTCCCACGAGGCCCCATCCCAGCCCCTTCAGCTCGTTCTCCCACTTGATCGTCCCCGTGGTCGTGTCGAGGCAGTACAGGCGGCCGCGGGTGCTCGCGAACACGTCGCGCCCGTCGACGGCGACGTTCACGAAGTCGCTGCCCCTCAGCTTGCTCCGCCACACCTCCGAACCGGTCGCCCGGTCGAGCGCGACCACGTAGCCGCCGATGCCGATGAAGATCATGTCTCGCACGGTTACTTCCCCTTTCCGATGTGGCGTATGGACTTGTGGATGATCTTCCACTTGCGCTTGTTCTGGAGCTGGGCCAGCTTGTCCTGCTTCTCGGCGACGTGGTCGGCCTCGCGCCTGAGCTTGAGGTAGCTCTCGAGTCGATCGGCGGCGAGCGACCCGTCCTCGACGGCCCGCCGCACCGCGCAGCGCGGCTCGGTCTCGTGCCGGCAGTCGCCGAAGTGACAGCCGGCGGCCAGCGCCTCGACGTCGGCGAACGTCGCGCCGATCGACCCGCCGACCTCCCACAGCTGGATCTCGCGCAGCCCCGGCGTGTCGATGACAAGACCGCCTCCGGGCAGCAGGATCAGCTCCCGGTTGGTCGTGGTGTGGCGGCCGCGCGCCTTGTAGGTGCTCACCTCGGCCGTTCGCTGCTGCTCGCGGCCGAGCAGGCGGTTGATGAGCGTCGACTTGCCGACGCCGGACGAGCCCAGGAGCGCCACGGTCCGTCCCGGCTGCAGGTACTGCCCGAGGATGTCGAGGCCGTGGTTCTGCCGCGCGCTCGTGGCGTGCACCGGCGCGCCCGACGCGACGGCTTCGACCTCGCGAACTCGGGCATCGGGGTCGTCGCAGAGGTCGGCCTTGGTCAGCAGGACGACCGGCTGGGCGCCGCTCTCCCAGGCGGTGACGAGGTAGCGTTCGATTCGCCGGACATTGAAATCCTCGTCCAGGCCGCTCGTGAGGAACACCGTATCGATGTTCGCCGCGACGATCTGCTCGCGCGTCGTGTCGCCCGCGACCTTCCGTGAGAAGCGGCTGCGCCTCGGCAGGATCGCGAGGATCGTCGAGCGCAGTTCGCCCGGCCGGGAACGCAGCGCCACCCAGTCTCCGACGGCCGGGTATGCAACGGCAGTGGCCGCCTCGTGCCGCAGCCTTCCGGTGACACGGGCGAGGCGCTCGCCCCGCTCGGTCAGGATCCTGTAGATGTGCTGGTGCTCGAGCGACACGCGGCCCGGAATCACATCCGCGGCGGCGTGAGCCCGGAAGGCGTCCGCAAATCGATCGGTCCAGCCGAGTTCCTCAAGCGCGGGCATGAACGGCCATGTGCCATTCTCGCAGCGACACGGCCCGGGCTGTCAAGGAGCGGATGCAACCGGAGCGGGTGCGGCAGCCACCAAACCACGTTTGAACCACAGAGCACACAGAGCACACGGAGAAGTGCCGGGGCGCACGGACATTCGTGGCTCGGGCATCGACCGGGGGGCGCCGCCGCTTCGCGGTGGCGCCAGTGGGCCGGACACCGCGCCGAGGGAACGAACCCGTCGAGCATTCATCGGGCTCGTTCCCTCGGCGCGGTGCCCGGCCTGCCGGGCCCTGCGGGCCCGCCCCGGTCGAAGCCCTCGGTCTCTGTGCCCTTTGTGACCTCTGTGGTTGGACTCCGGCTGCGGGCCCCGCTAACGGGTCTCGCCGTGTGCCACGAGGCTCAGGACCTCGGGGTCGGTCCGGTTGCCGCGTTGCCGGGCCGGCCCGACTCGAACCGCGCGATCGCCTCCGCCTGCGCCAGCACCCAGCCAATCTCGTCCACCCCGGCCAGCAGGCACTGCCGCGCGAACGGGTCGACGCTGAACGGAGCCTCGCCGCCGTTGGGCAGCGTCACCACCTGACCGGTGAGGTCGACGCCGACAATGGCGCCGGGGTTGGCCAGCACGTTGGCGAGCAGCGCGTCGTGGGCCTCGGCGGGAAGCTGGATGGGCAGCAGGCCGTTCTTCAGGGCATTCTGCTTGAAGATGTCGGCAAACGACCCGGCGACGACCGCCCGGAACCCGAAGTCGGCGAGCGCCCACGGTGCGTGCTCGCGCGAGCTGCCGCAGCCGAAGTTCCAGCCGGCCACCAGCACGCGGGCGGCGGCGCCGACGGCGGTATTCAGGATGAACTCGCGCCGGATCGTGCCGTCCGCGTCGGCCCGCCAGTCGGCGAACAGGTGCGCCCCGAGTCCGGTGCGGCTCGTCGTCTTCAGGAACCGCGCCGGGATGATCTGGTCCGTGTCGATGTTGTCGCGGGCGATGGCGACCGCCGGCCCCTCGAAACGCTGCAGCGGCTCGCGCCCGGTGCTCACGAGAACCTCCTCGGGTCGCTGACGACGCCTCCCACCGCGGCAGCAGCCGCCGTGGCGGGGCTGGCGAGCAGCGTGCGGCCGCCGCGCCCCTGCCGGCCCTCGAAGTTCCGGTTGCTCGTGGACACGGACAGCTGCCCGGGCTCCAGCTGGTCGCCGTTCATCGCGATGCACATCGAGCATCCCGGTTCGCGCCACCCCGCGCCAGCCTCCCGGAACACCCGGTCGAGCCCCTCGGCCTCGGCATCCCGCTTCACCTGCTGCGACCCGGGGACAACGAGCACGCGCACGCCAGGCGCCACCCGTCTTCCGCGGAAGATGGCGGCCGCATCGCGAAGGTCGGACAGCCGCCCGTTGGTGCAGCTCCCGATGAAGACGACGTCGACGGGCGTGCCGAGCAGGGGCTTGCCGGGCTCGATCTGCATGTACTCGAGCGCGCGCTGGAGCGCCTGCCTCGCGAGCGGGTCGGCGAGCGACGCGGGGTCCGGAACGGGGGCGTCGATGGCGACGCCCATCCCGGGGTTCGTGCCGAACGTGATCATCGGCGCGAGCGCTCCGCAGTCGAACGACACGCTGCGGTCGAACCGGGCGCCCTCGTCGGTCGCGAGGCCGCGCCACCTGGCGACCGCAGCGTCCCACGCGGCGTCGACGGGCGCGCCGGGCCGCCCGGCCAGGTACTCGACGGCCGTGTCGTCAGGCGCCACCAGCCCCGCGCGCGCACCCGCCTCGATCGACATGTTGCAGACCGTCATCCGCTGGTCCATCGAGAGGGCGCGGATGGCCTCGCCGGCGTACTCGATGACGTGGCCCGTGCCGCCGTCCACCCCAATCGTCGCGATGATGGCCAGGATGAGGTCCTTCGCGGAGACGCCGGGCGGCATCCGGCCGGCGACGTCGACCCGCAGCGTCTTCGGCCGGCGCTGGAGGAGGCACTGGGTGGCCAGCACCATCTCGACCTCGCTCGTCCCGATGCCGAACGCGAGGGCGCCGAAGGCGCCGTGCGTCGCCGTGTGGCTGTCGCCGCACACGATGGTCATGCCCGGCCGGGTCAGGCCGAGTTCGGGGCCGATGACGTGGACGATGCCCTGGGTCGGGTGCCCGCGCCCCGCGCACGGGATGCCGAACTCGACGCAGTTGGCCTCGAGCGTGGCCACCTGGTGCGCCGCCACCTGGTCGGCAACGGGCAGGCCCGCCGGCGTGGTCGGAATGCTGTGATCGACGGTGGCGAAGGTGAGGTCGGGCCTGCGGACGCGGACGCCGCGCGCCCGGAGTCCGTCGAACGCCTGCGGCGACGTCACCTCGTGGACCAGGTGAAGGTCGATGTAGATCAGCGGCGGCGCGGCGTCTGCCTCCGCCACCACGTGGGCGTCCCAGATCTTGTCGATGATCGTGCGCATCACACAACGGCTCTCGGCTTTCGGCTCTGCCGCCTTCGCCCGAAGGGCTCCGGCGGACCAGGCAGCTTCCCGCGCAGTACCCAGATCGCAAGATCGCAAGATCCCTAAATCGCAAGATCCTTAGCTCGCAAGATCCTTAGATCGCAAGATCGCAAGATTCTGCTGTTCGCCCCTTCAGCCCCCCGCGATGGCCTCGCGCACGGCCCGCCCGACCTCGGAGGTGGATGCGGCCCCGCCCGAGGGCTTGAGGTCGGCGGTCACCCGCCCGGACGCGACGACCGCGTCGATCGCCGCCTCGACGGCGCGCCCCTCGGCGAACAGTCCGAACGTGTAGCCGAGCATCGCGGCCACCGAGCCGATCGCGCCCATCGGGTTGGCGACGTTGCGGCCCGCGATGTCCGGTGCGGAGCCGTGCACGGGCTCGTAGAGCCCGGGGCGCAGCCCCGAGGGGCGGCGTTCGCCGATCGACGCGGACGCGAGCATGCCGATCGAACCGCTCAGCACGGCGGCCTCGTCGCTCAGGATGTCGCCGAACAGGTTCTCCGTCAGCACGACGTCGAACCGGCGCGGGTTGACGACCAGCTGCATCGCGCAGTTGTCGACCAGCAGGTGATCGAGCGCGACGTCGGGGTAGCCGAGCGACACCTCGGCGACCACGCGGCGCCAGAGCTGCGAGTTCTCGAGCACGTTCGACTTGTCCACGCTGGTCACGCGGCGCCGCCGCGTGCGCGCCAGATCGAACGCGACGCGCGCTACCCGCTCGATCTCGGCCCTGGTGTAGCTCAGCGTGTTGACCGCCCGCTCGTCGGCCCCGGTCCCGGCGATCCCCCGGGGCGTTCCGTAGTAGAGGCCCGACGTCAGCTCGCGGACGATGAGCAGGTCCGTGCCCGAGACGATGTCGTTCTTGAGGGGGGAGGCGTCGAGCAGGTCCGGCCAGGCGCGCGAGGGCCGGAGGTTGGCGAACGTGCCGAGCGCCTGCCGGAGCGCCAGGAGGCCGCGCTCGGGGCGCGCCTCCGGCGGGAGGCTGTCGAAGGCCGGGGCGCCGACGGCGCCGAGCAGCACCGCGTCCGCGTCGAGCGCCTCCTGCAGCGTGGCGGCCGGGAGCGGCGACCCCGCCGCCTCGATCGCGGCGCCTCCGATCAATCCGTACGAGGCGCGCACCGAGTGGCCGAAGACGTCGGCCGCCCGGTGCAGCACGGCGACGGCCTCGGCGGTGACCTCCGGCCCGATGCCGTCGCCTGGAAGGACGAGAACCCGAAGCTCCATGCGGTCAGCTCGCCGCGGGCAGCCGGTACTCGGACGCGATGGCCGTAATCTCCTCGTCGGTCACGCCCTTCTTGCGGTCGGCAAGCGCGATGAACCGCCGGTAGACGGCGTCGATCTGCTCGGCGGTCAGCGTGAAGCCGAACTGCTCGAGTCGCGCCCTCAGGGCGTGGCGGCCGCTGTGCTTGCCGAGAATCAGGCGGCTCTCGGGCACGCCGACCGTCGCCGGGTCGATGATCTCGTAGGTCGTCCGCTCCTTCAGGAAGCCGTCCTGGTGGATGCCCGCCTCGTGGGCGAAGGCGTTGCGGCCGACGATCGACTTGTTCGGCTGGGGCCCGAAGGCGATGAGGCTGCTGAGCAGCTGGCTGGCGGGGAAGAGGTGGCGCGTGTTGACCGCGGTGCGGTGCGGCAGGAAATCGCGCCTGACCTCCAGGATCATCACGATTTCCTCCAGGGCGCAGTTGCCCGCGCGCTCGCCGATCCCGTTCACCGTGCACTCCACCTGCCGGGCGCCCGCCCGCACCGCGGCGAGCGAGTTGGCCACGGCCAGGCCGAGGTCGTTGTGGCAGTGCACGCTGACGGCCGCGCCCGGGCCGACATCGGCCACGATGCGCGCGACCATCCCGCCGAACTCGTCCGGGGTGCAGTAGCCGACCGTGTCCGGGATGTTCACCGTTCCGGCGCCGGCCGCCACGACGGCCCGCGCGACCTCGCTCAGGTACTCGATCTCGGTGCGTGTGGCATCCTCCGCGGAGAACTCCACGTCGTCGACGTACCGGCGCGCGAGGCGGACGGCCTCCACCGCCTCGTCCAGCACCTGGGCGCGGGTCTTCTTCAGCTTGTAGGTGAGGTGGTTGTCGCTCGTGGCGATGAAGGTGTGGATGCGCGGGCGGGCGGCTCCCTCGAGCGCCGCGGCCGCGCGGGTGATGTCGGTGCGGCAGGCGCGCGCCAGCGCGGCCACCGAGACGCCCCGCGTCTCGCCCGAGACGATGCGCACGGACTCGAAGTCGCCCTCCGAGGCGATGGGGAACCCCGCCTCGATGACGTCGACGCCGAGGTCGACCAGCGCGGCCGCCATGCGGCGCTTCTCGCGGACCGTCATGCTGCAGCCCGGCGACTGCTCGCCGTCGCGCAGCGTCGTGTCGAAGATCAGCACGCGTTCAGCCATGGGACTCCCTCCCGGAGCACCCCCGACTATGGCGCGCCGCTCGACATACTGCAAATTTATAATTGTTGGCAGCACAATAAGAATGCATAATGTCATAAGTGCGGGTGATGCTCCGCTGATAGCTGACAGCTGACAGCTGATAGCTGATGGCTGACAGCTGACAGCTGACAGCTGTGAGCCGACGGGAGGCGCGACCATGGAGTGGCATTCGCTGCAGGTGTTTCGGGCGGTGGCGACCGAGCGGAGCTTCTCGCGCGCGGCCGAGAAGCTGTTCCGGACGCAGCCGGCCGTGTCGCTGTCGGTCCAGCGGCTCGAGGCGGAGCTGGGCGAGCGGCTGATCGACCGCGGCGGGAAGGACCTGCTGCTGACCGACGCCGGCCAGCTGGTGGTCGACTACGCGAGGCGGTTCGAGAACCTGCGCGCCGAGATGGAGAACGCGCTGGCGGAGCTCAACGACAACTCGGCCGGCCGGCTGACGGTCGGCGCCAACGAGTCGACGACGCTCTACCTGCTGCCGCACATCGCGGCCTACCGGCGGCTCTACCCGCGGGTGCACGTGCAGGTGCGGCGCAGCCTCTCGAGCAAGATGCCGTCACAGATTGTCGAGGGGGACCTCGAGCTCGGCGTGATCAGCTACGACCCGCAGGATCCCCGGGTGGCGTCGACGGTGATCTACACCGATCACCTCGCCTTCGTCGTCTCGCCGCGCCACCGCTTCGCGTCCCGCAAGGCGGTGTCGATCGGCGACCTCGGCATGGAGACGTTCATCGCGCACAACGTCGTCTCGCCCTACCGGAACCTGGTCCTCCGCGCGTTCGAGAAGTACCGGGTGCCGCTGCACATGGGCGTGGAGATGCCGACGGTCGAGGCGATCCGCAAGCTGGTGCAGGCGAACGAGGGCGTGGCGTTCCTCCCGCGGATGTGCGTCGAGCAGGAGATCCGGCTGCGGACGCTGCGCGAGGTGACGGTGAAGGAGCTGAAGCTGGCGCGGCAGATCCGGCTGGTGCACCCGGCGCGCCGCGCGCTCAGCCACGCGGCCACGGCGTTCCTGGACCTGGTGAAGCGCGGCTGAATCTAACGCGTCTTCCACTCGGCGGTGACCTTCACCAGGCCGGCAGAGCCGCCGTCGAGCGTCACCCGACCCCAGTCGGTTCCCTTCGCCAGCACCCACTCCGACTTGCCCGGCTTCTCCTTGGTCGCCGTGGCCTTCCATCCCCGCTTCACGAACTGCTCGAGGTAGAACGCGCGAACGTCGGCGAACGACGCGGTGGTGCGGGTTTCCCGCTCCCAGCTGTGTGTCCAGCCGTCGCCAGGCCCTCTTTCCAGACTCGACGCCATCACGGCGTGCGGGTAGTCCGGCAGGCCGGGCACCACCTCGACCAGTTTGACGTCGACCCTCGCGACGTCGGGCGGCTTCGCCGCCTTGCCCTGGGCCCCCGCGGCCTGCGGCGCGGGACCGGCCGCCAGGGCCGGCAGGGCGATCAGCGTGACGAGCACACAGACCATGCCTCTCATGTCACCTCCTCCGCTCGTCGGACCGGCACGGCCGGACCGGGACGCGAACGCGCTGTTCCGATATCGTAGCCGGGCTTCACCCAATCGACAAACGCGGGCCGTCCTGCTACCGTCGTGCACGCGGCCGCACCCCCGCTGAAGAACCCGGGCCGGGGGGGGTTGACCTGTCTACGACTGCAGGGTTGATGCTGGGGTCAGCGCATGTTGACCGTCACTCGACTGGCCAGGAGCTGCGGGTTGAGCCGCAGCACGGTGCTGTACTACGAATCGATCGGGTTGCTGCGGGCGAGCGCGCGATCGCCGGGCAACTACCGTGAGTACAGCGAACGGGACGCCGAGCGACTGCGTCAGATCTGCGCCTACCGGCACGCGGGCCTGAGCCTGGCCGACATCCGGTCGGTGCTCGGCGCGGCGTCCAGCAAGGCCGCCTCCGTCCTCGAGCGACGGCTGGTCGAACTGGACCGCGAGATCGAAGCGCTGCGCGATCACCAGCGCGCGATCCTCAGGCTGCTCGGCCACAAGAGCTTCAGGAGGAATCAGATGATCACGAAGGACAGGTGGGTGGCGATCATGAAGGGGTGCGGGTTCACCGAGGCGCAGATGCACGCCTGGCACGTCGAGTTCGAGCGGGCCGCACCCGACGAGCACCAGGAGTTCCTCGAGTTCCTGCACATTCCGGCCGACGAGATCCGGCGCATCCGCGATCACTCGGCAAAGGGCGCAGGCAGGTAGTCGGCGATAGGCGCGCTGCGGCCGGCCGCCGGCCGCAGCGCCGCCCGGTGTCGATATGACAGACGTGACGCGCGACCGCTGGCTGGTGAGACGCACGGGCTCGCTCGACGACCTGAGCCTCGAACGCGACCGCCTGCCGCCGCCCGGACCCGGCGAGGTGAGGGTCTCAGTCGGCGCGGTGGGGCTCAATCTGGCCGACGTGTTCGCGTGCCTGGGCCTCTACTCGGCCACGCCGCCCGCGCCGTTCACACCGGGTCTCGAGGTGGCGGGCGTGGTGGAGGCGGTCGGCCCGCCCGTGTCCGCCGGCGGGACGCCGGACCCTGCGTGGAGAACGGGCGACCGCGTCCTCGCCCTCACGCGGTTTGGCGGCTATGCCACCGCCATCAACGTCGACGCCCGGTACCTCCGCCCGCTTCCGGCCGGCTGGTCGTTCGCCGAAGGCGCGGCGTTCGCCGTGCAGGCGCTCACCGCGTGGTACGCTCTCCACACGCTGGCCCGGATGCAGCCCAAGGACGTCGTGCTCGTGCACTCGGGCGCGGGCGGCGTCGGCCTCAACGCGCTGGCGCTCATCGACGCCTGTTCGGCGACGGCCGTGGCCACCGTGGGGAGCGAGACGAAGCGCGGCCTGCTGGCGGAGCGGGCGCGGCTTCCGCCCGAACGGATCATCGTCCGCGACCGCCGCCGGTTCGAGGGCCAACTCGATGCGGCGCTTGGCGTCCTGGGAGCCCCCGGCTTCGACATCGTCCTCGACGGGATTGCCGGCCCGTTCTTCCTCCCGGCGTACAAGCGGCTTCGACCCGAAGGCCGGATGGTCATCTTCGGCGCGTCCGACATGATGCCGGCCGGCAGCCGGACGAACCGCCTGCGCCTCCTCCCGCGCTACCTGCGGCGCCCGCGCCTGAGATCCGATGCGGATGATGTCGTCGAACCGGTCGGTGATGGCGTTCAACCTGATCTGGCTCTGGGACCGCGCGGATCGGCTGGCCGCGCTCTACGAACCGATGGCGGCCGTGCTGCGCGATCCACCGCTCGTCGGCCGGACCTTCCCGTTCGGGGAGGCCCCGGCGGCGCTCCGCTGGATGAAGACGGGGGAGAGCGTCGGGAAGATCGTGTTGGAGGTGGGGTGATCCCGACGAGGCCTGCGATCCCTGGTTCGCCCGCTCGCTCGCTCGCCCGTTCGCCCGTTCGCAAGATCGCAAGATCGCAAGATCGCAAGATTGACCTCACGTGGTCCCTGTCCCCCACTCCCTCGTCCCTGATCTACAATCTGCCCGTCACCGGTGCCTTCCGGCGCCGGGCAAGGAGACGTCCATGCGCTGCACCACGCGTCTGCGGCCGGTCCTCGTTTCGGCGGCGGCCCTTCTCGTGCTGGGGACGACGGGCTGCGGACCTCGCGTCGAGCCGGCCGATCTCGTCCTGACGAACGGTCATATCGCGACCGTCGACCCGGCGAAGCCGGCGGCCGCAGCCATCGCGGTGCGCGACGGCAAGGTGGAGGCGGTCGGCACGGTGGCCGAGATCAAGGCCTACATCGGCCAGAAGACGGAAGTCATCGACCTCGAGGGCCGGTTCGCGATGCCGGCGTTCACCGAGAGCCACGCGCACTTCATGGGCGTCGGGTCGGCCAAGCTCAACCTCGAGCTGATGAAGGCGCGCAACTGGGACGAGATCGTCGCGATGGTGGCGGACGCGGCGAAGAAGGCGCAGCCCGGTGAGTGGATTCTCGGACGCGGGTGGCACCAGGAGAAGTGGGACCGCGTGCCGGCCGGCGCGGTGGAGGGTTTCCCGACCCACGAGCTGCTGAGCAAGGCGGCGCCGAACAACCCGGTGTTCCTCACGCACGCCAGCGGGCACGCGACCATCGCGAATGCGAAGGCGATGGAACTGGCCGGCATCACGAGGAAGACGCAGAGCCCGCCCGGCGGTGAAATCCTCAAGGACCGCGCAGGCAGCCCGATCGGCGTGCTCCGAGAGCGCGCCTCCGGCCTCGTCGGCCGGGCCCTCTCGGCGGACCGCGCCAGGCGCACGCCCGAGCAGGTCGAAGCCGACGCCGTCCGCGAAGTCGAGATGGCCGACCGCGAGGTACATCTCGAAAGGCGTCGTGTCGGTGCACGACGCCGGCGTCGGGTTCGAGACGGTGAGCCTCTACAAGAAGCTGGCCGAACAGGGCAGGCTGAACGTGCGGCTCTATGTGATGCTCAGCGAGAGCGCCGCACGGCTTGCTGCCGAGGGCGCGAAGTACCGGATGATCGACGCCGGGCAGGGTCACCTGACGGTGCGGACGATCAAGCGCCTGATGGATGGCGCGCTCGGGTCGCGCGGCGCGTGGCTGCTCGAGCCCTACGCCGACCTGCCCGCCAGCACGGGGCTGAACACGGTCGCGCCCGAGGAGATGAAGGCGACCGTGCAGTTCGCCATCGAGAACGACTTCCAGGTCGAGACGCACGCCATCGGGGACCGCGCCAACCGAGAGACGCTCGACGTCTACGAGGGGACGTTCAAGGCGCACCCGGACCGGAAGGACGTGCGCTGGCGCATCACCCACGCGCAACACATCAGTGCCGCCGACATCCCGCGATTCGGCGCGCTCGGCGTCATCGCCACCATGCAGGGCATCCACTGCACGTCGGACGCGCCATACGTGCTCGCCCGGCTCGGCGAGCGGCGGGCCGAGGAGGGCGCCTATGTCTGGCAGAAGCTGATGAAGACGGGCGCGATCATCGCCAACGGCACGGACGCTCCCGTCGAGGCGACGGACCCGCTGCCCGGATACTACGCGCTGGTGACGCGCAGGCAGAAGAACGGCCAGGTGTTCTATGGCGACCAGAAGATGACGCGCGAGGAGGCGCTCAAGGCCTACACCTTCAACGGGGCCTACGCGGCGTTCGAGGAGAAGACCAGGGGTTCGCTCACCCCGGGCAAGCTCGCCGACATCACGGTCCTCTCGGCGGACATCACCAGGATCCCTGAAGAGGAGATTCAGAAGGCGGAGGTGCTCTACACGATCGTGGGCGGGAAGGTCGCTTTCAGGAAGTAGTCACAAGATAGAAGACAGAAGATGGAATCTTGCGAGCTTGCGAGCTTGCGATCTTGCGAGCTTGCGAGCTTGCGAACGGGGCGAGGTCGGGTCGGGAGCCGGAAGCCGTAAGCCGAAGGCCGTCAGCGAACGTCAGGACGACGCGAGCGGCGTGATGGCCGCGAGAGGGCCGACTGGCGGTTCGTTGGGGTAGACCACGCGTTCGAGAAAGAGGCCCGAGGCCGGCGCGGTCAGCCTCGCCGGCACCGGCGAGGGCGCCTCGAGGAACCCCTCGATCTCGTCAACGGTGAGCCGGCCCCGGCCGGCCTCCACCAGGACGCCGACCACGCGGCGGACCATCTTCCAGACGAAGTGCGAGCCGGTGACGCGAACCAGCACCAGGTCGCCGTCTTCCTTCAACTCGACCGCGCCCAGCTGCACGAGCGTCGAGCCCTCCTCCGGGTCGGCGTCGGTGAACGACCGGAAGTCGTGCATCCCGACGAAGACGCCGGCGGCCTCTCGCATCACCCCCACGTCCAGATCGTCCTTCACCCACCAGACGAACGGCTTGGCGAACGCCGTGCGCCTGCGGGCCACCTGGTAGACGTAGCTGCGCGACATCGCGTCGTGCCGCGCATGGAAGCGGTGGGGCACCACGCCGATGCGGCGCACGTTGATGTCGGCAGGCAGCAGGTCGTTCACCTGCCGCCTCAGAGTTTCCGGCGCGATGGCCTTCGGCAGGTCGAGGTGCGCCACCTGCTGCAGCGCGTGCACGCCGGCATCGGTCCGCCCCGACCCCTGGAGATCGGGTGCCGCCACTCCGGTGGCCTCGCGCACCGCCCTGAGCATCTCGCCCTGGACCGTCCGCGCGTTCTTCTGCACCTGCCAGCCGCTGTAGCGCGTGCCGGCGTACTCGATGGTCAGGCGATACCTGGGCATGGCGTGCAACCTTCCGGCCGTTCGCTCGGCGGGAGAGTACCACACTCGGCGTTCATGGTGCCCAGAACCAGAATCGTGCGATCGTGCGATCTTGCGATCTTGCGATCTTGCTGAGTCGAGAGACTGAAACGCCGCAGCGCGATCCCCAGTTCGCAAGACCTCCAGTTCGCAAGACCTCCAGTTCGCAAGACCTCCAATTCGCAAGATCCCCAGTTCGCAAGATCTCCGGTTCGCAAGATCCCCAGTTCGCAGGATCTCCAGTTCGCAAGATCCCCAGTTCGCAAGATCCCCAGTTCGCAGGATCCCCAGTTCGCAAGATCCCCAGTTCGCAGGATCTCCAGTTCGCAAGATCCCCAGTTCGCAAGATCCCCAGTTCGCAGGATCTCCAGTTCGCAAGATCCCCAGTTCGCAAGATCCCCAGTTCGCAAGATCTCCAGTTCGCAAGATCCCCAGTTCGCAAGATCGCAAGATACGCCTGGCGCAGTGGGTGGCTTGCGACGCGGTAAGATAGTCCCATGTCACTGATGCGATCGGCGCTGCTGGCGGGGGCCGAAAGCGTATGGCTGCGCGAGAAGGCCATGCGGCGGCCGTTCGTCCGCCGGTCCGTGTCGCGCTTCATGCCGGGCGAAACGGCTGACGAGGCGCTTGCCGCCAGCCGCCTCCAGCAGGAGCAGCACGGCACGGGCACGATCCTCACGCACCTGGGCGAGAACCTCTCGAGCCTCGCCGAGGCCGACGCCGTCACGGCCGACTACCTCGAGTTGCTCGACCGGATCGCGAAGGAGAGGCTCGACGCCCAGGTGTCGGTGAAGCTGACGCAGCTCGGCCTGGACCTGGGCGAAGACGCCTGCGACCGCAACCTGCGGCAGCTGGTGACCCGCGCCGAATCCCGCTCGAACATCGTGTGGATCGACATGGAGAGCACGAAGTACGTCGATCCGACGATCGAGTTGTTCCGCCTCGCGCGCGAGCGGTCGCCGCGCGTCGGGCTGTGCCTGCAATCCTACCTGCGCCGCTCCATGGCAGACCTGGAGGCGCTGCTGCCGCTCGGCCCGGCCATCCGGCTGGTCAAGGGCGCGTACCGGGAGCCGCCAGGCCTGGTGTTTCCGAGCAAGGCCGAAGTGGACGAGAACTACTTCCGGCTGGCCGTGCGGATGCTCCAGCCGGACGCGCCGAAAGGCACGTTCGTCGGCATCGGTACGCACGACGCGCGGCTGGTGGAGCGGCTCCGCGCCGAGACGAGGGCGCGCGGCGTCGATCGATCGTCGTACGAGTTCGAGATGCTCTACGGGATTCAGCGCCCGCTGCAGGCGCGGCTGGTGGCCGAGCGGGAGCCGCTGCGCGTGCTCGTCAGCTACGGCGAGTTCTGGTTCCCGTGGTACATGCGCCGGCTGGCCGAACGGCCGGCCAACGTGCTGTTCGTCGTGAGGAGCTTGTTCGCGGGGTGACGCCCGGCCGGCGAGATGGCAGTCGTCCCTCGACGATGCTCGGGACGACCGTGAGCGAAGTCGAAGGGTCGCGGACCGGGTCGGCGCAAAGGGCGACTGTGAGGTCCGCCGAACCGGAGCCCGGAGCGACGAACCTGGCCACGACTAACGTCTCAATTGCCGGCCAATCGACCGCGACCATCCAGGAGGGTTCCAATGCGCATCACGTCTTCGTTCGTCCTGCTCGCGGTCGTCCTGACGATGTCCGTGGTCGCCTCCTCCGGGCCGGGTGCGGCTCCCGAGCCGCGAGTGGTCCAGATCGACGTCGGCGACAGCATGAAGTACCTACCGGCGGCGTTCACCGCCGCGCCGGGGGAGTCGATCAAGGTCGTCATCAGGCACGTCGGCAAGCTGCCGAAGGTGGCCATGGGCCACAATCTCGTCCTCTTGAAGAAGGGCGTCGACCCGAAGAAACTGGTGGAAGCGTGCGCCTCCGCAGCCGACAGCGACTACATCGCCTCGTCAGTCACGTCCCAGCTCCTCGCGTACACGAGGCTGATCGGCCCAGGCGAAACCGCTGACGCCACCTTCACCGTGCCCGCCGCACGGGGCGACTACGTCTTCGTCTGCACCTTTCCCGGGCACTTCGCCCTCGGGATGAAGGGCATCTTCACCGTCAAGTAGAGCGGCGAGTTGGCGTCGAAGCGCCAGTCGTCGTCGCCGTGGTCGTCACCCGACGAGGAGGGTCGGCCTCCGAGCGGCGCCCGGCCGCGCGGAGGCGGCGATGGCCTGCTCGAGATCCTCCAGGATGTCCACGATGTCCTCGGTGCCGACGGACAGGCGGATGAAGTCGTCCGTGACGCCGCTTGCCGCCCGCTCGTCGGCCGACAGCTGCTGGTGCGTGGTGGACGCGGGATGGATGATCAGGCTCTTGGCGTCGCCGATGTTCGCCAGATGGCTGAAGAGCCGCACCGCGTCGATCACCTTCTTCCCGGCCTCGAGGCCGCCTCGGATGCCGAACCCCACAATCGCCCCGGCGCCTTCCGGCAAGTAGCGCTTCGCGCGCTCATAGTCCGGGTGCTCGGGCAGCAGCGGGTAGTTCACCCACGCCACGTGCGGATTCCCGTGCAGCCACTCGGCGACGGCCAGCGCGTTTCGGCAGTGCGCCCGGATGCGGAGCGGCAGCGTCTCGAGCCCCTGCAGGAACAGGAACGCGTTGAACGGCGACAGGCACGGGCCGAGATCGCGCAGCAGCTGCACGCGCGCCTTGGTGATGTAGCCCGCCTGGCCGAACACCAGGCCGTGGTAGGAGGGGTCGGGCTCGGTGAATTCCGGGAACCGCCCGTTCGTCCAGTCGAAGCGGCCCGAGTCCACGATCGCACCGCCGATCGACGTGCCGTGGCCGCCGATGAACTTCGTCAGCGAGTAGACGACGATGTCGGCGCCGTGGTCGACGGGGCGGAAGATGAGCGGCGAGACCGTGTTGTCGACGACGAAGGGGACGCCCTGCCGATGCGCCGCGGCCGCCAGCGCGTCGAAATCGTCGACGTTGTTCTTGGGGTTTCCGATCGACTCGGTGTAGACCAGCCGCGTGTTGCGATCGATGGCCCGCTCGACCGCTTCGGGGTCCGACGAGTCGACGAACCGGGTCTCGATGCCGAATCGCGGCAGCGTGTGCCGGAACAGGTTGTAGGTGCCGCCGTAGAGCGCACGGGTGGAGACGATGTTCTGGCCGGCGCGCGTGATGTTCAGCACGGCCAGGGTAATGGCCGACTGGCCGGACGAGACGGCCAGCGCACCCGTACCGCCCTCCAGCTGCGCCAGCCGCTCCTCGAGGACGGCGGTGGTCGGGTTGGTGATCCTCGTGTAGATGTTCCCCGGCTCCTCGAGCGCGAACACTCGCGCGGCGTGCTCGGCCGAATCGAACACGTAGGAAGTCGTCTGGTAGATGGGCACCGCCCGGGCCTTGCTGGCCGCGTCGGGCGTGTGGCCGCCGTGCAGGGCGATGGTGGCCGGGCGGAGCGTATGCGTGGTCGACATGTCTATGCGGTCCTTTCAGAGAGTGCGGTGGAGGCAATCGTGGGTCGTGGCAGCCAGGAGAGGCCCGGCCGGGCCTCTCCCCGGTCCGGCCTCCCGTCGATCCGTTCGGCGCTCGACACCTGCCGGATTGCGCAGCCGGCGGCGCGCGCGCGCGCCAGGTCGTCGGAGGTGATGTGCGCGATCGACGCACAGGGGATTTCGGCCGGGCGCACCCGGACGCCCAGGCCGACGCTGCACAGGATGGAGAGCTTGGCCCTGGCGTCGAAGCCGTCGATGTCCCGTGCGAGCAGCGACTCGAAGCGTTCGCTCCATCCGACCGACGGGGGCAGCCACCCGCGCCTTGCCCGGCCGCCCCGACGCGTGCAGACGCGGACGAGACGCACCCGCGAATCGCGGCCGTTCGTCAAACGTCGGGCCACGGCCTGCCCGACCGTTCCGAATCCAATGAGGCCCACTCGGATTCCCATCGCTTCGTCCTTTTGGTTGATGGCTCGCTCGTACAAAACAAAACCCGCCGGCTGGGTGGCCCAGGTCGGCGGGTGCTGGTCGGTCCGGCTGTGACTGGTTCTAGCGGCCGATCGCGCGCACCACGCCGACACACATGCCCATTCCCATGGGCACCGGCATCGACATCATGGTGGTGCGGCGCGTCAACATCGCGCTCAGGATGACAGAGGCACGGACGGGTTGTCAACAGGAAGAACCCGGAATCCAGAAGCCGGGATTCAGGGGCCGGAAGCCGCAAGGCGGCGCGGGCCGGCATATAATTCACAGCGGTCATGGATCCCGCGACTCTCGTCGCCCAGTTCGGCCCCTACGCCGCGACCGCGATCGTCGCGTTCCTGAGCGGGTTGATCCCGGTCATCAACATCGAGCTGTACCTCGTGGCGATCGGCGCCATCGCTTCGACGTCGTATCCCCTGTGGTCGCTTGGCGTCGTGGCGGGATTCGGGCAGATGGGGGCGAAGTCGCTGATGTTCTGGGGGGGAGGCGTGGCGGCCAGGAGGCGGGCCGAGCGCAAGTACTCCCAGGACCGGATGGAGCGCCTCCGACGTCGGATGGCCGCGATGAATCCCTGGGTGCTCCTCGGCTTCACGTTCGTGTCGGCACTCGTCGGACTTCCGCCGTTCTTTCTCGTCAGCATTCTCGCCGGAGCCCTCGGCATGGATTTCCGGCTGTTCTTCCTGACCGGGCTGGCCGGCCGCTGCATCCGCCTCATCCTCATCGTCGAGTCCCCCCAAGCGATCATGGGTTTCTTCCGGTAGACACGCGCCTGGCCCTTCGGCATTCTCTCGACGGTCCTCGGCGATTCCACAGTGGTATTCTGTCGGGGCGATGGCCTCACCACTTCGCACCTCGCGCGTCCTCCTTGCCGGCGCGCTGGCAGCTGCCGGCCTGCTGGTCGTCGGGTGGCTCGACTACTCGGCCACGCGGCGCGACTTGCTGCAGCTGCTCCGGGCGCAGGCGGTCACGCTGCGTCAGACGATCACGGCTGCGGCCCGCGCCAACCAGGCGGCCGGTGCGCAGGCCGAAGCCCAGATGCACGAGCGCCTGCTGGACAACGTCCGGCTGCTCGCCGAGATCGACCGGGCACGCGGCCTCGACCCGGCCCTCCTCGATCGGATCGCCACGAGCAACCGGCTCTTCCGGATCGCGGTCTTCCGGAAGGACGGCACCCGCGAGTACCTCGAGCGCCGGCGAGGGCGCCGGCTTCGGCGCGGCCGGCCGCGGTTTCCCGGCTGCAGGACTGCTGCAGAGGATTCTCGGGGGCAACGAGACCGAGGCGGTGGGCGAACTGCACAGCCCGCGCTGGGGCGGCCGGGCGCGGGTCGCGGCCGGCATTCGGCGCGCGGGCGGCGGTGCGATCCTCATCAACGCCGACGCCGGGGAGATCGAGGCCCTCCAGCGGCACACCTCGCTCGACAGCCTGGTCCGGGACATGGTGGCAGAGACGGGTCAGCTCTCCTACGTGACAATCGACCGGGGCGACCTGCACATTGCGCACGGCGAACTTCCGGCGCCGGAGCCTGTCGCGCCGGCCGCCGCCGTGAGCGACGCCTCGACCGGCGTGCTGCTCGAGCGCGGGATGTCGGTGGGGGGGCGCCCGGTGCTCGAGTTTGCCGGACCGGTTGCGCTCGGCGAAGGAGAGGAAGCCGGCCTTCGCGTGGGGCTGAGACTCGACGATCTCCGCCGGTCCGAGCGCCGGATGATGATCCGTCTGGCGGTGTCGCTCGCTGCGGCCCTCGTCCTGTCGCTGCTCGCGCTCGGCACGATGTGGCTGCGCCAGGCCTACAGCGCCCTGAGTGACAAGCACGCGCTGGCCGAAGCGGCGCTCAGGCGGCGCGACCGGCTGAGCGCGATGGGGGAACTGGCTTCGACCGTGGCGCACGAGGTGCGCAATCCCCTGAACGCGATCGCGATGAGCGCCCAGCGGCTGCGCCGGGAGTTTCCGCCCGTCGCCTCGCCGGCCACGGACGGTGACCGGGCGGAGCTCGATCAACTCCTGGGCGTCGTCGAAGGCGAGACGCGGAGGATCAACGACGTCGTGCAGCGGTTTCTTGAATACGCGCGCCCGCCGAAGCTGGCGCCGCGTGAGGCCAGCCTCGGTCACGAGATTCGGGAACTCGTGGAAGCCACCCGCGCCCTGGCGGAGGCGCGGGGCGTATCGCTCGCGTCCGACGTCAGCCGGGCAGGCACGGCGGTGTTCGACCCCGGACAGCTCCGTCAGGCGGTGGACAACCTGCTGCGGAACGCCATCGAGGCGACGCCGGCCGGCGGGCAGGTGTCGATTACCGCCGCGAGTGCCGGAAGCGGCCACTCGATTGAAGTTCGCGACAACGGGAGCGGCATTGCGGCTGACGACCTCCCCAGGGTGTTCGACCTCTACTTCACGACGAAGCCGGACGGGACGGGTATCGGGCTCGCGGTGGCGCAGCAGATTGTCAGCGCCCACGGCGGGACTATCGAAGTCGACTCGGCGCCGGGCCGCGGGACCCGGATGACCGTTCAGCTGCCGCAGGCCGGCGTCTAGCGCCGGCAGGCGCGGCATCCCGCTTTGCGTCGAAGGAGGCGCCGGTGGCCGAACACGTCATCCTGGTGGTGGACGACGAGCAGGCGCAGCGGACGGTGCTCGCCGGGTTCCTGCGGAAGCGCGGCTTCGAGGTGCTCCAGGCGGCCGGCGCGGCCGAGGCGCTGTCGCTGGTCACGTCGCGCCTGGTCGATCTCCGTGCTGACGGATCTCCGCATGGCGGACGGCACGGGGCTCGACGTCCTGGCCGGCGTCAGGAAGATCAACCCCGAGGTCGCCGTCGTCGTGATGACCGCGTTCGGGACGGTCGCGAGCGCCGTCGACGCGATGAAGCAAGGCGCGGCGGACTACCTGACCAAGCCGATCGATCTCGACGAACTCGAGGTGCTCGTCGGGCGCACGCTCGAGCGCCGGGCGCTCGTCGCAGAGAATCGCGAGCTCCGGCAGCAACTCGAGGGGCGATACCGGCTGGCCGGCCTCGAAACCCTCAACCCGCGCATGGCCGAGGCGATCAACACCGCGGCGCGGGCGGCGGCCAGCCGCGCGACGGTCCTGATTCGAGGCGAGAGCGGGACCGGCAAGGAGCTGATGGCGCGCGCCGTGCATTACGCCAGCCCGCGCGCCAAGGGGCCGCTCGTGGCGGTGAACGTGGCGGCGCTGCCCGACACGCTCATCGAATCGGAGCTCTTCGGCCACGACCGCGGCGCGTTCACCGGCGCCGACCGCGAGCATCGCGGCCGGTTCGAGATGGCCGACGGCGGCACGCTGTTCCTCGACGAGATTGGCGACCTGCCGAAGGGCACGCAGGTGAAGCTGCTGCGCGTGCTGCAGGAGCAGGCGTTCGAGCGGCTCGGCGGGTCGCGCACGTTGCGGGTGGACGTCCGGGTGATCGCGGCGACCAACCGCGACCTGGAGGCGATGGTCGCGCGCGGCGACTTCCGCGACGACCTGTACTACCGGCTGAGCGTCGTGCCCGTCGAACTCCCGCCGCTTCGCGAGCGGCGCGAGGACATCCCGGCGCTCGTACGGCTGTTCCTCGCGCGCTTCGCCGGCGAGCGGACCGAGACGGTCACCGACGTGTCGCGCGAGGCCATGGACCTGCTGCTCAAGTACCAGTACCCGGGCAACGTGCGCGAGCTCGAGAACCTGATGCACCGCGCGGTCGTGCTCGCGCGCGACCGCACGCTGACGACCGCCGACCTGCCGATCCGTGTGGCTCGCGTCAAGGCCGACGGGCGCGCCGACGAGGTGGCGACCTTCGTCGAGCGTGTCGCCGAGTTCGAGCGGGCGTTGATTGTGGATGCGCTGGACCGCTCGGGCGGCGTGCAGACCAGGGCGGCACGCGCGCTCGGGATGAGCGAGCGGCACCTGCGCTACAAGCTCCGGAAGTACCAGTTGGGTGCGGGCGGCGGCCAGCCGGGCGAGCCGGCGGGCTAGTCAGTACGCCACGCTCACCGCGAAGCCCACGGCGTGGGACGAGTAGTTGTAGAACGCGTCGTTCGACCGGTGCCGGGTGTACTGGTAGTCGACGACGAGTGCCAGGCCCACCGGTCCGGTCCATTCGCCCAGGAGCGGCAGCGTCCACGCCGCTCCGGTCTGCCAGATCCGGTCGGCGCGGAGTTCGCCGCCCTGGAGCGGGAGACCGGTCGGGCCGAGTGCGAGCGTGCCCCGGTAGTCCTTTCGAACGCGGACGCCGCTTCCGCCGACGGTCATCCCGTTCGCCAGGAGGTGTTTCAGAGACACCCGAAGCGCGCCGGCGTCGCTCGCGAACGGGTCGTCGTAGACGCCGTCGTCGAAGAAGAGCGCTGGCGTCGTCACGACGGCCGTGGGCAGGGCGCCAAACGAGTTGCGCTGCGAGTACTGGAGCGTGACGCCGGTGCGGTCGGCCAACGACTGCGCGACGCGCGCGAGAATCGTCACCTGGCCGGCCGTTCCGCCGACCGACGTGCCCGCCGGAGCGGCGGGGGTGCTCGTCACTGCACCTCGCGAGCCGGCCCCGTGCCCGCGCGACCCTCCGGTGCCGACGGGAACCTCCAGCGTCGGGGTGTCCATCGGGAGCGCAGCCCACTCGACGACCTCGTAGAGCTTCGCGCCGACGCGCACGTCTGCGATGAGGGTCGTTCTCGACTGGAGATTCACGAGGACGCTGCCGAACCCCTCGTGCTCGACCTGGTCGAGTTCCGGCATGTCCGGAAACGCGCGGACGTCGGCGCGATACCCCGTGCGAAGTGTCCTCGTATCGCCGCGCTTCCACTCGGCGTTGAGAAACAGCCCGAGCGCCCGGTAGTCGGCCGCCTCCCATGAACTCCCGTTCGTCCGCCACAGCGCGTCCGCACCGGCGAAAATAGCGGGGCCCGGCGACTGGCGCGGCCGCAACTGCCATGTTGCGCCGGCCAGGTTCTCGAAGTAGTGCCAGTCGCCCGGCGTGGTGTAGTCGCCGGCGTCCAGCGAATAGAACAGCCGCAGGCGTTCGTCTGCCAGCTTCTGCTCGGCCTCGATCGATCCGCCCGTCGTTCGCCGGTCGTCGGCCATCACCGCGTCGGCCGAACTGAGCGCGTTCAGCGCCCGCCCGAACGCGACGTTGAGCGCCGGCTGTCCGGCCGCCCGACCGGACGCCGCCGTAAGACTGGCGGCAACGGCAAGACCGGCGATCACCAGGCCGCGGGGTCGAGATTGTCGGCGCGCGTTCATGAATGCCCTCGATGCGAAGATAACGGCAAGTCAGCTGGGCGGCCGGGCGAGGGCCGGGCCTGAGGTGCCCGGCCCTGCGCCCGAGATCGTCCCGCTACCGCCTGGCCCCGCGACCCCGGCCCTTCGGGCCGGTTCCGTCGCAGATGCCCGTGCCCGTACCGGCTCCGGATGGCGCCCCGAACCCCGTGCCATCCTTCGGCCCGACGTGCGTGCCGTCGCCCTTGCCGCCGCGGTACGCCTTGCCCTGTCCCTGGCCGTTCGCCCCACGCGCGCCGGTCGCTACGTTGTCGCAGATCCCGTCGCCGTTGGCGTCCACGAAGTTCGCGCCGGCCGACGCCCTGGTCTGCGCCCTCCCGGGCGGAGGTGGCGCGCTCTGCGCGGACGCCACCGCCGCGCTCACCAGTAGAGCCCCCAGCCCGAGAATCAGTACCCGCTTCATAGCCCCTCCTCTTTGCCCTATCGCCCATCGCGCTGCGACCATCGCACCGCGTCTGACTCCTGCTACAGCAAGGTCCGGACCACCGGCCGGCGCGGCTCCACCGGTCACTGCAAGTCATTCTCTCGAGTGAATTTGGGCACGCATACCGACTCCAGGCCCGGCCGAAGCGCGGCCCGGGCATCGACCGCACGGTCGCCCGGCTCGACCAGACGGTCGAACCCGCCGGCGCAAGGACCTGTCTGTGGCCGGCCGCGCCGGGGGCGCGGCGATGATGCGGCGCGGTGTCCACGACGCCGGGCTATACTGGAGGTTGATGTTCAGCGGCAACCGGGCGGCGATCCAGCCGCCGGTCGCGGGCGCAGGGCCTGCGGCCGGCTTTCTTCTTCGTGTCATGGCGTGATGACCACTCCGTTCAGGCGACACCTCAGGTGGATCGGGCTCGTGGCCTTCGGGCTCGGCGGCGTGCTGATGGGCGCCGTCGCGTCGCAGCTCGCGGCGAAGGCGGAGGAGGAGCGGGCATCCGCGCTCCTGGCCGAGCACTTCGGCGGACGAGCCGACGCCTTCGCCCGCGAGACGCGTGAGATTGCCGAGGAACTGCAGCACGTCCGCTCCTTCTTCGTGGCCTCCGGCTCCGTGTCCCGCGCCGAATTCCGCGTCTTCGCCGGCGAGATTCTGGCGCGCCACCCGGCCATCGCGGCCGTCGAGTGGGCCCCTCGCGTAGCCGGGGCCGACCGGCCCGCGCACGAGCGCCTGGCACGAACGGAGGGGCTGGCAGGCTACGAGATCCGGGCCCTCGGGCCCGACGGCCGCACCGCGGCGGCTCCCGCGAAGGCCGACTACTACCCGGTGTTCTACGCGGAGCCGTTCGCCGAGAACCGCGACCTCGTCGGGTTCGACCTGTCCTCGGAGAGCGTCCATTTTGCCGCGCTGACGCGCGCCGACGTCACGGACGAGCCGTCGATCACATCTCCAGCCGGCCTCGTGAAGGACGCGGGCGCGCGCAAGGCGCTCCTGGTTGCGATGCCCGTCGGCGATCCCATCGGTGCGGCTGCCGCCCCGGCCGACGCGACGCCGAGCGGATTCGTGCTGCTGGTGGTACGTGTCCGCGACATCTTCGTGGAGCAGCTGGAGAGGAGCGGACCGCGGGGGATGCCGGCCATGCACTTCGAGCTGGCGGACGCCGGCCCGGCCGGGAGCGGACCGGAGGTGGTGCTCGAATCCTCCTGGGGGCCAACCGGTGAAGGGCTCTACCGCGACTGGCGCTACGTCGAGCGGTTCGACGTCGGGGGCCGCCAGTGGCAGCTGACAGGCAGGCCGACCGCCGCCTACGTGGCGACGCACCTGACGCACGGCCCGTTCGTGCTCGGCGTCGGGCTGGGTGTCATCTGGATCCTGCTCGGCGGGTTCGCGATCGCGCTCGTCCGCCGCGCGCGAGATGCCGCGTTCCGCAGGCAGACGCAGATTGTCGAGGCGTCGCTTCACAGCCTGGCCGAGGGCGTGATCGTGGCGGACGCCTCCGGGCACTTCGTCCTGTTCAACGAGACGGCGGAGAAGCTGCTCGGAATGGGCAGGCGGGAGGTGGAAGTGCCCGAGTGGTCGGCCACCTACGGGTGCTTCTACGAAGACGGCCGGACGCCGTTCCCCTCCGAGCAGTTGCCGCTGGCGCGCGCACTGCGGGGGGAGGCGTCGACGGCGGACGTTTTCATCCGCAATCAGAACGTGCCGCAGGGCGTTCACATCAGCATTACCGGCACGCCACTCGCCGACGAAGGCGGCACGCCGGACGGCGGCGTCGTCGTCTTCCGCGACGTGACCGCCGCGAAGCGTGCCGAGCAGCGGCTGCTGGCCTCGATGAAGCAGCTCGAAGATTTGCGGTACGCGGTGGACCAGGCCGCGCTGGTGGCCATGACCGACCGCGACGGGCTCATCATTTACGCCAACCAGAAGTTCTCCGAGGTGAGCGGGTACCCGCTGGATCAGCTGATTGGTGAGACCCACCGGATCCTGAACTCCGGGTTCCACCCGATGGCGTTCTTCAGGGAGATGTGGCTGACGATTACCGAAGGCCGCGTCTGGCGAGGGCGAATCTGCAACCGCGCCCGGGACGGCCGGCATTTCTGGGTGGACACCACCATTGTGCCGCTGCTCGTCGACGGCAAGCCGGACCGCTATCTGGCGCTGCGCACCGACGTCACCGAGCAGATGCGGCAGCAGGCCGAGCTGGTCCGGTTGTCGAACGCCGTGGAGCAGACCGCCGACGCGATCGTGATCACCGACCGCGACGGGATCATCGAGTACGTGAACCCCGCGTTCGAGGCGATGACCGGCTACTCGCGTGAGGAGGCTGTCGGCCAGACGCCGCGCATCCTCCGTTCCGGAAAACAGACGCCGGAGTTCTACGACGACCTCTGGAAGACGATCTCGGCCGGCCGCGTCTATCGTGGCGCCCCGGTGAACCGCAAGAAGAACGGCGAGCTGTGCAACGTCGAGCAGACGATCACGCCCATCAAGGACTCCGAAGGGCGGATCGTGCACTTCGTGTCGGTGCTCAAGGACATGACCGACCGCATGCGCGTCGAGCAGCAGGAGCTCGAGATGCGCTATGCGTCGGACGTGCAGCGGCGGCTGTACCCGGCGGCGGCGCCGGCCGTTTCCGGCCTCGACGTGGCGGCGGCCACGTTCCCGGCACTGGCCACGTGCGGCGACTACTACGATTACCTCCCGCTCTCGAACGGGTCGCTCGGCGTCGTCATTGGCGACGTCTCGGGCCATGGCCTCGGCCCGGCGCTGATCATGGCCGAGACGCGGGCCTACCTGCGCTTCCTCTCGGCGTCGTCTCCCGAACCCGGCGAGGTGTTGACGAAGATCAACCAGGTCCTGTGCGAAGACCTCGACGACAATCGTTACGTTGCGCTGATCCTGGCGCACGTCGATCCGTCGGCGCGCCGCCTCACCTACGTCAACGCCGGCCACACCGCCGCCTATCACCTGGACCGCGCAGGCGCGGTGAAGGCGGTGATGGAGAGTTGCGCCCCGCCGCTCGGCGTGCTGCCGGGCACGGCGTTCCCGGCGATCGAGAATCCGGCGCTCGAGGATGGGGACGTCGTGGTGTTCCTGACCGACGGGATCACCGAGACGGAGAACGCGGCCGGCGACTACTTCGGCCCCGAGGCCGCGCTCGCGGTCCTTCGCGGCCACCTGGACGAGACGGCCCAGGAGCTGGTGCAGCGGCTGCGGGAAGCCACGCGCGCCTTCGCCGGGGAGGCGCCGCAGCAGGACGACATCACCGTGCTCGTGTGCAAGGTCGGTCCCGCGGCAGGGGGAGATTCGATCGGGACGAATTTCAGTATCTGAAACCCGGCGCGAATGAGCGCGGGCAGAATCTGAGATTCGTCCCGATCGAATGACCGCTCACTGCGGCGGCCAGGTCGGAGCGCCCACCTCGAAGCGCACCAGCGCCTGCCCGAAGAAGATCTCGTCGCCCGGCCGCAGCTTCGTGCCCCGCGGGCTGCCTGGCGGCAGCGCCAGCGTGCGGCCGGCGCGCAGGATGCGCGTACCCGCCGAGCTGCCATCGTCGAACAGGCGGTACTCGCCGGACGGCGTCGGGGCGATGTGCGCGTGCGTGCGCGACACCGTGAGATTGACGGGGTTGCCGCCGTCGGTGAACGCGACGTGGTTGCGCCGCACCACGCGCCGGTTCCTGTCCACCACTTCCGCGAGCCGCCCGATGTTGGTGCGCTCGCCCGTGACCTGAAACCGCTCGCGGGTGGCGTCGCCCGTGATCACGACGAGCGCTGCCACCCGGGCGACGCTGCGGGCCGGCTCGGGTCTCGCCGGTTCGACGTCCACGTGCTCGCACTGCACGCGGAAGCTGCGCCCCTTGTCCCATCCGGCGGCGGCCCGCTTGACGAGCCTGAGGCGAACCTCCAGGCCGGACGGCACGGGGCAGCCCGCCGACTTCAGCCTGGCGGACACGGCCTGGCCGAGGTCGCTCCGCTCGCCGAGCACGGCCTCCATGGCGGTCCGGCGCTTCGCGTCCGACGCCACCACCTCCACCGTGACCCGGTTGTAGGGGAAGATGCGACGCGACCTGGTCGCCGGCTCGACGAGGTCCTCGATCTCGTCGAGCGTGGCCTTCCTGACCTCGATGGGCTGGAGCGGCACGTCGGAGCGCTCCGCGAATCTCTCGATGCGCTTCTCGAGCCTTTTCACGTTCTCGATGATGCTCATAGTCCTACCGGATGATTCTGAGGTCCCGCGCCGCGGCGACGATCTGCCCGGCGATGGGGGCTGCCGCCGCGCCGCCGTACCCGCCGTGCTCGACGAGCACCGCGAAGCTGATGCGCGAAGAGGGTGAGGCCGCCCGTCCGTCGCGCGCGGGCGCCGGGTCGCCGTAGGGCGCGAAGCCGACGAACCACGCGTGCGACCGCTGGTCCTGCACCTCCGCGGTTCCCGTCTTGCCCGCCACGGGCGGCTCGATGGCCTTGAGGCTCCGCCCCGTGCCATCGACGACCGCGCGTCGCATGACGGCGGCGAGGCGCGCGGCCTGCTGCGGCGCGAGGATCGGCCGCGGCGCGTCGGTGCGCCGATTCGTCTCGTCGATCACCCACCGTCCCTGGGGCATCGCGCCGCCGCCGGCCAGCGTGGCGGCGACACGCGCCATCTTGAACGGCGTCGCCAGCACCTGCCCCTGGCCGTACGCGGCAAACGGCAGGGTGTCCCGCACCAGCTGGGCCGACTCGGGCTGACTCATCGAGATCTCGAATAGCGACGCCGCCTCCTGCAGCGCGGGCGCGCCCAGGCGCATGCCGAGCTGCGCGAAGTAGGCGTTGCACGACACGATCAGCCCCCGCTCCATGTCCAGGCGGCCGTGCGGGTCCGGATCCAGCACGTCGTCGCGCACCGGCCGTGCCCATCCGGGGAGCCGCTTGCCGATCCGGCCGTCGGGCAGCCGCTCGCAGACGAACGTCTGCCGCATCAGCGCGGGGTCCTTCCTGAGCGCCGCCGCTGCGGTCACCAGCTTGAAGCTCGACCCCGGCGGATAGACGCCGTAGCGCGCGCGGTCGAGCAGGCGCGGATCCGGGTCGTCGGTGGTCGTGTCGGTGACCGGCCTGACGGGGAGTCCGGGGGTGACGATCGGCCACGGGTAGCTCACCGACGCGAGCAGGTCTCCGTCAGCCGAGAGCACGACCGCGGCGCCTTCCTTCCCGCCCGCGCCGTCGACGCCGGCCTGGAGCGCCGATGCCACCTTCAACTGCAGCCGGATGTCGACCGACGCGCGGATGTCGCGGGGCCGGTCGAGGATCTGTCTGACGATCTCGTGGTTCGGCTGATTCCGGTGGCGCAGGAGCGGCACCAGCTCGATCAGGTCGCGCCGGATCACCTTCGTCGAGCGGCCCGTCTGGGGGTCGGTCACGTCGACGACCGTCGCGTGATCGTCGTAGCCGCGCAGTCGCGTATCCTCGTCGCGCTCGATGAACGACGTGTTGGGCGCGGCCCAGTTCGCGTGGCTGCGCCAGTCGCCGAGCACGTGGTAGGTCAGGCCGCCGAACGGATAGCAGCGCGCGCCGTCGTGAGGGCAGACGTCGGCAGGCGATACGCCGAGGTCCAGCAGCTCCGACGCCCGGGCCTGGAGGTCGGCGACACGGCTGGTCGCCAGCGGGACGCCGTTCCGATCGCTGATCGTGCCGCGCACGATCTGCTGGGCGGCCGCCAGCAGGCGCGGGTTGTACTCGAAGCGCCGGACGCCGTCGGCCTGGATCGTGAGCGCCGTCGCCGCAACCGTCTGGTCGGCGGCGATCGTCTGGACATAGGCCATCTTCCCTACCACGACGACGATGCCCGCCGCCAGCGTCAGGCTGATCCACCGGACGGGCGCGGCAAACGCCTCTCGTTCCTCCGAGTCGCCCGACCGGTGGCTCACGGCGAGGAGCGCGCCGAACGCGAAGAAGTTCGCGATCATCGACGATCGGCCGAAGCTCAGGAACGGCGTGGTGACGCCGGTCAAGGGCAGGAGGCCGAGGATGCCGGCCGAGATCAGCACGAGCTGGACGAAGATGCCGAGCGTCAGGCCCAGCGTGAGGAACAGCGTGTAGTCGCCGGGAGCGCGCCGCGCGATCCGAAGGGCGCGATAGCCGAGCAGGGCGCTGAGCGCGAACACCGCCAGCAGTCCGATGAGCCCCATCTCCTCACCGACGGCCGCCAGCACGAGGTCGGTGTGCCCCGCGGGCACGACGCGCGCATCGCCCATGCCGATGCCGGTGCCGGTGACCGCGCCCGTGCCGAACGCCCACAGCGCGTGGGCGATCTCGGTCGCCGCCGCGAACCGGATTGTCCCAGGGCGACCACCACATCTGGACGCGCTGCACGACGGTCTGCGGGTACCCGATGGCGTAGCCGGCCGCGAAACCGCCGACGAGCACCAGCAGGCCGGCTGCGACCATCGTCGTGCGCCCCCTCGCCACCCCGTAGAGCGCGAGAAACACGCAGGCCAGCACCATGGCCGGGCCGAGGTCTTTCTGGAGGAAGAAGAACAACAGCACCAGGGCCATCCCGATCACGACCGGCAGCAGGTAGTCGAGCCGCGGGATGTCGAGCCTCAGGCTCTCGCCGCGGACCCGCGGCTCCTTGAGGGCGCGCAGGAACTCCCACCGGTTCGCGAAGTACCCGGCCAGGAACAGCACGACCAGGACGCGGATCGCCTCGACCGGCTGCACGCCCATCAGGTTGACTTTCGCGTCGCTCGTGCCGGGCCCGCTGCCGAACGCGATCAGGAGCAGCGACAGCAGCACCGCGCCGAGCAGCGGCACGTAGCTCAGGCGCCGGACGATCGATCGCTGGAAGTCGACCGTCGAGACGGCCGCGAGCACGACGCAGCCCGCGGCGACGCCCTGCGCGAACCGGGCGAACAGCATCGGGTCGCGGAGCGGATCGCGCAGCGCCGCCATCATCACGAGGCCGACGCCGCTGAGCGCGTGGATGATCGGCAGCAGCAGGCGATCCCCGGTCGCTCTTCGGACGCTCAGCCACGCGTGGCCGAAGTAGAAGGCGAGCAGGAACAGGCCGGACGCACGCAGCAGGCTGCGCCGGTAGTCCGCCGGGCTGCGCGCGACGACGCCGGGCCGGAGGAGCGAAAGCTGCGACGGCGTCAGCAGCGGAACCCGAACCTCGAGGGCGTCCGGGTTCGCGGCGAGCTGATCGCGCCGCTCCGCGAACCGATCCCGGAACGACGCCGCGGACGGCAGGGCGGGCACGTCGGCCTCGGCCACCGTGACGGTCCCCAGCGCGCCGACACCCTGGAGCGACCGCCGTCGCGGGCTTCCCGACTCGTCTGGCGCGTTGAGCCATGCGGCGAGACGGTTCGCGACGAACCGGCGCTCGCTCTCGTCCGGGATGATGGCCTCGAGCGCCGCGGCGAGCGCCGCTTCGCGGGCGGGGGCAGTCAGATCGATGATCCGGCCCGCCGCAATCGACTCGTCCGCGATCCGAAGGCCAGGCTCGCGCGCGGTGGAGAGGAGCCACAGGCCGCCAACGGTCCAGGCCGACGCCGCCAGCAGGCCGAGCAGTTCGACCAGCCGCCTTCCGGGCCGCCGCTTCTTCGTGACGGCCGCAGCCCGTTCGCTCGCGGTGCTCGTGATCAATGGCATGTGAATACAGCACCCGCGGGGCTAAAGCCCCGCGCCACAGCGACTAGCCCCGCGCCACGGCGATCACTGCGGCTGCAATTCGTCGAGGCGGCGCCGCACTTCGTCCCGGCGCGCCTGCGACAGCCGCATGGCGCCGCTCGCCTCGCCGAAACCGATCGCCTTCCCGTAGATGTCGATCGCCTGCGTGTAGTCGTCGTCGGCCCTCTTGAGGCAGGCGCGCTCCTGCTCGCGCATCCCCGCCACGGCCGCCTCACGCCGCATCCGGTCGGCGCGGTTCCGGTAGCCGTCCGCCAGCTGCATCAGCTCGCGGTTGCCGGGCCGGTAGCCGCGCTGTTCGGCCTCGCGCATCGCCGTCAACGCCGCGTCGACGTTGTCGAACCCGTAGACGTAGTTCCGCGCCAGGGCGAGGTGCGGGTCGGGCCAGCGCGTGTCGAGGCGGGCGGCCTCCTGGAAACGCGCCGCCGCCTCCTGCAGCACCTCGCCGGCCGGCTGCTTCCTGCGCCGGCGCGCCTCGGCGTCGATGCGCAGCAGCTGCCCTTCGCAGTACCGGAGGCGTGCCGTCGCCGAGCGATTGCCCGGGTCGATGTGCAGCGCGTCGGTCAGCCACGTCGCGGCGCTGCGCCACTGGGCCTCGCGCACCGCCGGCTCGTCCTGGCGGTAGCCGGCAATCACCCGATCGGCCTGCGCGAGAAGCCGCTCCTTGAGCGGTGTCCGGACGCCCATCAGGCCGATGCCGAGCAGGCTCCGGCCCGCCAATTCCTGGTAGCGCTCCCAGTGCGTGTGCATCTCGGAGCCCTGGCCCGTTGCGACACTGACGCGGAGATCGCGGGCCGCACTCCAGATGATGGCCTCGTTGGCAACCACGCCGGCGCCGGCAATCATCGCGGTGACGGCCGCCCAGCGCCTGAGGGTGGCCATCACGCCGCGATCCTCCGCGGTCCCCCTCGTCTGATAGGGTGCCGGGATCGCCGTGCCGGCAGCTCCCGTCAGCGGCTGCGCCGGTGGCGTCCCGCCGCCGGCAGGCGGCACCGTTCGGCTCGTCGCCTCGCCCACGGGCGCCGCGCCGGCGGCCGGAACCGTCCGCCGCGTCGTTTCCGGGCCGGCCGAGCTGCCCGGTTCGCCCGGCGACGTCCGGCGCGTGGCCTCGGCCTCCGAGTCGGCCACCCACCCGCGGTCGGCACGCGTCTCGTAGCCCGCACGAAAGGCCTCGAGGTCGCTGCGGATGTCCGCGGCCGACTGATACCTGCGGCGAAGGTCGCCCGCCAGCATCTTCAGGACGATGCGGGCGAGCGCCGGCGGGCAGGAGGAGGGCAGCGGCGGCGGCGGCTCCCTCCGCCGGATGAGCGCCTCGAGCTTCGAGTTGCTGTCCGCCTCGAACGGCGGTCTGCCGGCTAGTATCTCGTAGAGCACCACGCCCACCGACCAGAAGTCGACGTGGACGTCCACCTTGCCGCTGTCCAGCCGCTCCGGGGACAGATACGCCAGACTGCCGAAGTCGTTCCGAGTGAGCTTGCGGCTGAGCGACAGGCCTTTGGCGATGCCGAAATCGAGCACCTTGACCCTGCCGGCCGAGTTGATCCGCACGTTCTTCGGCTTGATGTCGCCGTGGATGATCCCGCGCAGGTCGGCGTCGTCCACGACCACCTCGAAGACGTGCGCCTTCTGCAGGAAATCGCACACCTCGGCGGCCACCCAGGCCGCCTCGCCCGGCGTGATCGCCCCGCGCGAGATCCGCTCGGCGAGGTCCTCGCCGTCGACGTACTCCATCTCGATGCAGAAGTAGCCTTCGATCGACCAGCAGCCGTGCACCTGCGGGACGTGATCGTCGACGAGGCTGAACTGCTGCTGGAGCACCGCGCCGCGCCGCTCCGCTTCGCACACCTCCCGCGATTCGCGGTCCGGCTTCTGCTCGATGAGCTTCAGCGCCACCTCGGCGCCGGTCGCCGTGTTGCGCGCCAGATAGACATCGGCCACACCGCCTCTGCCAAGGCGCCGGATCAGGCGATAGGTGCCGAAGTCACGGTCGAGCATTCAGGAACGGCTCTCGGCTTTCGGCTCTCGGCGCAGCCGCTGTCACGCCGGACCGGCACCCGTCTTCGCTTCCGCCAGTCCGCACGTTCGGACGTTCGCAAGCTCGCAAGATCGCCAGTTCGCAAGTTCGCAAGTTCGCAAGATCGCAAGATCGCAAGATCGCAAGATCGCGAGATGCCCCGCCTCCCTACGGCGTTCGGTTCGGCGGTCGTGTCGGTCCAGGCGGCGCGGGCGGTGCCGGTGGAGGCCCCACGATGTTGTCGCGCGCGACATCGGCCCGGCGTTCAGGAGGCAGGCCGGCGATTCTGATCGTCCCCGTTGCCGCGCACGATGTTGCCGAACAGCACGGGCGCCGCTCCTGCCTCGAGTTCGATGCCCGCCACAGGGCTGCCGGCGACCTTCCCGTTGGCCGTCACGACGTTGTGCCACACCTGCGGCGAGGCCCCGGCGCGCACGACGATTCCGGCACCGACGCTGTCGTGGATGTAGCTGCCTCGCAGCACCGCGCGCGCCCCTTTCTCCAGCACGACGCCCGCCTCCATGGCGCCCGAGATCTCCACGTCGTCGATTTCCGCCTGGCACTCGCCGACCCGGATGCCGACGCCGAGCGGATGCTCGGCGTCGCCCGAGATCGTGAAACCCACCAGCCGCCCGTCGGCACCTGCGGGCACGCGGACGGCCGCTCCGCGGGGCGCGCCGGCTGCAGGCCTGATCACCGCTTCGTGCCGCCGGGTGCTGACAACCGCGACTCCCGGCCGCAGCGTGAGCGGCGCGCGGTATTCGCCTGGGCCGACCTGGATCGTGTCGCCGGGCCTCGCGCGCGCCAGCGCGTCGTCGATTGTCGTGAACTGCGCTCCCGCCTGGTAGCCGACGATCCAGGTTCGCGACCACGTTCCAGGGCGGCTGGCCTCGAGCGCCCACTCGGCTGCGCCGTCGACGCGCGTGAGCGCCAGAAACCCGAGGCCGGCGCAGAGTGCACACCCGGCGAGCACGGCCGCCGCATGCGTGAGCCAATTCGGAATGGGCTCCGGGCGCCTCGTCCCGGGAAGGGCCGGCGCGCCGCCGCCCGTCTTCCACCCGTCCACCGGGGGGCTCGGCTGGCGGTCGCTTCCGGCGTGCCGGCGGGCCGCGGCGGCGAACCCGGCGCCCGCCGCGAACACCACCGTCACATTGTCCTTGCCCCCCTCGTTGTTCGCCGCCTCCACCAGGCGGTCGACCACGCGCTGCGGGTCGTCGGCGTTGTCGTACACGATGCGCGACACCTGGGCCGAAGCCACCAGGTCGGTCAGGCCGTCGCTGCACAGGAGGAGCGCGCCCTCGTCATCGAACGGCAGGTCGACAATCTCGATGAACTGCTCGTCGGTCGGGCTGTGCGGCTCGTAGCCCACGTCGCGGTACACCTCGTTGCGCCGCGGATGCTCCATCGCCTCCCGCTCGCCGATCTCACCGGTGTCCTCGCGTTCGCCGATCGGCGAGTGGTCGTGCGTCAGCTTCTGCACGCGCCCCTCGCGAAACAGGTACAGGCGGGTGTCGCCGACGTGGCCGGCCAGCAGCCGGCCGTCGCGCACCATCACCACCGTGAGCACGCACGCCATGCCGGACCAGTCCGGCTGGCTCTGCGCCAGGCGGAACACCTCGTTGTTTGCGAGCGTGATCGCCTCGCGCAGCTGCTCCTCCGGCGCCCCGGTCTCGCGCTCGAGCCGGGCCCGCATCTGGCGAAGCGCGGCCTCCGCGGCGCGCTCGCCGGCCGCCTGGCCTCCGACACCGTCGATGACCATGAACACGCCGCGCTCCGGGTCGCAGTGAAAGCGATCCTCGTTATTCTCACGCCGCAGCCCCGTGTGGCTGGCGGCGGCCGCAAGGAGGGGTGCGTGTTCCGGGGAAGGACTACTCATCTCCACGGGGGCTCCCGGCTTCGAAGTCCAGGACGATCACGTTCGCCAGGCCGATCCGTGCGCGCGGGGGCAGTGGCACCTCGATGCCCTTGTCTCGCCTCCGGCCCTCCACGACCTCCACGCTCGACGGCACGGGCACGCCGTCCACCGTGGTGCCGAGGCTGCTGAGGTCCTTGAGGAAGAACTGGCCGGACAGGTCATCGCGCCGGAGACGCAGGTGTTCCCGCGACACGTCGGGCGAGGTGTCCAGCTTGACGTCCACCCAGTACCCGACGCCGCCCCGCCCGACGACGACCACCGGCGACGTGATCGGCACGCGCCTGCGGCCCCTCTCGTCCTCATACGCGAGCGTGCCGAAGACGGTTCCTGCCGGCGACCGGGCGGCATCCTGTGCCGCCCGCTCCGCGGTGCCCGTCCGCTCGCCGAGGCGCATCGTCGTGATGCGCCGCGTCTTCGATCCGTCGAACTCGGGCTGTGCGGGCAGCGTCAGCTCCGAGGCGATGGCGATGTCGCCCGGCGCCATCTCGCCGTCGTCGTCGGCCTCGAACCGGATGTCCCAGGCGTCGGTCGGCGTCTCGATGGGCGGGGGAGGATCGTCGCCGCCCAGCCACTTGCGGGGGATGCGCGACGGCCTGGCGCGGGCGTTCCAGGTCCGGACCTCCTCGTCGAGCGCGCGCTTGGCCTGGGCGACAATGACAGGGACGATGCCCTCCAGCCGCTGGTGATCGGACGGATGCAGGTAGACGAAGAAGCGGGTGGGCGCGACCGTCGTGAACAGCAGCGGCTCGACGTTCGTGCGCATGGCGCGCACGAGTTCGAGGATGATGGCCCGGCCGGTGGCCAGCTTGTCGGTCTCTTCCATCGCGGGCTCCGGCCACTACCTTACACCGTCCGTCGCCGGGAACGAAAGTCCGCGGTCCTTCGCCGGGGGCGGGGCCTTCCGCCTGCGCGTCCGTGCCGCGCAGACGGCGAACATCGCAAGGGGCAGCACCACGCACGAACAGGCCACGAAGATGCCGACATAGAGCAGGAAAGTCACAAGGCCTCCCGACGGGCGGCTGGCAGGCCGCCCCTCACAACCGCGGTCACGCCCCGGGGGATGCCGACGGAGCCGCGGGGCTGGCGGCGCCGGTCAGCGCGTCCACGAACTGCTCGACGTCCGCAGGGACGTTCTCCTGCGCGCCGATTCCGATCCCGCCCTGCTCGGCCAGCAGCAGCGCCATGAGCCGGCCGAAGAGGCTGACGCCGGCCACCGCCCCGTCCTGGCCCTCGCCGCCCATCATCAGCACGCGCTCGGGGACGAGCGGCTGCTGGCTGCGCGCCATCTGCTCGGTGAGCAGGTTCAGCGCGAACAGCCGCGGATCGCCGTACGCCCGGATCTTCTTGAGGAACACGCCGGCTTCGGCCACGCCGGTCTGCGCGATGCGCGACGCCTCGCCGCGGCCGAGCAGTTCGCGGGCGCGGCCCTCGCCCTCCGCCCGCGCGACGTCGCGCTCCGCCAGGCGCCTGGCCTCGGCAAGCTGCGCCTCGCCGCGATTGCCGGCGATGGCGATGTCCACGTGCGTCTGCGTCAGTTCGGTCTGCTTGTCCGCCGTCGCGCGGGCCTCGTTCAGCTCGCGCTGCTTGGTGGCGGCCTCCTGCTGCCGCGCGTACGTCTCGATCTGCTCGTTCGCTAGCCGGCGTTGCCGGAGCTGGTCGAACAGCCCCTGGATGGGGTCCTGGCCCTTGTGCGCGGCGTCGAGCTGCGACTCCGGTCGGCCGATCAGCACCGCCACGCAGGTGATGTCGTAGTCCTTGAACCGCCGGCCCAGTTCCGCGGTGGCGCGTGCCTGGATGTCCTCGCGGCGCGTCAAGAGATCGAGCATCTGCGTCGTCTGCGCCACGTCGCGGAAGTAGGCCGAGATGATCGGGTCGAGCGTCTGGCTGATCAGGCGTTTCACGTCCCCGAAACGCTGCACGACGCGAGGCGCCATTTCGTAGTCGATGTGCAGCACGAGCGAGAGGGGCAGCAGCGGCTCGTAGCCGTCGGCCGTGATCAGGGCGATGCTCGTCAGGTCCTTGTCGTACTGGTGCTCCTCGACCATGCCGGTGATCCAGCGCAGGACGAAGTTCACGGTGGGCACCAGCTCGACCTTCAGCGCGAACGGGTTCAGGGGTACTTTCCCGGGGGCAGCGGCTTGCGCCACACGCCGCGCCGGCCGCGCTCCACCTGCTCGCCGTAGCGGAACTGATCGCCGGTCAGATCCTCGCCCAGGCTGCCGTAGTAGGACACGACGACGCCGACATAGCCGATCGGGATGACCGTCTTCGGCTTCATCTCGACCGTCGCGAACCAGCGGTTGATGAAGTAGGTGCCGTCGGTGAGGACCTGGAGCTGCTTGCCGCGCCGGCCGCCGAGCGCCAGCAGCGCTTCGGGATCCTGGAAGCAGTCGTGGTCGGGGCGGCCCGTTTCGGCGTGCACTTCCGGCGCGATGACTTCGCCCGATTCGATCGGTGGCCCGTCGTGCATCGTGACCACCGCGATGTCGTCGTCGCGAAGCGCCGAGGACGCGGCATCCGGCGCCGCCGCGTGTGCGGTCGGCAGGGGAGGCGCCGCCGCCACGCCGGCCGTGCCCGTCCCGACGACGACGGGCATGAAGCCTCGGATCGCTCGCAGCTGCGCCTGCCAGCCGGCGTAGATCTCAGGGTTCTTCTCGGGCACCGGCCCCTGGTAGACGCGGTCCTCGGCCACCACCACGAACAGGGCGAGGTTGACGGCGTAGACACCCTCGCGCAGGATGGCGCGCTGGCGGCCGCGCTGGCCGCCGGCCTTCAGGAATGCGCGCGCGTCCTGGAAGTTGGTGCACGAGACCACGCGGCCGAGCGTCTGCACCGGCTCGAGCGGCTTCCCGTCGCGCGAGTAGATGTAGCCGATCTTCCCCTCCGGGATCGACACGAGCGGCTCGCGGTGGATGCGGTACTGCCACGGGAAGTAGAACGCGTGCACACCGCCGCGGAGGATGTCGGTCTGGTAGCCGGCTTCGCCCTCGGCGGCGACGATCCGGCCCTCCTTCAGCGAACCCTTCGAGGCCCACAGCTTCTCGACGATGCCGACCTTGGTGTGGGGGATGTAGCGGACGCCGAGCAGCCAGGCGCCGAGGAGAACGCCGAAGGCGACGGCCGACACGACGAACGCGAACGAGAGAAGCAGGCTCACCGGACGCTCCTTTCAGCGACGCCGCACGTGCGGCTCGGCTCCCGTCATGCGCAAGAAGCACGCCGGGTGGTGACTGTGTGTAACTACTTAATATTCACTTAGTTACAGCCAGCTTCTGAGCGGGAGAGGTGTGAAAAAGCAGATCCAGGTGAGAAAAACTCTCACACCGTCCGGTAGAATGCGGACGGGAAGGAGTCCGATGCAGCGCCATCTGCTGGTCATCGAAACGCCGGACGACTCGCTGGCCGACCTCCGTGCGGCGCTGTCTGCCGCGGTGGGGTCGGGAGAGCGCGTGGACCTCGACGTGGTGCGCGAGGCGGCCGCAATCGCGCGCAGGCTCTCGGAGTTGCCGGCCGTGGACGTCTGCGTGGTGCCGTATCCCGAGGGGGACGGCCGCACGCCGGCCGACGACATCATGCGCGCGATCCGCGCCATCGATGCCACGGTGCCGGTGATTGCCGTGGCCGAGCGCGCGGACGTGAAGCTGGCGGCCGACGCGGTGAACGCGGGCGCCACCGACATTCTGGTGCGCGGCGACCGGCTGCTCGAGCGCATGCAGACGCTCATCGGCAAGGTCCGTCGCACGCTCGCGCTGGTCGATCGGAATCGGGACCTGAAGGAGCAGAACCTCCGGCTGCGTCAGGTCGAGCGGGAGCGCACGCGCCTGGTGGGGGAGTCTCCCGAGATTCGCGGGATGCGCGAGCGGATCGACCGCGTCGCGGTGATTCCACGACCCGTGCTGATCGTCGGCGAGCGCGGAACGGGCAAGGAACTGGTGGCCCGCGCCATACACGCCGGCGCGGGCCGTTCCGATCGGCCGTTCGTCGCGGTGAACTGCTCGGCGTTTCCCGAGACGCTGCTCGAGAGCGAACTGTTCGGCCACGAGCGCGGTGCGTTCACGGGCGCGGACCGTCTCGTCGCCGGCCGGTTCGAACAGGCGGACGGCGGCACGCTGTTTCTGGACGAGATCTCGCGGATGCCGCTGTCGTTCCAGCAGAAGATCCTGCGGGTGGTCGAGTACGGCACCTTCATGCGGATCGGCGGAAGCCACGAGATCCGGTCGCACGCGCGCATCGTGGCCGCGACCAACGCCGACTTGCAGGAGGCGATCCGCCAGGGCGCGTTCCTTCCGGACCTCTACGACCGTCTGGCGTTCGAAGTCGTGCGCGTACCGTCGCTGCGGGAGCGGCAGGGCGACGTGCGGGTGCTGGCGAAGCACTTCCTGGACGAATTCCTGAGGGAGGTGCCCGCGCTCGGCGAGAAGACCTGGGACGAGGCGGCGCTTGCGGCGCTCGAGCGGTACGCGTTCCCCGGGAACGTGCGCGAGTTGAAGACGATTGTCGAGCGCGCCGCCTACCGCGACACGACGAGGCAGATCAACGTCGAGGACCTGTCGCTGCCAGACGCGCCGGCGCCGCAGGCGGGGGCGTTCCGGGAGCGAGTCGAGGGGTTCGAGCGGCAGTTGATCCACGACGCGCTCGGCGCCGCCGGCGGGAACCAGGCGGACGCCGCGCGGCGGCTCGGGCTGGCCTACCATCGGTTCCGGTACTACGCGAGGAAATACAGGTAGCCACCGGCCGGCGACTCGCGGCGATGTCGCGCTACAGGCCCGCGAGGTTTGCGGCCATCCAGATGCCGAGCACGAAGATGATCATCCAGCGGAGCAGGCCGGCAAACGTGAGCCGGACCATGTACACCCCGAACTCCCGCGCGAGCGCCAGCGGCAGCAGAAAGAAGGCGCCGCACCTCGCGCCGCGAAGCCACGGCGGCAGGACGCTCCACTCGCCGCCGCCAGCGACGAGCGTCGCGAGGGTGGTGCCATCCCGCAGGGCCAGCACGAACGCCCAAACCGCGTAGATGCCGAGGCCGGCGAGGAGCAGACGCGCCCACCAGGCCTTGAAGCCGGCGGGACCGACGAGCCGAAAGACGGCGAACGACACGAGGACGGCCATCGTTCCGACCAGGACCGCGCTCGTCGGCTGGCGCAGCATGACGACGCCGCGCGCCGCGCCGTCGCTCGACCCGGTGGCCGCGACGAGGAAGGCGAGCAGGAGGATCAGCGGAGCGGCCGGGTCCGTCAGCCAGCCGCGCCCGCCGATGCGGCCGCCCTTCGACAGCACCCAGAGCGTCAGGGTGATCCACGCCACGGTGCCCAGCGCGACCACCGTTCGAAGCGGCGACTGGCTCCGCCACGTTTCCCACGCGGCGTCGATCAGGAGCGCGTCGAGGGCCAGCCGGAGCGACAGCGCGCCGACCCGGCCCGCGCGGCCGCGCCATCCCTTCCCGGCGGGTCTGTCTTCGGTGTCTTCGAGGGCCGGTTCGCTCATCGGCTTGATCTTACCCGCAACTCGACGCGCATGCGCGCGCGATCGCGCCGCCGCAACGACGGCGAGTCCGGCCGGCAACGGAAGGCAACCACAAAGCACAAAGGACACGGAGGTTTTCCCGCCCGGGCCTGCGGGCCCGGCGTCGAAGCCCGGTCGACCGACACGCTGACGCGTCTGACGCGGACCTGCCTCCGTGACCTTTGTGTTCTTCGTGGTTGAGACTGGCCGCAGGGGTCCGGGACGGCCCCGCATGCGCGCTTGATCCCGGGGACGGCGTGCGGTAGCGTTGTTGCCATCGACGATCGACAATGCCGGAGGAGTGACCGTGACGGACATCGCGGAGCGACGTGAGATCGGCATGCCGGCTCGGGTTTCACGGAGCTTCGTTCCCGACTCGATCGTCCACCCGGCAGCGGGCCCGACTTCGCGGGTTCAGGCCGGCATCGCGCGCAACCTCTCGGCCGTCCCGGAGCTGTTCGCCGACCGCGCGCTGTCGGCGACGAGGAGTTACCGGGAGACCGAGGGGCAGCCGGTCGCCGTCCGCCGCGCGAAGATGATCGCGCGCATCCTCGCCGATCACCCGATCGTCATCCAGGACGGCGAGGTCATCGTCGGCACCAAGACCCGCAGGCCGCGCGGGTCGCCCGTCTTTCCCGAGATCAACTGCGCCTGGGTGGAGCGCGACCTCGACCGGCTGTCCACGCGCGCGAACACGCCGTTCTTCGTCGATCAGGCGACCAAGCGGGTGCTGCGCGACGAGGTCTTCCCCTACTGGCGCGGCCGGCAGGTGGCCGACCGGATCATGGAAGCCGTGCCGCCGGGGATGTGGCGCGCCGACGACCGCGGAGTCCTCTACCACTACTTCCGCTCCCGCACGATCGGGCACATCAACGCGGGCTACGAGAAGGTCCTCCGCAAGGGCTTCGACGGGATCAAGGCGGATGCCGAGCGGGCGTGGGCAGCGCTGTCCGGCGACGATCCCGCCGCGGTGGCCCGCCGCGAGTTCCTCGAGTCCGTGGCCCTGGCGTGCGACGCCGCCGTCGCGTTTGCCCGGCGGCATGCGGCCGTCCTGCGCGATCTGGCCCCCGACACGACCGATGACCGGCGCCGCGCCGAACTCCTCGAGATGGCCGCCGCGTGCGAACGCGTGCCCGCGTCGCCGGCCCGCACATTTCACGAGGCGCTCCAGGCGATGTGGTTCACGCACCTTGTCCTGAACCTCGAGACCGACGGCCACGCGTTCGGCCCCGGCCGGTTCGACCAGTACCTCTACCCGCATCTCCGGCACTCGATCGACTCGGGCGAACTGACGGCGGAACGGGCGCAGGAACTGCTCGACCTGATGTGGGTGAAGTTCGACGAGATCACGCTCGCGAAGGATTCGGGCGAGGCGGAGACCAGCAGCTCATATCCCGAGTTCCAGAACCTGAACATCGGCGGGCTGACGCGCGACGGCCGCGACGCGACCAACGAGCTGTCGTACATGTGCCTGACCGCGCTCGAGCACACGCGGCTGCCGCAGCCGGGCCTCTCGGCCCAGATCGGCTCGCGCACCTCGTCGCGCTTCCTGCTGCGCTGCTGCGAACTGCTGCGGCTCGGCCTGGGCATGCCCGCGATGTTCAACAGCGACGTGCTGGCCCTCGGCATGGTCAATCGGGGCAAGACGCTCGAGGACGCGCGCAGCAGCAGCCTGAACGGCTGCGTGGCCGGCTTCTGCGACGGCAAGGACCGGATGGCGTCGAGCGGCTACTTCAACCTGGCGAAGTGCCTCGAGCTGGCGCTGAACGACGGCGCGGACCGGCTGACCGGCGAGCGCCTCGGGCCGGCGACAGGCGACCCGCGCGGCTTCACGTCCTTCGACGGCGTGCTGGAGGCATTCAGGGCGCAGGTGGAGCACTTCGTGGACGAGAAGGTCCGATACGACGCCATCGTCCGCGGGGCGTACGCCGACCACTGCCCGGTGCCGTTCACGTCGGCCGTCATCGACGACTGCATCGACCGCGCGCTCGACTGGCACGCGGGCGGCGCGCGCTACAACATCTCCACCGTGTCGGGCGTGGCGGTCGGCACCGTCGCCGACGCGCTTTCGGCCATCCGCACGCACGTGTTCGAGAAGCGGACGGTGACGATGGGGGAACTCGTCGAGGCGCTCGACCGGAACTGGGAGGATCGCGACCTCCTGCGCGAGGCGCTCGTCAACAAGACGCCGCACTACGGCAACGACGACGACCGGGCGGACGACCTGGCGGCATTGACGCAGCGGATCTTCTGCGACGCCGTGGAGGCGAAGCGCGACGTGCAGGGCGCGCGGTACTTCGTGGACCTGCTGCCGACGACCTCGCACATCGCCCTCGGCGCGGTGACGGGCGCGACGCCGGACGGGCGGCGCGCCGGGATGCCGCTGTCCGAGGGGGTGTCGGCCGTGCAGGGCCACGACCGTCGGGGGCCGACCGCCGCGGCCGCGTCGGTGGCCAAGCTGGATCACGCCCGCACCAACGGCACGCTCCTCAACATGCGCATCGACCCCGACTGCGTGCGCACGGCCGAGGACCTCCGAAAGCTCGCGGCGTTGATTCGGGGCTACTTCGACCAGGGCGGCCACCACGTCCAGTTCAACATCGTCGATCGCGAGGTGCTGCTGGAGGCGATGGCGCACCCGGAGCAGCACCGCGACCTGATGGTCCGCGTGGCCGGCTACTCGGACTACTTCGTGCTGCTCAGCCCGGACATCCAGCGCGAGATCCTGTCGCGCACCGAACACGGACTGTAGCCCGGGGAATGCGGCTGGACGTCCCTACGGCTTCCTCTTCACGATCTGCGTTCCGCTGACGGGCGCGTCGCACACGGTGCCCTCGTAGTGGACCTTCAGACCCTCGGGCACCCGCACGGCCCTGTTGCCCTCGACGAACCTGAACTGGCACCGTTCGCCGGAAGGCAGCGCGATGCCGCCCTGCGCCCTCCAGTGCAGGACGCCCTCGATCAGCATGGCGGCGCCGAAGCCGCGGATTCTGGCGTTGGCGCACCTGGCGGCGAAGGCTACCTTCGCCGACCTGCTGTCCGGCTCCCTGTCCACTTTGAACTCGATGAAGCGACAGGCACCGTCTGCGACGATGCGGTCAGCGGTGTTCTCCGGTCCGTCGAATACCGGCGCGGCGCCGTCGGCCGGGTCCGTGCCCCACACGCCGATGAAGCCGTTGACCGTGGTGTCGACAACGGTGGTCGGCTGGGTCGCCGGCGTGACTGTCGGCTGGGTCGGCTGCGAGCCCGAACTGCAAGCCGCGATGCCCGCGGCGGCTACGGCAACGAGAAGGCCAATAGACAGGTGACGCATTCCCGAACCATAAGGCCCTCCCGAACGGAAGTCAAGCGGGCGGGAACGCCTTCCCGAGGCCGGCCCTGGCGGCACGGCCAAAGGCCAGGAGCGCGATGGCCGTGTCCTGGACGCCGACGCCAGTCAGCGCGCATACCGAGATGTCGTCGGCACGCACCCGCCCGGGCGCCCGGCCCGATGTCAACTCGCCCAACTCGGTGACACCCGTGCCCGCCGGGAGCACGCCGTCCGCGAGGGCGTGATGGAACTCGCCGCGCGCAAAGCACTGCGCCTTCAGGTCGCAAGCCAGCAGGTTCGCGCGTCCGAGGCATTCGCTCTCGAGTTCCTGCTTCTCGGGGACGTCGGCACCCATGGCCGTGATGTGCATCCCGGAATGCAGCCACGCCGCCCTGACGATCGGCTCGTGCGACGGCGTACACGTGATGACCACGTCGCTCTCGCGGACGAGCGTCTCCGGGTCGGCCCGCGCCACCGAGACGGGCCGGAGCGCGCCATTCGCCGTGGGGCGGGGCTTCCCTGGCCTGAGCGAAGTCGAAGGCAGCCCCGCCTGGTCCCGCGCCAGCACTTCCGGCATCTCCCGCACGTAGGCGTCCACCGCCGACGGCGAGTGGTCGTGGACCAGCACCCGCTCGAACGACCGAACGAGCTGCAGCGCGCGGACCTGGTAGCGGCCCTGCGTTCCTGCTCCGATCACCCCGACCGTCCGCACACGCGGCGGCGCCAGGTACTTTGCCGCTGCCGCGCCAGCCAGCGCCGTGCGGACGTCCGTCAGGTAGCCGTTGTCGAGCAACACCGCCTGCGGGTAGCCGGTCGTCGTGCTCAGCACGACCATGAGCCCGCTGCCGCTCGGCAGTCCCGAGAGGCCGTTGTCGAAGAAGCCGGACGCAATCTTCACCGCGAGGCTCGGCAGCCCGTGGATGTACGCCGCCTTGACGTCGATCTCGCCGTGCCGTTCGGGGACGAAGAGGCCGAGGATCGGCGGCACATCCGCCTGCCCGCCGGCCAGGCTGGTGAACGCGTCCTCGACGGCCGCCAGCGCGTCGAGGTCCAGCGTCACCACCTGACGAAGTTCCGGTTCGGAGAGGACCAGGACCTGTTCGCGCCGAGGGGCGTCGCCGAGGTGTGCCATGCGGCATAGAATATACGCCATGGCGCGAATCCCCGAGTTCGAGATGGAGCGGATGCAGTCGACGTGGGAGAACCTCGTCCAGTTCGACATGAGCGAGAGCGGGGTCCGCCCGGTGACCCTGCGTGAACTCGTCGAGATGGGCTTCGACCTCGATGCCGCCCTCGACACCCCGCTCGGATACAGCCAGTCGAACGGCACCATTCCGCTCCGCGACCTCCTCGCGGCGATCTATCCGGGTGCGACGGTCGATCACATCGAAGTCACCAACGGCACGTCGGAGGCCAACTACCTCGTCGCGCTCAGCACCCTCGAACCGGGCGACGAGTTGGCGATGGAGATCCCGAACTACATGCAGCTCTGGGGCGTGCCGGCCAGCCTGCAGGCGCCCGTGCGGACGTTCCGCCTGCGCCCCGGGCGGCAGTGGGAGCCCGACTGGGACGAGTTCGAACAGGCGGTGAACACTCGGACACGGCTGCTGTATCTCTCGAACCCCAACAACCCGTCGGGTGCCGTGCTCTCGGACGAGGCGATGCGGCGGATTGTCCGGCGCTGCGAGGAGATGGACGCCTGGCTCCTGGCCGACGAGGTGTATCTGGGCGCCGAGCTGGAGGGCGAGCGCACGCGCAGCTTCTGGGGCATGAGCGACAAGGTCGTCGTGACCAGCGGCCTGTCGAAGGCCTACGGGATTCCGGGCGTCCGCATCGGCTGGATCGTCGGGCCGCCGTCGCTGGTCGGCACGTGCTGGAGCCAGCACGACTACCTGACCATCGGCCCCAACAAGCTGTCGGATATGGTGGCGCGCGTCGCCGTGCAGGCCGGGAACCGCGAGGCGCTCTACGGACGCACCCGCGCCATTCTCGCCGCCAACCTCCCAATCATCGAGGGTTGGGCGGCGGCCTTCGGCGACCTGCTCGAGTTCAACCGGCCGCGCGCCGGCGCGATGACGCTGGTGCGCTACCGCGCGGACGTGCCGAGCCTCGCGCTGGCCGAGCGCATCAGGGTCGAGCAGAGCACGCTCGTGGTGCCGGGCGCGCACGTCGGCCTCGAGGGCTACCTGCGCATCTGGTACGGCGGGCGCCAGGAGTACGTCGCCGAGGGGCTGCGCCGGATCGGCACTGTCCTGTCCACGCTTCTCGAAGGCCGGTGACGCATCTCCGCGGCTTCGCGCCTTTCCACCACCGCTGACATGAAGAACCTCGATCCAATCGCGTACGAAGACATCGCGGCCACTCCGCTCGGGCAGGCGCTCGGCGAGGTTCGCGGGCGTGCGGTGGCGAGCCGGCTTGTGCCGCGGGCCGTCTCGTCGGGCGAGACACTCTTCCGGCAGGGGGACGCCGGGGACTGTCTCTACGTCGTGCTGCGAGGGCGGCTGTGCGCGCTGATCGCGGACGGCAGCGGAACGGTGCAGCGGATGGGCGAGGTCGGCCCTGGCGAACTGGTGGGCGAGACCGCACTGCTGCTGGGCGCGCCGCGATCCGCGACCGTGGAGGCGGTGGAGCCGACGGTGGTGGCAGCGCTCGACGCGTCGGCATGGCGGCAGCTGATCGCCGATGTGCCGGACCTGGAGGCGGCGGTCACACGTGCGTCCGACTGGCGCCAGCGGACCTCGGAGGCCCGGCATTTCAGGCCCGACCGCGCGTGGATCTCCGCGTGGTTGGGCCGGACCGAACTCCTGTCCGGCGCGCAAGCGGCTGCGCTCGAGGCGTTGGAGCGGGAGCTGATGTGGGAGTCGCTGCCGGCCGGGGAGGTCCTGGTGCGGCAGGGCGACGCCGGCGAGTGCATGTGGTTCGTGGTGCGCGGGCGGTTGCGCGTGTCGGCCCGGCAGTCGGATGGTTCGGCACGCGTGGTGGGAGAGGTGGGCGCCGGAGAGTGTGTCGGGGAGATGGCGCTGCTGTCCCAGGCGGCTCGCGCCGCCACGGTGAAGGTGGTGCGTGATGCCGAACTGCTCCGGCTTCCCAAGTCCGCGTTCGACCGGCTGGCGGGGGCCCACCCTGAGGCCATGCTGCGGCTCGCGCGCGCCATCGTCGGTCGCCTGCAGCGGACGCTGGGCGCCAGGCCTGCGCACCAGACCGATCGGACCGTCGCGCTTCTCCCGGCAGGGCAGGCCGTGCCTCTCGCGGCCTTCGCGGACATGCTCGTCGCCGAACTCGCCGGATTGACGCGGACCGTTCTCCTCGACGGGACGGCCCAGACCCGCCAGGCCGTGACCGGCGACGACGCGGCGCCCGAAGTTGTCGTGCTGGTCTGCGACGCCACGGCGACGCCGTGGACGACGCGGTGCCTCCGCCAGGCTGACGACATCGTCGTCGTGGCCCTTGCCGACGGGGACCCGCGCCCGGGGCCCTTGGAGCAGGAAGCCCTCGCTTCAGCCGCCCGACGCGAGGCCGGCTGCCGTCTCGTCCTGCTCCAGCCGCCCGATCGCGCACCGTCGGGCACGAACGCCTGGCTGGCGGCGAGGCCGGGCGTGCGCCACCACCACGTTCGGCCCGGTGAGGTCGCCGACCACGCGCGTCTGGCACGGCTGCTCTCCGGGCGGGCCATCGGGCTCGCCCTGTCGGGGGGCGGCGCGCGAGGCTTCGCGCACATCGGCGTCCTCAGGGCGCTCCGGGAGGCCGGCGTCCCCGTCGACTTGGTGGCCGGGACCAGCATGGGCGCGATGATCGGGGCGGTGCACGCGCTCGGATCCGCGCCGGACGTGATGCTCGATCGCTGCCGGGCGTGGACCCGCGAGCGGCCGTGGACCGATTTCACGCTGCCACTGGCGGCCATCGTCCGCGGCCGTCGCGTGCGCCGCGCACTGACGCGTCTGCTTGGCGACGGACGGATCGAGGATCTCTGGCTGCCCTACGCGTGCACGACGTCGAATCTGACCCGAGCCACCGCCGACGCCCATACCGAGGGGCCGCTGGTGCGGCTGGTGCTGGCCTCCAACTCGGTGCCGGGGCTGGCGCCGCCCGTCTACCATCTGGGTGAGGTCCACGTGGACGGCGGCGTGATGGACAACCTTCCGGTAGGCGTCCTGCGGAAGATGGGGGCGGGGCGCGTCATTGCGGTGGACGTGGGCACAGAGCTGCATGTCGCGGGGGCAGGCGAGTCCGACGAGTCCCCAAGCGGGTGGGCGCTCCTCTGGGACCGGATTCGGCACCGTCCGGCGCGGCTGCCGCCCGTGTTCGTGTCTCTGACGCGGGCGTTCACGCTGGCGTCCGACGAGCGGGCGCAAGCCGCCTGCCGCGACGCCGACCTGACGCTGCGTCCCCCGCTCGGCAGCTACGGGGCCGGCGACTTCGGTCAGATCGACGCCATCGCGGAGGTCGGGTTCCTTCACGCCCGCGAGAAGCTAGCGTCGTTTCGTGTTCGCGCGGAAGGCGGCCAGAAGCGCCCTTCCCAGCACCATCCCCTGTGAGTATCGCGGAATGGAACCCACGGAGTACTCGCCGCCGCCTGCGATCGCGTCCGCGGCCAGCGCGCCGCTGCGGATTGCGGGGCCGATGCCTTCCCCCATGTCCAGGGTGGCCAGCCCCGCTGCGTCGCCGGTGATGAACGCGTTCCCCTGGCGGACGGCGCCGGGGTTCTGCCGCAGGTAGTAGCAGTGTCCGCGCGGTCCGTAGGCGTGCCGGCGCACGAGGCCCGCCCGGTCGAGCCGTTCGACGAGCTCCTCCCAGTGCGTCTTCAGGTGTTCGCCGCTCGAGGTCAGGGCTTCCGCCCACGCGCCGACGCCCACGTTGACGTATCCACCGGCTTTGGGCACATACCAGGCGTAGCCGGGCAGGTTCTTCCAGAACCACAACCAGCAGTCGGCACCGGCATGCGGATAGGCGAACTCCGCCTCCAGGCCGACGATCATCGTGCCGCGGGGCCTGGGGCGGTCGGCCGAGAACACCGTGCGGTAGACGGGGCAGTAGGTGCCACCTGCTCCGACCAGGTACTGGCCGGCGAACCGACCGTCGATCACGTAGCCGCCGCCGCTCCCGACGATGGACTTGACCGTGTGCTCGTAGACCGGGGCGCCCGATCGGCTGAGCAGCCAGTGGTCGAACTCAGCCCGACGGATGGCGTGCTGGTGGTTCGACCTCGTGACCGTGAACGTCCGAAAGCACACGGTCAGGGTGCGTGACGTGGTGAAGCTGTGCGGATAGTCGCGCGGATCGAGTTCCAGTGCCTTCACCACCTCGGGTGTGATCCAGCCCGCGCACGGTTTGGCGCGCGGGAACCCGGCTCGGTCGAGGACCACGCTTTTGATCCGTTTCTCGGTGAGCCGTCGCGCACACGCCGAGCCGGCCGGGCCCCCACCCACGATGACGACATCGGTGTGGATCATCGGGCTGCCTAGCTGAACCGACAGTCGGGTTGCGGCGTGCCGTGGCGGGTCATGACGATCTGCCAGACCTGCTTGCCCCGCGCCCGGAATCCCCCGGCGCTGCCGAGCAGGTAGTAGCGCCACATCCGTCGGAAGCGCTCGTCGTATGCGCCCTTCAGGTCCGGCCAGGCCCGGTCGAAGTTCGCGCACCAGGCCATCAGCGTCGGGTCGTAGTGCGGACCGATGTTGTGCCAGTCTTCCACGACGAAGCGGTTCTCCATCGCCCGTGCGAGCTGGGCGATGGACGGCAGCATGCCGTTCGGGAAGAGGTAGGCCTGCGTGAACGGGTCGGTGCTGGTGGCGCTTTCGTTTCCTCCGATCGTGTGGACGAAGGCGATTCCGTCCTTCTTCAGGCAGCGGCTCGCCACGTCCATGTAGGTGCGGTAGTTCTTGTAGCCGACGGCCTCCATGATGCCGATGGAGACGACGGCATCGTAGGTGCCCTCCACGTCGCGGTAGTCCTGCAGCCGCAGTTCGACCGGGAGCCCCTTGCACAACGCCGTTCCGAGCGCGACCTGTTCGGCGGAGACGGTCACGCCCAGGACCCGAGCGCCGAAACGCTCGGCGGCGTACTTGGCGAAGCTGCCCCACCCGCATCCCAGTTCGAGGATGCGCATCCCGGGGAAGATGCCGATCTTCCTGCACACCAGGTCGAGCTTGGCTTCCTGCGCCTCGTCGAGCGTCGAGGCGTTCTTCCAGTAGGCGCAGGTGTAGCAGAGCCGCTTGTCCAGCGTGGCCCGATAGAGGTCGTTCCCGATGTCGTAGTGGCGTCTGCCGACCTCGAAGGCGCGGCCGGACGTCTGCAGGTTGAACAGCCGCGAGCGGAGGACGTGCAGTCCGACCTTCCAGCTCCCCCGGACTCGATCGTCCAGCCTGGCGTGCACGATGCGCGCGACCAACTGATCGAGGGCATCGCACTCCCACCAGCCCAGCATGTAGCCCTCACCCATCGTGAGGTGCGGTTCCCGCAGCAGGCGCTCGAAGAACCGGCGGTCGAGGACCTGGATATCCCAGGGATTCGTTCCGTCGACCTCGATGCCGGCCTCGTGCAGCAGGTCGCGAACGATGGTCTCGGACGACGTTGGTGCCATCCCTCACTCCTCTTCGCCGAGGATCGCAGTCTCACCGGCCACATTCTACGTGCGCTTGACTCGGAAGTCTCGCCGGCCGACAATCCACGCATCCCGCCCGCATGTAGGTAGACCCGTTGGGGGGGCCGGTCGCCGGGCCGCGGCGCACCGGCGCGCGGCCGCGGCCTGCTGATTCGCCCATGAAGAAGCTGACGATCCGCATCATCGACCTGATCCACAACGCGCCGTCCCAGTCCGTCTACCGCCGGGTGATGTTCCCCAGCTACGTCAGCATCATGCCCCAGGTGGTGGGCGTCTGGTGCCGGCAGGAGGGCCACGACGTCGACTACCGCATCTTCACCGGACCCCAGGGCCTGAAGAGCCTGATGACCGGGGACACGGACCTGGTGTTCATCAGTTCGCGTCATCCCGTTTCCGTTCCACATGCTCCGGTCGACCTACGTGCTCAACGTGGTTCCGAAGCACTACACCTGGGAGGCGTTGTACGGGCACTACCTCGACGTCCTGAAACACTGCTTCTCTTTGCGGGCGATGTCCCGGCGGTTCCACGCGAATCCCCTGGCCGTTCCTCGGTGGGTCACCCTCCTCCTGTCGTTGACCATAGGCGGACAGGGCAAGATCCGGTCGCTCACGCGCATGCTCGAACAACTGCGCCGCGAGCCCGAGTTCCGTTCGCTGGTCACGAGGGCGTCCGATCGTGTCCCCGCGTTCATGGTCGACCAGGTCAGGCGGGACCTCGGCCCGTTGTGGGATTGGCTTCCCGCCAAGTCCCTCTCCTATACTGTGAACGTTCTGTCGGCCGGGCGCGGCGTGACGGAGTGAGAGAGCGGGACATGGAACACGACGGCGGCGGCGACAACGGCGCGGGTGCGGGGCGGTTCTATCGGCTTCCCTGGAGCCTGCACGACAATCCGATCGGCTGGGTCGAAATCACCGACACGTGCAACATCACGTGCAAGGGGTGCTACCGGACGACGCTCTCCGGCCACAAGCCCTTCGACCAGATCAAGACCGAGATCCGGTTCCTGGAACGATGGCGGAACATCAACAACGTGCACCTCGCCGGCGGTGAGCCGCTGATCCACCCGGACATCGTCGACATCGTGCGCTTCGTCCGGGATCGCCGCCTGAACCCCGTCATCATCACGAACGGCGAGCACCTGAACAGGGACCTGCTGGTCGAATTGAGGGACGCCGGCCTCGTGGAGATGAGCTTCCACGTGGACTCGGGCCAGCAGCGGCCGGCGTGGGCTGGTCGGGACGAAGGCGAACTGAACGAACTCAGGCAGCGGTTCGCCGACCTGCTGGCGGATGTCGGGGGCGTCAACTGCAACTTCAACATGACCGTGAACCCGCGCACGATTCACCGGGTTCCGGAGGTGATCAGGTGGGCGTTGCGCAACGAGGGCCGGGTGAGCGGCCTGACGTTCATCACCCTGCGCGGCTTTCCCACCAAGGGCGTCACGTTCGTGGAAGGCGGGAGGGAGATCGACCTGAACGCGCCGTCGATCGGCATGGTCAACGATGTCGAGGACGACCTGTCCGTGCTGCGGTGGCACGACCTCTACGGCGCCATCACCGACGCGTTTCCGCACTACCGGGCCGCGTCCTATCTCGGCGGCACGAAGACGGCGTCGTCGGTGAAGTGGCTCGTGGGCACCGCCATCTGCTCCGACGGTGAGGTGGTCGGATGCGTGGCCCCGAAGACGGTCGAAGTGGTGCAGACCGTTCATCATCTCAGGCGCGGGCGGTACTTCGCCGGCGGTCGCGGGAACGCCGGAAGGCGAGTCCTGTGGATGGCCGCGGTCGACGACCGTGTTCGGCGTGCGCTGCTCAGACTGCTGCGCAGGCCGGCCCGGTTGTTCGGGAAGATCCACGCGCTGACGCTCAGCGTCATCGAGCCAAACACCCTGCTGCCGGACGGCGACTACGAGATGTGTGACAGCTGCCCCGACATGACCTATCACGAGGGCAGGCTCGTGCACTCGTGCCGGCTCGACGAGTACCCGGCTGTACGGCACCCTCGCCAAGCCGATCGTGGACGGTGGCTGACGTCGCGGCCGCTGCCGTCCGACCGGACCGCCGACGCGGCGACGCTTGACAACGGCCGGGCTCGCCCTCAAGCTCTCAGCGATCGACCGATGCCACCCGTGATCCCCGACATCGTCACGCCGTTCCTCCTGACCGTGGCGGTCAGCTTCCTGGTCGGGATCGGGCTGCGCGACTACTACGAGCACGAGGGCAAGGTCGACACGTTCGGGACCGTCCGCACGTTCATCTTCATCGGCATGCTGGGCTTCGTGCTGATCCGGCTGCCCGGGATCGGGAGCCAGGCGTATCTGGCCGGCCTCGGCGCCCTCACGCTGTTCCTCCTGGTCTACTACGGCGACAAGATTCTGAAGCGCAAGAGTCCGGGGATGATCGGCGTCCTCATCGCCCTGCTGACGTACACCGTGGGGCCCGTCGCGCTCCAGTTCCCCCAGTGGTACCTGGTCCTGCTCGCCGTCTCGATTCTCCTGGTGCTGCACTCGAAGGGGCGCATCCGCCAGTTCTCCGACCGCCTCCACACGGGCGAGGTGGTGACGGCCTGCAAGTTCCTGGCGATCGTCGGCGTCGTCCTGCCGCTGATTCCGGAAACGATGCCGACGGGGGACGGGCCGCTCTGGCGCCTCCTGGCCGTGCTGCCCGTCACGCCGAGGCAGATCTGGCTCGCCGTCGTGATCACGACCGCGATCTCCTATCTGGGCTACGTACTCCAGACCTATCTCTATCCGCGCAAGGGCCTCCTGCTGGCCGGGCTGCTGGGCGGTCTGTATTCGAGCACCGCAACGGTGGTGGTGCTGGCCAAGCGATCGAAAGGCACGCTGGAGAGCGTCGACGAGGTGGCCACCGCGATCCTGCTGGCGGTGTCGATGATGTACCTGAGGCTGCTCGCCTTCGTGGCGATCTTCCGGCTCTCGGCGGCGATTGTCGTGGGGCCTGCGCTCGCCGCGCTTGCCTTGCTGGCCGCGGGCTACGGCCTGTGGCTGCGGAGGAAGCGGACCGCCCCGGCTGCGGCGGCGCCCGCCGCGGCGCCGGCGGCTCCGGGCGCGGGCGGCGTCGCCGAGCGCGCGTTGCGGAGGAACCCGCTGGAGCTGAACGCCGCCCTGCTGTTCGCGGTCCTGTTCGCGGTCGTTTCGCTCGTCACGAAATACGTCCTCGGGACCTTCCAGGACCTCGGTCTGCGCGCGATGTCGTTCCTTGTCGGCTTCTCGGACATCACGCCGTTCGTCGTCTCGTTGCTCCAGGGCGATTTCGGCATCGGCGACCGCCAGATCGTGCAGGCGGTCGTCATCGCGAGCGCCAGCAACAACGTGCTCAAGCTGGCCTACACGTATCTGCTCGGCGCCCGGCGGACGGCGAACCTCGCCGCGGCCGGGATGATCGGCCTGGTCGTCCTCTCGTTTCTCTACGCGTTCGTCGTGCTGTAGGCCCTACCTCGGCGGGGCCGGCCGCTGCCAGATCACCTTCATGTTGTGCGCGCCGCGCGTCTTGATGTCCGGGTGGAGGTCGAGGGCGAGCAGGGCCGGCCTGTTCCCGACGTCCATGGCGACCAGGTAGGCCAGCCTCGTGACCTTCTCCATCTTCGAGTAGTCCACGCGCTCTTCGACGTCCCGCTCCGTGTGATAGTCGGGCGTCGTACCGCAGAAGATCCAGACGCCCGGGATGCCGTAGCGCATGTAGGGATAGTGATCGCTGCGGAAGAAGAAGCGGTTGGGCTCGCCCGGGTCCTCGTACTTGTAGTCGAGCGTGAGCTTCACGGACGCCGCGTTGACGTCTTTGAAGCTCTGGTCGAGCCCGGCGCTGATCTTGTTGGAGCCGATCAGGTAGATCCCGTTCGGGTCGTTGCGCGTGATCATGTCCAGGTTCAGGTTGGCGGTGATCGTCTCGACCGGGACGGGGCAGTGCTGCACGAAGTAGTAGGCGCCGACCAGGCCGCGCTCTTCGGCGGTATGCCAGACGAAGATCACCGAGCGCTTCGGCCGCTCGACCATCATGGCCTTGGCGATGGTCAGCATCGCGACCGAGCCTGACGCGTTGTCGTCGGCCCCGGGCAGGATCCGTCCCTCCCGGACGTTCAGGTGGTCGTGGTGCGACCCGATGACCAGATACTCGTCCTTCAGCAACGGGTCGCTGCCGGGCAGCCAGGCGACCACGTTCGGCGTGGTCCGTCGCTTCTGGTCGAACAGCACCGCGATGTCGACGCTGCGGTCGGGCAGCGCCCGCGCAGGCACCGGCTGACCGGCGGCGACGGCGGCGAAGTGACCGCGCAGCTGGTCGACGGTGATGCCGAGCATCGCCGCCGCGGCATCGTGGCGCACGTCGACCGCGTTGAACGGTCCGGAAGCGGCCGGCGTCTGGGCCGGCGCAGCCGGGGCCGGCGTACCCGCGGGCCGCTGGGCCGGCGGCGCCGGCGGGTTGACCGTGTCCACGTCGAGGAACCTCAGGCGCTCGGTGACGTCGAACGTCACGCCCTGGTTCGTCAGGTTCTCCTCCCGCTCACGGCTGATGACCGTCACCGTGCCGACGGCGCCCTTCTCGCGGAGCAGGCGCGTGCGTGCCGCGGCGGCGGCGGCAGCGGGCGTCGTCCCGGCGGACGGCGCCGTCGTGCCGGGCGGCGGTGCCGACTCGAGCAGGACGACGAAGCGGCCGCGCAGATCGATGGCGTCGTCCCACTTCGGATCGGCCCCGTCCAGAGCGGAGCCGGCAAATACCAGGCCGCCCGTCGCCGTCCACTCGGTGCCCGTGCGGATGTTGGTCGTGAACGCCTGGGGGAACAGCAGCCTCATCTCGCCGGCCGGTCCGAACACGCGCAGGTGCGACCTGGCCGCGGAGATCGTGGTGACCTCGACCGGCAGGTCCTGGAAGTACGACCCGTTCGGCATGAGCGGCTTCAGGCCGATCCGCTCGGCCTCGAGGGCGAGATACCTCGATGCGATGTCGAGTTCCGCCGACGGGGCCGGACGCCCGCGAAACTCCCCCGCGCCGAGAAACCGCATCGCCGGCTTCATGTCCGCGGCGGCGATGAGCTTCACGCCGCGCGCGCCGGCCGCCGCCCCCGCACGGCCGCCCTGCCCGGCGAGGCCCGCGGCCACGAACGCCACCATGACCGCCACCGCCAGCCACCACACGCGTCGACGAGTGCTCACGAGAACCTCCCTCGGACGTGACGAAGTCGCGCGGACGATAGCACAGGTCGCTTCGCAGTTGCCACGGGCGGCCAATCCCCATACGCTAGACGGGAAACCGCGGCTCGGAACGGACGGCCAGGCCCGCGCTGCGTCGTCATGTCCTGGAGGCCAACGGCATGCGCGAAGAGATGGTGCTCTGTTTCCCGCGAACGCTGCTCGACGAGATTGGCTCGTTCCAGGGCGTCCGCACCGACGTCGCCCCCTACGTCCCGCGCATCCTCGAGGCGGGGAACACCTTCTTTGTACGGCGCGCCGAGGCCGAGCAGGATCCGTCGCGAAAGCAGATCATCCCCTACGTCCTCATCAAGAAGGGCGACACCTATCTGCACTACGTCCGCGGCAAGGGATCCGGCGAGAAGCGGCTGGTGGCGATGGGCTCGATCGGCATCGGCGGGCACATCAACCACGGAGACGAGAACCTGTTCCTGACCGGCCTCGATTTCTACGAGGAGGCGCTCCAGCGCGAGCTGCACGAGGAACTCCGCATGGACGGCCACTTCCGGACGCGCATCGTCGGCCTCATCAACGACGATTCGACGCCGGTCGGCCAGGTCCACTTCGGCATCGTCCACCTCTGCGAACTCGGCGAGGAAAACGTGTCCAAGGGCGAAGCGTGCATCACCGACCTGAAGTTCCTGACGCTGCCCGAGCTGCTGGAGCGGCGCGACCAGATGGAGACATGGTCGCAGTTGTGTCTCAAACTGCTCGAGTAGCTGGCAGCGGGCAGCTGTCAGCTGGCAGCGGACAGGCGGTCAGCTGTAATCCGCTGTCAGCTACCGGCTGCCAGCCGTCCCAGCCAGGTGCTCCATCAGATACCGCGTGAACAGCGAGTAGAGGTGGAGCGTCGTTCCGCGGCCTTCCGAGATCCCGTGCGAGCGGTTCGGGTACGACATCATGTCGAAGACCTTGCCGTTCGCCACCAGCTCGTTGACCAGCATCTCGAACCCCTGGTAGTGGACGTTGTCGTCGCCCGTCCCGTGGACGATGAGCAGGTGGCCCGACAGGTTCTTCGCGAACGTGATCGGTGATCCGTTCGTGAAGCCGGCTTCGTTGTCCTTCGGCAGGCCCATGTACCGTTCCTGGTAGATGGAGTCGTAGAGGCGTTGGACGGGCACCGACGCGACCGAGATGCCCGTCGTGTAGAGGTCGGGGTAGCGGAACATCGCGTTCAGCGTCATCGACCCGCCGCCGCTCCAGCCCCAGACGCCGACGCGCGCCGGATCCACGAACGGCCACGCCGAGAGTGCCGCCCGCGTGGCGGCCGCCTGATCCGCGGACGCGAGGATCCCGATCTGCCGGTAGATGCTCTTGCGCCACGCTCGTCCCCTCGGCGCGGGCGTCCCGCGGTTGTCGAAGCTGGCGACGATGAAGCCCTGCTGGGCGAGCATCAGGTGCCACAGGTACGTGTTCCCGCCCCAGCCGTCCTGCACCGTCTGGCCGGCCGGCTCGCCGTAGACGTAGACCAGGAGCGGGTACTTCTTCGCCGGGTCGAAGTCGGGAGGCAGAATGCGCCACCCGTCGACCTCGGTGCCGCCACCGACCGGCAGGCGGAAGAACTCGACGCGCCTGCGCGCCAGGCCGTCCACCTTCGCCTTGAGGGCGGCGTTGCCGGCCAGCAGCCTCACGGGCTCTCCGGCCGGCAGTTTCACCAGTTCGGTGACCGCCGGCGTGTCGAGCGACGAGTAGCTGTGGAACGCCCACTGCGCCGACGGCGACACATCGTACCGGTGCACGCCGGTCTGCCCGGCCGGGCCGACCGGCTCCCGCTTGCCCGAGCCGTCGAGCGACACGCGATACGCGAGTCTCCTCGTGGGCGCATCGGGCGATGCCGTGACGTACAGCCAGCCGCCCTTCTCGTCCACGGCGTTGACGCTCAGCACGTCGTAGTCGCCGGGCGTCAGCAGTCGAACGCTCGTGCCATCGCGCGACACCGAGTAGGCGTGCTTCCAGCCGTCGCGCTCGCTGATCCAGAGCAGCGCCTGTCCGCCGGCGAGCCAGGTGAACTCCATGACTTCGACCCACGCCTCGTCGGTGTCGGTGAACACCGTCCGCACGTCGCCCGTGGAGGCGCTGCCGACGATCACGTGATTGGTGTTCTGCAGCCGGTTGAGCTGCTGGAAGACGACCTCCGAGGAGTTTCCGGCCCACTCCAGCCGGGGGATGTAGATCTGGCGCGGGTCGCCTGCGGTCTTCATCCACACCGGCCGGCCGCCGGACGCGCTGACGACGCCCACCTGCACCGCCGAGTTCGTCTCGCCCGCCTTCGGGTACTTGAAGCGGGTGAGGGCGGGGTAGAGGCCGTCGGTGTTGTTGATCATCGAGAACACCGGCACGCCGCGCGTGTCGAACCGCCAGAACGCGATCGAGCGGCTGTCCGGGCTCCAGCGGAACCCGTCGCGGAGGTCGAACTCCTCCTCGTAGACCCAGTCCGACGTGCCGTTCACGATGTCGTCTCCGCCGTCTGAGGTGAGCTGGCGGACCGAGCCCGCCCGGAGGTCCTCGACGTAGAGGTTGTTCCTCATGACGTAGGCGGCCAGCCGACCGTCGGGCGAGAGCTTGGCGAACATGAGCGAGGACCGCTCGAACGACGCCCCGAGCTGGCGGAGGCGGCCGGTGCGCATGTCGTACGTCCAGTAGTCGCCGCGCGTGTTCTGGCGCCACACTCGGACGGAGTTCGTGAACACGATGAGAACCGAGCCGTCGGGCGACCAGGCGTAGTCGTCGATCGAGAGGGGATCCGTCCGGCCCTCCGGCACGAGCCTGGCCGCGGGGACCAGGACGCGGCGCGCGCCCGTCGGCGCCGTGTAGAGGACCAGGTCGCGCGCGCCCGTGACGTCCGCGCTCGGTTCGAGCGTCGTGAACGTCTCGCCATCCTTCATCCACCGCGCGGGTCCAAACCGCTCGGGGGCGAACTCCCGGGTGGCGAAGATGCGGTCGAGCGAGAGCCTCGAGGAAGGCGGCGGGTCCTGCGCGGCAGCCGCGGCGGCGCCGACCGACGACGCGAGCAGAAGGACAACGAGCAGGCGCTTGGCATTCATGGCGCTATCCTACCCGATCCGGCGCACCCGCCCGGCCGTGCCGCATCCCCCGCCGATCGTCGCCCTGCGCCGTCGCATGGGCGCGCGCGACGACTCCGCGTCGTGGCGGTTCGTGTAGGATTGTCGCAGAGCGCCGGGACCCGGGATCGGAACCCGGTCGGCGCGAGGAGCGACACATGGCCACGAGCGTCGACCCGAATCTCGTCACCACCGCCACCGAGCTGCACGGCTATCGCGTCGTGCGCCACCTGGGCATCGTCCGCGGCATCGTGGTCCGGTCGCGGAGCGTGTTCGGGACCGTCGGCGCGTCGCTGCAGACGCTGGTCGGCGGCAACATCACGATCTTCACGTCGCTCTGCGAGAAGACGAGGCAGGAGGCGTTCGAGCTGCTGCTGCAGCACGCCGGCGAGCGCGGCGCCAACGCGATTCTCGCCATGCGCTACGACGCCAACGAGGTGATGGGCGGCGTGACGGAGGTCCTCGCCTACGGGACGGCGGTGCAGGTGGAGCAGATCAGGTAGGGGCCGGTCAGAACGTCACGCGCGCGCCAAGGTGCACGAGGCGGGGCGCGAGGATTTGCGTGACGTCGTTCGCGGACGGGGTGTTCTGCACTCGGTTGCGCGCCAGCACGGCGCTCGAATTGAGCGCGTTGGAGACGTCCAGAACAGGGACGATCTTCGTGTGGCCGGCCCTGAACGCCCGATCAATCCGCCAGTCGAGCCGGCTGACCGCCGGGTACCGTTCCGACCCGTAGCGGCCGATGTCCACGACGGTCGACCCCAGCGCGCCGCGGTTCGGGCTGGTGACTCCCCTCGCGTACGGCAGCCCCTGGCGGGCGCTCAGGGCGGCCGCTGCGCCGAACCCCCACGGCAGACGTGCCGACCCGGACACCTCGACGACCCAGTGCGGCCCGGGCACCGAGTGCTCCGTGCCGTTCCTCTGCTCGATGTTGGTCGGGTCCGTGTAGTCGAGCGTCGGCCGGGGCAGGTACCGCGCGGCGGTGTTCCACGAGAAGGCCGCGTCCAGCATCCACCCGCCGGCGAGTCTCTTGTGCAGCACCAGGTCCACGCCGTGCCGCCACACGTACTCGCCGTCGTTGCGAAGCACGGTGCCGGCCGGGAGCGCCTCGCCCCGCCGGTAATACGTCACCTCGGGGCACCGGGCGGCGGCCGGGCAGCCCGACGGCGTCCAGAGGACCGGGTCGAACGACGACGAGTCAACCAGCGAGAGGTCGGCGTTGATGGGGAAGGCCGCCTGAACCCGGTGGGTCTTCCGGCCCACGTACATGGCGCGAACCCTCAGGTGGCGGGCCAGCTCGCGTTCGAACGCCAGCGTCACCTCGTCGGTGACGTCGTTCCGCAGGCGCACGTCCACGGTGGCGGGCGACCTCACCGCGGCCGGGTTCCCGGGGTCGTAGTTGGGTGACGGCGTCGCCGCCGGCCCGCGGGCGATATCGAGTTCGCCGGCCTGCACGAAGCCGTCCCGGTTGGCGTCGTTCCACCAATAGACCAGCCTCGTCTGGCCGGTCGGCTGGAGCCGCGCAGACGACGTGTTGCCGGCGCCCCGGCGCCGGGCGGCGGACGCCTTCACCACCGTTCGCGCGTGGCCCGTGAGGTCCCATGCCACACCGAGACGCGGTGAGATGTCGTTGTAGACCACGCCCGAATCGGCTCCGCCGAATTCGACCGCCGGCAGGAGGTCCGGGAGGACCCGGTTGGCCGGGATCGTCGACGCGAATGCCTCGTCGTCCTGCCGGTCGAACCGGACCCCTCCGTCGACGGTCACACGGCCTCGCCGGTACGACTCCTGAAGGAACGCCGAGTACTCCCGCGCGCCGAGGTCGACCACGCCGTCGCGGACGACCTGCGCCTGGTAGGGAACCGTCCGACCGGAGCGGCTGTCGAAGACCGCCACCGCACCCCCGCCGGTCCGGTCCCACTGCCGGCGCGGCGCGTCCAGGAACCGGACTCCGAACGACGTGGCGTGGTCGCCCCCGAGCACGTCCGAGGAGTAGAGGTGCCCCGCGGCCTCCGCCTCGGTGGTCGGGCGGCTGTACTCGGTCCGGACGCCCGAGCGCGAGTTCACGAGCGTGTGGCGGTCGTAGGCGCCCTGGACGTCGGCCAGGCTCGGGTCCTGAAAATCGAGGACGCCGCGGCCATCGCTGAAGCCGACCGCGCCGTCGAGGACGAACCTGGCGGAGACCACCCACTGGTGCTGGACCTGAATGGGGTGCGTGAACGACAGGGTCGACTGCCAATTGGTGTGTTCGGGGCGGTCGAAGGCCGACGCGCCCAGGCTGGGCCGGCGCTTGTCGCCCACGCCCCAGAGCACGGCGGATTGGTTGGCGGGCGTCCATTGAGACTGCAGCCTGAGGTCGGTCGTGGTGAGCGCCGTGACGTCGGTGTTCGCGCACTCGGCTCGGTACGCCGCGCCGGCGACGGGGGTGCCGTCTGGCGCCACGCACGCGGCAGCGTAGAACCCGATCACGCCGCGGTCGACCACGCTGCGCGTGGCCGTTACCCGCCACCACGCCCGGTCCCGGCGGATGGGGCCGCCCATCTCGACTCCCGCCTCGCTGGCCTGCCGCACGGGGTTTCCGGAACCCGCGCCCTGGGCCTTCAGCTCCGGCGTCAGGTTGTCCGACTGCAGGCGCGAGCCCGTGTACTCGAAGCGCGCGCTTCCCCGCATGGAGTTGCTGCCGCTGCGCGCGACCGTCACGATCGCCGCGCTTCGGTCGAAAGGCGAGAGAACCTCGACCGAGGGTGATTCGGCCAGCCGGGCATTCACCTCCGCCCGCGCCCCTTCGCCGAGAACCACCTCTCGTCGTTCCGCTGCCGCACAGCCGCCCACGAGAAACTCCACCGAGTAGACGCCGGCCGGCAGCTGTGCGATGCGATAGGTGCCGGCGGCGGTCGTCACGGCGCTCCTCGGACCCGGCAGCGTCGGGCTCGACACGCTGACCGCGACCGCCACGAGGGCCGTGCCGGCGGTGTCCGCGACCCGGCCCGCGATCTCTCCGGTCGGCGGCGGCTGGGGCGAAGCGGGCAGGACCGGGGCGTCCGCTGCGGCGCCGCGATTGGCACTCCCAAGCGCGAGCGCCAGCACGAGGACCGCCGGGAGCGACCGCGTGGTGCGCGCGTCCATGCCGACCTCCGCGTGCGGGAATCAGCCGCAGTATCGGCAGCGCCGGACCGCGGTTCAAGCGGATTCCGGCATCGGTTGCACAGATCGTGGCTTGCACGGAATCTGTTGCGCCGAACGTGCTGGCTGTATACTCCTGCGCATGTTCGAAGCGGCAGAACTCGGGCGGGCGGTCTCCAGGGAAGAGTTCAAGGCGCGCGAGCCGATCCTCCTCGGCGAACTGCTCGAGGTGCAGAGCCGGCTGCGGGCGGCGGCGGCGTTTCCCGTGATCATCGTGTTCGCCGGCGTCGACGGCGCGGGCAAGGGCGAGACGGTCAACCTGCTGAACGCGTGGATGGACCCGCGGTGGATCGTCACGCAGGCGTTCGGCGAGCCGTCCGACGAGGAGATGGAGCGCCCCGAGTACTGGCGGTTCTGGCGCGCCCTCCCGCCGCGCGGGCGCATCGGCCTGTTCCTGAGCAGCTGGTACTCGCGACCCGTCCTCGATCGCGTCTACCGGCGCCTGTCGAAAGACGCGTTCGACGAGCGGCTCCACCGCATCGTCGAATTCGAGCAGACGCTGGCCGCCGACGGCGCGCTCATCCTGAAGTTCTGGATGCACCTGGGCAAGGCGGCGCAGAAGAAACGCCTCACCAGCCTCGAGGAGGACCCGTCGCGCCGGTGGCGGGTCGACCGCCTGGCCTGGAAGCACTGGCGGATGTACTCGAAATTCATCGGCGCCGCCGAGCAGGCGATTCGCGAAACCAACCGGGCGGACGCCCCGTGGACGATCGTCGAAGGCGCCGATGCGCGCTACCGGAGCCTGACGGTGGGCGAGGCGATCCGCGACGCCATCCGCGCGCGTCTGGCCGAGATTCCGCCCGCCGGGAAGCGTCCGCCCGCGAGTCCGCCGCCGGTTACCGCTGCGTCGCGACAGTCGGCCGGCCGGGCATCGTCGAAACGCGCGCCGCTCGTATCGATACTGTCCAGCCTCAACATGACGAAGACGGTGTCCGCCGAGAAGGCGGCCGCCCGCATCCAGGAGGAGCAGGGGCGGCTGAACCTGCTCGAGCGGCAGGCGCGCGTCGCCGGCGTCTCGACGATTCTCGTTTTCGAGGGATGGGATGCCGCCGGCAAAGGCGGCGCCGTCCGCCGGGTGACGGCCGCGCTCGACGCGCGCGACTACCGCATCATTCCGGTCGCCGCGCCGACCGACGAAGAGCGCGCGCAGCACTATCTCTGGCGGTTCTGGCGCCACCTCGGTCGGGCCGGGCTCGTGACGATCTTCGACCGAAGCTGGTACGGGCGCGTGCTGGTCGAGCGCGTCGAGGGGTTCGCAACCGAGAAGGAGTGGATGCGCGCGTACGCCGAGATCAACCAGTTCGAGAACCAGCTGGCGAGGCACGGCATCGTGCTCGTCAAGTACTGGCTGCACGTCACCGCGGACGAGCAGCTGCGGCGGTTCACCGAGCGCCAGTCGACGCCCTACAAGCGCTGGAAGCTGACCGACGAGGACTGGCGCAACCGCGAACGCTGGGACGCCTACGAGCAGGCGGTGAACGACATGATTGAGCGGACCAGCACGCGCGAGGCGCCGTGGACGCTCGTCGAGGCCAACGACAAGAACCTGGCGCGCATCAAGGTGCTCAAGACCGCCAGCGACCGGCTCGAACGGGCGCTCGGGGGCCGGAGGAAATGAGCAAGACGAGCGGCCGGCGGGGGGCGCGGGCGGTGCTGATTGCCGGCGTTGCGGCCGGTGTGCTCGCGGCGTTCCTGCTCGCGGCCGGCGTCCGGTGGTGGGTGCCCTCGAAGCTCTCTGGGCCCGTCGCGGAAGGCGCCTGGACCGCCCGGTCGCGCGCCTGCTTCACGGCGGACGGATTCTATCCGGCCGAGCTGAATCCGGGAGCCGGCACCCACTTCAGCTGGACCGGTCGCACGGCGCGCCTCGTCTTCCCGGAACTCAACCGCTCGCAGGATCACCGGCTGGTGCTGCGCGTGAACGCCGCGAGGCCAGGCCGTGTGGCGCTGCCGTCGGCGCTCACGCTCTCGGTCGACGGCGCGGCGCTTGCCGTCGCCGAGCCCCGGAACGAGCCTCAGCTCGTACCCGTCGTCATTCCTGCCCGCGCCGAGCGGGGCGCCGTCGTGACCATCGTCGTGTCGGAGACGTTCGTGCCGGGCCCGCATGACGATCGGGCGCTCGGGGTCATCGTCGACGAAGTGAGCCTGCGGCCGGACTCCGGCCACTTCGGCGTGAGCGGCACCGTGGCTCTGCGAGCGGCGCTCGCCGTTGCACTGTGGGTGGCAGGCCTGTGGCTGTGCGGCCTTCGCGGCCGCCTCGGGACGCTGGCGGCCGGCCTCGTGGTCGCGGCGTCCGTCGGCCTGCTGCTCCAGGACGGGGCCTTCATCGGCCCTTACGCGACCCGCCTCGTCGAGGTGGGGACGGGAGTCGCCGCGATCGGGCTCCTCGTGGGCACCCTGCGCTGGCGCTGGCCGAGCGTGGCCGGTCTCGGCGAATGGCCGATTGCGGTCGGGCTGGTGCTCGGTGTGGCCGCACTCGAACTGGCCGTGTTCGCCCACCCGCTCGCGCAGGTGGGCGACGCCGTCTTCCAGGTGCATCGTGCCCAGGAGGTCCGTGGGGGACAGTACTACTTCACCTCGATCACGCCGCAGCCGTTCTTCGAGTTCCCGTATCCGATCGCGCTCTACCTCGCGGCGATGCCCCTCTGGCGGTTCTTCACCACCCAACTCGACCAGGTTCTGCTGCTTCGGGGCGTGACCCTCGCGGTCCACGCCCTGGTGGGCGTCGGGCTCTACGCCGCCGTCCGGCGGCAGTGGGACGACCATCGCGCCGCGCTCAGCTGCGCCGTCTTGTGGATGCTCGCCCGGGCCCCGCTCGAGGGGATGAGCAACGCGAACCTGACGAACGTGTTCGGGCAGGGGGTGTTCGGGGTCGCGATGGCCGGCGTCGGCTGGCTGTCGGCGGGCGCGGCGTCGGTGGTGCCGCTGGCCGGGACCTGCGCGTCGATCTTCGTCGCGTTCCTGTCGCACTTCGGCACGACGATGGTGGGGCTGCCGATGCTCGGCGTGGTCGCCGTTCTGCTGATCGCGCTCGGCAGAGGCCACGCCAGGCGCGCCGGTGTGTGGGTACTGGTCCTGACGCTGGTCGCGTCGGCCGCCTCCTACGTCGTCTACTACTCGCACTTCACGGCCGTCTACCGACAGACGTTCGAGCGGGTGACCTCGCGCCAGCCCGAGCCGCCGACCCGGTCGAAGCTGGTCGCGCCGCCTTCCGTTAAGCTCGGACAGTGGTACGCGGGGACGGGTGACGACTACGGCCGGCCGAGCCTGCCGCTGATGGCGACGGCCGTGGCCGGCGCCGTCCTGCTCGCGCGCCGCCGTCCGCGCGAGGGTGTGACCCTGGCGCTCGCAGGGTGGGGGCTCACCTGGATCGGATTCACCGCGCTCGGCGTCCTGACGCCCATCTCGATGCGCGTGAATCTGGCGGCGGCGCCGGTCTTCGTCTGTCTGGCGGCCTTCGCGCTGTCGGCCCTGGCCGGCCGATCGCGGCTTGGCGGGGCAGCCGCGATCCTCCTCGCGGTGGTCATCGCCTGGGACGGCGTGCAGATCTGTCTGGGCTGCCTCGGCATCGCGCCGAACTGGCCGGGCTTCTGAATGAGAAACCGCGATTCAGACTGCGGTCTCTCATTCAGCGTCCCGAGGGCCGCACCGGCTCGGCCTCGCCGCGCGTCCTGAACGTCACGTCCACGACGGGCGGCGCGTCGCCGGCGAATGCGCATTCGAACGACACGTCCTGCCTGCCTGCCGCGAGTTGGGGCACCGGGCGATCCTGCTTGACCACGCCCGTCTGCCGGCCCATCCCGTCGTAGCTTCTGGCCAGCCCGACCGCGTCGAAGACGAGCGACTCGCCGGCAGCCAGCGTCACCGCGAGGTCGAGCGACTGCGCGCGCCCGATCTCCAGGTGGATCCTCGAGATGGACCCGCCGCCCGACACCTGGATCCTGAACTGAAGCGGCTGGCCCGCGTCGGCGTTGTCCACCACCCACGTTGCGGACGACGGCTCGCCGGGCTGCCGTTCGGCCTGCGCGTGACGGAACGGGCCGACGTCGTGGAACGGGAACAGCCGCCAGCCCGACTCGGCGCGTTCCAGGTGGAACTCGAGCTTCGGGTTCCTGGCCCGCACCCGCTGCGCTGGCGTGAATGCGCCCGACCGCCGCGCCGCCTCCCATTCGCGGATGGTGTCGAGCAGCAGCGGTGTGTCCGGGTTCTGGCGGAGCGCCTCGAGCGTCGTCGCCATCGCGAAGCCGGCGCCGTAGCCGGCCGCGCGGGCGAGCATCCACTCCATCTCGGCCAGGCTCGTCGTCGCCGTCAGCCGGTACCACCCGAGCATGTTCGGCACGAAGTTGCGGTCGAACAGCGCCTGGTTCTGGATGCGGTACTCCTGCATGCTCTCGCGGAACCCGCCGTACCACGGCTCGCCCCAGTTGCAGTACCAGTTGAGGTGCCAGTAGTTGGGCGTCGACGTGCTCGTGCCGTTGACGACTGGGTGGTCGAGGCTGTCGTAGAAGACCTGGACGAAGCGATCCTGCGCGTAGTCGCCCTGGCCCGAGGCGAGGCACCCCTCGCGGCCGTCGAAATCGAGTTGGCCGACGCCGGTCCTGTTGAACCACTGTGCGAGGTTCCGCGCGATCTCGTCCTGGAGATCGATCGTCGGGAAGAACACCTTGTAGGGATGGTCCACGAGTTTGCCGACCGCGGCGCCCGCGCGGTGCCCGGCGGCTGTCGTGCCGAAGGCGCCGCGCTCGCAGCCCACGAGCGTCCACGGCTCGGAGGCCGACACCGCGCGATACCTGATCAGCTCCTGATCGATGACGACCGTGTGCAGCCAGTTCGACGTCTCGTTGCCGAAGGGCGCCGGCGACGCGACGCGAATCTCGGTGGCCCCGGCGTCGAGGCTGGCGACGAGCGGGCTCGCCCCGGTGCGCGCGAGTCGCGGGTCGGGAACCGGCGACACGTACGCGTCGTTCGTGTTGATGAAGTTCGTCAGCGTGTGCACGCCAATCCGGATGCCGAGCGCGCGGCCCTTCTCGACGGCCAGGCGCATGCCCTCGTCGCCGGACGGGAACGCCTTGGGGTCGAGCGCGTAGTGTCCCCAGGTTGCGAACGGCTCGGGGTGGTAGAGCGTCATCAGATCCGCTCGCTTCGTCTGAGCGAGCAGTCCGTCGACGGTCGACTCCGAGAAGGCGGCGATCAGGTACGACCGGCCCTGGTCTCGCCACTGTTTCGCCCAGACGCCGTCGATGATCGGGTGCGGCGCACCCTCGGCCACCTCGATGGCGCCGATCCGGTCGAGGGCCCGGTCGGCGCGGCTGGCGAACAGCGCCACCTTCGACCCGACAACCGTCTCGCCAGGCATGGGCGCGACCGGCATGTCGGGGAACTGGCCGTTCCACCCCGCCACGGTCCGCGGTTTCGTCCGATCGAGCGTGAACGCCTGGAACACGCTGCCGAACCGCGTCGGCTGCGCCAGCGTCCCTCGCGACGTGTCGCTGCCCTCGTCGTTCAGCAGCGCTCCTCCGCGCGTCTTGAGATTGAGCACCTGCAGGCCGACGGCGAACGGTCCTTCTCGAGCGACGCCGACGATCTCCCCGACGCTGGCGCCCACGGTGGTGGGGTAGGGCCCCCAGACCACGGCGTCGACCGCACCCGGGGGCTCGACCGAGACGATCTCGAACACGAGGTGCGTCGGCTTGGCGGTTGCGCGCACGCGGATCCGCACGCCGCTCGGGCGGAAGTCGAGTGCGACGACGCCGGTTCGTCGGTCGAAGGCCATCGCGACGGGCGCCTGCACCTGCCCGGCGGTGCGAATCGACAACAGCGGCGCCGGTTCACCGGCCGCCAGCCGCTCCCGGGCATTCTCGACGTCCCAGAGGGACGCGAGGCTCCCGTGTGCATCCAGGCGGACGCGGAGGTCCGCCGTTGCGAACTCCGCCTGGCCGCGGGCCGCAACAGGCAGCGCGACCAGAACGGCCGCGGCCAGCAAGGCGGGACGAACGAGCATGCGCCCATCTTACCCGAGCGCGACGCCGCGCCATGCGGGGCCCCCTGAGAACGGTGTATGCTGTCCGGAATCGTCCGGCGTCCCGGGGTGTGGAGGTTGTCGATGTCGCGGAGTCGTCGTCGGGCACGCGTCGTGCTCGTGCCGGTCGTGGCCGTGTTCTGCCTGGCGTGGACCGGCGTCGGGCGCGCTTCGGCCCAGGAGGGATCCCCCGCGCCCGACCTCAGGGCTGAGCGGGCTCTCGCGGCCACGGTATCGGAAACGCGAATGGTTGAAACCGTCCGCACGCTGGTCGGCTTCGGCGCGCGCATGTACGGCACACCGTCGAATCACGAGACGGCAGCGTGGCTGGCTGCCGCGTTCAGAGAGTCCGGCCTCGAGGTGACGGTGCGCAAGGACACGCCGCGCGACTGGTATCAGCCGGCTTCCTGGGAAGTGCGCCCGGCCGGCGGCGCCGCTTTGAAGACCACGTGGCCCAGTGCCGGGTCGCCGTCCGGCAAGGGCGAAGGCGACCTGTCGGTCGACGCGGCGGCCGGTGGCGTGTGCCTCTTCTCGAAGAACCCGACCCCGGAGGCGGCTGCCGGGTGCCAGGCCGTGCTGTTCGACGGCCGTGCGTCCGCGTCGGGATGGCCCGGCATCGGCCGTCTGCGCGGAACGTGGACGATTCCCGTGTTTGCCGTGTCGCCCGGGGAATCGACGCCGCTGCGCGAGAGGGTGGCGGCAGGCGAGAAGGTGCGAGTGTCGTTCGCCCTCGATGCGAAGAGTGGCAAGGACGCCGCCGACACGGTCGTGGCGGCGCTGCCCGGGAGGGACCGCTCGAAGTACATCCTGTTTTGCGCCCACGGCGACTCCGATTCGGGCGGCCCCGGTGCCAACGACAACGCCTCCGGCGTCGCCATCGTGCTGGAGATCGCGCGAACCGCCGCCGCGGCGGTCAAGGCGGGGAAGATGCCGCGCCCGGAGTGGGACCTCCGCTTCGCGTTGTGGGGAGGCGAGATCGCATCGACGCGCGAGTATCTCGCCTCGATGGACAAGGATCCGTCGCGGCTCCAGGCCGTGTTCAACTACGACCAATCGGGGTTCGGCGCGTCGAAGGACGCGCTCTACGTCGAGCCCGATGACGTGCCGGTGAACAAGGACGTCATCTCGCTGGTGCGGGCCGTCATGAAGGACCACCTCGGGGCGACGGGCTTCCCGGCGCGCGCCGCCAGCGTGAAGAGCCTGGGTGGGACCGACTCGTACGTGTTCCAGAACACACGAACGTCCGGTGCCACGCTGTATCCGGCGATCACGCTCTATTCGTCGTCATGGGAAGAGGAGCGCACGGTCCCTGTGACGGACGGGTTCCCGCCGCTGAACTGGTATGCGGACGAGAAGCCGGGGATGGTGACCGTGGACAGCGACCCGTTCTATCACTCGGTGGGCGACACGCCCGCCAATACCACCGACACCGAGCCCTTCAACATGGGCTGGTGCGCGCGCGTCGGCTTGCTCGGCGCGCGTCGGCTGATGGACGTCGGGCGGCCTCCGACGTCAGGTCGCGATGTGCGACCTAGACTGTAATCAACGCGCATGGGCTGCCAGTCTGCTCGGGTCCTTCGGTCCGTCCTCATGCCTGGCGTCCTGGCCTGCGCCGCCGGAGGGTGGCTGCTCGCCACTGAACGGCTGCCGACCGGGCTCGGGCCCGCGGCCGGCGACGGCTCTGCCGTCGCGGCGGCGCGGTTGATGGAGCGGTCGCTCGCCAGCGTCAGGGCGCTGCGCGCGGAGAAACACATCCCAATCGACCGCGCGGTCGACCCCAACGCGACCGGCATCATCGGCGACGAGTTCTCGGTGTTGACGACGTCGGTTGGCGACGTGGAGGCGAAGCGGACGGCCGCCAACCCGGCGTTCGCCGCCGTGATGGTCGGGTACTTCCGTCGCGCCGGCCTCCAGGCGGGTGACGTGGTCGCAGTCGGCGCGAGCGGGTCATTTCCGGCATTCGCCCTTGCCACGCTGTCGGCGGCGCGCGTGCTCGACCTCCGGCCCGTCGTGATCTACTCGGTGGGTTCGTCGATGTACGGCGCGAATCTCCCGGGGTTCACGCTGGTGGACATGCTCGGTCGGCTTCGGGACGACGGGCTGCTGCCATACCGGCTGGCGGCGGTGTCCCCCGGCGGCGGCGGCGACGACGACGACGCGGGTGGCGGCGTCCTGTTCGACGCATCGGGCGGCACGCTGGAGGCCGAGACCCGCCGGAGCGGCCTGCCAATCGTGAGCGGTCAATCGCTCGCCGACAGGATTCGGGACCGCCTCCGGATCTATGACGAGGCCCGTTCAGGCCGGCCCATCCGCTGCTTCGTCAACATCGGCGGTGCGGCCGCCAGCTTCGGCAGCACGAGCGCGTCGCTGTCGCTGCCGAACGGCCTCGTCCTGAGCCCCCCGGTCCTGCCGTCGTCGCCCACGCGCGGGGTCGTGTTCGAGTTCGCCGCCCGCGGCGTGCCCGTCGTGCACCTGCTGTTCGTGAAGGGGCTCGCGCGGGACAATGGTCTGCCGTTCGACCCGGTTCCGCTCCCGCCGATCGGGGAGGGTACGGTGTACCGTGATGAGTAGCCGTGGCGCGGGTTCGTCCGTCGTCGTGGCGCGGCGGATTTCCGCCTCCGCCCGGCTTCGGCGGACCCGCCGAAGCGCTTCGCGCGAAGGCGGGCAGCCCCGCGAGTGAGGCACCGAATATGAAAAGACGCTCCTACCCGTGGATCGTGGCCGTCATCGTCGCGCTTGCCGCCTCCGCCGGACTCGACGCCGCCGTGTCCGGCGCGAAGCCGCCGAAGGGCGCGCTCCCGCTTCTGATCACCAACGCCGGCCAGGGCCCGGGCGCCAAGATGTCCCGACTGCTCGTCCAGCGGACCGGCGTGGTCACCGACTTCGACTACAACGCCGAGCCGAAGGTCGCCGACCTTCAGAAGAAGCCGTACAAGACGATGTTCGTCGTCCTCGGCTCGACGGCGAAGGGCCTGGGCGCGTCTGGGATCACCATCGACGAGGAGATCGGGCGGCTGAACGCCATGATCGCCGAAGCGAAGAAGCAGAAGATCCAGGTGGTCGCGATCCTCCTCGAGGGCAAGGCGCGGCGCGGCAAGCCCGGCGGCGCCGACGAGCGGTGCATCGACGCGATTGCGCCGTTCGCGCAGTACCTGGTGGTGAAGAAGGACGGCAACGAGGACGGCCGCTTCGACGCGATCGCGAAGAAGACGGGCGCGCCGGTCACGCTGATCGACGACGCGATGGATTTCAGCGACATCGTCAAGCAGATGTACGCCAAGTGAGCACCTACGTCGTCACGTCGTACACGCTGGCGGCGATGGTCGTCACCTTCGCGGTGAGCAGCTGGCGGCTCCGGTCGCCGGAGCTGTCCATGGCGATCACCGCGGTGGTCGGCGCGCTGGTTGCCGGGCTCGGGTTCCCGGCGCACCTGTTCGTCGAGGGGACGTTCACGTTCCTCGACCTCGCCTTCATCTTCATCACCGCCTGCGTGTTCATGAACGCCTACTCGGAGGTGGGCGCGATGAACGCGCTGGTCCGCGCGCTCGTCGTCCGGCTGCACCGGCGGAAGTGGCTGCTGCTGCTCGTGCTGGCGTGCCTGATGCTGATCCCGGGCGCGCTGACCGGCGCCGGCGTCGTCTCGGTCCTGGTGGTTGGCGGCCTGGTCGCTGCGGTGCTGCGGCTGATGGGCCTCTCCGAGGAGCGGACGGCGGCGTTCGTCTTCATGCTCGGCATCCTGTCGGCCGTCGCGCCGCCGATAAACGTCTGGGCGATGCTGATGGCGGCAGGCGCGAACATGCCGTACGTCGGGTTCGACCTCGTGCTGCTGGTCCCCGTCCTCGTCGTCACGGTCATCACGGTCGTCTACCTGGGATGGGGCGCGGTGCCGCAGTCGAAGGACGCCATCCTCGTCGCGCTGCCGCCGCTCCATCCGGGCATGACGTGGTGGCGCGCCACGATCCCGCTCGTCATTCTGATCGTCCTGAGCGTGGCCGCGAAGTACGCGGCCTTCTCGATCCCGACGCTCGGGTTCCCCCTGATCTTCCTCATCTGCGCGCTGGCGACCGTGGCCGTCGACCCTGCACGCCGCCCGGCGTCCCGGTGGCTGCACGTCGTGAACACGACGATCGAGCAGGTCTTCCCGCTGGTCGCGACGATGATCAGCGTGGGGGTGCTGGTGAACGTGCTCGCCGCGACCGGTGTGCGCGGGCTCATTGCCATCAGCTTCGTTGCGCTGCCGATCCTCGGCATCTACGCGACGTCGCTCTTTGTCTGCCCGCTCGCGCAGGGGTCGCTCGGGTTCGGCAGCGCCGTCATCATGGGGACGCCGCTCATCTTCGTGTTCAACGCGGTGGGGGCCAACGTGACGGTTGTGGCGGCGGCGTTCAGCATGCTGTTCGCGCTGGGCGACTGCCTGCCGCCGTCGCGGATCGTCGGGCGCACGGCGATCGAGACGGTGGGCTACCGCGGCAGCTACACGTCGTTCCTCAAGGCGACAGCCGTGCCGTGGATCGCCATGGGTGTCGTGGCGCTCGGCATGCTCGTCTTCTCGCGCAGCTTCGCGTTCCTGGTGCGGTACTGACGGCCGGCTTTCGGCCGGCGACCTGCGGCGGTCCAGCGTCGCGCAGCGGTGGGGAGCTTCGATGATACTGATCCAGAGCGTGATTCATCAGACCTACTTCGTGATGTCGGCGCTGGTGGCCGTGCTGCTCGTCTCGCGGCTGTTCCGGCGGAAGACGCGGCCGGGCCTCGCGTACGACATCGTGTACGCGTACGCCATCATTCCCTTCATCCTGCGCGCGCTGCACATCAAGTGAGGTGAGACAGGTGAATCGAGCGCTGCTCATCCGCCGCCTCGCGCTGCTGGCCGCCGCCCTCGTCCTGATGGTCGCGGGGACGACCGAGATCCGCGCGCTTCGAGGCTACCAGGAGACGGTCGTCGTCTCCGACGCGCTCACCAGGCGCGCCACCCTGAGCGCGTACTTTCCCGGCGTCGCCGGGACGCGGAACGATGCATCCGTGTACGTCTTCGACTCGGGCGTGCCCGGGGGGAGCGTGCTCCTCCTCGGCGGCGTCCACCCCTACGAGCCCGCGAGCCCCATGACGGCCTACGTGGTGATGGAGAACATCGCCGTGGCCAAGGGCCGGGTCTTCGTCATCCCTCGCGCCAACGTGAGCGCGTCGACGCTCGGAATGCTCGGCAATGCCTACCCGCCGTTCTTCCACGTGAAGACGCCGTGGGGCGTGAAGAAGTACCGGATCGGCGACCGGGAGACGCACCCGCTCGACCAGTGGCCGGACCCGTTCACGGCCGTGCACTACCCCTCCACCCAGAACCTGGCGTACCAGGACAGCCGGAACCTCAACCGCATGTTCCCCGGGCGTCCGGACGGCAATCTGACGGAGCGTACCGCGTACGCGATCAGCGAGCTCGTTCGCCGGGAGAAGATCGACATGACGATCGACGTTCACGAGGCGTCGCTCGGCTACCCGGTGGTCAGCACGTACGTGTGCCACCAGCGCGCGGACGAGATGTGCATGATGGCCTCGATGGTGCTGTCGGCCGAGCAGTTCCCGATGAAGACCGAGACCTCGCCCACGTCGCTGCGAGGGCTGACCCACCGCGAAATCGGCGACTTCACGAACAGCTTCGCCGTGCTGATGGAGACGCCCGAGCCGTTCATCGAGAAGTTCGCCGGGCCGATGACCGAGGATCTGATGCTCTACGGACACGACGAATTCGTCCAGACGGCGGCAACCCGCGGCCTGCTCTACACCGACTACGACATCAAGACCGGTGCGTCGCTCGACTACCGTGTGGGCCGTCACCTGGCTGGCGCGGCGGAGATCATCAAGCAGATGGGCGAGTTCTTTCCGGAGAAGGCGCTCGTCGCGACATGGCCGAAGTACGCCGATGTCATGAAGCAGGGCATCGGGGCGTACCTCCACGATCCGGAGAAGGCGGACCGGCGTCGGGTCTTTGCCAACTAGGCCAGGACAGGAGACTGCGAATCTGTAATCTTGCGGTCGTGCGATCTTGCGGTCGTGCGATCTTGCGGTCGTGCGATCTTGCGATCGTGCAAACGGGGGCAGGGAACGTGGCGCGGGGCGAGGGATGTGGCGCGGGGCTTCAGCCCCGCGATCAGGGGACGACATCATGAGACGACATTCGAAGGTGGTGGCGTGGGTGCTGGTGTTACTGGCGGCGCTCCAGTGGGGCCCGGTCCTCGATGCCTGTACGATTCTCGGCGTCGGCCGGAAGGCCATGGCCGACGGGACCACCGTCATCACCCACAACGACGATTCCAGCGTGGCGAACTATCCCCTCCGCATCGTCCCGGCGCAGGACTGGCCCGAGGGCGCGAGGCGGAAGGTGATCGCCAACGCCCATACGCTCGAGGGCGGCAACGTCCTCGGGGAGACGGCGCAGGTCAGGCACACCTACCGCTACTTCATGTCGCGCTACTCCTTCATGAACGAGAAGGGCGTGGCGATCGCGGAGTCGACCTTCAGCATCGACACCACCACCGAGCGCGGCAAGCAGGTGAAGGACGTGATGTGGACCAAGGGCGACGGCATTGCCGACTGCTGGTTCCTGCAGGACGTCGCACTGGAGCGTGCGGTGTCGGCGCGCGAGGCCGTCCAGATCATGGGCAAGCTCGTCGAGGAGTTCGGCTTCCTCACCGAGACCGGCGGCGGCGGCGAGACGATGACGATCACCGACGGAACGGAGACGTGGGTGGCCGAGTTCTATGGTCGCGACATCTGGGCCGCCGTCCGCATCCCGGAGGACCACGTCTTCGTCGCGGCCAACCGCGCGCGCATTCTCGAGGTGAACCTCGCCGACGCGGCGAACTACCGCGCGTCTCCCCGGCTCGTGTCCTTCGCCGTCGAGCAGAAGTGGTTCGACCCGAAGGCGGGCAAGCCGTTCATCGTCCACGACATCTACGCGCCGGACGACCCGGTGACCTCGTCGCGCCGCGAGTGGCGCGTCTTCGATTTCATCGCCCCGTCGCTCAAGCTGCCGCCCGACCTGCCGCGCTACCCGTTCTCGGTCAAGCCCGACCGCCCGCTGACGATCGAGGACATCAGGAAGATCACCGCCGACTACTACGAGGGCACGCCGTACGACATGACCAAGGGGCCGGCGGCCGGGCCGTGGGGCGACCCGATTCGGTACGTGAACCGTAGCGGAAAGGGGTCGTTCGAGCGCAGCATCAACGTCCAGCGCACCTACTACCTGCACATCGGCCAGGTGAACGCGGCGCTGCCGGAGCCGCTGCGCGGCACGAGCTGGTTCGGGTACGGCGCGCCCGACACCTCCTACCTGACGCCGCTCTGGGCGGCGATGACCGAACTGCCGGCGTTCCTGGGTCGGGGCGACCGGTACGGCTCGTTCGACCGCGAGTCGGGCTGGTGGACCAACATCTACGTCCAGCAGATGGCCGAACTGCACTACAACGAGGCGATCAAGCACGTGCGGGCCGCGCGCGAGCCGCGGCTGACCATGCTCTACGAGGTCACCCCGAAGCTGCTGGCCGAGGCGGCGAAGACGTACGCGAAGGACCCGGCCGCGGCCATCAACACGCTGACGCAGTTTGCTGGCGTCAACGCAGTCGCGTGGCAGCGCGACTGGCTGGCGCTTGGCGACCTGCTGCTCGGCAAGTACGCGCTCGGGATGGTCGACGGCCAGACGGTCGGCTACCCCCAGTGGTGGAACGACCTCATCGGCTACAAACCGCTGATCCGGTGAGGTTCCAGGCCCGCCTTCAGGCGGAGCGTGAACGCGGTGGCGGTCGGCGTGGGGACAACGAGCCGGCGTTCTGTCAGAATGGGCGACGCTGGCGGGAACGGGCCGATGGCGACGCAGCTTTCGATAACGGTTCCGGATCCTGCGCGGGCGTACCTCGCGGATGAGGGCGTTGTCGTCACCCATCGTCGCCGCCTCGGACGCTGGCCCGTGCTCGGCGTCGACCGGATGCCGTCGGTTGACGTCATGCGCGGGTCCGCGATGCTGCTCGTCATCCTGGCGCATGCCGCTGCGCTCATCGATCCCCATACCGTCCCCGGCGTGCCCTACCTGCTGCTCACCCGTGTCACCAGTCTCGCCTCCGTCGCGTTCGTCTTCGTGTCCGGGTTGATGGTCAGCTACTTCCTGGAATCGCGCCCGGACCGCGACACCGTCGTCCGGCGTTTCGCACGCCGTGCCCTGTTCCTCTTGCTCGCGGTTCACCCGGCGACCTGGCTGGCGTGCTGGTTCTGGAGTCCCGGCCCGGCGTCACAGCTGCTCACTCGCTGGTACATCACCGACACGATTGCGGTCTGCCTCGTCGTGGGGCCCGTCGTGATGAGGCGTCTGGGTTCTCGCGGGAGGTACGCATCGATTGCCGGCCTCCTCGTGTCCGCCGTGGCCCTGAGGGCGTTCTGGCGGCCGGAGAACCCGCTTCTGCTGCTGCTGCAGGAAGCCTCGGTCGGACGGCCGAACGCCGCACCGCACCCGATCCTGGCCTGTCCGGTCGTCCCGTGGATGGCGGTCTTCCTGGCGGGATCGATCATGGGCGGGTCGCTGGCCGCCGCCTGTCGAACGGGGGGCGGGCTGCGCGAGCTTGGCGGCCGGATTCGCAACCTGGGGACGGTGTGCATCGCGGCCGGCGTGGCGGCGACGGCTGTGTACAAGTTCCTGCGGTGGATTCAGCCCGACCTGTGGAATCCTGCCCTGCTCGAGGCGGTGCATCCCGACCGGACCACCATCCTGTTCCCGTTGTACGTCGGTGTCTTGCTCTGGGTCTTCGCGTGGATCATCCACCGCGGCCACGCCACGACGGGTTTCGGGCGCGTGGCGTGGTTGACCGCCGTCCTGGGCCGGACTTCGCTCTTCGCGTTCGTCGCGCAGTTCGCCGTGGTCTGGTCGCTGCCGGCCGCACTCGGCCTGCGCAACCAGGTAACGCTGCTGACGCTGTGGCCCCTCGCTGCGGGCTTCGTCGCCGTGGTGTGGGTGTCGAGCTATGCCTACGGACGGCTGACCAACAGGGTGCAGGCGGACGACTTCCGACAATTCACGGGCGCGGCCGCCGCCTTCGAGCGGCGCGTCAGCTGATCTGGGCGCCGCACTCGGTGCAGAACGCGCCGCCGGTCAGCGGTTTCCCGCACTGCGGGCACGCGCCGGCTGCCTTCGGCAGCGGAGGAACGGTCGGCGGCGCCGGGGCGTCAACAGCCGACGGCTGCGCGGGCAGCGGCGGCGGCGGGGCCGCGGGCGCTCCTGCGGCGGGCACCGGAGCGGGCGGCACGGCCGGTGGAGCGGGCGCTGCCGCGGCGGGCACCGCGTCTTCCGCCTTGATCCGCTCGATGTCGGCTTTCTTCGCCGCGATTGCCGACTCCTCGGCGGCGATCTGCCGCTCGAAGCCGGCAAGCTTGTCGACGAACACCTGGAGGTCCGGACTCGCGAGGCTCCCCGCCCTCACGAGCGCGATGGCCTTCTGACCCGCCTCCTGGCTGTTCTGCTGGATTCCGTTCCTGAACTCCGCCACCCTGGCTTCGATGGCGCTGATCTCGCCGTTGATCTTCTGGATGCGCATGAACTGGTCGATGTCCTTCTTGCCCTTGTCCACCGCATCCCCGACCGCCTTGGTCACCTTGTCGAAGAACCCCATCGCACACTCCTTTGCTGCAGATGTCGGCAGGCCGGAGAGACGCCCTGGCGGGCCCGGCCACTCGCGCCCTATCCTACAGCGATTGCCAACCGCATGGCGAGCGGGCGGACCACCGGCTTCCCAGACTGAAAGATCTTCGGGAGCGACGTCAAGTGACGGGCGAGGGAATGTGCCGGCCGGGTGGTCGCCGGACTGGACGCCGGCGACCACCGCGATCGGCGCCGAACAGTCGGCAGCCCAGGCTACCGCGACTTGCTGACCTTTGCGGTTCGCCGGCAGTCGGGGCAGAGCATCGGCACGATGTCCCGCACGGTCGGGTGGGTGTCCTCGAGCGACTTCCAACCGGACAGGATCAATCGGTCGATCTCTTCATGGACGACGAAGATCTGACACTGAGCGCAGCGGCCTTTCACCATGGGTTCGTCTACTTTCCGGAAACGAAGGGCCGACCAACCGACCCTCGCCACCCGTTAAGACGCCCGGATGGTTGCGCTGGTTTCATCCGGGCACGTCAAGCGGACCAAGACAATTACAGAATTGTAACACAGGTCGGCGCCGCTGGCTACTGCTTCAGCGTGCCCTTCAGAATAGCCAGTGTTCTCCCGGGATTCCAGGGTTCGGCGGACATCGGACCGCGGCGGCGAATGAGTGTCGCGCCGTCGTGTGCTATTCTCCGTGGCTGGAGCCGGCCTTTCCTAGGAGGAGATATGCGAGTGCGTGCCCTGCTCGTCGTTGCGCTGACGGTGCTGTTCGGAATCGGGGTCCTCGCGCAGCAGCCGCCGAGGAAGCCCGCGAGCCCGCCGGGGACGGCCGCGACACAAGTTGGCGGGAAGTGGGTGCAGGACAAGCCCGACGCCGCTCCCCGATACACCGGCGGGAAGTGGATCGAGGTCACCTATGCGCGTCCGGTTCTCCGCGGACGTACGGAGATCTTCGGGAAGGGCGCCGACTACGGCAAGAAGGTGAGCGACGACGCCCCGGTGTGGCGTGCAGGCGCGAACCAGACGACGCGGTTCTCGACGGAAGTTCCGCTGATCTTCGGCGGGAAGACGCTGCCGGCGGGTGAGTACTCCGTGTTCGTCGACCTCAAGCCGGGCGCCTGGACGATCGTCTTCTCGAAGCAGGTCGTCCAGCAGAAGTACGATCCGAACGAGAAGGTCGCGACCTGGGGTGCCTACAACTACGACCAGGCTCAGGACGTACTCCGGGTCCCGATGACGGTCGGCGCGAGCTCCTACTCGGTGGACCAGTTCACGATCGGCTTCGTCGACATGACCCAGGGTGGGGGCAAGCTGGCGATGTGGTGGGAGAAGGCCGTCGCCACCGTGGCGTTCACAGCGGGATCATAGCGCGCCATGCTTCGTCGTGACGCACCGCGCGGCCGACGATCTCCCGGCGGTGCTCGGCCTGGCCGCGCTCGTCGTCGGCCTCGGCGCCGGTATCGGCGTGTCGGCCGCGCGATTCGCGCCGCTCGACGCGCTGGCCGGCCTGGTCGAGCCGCTCGGCGCGCTGTGGGTGAACGCGATCCGGATGGTGCTCGTCCCGCTGGTGGTGTCGCTGCTCTTTACGAGCGTCACCAGCTTCGCCGACGTCCGGTCGCTCGGGCGGCTGGGCGCGCGGACGATCACGTGGTTCCTCGTGCTCCTGGCCGGCGCCGCCCTGTTCGCGGCGCTGGCCGGCCCTCCGCTGTTCGCGCGCCTGTCGATCCCGGCCGACGCCGGCGCCGCCCTTCGCGCCCAGGGGCAGTCGTCGATGCCCGCGGCCGTCCCCGATCTGCCCACGCTCGGCGGCTTCGTCGTCGGCCTCGTTCCGACCAACCCGATCCGCGCCGCGGTCGACGCCGCGATGCTACCGCTGATCGTCTTCACCCTGCTCTTCGCGCTGGCAGCCACGCGGCTGCCCGATGATCGCCGCGCCATCCTTGCCGGCCTGTTCCGCGCCGTCGGCGAGGCGATGCTCGTCATCGTGCAGTGGATCCTGCGGCTCACGCCCGTTGGAGTGTTCGCGCTGGCGCTCGGGATGGGGAGGGACCTGGGCCTGGCGGCGGCGGGTGCGGTCGGCTACTACGTGCTGGTCCTGTCGGGAATGCTGCTGGCGTTGACGCTGGCCGTGTACCCGGTGGTCGCGGTCGTCACCCGGCGCCCTCCGTGGGTGTTCGCGCGGGCTGCGGCGCCGGCGCAGGCGGTGGCGGCGGGCACCAGGTCGTCGCTGGCGTCGCTGCCCGCCATGATCGAATCCGCCCGCGCCACCTACGGCGACAGGCCCGGGCTCGGCGGATTCGTGCTGCCGCTGGCGGTTTCGACCTTCAAGCTGAACACGCCGGTCTCGGATTCTGATCGGACCGCTGTTCCTCGCCGCGCTCTACGGCATTCATCTCGAGCCCTCGCAGATCGTCGTGATGACGCTGGTGACGGTCGCGATGAGCTTCAGCAACCCCGGCATCCCGAGCGGCGGCCTGTTCGTGGTCACGGCGCCCGTCATGATGAGCGCCGGGATGCCGCTCGACGGGATTGGCCTGCTGATCGCTGCCGATTCGATTCCCGACATCTTCGCGACCGTGGTCAACGTCACCGGGGACATGGGGGTCGCGGCCATGGTCGCGGGCACGACGCCGCCGGCCTGAGCCCGCCCGTACGCCGTCGTCCCCGCCCGTTCTCACACACGAAGAACACGACGGACCACGGAGGAGTGCTGCCGTACCCGCAACATCCGCATCGCGGAGCCGCAGCAAGACCCAGCGTCCGGCCATCCCGTTCGACACTTTCCCAGGAGCCGCGGGCTCCGGGCGCTTCGCTGGTAGAATCGAGCCATCCGGCACCGGCATCGCCACGCGCGCCTGGAAGAAGTAGAATTGACAATTCCGACTTGAGGACTGAGAACTCAAGACTCAGCACTCAGAAGCACACACGTTGACGCCGGGGGCCGTTTCGAGAGGACCGCAATCATGAACAAAGAAATCGTCGATCTGCTTGGTGACAAAGCCGCCTACCTGCTCGAGCACGAGTGCAAGACCGTGTCGAAGGACCTGCTCCACCTTCCGGGGCCCGACTTCGTGGATTGGATCTGGTCGCCCTCCGACCGGAACAACAGGGTGCTCGGAAACCTTCAGCGCTTGTTCTCGACGGGCCGGCTGTCGGGGACCGGCTTCCTGTCGATCCTTCCCGTCGACCAGGGCATCGAGCACTCGGGCGGTGCGAGTTTCGCGAAGAACCCGATCTACTTCGATTCCGAGAACATCGTGAAGCTGGCGATCGAAGGGGGCTGCAACGCCGTTGCCTCGACCTTCGGCGTCCTCGGCAGCGTGGCGCGCCGGTACGCGCACAAGATCCCGTTCATCGTGAAGATCAACCACAACGAGCTGCTGACCTACCCGAACAAGGCCGACCAGATCATGTTCGGCGAAGTCGAGCAGGCGGCCGACATGGGAGCCGCAGCGGTGGGTGCCACGATCTACTTCGGCTCCGACGAGAGCGGGCGGCAGATCGTCGAGGTCGCGCAGGCGTTCGCGCTGGCACACGAGATGGGCATGGCCACCGTGCTGTGGTGCTACCTGCGGAACCCGAAGTTCAAGACGGACAAGGACTACCACGTCAGCGCGGACCTGACGGGGCAGGCCAATCACCTGGGCGTGACGATCCAGGCCGACATCATCAAGCAGAAGCTGCCCGAGAACAACGGCGGCTACAAGGCGCTGAACACCGGAGGCTCGAGCTACGGCAAGCTGGACGAGCGGATCTACAGCCAGCTCACGAGCGACCACCCGATCGATCTGACGCGGTACCAGGTGGTCAACTGCTACATGGGCCGCGCGGGGCTCATCAACTCCGGCGGCGCGTCCGGCAAGAACGACTTCGGCGAGGCCGCCGCGACCGCCGTCATCAACAAGCGCGCCGGCGGCATGGGTCTCATCTCGGGCCGGAAGGCCTTCCAGCGGCCGATGGCTGAGGGCGCCAGGCTTCTCAACATCATCCAGGACGTCTACCTGGATCAGTCGATCGCAGTCGCGTAGGATCGAGAGTCAGCTGGCAGCCCCGAGCGACCGAGGCGAGTCGAAGGGCTGCCGGCTGGCCATATGCCCCACCCCTCCCGGGCCGACAGCGTCCTCGCGCGCGCGCTCAACCGCATGCGCGGGCTCCAAGTTCACCACGACCTCAGGCCGTACGAACGAGTCCTCGCCCGGGTCGATGCCATCGACGTCCGCGGTCTCTCCGATTCCGCGATCGCGACACGCGCGGCGACCCTCCACGGGGAGGCGCGAGACGGTCGGCCGCTCGACGACCTGCTGCCGGAGTTCTACGCCCTTGCGCGCGAGACCTGCGCGCGGGTCGTCAGCCTTCGCCCCTTCGACGTGCAGGTGATGGCGGCCGTGGCCCTCCACCGGGGCAGACTGGCGCAGATGGCCACGGGCGAAGGGAAGACGCTGGTCGCCGTCCTGCCTGCCGCGCTCAACGCGCTGACCGGCCGCGGCGTCCACGTCTTCACGGCCAACGACTACCTCGCCCGCCGGGACGCGGCCTGGATGGGCCCCGTGTACCGGCGCCTCGGGGTCTCGGTCGCCTCCGTGTCGCAGGGCATGAGCCGCGAGGAGCGCCGCGCCGCCTACGCGGCTGACGTGACGTACGTGACGGCGAAGGAAGCCGGCTTTGACTTCCTCCGCGACCAGACGATGGTCGACGCCGGCGACCTCGTGCAGCGCCCGTTCCAGTTCGTCATCGTGGACGAGGCCGACTTCATCCTGATCGACGAGGCCCGCGTGCCGCTCGTCATCGCGGGGGCGGCGCCCTCGCCGCCCGTGCCGTACGAGGTGGTGGCGGCCGCGGTCGCCGAGCTTCGGCCGGCTGCCGACTTCGTCATCGACGAGAACGCGCGCAACGTCGCGCTGACCGATGGGGGGTTCAGGCACGTCGAGCGCCTCCTCGGGTGCCCGCCGCTGCACCTTCCCGCGCAGCAGACGCTGCTCGCGGTCATCCACGTCGGGCTCCATGCCCGCGCGCTGCTCCACCGCGACCGCGACTACATCGTCCGCCGCGGACGCATCGAGCTGGTCGACGAGTTCACCGGGCGCGTGGCCGAGAACCGGCGGTGGCCCCACGGCATCCAGCCCGCGATCGAGGCGAAGGAAGGCGTGGAGGTGCAGCCGGAAGGCAAGGTCCTCGGGTCGATTCCCGTCCAGCACTTCGTGAGGCTGTGGCCGAAGATCGCCGGAATGACGGCCACCGCCGAGCCGTCGGCGATCGAGCTGCACGAGTTCTACGGGCTGCAGACGGTGGTCTTTCCGCCCAACCGGCCCTGCCTCCGCGTGGACGAGCCCGACGTCGTCTTCACCCACCGTGCGCCGAAGATGCGGGCGCTCGTCGACGAGATCGCGCGCCTGCAGGCCACCGGGCGGCCCGTGCTGGTCGGCACGGCGAGCGTGGCCGAGTCGGACGAGCTGGCGGCGATGCTTCGCGGGAGGCGCGTGAAGTGCAGGGTGCTCAACGCCCGGCACGACGCCCGCGAGGCGCTGATCGTCTCTCGTGCCGGGATGCCCGGCGCCGTGACGATTTCGACGAACATGGCGGGCCGCGGCACGGACATTGCGCTGGGCGGCGGCGACCCCGAGGCGCGGGCGAAGGTCGTCGCGCTCGGCGGCCTGCACGTGATCGGCACGAATCGACACGAGAGCCGGCGCGTTGACGACCAGCTTCGCGGCCGCTCGGGCCGCCAGGGCGATCCCGGCAGTTCCTGCTTCTTCGTCAGCCTCGAGGACGACCTGATTCGGCGATACGGCGTCCTGGACTTGATTCCGCGCGGCCGCCGCCCCGCGCCTCGGGACGGGCCGATCGAGGACCCCGCGGTTCGCGGGGCGATCGGCACCGCGCAGCGGATCATCGAAGGGCAGAACTTCGAAATCCGGAAGACGCTCTGGCGGTACTCGTCGATGGTCGAGGAACAGCGGCAACTCGTGTTCGAGCACCGGCGGGGGCTGCTCGAGGAGGACGGCGGTCCCGGGGTGTGCGCCGACGGGGCATCCGAACACTACGCGGCGCTGGTGCGGGAGGCCGGCGCAGAAAGGGTGAGCGCGGCGGAACGGCGCCTCGCGCTCATCCTTCTCGACCGCCGCTGGAGCGACCACCTGGCGCTCATCGACGATATCCGCGAGGGGATCCACCTCCAGCGGTACGGCGGGCGCCTGCCGCTGACCGAGTTCCAGCGGCAGATCATCGACGCCTACGCCGCGATGATGGAAGGGCTGCGCGACGAGGTGGTCGAGGCGTTCACGCGGCTTCGGGCCGAGCGCGGCGAGATCGACCTCGATCGCGCCGGGCTGCGCGGGCCCACCTCCACCTGGACCTACCTGGTCAACGACAACCCCCTGCCGTCGTTCGGCCTGCAGCTGATCGCGCCCGGCAACTTCGGCGTGTCGCTCGCGACCATGACGCTCGCCATCGTGTACTTTCCGGTGACCATCGCGGTCGTCGCCGCCGCCTTCATCCGGCGCCGGCTCAGGCGACGGCAGCAGCGCACGGACTGATGGCGGTCACCGGCAACTCGGCCATTGACGCCGGCCCGGGGCTGGGACGACAGTAGAGACATGGGGCACCAAGCGTTCCGGATTGCGTTCCTGGCGGCGGCGGTGGCTGCCGTGCCGCTGCCCGCCCAACAGCCGACGTTTCGCGCCGGCGTGGACGTCGTGAAGGTGGACGCGTCGGTGTCACGGAGCGGCGAGCACGTCGAAGGCCTCAGCGCCGCGAACTTCGAGGTCTTCGACAACGGCGTCAAGCAGAAGATCGCGAACGTGGCAATCGCGCAGGTGCCGCTCGAGGTCTACCTGGTGCTCGACCTGAGCGGGAGCGTTCAGGGGGAAGCGCTCGCGCAGCTGAAACGGGCCGCCAACGCGCTCGTCGACGGGCTGGTGCCCGCCGACCGGGTCGCCCTGCTCACGTTCTCGAAGACCGTCGAGGTTCGCCAGGAACTGACGAACAACTTCCAGGCGTTCAAGGCCGCGCTCGCCGAGGCGACGCCGAGCGGCAACACGGCGCTCTACGACGCGGTGCTGAAGGCGATCTCGATGCGCGAGCCGAAGGACAACCGCGCGATCGTCGTCGTCTTCACCGATGAAGTCGATAACGCCAGCAATGCGACGAAGAAGGGCGCGGTCGACGCGGCCGAGCGGTCCGACGTGACGGGCTACGGCGTCCTGGCCCCGGCATCGCAGCCGACCGGCATGGGCGGGGCAGCCATGTCCGCACCGCAGTTTCAGTCCGGCTTTCTTCGGGCGCTGGCCGACGGCACCGGCGGACGCGTCTTCCGGGCCTCGCCCCGCATTCCGCTCGAAGACCTGTTCGAGATGGTGCTCGACGACGCCCGCTCGCGGTACGTGCTGACCTACTCGCCGGACAAGACGACGCCCGGCTGGCACAAGCTGAACGTCAAGCTCGTCGGCGCGAAGGGCGACGTGACGGCCCGCCGCGGCTACTTCGTGGGCAAGTAGCCCGGCGCCCGGGCAGTGCCGCGGCAGGCCCCGCTGCGGGGACATCATGACGAAGACAACGACGATTCGTGTTCGCACGCGCGGACAGGGGGATGTTCACGATCTCACGGCGGACGTGACCCGGGCGGTGTCCGCAGCGCGGCTCGCATCGGGGGTCGCGACCGTGTTCGTGACGGGCTCGACGGCCGGCATCACGACGATTGAATTCGAGCCGGGCGCCGTGTCGGATCTCGACAGGGCGTTCGAGCGGATTGCGCCGCGAAGTGGCAACTACGCTCATCACCTGCGCTGGGGGGATGAGAACGGGTCGAGCCACGTGCGCGCGGCGATGCTGGGCGCGTCGATCACCATCCCTGTGATCGACGGACGCCTGGCGCTCGGCACCTGGCAGCAGGTGGTGCTCGTGGAGTTCGACGTGGATTCGCGCGATCGCCAGATCGTCATCCAGCTGATGGGCGACGCGGCCGCCTAGCGACCTCCCGGCTCCTTCCTCGCCGGTCCGCAAGTTCGCAAGTTCGCAAGTTCGCAAGTTCGCAAGATCGCAAGATCGCAAGATCTCACGATCGCACGCTGTCTCCCTCTACTTCTGCGCGCTGCCAGCGATCGTCCCGAGCCCCGCCCCCTTCAGCGTCGCGTTGAGCGCGGGCAGATCCATCGTCTTGAGCGCGTTCCAGCGGGCCATGACTCCCGCCGCCGCCGCCGGTCCCTGGGCCTTCGCCGCGAGCGCAGCCGCCTGCGAGCGCATCGCGCTGACCGCGAGCGCCGCCTGTTGCGCATCCACGGCGCCGAAGTACATCGCCCTGGTCAGCGAGTAGACCTGCTGCATCGCGAGCGCCGGCGTCTTCACCCTCGGGTCCTGCCTGACCGCGATCGGCTGCGTGTAGCTCCTGCCGTTCACCGTGAGCTTGATCGTATAGGTGTCCGGGTTGGCCCAGGGCGTGCCGACCGCCTGCCCGGTGTTGAAGGGGATCGCCGCGATGCTCAGGCCGCCACGGCCTCCGCCGCCGGCCGGCAGCGGCTGGCAGTGCACGTCCCACATGAACCGGTGCATCCCGGCCGCCGCGGACAGCACCTGCGGCTGGCGGTACCAGTAGACCGGCACCGGCGCGCTCGCGGCGTCCGGAATCGGCGTCACCGGATCGTCGCTCGAGTAGCGCCGGACGAGACGTCCGTCCTGCTGCAGGATTTCGAGCGTCACCGGTCCCGTCGCCGCCGACCTCAGGTAGTAGTTGATGCTGGCGCCCTCGGGCGGATTCGCCCCTGTCGGCTCCTCGACGGGCCACGGCATGTCGGTGCTCGTGTTCCACCGCACGCGCCAGGCGGTCGTCGGCTTGAACAGGATGACGGCCTGCGCCTCCGATGTCGCGTCGAGCTGACGAAGCGGAGTGATGTCGTCCAGGATCCAGAACCCGCGGCCGTGCGTGGCCACCACCAGATCGTCCCGCCGTCCGTCGTCTTCCACAGGACGTTGTTGGCGAAGTACAGCGTGCGCTTGTCCACTTCCGAGAAGACCACGGGCATCGTCCGGACCGACCGGAACGCGCCTCCGCCGCCGCGCCCGGCCGTCGGGCCGACGGTGGACGTCTGGCCGGTGCGCCGGTCGAATCGCGTCACGCTGCGGCCGCCGTAGACGATGTCGGGGTCGAGCGGGTCGGGCGCCACGTAGCCGTACTCGTCGACGCCGACGGGCAGCCAGTCGCGATCGGAGATGGCCCCGTAGTTGCCGCGGCTCGAGACGCAGGCCGACCCGCTTTCCTGCTGCCCGCTGCAGACGCGGTAGGGGAAGGCGTTGTCGGCCGCGACGTGGTAGAGCGCCGCCGTCGGCTGGTTGTATCAGGAACTCCAGGTCCTGCCGCCGTTCAGCGTTACAACGGCGCCCTGATCGACGGTCAGAAGCATGATGTCGGGGTTGTCCGGGTTGACCCAGCCGTTCTGGTAGTCCTCGCCGCCCGGCGCGCCCTTGAACGGAGCCCACGTCTTTCCGCCGTCATTCGAGACCCACGACACGGTGCTGGCCATGATGATGCGGTCGGGGTTCGTCGGATCGGGGAGCGGCATCGGGAGATCGCCTCCGCCGATCCGGCCGGCCGGACGCGAGTCGGTGGTGATGCGCGTCCACGTCTCGCCCGCGTCGTCACTCCTGTAGATCCCGCTCCCGCCGCGGTCGGCGCTGGCGCCCGGCTCGGCCACCGACGCCACCGCGGCGTACAGCCGCTTCGGGTTCGACATGGAGATGGCGAGGTTCGCCTGCACCACGGGCGGCAGCCCGCCCGTCAGCGGTCTCCACGTCGCCCCGCCGTCGGTGGATTTGAAGATGCCCCCGCCCGTCCCCGCCCACACGGCGTTCTCCCACGGACCCTGGCGCTCCTCCCACATCGTGGCGTAGACGATGTCGGAGTTGGACGGGTCGATGTCGACGTCGTTGCCGCCGGTGTTCTCGTCCTTGTACAGCACCTTCTGGAAGGTGCAGCCGCCGTCGGTCGAGCCGAAGATCCCGCGCTCCGTGTTGGGACCGTACGGATGGCCGAGCGCCGCGACGAACACGCGGCCGGCGTGGCGGTCGGCGTGGCGCGGGACGGCCGGCGTGGCGCGGGGCTTCAGCCCCGCGATCCTGGGCGTCGGCCAGTCGCACGATCGCCACATCGCACGATCGCACGATGAGGCACTCGCATTGCCTCACGTCGCCACTGCTCGCCACGGCGCGCCGCTACTTCGGAGGCCGCAGCGCGACGAGGCGCTTGACGAGCGCCGGATCGTCGGGCAGCTGCTTGGCGGCCGGGAGGCGAGGAATTAGGTCGGCCCACCACGGTTCGCTGGCCAGCACCTTCTTCAGAATCGGCGTGGCTTCCTCCTCGCGGCCGATCGACGCGAGGGTGATGGCCTGCCAGAACGGCAGCTCGAGAATCTCCGGCGCCAGCGCCGCCGCCGCGGCGTACTCCTTCAGCGCCTCGTCGACCTTCTTCTGGCTGACGAGTTCGTCGCCGTGGTTGGCATGGGCGTAGGCGCGCTGGAGCCGGACCAGACGCCGCAGTTCTACGAGCGGCTCGGGGTGATCCTCGACGCGGAGGTCGAAGACCCTGTCCGCCCCGGCCCACGGCCGGCCGGTGGACTTCGGCCCGACGATGAGGATGGCCGCCGCCTGCCGGCCCCGCAGGTCACCGCCGGCGGCCTGGGCCGCGTCGAGTGCGGCGAGCATCCGGTCGGCCAGGTCGCCCGTCGTGCGCTCGAATGCGGCGGCCATCGCCGGCCAGACGCCGTCGTTCGCCATGATGTTCGCCTGGACCGAGTAGGTGGCGCCGAGCTTGTGGCCCGCCGCGGCGATGCACAGCGTTCCCGTGTGGGCCGACACGCGGCCCCGGGCGTCGAGCATCGCCACCTGGCGCACCTCGCGCTCGCTGTCGGCAGCCAGCAGCTGCTTGAGCGCCTCGGGCGCGCTGACACCGCGCCGCATCAGGTCGAGCCCCTTCCCGCCGTAGCCCGGATCCACAATCGACTGCGTGGCGACGACGCCCACGCCGGCTTCGCCCCACGTGACGATCGATCCGACCGAGAACCAGTGCGACTGGACCGCCACGCCCATCTCGCCCGTCTTCGGGTCGCGCGCGACGATCGAGTAGGTATGGACGATGGGCCTGGCCGGCGCGGCGGCGGCGAGCGACGACAGGACCAGCGTGAACGCGGCAACGCGGACAGCGCGCATGAAGCTCCCTCCGTTTCGGTGGACCAGTATAGTCCGCACCGCGCGGGCCTGCCTCTGTGCCCCTTGCATTTGTTGTGGTTGTCTGCCGTGGGCGGGGTGGCGGTGGGTCAGCGATCCGGGAGCGGGCTGTAGAGGGTCTCGATTGTCGGCCAGTCGAGGGCGGCGAGAGCCTCGGGCGTCGACGGCGCCAGCAGGCGCCTGGGAACGACAATCGGCTCGGACGCCGGCGCCGGGGCGCCGCGCCGCGGAATCTGGAGCACGCGGCCCACCCGGAGCTGCGTCGACGCCAGGCCGTTCACCTGCTGGATCGCCCGCACCGACGTGCCATACCGCGCGGCCAGCTGGCCGAGCGTCTGCCCCGTGCGGACGACGTGCGACACGGTGTAGACGGGCGGAGGCATGACGCCCGCCTTGACCAGCAGCGGGTGCGCCCGCCGCCCCAGTTCCTGCGCCACCGCGTTGTAGAACCGCACGTGATAGTGCGTGCGGTGCCCCGCCACGTGCTTGACGATGGCGTCGGACGAGCCCCGCACGAAGTAGAAGACGTGGTCCAGCCACGCCTTGTCCTCGCCGAGGCCGAGCGCGTAGCGGTAGAGCGACTGCTGGATGCGCGTGTCGAGCAGGATCGTCTCGACGTCGGTGCGCGTCACCAGCGCGCGAACCAGCGCCCAGTTCCGTGCCAGGTCGAGGTTGGCCGCATGGCCCGGCACGAACCACGATCCCTTGCCGGGCTTGTAGTAGAACCCGATATCCACGTCCCGGCCGCCCTGGTGCGTCTGATGCCGCTTGAGCCGGCCGCCGTCCGAATCGCTGATGTCGCCGACCGTGACCGGAGGCGTGTCCGGAAACAGCTCGCAGACCGTGTCGATGGCGGTCTGGAGGGCGGCGAGGGTTTCCGAGGTCGCCCACGTGTCGGCGTTGGGCGCGACCGTCCAGCGCGGGTTGTCGGGGAGGGCGACACCGTTGAACAACAGCGAGCGGCTCGGCGTGCCGATCGACAGCGATCCGAGCGAACCCGGATCGGCCTCGATCTTCGCCAGCAGTTCCTCGTCGCTCAGGTCGAGAAGGGCGGCAGGACCGTCGGCAGGCGTAACCACCGCCGGGTGCCTCGAATCGGGCGGCGGCGACACGGATGCCGGCGCCGCACCCCAGGCCGGCCACACCAGCAGCCACACTCCGGCAATCGCCTCGAACGGTGTCAGCATCTCGCGCGTCGAAGCACTTTCCAACGGATCGCGCTCCCAAGTCAAGCGCGAAGATGAGGACTCCGCCGGGACGGAAGAGAGCCGTGGTGACATCGGGGGGCAGCCGTTCTACAATCAGCCGCCCGTTCTCGGAGAGAGACCCATGAAGAAGCTCGCCGTCGTTCTCGCTGCCGCGTTCGCGGCGTATGCGCTGGAGGCCGATTCGAACCGGCCGCTCGGGCCCCAGGGCGCCCCGCCGGCATCGTCGGCCGCGGCCTGGGAGCAGAGAGCCCAGGGCATCACCATCGTCCGAGACACCTGGGGCATCCCGCACGTCTACGGGAAGACCGACGCCGACGTGGTCTTCGGCGTGATCTACGCGCAGGCCGAAGACGACTTCAACCGCGTCGAGACCAACTTCATCAACTCCATGGGCCGTCTGGCCGAGGCCGAGGGCGAGCCGGCCATCTACCGCGACCTGCGCATGAAGATCTTCGTCGACCCGGTCGAGATGAAGGCCGAGTACGAGAAGAGTCCCGCCTGGCTCAAGGCCCTGATGAACGCCTGGGCGGACGGGTTGAACTACTACCTCGTCACGCACCCGAACGTGAAGCCGAGGGTGATCACCAGGTTCGAGCCGTGGATGGCGCTCACCTTCAGCGAGGGCAGCATTGGCGGTGATATCGAGAAGGTGAATCTGGGCCAACTCGAGGCGTTCTACGGCGGCGGGAAGAGAGCCCCGGGCGACGAGCCCGAGGCCGACTATGTCGAACCCTCCGGCTCGAACGGGGTGGCGATCGCGCCCGCGAACGCCGCGGCCGGCCGCGCGCTGCTCCTCATCAACCCGCACACCTCGTTCTTCTTCCGCGCCGAGGCCCAGATGGTGAGCGAGGAGGGATTGAACGCCTACGGCGCACTCACCTGGGGCCAGTTCTTCATCTACCAGGGGTTCAACGACCGCGCCGGGTGGATGCACACGACGAGCGGCGTCGACGCGGTGGACGAGTACGCCGAGACGATTGTGAACAAGGGCGGCGCCTACTACTACCGATACGGTGACGGGGAGCGCCCGGTCAGGAGCCAGATCGTCACGGTCCCCTACAGGACACCGGCCGGGATGGCGCGGAAGGACTTCACCATCTTCCGGACCCACCACGGCCCGGTGGTGCGCCGGGCGAACGACAAGTGGATCGCCGTCCGACTGATGCAGGAGCCGCTGAAGGCCCTCATGCAGTCCTACGGCCGCACGAAGGCCCGGAGCCTAAAGGCGTTCCGCGAGACGATGGACCTGCACACCAACTCGTCGAACAACACGATCTACGCGGACGCCGACGGGACCGTCGCGTACTTCCACGCCAACTTCATCCCGCGGCGCGACCCGACGTTCGACTGGACGCGACCGGTCGACGGCAGCGACCCCGCCACCGAGTGGAACGGCGTGTTGTCGGTGGACGAGTCGCCGCTGCTCGTCAACCCGTCGAGCGGCTGGCTCTACAACACCAACAACTCCCCGTGGTCGGCGGCCGGCGCGAGCAGCCCGAGGAAGGCCGACTACCCGGCGTACGTCGAGAGCGGCAGCGAAAACGCGCGCGGCGTCCACGCCCTCCGGCTCTTCGACAACAGGAAGGGATTCACGCCGGACTCGCTGCTCGCCGCAGCCTACGACAGCTACCTCCCGCCGTTTGCCTCGCAGATTCCCGCGCTGGTCAGAGCCTGGGACCGCCTGCCCGCCGAGGACGCGCTCCGGACGAAGCTGGCCGAGCCCGTCGCGCTGCTCCGCGCCTGGGACTATCGGTGGGGCGTGCACTCGGTTCCGACAACGCTCGCGATCTTCTGGGGCGAAGAAGCGGAGCGCGCTCCCGCCGGAGGGGCGGAATCGCTCCTCAAGCTGCTGGCGACGGTCTGCGACAGGCTGACGGCCGACTTCGGCACCTGGAAGACGCCGTGGGGCGACGTCAACAGGTTCCAGCGCCTGACGGGCGACATCTCCCAGCCGTTCAGCGACGCGGGGCCCAGCATCCCGGTGGGCTTCACCTCGTCGCGGTGGGGATCGCTCGCCTCGTTCGGCGCGCGGGCCGCCAAGGGGACGAAGAAGTGGTACGGGACCACGGGCAACAGTTTCGTGGCGGTCGTCGAGTTCGGCGACCGCGTGCGCGCGCGGGCCGTGTCGGCCGGCGGACAGAGCGGCAGCCCCGCGTCGCCGCACTTCAACGACCAGGCGGCGCGCTACGCGACGGGGGACCTGCGTGAGGTCTACTTCCACCGCAACCAGCTCGAGGGCCACATCGAGCGGCAGTACAAGCCGGGGAAGTAGGAGACAGAGCGCCACGCTTTGTGGTTTCCACGTCGACCGCGACGCTGTACACTCAGTCGCACGCGGATGCGGGCGGGACAGGAAAGGGAGGCGCGGCGTTGCAGAACGAACTGAGGGCCTGGACGGTCAACGACTCCATCGAGCTCTACAACGTCGGCGGATGGGGCGCGGACTTCTTCTCGATCAACGAGGCCGGCAACGTCTCGGTGACGCCCGCAGGGCCGGGGGCGATGAAGATCGACCTCAAGGAACTGGTCGACGACCTCTGCAGCCGCGGCCTGAACCTGCCCATCCTGATCCGGTTCTCCGACATCCTGAAGACGCGGCTCGAGCAGCTGTTCGGCGCATTCCAGCAGGCCATCGTCGAGAACGAGTATCGCGGGACGTTCCGCGGGGTCTACCCGGTCAAGGTGAACCAGCAGCGGCACGTCGTCGAAGAGCTGATGGAGTTCGGCCGGCCGTTCAACCTCGGCATCGAGGCCGGGTCGAAGCCGGAGCTGCTGGTCGCGCTCGCCGTGCAGGAAAACCCCGAGGCGCTCATCCTGTGCAACGGCTACAAGGACCGCGCGTTCATCGAGACGGCGCTCCTCGCACAGAAGCTCGGGCGCCGCGTCGTCATCACCATCGATTGGCTGGGTGAGGTCGAGACGATCCTGGCGGCGGCGGCCGACCTGGACCTGCGCCCGGTCATCGGCGTCCGCGCCCGGTTGACCACCAAGGGCGCCGGCAAGTGGGTGGAGTCGACGGGCGACCGCTCGAAGTTCGGGCTGACGAGCGCCGAGATCGTGGCGACGGTCGAGCGGCTGCGCCAGGCGGAGATGCTCGACTGCCTGCAGCTGCTGCACTTCCACATCGGGTCGCAGATCACCAACATCCGCGCCGTCAAGGACGCCCTGCGCGAGTCGAGCCGCATCTTCGTCGAGCTGTACCGGCTCGGCGCCAACATGCGCTACCTGGACTGCGGCGGCGGGCTCGGCGTGGACTACGACGGCAGCCACACGAACTTCCACTCGTCGGTCAACTACACGCTGCAGGAGTACGCCGCCGACATCGTGAGCCAGGTGGCCGAGGCGTGCAACGCCGCCTTCGTGCCGCACCCCGACCTGGTGACCGAGTCCGGCCGCGCGCTGGTCGCGCATCATTCCGTCCTGGTCTACAACGTCCTGGCGACAAACGAGATCCTCGGCGGGCAGCCGCCGGAGCCGCCGGCCAAGTCGGACCACCAGGTGCTGCACCAGTTGTGGGAGACCTACAGCGGCGTGTCGCGGAAGAACTTCCAGGAGGCGTACCACGACGCCCTGCAGATCAAGGAAGAGGCGATCACCGCCTTCAACCTCGGCGTGCTCGACCTGAACGCGCGCGCCGCCGTGGAGCAGATGTTCTGGGCGACGTGCGAGAAGCTGCTGAAGATCGTGCGGGAGCTCGACTACGTGCCCGACGAGCTCGAGGGCCTGGAGAAGCAGCTGAGCGACACCTACTACTGCAACTTCTCCCTGTTCCAGTCGATGCCCGACCACTGGGCGGTGAAGCAGCTGTTCCCGACCATCCCGATCCACCGGCTGAACCAGCGGCCGCTGCGCCGCGGCATCATCGCCGATCTCACCTGCGACAGCGACGGGAAGATCGACGAGTTCATCGACCTGCGCGACGTGAAGGGGTTCCTCGAGCTGCACAGCCCGAACAACGGGGCGTACCTGATCGCGACGTTCCTCGTCGGCGCCTACCAGGAGATCCTCGGCGACCTCCACAACCTGTTCGGCGACACCGACGCGGTGCACGTGCGGATCGACGGCGACGACTACAGCGTGGAGAAGGTCGTCAAGGGCGACTCGGTGGCGGAGGTGCTCTCCTACGTGCAGTACGACAAGGAGCAGCTGGTGTCGCGCGTGCGCCGGGCGGTCGAAGCCGCGCTTCGCGAGAAGCGCATCACGCTGGCCGAGTCGGGGCGGTTCATGAAGCGCTACGAGGAGGCGCTCGAGGGGTACACGTACCTCGCGGTCACGGAAGGGTCATGAAGATTGCGATTGTCGGCGCCGGCAACGTCGGCGCGACGCTGGCCTACGCGCTCCTCATGCGCGGCATGGCGACGCGCATCAGCCTGATCGACGTCAACCGCAAAAAGGCCCTGGGCGAAGCGCTTGACCTGGCCCACGGCGCGTCCTACCTGGACAACGTCGAGATCCGCGCCGAAGGCTACGAAGGCGTCGCGGATGCCGACGTCATCGTGCTGACCGCGGGACGGGGACGGAAGGCCGGCGAGACCCGCCTCGACCTGGCGCGCGGCAACGCGGCCATCACCGAGGAGATACTGGCCGGCATCATCCCCCACTACCGGGGCGCGGTCGTCGTCGTGGTGTCGAACCCGATGGACGTGCTGACCCACCTGGTGGTGAAGCGGCTGCCCGCCCCGTCGACCAAGGTCATCGGTTCCGGGACCTCGCTCGACTCGTCGCGCTTCCGCTATCTGCTCGGTCGGGAATTCGACATCGACCCGCGGAACATCCACGCGTACGTGATCGGTGAGCACGGCGATTCGTCGGTGCCGGTGTGGAGCATGGCCAGTTTGGGGCAGATCCCAGTTACCCTCTACGCCCCCCCGGGCCGCCTGCCCCTGGACGACGAGGCGCGCATGCGCCTCCACCAGTCGGTGGTGACGGCGGGAAAGGAGGTCATCCAGCGCAAGGGGGCGACCTTCTACGCCGTGGCGCTGTCGGTGGCGCGGATCATCGAGGCGATTCTGCACGACGAGAAGAGCGTGCTGACCGTCTCGACCTACATCGAGCGGTTCGGGCCGATCGCTGACGTCTGCCTGAGCCTCCCCGCCGTGGTCGGGCGCGAGGGGATCCGGGAAGTCCTGCCGATCGTGCTGGACCACGAGGAGCAGCAGAAGCTGGCGGCCAGCGCCGCCGCGCTGAAGGACATCATCGCGCAACTCGGGATCTGACGCCCGGTCGCCGCCGGGGCCATTCATACGGAGGGGGACGGAGTCATGACTGCGGGCAAGAAGCGGACGCCGCTGTTCGACTGGCACCAGGCGAACGGCGCCAACATCGTCGAGTTCGGCGACTACATGATGCCGGTCTGGTATTCGAGCGCCAAGGACGAGCACCTGGCGGTCGTCAACGCGGCGGGCCTGTTCGACACGAGCCACATGGCCGTGGTGCGCGTGCTGGGGACCGGCGGGTTCGACCTGCTGCAGTGGTGTTTCACTCGCGACCTGACCGCGTGCGTCGGCAAGGACAACGCGCCGCTCACGGCCGGCAAGTGCGTGTACGGCGCGTTCCTCAACGAGAAGGGCGAGGCGGTGGACGACAGCCTCGTCTACAAGGTGACAGACGACGAATACGTGGTGGTCGTCAACGCCGGAATGGGCGGCACGATCGCCGCGCACCTCGCTGCGCACGCGAAGGCACGCGGCCTCGACGCGCGCCCGGTCGACCTCACCGACGCGCTCGGGAAGATCGACATTCAGGGGCCGGCGGCCGTCAAGACGATGCAGGCCGTGCTGAAGGCGCCCGACGCCGTGTTCGACAAGCTGACGTACTTCTCGTTCAAGGGCCACTTCGACCCGCGGTCGGAATTCGCCGGCGACGCGCAACTGCTCGACGGAACGCCGGTCCTGGTCTCCCGGTCCGGCTACACCGGCGAGGTCGGCTTCGAGCTGTTCGTCGAGCGCGAGCACACGGTGAAGGTGTGGAACATGCTCGTGGCCGCAGGTCGGCCGTTCGGCGTGATCGCCTGCGGCCTGGCGGCCCGCGACTCGCTCAGGACCGGCGCCGTCCTCCCCCTGTCCCACCAGGACATCGGCCCGTGGACCTTCATCCACCACCCGTGGCCGTTCGCGCTGCCGTTCGCGCCCGACGGGGTTCGATTCACCAAGACGTTCCTGGGATCGGCCGCCCTGGAACAGGCCGCCGATGCGCCCTACACCCTGACGTTCGTCGGCAACGACGTGCGCAAGGTCGATGCCCACACGGCTGTCGTGCGCGACCTCGAGGGAACCGAGATCGGGAAGGTGCTCACCTGCGCCACCGACATGGCCATCGGCCGCCACGCCGGCAGGATCTACAGTGTCGCCACGCCCGACAAGCCCGCCGAGGTGCAGATCAAGGGGCTGAGTTGCGGGTTCATCAAGGTGGCGACCAACCTGCCGCCGGGCACGGTCGTTCAATTGGCGGAGCCGAAACGGACAATCCAGGTGGTGGTCGAGAAGGACGTCCGCCCGGACAGGACGGCACGAAGGGCGCTCAAGAACTTCCTCTAGTATCGGCGACCATCTCAAGGAGGTGCCTGTGCGTTATCTCCTGGCGATCGGCGTCGCGGCTCTCGTTCTCCCGCGCCTCGTTTCCGTCACGACGGCATCGGTGGCTGTCGGCCAGCAGGCCGGCCCCACGGTCATCAAGGACGGCAAACTCGACCTGATCAAGCTGCACGTCGCGACGCTCCCGGCCGGAGCGGACATCCCGGTGGTGATTCGCCGCTTCTCCAGTGAAGAAGCGAACCTCGGCACGGGCGGCGAAGGGGGCAAGGAGTCGCGGGTCGAGGAAGCCAAGAAGATGCAGAAGAACGCTCCGGACATCCTCGCCGCGCAGTTCGTGCCCAGGCTGGTCAAACTCGGCCCGTACGCCAGGGTGGTTGCCGTCAGCGCCGAGGATCCGGTGCCGCCGGAGGCGATTGTCGTCGATGGCAAGTTCGTGCAGATTGACCCGGGCAGCCGCGCGGCGCGCTACTTCGCCGGCTTCGGCGCGGGGAAGTCTCAGATCGCCGTCGAGGGCACCGTCAAGGACGGCACCGGCGCGCTGCTCGCGGAGTTCGCGCAGAAGCGGGTGGGTTCGATGGGCGCCTTCGGGGGGGACTCGCTGGAGAAGATGACAGACGACACCAAGAGGGTCGGCGAGGACCTCGCGAACTTCCTGGGGACCTGGGCCAAGGGGAAGTCGCTCAAGTAGGGGCCCGGTTCGCGCACCTAGACCGGACGGCCGGCGATGATCACCCGCCCGGGGCGGGTCCGCGGCGGGTCGAGTGCCGCCTTGAGCGTCAGCGCCTTCTTGTCGCGCGTGACCGCGATCGTCACTTCACCCTGCTTGCCGGCCAGCTGCTCGACGAGTTCGCCCGACGACTTCACGGCCTTGCCGTCGATGGCCGTGATCACGTCGCCGGCTTTCAACCCCGCTTTGGCCGCCGGCCGGTCCGCATCCACGCTGGAGATCAGCACGCCGTCGCTGACGCCGAAGTAGGCGGCCAGGTCGGGCGTCAACTCCTGGACGGTGACGCCGAGGCGGCCCCTGCCGGGCGACAGGAAGCGTTCGAGCGACCGGGGGAAGTCCTCGCCGAACCACCGGAGTGTGTCTTCCGTGCCGGGCGGCACGACCCACTGGCGGTACCGCTGCGCGTCTCCGGGCGGCAGCGGGGCGGGTGGAGGCACTGGCGCCGGAACCCGCCGCTCGTAGCGGTACTCCCGCAACTGGTCGCGCAGAGCCTGCATCTCGCGCTGGACGTCGCGGCGGATCTCGTCGCGGTTGATGAGCACGTCGACGGGGTTGGGAGCCGCCGCCGGCGTCACCTCGACCTCGACCCGTTTGCCGTCGCGCATCACCGCCATCTTCACCGTCCGCCCGGGCGCGGTCTCGCGGACGAGGCGGGTCAACTGCTGCGTGCTGCGGACGTTCTCTCCGTCGAACTGCACGATGACGTCGTTCGCCTTCACTCCGGCCCGCTCGGCCGGGGAATCCTTCGTCACCCCGACGACGGCGACGCCGTTTAGCGAAGCCAGCTTCAGCCTGGCCACCTCGTCCTTTTCGAGTTCCCGGATCTGCACGCCGAGGCGCGGGCCGCCGCCCGGCAGCACCTGGATGGAGGGCGCTTCCCCCGCGCGGATGACGATGTTGGGCTTCGGCTCTTCGGCCTTCTTCGCGGCCTGCTTGTCCTGGGTGGCGGCCTGGACCCGGGGCACGGTCAGGACGGCCGCCGCGACCGCCAGCCCGAACGCCGCCGCGATACCGATCAGCTTCACTGCTCGCATGGCGAACCTCCGGAATGCGTGACGCTCCGTCACGTTCTCTTGGACGTTCGAGGCGAGAAATTGGTTGGCCCCGGTCGAGCCCTTGAAAGCGTCGAGCTGGATGACGCCGTAGCTTCCGACGGCGTAAGAGGAGGGCGCATAGTATAGTGACGCCAGCTGACTTCCTGGAGAACCCCGATGCGTCGTGCCCTCGCCGGACCCGTCCTGGCCCTGTTGTTCGGCGTGCCGTCGGCGCCGGCACAAACGCCGGCTGCACCGGCTCCATTGCCCGCCGGACCGCAGGCGGAGATCGACCGCCGCGCCGAGGACGTGGCCGCCCGCGTTGTCGGCTGGCGCCGCGACATACATCAGCACCCCGAACTCGGCTACAGCGAGACACGCACGGCTGGCATCGTCGCCGACCACCTGCGCAAGCTGGGCCTCGAGGTTCGCACGGGCGTGGCGAAGACGGGCGTCGTCGGCATCCTGCGTGGCGGGAAGCCCGGGCGGGTGGTCGCCCTCCGGGCCGACATGGACGCGCTGCCGGTCACCGAGGAGCTCGACGTGCCCTACGCCTCGAAGGTGAAGGCGCAGTGGAACGGCCAGGAAGTCGGCGTCATGCACGCGTGCGGGCACGACGCCCACACCGCGATGCTGATGGGCGCGGCGGAGATTCTTGCCGGCATGCGCGACCGCCTGCCCGGGACCGTCATGTTCGTCTTCCAGCCGGCGGAGGAAAGCCTCCCGGGCGACGAGCTCAGCGGCGCCGAGCGGATGGTGCGGGAGGGTGTCTTCGACAACCCCCGCCCGGACGCCATCTTCGGCCTGCACACCTTCCCCGGGCCGGTCGGCCAGATCGGCTATCGCGCGGGCGGCCAGATGGCCGCCGGCAACACCCTCTCCATCACCGTCACCGGGAAGCAGACGCACGGCGGCATGCCCTGGGCGGGTGTGGATCCGATCGTCGTCGCCTCGCAAATCGTGCTCGGCCTCCAGACGATCGTGAGCCGGCAGATCGATCTGACGCAGGCGCCGGCGGTGATCTCGATCGGCCGGATCAGCGGCGGCGTCCGCACGAACATCATCCCGGAGTCGGTGCTGATGGAAGGCACCATCAGGACGTTCGATCCGGCCATGCGCGCCGAGGTCCTGCGGCGGGTCCGACGGACGGCCGAGAGCATCGCGCAGGCGGCCGGGGCAACGGCGACCGTCACGATCACCGACGGGTACCCCGTCACGATCAACGACCCGGGCCTGACTGCGCGGATGGCGCCGACACTCGAGCGAGTGGCGGGCAAGGGGAACGCGCGCGTGGTTCCGCCAGTGATGCCGTCGGAGGACTTCTGGTACTATGCGCAACAGGTGCCGGGCCTCTTCTTCCTGCTCTTCGGCACGCCGGCCGGGCAGGACCCGGCGACCGCCCCGGCCAACCACTCGCCGCGCTATACCGTCGACGAGCGCGCGCTGCCGGTCGGGACCAGGGCCCTCGCGGCGCTCGCCGTGGACTTCCTGACGAAATGACCGACGCGAAAGGAGATCGGTGATGGACGACGGCAAGACGACGGACCGGCGCGAGTTCCTGTCGGCGTGCGGTCTGGCGGGCGCGGCGCTGGTCGGCGCGGCCGCGGGCGCCGACGCACGGCAGCTTCCCGCCGCCCCGCAGCCGCAGCTCGCTCCGCCGCGGCGTCGGTATCAGATTGGCGTCGAGATCGTCGAGTGCAAGGCGGGGAAGTGCGCACGCCACACGCTGGGTGACAAGTTCGCCTATCCGGCCGACCAGGGGCGGATGTGCGAGTGGCTGCAGGACAGCATGAGCGGGGCCATTCGGGTCCTGCAGTACGGCGGCACGATGCCGTGGCTGTACGAAGGCACGCCGTACAAGAAGGTGATCGACCCGGACGGCGTCACCACCGAGTTCATCCGCTGCCCCGACCCCACAGACCGTGGCGTCGTCGTGAAGATCACGCGGACGAGAGTGTAGCGGGCAGAAGCCGCGCCCCTCTCAGGGCAGCCGGACGACGGCGGTCGGCCGTTCCGGGAAGCCACGCCCGCCACCGCGAACGATCCGTCAACCTCGGGCCTGCTACAGCTCGTAGACGAGGAAGGCGCCCGGCAGTTCGGCGTTGGTCGCCGGCTTCGTCATCGCCGGCGGGTGCCCGAACGCCTCGACGAACCGCGGGTTTGACACGAAGCACGCGGCGCGCCAGCCCTTGAATCGCGCCAGCGCACGCCCCATTCCCGCGTAGAGGTCGACGAGCTTCGCTTCGCCCTTCTCCCCGCCGATCCGGACCCCGTACGGCGGGTTGAAGCAGAAGACGCCCGGCTTCATGGCGGCCGCACGCGGCAAGAGGCCGGCGACGTACTCGGGCGTCAGCGCGCGCACGTCCTTCTGGCCGATGACGATCGAGTCCTTGTAGGCCGCGCCCGTCAGGCCAGACGCCCGCAGGTTCCCCACCATCGCCTTGATCATCTCCTCGTCGACATCGAGCGCGAGGATCTGCGGCACGGTGCCGGGAAAGAGGTCCGGGGTTTCGTTCGGCAGGCCTTTGAAGGCCGCCAGGTGCCTGAAGGGGAGGTCCGACGGATGCCGGATCGCGGCACCGACCGCCAGCCCCGCGGCCTCGATGGGGATCGTGGCGCTTCCGGCCATCGGGTCCACGAGCGGCTCGGTCCGCGCGTCCCAGCGCGAGAGCATGACGAGCTGCGCCGCCAGCGTCTCGCGCAGCGGGGCTGGGCCGGTGGCTACCCGCGCGCCGCGACGATGGCGCGCGCCGAGGCCGATGTCGATCCCGACCACCGTGCGGCGGGCGGCGGGCGTTCCGGCGCGCCGCGCGACGAACACGACGTCCGGCGAATCGGCGTCGACCTCCGCCTTCACGCCGCGCGAGGCGAGCGCCTCGACGAGCGCGTTCTTCACCACGCCGCGCAGCTGCAGCGGACCCGCCTCGAAGTCGTGGGCCGACCCGAGGTCCACCGAGAGGCGCAGCGTCTTTGCGGCGGGCAGCCGGTCGTCGGCCTTCAATGCCGGCAGGAGTTCTTCGAAGAGCGGCTCGAGACGCACGGCTGGACTCGAGAACAGGTCCCAGGAGATCCGCGACGACGTGCGGTGATGACACGCGGCGACCCAGGCGATGCGGCCATCGAACGGGTAGAGGAGGGTTGCCTCGCCCTCGCGCCTGGGCTTGGGAACCCGGACATCGAACGGCGACCGCATCACGAGGCGTTTCAGCTCCGCCTCCATGACCCGGTTCGCGCCGCCGGACCCGGTCAGTCGAATCTCGTCGCACCGCATCGCACGAGTATATCGGGTCGCGCCCGCCGCATGAGTCTCCAGCACAGGACCGCAGCCGCCGCGCCGGCCAGAAGCACCAGCAATGGGCCGCGAAGCGCCACGATTCCGGCCAGGGGCAACGCTCCGTACTCGAGCCACTCGAGCGGAGAGAACGCGCGGCCCAGTGAGTACTCCACCAGGGGAGCAGAGAACGAGTGCCCATTGTCGGTCAGGCTGAAGAACGTCACGCCGAGCTTCCGGTCGAGGAAGATCTCCGCGAAGTCCTCGCAGCCCTCCTCCATCCCGACGTGGAAGAGGGCGCGGCCGTTCGAGTCCTCGAAGGTGCCCCAGCCTGGCGTCCATGCCAGCTTGCGGGCGCGGTTGGCACCTCCATCTGTGCCCGGCGCGCCGAAGAGCGACTTCGACGTGATCGCCACCTGCGGAGCGAGCCACGCCTCGCGGGCCTCCGGCGTCAGCCCCGTGCCGTTCATCACCGCGGCGATGAACCGGGCGTAGTCCCGGGCGTTGGTGATGACCGACGCCGCCGCGTTCCCCTTCTGTCGGGTCCCCGCGATGAGGCCGCCGAGCGGGCTCTCGAGCTCGACGGCGAACCGCCCGTCGAATCGAGTCTCCCAGAGGAAGCTGCTGTCGCGCATGCCGAGCGGTTCGAAGACCTTCTCGCGCGCCAGCGCGGCAAGGTCGCGGCCCGTGACCGTCTCGACCGCGAACTGGAGCAGCGCGTAACCCTCTCCCGAGTATGCGAACTGTGCGCCAGGATCGGAGCGGAATGCGATCGGCCCATTCGGGCGGACTCGCCTCCAGTTCGGCAGCCCGCCCTGATGGCTGAGGAGCAGCCGGGCGGTGAGGCGTTCGTGGCGGGGATCGTCTCGGAAGCTCGCGTAGGCCGGGAAGGCGTGGAGCGGCTTCGGAAGCCACCGGTGGACGGGCGTGTCGAGGTCGATCACGCCTTCGTCGACGAGCCTCATCACCAGGTACGCGAAAATGGGTTTGCTGAGCGACGCGGCACGGAAGACCGTGTGCTCGTCTGCGGGCCGTCGGCTCCTGGAATCGACGAAGCCGAGGGTTCGTGCGTAGACGGTCTCGCCGCCGTCGACCACGGCGACCGAGAGCGCCGTCACGCCGTGCTGTTCCAGGAGCCGGCGCAGGAACGTGTCCATGGCCGGCCCATCTCGTTGTTCGCCCGCGAGCGTCCGCCATTCGGCGGGGGCCGCGCCATGAAGACACACGGACGCCAGGATCACGGCAGCGGCGAGGGCGTGACTTCTCAGCAGCATCGCAGAGCCTCGCGCAACTCCCGCACCTCGGGGCAGGCGCACGCTCCCTTCCCGATCGAATCGAGAATCTCCCGGAACGCGGGCTCGCCTCGGAGCGACTCGAGGTCCGGGTCGCCTGCCATGAGACTTCTGTCGGTGAACCCTTTTGCGACGGCGCGACGAAGCGCATCGATGGCCTCCTTCCGGCTTCCGCTGCGGGCGCAGGCGCAGGCGAGGTCGTATTCGACGCGTGCGTTTTCGGGCCTGATGCGCGCCATCGCGCGGTAGAAGACGGCCGCCTGCGCGAAGGCCCCGCGTGCGGCGGCGCGTGACGCGGCCTCGTCGAACTGGAGAAACGAGGAGACGAGCGCGCGGCGGGCCGCCATCCGGTCGGCGGGCCGGTCGGTCCGGTCGGCCTGCTTCTTCGCGTCGGTCAGCGCCGCCAGCAGATCGGCGAGTGCGGGAGCACCCTCCTCCCGCGCCGCCGCCTCACGCGCGAGCTGTCCGATTCGCGCCTCGAGCGCGGTCTGCTTGTCGACCGAGTCCTTCAGGTCCCCGATTGCCTGTCTGACCTCGCGGGACCGCTCGAGTTGCTGCGCCTTCCGTTCGGACGCCGCCACGTCGCGCAGGCCGGCGAAGTCCTTCGCGAGGGCCGCGTAGAGCCAGTACGCATCCAGTAAGCGGCCGGCGCTCTCTTCGGCCGCCGCGTCGGCCATCGTCGTCGAGAACATCCGTTCGATCAGCGCCGCGTCGCGCGCCCGGAGCCCGGACCTCATGGCCTGAAGCTCCATCCACCCCAGCGCGCGGGCGCAGACCGCCTCCGGCGGCCACTCGTGCCCGCCCGCAAACACCTCGAGCCGGTGCGCGACGGCCGCCCGCTCGAGGGCCTGGTCGAGCTGCTGAAGTTCGGGGTAGTTGAAGTCGTCCGTGCCGGCCGCGCCGAAGAACGCGAAGGGCACGGACGCCGACGGCGCGAGGCCGGCAGGGAAGCCGGCCCCGAACCCGATGACGCCGGCCACCTGCCCCTTCATGGCCATCCCCAATGTCACGGCCACGCGCGCGCCCCCGGAGAACCCGGCCAGGTACACGCGACCAGGGCTCAGCCCGAAGCGGGCCTGCGTGTCCGCCAGCATCGCGTTCATTGCGTCCACGGCCGCCGCCATCGGGCCGTTTCGCGAGTTGTTCGAGCCGGCCACGATGACGCCGAATGTTTGGGCGGCTTCCCGGAACCGTTCGACCGGCAGTCTGCCCCGCGCCCCGGCGTCGAACGCGAAGAGGATGGGCCACCGCCTGTCGGCAGAATAGTCGGTCGGCAGGTAGAGCGCGTAGCTCTGGCTCGAGTCCCGCACGCACACCACCTTGTCGATGACCGCGCCGCGCGGCAGTTGCTGGGCGGAGGCGGCCGCGACGGGAATCAGCGAGAGCATCAATGCGGGCATCACGCGGGATCGCACGAAACCCTCCGTGGGACGTTGCCGAGCGCGTGCGTCGACCTCCGCGGGGTCCGCACCCGCCTCCGGCGCTCTGTAGAATTGGACACCCGAATTGCCACTTCGGCCGGCTCGCAACCCCGGCCCCGGGGTCGGGGACTCGCCGCGAAAGGACCTGTTCCGGACGATCGCGCGTCTATGTAGTCACGGGGCGGCGACCCCGGCGTGTGAGGACACAGCGTGGGATACCGGGACAGGCTGTTGACGCGCCCGTGGCGGGCGTTCCTCCTCCTGCTGGCACTGCAGCCGGTCGGCTTCGCCCTGGCCGCCGTGGTCGTCTACGGCATCTTCCGGCTGCCCAGACAGATGTCGGACATGGAGGCCTTCTCCACGGCGACGCTGTTCACCATCAACGGGCTGCTCGGCTACCTGGCCGCCCCCTTCCTGCTCGGCCTTCCCAGTGGCGCGCCGACCGTCGCGCGCTACCTCGACGACATCCGCCTGGCCCGCCTGCGGCCGTTCCTGCCGCTGACGGCGCTGACGGCGTCCTGCGTCCTGATTCTCGTCGCGTGCCAGGGGACCGGCTCGATCGTCTACCGGATCGCCGAAGGCAATCCCGTGACGCTCGACTTCGTCAAGAAGGTGTTCGACCTCGGCGCCGCCCTCCCACCCCGGTCGACCCTCCTGTTCGCGCAGATGTTCTCCTCGCTCGAGGAGGTGGCCTTCCGGGGCGTGTTGCTGACCATGCTCCTGCGAGTCTACTCGCCGGCGAAGGCGATCACCTGGTCGGCGGCTGCCTTCGGACTGTTGCACCTGCCGACCGTGTTCACGGGCGCGCCCGTGGTGTTCGTCCTCGGCCAGGTCGTCTGGGCGTTCCTGTTCGGCCTGTTCTACGGGTACATCTTCGTCAGGTCGGGCAGCCTCCTTCCCTCGATGGTGATCCACTGGTTGAGCAACGTCTTCCAGGAGCCGCTCACCGCCTACTGGACGACGGCGTCCATCCCGGTGCGAGCGCTCTACGGCGTGGTCTTCGGCTACGGCCTCGCGGCGCTCCTCTCGATCTGGTGGGTGCGTTTCTTCGCCGCCAGATGGCTTCGAAGGCAACCCTCTCCTCCGCTCTTGCCAGACGTGTAATACTGGCGGCGGCTTGCGTCGGTGGCGCGGCGGCGGCGCCCGCTCCTTGAGACCTGTCCGCACGCGGGCCATCGTCGTCGTCCGGGTCAGGGGACGAAGAGGGGGATGGATGTTGCGAGCGGCTCTGGTGCTGGCGGCGATGGGCGTCCTGACGGCTGCGCCCGCCTTCGCGCAGGCCAGGGTGGAGGTCAGCGGGTTCTGCGGGTGGACGATCAGCGACGGAGTCGGGTTCGACGCCACGTCGATCGGCGGAGCCGTCTACACCCGCGCCGACCCGAAGGACGGCGCGAGCTTCGGCGCGAGCTTCGGCGTCTTCATCACGCCGCAGGCCGAATTCGAGTTCCTCTGGGGTCACCGCGCCACCACGCTCGACGTCACCGGCACAGGACCTGTGCGTTCGGGCGACATGACCGTCGACAACTACCACGGTCACTTCGTCTACAACTTCGGCGGGACGGAGACGGCCGTGCGGCCGTTCATCTTTGCCGGCCTCGGCGCGACCGACTACGGTGACGCCGGCTTCCCCGCGACGGTCGTGCGCGGTTCGACGTGGTTCACCTGGTCGTTCGGCGCAGGCGTGAAGGCGTTTCCGAGCAGGCACGTGGGCGTGAAGGCCATGTTCCGGGCGGTGCCGACCTACGTGAAGAGCGGCGGCGACAGCTGGTGGTGCGACCCGGCCTGGGGCTGCACGCTGGTGGCCAACGCGCAGTACGTGAACCAGTTCGAGTTCTCCGGCGGCGTGGTGCTGCGGTTCTGAGAGAAGGACTCGAGGGCCGGCGTTCAGCGCTTGGGGCCGGGCTTGGGCATCGGAACCCACCCCGTCTGCCACCCGACCGCGAGCGTGGTGAAGTTCGCTCCGAACCGGATGATGGCGCCCCGGCTCACTGCCACCTTGATCGAATGCCGCTTCCCGACCGGGAAGACGAGCGTCCCCCCGACGCGCGCATTCGATTGCCGGTCGTCCTTCCCGACACCCGAGATCGTCGTCTGGCCGCCGACGTAGTAGGTCGCGTCGAAGGCCGCCCACAGCTGGCGCTGGAAGTTGTAGCTGATGTGCGCCTGGAACGTGCCCATCGGCTCCTGCGTCCGAAGGGAGGTGCCGGGGTAGAACGAGTCGTTGGCTGTGAAGAGCCAGATTCCGGCGTAGGCGTCGAGCAGCCACTTCGTGCCCATCGGGTGCGACACCGCGAATTCCGGCTTGAACGCCCAGCGGTTCGCGCCAAGGTTGATCAGCTTGTCGGGGAAGAACTGGCCGGTCGGTGCCGAGACCGTGAGGCTCGCGCCCAGGATCGTCCGGCGCGGCGCTTTCGCCAGCTGGGCCGGCGTGGAAGCCGGAGCCCCGCGCAGGAGGACCGACAGCTTCATCCGCATATCGGAGAGGCCGGCGCGGCTGATGCTCGTCTGCTGCTCCTGCACCTTCCCGGAGACCTGAGCCCACGAGTACGGCAGCGCGCCGAACGCCTGCGCCGTCTTTCCGAAGAGACTGAACGAACGCCCGACGCCGAGCGACGGCGTCTCGACCGTCGCGCTGATGTCCGTGACGGGCAGCGTGGGGTCCGTCACCACGCCGCCATGTGACAGGCCGAAGCCGGTGACGAGAAACGTGCCGTTGACCGGGGCGTGGGCATAGGACCTCGGGTCGAGGTCCTGCGCCCCGAGCGGGGCTGCGACAACCAGCAGGCTGGCCACGACGGCGGCGGCGCGCAGATGACGCGTGGCGGCGTTGGCGCCGACGGCGAACTTGCGACGAAGGACACCCAAACCGCTCATCTCACCCTCCACTCGCCGAACCGCAGGCAAGACGGAAGAATCAGCCGATTATAGCCGGTCGCCTGCCCGCGACGCCGGATCGAAGCGGATGACCGATGTCAGGAGGCCCGAATCGCCGTTCGACCCGACGCCATTAATACGACAGTTGACAATGTGACAGTAACTGTCTATATTGTATTCGTGAGCGACAACGACAGGCGCTACGGCATCGACGAACTGGCCGACCTCGGCGGCGTTTCGCGCCGCACCGTCCGGTTCTACGTTCAGGAAGGGCTCCTGCCCGTTCCCCTCGGTGTCGGGCGTGGCAGCCACTACGACCGCACGCACCTCGAGCGGCTGCTCGAGGTCAAGGCAGAGCAGGAAGCGGGCCGCTCGCTCGACGACATCCGCGCGCGGCGCCGGCCCTCTTCGGGCCGTCCCGGGCAGGCGGTGGCGGCCGAGCCCGAGACGTCCGTTCCCCGCAGTTCCTGGCGGCGGCTCGAGCTGGCCCCCGGCGTGGAACTGCACGTGGCCTCGGACCTCCGGCTTCCGGCCGCGGCCCGGCTGGACGAACTCGTGAACTGGTGCCGGCAGCACCTCAGACGGAACACAGAAGGCGAGGAGTAGCATGAGCCCCATTCCCTCCACCACCCCTGACGTCGACGCCGGGCTGTTCTCGCGCGACGGCCGCCAGCCGATCCCGCTCGATCACGTCCGCGTGGACGCCCACGTCGTCGACCTGTGCGCACGCGTCACCGTCAACCAGTCCTACCGCAACCGCGAGGACGTGCCGCTCGAGGTCGTCTACGTGTTCCCCCTGGACGAGGGCGCGGCCGTCTGCGGATTCGAGGCGACCGTGGACGGCGTCCGCTACGTCGGCCGGGCGATGGAGCGCGACGAGGCGTTCAGGAAGTACGACGATGCACTCGAGGCAGGGCATGGAGGCTTCCTGCTGGACGAGGAGCGCGCCGACGTGTTCACCGCCAGCCTCGGCAACATGAAGCCGGGCTCGGAGGTCGCGCTGTCGATCACCTACGTGACGGAACTGGCCGCCGAAGGGGCCGCGGCGCGCTTCACGCTGCCCACCACCGTTTCGCCGCGCTACGCGCCGGCGCAGGACCAGACCGGCGTCGGCCCGACGCCCGCGGACGCCCTGAATCCGCCCGTGGCGTTGGACGTGCCCTACGGGTTCACGCTCGAAATGAACCTGACGATGAGCGGTGGGATTCGCGCCGTCCAGTCGCCCACGCATCCGATCGAGGTGGAGCAGGACGGCGCGCGCGCCCGCGTGCGCCTCGCGCAGCGGAGCGCGCCGATGGACCGCGATCTCGTCATCCTGGTTTCGGCCGAAGGCCTCGACGTTCCGCACGCCGTCGTGGAGCGTGGCGAGCGCGGCGGGGCCGTGCTGCTGTCGTTCGTGCCGAAGTTCGAGGCATCTTCGCAGCCGGCGGAGGTCGTCTTCGTGATCGACCGCTCCGGATCCATGGAAGGCACGTCGATCGCGGAGGTCCGAAACGCCTTGCAGCTGTGCCTGCGATCGCTCGTGCCCGACTGCCGCTTCAACATCGTCTCGTTCGGCAGCCGCTACGAGGCCCTCTTCCCGGAGAGCCGGCCCTACGACGACCGGTCGATGAAGGAAGCCGCCGCGTTCGTCAGTTCGATTGCCGCGAACATGGGCGGGACCGAACTGCTGTCCGCGCTCCAGTACGCGGTGCGCGAAACGCCGACCCCCGGCCTGCCGCGCCAGATCCTGCTGCTGACCGACGGCGAGGTGACCAACACCGACGAGATCATCGACCTTGCGCGCAAGCACGCACCCCGGGCGCGGTTCTTCACGTTCGGCATCGGCGCCGGCGCCAGCCACCACCTGGTGCGCGGGATTGCGCGAGCGAGCGGCGGGGCGGCCGAGTTCATCAGCCCTGGCGAGCGCATCGAGGCGAAAGTCATGCGCCAGTTCAAGCGCGTGCTGTCGCCCGTGCTGACAGACGTCAAGGTGGACTGGGGACAGCCCGGCGCGATGCCTGCCTCTGACCGTGTGCCGCCCGTGTTCGACGGCGAGCGCCTGACGACGTACGCACTGATTGACTCGCCGAGCGCAGGGATGGCAACACTGACCGGCCTGCTGGCCGGCCGCGCCGTCAGGTTCGAGGTTCGGGTAGACCCGGGCCGCGCCGTGGCGGGCGACACCATCGCAACGCTGGCAGCCCGGGCGCGCATCCGCACGCTCGAAGAGCAGGGCGAGTATCTCGAAAGTCGCGGGTCGCTGCAACGGCGGACCAGGACGAACGCGAAGGCCGCCTCGGAGATTGCCGCGCTGGGCGTGAAGTACCAGCTGTGCTCGCGCGAGACGTCGTTCGTGGCCATCGAGCACCGCGAGACGCCGACCGATGGTCGCGCGGAACTGCGGCGCGTGCCGGTGGCGCTGACGTCGGGGTGGGGAGGGGCGAGATTGCTGCCGGTCCACGCCGGGGGCTGGATCGGGTCGGCGCGACTGCCGATGGCCGCGGCGCCGATGTCGCGCGGCATTCCGAACATGATGGCTGGGCATGGTCCCTTCGCGTTCGATGCCGCTGAGCAGGCGTCGATGCCGGCCGAGGACGCGAGCGATGCGGACGCCGCGCCGGGCTGGTTCGAACGGATCCGCCACAGCGTGCACGTCCGCCACGCGGCGCAGGCAAAGCCAGTCCACACCCCGCGCGATCTGGACAGGCTGGTGGCGCTTCAGGCGGCCGACGGGTCCTGGGACCTGACACCGGGGCTGGCCGCGATCATCGGGCGGGACATCGACGCCCTCGAGGCGCAACTGCGCGGCGCGCCTGGCGGCCGCGCCGTCGCCCGTCGGGTGATGGCCACCTCGCTCGCCCTGGAGTGGCTCGAGAGAGAGGCGGTCGCCGAGCGGGCCGAGTGGGAGATGCTGGCGGAGAAGGCGAGGCGCTGGCTCGCGGACCACGGCGCCTCGCCCGCAGGATCAGCGCCTACTTCTTCCCGATGAACACCTTCTTCTCGACGACGCCACCGCGGGTGGAAACGTAGCGCAGCGTGCAGTCGGTGCCGGCGATGCCGTTCAGGCGGACCTTGAAGGTGACCGTCTTCTTCTCGTTGCCGGCGATCCGCTCGATCGTCACCTGCGGGCGGTTCTGCGGCTCGACGATGATGACCTTGTCCTTGGAGGTGTCGGGCTGGGGAGGCTGTCCGCCCTCGCCGCGCACACCCCCGCCTCCGCCGCGCTGGCCCGCGCCCTGCGGGGTGGCCCCGCCTTCCATGTCCCCGCCGCCGCCGCGCCCGCCACGGACGCCGCCCGTCGTCCCCACCGACGTCATGCCTGCCGGGAAGATCATCGACACCGTGTCCTGCCGCACGATCCGGACGAGCAGCGCCTGCTTGAGCGCGGTCGGGATGGCGCCCTGGTTCTCGATCGGCAGCTCGACGGTGTAGACGTCGCCCTGCGCCGTGATCTTGGGCTCGCCCATCACGACCTTGGGCAGGCTGCCGGCGAGCATCAGGTTGAAGCGCGCCTCCTTCTCGGCCCACGTCTCGAGGATTTCCGGCGGCGGGTTCTGGCTCCAGAACTTCGGGTTCCACCCGCCGACCTCCGCCTCGCCGTACTGCGGGTGGATCACCTTCGTCCACGGTTGGAAGCGCGTGACCTTCAGCTCCTTGTCGTTGTAGTTCAGGCGATCCAGTTCGTCGGTCACGCCATCCTTGTTGTAGTCGCCGACGTTGCCGCCGTTCCACAGCTCGTCGCCGTACCAGACGGCGCCGTACTGCCAGTAGCCGAAGTCGGGGCTGTGTCCGAAGAGCGGGCTGCCGCGCCCGTAGTCGTGGTAAACGTCGCCGGCCCGCGCGTAGCCCGTGATCTCCTTGCCTTTCGTGTCGAACGTCTTGTAGAGCGCGAGGTCCTCCGGATACATGCGCTCGTCGCTGGCGGAGGTGGACGGTGGGCGGAGGAGCATCGGGACGCTCGTGTCCATCGTGTTCACGACCGACACGTGGGGGTGCGCGAGCAGGAACGTCACCACCGCACGCGTCTCGACCTCCGACAACGGGTACTCGCCGGCGCCGCCCTGCGTGTAGCCCCGCCCCGTGTCCTCAACCTCCGGCCGCCAGTTCTCCGGGTAGTTGCGGTGCAGGTCGAGGCCGCCGATGCCGTCTTCGTTCACCCGACCGTCGCCGTCGTTATCGATGCCCTCGGACAGCAGCAGGTAATCGCCCTTGCCTGCGCCGACCCTTCGCATCAGGCGGCCCGCCGGGTCGCGCTCGTCGACCACCGAGTCGCCCTTGCCCATCGCCACCTTCACGCGCATCTGCCGGACGAACCCGTCGCCGTCGAGGTCCTCGGCCGGGTCCTCGTCCAGCAGGCCGTCGCGGTCGTTGTCGTACGGCCGGATAGTGCTGCGGAGCGTCTGCGCCGTCTCCAGGTAGAGGAGGTTGCCGTCGGGGTTGTTGACCGGCCTGAAGTAGAACGTGAAGTTGTCGAGGAGCCGTGTCGCCTCCGCGTTCTTCCCGTAGCCGGTGAGCAGGTAGTTGAGCATCCAGAGCGCCGACTCGCCGGCCGTCACCTCGCCGGCGTGACGGTTGCCCTCGACGTACATGGCCGGTTTGTCGATGTCCTTGCCGGTCTTCTTGTTGGTGACCGTCACCTGGCAGATGTCGACGCCGCCGAAGCTCTGGGCGACGACGTAGAGGTCGACCAGGTCCGGGTACTCCTTCGCCCACTTCCTGAGGAACTCCACCGTCTCCGTGTACGTGTGGTAGTGCCTGAAATCCATGACGCCGGGCTGGAGGGGCGTCGTTTCGACGAGGAAGTTCCGGCGGAAGGCGCTGGGGCCGTGGCGGTAGCCGGCCACGATGTGGTGCTTGCCCTGACCCTCCTTCGGAGCCTGGACCTGAGCGCGCGTCACGGCGACCACCGCGAGAGGCACGAGGAAGCAGACCGACGCGATGACTCGCCTGGCAGTTCGGTTCATGACCCGGACTCTCCTTTGTTCAGCCGGCACGACGAGTCGCATCATAGCGCACGGGGGTATGATGACTCCAATCGGGCATCGCGGTACTGCCGCCAAAGGAGACCTTCGACCATGGCGATCGTCAAAGAGCCGAAACCGCTTCCGTCTCCTCTCGACTACGTGCCGCCGAACGGCACGCGCCACCCCGTCACCTCCGCCGACAGCTGGTATACCCTCGCCGAGCGGGCCGACGTGAAGGCCGCGGGCATGTCGGCAAACGACCTCTGCTTCTTCAACTTCAAGACGCGCAGCGCTCCGGAGATCAACTGGTATCTCTACAACAAGGTAGGCTGCCGGGCGACCACCCGCGACGGGCGGAACTACCGGTTCACGACCGGCATCACGCCAGGGGTCATCTATCTCCCCAAGCCTGGCCCGCCGCCGCCCGTGACCGAGTTCACGCCCACTCAGCGAGAGGAACGCACCAACGCCTGGTTCGGTGTCGGAGCCAAGGCGGGAACCATGTTCGCCGTCGTCGGCATCGAGACGCTCGTCGGCTACGTCGCCTCGCTGGACGACCTCGGGAAGGGCATGGCCATCGGCGCCTCCATCAACCGGCTGGGCGTTGGTGTCGGCGCCACGGGCGGGGCGTGCTTCATCTACATCACGGGCGTCAGGAGCCCCGGTCAGCTGAACGGATTCCAGCAGGGCGACGTGGACTTCAACGTATCGCTGGGCGGAAACTGGGGGAAGGTGGCGCAGACCGCCGGCAAGGTGAAGAGGCTCCAGCCGCTCATCGACGCGTTCACGAAACTCGGCGCCAAGACGCCCGGCGGCCTGAAGAAGGTCCTGAGCGCCCACCCGGACAAGTGGGTCGAGCTCATCAAGACCGCGAAGACGAGCAAGGACTTCATCGGCATCGACGCCGGGGGGGAACCGAACGTGTTCATGTTCGACATTCCGTATGCCGGCGGAGGCGTGGAGGCGTCGGTGTTCTACGGCGTGGCGAACATCGATGCGATGTGGGACCTCACGGAGTGAGGGACCCGGGCAGGCCGGCGGCGATCAGGTGAACAGCTCGCGGAGCCTCAGAGAGAAGCCGGGCAGAAGCGGCGTCTGCAGCGCATCGTCGTTCGCGGCGCTGAGCTCGGCCACTCGCGGGAAGCCGCCGTCCTCCGCGCGGCGGTGGACCTTGACGACGTCGATGTCGGGGTCGACGATCCAGGTACTCACGGACGTCAAAGCGGCCATAGAGCTGGCGCTTCCTGATTTCGTCGGTTCGGCGGGTGGACGGGGAGAGGATTTCGACCACGAGGTCCGGGGCGCCTGTCAGCCGAGTTTCGGCGAGGACCTCCAGGCGTTCGTTCGAGACGAAGAGGAGGTCGGGTTCGACGACGTCGAAGCTCGAGAAGACGACGTCGGCAGGTGAGAGGTAGACCTTACCAGCGCGGTGCTGCACGAGGTGATTCCCGAGCGCGAGGTGGAGTCGGCCGAGCAACTCCTGGTGCCGCAAGGCGGGCGACGGCGTCACGATGTGCTCCCCGTCGATCAGCTCGTGCCGCCGGCCGTCGTCCGGGAAGTTGACGTAGTCGTCGTAGGTCAGACGAATCGACTCGGCGCGCGCAACCTGCATGTCGTCCGGCCTGCCCATGCGGCGATTCTAGCATCGTCAGGCCACGACGGATCTGTCTGCAAGCGTTGCGCCGGACCAGCGTTGTCGCCGATTCCCGCCTGAATCCGACGACCGCCTTCCGCCGCCCGCTGAATGGGCTGCAGGTGCTGCCTGGGCGCTGAGGCCGCGCGTTGCGGTTTCTGCCATCCTGAATCCCGACCCGTCATCGCCGGCCTTGACCGTCCGTCGTCGGCCCCGACCTCCTGGTTGGGAGTCCATGGGTGGGACATGACAGGGGAGGTCCAGGCCGCTTCGCGGCTTGCGACCCGCGACTTGCGGCACCAATCCGCTACCCGATTCTGAAGACCTCCGACGCCTCGAACCTGGGCGCCGTCTCGATGGCGCACGGCGTCTTCAGCCCCTGCGCGGCGAACGCGCGATCGACTTCACCCAGGGCCAGGTGGTCGCGGTTGCGCTCTGCGCTCAGGTGGCCGAGTACCATTCGACTGTGGGCTGAAGCGGCGGCTGCGGACCGCGTCGCAGAGCAGCGAGGCCGTCTGGCCGTTGTTCATGTGGTAGCGGCTGTTCGGGTTGAAGTGCCGGCGGAGCAGGTCGAGGTCGTGGTTGGCCTCGACGAAGACGAAGTCGGCGCCCGCAAGGTGCGGCGCAATGTCGGCGGGATCGCGGAAGTCGGTGCAGACGACGATCTTCCGCCGCCGCGTGCCGTGGCCGGCGCGGATGACGAAGCCGAAGTTCGGCACGCCGGGCGCGTGCGGGAGCGGAACCGCGGTGATGTCGAACTCGCCCACGGTGAACCGCTCGCCGGGACAGGCCCGCACGGCCTCGCCGCCGCCCGCGTCGCCGTCGAGCCGGGCGAGCAGCTGCGGGACGACCTGCTGGTGGCTGTGGACCGGGATGCCGTGCTCCAGGAGGACGCGGAAGCCGTCGCGGCTCAGGTGATCGCCGTGCGAATGCGATACGAGCGCGCCGACGATGGGGCCGTGCCGGTCGCGGTGCCGGCGGACCAGTGCGCGGCAGTCCCTCAGGGTCTTGACGCCGCAATCGATCAGGAGACCCGAATCAGGTGTCCAGACCGCGAGGCAGTTGCCCGCGCTGCTGGAACGATACGAGCGGAAGAAGACACTCATCGCGTTGACCTATCCTGTCACAGTCCGCCGGTCCCGACCATTCATCGTCGATCCCGCCCCTTCGTCGCGACTGCCGACCGACAAATGTCAGTCCCGACTTCCGCGGTGGCAGGGGGTCGGTGCTGGTTGGCACCGCCCGTGCATTAGAAGGTCAAGAGTCCGCGGAGTCGTCCAGACCCGCGGACAGTTGAATCGGACATCCGGAGTGGCCCGGTTGGAACGCGCGGCGGCGTGCATGCGCCTCCGGCACCAGCGGGCCCGGCAACCTGGGTGGACATCCCAAGGTGCCTGTCGCCCGGCGAATCGGCAGCGATTCGGCGGGCGAGATGCGGCCGACCGAAGGCGTCGGCAACAACCTGTCCGCGGCCCGGTGCCCGTGCCCCGCGCCGCTGCTCCGGGTGTCCTCTTGTCCGAATGGAGAGGACACCAATGCCTGCCCGTTCCGCCGAGCTCGTCCCCTCGTCTTTCGTCCTCCGCCAGCTTGGCATCGTCGGCTGGGACCGCATCGAGCCGGTGATCCTCGCGGCCGTTGCCGCCGAACTCCCGCTGCTGCTGATCGGGCCTCACGGGTCGGCGAAGACCCTGCTCCTCGCCCGCCTCGCGACCTGCCTCGGCCTCGCGCACCGGCAGTACAACGCGTCGCTCCTCAACTTCGACGACCTGGTCGGCTTCCCGGTGCCGGAGGGCGGAAAGATCGTCTACCTGCAGACGCCCGCGACGATTTGGCAAGCCGAGTCGGTCTTCTTCGACGAGATTTCGCGGTGCCGGCCCGACCTGCAGAACAAGCTCTTCCCGATCGTGCACGACCGCGTGGTGCAGGGTGTGCCGCTGGAGCGGCTGCGGCACCGCTGGGCCGCGATGAACCCGCCGCCGCCCGCCGATGGCGGACCCGCACCGCACGAGTACGCGGGCACCGAGCCGCTCGACGTCGCGCTGGCGGACCGCTTCGCGTTCATCGTGAACGTCCCGTCGTTCGCCGACCTGTCGCGCGAGGACCAGCTGGCCCTGCTCGCCGGCGGGCACCAGCCCCACGCCGGCGCGGAGGCACTGATTCGCGAAGCGGTGCTGGCCGTGCGCGAGGCCCTGGCCGCCGACACCGGCGAGGGGCGGGCCGCCTCGGCCGAGTACGTGCACATCGCGGCCGCGAAGCTCGCCGGGGCCGGCCACCCGCTCTCGACGCGACGGGCGGTCCAGCTGGCGGCCAACATCCGGGCCGTCCGCGCGGCTCTCGATGCGACCGGCGACGGCCACGTGCTGGAGGACGTCTTCCACAGCGCGCTTCGCTTCTCGCTCCCGGACGCCGCCTGGGGAAACCCGGTGCCCGCCTCGACCGTCCTGACCGTGCACCGCGTGGCCTGGGAAACCGCGCGCCTTGCGGCCGGCAGCCCTCTGAAGGCGATTCAGGCGGAGACGAACCCGGTGCGCCGGATCGCGCTGGCGTTCAGGTCCCGCATGGCGGACCTCCAGGCCGGCCAGGTGATCGCCGACAGCTACGCGATGCTGCCGGAACCGGCCCGTCTCGCGACGGCGCCGATCCTGATGCTGAAACTGGCGTGCCGGCCGGGGCTCCCGCTCAGCACCGTCGAAGCGGTTGCCCGGGATTACGCTCGGGTGGCAGCCGACGGCGAGGCGACGGTGACGGTCGGTCGCGGCGGTCACGACTGGAAGCGCGACATCGTCAGCGGGGAACTTCCGCGAATCGACCGCACCACCGTCCGCGGCCGCGTGCTGACCAACGTGGCGCTGACCCTGGCGGCCGGCAACGAGCCGTTCGTGTTCGCGGACGTGGAACGGGCGTACGACGACGCGGCGGCGGCGCTCCGGGAACGGCCGGGCGCTGGAGGAAGCGATGAGCACTGAGCGCAGGCACAGCGACGGACGGTCGTGGCTGCACAACATGAGCGTGCCTTCACGTTCCGTGCTCCGTTGCGCGCGAGCCGTTCTCCCAGGACGCCGCTACCTGGTCGACGGGCTTCCGCGCGGCCTCGACTCCGAGTCTGCGTCCGCCTGGACCAGCGCCGTGCACGAATGCCTGGCCCGGGACGGCATGGCCGCCCTGGCCGCGCTGGCGGAACTCTATCGAGCCGGCCGCAAACCGACACCGGCACGGATTCGCCGGAGGACGCGAAAGCACCGCGGGGATCCGGCCGCGACGGTCGACCGTGCCTTCGCCGAGGTTCTGCCGCTGGCGGGCGTGCCGGACGCCCTCGGTGTCTTCCTGCCGGCGCCGCCGTTGGCGACGGTGGACTTCTTCCGGCGTGATGGTCCGACGCCGCTCGACCCGCTGACGTCGCTCGCGGTGCTCGCGCACCGATCGGGCCCGCTGTACGTGCGGGCGCGCCCCGTCGAGCCGTCACTGATCGTGATCGAGCGCTGCCTGCTCGTGATTCCGGAGTCCGAACAGCCCGAGGGAGGGTGACGCAGTGACCGACGACGAGATCCTCGTGCACAGGGTGCTCAATGCCGTGCCGGCCCGGAGCTACGCGATGAACGCGCTGCTGTCGCTCCTGCGCGTGGAGGCGTCCCGCGACGTCCCGACGGCCGCAATCTCGTGCGAGCGCAGCCCGGTCCTCAGGATCAACCCGGACTTCGTCCGCGAGCGGTGCCGCACCGACGAGCACCTCTACCTGCTCGTGATGCACGAGCTGTATCACGTGCTGCTGGGCCACACGCGCCTGTTCCCGAGGTCGACGCCGGCGCACAACGTGGCGTTTGACGCCGTCATCAACTCGCTGCTCGTGCTGCAGCACCCGGAGCGCGCTTACACGTCGTTCTTCCTCGGGCTCTACGGCGATGCCACCGGCCCGTATCGCCTGCTCGCTCCGCCCGAGGGCGCCGCAGTGACTGACCGGGCGCTGGCCTCGCTGCACCGGCTCCTCTACGAGGGAGGCCAGACAACGGCGGAGGAGTTGTTCAACGCGATCGCGCGCGGTGGCCTGCAGGGCGCAGACGGAAACGGGCGCGGCCGGCCGGTTCTGCTCGGTTCGCACGGGGGCTCGTTGCAGCCGAACGGCGAAGACGGCGAGTGGGGGACCGAGGGACCCGCGGACCCCGACTTCGTGCAGGCGGTGCGGGACATCGTCGAACGCTGGCCACCGCCGGCGCAGGCCATTCGCGGCCGGAGCCTGTCCGACGTCCTCAATAAGGAGCACGTCGCGGCGGCACCTGTCGGAGTCCAGGTGCTCGTTGCCATGCGCCGCGCGCTCCTGTCGGCCGCGACGCGCGGCCGATCGACGGTCCGGCGCAGCCATGGCCCCGTCCGGGCGCAGGTGGCGATCCCCGAACTCCGTGATTGGCGCGGCGTCGTCATGCGCGCCGCCGGACGGGCGCCGCTGTTCTACGACTCGGTCGTCGACTCGCCGCGCGGCCGCGACGCCGACCTCGCGCACGTCTATCTGGATGTCAGCGGCAGCATGAACGGCTACATCGAGTACCTCTATGGAGCGCTGACGGGCCTCCGGCGGCACATACAGCCGGCGGTCGGACTGTTCTCGACCAAGGTCGTCACGGTGCCTCTCGCCGACCTCGTCCGAGGTCGTGCGGACAGCACCGGCGGCACCGACATCGCCTGCGTGCTGGAGCACCTCGTCACGCAACGTGCCCGGAGGGCGCTCGTGATCACGGACGGCTATGTGGGGAAGGTCACGAAGGGCGGTGTCGATTGCATGGCGCGGGCGGGCGTGGACGTGCGGGCGCTGCTCACGCCCGGCGGCTGGCGACACGACCTCGCCCCGCTGGTCTCTCGCATCGACGAGCTCCCGCCGCTGGGGCGCGCGGATCAACGCCGGCTCGCCTGGGCGACGAAGGAAGGGGACTGGCGACCATGAACGAAAGACTGCGGTTTGCCGAAGCCGTGTGCGCCGGCCATCCGGACCGGCTGGCCGACGACGTCGCGGCACGCATCGTGGATTTGGTGTGCGCGCGCGACGACCGGGCGCTGGTTGGCGTCGAGGTCGCGCTGCACCGGGGCGTCGTCTTTATCGACGGCCGCATTGCCGCCGGCACCGGTGATCGCTGCGCGGTGACGGAGGACGAGATTGCGGCTCTTGCCCGGGCGGTGTTCCGGGATGCGGGCTACGGCGCGGCGTTTCCGCCCGACCCCGACGCGCTCGAGGTGCGTTTCGACCTGTGCCTGGGGCCGCTCGAGGCGGAGGAGCGCGCGGCCCGCGACGTCTCGGACGACCAGGCCATCGCCGTCGGATACGCCTGCCGGGGTGCGCGCGCGGGCTACCGTCCCCTGGAGCAGGCGCTGGCCACGGACTTCGTCCGCGCGATCGAGAACCTGCGCCGCGAGCGTGAGGGACTCGGGCTCGGCCCAGACGGGAAATCGCTGGTCGTCGTGCGCGGCAGGCGGCTGGTGGGCGTGTCGCTCTCGGTTCAGCACGCGCCCGGGGCGGAGTGGCTGTCGCTGACCGAAACGGTGCGTCGGGCCTGCCTCGGCGTCGCCGCCGACTACGTGGCCGCGGGCGAACTGGAGCCGCCGCGCGAGGTGGACTGGCTGATCAACGGCGCCGGCGCGTTCGAGATCGGCGGGCCAACCGGCGACAACGGCTTGAGCGGCAAGAAACTTGTCGCCGACGCGTGCGGAACCTCGGTTCCGATCGGAGGCGGGGCGGTCCACGGCAAGGACCCGCGCAAGGTGGACCCGCGCGGCCAGGCGCTCGCACGCAGCATGGCCCTCGACCTCGTGCGGTCGGGGGCGGCCGGCGAAGCTACGGTGTGGCTCGCCTGGCGCCCGGGTGACGCGGAGCCGAGGTGGATCGAGGTGCAGACGAGCCCTGCGGCCGGCGTCCTCGGACCGGGCGGTTCTGTGGGCTACCGCTTCTCCCGGATCGAGTAGAGCCGGCTTTCGGTGCGCAAGATCAGCCGGTCGCCGACGAGCGCCGGCGTCGCGAGCGCGAACTCCTCCAGGTCGTTCACCCTCAGCTGCTCGTATTTCTCGCCGGCCGCGATCACGAACGTCTTCCCCTCCTCGTTCAGGCAGAACACCTTGCGGCCGTAGGCCCACGGCGAGGACGTGAACGCGACGCCATTCTCGATGCGCGAGCGGTACCCGAGCTTGCCGGTAGCCGCGTCGTACCGGCTCAGGATCCCCGTGTCGGTGAGCGAGTAGATGGCGCCGTCGTAAGCGAGTTCGGTCGGCAGGTAGGTGCCGGCGCGCTCGATCGACCAGGCGACATGCGCGCTGGGTTCGGCCTTCGGGGCAACCGAGAACGTGCCGGTCGCGCCCGGCTTCACCGCGGTGATCGGGCCGCCGGCGCCGCCGTTCAGCAGCAGGAGGCCGCCCGAGGCGTACGGGCTGGGGATCGGCCCGCCACCCATGCCAGCCAGCCGCCAGAGTTCCTTGCCCGCGAGGTCATAGCTGACGGCGAAGCCGGGGCCGGTGGTGACGATCTCGGTCCGCCCCTGCGTGACCCAGACGAACGGCGTCGACCAGCCGGAGCGCCGGGCCGCCGCGCTGGTCCCAGCCCTGAGGTCTCGGTCGGTGCGCCAGACCTGCCTGCCCGTCTCCTTGTCGAACGCGGCGATGAACTGCTGCTTCTCGTTGTCGTTGACGATCACCAGCAGGCCGCCGGCGAGCACGGGCGACGCGCCGGTGCCGAAATCGCCGTACATCGGATAGTTCTCGAGCGGCGTCTTCCACGCCAGCCTGCCCTTCATGTCGTACGCCCAGAGGCCGAGGCTCGTCGCGTAGACGTAGACCAGCTTCCCGTCGGTGACCGGCGTCTCGGAGGTGAAGCTGTTTTTGCGGTGGCGGCCGCCGGGCGGGCGCCCAGTGTGGTATTCCTGCTTCCAGCTCACCTTGCCGCTGTTGAGGTCGACGCAATAGAGGAAGTAGTGGAGGTTCACCTCTTCGGGCAGCTCGAAGTCCCGCGCCACGACCCGGGCCTCCACCTCCTGCTCCGACAGCCCCTGCTTCGTCAGTTCGGCGACGTAGTCGTTCGAGTACCTGCGTCCCGATCTCGGGCTTCTTGGACGGGCCGTCGGTCGCGGCGGCGGTCACGAAGACCTTCCCGCCGCTGACGATGGGCGAGGACCAGCCGCGGCCGGGAATCGAAGCCGTCCACTCGACGTTCTGCGTCTTCGACCAGGTGTCGGGCAGGCGGCCCGTCGACACCGGGTTCCCGTTCGGGCCGCGGAACCGCGGCCACTCGGGGGTGTCGGCCGTAAACACGAACTGGACGAAGGCAATGCCGGCCAGCGAGACTGAGAGTCCGACCATGCGGTGCGAGCGGCTCATGCGCACATGATACCGTGGCTTGGCGCTCTTCGCCTCGAGGACGACCACCGCAAGGCGGATCAGGCGTCCTTTACCGGAGGCGCGGTCCTCGGGAACGGCGAACGTCCCCTCCAAGATCGTGAGGCCGGCCTCCGGACGCATGCGCGCGGACTGCGATTGCTCCGGCAGGCGCCGGTCGGCGTCATTCGGACGGGCTCCCGACCGGCTTCACGCAGCGGTAGCCGACGCCCGAGGTTCTGCGGTGCGGGGTGATTCCACCCGTGTAGTTCACGCCCAGCACGTGCTGCTCGCCGGCCACGTCCGTCGTCAAGTAATAGATCGGCGCCTGGTCGGGAGCCCAGAGAGGGGTCTCCTTGTCGGGCGCCTGCGCGCACGTCGCGTGCGGCGAACGGCCGTCCCACGTGCACCCCGCGTTCCTGCCTCCCCGTGTGAGCGAACGGACGACCTCGTCTGCCGTCGGCAGGCGCCACGCGCGGAGCGCCTCGGGGCGCAGGGATGTGCCGTCCTCGCTGAGGTGCCCGCAGAGCCCGGCGCCGGACCCGCCATGGCCCGCAATCGCGTCCCAGGAAGGGTAAGAGCCGTCGGGCTGACGCTGGTTCCAGCCGGGTCCGTGCGGCGCCCAGACGAGCGTGACGCCGTTGCCCGCGATTGTCCGTATGCCCCGCAACCCGTCATCGTGCCGCGCGAGCAGGCCCGGAAGCTCCTGCGCCGGTCCGAGCGCAACCGCCAGCACCGGCACGCCGAGGACGATGGCCAGCCGATAGTGCCGCACCCACCATCGCGATGATGGCTGGGCGCCCGCGGCGGCCAGCAGCCGCCGATGGCGGGCTTCGAACAGGAAGCACGCTCCGGTCAGCACAACGGGCGCGAAGAACACCACGGCCGTCAGCAGCACGTCGGGTGTCAGGTCCTCGGACGCGGCCTTTCGCCAGAGCCACCACGCGCCCACGCCCACGCCGCCCGCCAACAGAAGGAACCCACCCGCGTGCGGCCGGCCGACCGCCAGTCCGCAGACAGCGACCATCAGAACGGGGGGCAGCAGGTAGGCGATGGCGGTCGTGACTGGCTGTCCCCAGCCCTCGTAGAAGAACGGATACACGGCCGTCACCGCGGTCACGGTGGCGACGAGCGTGGCGAGCAGGAACGCGAGGTGACCAGGGAGGCGCCGCAGAACAGGCGAGGATGCCATGACGGTCCTCCTGCCTCGATGCCCGGGCAGACGGACTATCATACCGCCAGCACCGCCTGCCCGCGCGGCGGTCACTTCCCTCAGGGTCACGACCGACAGGAAGGCCGAGGGTTCATCGGGAGGATGCGCGATGTCGGGAACCCATGGTCCGGCCGCCGGGACGCCCGTCGCTTCATCGCGACGCGCCGTCGCGCTCGACGCGGTGCGTGGCTTGGCCCTGCTCGGCACCACCTTCAACACGACCGGCTTCGGCTTGTTCACCCGACTTTCGGCGCTCGCCGTGGCGGCGCTGACCGTGCCGGTGTTCCGGTTCGAAGCCTGGGCGAGCCGTGTCTGGCTGCGGCGATTCGCGATGGGGCCGGTCGAGTGGGTGTGGCGCCGCCTGTCGTATCGGCGGCGCCTGCCGCCGGCGGCGAAGGCAACGATTGGCGGTACGGCGATTGCCCTCGCCGCTCTCGCGATCGGCGTACAGGGTGCGGGCCCCGCCGACTGGCCGCAGTGGCGGGGCGTCGATTGCGACGGGCGAGTCTCCGCACCGCTCCCGAGGGATGGCTGGCCGGCCCGACTCTCCCGGCGCTGGGCGCGCGAGGTTGGCGGCGGCTACTCCGGGCCCGTCGTTTCGGGCGATCGAGTCTTCGTTCACTCCCGTCAGGGAGAGAAGGAAGTCATCTCCGCGCTGCGCCTTGTCGCGGGCGAGCCCCTGTGGAGTTCGAGCTACGACGCGCCGTTCGTGCAGGACCCTGACGCCGGACCGCACGGACGCGGCCCTTACTCGACGCCGGCGATCGCTGACGGACGCCTGTTCACGATTGGTGTGGCCAATGTGCTCTCGGCGTGGGACACCGCGACAGGACGCCTTCTCTGGCGGCGCGATTCCGGGAGGGAGTTCCGCGGGCGCTTCCCCTACTTCGGGGCGGCGGCGTCACCGCTCGTCTGGGGCGGGCTTTGCTTCATCCACCTTGGCGGCGACGACCGCGGCAGGCCCGGCAGCCCGGCCGACGGTGCGATGGTGGCCCTCAGGGTGGCGGACGGCGTCGAGGCGTGGCGCTGGACGGGTGACGGCCCCGCGGTAGGGGCGTCTCCCATTGTCGCGACGTTCGGGGGGCGCGCGCAGCTGATCTTCAAGTCGAGGAAGAAGGTCGTTGGCGTGGATGCCCGCACCGGGCGTGAACTCTGGCAGTTCGCGTTCGCAGTGTCCCAGGACAACACGATCGTGACGCCGCTCGTGCTCGGGGACCGTCTCCTGACCTCGGACAACGACTTCGGGTTCGGAGCCTGGCAGGTCAGCCCGACCGGCAACGCCTGGGCCGCGCGGCAGGTCTGGAGAACGCGCGAGGTCTCGCTGTTCCTGAGTTCGCCCGTATCTGTGGGCGGGGTGGTCGTCGGCTTCTCGCACTTCCGCAAGGGTCAGCTCTTCGCGCTCGATCCGGCCGACGGCAACGTGTTGTGGCGTGGCGCAGCGCGCAGCGGAGAACACGCCACGCTCGCCGGCTGGGGAGACTACGCTCTGGTGTTTGGTGAGGACGGGCGACTGGAGGTCCATCGCGTCTCGCGCGGTGGACTCCGGCTCGTGCGGAGGTACCAGGTGAGCGGCCCGACCGCATGGGCGCATCCCGCGGTCACGGGCACTCGGATCCTCGTCCGCGACGGCACGCGGCTGGCGGCGTTCGGGCTTGGGAACGACAAGCCATGACGACACTCCTGCTGGTGAGGCACGGACAGAGCGTGTCGAACGCCGGGTTCCGCACCGTGCGGCCCCACCTGACCGAGTTGACCGCCGTCGGGGCAGAGCAGGCTCGCCTGACCGCGGCGGTGCTGCCCGAGCCCAGGCTGATCGCCGTCTCTCCCTACCATCGAGCCCGAGACACCGCGCAGCCGTTCATCGGGCGGTGGCCCGAGGTCCCGCGCGTGGAGTGGCCGGTGCAGGAGTTCACGTTTCTCGACCCCTCAGCGTGGGACGGCACGACCGCGCTCGAGCGCGGTCCGGCGGTCGATGCCTACTGGGAGCGGGCCGATCCGCATCGAGCCGCCGGCGGGGGCGCCGAGTCGTTCGCCGGGCTCCTGGCTCGCGCCGACCGCGTTCGTCGCGATTCCGAGGCGCTCGGCGAGGGCCCCGTCGTCGTCTTCACGCACGGGATCTTCTCGAAGGTCTTCTTGTGGAGGTGCGCCGAGCCGCGCGCCGAGGCGACCGCGGAGGGCATGGCGCGGGCGCGCGAGTTCGCGAGGCGCTTCAGGTTCCCGAACTGCGGGATCGTCGTCGTCCGGCTGGCGAGCGCCGGCGCCACGTTCGAACCAGCCGACTGCTCGCACCTGCCGCCGGAACTGATCACGGAGTGACGGCACGGCGTTGTCCGAATCGTGACATGTCCGATTTGTGTGTCCGATTTGTGATGCCGGCCTGCCGGTCCATTCGTGCTATCCTACCGGAAATCCAGTCACCCAAGTTCCGTTGCGGCTATCTAGATCGCGGCGTCGCGCGCCCCGCCTCTTCGCGAGCGGGCTGTTGCGTATCCGCCGTGGAGAGGATGTGCGGTAATGTCCACCCGAAGCCTGGCTCGAGGCGGTTCGTTCGCAATCGGGGCCTTCCTGGTTGTTTCGATCTCCATCCCACTGGGTGCGTTCCTGCCGAGTGACAGGGTCTCGACCCTGGCGGCCGGCGCTCGCGCGCCGGTGCCCGCGAAGCGGCGAGCGCTCACGGCGGTCGGCCGGCAGCCGCTGCGGTTCGAAGCCGTTGACAGCGTGGCCGACCGGGCGGCCGGCTTCCTCTCGAGAGGCAGCGGCTACGCGCTGTTCCTCGGGCAGGGAGCAGCGGTCGTCTCTCTGAGCGGACGTTCCCGCCCGTCGACGTCGCCCGGGTCGTCCGGGGCCCAGGCGGCCGTCGTGCGGATGGCGTGGCCCGCCGCCGATGGGCGCGTGCAGCCAGTGGGGCTCGAGCCGACCCCCGGCGTCAGCAACTACCTGGTTGGGAACGATCCGTCCCGGTGGCGGCGCGGCGTGCAGTCGTTCGGGAAGGTCCGCTACCCGAACCTGTACGCGGGAATCGACCTCGTGTTCTACGGGAACCAGGATCAGCTCGAGTACGACTTCGTGGTGGCGCCCGGCGCCGACCCGCGGGCCATCCGCCTGCGGTTCAGCGGCGAGGACGAGATCCGCATCGACGCGCAGGGCAATCTCGTCATCCGCGCGGGCGCGGGCGAGATTGTCCAGCTGGCGCCGGTCGTCTACCAGGAGCGCGATGGGGCCAGGCAGGTGGTTCCCGGTCGATACGTGAAGAGGGGACGGCACGAAGTCGGATTCGCGGTCGGCGGCTACGACACCGCGGCCACGCTCTACATCGATCCCGTCCTCAGGTTCTCGTCGTTCTTCGGGGGAAGCGGGAACAACTACGCGAAGGCGGTCGCCGTGGATGCCGCGGGGAACGCGTACGTCACCGGCTACACCGCGTCCATCGACTTCCCGACGACGCCCGGAGCCTATCGCCGGACGTGCGCCACCTGTTCCTTCTCCCAGGAAGACGTGTTCGTGACCAAGCTCGGCCCGACGGGCGTTCTCCAATACTCGACCTATGTGGGCGACGCCAACACCGACGACAAAGCGTACGGGATCGCGGTGGACTCGGCCGGGAACGCGTACGTGACCGGCGAGACCTACCACCCGGGCAGCGGTTCCACGTTCCCCGTCGTCGGCGGTTTCACGGTGACGCCGGGCTCGGGGGCCTTTCTCTTCAAACTGGATCCGACCGGCGGCAGCCTCGTCTACTCGACGCTGATGATAAGCGGCAGTTCCTCGATCGGGTACGGCGTCGCGGTGGAGGGGAGCAACGCCTACGTCGCCGGGATGACGGTGGGCACGAGTTCATTCCCGATGTGGCCGACCGCGGGCACGTGGGGCGGCCGCGTGGGGGGCGCGACCGGTTCGTACGACGGGTTCGTCGTGAAGATCGACACCAGCCAGACGGGGACCGCGTCGCTCGCCTACGCGACGCGCTTCGGGGGCTGGGACTGGGACTACGCCTACGCCATCGCGGTGAATGCCTCTGGCGAGGCCTTCGTCACCGGGTCCACCACGTCCAATGACTTCCCGACGGCCGGCAGCCCGGCGCAGCCAACGTGCGGAACCGCCGCCAACTGCAACGCGCGGGTCAACGACGTGTTCGTGTCGAAGTTCAACGCCGCTGGCACCGGGCTGGTGTATTCCACCTTCGCGGGCGGGAGCAACTCCGACACCGGCTATGCAATCGCCATCGACCCGACGGGGAGTGCATCCGTGGCCGGCGTGACCTTCTCCCCCGACTTCCCGGTGACCTCTGGGGCGTTCGACACCTCGTGCGGCAACGACGGGTCGTGCGAGGCGCAGAGCGACGCCTTCGTGTTCAGGCTTTCGCCGGCCGGGTCGGCCTTCGTCTACTCGACCTACCTCGGCGGGCGAAGCACCGAGACGGCGCGCGGCATTACCGTGGACAGCGCCGGCAACGCCTACGTGGTGGGCGACACGAGTTCGGTCGACTTCCCGGTCACGGCCGACGCGATCCAGCCGGCCAGGGCGGGCACCAACACCGACGCCTTCACCGTGGCCGTCTGGTCCGACGGCGCGCTGGCCTACTCGAGCTACCTTGGCGGAAGCGGGAACGTGTCGGGCGGAGACAAGGCCTTCGGCATCGCGATCGATCCCGTGGGCGACGCGTGGGTCGTGGGACAGACCGACTCAGCGGACTTCCCGGTGCAACCCGGCGCCATCCAGACCACCCACAGCGCGGGCCAGTTCGACGGGTTCGTCGTCAAGATCGGGGGCACAGGGGCCTTCCCGGACTTCAACGGCGACGGGAAGGCGGACCTGGTGTGGCGGAACGGGGTGACGGGGCAGAACGTCGTGTGGTTCATGGACGGCACGACGTTCCTCGGGCAGGCGCCGCTGCCTGGGGTCGCGGACACGCAGTGGCAGATGGCGGCGGTGGCTGATTTCAACGGCGACGGAATGCCGGACCTGCTGTGGCGCCACCGGACGACGGGGCAGAACGTGGTGTGGTACCTCGACGGGGTGACGTTCGTATCGCAGGCGTTGCTGCCGGCCGTGGCCGATACGGCCTGGCAAGTGGCGGCGGCGGTGGACCTGAACGGCGACGGGCGGCCGGACCTCCTGTGGCGGAACCGGACGACGGGGCAGAACGTGGTGTGGTACCTCGACGGTGTGACGTACCTGTCGCAGGCGATGCTGCCGCCGGTTGCCGACACGGCGTGGCAGATGGTGGCGGCCGCGGACTTCAACGGGGACGGATGGCCGGACCTGCTGTGGCGGAACGCGACGACGGGGCAGAACGTGGTGTGGTTGATGAACGGGGCGACGTTCGTGTCGCAGACGGTGCTGCCGGCGGTGGCGGACCCGGCCTGGCGGGTCGGCGCGGTGGTCGACCTCGACGGGGACGGGCAGATGGACGTCGTGTGGAGGAACCAGACGACGGGACAGAACGTGCTGTGGCAGATGAACGGCGCGACGTTCGTATCGCAGGCGCTGTTGCCGCCGGCGGCGTCGCCGTGGGACTTCCCGAATCCGCCGGGGACACCGGGGCCCGCCGGGACCGTGCCGGGTGACTTCGATGGCAACGGGACGTCGGACCTCGTGTGGCGGAACGCCTCGACGGGACAGAACGTCGTGTGGTTCATGAACCAGACGACGTTCGTGTCGCAGACGGTCCTGTCGGGCGTGGCGGACACGGCCTGGCAGATCGTGGCGACCGGGGACTTCAACGCGGACGGGAAGCCGGACCTCGTGTGGCGCAACGCCTCGACGGGGCAGAACGTGGTCTGGTTCATGAGCGGGACGGCGTTCGTGTCGCAGACGGTGCTGTCGGCCGTGGCGGACACGGCCTGGCAGATCGTGGCGGCCGCGGATTTCAACGCCGATGGGAAACCGGACCTGGTGTGGCGGAACCGGACGACAGGGTTGAACGTGGTGTGGCTGATGAACGGCACGACGTTCGTGTCGCAGGTGGTGCTGCCGAGCGTGGCGGACGCAGCCTGGCAGATCATGGCGGCCGGGGATTTCAACGCCGACGGAAAGCCGGACCTGGTCTGGCGAAACACGTCAACGGGCCAGAACGTGGCGTGGTTGATGAACGGGACGGCGTTCGCGTCTCAGGCGGTGCTGCCGGCGGTGGGGGACGTGGCGTGGCAGCTCGCGACGACGGGGGACTTCAACAGGGACGGCAACCTCGACATCGTGTGGCGGAACTACACGACGGGGCAGAACGTGGTGTGGTTGATGAACCAGACGACGTTCGTGTCGCAGGTGGTGCTGCCGGGCGTGGCGGACACGAACTGGAAGCTGCCGCGAAACCGAAACTGACGGGGGCCCGGTCGGCCTGACGGGCGACCGGAGCCGGCGGGCGTCGGCGGCGCGCTGCCGACGCCCACCGGCGCGAAGGCGGCGAAGGTCCGCCGTCGCGCTCACGAATCGGCAGGGCGTTCACGGTCCGGGCGAGCGATGGCGACGATCGTCGTCCCATGAAGGACGGGAAGCGGCGTGCCGGGACAGCGTCGGGCCAGGGCCAGCGCGACGCGGGGCTTGACCTGAAAGCTCCGCAGGAGTTTCAGCAGGATGTTCCGCGCCGAAACCCAGTGGAGGAGAATGCGCTCCTGGGCGACCACCCGGAAGCCGTTCCGACCGAGCAGCGTCGCCAGCGCCGCGGGGTTGTAGTAGACGCAGTGATCGGGCGGAACCAGATACCACCAGCGCTTCCCCAGCGCCCGGCTCAAGAGACTGGTGTTGTCCCCGGTGCTGATGCACAGCACACCGGAGGGCTTCAGCCAGGACCGGAGCCGGGCGAGCGCAGCGCCGGGTGCGGGAAGATGCTCGATTGTCTCCCACAGGGTGATGACGTCGAACTTCTCGGTGAGCTCGATTTCCGAGACGTGGCCGACCCACCCCTCGAAGCCGAGCGCCCCTACCCGCGCGATGGCGCGGTGAGACACGTCCACACCCTTGGGCGAGAACCCGGCGCGTGCGGCCGTCAGCATGAAATGCCCCGTCCCACAGCCGATGTCGAGCAGGGTGCCCGGGGGGGAATGCTGCCCGACGATCTCGATGTTCTTCCGGAAGTTCCTCGCGTGCAGCGGAAGGTCCGCGTCGTAGTCGATGTACCCGGTCAGGCGCGTCGATTCCTTCGAGAGATCCCAGTAGTCGTCCTGGTAGTTCGGGCCCTGTGCCGGGGCATGGTCGTGCGCCTGGTCCAGGCAGAACCCGCCGCACCCGGCACAGCGTAGGAGCGTGTATCCACGCACCAGATGGCGCGGGGCCAGGTCGCGGCCTTCGCAGATCGGGCACACCGAGCGAGCCGCCGGGGCGGCGGCCCCCTCGTGCCGGCTCACTTTCCCCGGAGCTTGGCGGCCTGGCCGTCGACGCCCGCCGGCGGCTGCTCGTTGGCGAACTGATCCTCGTCGCCCAGCGCCTTCTTCAGCCGCAGCAGTTCGGCCTTGAGCTCCGCGGTGATCTTCTCGTGCCCCGGCTGGCCGTAGAGGTTGTTGAGTTCGAGGGGATCGTCGCGCAGGTCGAACAGCTCCCACTGGCCGCTCTTCCAGTACCAGATCAGCTTATGGGTCATCGTCCGCACCCCGTAGTGGGCGCGCGTGTTGTGATCGCCTGGGTCGTGGTAGTAGCGGTAGTACATCGACGTGCGCCAGCCGGGCGGCGTCTGCCCCCTGAGCGCCGGAACCAGGCTGCGGCCCTGCATGTCGGCCGGAATTGACAAGCCGGCGAGGTCGAGGAACGTGGGCGCGAAGTCCACGTTGAGGGCCATGGCTTTCGTCACCGTGCCGGCCTTGATCCCTGCGGGCCACCGCACGAGGAACGGCATCCGCAGGCTCTCCTCGTACATGAACCGCTTGTCGTACAGCCCATGTTCGCCCAGGAAGAACCCCTGGTCGCTCGTGTAGATCACCATGGTGTTCTTCGAGAGGCCGGCGGCATCGAGAGCGCCCAGGAGTCGGCCCACGTTGTCGTCCACCGACTGGATGGTGGCGAGGTAGTCCTGCAGGTAGCGCTGGTACTTCCAGCGCGCGAGCGTCTCGCCCGTGAGGGTGGCCGTCGCGCCTCCGACCTCCACGGTCACCTCGTCGGGCTTGATGGAAAACCACCGTTGCAGGTCGGCGCCCGCGAGCCCGTCCGGCGGCCGCAGCTTGAGGTCCCGGCGGGTCAGGTCCGCGAACACGCGCTGCTGGTTCTCGCGCAGCGCGTCCGTCCGCGTGGCGTAGGTGTCCCACAGGGTCGGCGGTTCCGGGATCCACCGGCCCTCGAACTGCTTCCGGTGGGATTCGTCCGGCTCCCAGGGCCTGTGCGGGGCCTTGTGGTGCACCATCAGGAAGAAGGGCTTGCCGGCCGGCCGGTTCCGGATGAAGCCGACGGCGAGATCCGTGATCACGTCGGTGACGTAGCGGCCCGTGTACGTCTTCTCGCCCGTGGCGGTGTAGAAGACCGGGTCGAAATACGCGCCCTGGCCCGGCAGGATCTCCCAGCGATCGAAGCCCGCCGGGTCGCTGCCGAGATGCCACTTGCCGATCATGCCGGTGTGGTAGCCGCCGGCCTGGAGCAGCCGGGCCACCGTCTGTCGCGAGCTGTCGAAGCGGTTGAACACGGGCACCCCGTTCCGGTGCGAGTACTGCCCCGTGAGGATGGCCGCGCGGCTCGGCGTGCAGATCGAGTTGGTGACGAAGACGTTGTCGAGCCGCATGCCCTCGCGCGCGAGGCGGTCGATGTTCGGCGTGGCGTTCACCCTCGAGCCGTAGGCGCCGATCGCATGCGCGGCATGGTCGTCCGACATGATGAAGACGATGTTCGGGCGATCGGCCGCCCGGACTGGCGCCGCGAGGGCGGCCAGCAGCAACGTGATGGCAGTCAGGCGCATGGGGTGGATTCTAGGCCCCGGGGAGGCGCGGACGCAAGCCGGGGTGGGCGCCCACACAGGAGACACTGCCGCCAGCCCACCTGCCGCCAGCCCACCTGCCGCCAGCCCACCTTGACACGCCGGCGAGAACGCCCATAATCCACCCTGGAGCGGGCCGGCGTTTCCCAGCAGGCCGTCGCAGCCACCTCGTTGCGTTCGCGGTCGACCCGGCAGCGCCGGACAGCCTCGGACGTCCGCCAACCCGCCACAGCGCCCCCAACGCGGGCACCCATCACGGCCTATCAGAAAGGAGTGCAGCCATGGGCAGAAAGGCCCCGGAGTTCTACGGCCATCCCGTGCCGCAGCGGGAGCCGTTCCTGTGCGCCAGCGTGTACTTCGAATTCGACAAGGCCGAACTCGACTGGCCCGAGAAGCACGTGCTGAACCAGGTGGCCGACGGCCTCGTGCTGATGGCCGCCTGGAAGACGCAGGTGGCGTGTTCCTGCATCGGCTACGCCGACATCAGGGGGACCCACGACCACAACGTCAAACTCAGCGCCGACCGTGCCAATCAGGTCAAGGACCGCCTGACGACTATGGCCGGCGGCGTTCGTTTCAGTGCCACGACGCTCGGCATGGGCACGATGTTCGCCGGCTCCAAGCCCGACCAGTACGAGGCTGACCGCCGCGTCGACGTCAAGATCACCACCCCGGTGGCGAGGGACGGCATCGGCTTCGAATTCGATGACAGCGCCGAGGCGATGATCTTTACGAAGGACCTGGAGAAGGCCGAGATCGCGAACGGCGGAAAGGTGATGGCGTGGACGGAACTGGAGCTGCGGCTCATCAAGGAGGAGCACGATGAAGCCGTCCGGTACGGCTGGAACCGGGCCGAGGAGGTTTCCTTCGTCATCGACCGCATGAAGACGGCCGCATTCATCGACCTGAGCCGCCGGCACGCAGCGGCCTGCGCCAGCGTGACATACAAAGCCCAACCCGGCGGCCGTCATCGCGTCACCGTTCGCATCACCGACCCCCAGAAGGCAAGCCTGCTCTTTCCCGAAATGACCGTCGAGGGCAGTGCCCACACTGCGCTTTCGAAGGAGCTCTACACGAGGCTCTGCGGCGGCCGCCGCAGCATCAGCGAGCGGATTCGGGTTCGATGACGCGCCGGGCTACTGCTCGGTCGTCGCCGCGTTGTCCCGGAAGCCAGAGGCGGTGGTCGGCTGGCGCATGCCGCCTCGATGCCTCCCCGTAAGCTCCCCGGTCGGGCACGCCGGGGCGACTGAACGACCCACGCCCGGAGATCGTCTATGTTGTACTGGGGGCGAGGAGGGGGCCGCAACCGCTCACAACGAGGACCGGGCCAGCCGGCACCCGGACGGTTGTCATTCGCGACCCCGCCACGAAACGACCCCAAGACCTGGACGGGTAGGCTGCCGTGACCCTCTCAGGCGCGCTTCTACCCCGGCTCCGGATCCTCGCCGCCGTCGTGTTCGGCGTCGCGACGCTGTTCTACGCCGCGACCTGGACGTACTACACCCAGCGGGATGCGCCTGAGTCCCTGCTGGGCATCACCTACGAGTACCGACGGATGGAAGCAGGGACTCCTGGTCACCAAGGTCGGCTCCGGGAGTCCGGCTGAGCGCGCCGGCATCGAGCCGGGAGACCTGATCGTCGCCGTCAACACCAGGCCGCTCGTTGACCCGAATCCCTTTCTTGACCTGGTCGTCCAAGGCAGGCCCGGGGACCACGTGCGCCTCACGGTGGCACGCCGCGGCGGACCATCGCCGGTCATCCTCGATGCGACGCTGGCCCGGCGCCCTCCAGCGCCCGCCCGCCCGGGCGGGGAGCGGCTGGCGCTCTACCCGCTGCGGCTCTATCCGATGCCCTTCGTACTGGTTGGCCTCGCTGTCCTGGCGTTGCGGGTCCACGACCAGAACGCCTGGCTTCTGGCGCTGGCGTTCGCGGCGCTGGGCGCGGGACCGGTCGACACCATCGGCGCGACGGTCGCCCCGTCGCTCCGGAATGCCGTTCTCGCCTACGCCGCGCTCCTGTCCGGGATGGGGCCGGCCTTCTTCTACGCGCTCCTCGCGCGATTCCCGGCGCCATCTTCGCTCGACCGTCGGGCCCCCTGGCTGAGGCCGTCGCTGCTCGTCTTCGCTTCCGTGGTCTGGGTCCCGCTTGCCGTCACGACGCTGGCGAGCGGAAGCGTGTGGCCGGCTATCCGCTTCATGACCGCGCCAGTCACAAATGTCTTGAATGCGGTCGCGGTCGTCTACAGCTTCAGCGGGCTCGGGCTGGGGCTTCTGTCGCTGTTCCTGAACTGCCGTCGGTCGGTCGAGGCCGGGGCGAGGCGGAAGGCCCGGCTGCTGGGGTGGAGCTTCACGATCGGGTTCCTCCCGGTCGTGCTCCTGGACGCGGTTTCGGTCGTCCTGCAGAAGGGGCTCTTCGACCTGCCGTTCTGGTTCTGGGCGCCCTGCGCCCTGCTGATGATGCTGATGCCGGTGCTCTTCGGCTACGCGGTCGTGCGGCACCGGGTGCTGGAGTTCTCGGTGCTCGTGCGGCGCAGCGCACGCTACCTGCTGGTCCATCGCGGTTTCGTGCTGCTCGCCTTCATGCTGAGCATTGCGGTAACCGCCATCTTCGTCTCGGCCATCGCGCGTGTTCTGCCACGACTGACCGATGCGGCGATCCCGTCCGGGATCGCCCTGGGCACGGTGTTCGGCCTCGTGCTGTTTCGAACCGGCGGCGCCGTCGCGACCCGCGTCACGCGGCGCATCGACCGCGCCTTCTTCCGGAGCGCGTACCGACGCGCGCCTGATCCTCGAGAACCTGGCCCAGCGAACGTCGCTGGTGACAAGCCGCGATGAACTCGCCGCACTGCTGGAGCGGGAGCTCCAGGAGGCGTTGCACCCGACACGGATCGCCATCTACCTCAGGGACCGGGACCGCACGCTGCGGCGGTTTTCGAGCACCCCCGGCGGATACCCGGAAACGCTGGACCAGACCCCCGACGTGGTGGCACGACTCGAGCGGGACGCCCGGCCGATCGACACCTCGTCCGACACCGAGGTGCGCGGGATGCTGGCGGCCCTCGACGCCGAATGCGTGGTGCCCATGCTGACCAGGCGCCACACGCTGGCCGGGTTGCTGGCCGTCGGTTCTCGGCTTTCCGACGAGCCTTACTCGCGCGAAGACCGGAGGCTGCTCGCGGCGGTCGCCAACCAGGCCGGCAGCGCGCTCGAGAACCTGATGCTGGCCGAGGAGATGGCTACGCGCATCGAGGCCGAACGCTGCGCGGAGCAGGAGGTCCAGATTGCGGCCGAGGTCCAGCGCCGCCTGCTGCCGAGGAAGGCGGTGGCGATGGCGACCATCGAATACGCGGGGCACTGCGTCCAGGCGCGGGCGGTCGGCGGCGACTACTACGACTTCCTCGCCCTCGGCGAGGGGCGGCTGGGGCTGGTCCTCGGCGACGTATCCGGGAAAGGCCTCTACGCGGCGCTCCTCACAACGCACCTGCAAGCCAGCGTGCGAAGCCTCTCGACCCGCCTGGCAACGGAAGACCTCCCGGCCGTGCTTGCGGACGTCAACCGCTCGTTCGCCGAATCGACGGCTGGCAACCACTTCGCCACCTTCTTCATCGGCCGCTACGAGGACGGCTCCCGGCGGCTTCGCTACGCCAACTGCGGCCACGTCCCGCCCGTGCTCTGCCGGGACGACGGTACGGTGGAACGGCTGGACGTGACGGGGGGCGCGATCGGGCTCTTCGACGAGTGGAGCGGGTCCGCCACGGACGTCGTGCTCAACCGGGGCGATCTCCTCGCGGTGTTCAGCGACGGCGTGACCGAGGCGCTGAACCTGGACGGCGAAGAGTTCGGCGAGTCACGAGTGCGCGAGGTCCTGGTGGCCGCCCGCCGGCGTCCGGTTCCGGAGATCATCGAGCGCCTGATTGGCGAGGTCCGCGCGTTCAACGGCGGCGAACAGAGCGACGATCTCACGCTGGTGGTCGTGCGGGGGCGTTGAGGCTCAGTTGCGTCTGGGCGCAGGCGAGGCCGCGAGCGACGGTCGGGGAGTGGTGAGCCGCGAAGGAACCGACCCTGGGCGGCGTGCCCACTCTGATCCGGCGGTTGACGAACGTGAGGGCCGTGCATGCGACGTTCCGCCGCACTTCTGCCGTGCTTGCGGACGGATCGAGTCGGACGTGGGACAGCATGCCGGTCTTCGGCAAACCGGGCCCTGGAGACAAGGACCTCAGCCCGATTCCGGTCGAGTTCGAGCTGGAAGGACTGGGACGCCAGGGGGACGGGATGGCGACGTCAGGAACAGCGCTCGGTTGGACCGCACGCATCGGGTTTGTGGCGCTGCTCGCCGTTTCGCAGGCCTCGCAGGATCCATGGATCCAGCGGCCCACGGACGTGTCGGAGGAGGAGAGGACTATGACCGAACACTCGGTATCCCGTCGATCGTTCCTGTCAGCCGCCGCTGCCGCTTCCGCGGCACCTGTGCTCGTCTCTTCGGACAGAATCGCCCTGTTCGTTCCGCCGCCCGACCGGGTCCGCATCGTGACCGCAACGTCGTCATCCGCAGTTCCTCCCCCCAGATACACGCCGGCGGAGATTCAGCAGGTCGAATCCGGAGGCAAGGACGTCAAGATCACAGTGCCGGCCGACTTCAACGAATTGAGCACACTGCTGCCGGAGGCCGACGTCGTGTTCGGCGCGATCAACGCGGAGATGCTGGCCAAGGCGAAGAACTTGCGGTGGCTGCAGGCCACGGAAGCAGGAGTGGACAGGCTGCTGTTTCCGGAGCTGATCAAGAGCCCTGTGGTGGTGACCAACATGGCGCGGACGTTCGCGCCGGCCATCTCCGAGACCGCTATCGCCATGCTGTTGAGTCTGACGCGCGGGCTCAACAAGTACTACATTCCGCGGTTCGCCACGCGGACGTGGCGTCCCGAGCGGAACCTGGTGGAGGTCGATGGCATGACCATGGGAGTCGTCGGCCTGGGCGGCCTGGGATCGGCCACAGCCATGCGTGCGCACTACGGCTTCAACATGCGGATCCTCGCCACGGATGCGAAACCCATGGTCAAGCCGGCCTTCGTGGACATGCTGCGGGAGCCGGCGTGGCTGATGCAGATGGTCCCGCAGGTGGACATCCTGGTGAGCGCGGCGCCCTCGACCGCGGAAACCCAGGGAATGTTCAACGAGCAGGTCTTCAGGGCCATGAAGAAGACGGCCTACTTCATCAACATCTCGCGCGGAACGCTGGTGGAAGACCAGGCGCTCGTCCAGGCGCTGAAGGAAGGTTGGATTGCCGGCGCCGGGCTTGACGTTGCGAACCCCGAGCCATTGCCGTCCAGTCACCCGTTTTGGGATTGCCCGAACCTGGTCATCACGTGCCACACCGCTGGATACGCGCCACAACGCCAGATCCGCCTGGTGGGGCTGCTGGCCGAAAACGTCCGCCGCTACTCGAGCGGCCTGCCGTTGATGAACGTCGTGGACAAACAGCGCGGGTACTGATCCGCCACGCACCCTGCCTGGCGGACCGGTTCGACAGCCGGCGTCTGACCGGCTTGCGATGGTCGGTTCACGCAACGGACTAGTGGCGTATGTACCCGGTAGTGGTGGCGTCTCTGCGGCCCTGAAACAACATGTAACCGGCGCGGTTCCGCCAGCTCGAAGGCCCGGCGAGAATCTTGCCATGGGCAAGAACGGACTTGCGGACGATTTCTTCGCGCGCCGCGTAAGTCGGGGAGCCGTCGCGGTCTCCAGCGTGCGCGCCGAAATCGTTGCTCGCCACCATGACCGCATCGATACCCTCGACCTCATCGAGGATGTTGTTGATGATGCCGACGCCTGCCGGGGATTCAATCTGAATCATGATGAAGACGTTGTTGTTGGCGTTGGTGGGGTAGTCCCGGCCCCAGATGGAGACAGCACGGTTCTGGCCAGAGCTGCGGTGACCCCACGGCTTGGCATTCGGGGATTCGAGATTGCCGACCGGGTACTTGGAGAGCAGGACCGCATTCCGGGCTTCTTGCACGGTCTCGACCATGGGAACGATGATCCCGAGCGCGCCGGCATCGGTGGCCTTCTGGATATCGCCGACGTTTGCCGACGGCACGCGGACGAACGGCATGCAGCCGGCCGAGGCGACCGCCTCGATGAGGTTCTGCGCTTCACGCCAGGTCAGGGTGCTGTGCTGCATCTCGATCCAGATGTAATCCTGGCCGTCGCAGGCTTTGCGCGCGGCGGCGGTGTCGGGATCGCTCACGGTGTTGCAGAACACCTGCTGTTTGTTCTTCAGTTTGGTGATGACGGTGTTGAAGGTGACCGTACCGGGTGCCGCTGGCGGGGCCGGCGGCGGCTGGGCCTGCGCCGGCCGCGGCTGGGCCTGGGTGGGAGGCTGCTGTCGCGCCATGGCCAGCGAGATCACGAGAACCAGCGTCATCGCCATGATGGCCGCCAGAGTCACGAGCGGTTTCATACGCGTCCTTCCTGAAAAGTCCGCTGAATCAGATCCTAAAGGTACGCAGATGCCCCCAGGAACGCAAAGAGAAAGCAGACACAGGCACCTTCTTCCGTCTCCGAGCGTTCAACCGCCAGAACGGGGTACCGGTCGCCTACGAGGCCTTCTCCAATCGGCTCGCGCGGAGGGGATTCGCGGGCTTCATGCGCGAGATGTGAACACGGCCGATCGACCAGTTGCGCGTTCGGTGGTCGGATGCCGTTCGGCAGTCCGGTCAGCGGGCATCTCGCCACGTTCGTCGATGCGCTGCTCGTGATCGCGCTGAACGGCGCGCTGTAGAATGCCGTGGCCGTGTGGTTCCTCGTGCGCGAGTCGCCATCGGTCGATTCTGGAAGGAGACCGAATCTACAAGTGGTGTGTCACGAATGATCTGAAGTGGTGAGCCGCGAAGGAATCGAACCGTCAACCCGCAGATTAGGAGAGGCACTGGACGGTGTCCGCCGGATGCCGCCCAGTGCTTTCCCTCAGGGATGTCGGGGTGTGGTCGTCCGCTTCATGCCGTCCTGTCCGCCCCGGTCCACTCCCGTGGCTGTCAACGTGGCTGTCAAACTTCGAGTGACGGAAACATGCGATCAGCGTCGGCGCCGTGGACGGCAGACCTCGCCTTCAGCGATTCGCTGCTTGAAGGGCACGACCGGTGGCTTGCACGGCAAGGTCCAGAGATCGTGGTTCGCCAACTGCGCCCCGTTCTTCCGGCGCCAGGTGTCCGAGGTGGGATGGGCCGTGACTCAGTCGTCTGGAGGAATGCTTCCTGCCGTTTCAATACCTGTTGTCGTCCTTGTCTTGCTCGTCGATCTCCTCCCAGGGGGATTTCTGGCTCTTCTCATACGCCCGCTTCACCAGCGCGATCACGATCAAGGCGCCTGCGAGCACGGCGATCCGGTAGGGCCAAGTCTCGGCGGCGTCGAACGCCAGCTCGACGGCTTTGACGACCGCATGGTGGCAGCCTGTCAGCAGGAGAGCGCCGATGAGGACGAGGGGGCCCGTGCCTTTCATGGTCCAGGCCTTTCCAATGTTGCCGCTCACCACGAGACTCCGACGCCTGGCCGCTCAGCCAGACTATTTGACCGGCACCTTCGCCTTCAGCTCGTCGAACCAGTGGTCGACAAGGTTGATCTCGGTTACAGGCGCGGAGGGCGGCGAGGGAAGGGGCCTAAGCACGAGGAAGCTGTCGCCGTTCGGGAATACGTCGTAGCCGATACCTGCCCCTCCTGGCGGGAACGTGGCCTGGAACAAGGGACGGGGAATCCCTAGAGCCGGCCTCGGCTGCGCGCTGAAGCTGGTGCTCATCAGCGAGCGCCGGTGTTCCTTGTCGGGCTCGCTCAAGTAGAACAACTCGCGCCCGTTCGGATGCCAGGCAGGGTTCAGCCCACCCGCCGTCGACACCAGAATCTTCCGACCGCTGGCGGGGTACGCCTCGACATACACCTCGTAGCGCCCGGTGTCGTTCGATGCGTACGCCACCCACTTCCCGTCGCGCGAGAATGTGCCGTTGATTGCGTTCGAATCGGTGTCTACCAGTGGCCGGAGGCCATCGTGGCGGTGGTCGAGCGACAGTACCGAGATGCTGCGGCTTCCGCTGGGATCGAGGACGTTGATCGCCAGCAGCCTGCCATCCGATGACCAGGAGAGCGGAGCCAGCGAGCCACTGGAGTCGACGGTCACCAGGCGTTCAGGGACCGCCGTCGAGTCCGCCGCCACCCAGGCCACCGACAGGGTGCCCCCGGCCCTCCACATGAACGCCACCCGACGATTATCGGGAGTCCATCTCGGCCAGAAGATCTCTCCGTCCGAAACTACGCGCGTCTTCGTTCCACGCGCCAGGTCGATCAGCCACAGTCCGAACTGGCGGGAATCCCGCGTCGGCACAGCAACTGTTCTGCCATCGGGTGACAGCACAGGCGAGAAAACGAAGAGGTCCGGCTCGACCGGCAGGGCGGTGGCCCGGCCGTGGCGATCGAGGGCGACCAGCTCCGATCGAACGCGGGAAGACACCCCGCCGGTCAGGTATAGGAGCGTTCCCGTCAACGACACGGCGTACTGGCCCGCACCCGTCAAGTATGGCTCGTTCGGGCCGTCCGCCGCCTGTGCGACCTGCTCGACGAGCCCGACCGCCGGCCCGCGGACGGTCTGCGCCTCCGGGTCGTAGGCCCGCGCCATCAACGTGCCGAGCTGGAGGTAAAGCAGATGGCCGGTCGGCACGTACCGCGCGTCGGTGCCGCCCACCATCACGGTCTTCCGGTCACCGGTCACGAGAGACAGAGCGACCACGTGTTCGGTGCCCCACAGCCACGCGGTCTGGCGCGCCGTGAAAAGCACCCACTTGCTCCCTGGCATCACGAATGGCAGGCGGTGGCTCACCTCGCCTGGCTGCAGCTTCGTCAACGCGGCCGGTCTCCCCCCGTCGCTGGAGACCTGGCTCAGTCCGCCGCGGAGGAGCCCGAACACGATACGGCCGTCATCTCCCCAGCTGATGCCCATCGGCGCGCTGTCTGATCCGGTGCGGCAGATCGGTGTCACCGGCCCCCCGGCTGCCGGGACCTTCTTCAGGTCGCCCCCCGCCCAGAATGCGATCCACCGCCCATCCGGCGAGAAGATGGGCGACTCGGCGCCCTCCGTGGCCGCAAGCTCGGTCGCCACCGGACTGTCGAGTGGGCGCAGGTAGAGTCGGCTGAGATCACCCGTGCGGCCGACAAAGACGATGCGACTCCCGTCGGGCGCGATGGCCAGTGCCGTCCGGCTTCCACCGCGGGTTGGCGCGGGAACGCTCTCGACCCGCTCGGCCGGACGTACATCGATGAAGGAGCGCGTGACGGTCGGCGTTGGCGACGGCCGAAGACGCCAGCCGACGAAGGTTGCCAGTAGAGCGACGACGATCAGCCCACCGGTCCCGGCCAGGATCAGGCGGGCCCGTCGGCGGCGGGGAAAGGGCGTCGGTGCGAGCACGCCGCTCGTCTCCCGCATCCACCGCAGCTCGTCTGCCACGTCGTGCGCGGAATCCCACCGGTCGTCAGGGGCCTTGGCGAGACACTTGCGCACCAGCCGGTCCACGCTCGGAGGCGTGAGTGGCTGAAGCGCGGCTACCGCTGGCGGCTCCGCGTTCATGATGTTGCCGATTAGGCTTGCCGCGCTGTCCCCGGCGAACGCCCGCTTGCCGGTCAGCATCTCGTAGAGGACGGCGCCCAGCGCCCAGAGGTCCGTCCGCGGGTCCGCCGGTTTGCCCTCCACCTGCTCCGGTGCCATGTACTGCAGCGTGCCGACGATGGCCCCCTCGCTTGTGAGCGGCCTCGTCTGCGTCGGAGCCGACGCCAGGCTGGCGGCCGCCGCCTGCTCGCCGTGTCCCGTTAACTTGGCCAGCCCGAAGTCGAGCAGCTTCGCGCCGGTCTTCGTCAGCATCACGTTGCCGGGCTTGAGGTCGCGGTGGATGACGCCCTGCCGATGTGCCGCCGACAGCGCGTCGGCAATCTCGGTCGCCACCGTGAGCGCCTGCTCCAGCGGCAGCGGCCCCTTCGTCAGCCGGTCAGCCAGCGTCTGGCCCTGCAGGTGCTCCATCACCAGGTAGAGCGCCGCCTGCCCTGAGCCCGTCGAAGCGTGTTCGCCCACGTCGTGCAGGGTGCAGATGTGGGGGTGACTCAATCCCGCGATGGTCTTGGCCTCTCGCTCGAAACGGGCGCGTCTGTCTGGGTCGGCGCTGAACTCGGGTGGAAGCACCTTGATGGCGACTGAGCGGTCGAGCCGCGTGTCACGGGCCTTGAAGACCTCGCCCATTCCGCCTTCGCCGATGACCGACTGAATCTCATACGGCCCGAGGCGCGTGCCCGGCGACAAGGTCATGGCTGTACCTCGGAATGGAGAGTGGTCAAACGACCAGCGCAGCGGTGGGCGCGGAGAGGCGGGGCGACGACCGTCCGACCGACCATGTGAACCTCCACGGCCTGGACGACGGACGCGACGGATGGGCGTGGTGATTATAGCGGAAATGCCGGCGGGTGACGCTGGCCGAGAGACGCCGACCGACGCTGGCTTTGCCCCTGCCGACCGTTGTCGGAGCGACGAAGCGACACACGCCACCAAGCAATGGGGCCTTCATCAGGCAGCCTGTCACTGTGCGTACCGCCTGCATATTATATAAACAGGTATAAACTGACAGTATGACCAGACGGAAACTGTTCGCGTTCGCCATCGACCCGGATCTGGCAGCTGGGCTGAAGGCGGTCAAGGAGCGGGACGGCGTCAGCGAGAGCGAGCAGGCGAGGCGGGCCCTCAAGGCCTGGCTCACCGACAGGAAGGCGCTGCCCAGGGCTGGCTCCAAGGTCACTCGGGGAAGGCGCACCCCATGAAGAGCCAACTGCGAGCGGCCATCTATGCCAGGGTCTCGCCGATCGATCAGGAGCCGGAGAACCAGCTCCGGGCGTTGCGGCGGCCTGCGCAGGCGAGAGGCTGGGTGGGCACGGAGTCCGGGCGTGGAAGCTGATCAGGGCGTTTTGTGGTGATTCTCACCATCCGTTCTTGATCCTGTTCAGTGCCAGCGGGGCGGCTGACAGAATCGTGTTCGGTCGAACCCCTGGATGCGACCAGGGGCCTGCCGGCCACCAGTCGGCGAGCGGCGTCGGGGTGTGGCCCAGGGCCAGGACGGCTCGGGAGTGCCCTTGGGGGCCGCTCCTGCGAGCTGAAACCGCCTCGACGGGTGGCTGCGCGGGGTTGAGCGGTTGAGGCGGGCTTCCATCACCGCCCGGGAGATCCGGCGAGGGTCAGGACGAGAGACGGCTCAAGAAGGCCCGTGGAGAAACGATGTCGATGCCGTTGTAGCGACCGAGGACGAGAAGGTCCTCGTCGCCGGTCACAATAGCGGTTGCTCCGGCGGCGACGGCCGTTGCCAGTACCACGTCATCGTCGGCGTCTCGGGACACCGGAGACCTGAGCGGTGTCGGCTCGACGATTCGCACGCGAAGGCGCAACTGCTCCAGGAACGACATTCCGGCGGGGCCGAGGGTGAACTTCGCGCGCAACGTGTGCTCGAGCTCGTCGAGCAGAGCCTGCGAGGTCGCCACCGCGCAGGACCCCAGACTCCGCACCACGACTTCGTGACACAGCCCCTTCGCGACCATCGCCGCGACAAACACGTTGGTGTCGAGAACGACAATCACGAGACGACCGCGAAGACGTCCTCGTCCGTGAAGATCCCTCGAGATCGTGCTTGCGGGAGCAGTTCCGTCCGGGCTGACGCCAGACTCGCGAGGAGTTCGTCCTGTTCCAGCGCCCGCCGCACCAACTGGCTCACCGAGAGCTTCTGTGCCCTGGCCCGTCGCTCGAGGCGGCGGCGCGTGCCCTTGGGCAAGCGGATGGTCAGCACTTCTTCCATGTGTATGACTGTGTCATACGCAAGTGCCGGCGTCAAGCCGGCAGGTGGCACCTGACGATACGCGGCGCGCCAGCCCGCGCGAGCCAGGAACCAGACGGCCACGCGACCTCACGGCGACGCAGCGGTAGCTGCACCTGTGCCCTGACACGATGGTCTTCAAGCCCAGTGGGAGTACCACGTGGAGTACCGGCTTCTTCCTGGCCGACGCCTTCGCCATCGCTGGATTGCCGCAAGTGAAGCTCAGTGTGTTGGTTAGAAGTGGTGAGCCGCGAAGGAATCGAACCTTCAACCCGCAGATTAAGAGTCTGCTGCTCTGCCAATTGAGCTAGCGGCCCACACCAGAGAAACGCGTCGTCCCATGACCGAGGACGAACTCGATGCGAGACAGACAGTATATCAAGCGGGTGCACCCCAATCAACCGCGCAGACACCGTTAACGGGTGCCCAGATCAATCTTCCTCCCGACGCCCATCTCCACGAAGTTCTGCCCGAACGCCCTTCTGAACATCCCGATCGCCGCGTCGCCGGTGCAGTGGGTCGCGCCGACGCGTTGAACGCCGAGTTCCTTGAAGCGGCCGATGATCTTCTCGACGTCAGCCGGTGCGGTCTCGTAGAGATGGAAGCCGCCCAGGACCATCCAGAGGTTCTTCTTCCCGACGGCCTTCGCCCGCTCGAGGATCGACACGATGCCCGGATGAGCGCAGCCCGTCACGACCACCAGGCCCCGAGGCGTATCGAGCAGGAGTGCCTCTTCGTGAATCGTGTCCCCAAGATCGCCCGTGGAAAGGACGCCTGGAGCGAGTGTCTGCTGGTCCGTGACCGCGACAACCCGTGCGCCCGCCGCCGCGAGCTGGTCCTGGAACCCGCGCTGCGCCGACGCGGCAACGTAGACGGGCAGGCCCGGCTTCTTCCGAAGGACGGCCGCGAGACCTCCCGTGTGGTCACCGTGGTCGTGCGAGATGAACACGAGATCGGTCGCGTTCAGGTTGACCTTCAGCGCATCGACGTTCTTCAGGAAGACGGGTTCCTCCGCTCCGGCGTCGAACAGGATGGTTGGCCCGGCCCCCTGGATCAGCGCCGAGAATCCCCAGCCGGCGGTGCACGCGGGCTGGAACGCGGAGTTGTCGTAGAGGACGGTGAGGGTGGTCGCGGCGGGCTGGGCGCCCGTGGCGGCCATGACGGCGACCGAGAAGAACACCGCGGCCGCGGCCAACACGATTCGACGACATAGCCTGGGAGACATGGGTCCTCTCGATCAATCGGCGGGGCTGAAGCCCCGCCCCACACCTCTCACACGCCCCGCGCCACACCTCAAACACGCCCCGCGCCACACCGATCACCCCGCCGCGGTCCACACCCTTGGCGGCCCTAAAGGGCCGCCCCACAGCGATCAACCTACACCGCTTCTCTCCGGTCGCCGCGGCCGTCGTCCCAGAACGGAACCCAGGTCAGCGCCACCAGCTGCACGGCGATGCCGGTCTTCCTCGGCGCGATGGTCAACGGCTCCAGGGGTGCGCTCGCCATCCTCGCCTCGACGGTCGCGGTCTGCTCGCGCAGTTCGGACTCGAGCGCCGCGATCTGCTCCTGCACCGACGCCACGCTCTCGGCCGCGCGCTTCACGTCCTCGGCTTCCTTCATCGATCGCCCGACGCCGCGCGCCGCGGTCGTCGCGCGGCCGACGGTGGACATGCTGACCGCCTTGCGCCCCATGAACGCGCCGAGCAGCGTCGCGCCGAACGAGATGGCTGTTTGAAGTTTCGCGGACGAGGCCTGGCTCGCCTCGCGCTCCTCGGCCGCCTGCGCCCTTCGCAGCCGCTCCTGGAGGGTGGCGATCTTCGGCGCGTACTGCGCGCGCAGGCGTTCGACCGCGGTGTCGCGCGACTCGCGCGCCGCCTGCTGCAGCCGCACACGGAACTGGCCCTCGGTCTCTCCGGGCTGAGACACGAGCGCAGGGTCGGCCGACCGAAGCAGTTCGAGCTTCTTTGTCCCGTAGACCCACGTGCCGAACGACTTCTTCCACGCGTCGTAGCTCTTCGCCTTCGACGCCGCGGACGGGAGCGGGTCGTAGGCGGCGCCGGCGCCCGCCTCGCGCTCGAGGTCCGCCGGCCCGAACGCGCTCTCGGCCGACGCGTTCCAGTCCACCGGCACCGGCGCGTCGCTGACGGGCGTCGTCACGGTCACGGTCTGGATGGCGTCCACCCTGGCCTTCGCGTCGGCGAAGCGCACCTCGGCGACGCCGAGCAGCATCGGCGCGTAGACGAGCTGGCCGCCTGCAGGCGCCTGGCCGCGCACCGGCAGGAAATACTGATCGACGCCGGGCGGGAGGACGGGAGCGGTCGCACCGGACCGGGGCGCCACAGGTTCCGACTGGCGTGCCTGGTCCGACTGACGTGATGGCTCCGACTGATGCGTCCGCGGCGACTGACGCGACTGCTCCGACTGACTTGACCGCACCGACTTGACCGGGTCCATCAGCCGCTTGATCTCCAGGCGTCCGAGCGGCCCGCGCAGGTACGACAGCGCCCAGCGCGTCTCGAACACGACCGGCTGATCTTCGTGCACGTTGTTCATCAGGAAGATGCGGCTGCCGAGCCCGGCCAGCGTCTGCTCCATCTTCCCCCTGTCGAACGCGCCGCCCGCGGTCGCCGCCGCGCCCTCGAGCCCCTCGAGCACGCGCGCCTTGTCGCGCTCGGTCTGCAGCCGGCCGAGAAACCACGTACCCGCGTTCGCCAGCCCCTTGTAGTCCAGGTCCACGGGATTCTGCGTCGCCAGCACCACGCCGAGCCCGAACGCCCGCCCCTGCTTGAGCAACGTCAGCAGCGGCGCTTTCGACGGCGGGTTGGCCACCGGCGGGAAGTACCCGGCAATCTCGTCCATGTAGACGAGGGCACGCAGGCTCGTCGTCCCGCCCTGCGCCCGCATCCAGCCGACGATCTGATTGAGGAGCAGCGACACGAAGAACATCCGCTCCGGGTCTCCCAGATGGGAGATGGAGAAGATCGCGATCCGCGGCTTGCCCTCGGCGGTGTAGAGCAGCTGCTGGACGTCGAGCGGGTCGCCGGTCATCCACGAGTTGAAACCAGGCGAGGCCAGCAGGTTGTTGACGGCCATCGCCAGGCCAAAGCGCTCCTTCGCCGGATAGAACGACTCGAGGTCGAACACGCCGATGCGCGCCATCGGCGGCGACTGGATCTGCTGGATCAGCGTGGCGAGGTCCACGTCCTGTCCGGCGCGCCATGCGGTGTCGAGGAGCGTCGAGAGCAGGATGTGGTCGCGGCTCTTCACCGGGTCCACCTCGACGCCGAGCAGGCCGAGGAGGCTCGTCACGGTGGTCATCACGCGATCGCGGTACGCCTCGCCTTCCTCGATCGCGCCCCGCGGCGGCGCCGCCAGCGACTTCAAGATCGACACCGGCAGCCCGGCCTCGCTCCCTGGCGTGTAAATGACGACATCGGCGGACTCGCGAAGGCGCGCGATCCGCCCGCCGTCCTGGCCCCACTCGGCCAGGCCGTTCTTCCACAGCTCGGCCTGCTCCCGCGCGTAGTCCTCGACGCCCACGCCCTTCCGCCGCGCATCCTCCGGATTGACCCACGGCGCGAAGTCCTCGGGGCGGAGCTCCGGGAAGGTGAGCAGGAGGTTGCCGAGGTCGCCTTTCGGGTCGATGACGATCGCGGGGACCTTGTCGATGGCCGCTTCCTCGAGCAGCGACAGGCACAAGCCGGTCTTGCCGCTGCCGGTCATCCCCACGCAGACGGCGTGCGTGACGAGGTCGCGCGAGTCGTAGAGCAGCCAGCCCGTGCCGCGCTCGCGCTTCGCAAGGTCGTACGGCCGGCCCAGATAGAAGGCGCCGAGCTTCTCGAAGTCCTGCATGGGGAGATTCTAGCCCCAGAAGCTGTCAGCTATCAGCTATCGGCTATCAGCTGTCAGCTATCAGCTATCAGCTATCAGCTGTCAGCTATCAGCTGTGAGCTGTCAGCTGTCAGCTGTCAGCTGTGAGCTGTCAGCTGTCAGCTGTGTTAGTCTCTGCCCTATGTTCAAAGAGATCTGCCTCGTGGCGAGCGGGGATTCGAGATTGTCAGCCAACCGGGTGTGCTGGGCGGCCCAGGCCGCGCTCGAAGCGACGGTCACCCGGGTGTTCAACGGCCTCGGCTGCCGCGTCGTTCGCGGCCATCCGGTGAACCCGATCAAGGGCCACGGCTTCCTCGACAGCCAGGCGGCGGGCATCGCGGCGTTCCGCACGATCGATCCCGCGACGCCCATCGTCGTGGCCGAAGCGGTGTGGCAGTACACCAGCCACGTGCTGGCGGGGCTGACGCGCCACCGGGCGCCGATCCTGACGCTTGCCAACTGGAGCGGCGAGTGGCCGGGCCTGGTCGGCATGCTGAACCTGAACGGATCGCTGACGAAGGCCGGGATTCCCTACAGCACGATCTGGAGCGAGGCGTTCGACGACGACTTCGCGCGCCGCGCGCTCGCGCAGTGGCTGACCGAGGGGCGGATCGACCACGACCTCGGCCACGTCCGCGCGTTCGAGCCCAAGACGTGGGCGGCCGACCTCCATGCGGCGGCGATGCGGGGTGCCGCGCTCGGCCGCGACCTGCTCGATCAGCAGGCGATCATGGGGATCTTCGACGAGGGATGCATGGGGATGTACAACGCCATCATCCCCGACGACCTGCTGCACGCGGTCGGGGTCTTCAAGGAGCGCCTGAGCCAGTCGGCGCTGTACGCGGCGATGGGCGGGGTGAGCGACGCGACCGCCCGGCGGCACCTGGACTGGCTGCTGAAGCGCGGCATGACGTTCGACATCGGGAACAACGACGAGACGGACCTCACCGAGGCGCAGGTGCTCGAGGGCCTGAAGATGTACGACGCCGCGGTGCGCCTGGCGCACGCGTTCGGCTGCGCCGTCGTCGGCATCCAATACCAGCAGGGGCTCAAGGACGTGTGCGTGGCGTCCGACCTCACCGAGGGCCTGCTGAACAACCCCGACCGCCCTCCCGTGCTGGGCGACAGCGGCCAGGTGCTGTTCGAGGGACTGGCGGTGCCGCACTTCAACGAGGTGGACGAGGCGGCCGGCCTGGATGCGCTCATCACCAACCGCGTGTGGACCGACGCGGGCGTCGATCCGTCGACCACGCTGCACGACGTGCGGTGGGGCGCGCCGTTCACGGGCAGCGGCGTGGACGAGTTCGTGTGGGTCTTCGAGATCTCGGGCGCCGTGCCGCCGAGCCATCTCGAGGACGGCTACGCGGGCGCCCGCGGCGAACGGCAGCCGCCGATGTACTTCCCGCGCGGCGGCGCGACGATCAAGGGCGTCAGCCGCCCCGGCGAGATCGTCTGGAGCCGGATCTACGTCGAAGGCAACGCGCTGTGGATGGATGTGGGACGCGGCGGCGCGCTCCACCTGCCGGCCGAGGAAACGCTGAGGCGCTGGAAGGCGACGACCTCGCAGTGGCCGATGATGCACGCGTCGCTGTACGGGGTGACGCGCGACCAGTTCATGGCCAAGCACAAGGCGAACCACGTGCAGGTGGCGTACGCGCCGGACGCGGCGACGGCGGGGCGGCTGATGGCGGCCAAGGCGGGGATGGCGCGCGAACTCGGCATCCGCGTGAACGTCTGCGGCGACGTCACGGACAGCCTGGAGAATCACCAGGCGGCGGAGTTCCGAAGCTAGGCGGCCGCGAACCGCAGGCCGCAAGTCGCCAGTCGCAAGCCGGACTATGCTCACTCCCGATCGCGACTTCATCGTGCGCACCCTCGTTGACCTGGTGCGGATCAACTCGGTCAACCCGAGCCTCTCGCCCGGCGGCGCGGGCGAAGCGGAGATTGCCGCCTACGTCGCCGGGGCGCTCGCCCCGCTCGGCCTCGAGGTGGCGATCCACGAGCCTCAGCCCGGCCGCGCGACGGCCGTCGGCACGCTGCGCGGGACGGGCGGCGGCCGGTCGCTGATGCTCAACGGCCACGCCGACACGGTGGGGGTGGACGGGATGGCGGACCCGTTTGGCGCCGGGATCCGCGACGGACGGCTCTACGGCCGCGGCGCGCACGACATGAAAGGGAGCCTCGCGGCCGGCATCGGCGCCGCGAAGGCGCTGTCCGACGCCGGCGTCCGGCTGCGCGGCGACTTCGTCGTGGCCGCCGTCGCCGACGAAGAGTACGGGAGCCTGGGCACGGCCGACCTCGTCACCAGGATCAGGACGGACGCGGCAATCGTCACCGAGCCGACGAACCTGCAGGTCTGCCTCGCCCACAAAGGCTACATCTGGCTCGACGTCGAGACGCTCGGCAAGGCGGCGCACGGCAGCCGCTTCACCGAGGGCGTGGACGCGGTGATGCGGATGGGGCGGTTTCTCGCGGAGCTGGAACGCCTGGAGGTGGCGCTGCGAACCGGGCCTCGGCACCCGCTGGTCGGCCCGCCGTCGCTCCACGCGGCCACGATCAACGGGGGCAGCGGACTGAGCACATACGCGGCGCAGTGCCGGTTGCAGATCGAGCGGCGCACGGTTCCCGGCGAAACGGTGGAAGGCGCAGTGGACCAGCTCCGCGCGATTGCCGACCGTCTCTCGACATCGGACCCGAGTTTCGCCGCGACGGTTCGCGCCTTCTCCGCGCGCGAGCCGTTCGAAATCTCACCCGACGCGCACATCGTGCGCGTGCTGGCCGGCGAGGCGGCGTCGGTTCTGGGGCGCCGGCCTGCATTCGTCGGCGACACGCCCTGGATGGACGCGGCGCTGCTCGCGGACGCCGGCATCGAGACCGTCGTGATGGGGCCGACAGGCGCGGGCGAGCACTCGGCCGTGGAGTGGGTGGACGTGGACTCGGTGGTGACGCTGGCGGAGATCCTGGCACGCACCGCCGTGGCATACTGCGGAACGGAAACGCCGGCTTGACCTACCTGTCGAGCGACCGGGTGTTGGTCTCGCTCATCGGCAGCATGATGGCGAGACCGATCAGGCCGTACGCCATGATGTAGTACGCGGGAACGAGCGGGTCGCCGAAGTGGTCGATGAGCCAGGACGACACGAACGGCGCCAGGCCGCCGGCCAGCGCCAGCGTCACGCTGTACGCGAAGCTCATCGACGTCACGCGCGTCCGCAGCGGGAAGATCTCGACGACCATCGCGCCCTGCAGCCCCAGTGCCATTCCGATCGGCACCGCCATCAGCGACTGCCCGAGCACGAACCTCATCGGCGATCCGAACATCATCTCCCTGAGCGCGACATAGATGACGCCCAGCATCACGGCGTTGAGCCCCAGCATCATCTTCCGCCGGCCGAGCGTGTCGGACAGCCATCCGCCGAGCGGCTTCGAGAAGAGGACCACGAACAGCGTCAGCGTATTGGCCAGCAGGAACACCTGCCCGTCAATCGGGGCCAGGGCCTTTCGCCGCTCTACCGCGTAGGTGAACGTGAGGTAGTAGGCCGCGTTCGTCATCCCGACGATGCCGAAGGTCTGGATGATGGGCAGCCAGTCTGCCGCGAGCGACCGAAACAGCGGCGGCCGGGCGGCGGCCGCCTTCAGCCCTTCGGCGGTCTCGCTGATCCCGCGGCGCAGCAGGTAGCCGACGACGAGGAAGATCACGCTGCCGACGAACGGGATGCGCCAGCCCCAGAGGTCCACCTGGTCGGCCGGGAGGGACGCGTTCACCAGCCACGCGGCGCCCGATCCGAGGATGAAGCCGATGGTCGTCCCGGCCGCGGTGGAGCTGCTGACGAGCCCGCGCATGAGCGGCGACGACTTCTCGGTGGTGTAGACCATCGACCCTGTGAACTCGCCGCCGAGCGAGAAGCCCTGGATGACGCGCATCAGCATCAGGAGCAGCGGCGCCGCCACGCCTATCTGCTCGTAGGTCGGCAGCAGGCCCAGGATGAGCGTGGCGCCGCCCATCAGCGCGATCGACAGCGTCAGCAGCGCGCGCCGGCCGATGCGGTCGCCGACCGAGCCGAGCACGAGGCTGCCGACCGGCCGCGCGAAGAAACCCAGTGCGAACACGCCAAACGTCAGCAGTTGCTGCGCGGCGGCGCTGTTCTGCGGGAAGAACTGGTGGCCGATGTCGGTCGCGAAGTAGCCGTAGACCGCGAAGTCGAACCACTCGAGGACGTTGCCGATCAGGCCCGCCAGCGCTGTCCGCAGCGCGGACTGCGGCGCCGCGGCGGCCCCGGGGTCTGCGAGCGGCCTCGTGTCGGGCGCGTCGGTCTTCTGCACGGTCATCGGGCCTCCAGGCGTGGAAGGCAGATTCTATCGCAGTACTGCCGTCGGAACTGAGCATGAGTGGTCGGAGCTGACGATGAAGGGTCGGAGCGGACGACGAATGGTAGGGACTCGCGAGCGCCAGTCGGGGGCTGGCGCGCATCAGTCGAGGCCGGCGCGGCCGAACCGGAGTACAATGAAGGGCTGTACACACCTGTGACCTGCACGCCGGGCGGCCGAGACTGGAAAGTGGGTCCCCACCCGGCGCAGGTTTCGTGGAGGATTGCCATGCGCACTTCGAAGACCGTCGCGGAGGCCGTGCCGGCCGAGAGCCCGAAGAAGAAACCCCGGAGTGCCGCGCCTGCCGCGGGCGCGAAGAAGTCGGCCGGACGCGCCGCCACGACGCGTCTCCCGAATAGGAAGCCTGCCGCCCGGCCGACCGCCGCGGCCGACGACCCGCAGATGCCCGACCAGGCCGCTATCGACCGCATGGTGGCCGAGGCCGCCTACTACCTGGCCGAGAAGCGGGCCTTCGCGCCCGGCTTCGAGGAGCAGGACTGGCAGGCCGCACGGGACCAGATCGCCGCGCAGCTTCGCCGCGCCAGGAACCCGCGGGGGTAGGCCGGCCCCCCGGCAACCTGCCCAGGAGATCGCACATGACCCGCGTCGTCCGTCCTCTTCTCCGACTCCTGCTGCTTGCGGCGGTCGGCGGGGCAACGCTGGCCGCCCAGGATCGCCGCGCCGACGCGCCCCTTGTGGTGTCGGCCGCCGACTACGCGCGGGCGGAGAAGTTCCTCGCCGCGACCGTTGCGCCGCTCGTCGTCGGCGGCAGCGTCGCCCCGAACTGGCTTCCCGACGAGCGGCTCTGGTACCGCAACACCACGGCGGCCGGCACCGAGTTCATCCTCGTGGACCCGGTGACGCGCACGCGCGAGCCGGCGTTCGACCACGTGAAGCTGTCGGCGGCGCTGTCGGCGGCCACCGGCTCCACATATCAGCCCAGCCGGCTCCCGTTCCAGTCGATCGAGTATTCGGAGGACGGGTCCAACGTCCTGTTCGACCTCGAGAACCGCCGGTGGGTGTGCGCCGTCGAGGGACAGAAATGCGAGCCGACCGGCCAGGCCGCGGTCACGCGCTCCGGCGCGGCCGTCGAAACCGTCGCCGGCGGCCGAGGCGGCGGCCGCGGGGCGGCGAGCGCCGGCCCGACCTCGTCGGACGGCAAGCCGCTCGCGCCGTCGCCGGACGGCACGCGCGCCGTCTTCGTCCGCGACTGGAACCTCTGGGTTCGCGACCTGACGACGGGAGCCGAGAGGGCGCTGACGACCGACGGCGTGAAGTACTTCGGCTACGCTACCGACAACGCCGGTTGGAGCAGCAGCGACCGCGCTATCGTCCTCTGGTCGCCCGACTCGAAGAAGGTCGCGACGTTCCAGCAGGACGAGCGCGACGTGGGCGAGATGTACCTCGTGACGACGCCGGTCAACCCTGTCGGGCACCCCACGCTCCGCGTCTCGAAGTTCCCGCTGCCGGGCGACAAGGCGGTGGCGATGCTGCACCGCGTCATCATCGACGCGGACGCCGGCCGCGTCGTCCGGCTGCAGATGCCTCCGGACTACCACCGCGCCACGCTCGGCGACAACGTCAGCGTGCGGGACATGCAGTGGAGCCCCGACAGCGCGCGCCTGGCCTTCATCTCGACCTCCCGCGACCACAAGCAGGCGGTGCTCCGCGTGGCCGACGCGGTCAACGGCACCGTCCGAGCCGTCGTGGACGAGACCGTGCGCACCCACTACGAATCGCGCGTCGGCTGCCAGGTGCTGTGGGCCACCAACGAGGTGATCTGGTACTCGGAACGCGACAACTGGGGACACCTCTACCTGTACGACTTTGCCAACGGGATGCTGAAGCACCAGATCACGAGCGGTGACGGCCCGGTCATGCAGATCGTCCGGCTGGACGAGAAGACCCGCACCATCTGGTTCACGGCGCAGGGCCGCGAGAAGGGCGAGGACCCGTACTTCCGGCACGTCTACCGCATCGGCCTCGACGGCAAGAACTACGTGTCGCTCACGCCCGACGTCGGCGACCACACCGTTCAGCTGTCGCCCTCGGGCCGTCACCTCGTGGACACGTACTCGCAGCCCGACGTGCCGCCGGTGGTCGTGCTCCGCGACTACAACGGCAGGTTGCTCGCCAAGCTCGAACAGGCCGACATCTCGAAGCTTCTCGCGACGGGGTGGAAGCCGCCGATGCCGATCGCGATGAAGGCGAACGACGGGACGACCGACATCTACGGCCTGCTGTTCCGGCCGACGAGCTTCGACCCCACGAAGAAGTACCCGATCGTCAACCACGTGTATCCGGGGCCGCAGACCGGGAGCACCGGCAGCCGCTCGTTCTCGCCGGCGCGGGGCGACCGCCAGGCGCTCGCCGAGCTGGGTTTCATCGTCGTGACCATCGACGGGATGGGCACGCCGGGCCGGTCGAAGGCATTCCAGGACGCCTACTACGGCGCGATGGGGCGCGACAACACGATTCCCGACCAGATCGCCGGCATGAGGCAGCTCGCCGAGCGGTACCCCTGGATCGATCTCGACCGAGCCGGGATCTGGGGCCACTCGGGCGGGGGGTTCGCCACGACGACGGCGATGTTCCGGTTCCCCGAGTTCTTCAAGGCGGGCATCGCCGAGTCGGGCAACCACGACCAGCGCCTGAACGAGGACGACTGGGGCGAGCGGTACCAGGGACTGCTGGTGCGCAACGCGGACGGCACCGACAACTACGACGCCGAGGCGAACCAGAACTTCGCGAAGAACCTGAAGGGCCGCCTCCTGCTCGCGCACGGGACGATGGACACCAACGTGCCGCCGTACCAGACGCTGATGATCGTCGACGCGCTGATCAAGGCGAACAAGGACTTCGACCTGCTGATGCTGCCCAACCAGAATCACGGGTACGGCAGCGCGTCGGCCTACATGATGCGGCGGCGGTGGGACTTCTTCGTGAAGTGGCTGATGGGCGTCGAGCCACCGAAGGAGTACCAGATTCAGTAGCGCCCCGGTTCACGCCCCGGCGGCCTGTATCGGCAGCATTCGAGGCGCCGTCCATTCGTCCGGCAGGTCGCCGCTGTCCTCGCGCAGATATCGGCGCTGGCTCGGGCGGAGCGTGGCGACGAGTTCACCGCGCGTCCGGGGCCGGAGCGGCTTGCCGGGGTAGAGCTTGCCCATCTTTGCCATCAGGGCCTCGGGCAATGCGGACGCAAACATGAGCAGGGGCCACGTGAAGTGCGGGCCGTTGAGCTTGCGCAGCTTCGCGGCCCAGAGCGCAAGGGCGCCGGTGCGCCACGCGAGCGGCCCCCACCAGCTTTCCATGCCGGGGCGCATGTTGAACTTCCAGCACTTCATCATCAACTGCCACTGCAGCGGCGTGAACTGGCGCGTTTCCGTGACGCCCTCCATGCATGCCATCCGCGTGTCGTGCAGCGGCGTGAACACCGACGGCACCAGGAAGCCGAACAGGCCGCGCCGCTCGATTTCGTAGACCAGGTCGAGCGTCGCCATCGTGTCCTCGTCGGTCTCCCCCGGGGCGCCGATGATCAGCGTCATCACCGGGAACCAGTTGTTCTCGTTGAACACTCGGAGGCCCTCGAGCACGATGCTCGGCCACTCCTCGATCGGAAACGGCGCGCTCTTGCCCGGCATGACCTGCCGGGCGATACGCACCGAGCCGGTCTCCAGGCCGACGAGCGGCGACAGCATCTTGTGCTCGGGATGGGTGCTCGCGTAGGGCAGGCGCAGGGGGCTCTTGGGCAGCAACAGGTCAGAGAGACCCTTGATCAGCCGAGGGTCCACCAGGGCGGGCGCAATCGTGCAGTGGCTGAGCACGATGTGCTCGACGCCCGGCGTTGCGGCAATCTCCCCGTAGAGGTCGAGCAGCGCATCCCGGTTCGGGATGTAGAACGGCGTCCCGCCGCGGGCATGCCCCCAGACGAACATGTCCTCGGTCGCCAGCGAGATGAGCGTGCTGCCCTCGCGCACGTTGGCGCGGACGGCCGCCATGATCTTGTCTTTCGGGAAGTCGAGCTGCGGGCTGAGGTCGGGCACGCAGAACCTGCACCGGCGCCCGCAGCCCGTCGTCATCTCGACGACGCCGAAGGTCGTGCGCCTGTCGGGCACGAGCAGCGCGCCGGCATCCTTCGGGTGGCCGACGCTGACGCGCCGCGGCAGGTTGCCGCCGGCGATCGCCGTTCGGAACAGCGCCATCGCGTCCGCCGACTCGCTTCGCCCGTCGACGACGCAGTCCACGCCCAGTTCGTCGTAACTGTCGGTCTCGGCGATCTGCCAGCCGCCCGAGCCGCCCACGATCACCTTGAATCCGCTGCGGTACGGGTTCGCGGCGATCGCCGCGAACATCTGCCTGGCGTAGCGGGCGTTGACCGGCATCCGCGAGGATCCGAAGAGGGACGCGTAGACGCCGGCCGCGAACGTGACGCCGAGCGGGTTGTGCGTGGAGACCCCGAGGACGCGCGTCCTCGGGCCGACGAACCTGTCGAGGTCGTCGGGATGGCAGCAGGCGACCTCGTCCGGCGCGTACTCGCGAAGCAGCGAGGCCTCGAGCAGCCGTACGCCGGCCGGCATGTAGCGTGCCGAGCCGTCGGCGTTGCGCTCGACCTCCCGCCACGCCGGGTACTTGCTGTCCAGGATGCGCTCGAGGAAGGTGGGCATCGACGCCAGCGCCATCTGGATGAAGTAGCCGGCGCGATCGATGGTCTCCGTGAGCGGAGCTGTCAGGACGATGAGCGTGCCGGCTGCAGGAGTCACCGCAATCACTCCCGGATGAACGACCCCCCGATTGTGCCCGAGCGAATGGCGCCGCGCAACGGGGGAGAGGCTCGCGGAAGGGAAGGCGGCCGCGTCACGGCTCGGCGGAGGGCCCGCCGCCGGGTCGCTCCCGAAACGCGACCCACAGCGCGGCGGGCAGCGCCGTGAAGTCGGCGACGAGCGCGAAGACGAACGCGGCCGCCGTCAGGATGCCGAACTCGCGCATCGGCGGGAGCCGGGACAACGTCAGCGCGAGGAAGCCGCCGGCGTTGATCACCGTGGCGAAGACGATGGCGTGGCCGGCCACGCGCACGGCGTGGACGAGCGACGCTTCGGCCGACGCGCCGCGCGTGCGCTTCTCCTGGAAGTGATAGAAGAAGTGCACCTGGTCGTTCTCCGTCGCGCCGAGAACCGTCGTTGCGATGAGGATCGTCGCCACGTTGAGCCCGATGCCCGTCAGCCGCATGAACAGGAACATCAGCAGGATGGCGAACAGCGACGGGACGGTGGCGATGACGCGGCCCGGGCCGCTGCGGAAGACGAGCACGAAGGTGACGAAGATGATGGCGAACGTCAGCGCGAAGCTCTGCGTGAGCGTCGGAACGAGCTGCCGGCTGATGCGATCCTCCAGCACGCCGGTGCCGACAATCTTGTAGGAGCACGACGCGAGCACCGGCGATGTGCGGGCCGCCTCGGCCCACGCGCGCCCGATGGCCCGCTCGAGGCCGTCGAACCGGGCGGTGTCGCCGGCGCGGGCTGTCACGGTCAGATACGACCCCGACAGGTCCGACAGATCGACCCACTGCGCGATGGCAGGCTCCTGGAGGAGCAGCGGCTCGAGGTCGGCGGTCAGCCGCGACAGCTCCGCCTCGTCGGTCGGCCACGTGTCGCCCAGGCGGGCGCCGTAGCGCCGAAGTCGGAGCACGCTTGCGAGCCCGACGACCGACCCGACCTGCGGCTGGCGGCGGAGCGACTCGGAGAGGCCGTTGAGCCCGACGAGGATATCGCGCTGGAGCGCTGTGCCAGGCGGCGTGCGAACCCAGACGTCCACGGAGGTGAGGCCGAGCACGTGCTCCGAGAACCGTCGCGTGTCGCGTGCGACCGGCTGGTCGGGGTCGACGTAGTCCAGCGCGGCCGTTGCGAGGCGCATCGGTGGCAGGACGCCCGGGATGCCGACGAGCGACGCCAGGCCCCCCGCCGCGAGCACCGCGGACACCCCGAGGATCGCGAAGCGCCGCCGGTACGACCATGCCGGGAGCGCGTCGGCGAGCCCGGCCACCCAGGGACCGGCCACGGGACGCTCGACGCGCGTCGGCGCGGCGAGCACCGTCTGGAGCGCCGGGTACAGCGTGAAGCACACAAGCCAGCCGATGCCGAGGCCGACCGACGTCCAGATGCCGAGCTGGCGGATCGGCTGGATCTCTGAAATGCCCAGCGCCGCGAACCCGACGGCCGCGGCGAACATCGACGCGCTGACCGCGACGAACTTGTTCTCGAGCGCGAGCGCGCGGTGACGGGCGATCGGAACGTCCGGCGGCCGGTCCACGAACCGGGAGTGCAGGTAGATCAGGCTCGCGGTGACCGTGATCAGGAACATCAGCGGCACGACCGACGAGATGATCGTGAAGCCGAATCCGGCCAGGCCGCCGAACGCCACGCCGAGCAGGACCGCGACGCCAAGCGACAGCACGATGGCGGCGAGCGCCCGCCACGAGCGATACAGGCTGATCGTCAGGACGAGCAGGAAGGCCGCGAAGAGCGGGAAGTACCGCAGGGTCGAGGCCGCCGTTTCGCTCTCGAGCCACGACTCGAGCCACGGCGCGCCCACGCGCCGCACCCCCGTCAAGCCCGCCCGCGGACCGACCGCCCGCAGCGCGTCGTCGAGCGCGCGGTTCACGGCGGCCAGCGCGGCGTCCCGCTCGGAAGGGTCGCTGACGTCGAGGGCGAGGACGATGGTCAGGAAGTCGTCGCCGACGAGCCCCTGGTCGCGGAAGAAGCGTGTGCCCGAGAGGAAGGCCGCCAGTTCCCCGCCTTCGCCCGCGGGCGTTCCGCCCGGCAACCCGGCCCGCCCCCACCGGCCGGCGGGCCGAATCCGATCCCAGACGGTCAGGACCGAGTACGTGGTCACCTTGGGCACGCGGCCGACGGCGGCCTGCACCGCGCGCACGCCGGCCACCGCTTCGTCCGACAACGGCCGGGGCGATTCGACGAGCGCCAGGGCCACCGCCCGTTCCGGGAACACCGTGTGGAATTCGCGGGTGGCCGCCACGGCCGGATCCGAATCGACCACCATGTGGCCGATGGCGCTGTCCTGCGGAATCCGCAGCGCGAGGTAGACCGCCCCCGGCACGAGCGCCGCGTAGAGCGCGATGATCCACCAGCGGAGGCGCACGACTTGTGCGAAGATCGCGGCAAGGCGGGTGAGGCCGGTCGTGTCGGTCACGCCGGACATGATAGCCGCTCAGGGGTGCAAACGTGTTTCACGCTCCGCACTTTCCCATCGCGAGACTGGCCCTCGTCGCCGTGACGGCTGCCGCGGCCGGACTCTCTGCCGAAGGATGGCCGGCGGCCGCGCAGGCCGGCGGAATGACGTTGGTCGTCTGCGCACCCGGATACCCGGGCTCGACGGCCGAGGCGCAGTCGGCGATGGACGGCTTCGCCGCCGCGGTTGCGGCCGGCGCGGGCTGGAAGACGGGGGACCTCCGCGCGGTCTACTTCGAGGCGGAGAAGCCCGGCGTCGATCGGCTGGCGGCTCCCGATGCCGCCATCGCGCTCGCAGCGCTGCCGTTCTGGCTGCAGCATCGCGCGGCGCTCAAGCTGACGCCGCACCTCCAGGCGGTGGAGGAAGGCGGGGAGGCGGCCGAGGCCTGGACGCTCGTCGCGCCGGCGGGCGCGGTCGCCGGGCCGCCAAGCCTGGCGGGATTCGAACTGGTCACCATCGGCGGCTACGCGCCCCGATTCGTCCGCGGGCCGGCCCTGGGGCCGTGGGGCAACCTGCCGCCCGATGTCCGCATCGTCTCGTCGAACAACGTCCTCTCGGCGATGCGGCGCGCGAGCCAGGGAAACAAGGTGGCCGTGCTGCTCGACCGCGCGTCGGCCGCGGCGGTGCCCACGCTCCCGTTCGCGTCGAAGCTCCAGGTGGTGACCAGGTCGGCGCCGCTTCCGGTGGCCGTTCTCTCGGTCGTCGGCGACCGCATGCCTGCGGCGACGCTGAAGGCGCTCCTGAAGGGCCTCACGTCGCTCGAGACGACGGCAGCGGGGAAGCAGGCGCTCGCCGGCGTCCGCCTCACGCGCTTCGTTGCGGCGGATCAGGCGGCGCTCGCGAGGGCGCGCGAGTTGTTCGATCGCGCAAAGGAATGAGATGCGTCCGCTGACCGCCATCCTCCTCGCCGCGGCGCTTGCGACGGCGTCGGCATGCGCCGGGGCGCTCCACGAGCCGCCACCCCTCGCGGCCATCGGCCCGTCGGGCGCTCCGGCCGGCAGCGAGCCTCCACGGTCGCCGGCCTCGTCGCCGGCCGACGTGGACGGCCTGCTTCGGGACGCGGCCGCGGCGTTCGGGAGGCGCCCCGATGCGGGCGCCGTGTCGGTGTCGCTCGACCTCTATCTGCGCGCGGCGCGTTCGGACGAAACCCGTGTGGAGGGACTGCTCGGTGCCGCGGAAGCGTCCGCGTGGCTCATCGAGCACGACGCGGACGCCTCCCGCCGCGAGCGGCTGGCGACCGAGGCCGTGCAGATCTGCCAGTGGTGCGTGCGGCGGGCTCCCTCGGGCATCGAGTGCACGTACCGGCTCGCGCTCGCCATCGGGCAGCAGGCGCGCGAACGGTCGAGCACGGCGCTCGATGGGCTGAAGCAGGTGATACCGCTGCTCGAGCAGGTGATCGCGCGCGCGCCGACGCTCGACGCGGCCGGCGGCCACCGCGTGATGGCGCTGGTCCTGGTGCGCGCGCCCGGATGGCCGACAGGTCCGGGCGATCCCGAGGCCGCCCTCGAGCACGCGAGCAAGGCAGACTCGCTCGCCCCCGGCGATGCGCAGAACCTGCTGGCGCTCGGCGAGGCGCTGGCGGCGAACGACCGCGCCGGGCAGGCGCGTGCCGCCTACACGCGCGCCGAGTCGATCGCACGGGACCGCGCCGCCGCAGGGCACCCCGATGCCGCCGAGTGGGCCGACGCCGCGGCCCGCGCGCTCCGCACCCTCCGGAAGTAGAACCCGTCCCGCCGTGGTAACATCGATCCCCTTTCCACGTTCGTCGAGTTCACCCGGAGCCCGCTCGATCTGCTGCGCGGCCCATGCGCCGCGGTACGGCGGGCCCTTGCCGTGTAGGGAGATGCTCATGGTTCTACCGTCGCACGTTCGCGCGCTCGTCGCCGTGGCTGCCTGTGCCGCGTTCGCGCTCTTTCTGACCGTCGCGCCCGCAGCCGCCCAGGGGGCGCTATTCGGCCAGAACTGGGTGTCTGAGGACGTCAAGCCTCTGATGCAGAAGCCGTTCGGGATCTCGTTCCTGTCGCTCAACGTCGGCGAGACGCTGGACGTGAACAACCTGAGCCTCTCGATTGGCGGGCAGCCCGTGCCGCCAGGCGCCGTCTCGCTCCAGTCCGTGACGCACATCACCCATATCGCGGGCGTGACGGGCGACGTGTGGCTGCTGCCCTTCGTCAACGTACACGGGCTGGTCGGGCACCTGTGGGGCAGCGCGAACGACATCACCCCGACGATCATGCCCGGGCTCCTGCCGCCCGGCGTCACGATTCCGCCGACGCAGGCGTTCACCGGCACCACCTACGGCGGAGGCGTCACGTTCGCCATCGGCTACAAGCGGATGTTCGCCACCTACGACATCACCTACATGAGCAGCCAGGTCGACCTGCTCGACAACAACGTCGATGCCCTGGTGCAGGGCATCCGCGGAGGCGTCAAGCTCGGGAGCGGGAAGTTCCGGTCGACGCTCTACACGGGCGCGCTTCACGAGGACATCCGGAGCACGCTCACCGGGACGGGACTGATTCCCGGCCTGAACCCGGTCTTCAGCCTGGATGTGACGCCGCACAGCCCGTGGAACGTGCTCGCCGGCGCGAACATCGAGCTGACGCCGCGGTTCGTCATCAACGCCGAGGCCGGGTTCGGCGACCGTATGCAGTTCGTGATCGCGCCAGGCGTGAGGTTCTGACGCCGCGCCCGGCCGGGAAGGCCCCGCCTCAGAGCGACGTCGGCGGGGGCACCGGCTCGGTGTCGTGGAGACGGCTGAGATCGATGGCGACCCGATCCGCGTCGGCCAGGTACATGTCTCGGAAGCGCGCGCCCCAGATGATGTCGCTCTTGTCGTAGCTGGTCTTGGCGTGCACCGTCTGCGCAAACGTCTCGTCGGCGGCGCTGATCAGGCAGACGACTTCGGGATCCGCCGCGACGAGCGATTCCGGCGTCAGGCCGCGCAGCGGGCTGGCGTCGGTGATCGGGTGGACGACCACCCAGTGCAGCGGCATGAAGATGATGGCATCGCGTTCGAGCGCGAGCTGATCGAAGCGGCGCCGCCGCGCGCCGTTCTCCTCGACCCACCGCGCCAGCGACACGACGGCATGCACGTCCGTCAGGTTGTGGTTCCTCAGATTGACCAGCCGGAACATCAGGGCCCACCCGTTCTGGTAGGGCGCGATGATGGCGTTCCGGCTGAAGCTGACCCGTGCGGTCGGGCGGGTGAAACGGGCGAAGAGCAGGCCGCTCAGAATGGCGAAGCCGAGCAGGCCGACCAGCGCCTCGATGCCGACCAGCACGTTGGCCGTGCGCGTCGCAGGGACGAGCTTGCCGTAGCCGATCGTCGCCAGCGTCTGGACGCTGAAGAACACGCAGTCCTCGAAGCGCGCGAGCGGGGTGGGCGACTCGCCCGAGATCGCGCCCGGACCGGCCAGCCAGTAGAGCGCCGCGAACAGCAGGTTGGTGACCAGGTAGCCGCTGGCCATCAGCGCGAGCAGGCGCGGGACCGGCAGCGAGAGCAGCGTGTTGTAGGCGTTGTACGGGTGGAACGCGCTCAGGTTGTTGCGGCGCACGTTGAACGTGCCGTCGCGGTTGAGGAGCCGGGCGCGGCTGCGTTCCGAGAGCTTGCCGCCAAGCCCCAGATCCTGATTGAGCCGTTCCTGAGTCGGTGGGTCTGGCACGGGTGAGGGTCCCCCCCACCATTCTACCTGTCCGGGCGGCGTGGAGGTCCGGCGCGGGGCTGCCGCGCGGTCGAAACCTGCGCGTATACTGTCGACGTATTGCGCACGCCAGGAGGAATGCCCATGACGCGCCTGCTGCCGGTCCTGATGCTCTCGGTCGCCGCAGTCGTTCCCGCCTGGGCCCAGGACGGGGCGTCCGGCCCGGCCACGGTCGTCACGCTCGGTGAAGGCATCGTGCGCGTGGCGGCCGACCGGGCGATCGTCACGCTGTCGTCGGAAACCCGTGCCGAGACGGCGGCGGAGACCCAGAACCAGGGCAACGCGCAGATGAAGGCGATCCAGACCGCCATCGAGAGCCTGAGGCTATCGGGTGGCCAGGTCTCGACGACGGGCCTGATGCTGTCGCCCGACTGGGCCTACGCGAACAATCAACGGACGCAGAAGGGCTACGTGGGCCGTCACACGATCACGAGCACGTTCGACGAGCCGGGCCGGGCGGGCGAGGTGGTGGCGAAGGCGATAGGCGCGGGAGCCAACGACGTCTCGGGCGTCCGCTTCGACCGTCGCGACCGGCGGGCCCTCGAGCAGGAAGCCCTCAAGCTGGCCGTGCAGGACGCCCGCGCTCGCGCCGACGCGCTGGCCGCAGGGGTCGGCCGGGCGGTGGACCGCATCGTCCGAATCGCGGAGGAGGGGACCGCGGACGCCGGGCCGGGTGCGGCGCCGACGCTCCGAGCGACGGCCCTGGCCGCCGCGGTGGAGGTCTCCGACGCACCGATCGCGCAGGGCTCGGTCGAGATCCGGGCCCGCGTGGTGCTGACAGCCACCGTGAAGTAGACGCCGACCGCCGAGGCGGGCTCGGTCGTTCGCTCCGGTCCGACTGGCTCTGTCATGCGACCCTGGATCGCGATCTTCGTCGTCGCCGTCCTGGTGCGGGGCCTTGTCATGGCCTCGTGGCTGGTGCCCAGCGCCTACGTGGTCGCCGGCGTTCACATCGAGGCCGAGGCCGTCGCACGATCGCTCGTCGCGGGTCACGGCTACGCCGATCCCTACAAGATCCCGACGGGACCGACCGCCCACCCGCTGCCGATCCACGCGGGGCTCCAGGCGCTGCTCTACCTGCTGTTCGGCCTGACGCCGGCCGCCGCGTACGCCCGCTGCGTCCTCGGCGTCGTGTCGGCGTCCGCCGCCTTCGCGATGCTGCCGTGGCTCGCCGACCGGATCGGCCTCGGCCGCCGGGCGGGCATTGTCGGCGGCGTGGCGGCCGCGGTGGTGCCGTGGCAAGGCCTTCCCGACGTCCTCGGGCACATGTCGAACGAAGCGCAGGCGGCCGTCGCGCTCGGCGTGCTGATGGCGTGGTGCGTGGGGCGATGGAGGTCGGCGCAGCCGCCCTCGACTTCTGGCTCGCTGGCGCTCGGCGCACTGGCCGGATTCGCGTTCCACCTGGCGCCGGCCATCTTGCCGGTCGTCGCGGCGTTCGCGACCTTCGAACTCTGGTGGGCGACAGACCGGCGCAAGTGGGGCGGCGTGTTCGCCGTCGTCGTCGGCGCCATCGTCGTCTGCGCGCCGTGGGCGTGGCGGAACTACGCCGCACTCGGCGAGCCGACCTTCATCCGGAGCAACTTCGGGCTCGAACTCCGGCTCGGCAACCACGACGGCGCGCGCGCGGATCTCTGGAGCACGAAGGAGGCGGCGCGCCTTCACCCGGGCAACGACGAAGGCGAGGCGCGGCGGGTGCGTGACCTCGGCGAAGCGCCCTACATGCGCAGCGCGCGCGACGAAGCGGTCGGCTGGATCCGATCGAACCCGGCCGGGTTCCTCGCCCTGACCGCTGCCCGCGTCTGGCACGTGTGGTTCGGGCCGCCCGCGCGCCCGCTCGAGGCGCTGCCGGTGGCCGGTCTCACCGTGCTCGCGATCATCGGTCTCGCCCGGGCGCTGCCGCGACTCGACGCGCCCGGGCGCGCGGCCATCCTGATTCCGCTTGTCGTCTATCCCCTTGTCTACTACCTGGTCGGCTACATCCCCCGATACACCTTCCCGGTGACGGTGCTGCTGTTCATGCTCGCCGGCGCAAACGCTGTCAGCCGGAGTTCGCGGCCATAATCACCCGGCACGGATCGCCGTTCGACGCACGGCCGTGCCTGGAGGGTTGCGCCCAAGCGAGCCGTGGACATTCGACAATCGGCAGGATCCCGAGAACCGCAAGCCGGCCGACAATGGCGCGGCTGGGGACGGGGGAGGGGACGGTGAGCCGGCGCCGCACCGACACGGGCGGCCGGTCACCGCACCCGCATGTGGCGCGATTGGTAGAGCCACCCGCCCGCCGCGAAGTAGACCGCGGTGAGAAGGAGGATGACTCCGAGTTCGGTCGTGACGTCGGCCAGTCCGGCACCCTGGTTCAGGATCCGGTTGAACGCGCGGACGGTCAGGCTCGTCGGCAAAACGTCGGTGGCGTTGAACGTGAAGCCGGCGACGCTCAGGATCGGTATCTTCGGCAGGGGGACCATGCAGTCGGAGAAGAACATCACGACGAAGAACGGGAAGCACCCGACGGTGAGCAGCTCGAAGATGGTCGTGAGGAAGGCCGCCGTCAGCAGGCCGATCGCGACGACCGACAGCGTGGACACCGCGCCCACGACGACCACCGCCGCAACCGACCCTCGCGGGCGATAGCCGACCGACAGCGCCGCGCCGTAGGTCAGCAGCAGAGCGACCGTGCCGACCAGGACCTGGTTGATCGAGACGGCGGCGACGAGTTCGCCGACGCGCAGCTGCGACAGGATCAGCCGCGGCATCGTGCCCCTGTCCACGTCCTTCACCAGCGCGGCCGCCGCCGTGAACATCACCATGATGAGGGCCAGCACGAGAAGCGCCGGCACGTAGAGATCGAACTCGGTGACCTGCGCCGGCGCGCCGACCATCACGGCATTCACCTCGATGGGAGGCTTGGCGCCGGTCGCCTCGCAGGCGAACTGGAAGGCGACGTAGTCGGCGAACCCCATGGCCACGGTGGACCGCGGGTTCGACGCGTTGCCGTGGTGCGTCAGCGACGGCGGCGCGGCGGCCTCGCCGCGCGTCCTCGCGTCGAGGGCGGCCGAGAAGCCCGCCGGGATCTCGGTCAGCAGGTCGGCATCCCGATTCAGGACGCGCCGCTCCGCATCGGCCGCGTCGCCGACCTCGATCACCCGGAACACCGGGCTGCCGTCGGCGTGCGTCGCGCGCCTCCACGCGTCGACGAGGCCGCGGGACGCGCCGCCGTCGCCGACGCGGACGAGCATCGTGTACGACGAGGGCGCCGCGTGGAAGTAGGCGGACATCAGGAAGACGAAGAACGGGGCGAAGACCAGGGTGAGCGAGAGGATCTTCCACTCGCGCAGGTTCTCGAGGAACGTCTTCTCGAGGCAGGCCAGCGTTCTCATTCGCGCAGCCCCCTCCCTGTCAGGCGGATGAACACGTCCTCGAGCGTCGCCGCCGTCGCCCCGGCCGCGGTCTTCACGCCGTCCACCGTGTCGAGCGCGAGGATCCGGCCGCGGTCGATGATGCACACGCGGTCCGAGAGCTTCTCGGCCTCCTCCATGTCGTGCGTGGTGACGATGACGGTGGCCCGGCCCGCCAGCGCGCGGATGTACTCGCGGACGAGCACCCGGCTCTGCGGGTCGAGGCCGGCCTGGGGCTCGTCGAGGAACAGCACCTCGGGCTCGTGCACCAGCGCCAGCGCGATGTTCAGGCGTCGCTGCATGCCGCCGGACAGCGTCCGCCCGAGCCGGTCGGTCTTGTCGAGGAGGCCGAAGGCCGCGAGAAGCCGGTCCGCTCTGTTCGCCGCCTCGCGCCGCGGCAGGTCGTACATGCGCCCGATGAACATCAGCTGCTCCCGGCAGGTCAGCATCTCCCAGATGCTGATCGCCTGCGGCGAGACGCCGATGGTCCGCGGGGCCCCGGCCGAGCCGGCCGCCACCCTTCGGCCGTCGAGTTCGACGCGGCCCGAGTCGGCCGGCAGCAGGCCGCAGAGCATCTTGAGCGTGGTCGTCTTGCCGGCGCCGTTCGGCCCGAGGAACCCGAGAATCTCGCCGCGGCGGACTTCGAGCGACAGGTGGTCGACGGCCACGAGATCGCCGTAGCGCCTCGTGAGGTCCACCGCGCGCAGCACAATGGGCGTCACACGGTTCTCCTCCGGTTCACGGGATCGGTCGCGGGGCTTCCGCCTTCGCCCTCTCGGGCTTCGGCGCGACTGCGAAAGCCCCGCGCCGCACCTCCGGCCCCGCAGATTGCTGCGAGCCGCGTCCACCTGTTGATCGTCCGAGCGGCACCTCACTCCGAGCCGCGCGGTTCGATGACCACGGTCATCACGTGCGACTCGCCGGGCCCGAGCGTTCGCGCGTCGGCGCCGACGTTGCCCGGTTCGACGCACACCATCCCGACCCACTCGTCATCGCCGAAGTCCGACATCTCACGGGCCCTTTCGGCCCACGGATTCCAGACCACGGTCGAGTTCGAGCCGGTCCTGCGGACGACGATGTCGCGCAGCCTGCCCGGGTCGCGGATGACGCAGGCGCCGCTCGTTCCAGGGTAGACCCGGTTGGTCGGGCCGGTAAAACGAATCGGCCCGGCGTCGGGACCGACGATGCCGTCGCGGCGGCCGCCGCCCCCGCCGGCCTTGTCCAGGCAGGCGGCGCCCTCCAGCCCCGCCACCGTCACCGCCCGCACGTCGTGGACGTCGAAGTACGCGTGGAGCGCCTCCTCGAAGGTGAACGCGTCCGGGCCGGTGTTGAGGATCTCCAGCTCCAGGCCGAGAACGGCGCCGAGGACGATCCTGTGCCGGGCGCGGAAACGGTGAGGCCACTCGGCTGCCAGTGCCTCGCCCGCGAGCTCCATCTCCAGCGTCACGGCGCCCCCGGGGTCCTCTCGTGCGTCAACCAGCACCCAGTCGCGCGTCCGCGCGAATCCGTGCGGCGGCGCCGACGGGCCGGTCGGGTGCTTGCTGAACCACGGGAAGCAGACGGGTACCCCTCCTCGGATGGCCTGACCCGGCTCGAACCGGCTGCGGCGGCTCAGCCAGAGGACGGGTGCCGGACTCGACGCCGGGCGCCAGAGGGTGACGTGCGCCCCCTGGAAGTAGACTTCAGCCACCGCGGCGGCCGATCGGACGGACAGGCGGGGGAGGCGCCCGGCGCCCGCCTCAACTCGAACGGACGACGGGAGCGGGGTGCGGACGAGTTGCGCGAAGTTGTTCATTCCACGGCTCCGAGCGGGCCTGAACGATACCCCGTCCCGCCTTGACACGCCAGTCCCCATGACGATAATTGAACGGGAGTTCCACATTGCCTGGGAATCGTGACGCGATTCTGACCCTCGAGGCAACCGGGCCCGAGGCGGAGAGCCTGGGTCCGGCAAGCCGCACGCGGTTTCGCACCGGCGGCGGGACCATCGGCCGGACTGTGGACAACGACTGGGTCCTGCCGCATGCCCTCGTGTCGGGTCACCACGCCGAGATCCAGTTCATCAACGGTGCGTTTCACATTACCGACACCAGCACGAATGGCGTCTTCATCAACACGCTGAACAACCGGGTGCCGAAGGGGAAACCGACGCCCATCGATCCGTCGGAACTGCTCATCATCCAGCCGTATCGGATTCGCGTGTCCGTGAGCCAACCGGATGGCATCGGGCAGATGGCGAGCACCTCCGAATCCCCGGTAGCCGGAGTCGCGTTCCCGATTCCGATGCCCTCCCCGGTCCAGATTCCGCCCGAATTCGAAGCGCCGCAGGGCGCTCCGTTCGGCCCGCGGGAACCGGCGCCGGAGCCGGTCGCGTCGGGAGACGTGGTGGACCCGCTGGAGGCGCTCGGCCTTGGGGGGGCCGCGCGGCCGGTCCGCGCCGCGCCTCGCGCGGAGGACCTCGGGCGGAGTTCGGCGCTGGGAGACCACTTCCGTCCGCCGGCCGCGATCATCCCGGAACCGATCGTCCCGGCGCCCGCCGGGCCTGGGGCGCTGATCCCGGACGACTACGACCCGATGCGGGATCAGGGCGGGTCGTCGCCGGGGCTCACGGACCCCTTCCGCGTCGAGCCGCCGAGGCCCGCACCGAAGCCGGAGGTGCCGCGCCCGCAGCCAGGCGCCCCCGCTCCCGTCGCTGCAGGCGATGCGCGCGGAACGTCGGCGCTGTCGGAGGTGTTGGCCGGCGCCGGGTTGCCGAACGCCGCCGTGCCGCCGACGCTCGGTCGCGACCTTGGCGACATCCTCCGGGTGGTGGTCACCGGCGTGATGGACCTGCTGCGCGCACGCCAGCAGATCAAGGACGAATTCCGGATGCAGGCGACCCGCTTCCGGCCGGAGGACAACAACTCGCTCAAGTTCTCGGCGAACGTGGGCGACGCGCTGCACAACCTGCTGGTCAAGCGGAATGCCGCCTATCTGGGCCCGGTGGATTCGTTCGAGGATGCGTTCACCGACCTCAGGAACCACCAGATCGCGATGTTGTTCGCGATGCGGGCCGCCTTCGAGTCGATGCTGGCCGAGTTCGGGCCCGAGCGCCTGCAGAGCCAGTTCGACCGCCGGGTGAAGAAGAAGACGATCCTCGGGTCGGGACCCGAGGCCGAGTACCTGGGGACTCTATCGCGAGCGGGCGGAGGAACTGGCCAAGGACGTCGAGGCCACGTATCGGAAGCTCTTCGGCGATCGCTTCGTCGACGCCTACGAGGAACAGCTCGAGCGCCTGAACGCGCGGGACCGGCGGCGCAAGCCGTAAGCGGCGGACCTCTCGCACCCGACGCGATCGGGCGGCCGAGGGCTCCGGGCCCGTGTTTGCTTCGTCAACGGCGTGGGTTTCAAGGAACCGGTTGCGCGCATGGCCGCCTACAACAAAGTCGTCTGGTCCGAGGGGCTGTTTCTCCGTCCCCAGCACTTCCAGCAGCAGGATCGCTACGTCGAGCGCTACGTTGAAACCCGGTGCCAGGCGCTCACGCCCGACAGCTGGGGGTTCACCGAGGTCGAGTTCGAGCGCGATCTGCTGGCCGTCGGCAAGGTCGGCATCCGGCGCGCCGCCGGGGTGTTCCCCGACGGGACGCCCTTCCGCATGCCGGAGGACGACCCGCTGCCGGCGCCGATCCAGATAGCCGCGAACACCCGCGATCAGATCGTCCATCTGGCGGTCCCGCTGCGACGTGCCGGGTCGCAGGAAACGGCCCGGTCGGGCGAGGCCGACGGCCTCGAGCGGCACGACGTGCTCGAGTTGGAGGCGCGCGACGCGACGCTGCCGACCGGTGAAGTGGCGCTGCTCGAGGTGGGGGCGCTCCGGACGCGCCTGCTGCTCGCGAGCGAGGTCACGGCGGCGTACGCCTGCGTGCCGCTGACCCACGTCGTCGAGTGCCGGGCCGACGGCACCGTGACGCTCGAGGATGCGTTCATCCCGACCGTGCTGCAGATCCGGGCGGCCGCCCGGCTGGTCACGTTCACGACCGAGCTCGTCGGCCTGCTGCACCAGCGCGGCGAGGTGCTGGCGGGGCGGGTGTCGTCGACCGGGCGCGGCGGTGCGGCCGAGATCGCCGAGTTCCTGATGCTGCAGCTCGTGAACGGCTACGAACCGCTGGTGGCGCATCTCGCGTCCTCGGGCCGGCTCCACCCCGAGGCGCTGTATCGGTTGTGCGCGTCGCTGGCGGGAGAACTGGCCACGTTCACCACGGCGTCCAAGCGGCCTCCCGCGTTCCCCGAGTACCGCCACAACCGGCTGCGCGAGTCGTTCGAGCCGGTGATGGCATCGCTGCGCGGGTCGCTCAGCGTGGTGCTCGAGCAGAGTGCGATTCCGATTCCCATCGAGCAGCGCAAGTTCGGCGTCCACGTGGCGATGCCGCCCGACCGGTCGCTCTACAAGACCGCCGTGTTCATCCTCGCCGCGCGCGCCGACCTGCCGGCCGAGGAACTGCGGCGGCGGTTCCCGACGCAGCTCAAGATCGGCCCGGTCGAGCGGATTCGCGACCTGGTGAACGTGCAGCTGCCCGGCGTGGCCGTTCACGCCGTCCCGGTGGCTCCGCGGCAGATCCCGTATCACGCGGGCTTCGTCTACTTCGAGCTCGATCAATCGAACGACCTGTGGGCCCAGCTCGAAACCTCCGGCGGCCTCGCGATGCACGTCGCGGGCGAGTTCCCCGGCCTGGCGCTCGAGTTCTGGGCGATTCGCAGTTGATTCGGACCGCCACCATGGCCGACTTCGACGATCCGTTCAAACCTCGAGAATCGGTGCTGCGCCCGCGGCCCGGCGGCGGGAAGCGCGGGCAGCCCGATTCGTCGACCTCGTGGCGCGCGCCGGCCGCGCCGCCGCCGGCGGCGGAACCCGAGCCGGTGCCCGCCATCGCGGGCGACCTGCTCGGCGCGGGCCTCAACCCCCTCGTGCGGGCGGCGAGCCCTCTGCTGCTGCTGGCAGGCCGCCTGCGCGGCACGCTCGCGGTCGGAGACGTCGGCAGCGTCAGGCAGCTCGCGCTGTCCGAGATCCGCGCGTTCGAGCAGCGCGCCCAGGCGGCGGGCGTTCCGAACGAGGTGGTGACGGCCGCGCGCTATGCGCTGTGCGCGACGCTCGACGAGGCCGTGCTCTCGACGCCGTGGGGCGCGCAGAGCGAGTGGAGCCAGCACACCCTTCTCGTCGCGCTGCACCGCGAGGCGTGGGGGGGCGAGAAGTTCTTCGACATGCTCGAGCGCACGTCGAAGGAGCCTTCGCGCTACATCGACCTCATGGAGCTGCAGTACCTCTGCCTGGCGGTGGGCTTCTGCGGGAAGTACCAGGTGATCGAGCGCGGCCACAACCAGCTGGCCGGTGTGCAGCGCGAGCTGTATCGCCTGATCCGTGAATACCGCGGCACGCCGCAGACGGCGCTGTCGCTCCGGTGGGAAGGGCTCCAGGATCGCCGCAACCCGGTGATCCGCTACGTGCCGTGGTGGGTGGTCGGCGCGGCCGCGATGGCCATTCTCGCGATCACGTTCACGCTCTACTACGCCGCCCTCGCCCGGTCAGCGAGTCCCATCCAGGAACGGCTGGCGGCCGTGGGCCGCGAGGGGTTCGACGCGCGGCCGGCTGCGCCGCGCGCCGGTCCGACGCTGAAGCAGCTGCTCGCCCGCGACGAGGCGGCCGGCGCGCTGGTCGTCGAAGAGCAGGGCGGGCGGACGGTGGTCACGCTGCCGGGCGCGACGCTCTTCGCGTCTGGCAGCGCGACCGTCAACGCGGCCTACGAGCCGGTGCTCCAACGGGTGGCGGCCGCCGTCGGCCAGGTGCCCGGGCGCGTCCTCGTCGTCGGCCACACCGACGATCAGCCGCTCCGCTCGTTCCGCTACAGCGACAACGTCGATCTGTCCCGCGAACGCGCGGTGTCGGTCGTCAGGATCCTCCAGACCGTCGCCGCCAACGCCGGCCGCATCACGTGGAACGGCGCCGGCTCGTCGGAGCCGAGGCACGTGCCGGCGTCCGATCCTGCGAACCGGGCGCTCAACCGGCGGGTGGAAATCGTTCACGTGACGGGGTACTGACGATGAAACTCGCCATCACGCCCCGCTCGATCCTCGTCGTCCTGGGCCTCGTGCTGCTCGCGCTGTTCGTGCTGATCGGCGGCCCCTACATCGCCTTTGCCGACTTCCGCCCGCTCGAGTCGCTGACGGCGCGCCTGGTGACGATCCTCCTGATCGTCCTGCTGCGGGTGGCGTGGGTGCTCGTCCGCCGCATGCGCGCCGGCCGCGCGACCGACAAGCTGATGGCCGGCGTGGCCGGTTCGGCGGCGGCCGCCGGCGCCGGGCGTCCGAGCGACGAGGCGGTGCAGCTGCGCGAGCGGTTCGAGGAAGGGATTGCGGCGCTCAAGCAGAGCCAGCGGCAGGGCCGCGGCCTGTACGACCTGCCCTGGTACGCCTTCATCGGCGCACCGGGATCGGGCAAGACCACGGCGCTCGTCAACTCGGGATTGAAATTCCCGCTCGAGCAGCGCATCGGCAAGGGGGCGCTTCGCGGCGTCGGCGGAACGCGGAACTGCGACTGGTGGTTCACCGACGAGGCGGTGTTCCTCGATACGGCCGGGCGCTACACCACGCAGGATTCCGACGCCTCGGCCGACGCCTCGGCGTGGAGCGAGTTCCTCAAGCTGCTGCGCGAGTACCGCCGCCGCCGCCCGCTGAACGGCGTCATCCTCACCATCAGCGCGCACGACCTGATGACGCTCGGCGCCGACGGCCGCTCGGCGCACGTGTCCGCGGCGCGGCGCCGCCTCGACGAACTGAACCAGGAACTGCGGGTGCAGCTGCCCGTGTACGTCTTCGTGACCAAGTGCGACCTCGTCGCCGGCTTCAGCGAGTACTTCGGCGACCTGACGGCCGAGGGGCGCGCGCAGGTGTGGGGCGTCACGTTCTCGCGCCAGGAGACGATGGGCGGCGGAGCCGCGAAGGTGCTCGGCGCGGAGCTCGACCAGCTGATGGTGCGGCTCAACGAGCGGCTCTTCGGGCGGCTCGAGGAGGAAACCGACGCGAAGCGGCGCACGAAGGTGTTCGGGTTCCCGCAGCAGATGGCCGCGCTCGGCCCGCTCGTCGGCGAGTTCGTCGGCGAGGTGTTCGGATCCACGCGGTTCGACAAGCGGATCCTGCTGCGCGGCGTCTACTTCACGAGCGGCACCCAGGAGGGCACACCCATCGACCGGCTGCTGTCGGCGATCGGGCGCCGCTTCGGGATGGCGTCGGAAGCGGTGGCGCCGGCTGCGGCGGGCCGCGGCAAGGCCTTCTTCATCGAGAGCCTCCTCAAGGACGTCCTGATTGGCGAATCGGGCGTCGCCGGACTCAACTGGCGGCAGGAACTGAGGCTCGGCGCGCTGCAGCTGGGTGCCTACATCGCGATGGTGGCGGCCGCCGTGCTCGGCGTGGTCCTGCTGTCGGTGAGCTTCAGGGCGAACCGCGTCTACCTGGCGGAGGTGTCGGCGGCGGTGGACGCGCTGGACAAGGCGCCGGCCGCCGCGGCGGGCGCGCCGCTGGCGATGATGATGCCGCGGCTCAACGCGGTGCGCGAAGTGTCGGATGTCGCCAACCGGTATCGTGCGGACACGCCGTTCACCATGCGCTGGGGGCTCTTCCAGGGCACGTCGGTCGGGAACAGCGCCCGGGACGCCTACGGCAGCCAGTTGCGCAACGCGCTGCTGCCGTTCCTTGTCGAGCGGATCGAGCGCCGCCTGACCGACTACGCGGCCGAGCCGGACAAGCTCTACGAGTACCTCAAGGCGTATCTGATGTTCGGCGACCCGGGGCACCTCGACCGCGTGCACCTGGGGATGGTGGCCGGCCTGGAGGCCGGGAGCGACGGCACCTCGCCCGAGCTGGCGGCGCACCTCAAGAGCCTGTTCGAGGAAGGCGTCGCCCTGCCCAAGCGGGAGCTGAACGAGGTGCTCGTCAAGCAGGGGAGGAGCACCATCCTGGCAGCGTCGAAGGCGCGGCTCATCTACAACCGCCTGTACCTCCTGCGGGCCGACGACCAGAGTCGCGCGCTCAGGCTCGACGTGGCCGCCGGCATGGGCGCCGAGTCGGTGCTGCGGTTCAGGAGCGGACGCAAGCTGTCCGACCCGATTCCGGGAATCTTCACCGCGCCGAGCTTCAAGGAGATCACCGGCCCGGTGGCCGCCATCGGCTTCGTCAAAGAGTTCGCCTCCGACGCGTGGGTCTGGGGCGACGCCGGATACTCCCCCGGTGAATCCTCCAAGCTCGTCGACGAGGTGCTCGACATCTACGAAGGCGAGTACATCAAGGCGTGGGACGCGATTCTCCGGGACATCGAACCGGTGCCGTTCAGGGGAAGCGCCGAGGCGCAGACGGTGCTCGCGACGCTCGCGGCGCCGACCTCGCCGCTGCGCGGCCTGCTGAAGGCGGTCGACGAGAACACCTATCTCGTGACCCCGCCGGACCCGGCGACCCCGGGGGCGATGTCCTCTCTCCAGCAGGCGGCGGGCCGGTTGCTCGCGCAGGGCAAGGCCGCCGCGGGGGTCAAGACGAAGACGCCGGGCACGCGTGTGACGGCCCACTTCAATCAGGTCCACCAGCTGATGGCCGGCGCGCCGGCGCCGATCGAATCGAATCCTGGGCCAGCTGCAGCAGATCCGGCAGGTCCTGCTCTCCACCGGCGCGGCGCCGGGGCAGACGGGTGCGCTCGCCGCGGTGGCGGACCCCCAGTTGATCGGGATGCTCACGGCGCTCAAGCAGGACGCGGCGATGCTGCCGCCGTCCATCGCAGCCTGGATCACGCAGATCGGAGGCCAGACCCAGTCGGTGCTGACATCCGGGGCCACGACCGACCTGCTCGCGCGCTACCGGCAGGAAGTCTACGCGGAGTGCGCGAGGGTCCTCGAAGGCCGGTACCCGTTCAGCGAAGCCAGCGTCAACGACCTCCCGATCAACGACTTCGCGCGGTTGTTCGGACAGGGCGGCGTCTTCGACAGCTTCTTCAGGGCGAACCTCGAGAAGCTGGTGGACACCTCCAGGTCGCCGTGGGCGTGGCGCCCCGGCTCGGTGGGGATGTCGGCGCAGATGCTCAGCCAGTTCGAGGCCGCACAGCGGATCCGCCGGTTGTTCTTCCAGTCGGGGGCCTCTGCCAAGCTGGAGTTCACGTTGACGGTGCCCGAACTCGAGTCGGGCACGTCGAAGCTCAAGCTGGAGATCGACGGGAAGCTCTACGAGTTCTCCCGCGGCCCCTCGAAGAGCTTCAGCGTCGCGTGGCCGGGTGACGGTCCGGGCCGGGTGGCGATGCGTTTCGAGGGGGGGCGCGGCACGGTGAACAGCGCCCAGGCCGGCCCGTGGGCGTTGTTCCATTTCATGGACGCCTCGATGGCGCAGGCCGAATCGGAGGTGCGCACGGTCCTGCGCGCCGCGGCGGGCGGATACGCCGTGCGCATGCGGATCGATGCGGGCAGCGTGGACAACCCGTTCACGAACCGCAGCTGGCGGCAGTTCCGCTGCGGGTTCTGACAGGCGATCATGGACGAATCAGCAGGCGTCGGCTTCTACGGCAAGCTGCCGAGCCACGGCGACTTCCTTCGTCGCCGGGTCTCGGACGGGTTCGTCGGCGCCTGGGACCGCTGGCTGCAGGAGGGCATGGCGGCCACCCGGGCGGCGCTCGGCGACCGCTGGCTCGAGGTGTACCTGACGAGCCCGGTCTGGCGGTTCGCGTGCGCGGCCGGCGCGTGCGGCCCGCGCCCGGTCGTCGGCGTCATGGCGCCGAGCGTCGACCGCGTCGGCCGCTACTTCCCGATGACCATCGCCGCCGAGCGGCCGCGGGGGACGGGCGTCTTCGAGGCGTTCGACGCCGGGCCGTTCTTCGACGGCGCCGAGCGGTTGATCATCAGGACGCTGGAGGCCGACACGGTCGACTTCGCCCGCTTCGACGAGCGGGCCGGGGCGCTGGCGGAGTGCTTCGAGGCGACGGGCGCCGGCGAGCGGCTCGTGCTCGATCCGTCGGCGGCCGCTGTCCTGGGGGACACCTCGCCCGACGTGTTCCGCGTACCGCTCGAGTCGCCCGACCGGCTGGGACGTGCGCTCGAGCAGCTGGCGGCGCGCCGGCTCGAGCTGCTCTACGCCCCGCTGTTCGTCTTCTGGACCGAGGGGTCCTCGCTCCTGGACGCCAGCTGCCTCGTGTCCAAGGGTTTGCCGGACACGGAGCGCTTCGTCGCCATGCTCGACGGGCAGTGGAAGGGGCGAGGCTGGCCGACCGTGCCGGCCAGGCTCGACGCGGTCCGGGGCGCAGACGAGGCGACCGTCGGCTTCCCGGCGCCGTGCCAGTTTCGATCGGCGGCCGGGACCAACACGGGCAAGGTCCGCGAGAAGAACCAGGATGCGTTTCTGGAGCGGCCCGAGGTTGGCGTGTGGGCGGTAGCCGACGGGCTGGGCGGCCACAGCGAGGGCGAGGTGGCGAGCCGGATGGTCTGCGACGCGCTCGCCGACTGGACGCCCGACTTCAACTTCGACCGCACCATCGACGATGCGAGCCGCCGCATCGGCGAGGTGAACGAGCACCTGTTCCGCAGGGCGTCGCAGTCGCCGCGCGGCGGCCGGGTGGCGACGACCGTGGTGGCGCTGCTGACGCGGGGCGCCGAGTGCGCGGTGGTCTGGGCAGGCGACAGCCGCGCCTACCTGTGGCGCGGAGGGGCGCTCGACCGGCTCACGAAGGACCACAGCGTGGCGGAAACGGACGGGCCCGGCCGCGACCCGGAGTCGAACGTCGTGACGCGGGCGCTCGGGGCCGAATCGAGCATCATGCTGGATGTCTCGCGCTTCCCGGTGCTTCCGGGCGACCGGTTCCTGTTGTGCTCGGACGGTCTGAGTCGCGTCGTGCCGGACGCGGAGATTGGGAAGCTGCTCGGCGGGAAGGACATACGCACCGCGGTGGACGGCCTGGTCCAGGCGGCGCTGGCGGCCGGCGGGCCCGACAACGTCACCGCGCTCGTCGTGGAGGCGTATTGATCAGTTTGGGCTAGGGGCTGGGGGGCGAACGGCGTAGAATCCATTCCGAGGGACCTCCTATGATTATCGATGGCCTCGACCTGGACGCGCCAATCCAGGACGACCGGCCGTGCGGCGAGAACCTCGAAGACACGCAGGTGATGGCGGCCATCGACGCCGACCAGCTGTTCGGCCAGCCGGTCGCGCTCGACCCCGCGCTGCCCTGGCCCGAGATCAAGGGCCGTGCGCTCGAGGCTCTCGGAAAGAGCAAGGATTCTCAGGCTCCTGACGTATCTCTCGGCCGCCGCGCTCCGGACCGACGGCCTCCTCGCGTTTTTCGATTTGCTGGGCGTGGCCTCGCGCTGGCTGGACGGCTACTGGGCGGACGTGTTCCCGCTCGTCGACGAGGATGCCATCGTCCGCCGCAACGCGCTGAGCGGGTTTGCCGATCCGCACGCCGTCCTCGATCCGCTGCGGCGCGCGCCGCTCGTGAGCAGCAGGCAGCACGGCCGTTTCGGCTTCCGCGACATCGAGATGGCGGCCGGGCAGGCGCAGCCGGCCGAGGGCGAGGCGGTTCCCGACGAGCGGCTCATCAACTCGGCGTTTGCCTCCGTGCCGCTCGACGCCCTGACGGCGGTGACGCAGGGCCTGACCGCAGGGGTCGCGGCGGTCAAGGCCATCGACGCGCGCATGCGGTCGGAGGGCGGGTCCGAGGCGGCCCCCGAGTTCGAGCGTCTGCTGGCGCAGCTCGCCCGCATGGACGCCGTCGTGCGCAAGCAGCTGGCCGCCCGCCCGGACGCGGCGGGACTGGTCGAGGGGGACGCGTCCGGCGCCGAAGGGACCGCCGGGCCGGCCGCCGTCGGCGACATCCGGTCGCGGCAGGACGCGGTCCGCGCGATGGAAGCGGTGGCCGAGTTCTTCCGGACGAACGAACCCTCGAGCCCGGTGCCGATCCTGCTCGAGCGTGCGGCGCGGCTGGTGTCGAAGAGCTTTCTCGAAGTGTTGGCCGACATGGCGCCCGACGCCCTCGCGCAGGCGCGTGCGGCCGGCGGGCTGAAGAAGGACGAAGAGTAAGAGTCGCTCCGCTAAGTCCTTCGACGCACAAATACGGCAACGGATTTGTGCCCTCAGGACTTAGCGCTGAGCGAGCACGGCCGGCCACGTGCCGCGAGAGCCGGACGTGGCCGCAGTTGCGAGTCGAAGCGCTAAGGAGGATCCGATGGCGAAGGAGAGCAGTCAGAAGTTCATCGCCCGTAATCGCGCGCCCCGAGTGCAGATCGAGTACGACGTCGAGTTGTACGGGGCAGAGAAGAAGGTGCAGATCCCGTTCGTCATGGGTGTGCTCTCGGATCTGTCGGGCAACCCGACCGAACCGCTGCCGCCCATCGAGGAGCGCAAGTTCCTCGATGTCGACATCGACAACTTCGATTCGCGCATGAAGGCCTTGAAGCCCCGCGTGGCGTTCCAGGTGCCGAACACGCTGACCGGCGAGGGCAGCCTCAACGTCGAGCTGACGTTCGAGAACATGGACGACTTCTCGCCCGCCGCGATTGCGGGCAAGGTGGACGCCCTCAAGAAGCTGCTCGAGGCCCGCCAGCAGCTGGCGAACCTGATCACCTATATGGACGGCAAGGGCGGCGCCGAGGACCTGGTGGGCAAGCTGCTCCAGGATCCCGCGCTGCTGCAGACGCTCGCGAAGACGAAGAAGCCTGAGGGCGAGGCCCAGTCGTAGGGTCGGCCACTGACCGGAGAACACACATGGCTGAACGAAAAACCGAGCAGGTCCAGCAGGCGGCTGGTCAGCTGGAAGTCAGCGAACTCGATTCCCTCCTGAAGAAGGAGTTCAGGCCGAAGACCGACCAGGCGAAGGAGGCGGTCGAGAAGGCGGTGCGCACGCTCGCCGAGCAGGCGCTCGCCCAGACCTCGCTCATCAGCGCCGACGTCGTCCAGTCGATCGAGGCGATGATCGCCCAGATCGACAAGACACTCACCGCACAGATCAACGTGATCCTGCACCACGAGGACTTCCAGAAGCTGGAGGGCGCCTGGCGCGGGCTGCACTACCTGGTGAGCAACACCGAGACGGACGAGACGCTCAAGATCCGGGTGATGAACGTCAGCAAGAAGGAACTCGCGAAGACCGTCAAGCGCTTCAAGGGCGTGGCCTGGGACCAGAGCCCGATCTTCAAGAGCATCTACGAGGCGGAGTACGGGGTGCTCGGCGGCGAGCCCTACGGCTGCCTGGTGGGCGACTACTACTTCGACCACGGCCCGGGCGACGTCGAGTTGCTGAGCGGCATCGCGAGGGTGTCGTCGGCCGCCCACTGCCCGTTCATCGCGGGGGCGAGCCCGACGGTGATGCAGATGGGGTCGTGGCAGGAGCTGGCGAATCCCCGCGACCTGACGAAGCTGTTCCTGACGCCGGAATACGCGTCGTGGAAGTCGCTCAGATCGTCGGAAGACGCGCGCTACATCGGCCTCGCCATGCCGCGATTCCTCGCGCGGCTGCCCTACGGAGCGAAGACCGACCCGGTCGAGGCGTTCGATTTCGAGGAGGACACGGGCGCGGCCGACCACACGCGCTACACCTGGGCGAACTCGGCCTACGCGATGGCGACCAACATCATGCGGTCGTTCAAGGTCTACGGCTGGTGCTCCCGGATCCGGGGCGTCGAGTCGGGCGGGTCCGTGGAGGGGCTGCCGGTGCACACCTTCCCGACCGACGACGGCGGCGTGGACATGAAGTGCCCGACCGAGATCGCCATCAGCGACCGCCGCGAGGCGGAGCTCGCGAAGAACGGCTTCATGCCGCTCGTCCACCGCAAGAACACGGACGTCGCCGCGTTCATCGGCGCGCAGTCGCTCCAGAAGCCGCAGGAGTACACCGACCCGGACGCGACCGCGAACGCCAATCTCGCGGCGCGCCTGCCGTACATGTTCGCGTGCTGCCGCTTCGCGCACTACCTGAAGTGCATCGTGCGCGACAAGATCGGCTCGTTCAAGGAGCGCGACGACGTGCGGCGGTGGCTGAACTCCTGGATCATGAACTACGTGGACGGCGACCCGGCCAACTCGTCGGAGACGACCAAGGCGCAGAAGCCGCTGGCCGCCGCCGAGGTCCAGGTCCAGGACGTCGAGGGGAACCCCGGATACTACTCGGCGAAGTTCTTCCTGAGGCCGCACTATCAACTCGAGGGGCTGACGGTGGCGCTCAGTCTGGTCTCCAAGCTGCCGTCCGTCAAGTCGGGCTCGTAAACACGGCGGCCGGTCCCCGGCCGCGGCTGACAAACGAAGGAGAGACCGTATGGCGCAAGTAGACTACTTCCTGAAGCTCGACGGCGTCCCGGGGGAATCGACCGACCACAAGCACAAGGAAGAGATCGACGTGGAGTCGTGGAGCTGGGGTGTGACCCAATCCGGCACCGCCGGACACGGCGGCGGATCGGGCGCCGGCAAGGCCGTGCCGCAGGACTTCCATTTCACCAAGAAGCACGACAAGGCCTCGCCGGTGATCTTCATCAACTGCACCACCGGGAAGCACTTCAAGTCTGCCGTGCTAACGGCCCGCAAGGCGGGCGAAGGCCAGCAGGAGTATCTGAAGATCACGATGGAAGACGTGATGGTCAGCTCCTATCAGGTCGGCGGCTCCGAGGGCAGCAACATCGTCCCCATCGACCAGGTCAGCCTGAACTTCTCGAAGCTCGAGATCAGCTACAAGGAGCAGAAGGGGGACGGCACGCTGGGCGGCGAGGTGAAGCAGAAGTACGACTTCTCGGCCAACAAGAAGGTGTAGCCGGCGAGCCGCGCGGGAAGGTGATCTGTGGCTATTGCCGACATGTTTCTCAAGGTGGCCGGCGTCACCGGCGAGGCCGGTGACGTCGACCACAAGGGCGAGATCCAGGTGTCGTCGTGGGCGTGGGGCATTCAGGCCACGGCCAGCGCCATCGCGGGCGAAGCGGGCACCGGGCGCAGCACGATGAGCGAGCTGGAGATCGTCAAGAAGGTGGACCAGTCCTCGCCGACGCTGATGGCGTACCTCCGGAACAACAAGCTCGTCGGCTCGGCGAAGCTCACCGTCCGAAAGGCCGGCAAGACGCCCGTCGAGTACCTCACGATCGAGTTGAAGAAGGTGCGCGTCACCTCGCTCAAGGTCGAGTCGCTGGGCACGGACCTCGTCGAGCGCCTGCGCCTCGGGTTCGGCATGGTGACGGTGACCTACACGCCGCAGGACGACAAGGGCGGTCCCGGGGCCGCCACCGTGTTCGAGGCGGACGCCCTGACGCCCGGATAACGATCCCCGAGCCGCCGAGGAGGCGCTGTGTCGATCGAGATTGCCGAACGGTCGGTTCGCGAGGGTGACCTCGCGGGCGCGCTGATGGCCCTGCAGGAACAGGTGCGCAAAACGCCCGCGAGGGCGGACCTGCGCGTCTTCCTCTTCCAGCTGCTGTCGGTGCTGGGCGAGTGGGACAGGGCGCTGACGCAGCTCAACGTCGCCGCGGAGCTGGACGCCGCCACGCTCGCGATGGCGCAGATGTACCGCGAGACGCTGCGATGCGAGCGGCTCCGCGCCGACGTGTTCGCCGGCCGCCGGTCGCCGATGGTCTTCGGCGAGCCCGACGAATGGATGGCGCTGCTCGTCGAGTCGCTGCTCGTCACCGGCACGCCCCGCGCCGGCGAAGCGGATTCGCTCCGGGCGCGGGCGTTCGAGGTGGCGCCGCCCTCCGCCGGGTCGATCGACGGGAAGGCGTTCGAGTGGATTGCCGACGCCGACATGCGCCTCGGGCCCGTGTGCGAGGCGATCATCAACTGGGAAGTACTACTGGGTCCCCTTCGGCCGGTTCTCGAAAGTCGTCATCGAGGCGCCCTCGGACCTGCGCGATGTCGTCTGGATGCCGGCGCAGTTCCACTTCGTCAACGGCGGGGAGGCGGTGGGCGTGATCCCGACCCGTTATCCCGGTTCGGAAGCTTCGGCCGAGTCCGGGATCCGCCTGGCCCGCCGGACCGAGTGGATTGAAGGCCCGCCGGGCGTCTTCTCGGGTTTCGGCCAGCGCGTCTTCACCACCGACGACGGCGATCACCCGCTGCTGGACGTGCGGACGATCCTGGTCGGCGAGCAGCCGGCGGCGTGACCACGGTTGTCAGGCCATGGGCGAACTGACCCCCCAGGAGCGGCTGCAGCCTGCGCTGCTCGACCGGCTGACCGACGAGGAGCCGGGCACGCGGCAGGAGGCACGCGAGCGGCGAGTCATGTCGAAGAGCCGCCTCCGGCAGGCCGTGCTCCGGGACCTGGCCTGGCTCTTCAACGCGACCCGCATGGAAACGGCCGGCGAACTGGCCCGGATGCCGCACGTCCGGCGGTCGGTCGTCAACTACGGCCTCCCGGCCCTGTCGGGCCGGGCGCTCTCCTCGCTCGACCTGACGGACCTCGAACGGTCGGTGAGGCAGTCAATTCTCGACTTCGAGCCGCGGATCCTGGCCGAAACGCTGCAGGTCACGGCGCTGATCGAGCCGGGTGACCTCGACCGCCACAACATCATCGGCATGGAAATCCGCGGGCAGTTGTGGGCGCAGCCCATACCGCTCGAGCTGCTGGTGCGGACGGAAATCGATCTCGAGACCGGGAAGGTCGAAATCGCGGACCTGGTCTCCTCGCGAGCCAAGTGATGGACCCGCGCCTGATCCGGCACTACAACGCCGAACTGCAGCACCTGCGCGAGATGGGTGCCGAGTTCGCCGAGCAGTTTCCGAAGATCGCCTCCCGGCTGGGCATGGCCGGTCTGGAAGTGGCGGACCCGTACGTCGAGCGCCTGCTCGAAGGGGTCGCCTTCCTCGCCGCCCGCGTTCAGCTGAAGATGGAGGCGGAGTTCCCGCGTTTCACCCAGGCGCTGCTCGAGATCGTCTACCCGCACTACCTGGCGCCGACGCCCTCGATGCTCATCGCGCAGTTCCGGCCCGACCCGAAGGAGCCCAACCTGCTCGCCGGGCCCAGGATTCCCCGCGGCAGCCCGATGCAGAGTCCGACGCAGGCGAACGACGCCACGCCGTGCGAATTCCGGACGGCGCACGAGGTGAGACTCTGGCCGGTGTCGGTCACCGCGGCGAAGTACTTCGCCTTCGCGCCCGACCTCCCCTTGAACAAGCTGCCCATCGCGCAGCGGATCAAGGGGGGCGTCCGCATCCGGCTCGAGACGCCCGAGGGCCTCGACTTCGCGCGGACGCCGATCGATCGGCTCACCTTCTTCGTGGCCGGCCAGGAAGAGGTGGCCAACCGCCTCCACGATTTGTGCGCCACCGCCGCCGTCGGGGTTCTCGTGCTTCCCGCGTCCGGCGCCCAGAGCTGGCACGAACTGCTGCCGGCCTCGTCGGTCGGTCCCGTCGGGTTCCGCGACGATCAGGCGCTGCTGCCCGTCACGCCGCGGTCGTTCCAGGGGTACCGCCTCATCCAGGAGTACTTCTCGTTCCCGCAGCGGTTCCGGTTCCTCGAACTGACGGGTCTCACGCCCGCGATCAGGCGCGCCGCGACGAACGCGATCGAGGTCGTGATCCTCTTCGGGCGCGACGAGGCGCGTCTGGAGGGCGGGGTGGACGGCTCGAGCTTCGCCCTCAACTGCACGCCGGCGATCAACCTGTTCGCCAAGCGTGCCGACCGCATCCAGGTCACCGACGCGTCCCACGAATACCACGTCCTCGCCGACCGGACCCGGCCGATCGACTACGAGGTCTACCAGGTGACCGACGTGCTGGGGCACGGCGTCGGCTCGGACAGCGAGCAGCGTTTTCTGCCGCTCTACTCGACGTTCGCCGCCGGGCAGGAGCACGAGCACCACACGGCGTTCACGACCCGCCGCGAGCCGCGCCTGCTGTCGTCGGGCCAGAAGCGCCACGGCCCGCGCACGAGCTATATCGGGACCGAGGTGTTCCTGAGCCTGGTGGACTCGGCCCGCGCGCCCTACAGCCGCGAGCTCAGGCAGCTCTCGATCGAGACGCTGTGTTCGAACCGGGACCTGCCGCTGCTGATGCCGATCGGCGGAGGCACGACCGACCTGGCGCTGGAGATTGCGGCGCCGGTGCAGAGCGTCCGGGTGATCAGCGGTCCGAGCCGGCCCTACGCGCCGCTCGCCGACGGGGCCGTGGCATGGCGCGCCATCAGCCACCTGTCGCTCAACTACTTCTCGCTGGCGAACGCGTCGCCGGAGGAGGGCGCGGCGGCGCTGCGCGAACTGCTCGGCCTGTACGCGCCGGCGGCCGACACGACCGCGCGCCGGCAGATCGACGGGATCAGGTCGGTCGCCGTGAAACCCGTCGTGCGACGCCTCCCGGTGACGGGCCCGCTGGCGTTCGGCCGCGGCCTCGAGGTGGCGGTGACGGTGGACGACCTGGCGTTCGAGGGAGCCAGCGCCTGCATGCTCGGCTCGGTCCTCGAGCAGTTCTTTTCGCGGTACGTCTCGCTCAACTCGTTCACCGAGACCGTGCTGCGGTCCGGCAGCAGGGATGAGATCAACCGATGGGTGCCACGCTGGGGCGCGAGGCCGACGCTGTAGAGTTCCTCGAGGCGTTGGCGGCGTCGCCGTACCGCTACGATTTCTACCAGACGATGCGCCTGCTGGAGTGCCTGTGGGGCGACCGGCCGAGGTGGGGGACGGCGCCGCGCCCGGCGGACGAGCCGGTGCGGCTCTCGCAGGCGCCAGACCTGTCGTTCGCGCCGACGGCGATCGCGTCGTTCGAGGCGGGCGACGACCGGGCACGGCCCAGGCTGACCGTCTACTTCGGCGGCCTGTTCGGGCCGCACGGGCCGCTGCCGCAGCACCTCACCGAGTACGCGCGGGAGCGGCTGCGAAACGCCGCCGACCCGACCTTCTGCCGCTTCCTCGACCTCTTCCACCACCGGTTCCTCGCGTTCCTCTATCGGGCGTGGGCGCAGGCGCAGCCCCACGTGAGCCGCGACCGGCCCGAGGCGGATCACTTCGCCGGTTTCGTCGCGTCGTTCCTGGGGGTGACGCCGGCGTCGTTCCGGCACCGCGACGGGCTGCCCGACCAGGCGAAGTTCTTCCACGTCAGCACGCTCGCCCGGCACGTGCGGAACGCGGACGGCCTGGCGGCCGTCCTCCGGCAGTTCTTCGACGTGCCCGTCCGGATCGAGGAGTTCGTGGGGCACTGGCTGATGCTGCAGCGGCGCGACTGCACGTCGCTCGGCCGCTCGGGCGCGGCGCTGGGCACCGAGGCGGTGCTGGGGCGATCGGTCTGGGACCGCCAGAGCAAGTTCCGCATCCGGCTCGGCCCGCTGACCTGGCAGCAGTACGAGCGGTTTCTCCCGGGCCACGGGCCGCTCCGCAAGCTGGTGGACTGGGTGAGGTTCTACCTGTGCTTCGAGCTCGACTGGGACGTCCGCCTGGTGCTCGCGCGGCGGGAGGTCCCGCCGCTCCAGCTCGGGCGCGGCGCGCGGTTGGGCTGGACGGCGTGGCTCGGCACGCGCCGGTCCGCACGTGACGCCGATGATCTGTGTCTGAACGCCGAAGCCCTCGGCGATGTCGCGGGAGCTGACGCCGCATGAGTGAAATCAAACGCTCGGTCCTGTTCGGGAAGCTCGATAGCGTCGCCTACCAGGCGGTCGACGGTGCAGTCCGGCTCTGCAAGCTGCGCGGCAACCCGTACGTCGAACTCGTCCACTGGGTCGATCAGATCCTGGGAGCGCCGGATTCGGACCTGCACCGGATCCTGCGCCGCTTCGAGATCGACGCCTCCCGTCTGTCGAAGGACATCACGGCCGCGCTCGACCGGCTCCCGCGGGGCGCCACCTCCATCTCCGATCTGTCCACGCACATCTGGGACACGGTGGAGCGGGCATGGGTCTACTCGACGCTGCTGTTCGGCGGGTCGTACATCCGCACCGGGCACCTGATGGTGGCGATGTTGAAGGAGAACGCGCTCCGCAACGTCCTGCTGGGGATGTCGCGGCAGTTCGAGGCGGTCAAGCTCGAGGCGCTGACCGACGACTTCTACAAGATCGTGGGCGGGTCGCCCGAAGACGCGTCAGGGGCCACCGACGGGTCGTCGATGGCTGCGGGCGCTCCCGGCGAGGCGGGCGGCGCCCCGGCGTCCGCCGCGCTCGGCAGGCAGGAGGCGCTGAAGAGATTCGCCACCGATCTCACCGAGCGGGCACGGCAGGGGAAGATCGACCCGGTCAGCGGCCGCGACGAGGAGATCCGTCAGATCGTCGACATCCTGATGCGCCGCCGGCAGAACAACCCGATCCTGACCGGCGAGGCCGGCGTCGGCAAGACGGCCGTCGTCGAGGGCTTTGCCATCCGCCTGGCCAAGGGCGACGTGCCGCCGCCGCTCAAGGACGTCTCGCTCCACGCGCTCGACATCGGCCTGCTCCAGGCCGGCGCGAGCATGAAGGGCGAGTTCGAGAGCCGCCTGCGCGCGGTGATCGACGAGGTGCAGGCCTCGCCCAAGCCGATCATCCTCTTCGTGGACGAGGCGCACACGCTGATCGGTGCGGGCGGAGCGCAGGGGACCGGCGACGCCGCGAACCTGCTGAAGCCGGCGCTCGCGCGCGGCACGCTGCGCACCATCGCGGCGACGACGTGGGCGGAGTACAAGAAGTACATCGAGAAGGACCCGGCGCTGACGCGCCGGTTCCAGATGATCCAGGTCGCCGAGCCGACCGAGGACAAGGCCATCCTGATGGTCCGCGGCGTGGCGTCGGTTCTCGAGGCTCACCACCGCGTCCAGGTGCTCGACGAGGCGATCGAGGCGGCGGTGCGGCTGTCGCACCGCTACATCCCGGCGCGCCAGCTGCCCGACAAGGCGGTGAGCCTGCTCGATACGTCGTGCGCGCGGGTGGCCATCAGCCAGCACGCGGTTCCGCCGGCGCTCGAGGACTGCCGGCGGCAGATCGAGGCGCTCGGGACCGAGCTCGAGATCATCGGCCGCGAGGAGACGGTCGGCATCGACGCGGCGGAACGGCGGAAGGCGGCGGAGGAGAAGCTGGCCGCCGCCAACCAGGTGCGCGCGACGCTCGAGGAGCGCTGGACGTCGGAGAAGCAGATCGTCGACCGACTGCTGGCCATGCGAGCGACCCTGCGCAAGGGCGCCGCGCCGGTCGAGGGCACGGGGAGCAAGCTGGAGAAGGCGGCCGAGGCGCAGAAGGACCCGGCCGTCACGCCGGAGCCGGCCGCTCCGACGCCCGAGGAGCGCGCGGCGTTGCTGACAGAGCTGAAGGGGCTGCAGACGTCGCTGGCCTCGCTCCAGGGCGACTCGCCGCTGATCCTGCCGAGCGTGGACGAACAGGCCGTGGCGTCGGTCGTGCAGGACTGGACCGGCGTGCCCGTGGGCCGGATGGTCAAGAACGAGATCGAAGCGGTGCTGAAGCTGGCCGACACGCTCAACCAGCGCGTCATCGGCCAGACGCACGGCCTCGAGGTGATCGCGCGGCGCATCCAGACCTCGCGCGCCAAGCTCGACAACCCGAACAAGCCGGTCGGCGTGTTCATGCTGTGCGGCCCGTCCGGCGTCGGCAAGACCGAGACCGCCCTGGCGCTGGCCGAGGCGCTCTACGGCGGCGAGCAGAACGTGATCACGATCAACATGAGCGAGTTCCAGGAGGCGCACACCGTGTCGACGTTGAAGGGGGCACCTCCCGGGTACGTCGGCTACGGCGAGGGCGGCGTGCTGACCGAGGCCGTCCGCCGGCGCCCGTACAGCGTCGTCCTGCTCGACGAAGTGGAGAAGGCGCACTCGGACGTGCACGAGCTGTTCTTCCAGGTGTTCGACAAGGGCTGGATGGAGGACGGGGAAGGCCGCCGGATCGACTTCAAGAACACGATCATCCTGCTCACGTCGAACGTCGGGACCGAGCTCATCGCGAACCTGTGCAAGGACCCCGACGTGATGCCCGAACCGGAGGGGGTGGCGAAGGCGCTGCGCGAGCCGCTGCTGAAGAAGTTCCCGGCCGCGCTGCTCGGGCGGCTCGTCGTCATTCCGTACTACCCGCTGAGCGACGCCGTCCTCGGGAACATCGTCCGGCTGCAGCTGGCGCGGATCACGAAGCGCGTCGCTGAACACCACGGGATCCCGTTCGGGTACGACGAGGAGGCGGTGAAGCTCATCGTGAGCCGGTGCACGGAGGTCGAGAGCGGCGGGCGGATGATCGACGCGATCCTGACCAACACCGTCCTGCCGGCCATCAGCCGCGAGTTCCTCGGGCGCACGATGGCCGGCGCGACGCTCGCCGGCATCAGGCTGGCCGTCGAGAACGGCGACTTCGCCTACCACTTCGCGTAGACGGGGAGGGACGTGGCAGACGCTGACGACACCGCACGGGACGCCAGGGCGGACGCGGCCGGCGACGCGGACGGCAGGCGGGTGATCCGGGACGTGAGCCTCGACGAGGCCGTCTCGATGGCGATCCTGTTCCTGCAGGAGGGACAGCCGGAGGACGCCGACAAGCTGCTCCGCGTCGTTCTCCAGGTGGCGCCCGACCACCCCGTGGCCCTCCATTTCTCCGGCGTGGTCGCCCACCGGCAGAAGCGCTTTGACGAGAGCATAGAACTCATCGAACGGAGCCTCCGGGCGGATCCGTCGCAGGCCGGCTGGTACAGCAACCTGGGGATCGTGTGCAAGGCGGCCGGGCGGTTCGACGATGCGATCGGGGCCTACGGCCGCGCGATCGCGCTCGAGCCTGGGCACGCGCAGGCGCACAACAATCTGGGCGTGCTGCAGAAGATGCAGCGGCGGCCGGCCGAGGCCGAAGCGTCGTACCGCGAGGCGATCCGGCTGGACCCCGAGTACGCAGAGGCGTGGCACAATCTCGGCACCCTGCTCTCGAGTCTGCGGAGAGTGCCGGAGGCGGTCGCGGCGTTCAACAAGGCCCTCGTCCTGAGCCCGGCGGCGCCCGAAACGCGCAGACTGCTGGCGCTGGCGCACTGTTCGCTCGGCGAGCCGGAGAAGGCGGTCCGGATCTTCGAAGAGTGGCTGCGCGAGGAGCCCGACAATCCCGTCGCGCTGCACATGCGGGCCGCCTGCTCGGGCGAGGCCGTTCCGGCGCGGGCGGCAGACGACTACATCCAGAAGGCGTTCGATGGATTCGCCGCGAGCTTCGAGACCAAGCTCGCCCACCTGGGCTACCAGGCCCCGCAGATCGTGGCGGCGAGCCTGGCGGACGCGGGGGCGCCGGCCGACGGCAGGCTCGACGTGCTCGACGCCGGATGCGGCACCGGGCTGTGCGGGCCGCTGCTCAGGCCGTATGCGCGCCGGCTCGTCGGCGTCGACCTCTCGGGGGAGATGCTCGCGCTCGCGGAGAAGAAGGCCGCCTACGACGACCTCTGCCAGGCGGAGCTGACCGGGTACCTGGCGGCGCACCCGGCGTCGTTCGACGTGGTCGTGTCGGCCGACACGCTGGTCTACTTCGGGGCGCTCGAGGAGGTCGCGGCCGCGGCCGCCGCCGCGCTCCGACCCGGCGGCTGGCTGATCTTCACCGTCGAGGCGGCGATCGGAGACGCCAGGCCGCCGGGCTACGAGCTGCGCTACCACGGACGGTACGTGCACACCCGCGGATACCTCGAAGGCGCGCTCGGGCGCGCGGGGTTCCGCACCGACATCGTGCAGGCGGAACTGCGGATGGAAGCCGGGCTTCCGGTGGCGGGGTTCGTGGTGCGAGCCACCGCGCCCCCCGCCGCCGACGGCCCGCGACACGGAGCGGACGATGCCTAGACTGATGGAAATCGACACGCCGCTCGGGGCGGACACGCTGCTGTTCCACGGCATGCACGCTCGCGAGGAGCTGGGCCGCGTCAGCGAATTCCAGGTCGACCTGCTGAGCCCGAAAGGCGACATCAACCTGGACGACATCCTGGGGAAGAACGTCAACATCCGGGTGATGACGGCCAGGAACCAGACCCGCCACTTCAACGGGTACGTGACGCGCTTCGCGCAGCGGGGGAAGCTCGGGCGGTACCACCGCTACCTGGCCGTGGTGCGCCCGTGGCTCTGGTTCCTGAGCCGCACGGCCGACTGCCGCATCTTCCAGAACAAGAAGGTGCCGGACATCCTCAAGGCGGTGTTCAGCGACCACAGCACCGCGGAGTTCTCGCTGGAACTGTCCGCGACCTACGAGCCGTGGACCTACTGCGTGCAGTACCGCGAGACCGACCTGAACTTCGTCAGCCGCCTGATGGAGCACGAGGGCATCTACTACTACTTCCGGCACACCGACGGCCACAACACGCTCGTGCTCGCGGATTCCGGCAGCGCGCATTCGCCCTGTCCGACCGCCGAGACCGTGCCGTTCCTCGCGCCCGAGCGCATGGTCCGGCCCGACGTCGAGCACATCAGCCGGTGGGAGTTCGGCCGCGAGGTGCAGCCCGGCGTCTTCGTGCACGACGACTACGACATGGAGCGGCCGAGCGTCGAGCTGAAGACGAACAAGTCGTTTCCGCGCGGCTACTCGCCGAGCGACTACGAGATCTACGACTACCCGGGCTGCTACGTGAAGAAGCCCGAGGGCACGCGGTACGCGGAGATCCGTCTCGACGAATACGGCGCCCAGTACGAGGCCGGGCTGGCCTCGACCAACCACCGGGCGATCGCCGTCGGCTACCTGTTCAACCTCGACGGGTTCCCGCGAGCCGACCAGAACCGGGAGTACCTCATCGCCTCGACGAGCTACGACTTCGAATTCAGTGCCTACGAGGGGCTTCCGAAGGCGAGCGGCGCGGAATCCCGCTGCACCCTCACGGCGATCCCGAGCTCGCAGCAGTACCGCCCGAAGCGCACGACGCCGAAGCCGTTCGTGCAGGGGCCGCAGACGGCCGTGGTGGTCGGGCCGGCCGGCGACGAGATCCACACGGACAAGTACGGGCGCGTGAAGGTGCAGTTCCACTGGGACCGTTACGGGAAGAAGGACCAGCAGAGCTCGTGCTGGATCAGGGTGTCGCACCCGTGGGCCGGAAAGAACTGGGGCGCCGTGGCGATTCCCCGAATCGGGCAGGAGGTCATCGTCGACTTCCTCGAGGGGGACCCGGACCAGCCGATTATCACGGGGCGCGTCTACAACGCCGAGCAGATGCCGCCGTACGAGCTGCCGGCGAACATGACCCAGACCGGGATCAAGAGCCGGAGCACGAAGAGCGGCAGCCCGGACAACTTCAACGAGATCCGCTTCGAGGACAAGAAGGGGTCCGAGCAGCTCTTCATCCACGCCGAGAAGAACCAGGACATCGAGGTCGAGAACGACGAGACGCACTGGGTGGGTCACGACCGGGAGAAGACGGTCGACAACAACGAAACGGTCAGCATTGGCGTAAATCGTACCGAAGACGTTGGCGATAACGAGTCCATCACGATCGGGAAGAACCGCACGGAGAGCGTCGGCGAGAACGAGTCAGTCGACGTGGGGAAGGATCAGACGCTCAGTGTCGGTGCAAGCAGAACAAGATCGGTTGGCATGAACGAGTCCATCAGTATCGGTGAGAAACGCACGCATCAGGTAGGAAAGGACGAGGAGATCACGATCGGGAAGAATCGCAAGACCAGCATCGGCGAAAATGATGCGCTCGATGTGGCCAAGAAGCTCGTCGTTAACGCTGGAGATCAGATCACGATTCAGACCGGCTCCGCCAGCATCACGATGAAGAAGGACGGCACGATCCAGATCAAGGGCAAAGACATCACGGTGGACGGCAGCGGCAAGATCAACGTGAAGGCGTCGAGCGATGTCGCCATCAAGGGGAGCAAGATCACCCAGAACTGAGCTTGAGCCGCCGGCAGGCACAACCGTGAGCAAACTCCGGCCGTGGCATGGACAGCGCTCTGTGGCTCGAACTGGCCGTGCCTTTGATCACTCGCAGGTTCGGCCGTGACCCTCGGCGCTACCGGCGGAGCAGTCGGTGGCACTCAGCGGAGCCAGGGATGCACACGACGGCGCTCGGGGTTTTACCCGAGGCGTGTGAGCGAACCACCGGGATATCCGGACACTCCTGGCAGAGGTGGCCGGCAAGCTGCCAGCCAACCGGCGAAGTCGGGCGGGCCAAGGGCCTGCGGCATGACGCACGTTGACCTGCACAGACCTACACGAGTGAAAGGCTGTGGTCCAAACGCCATGTTCCGAGCGAGGGGGAAGGGTCGACGCGATGCGGGGCGGCCCGAGAGTGCCGGCCAGCGAGCGCCTTCGGCGATGGTCGGGATGAGGTCAAGATTCGCGCCTGCGTGAGCGGAATACTCAACCACAAGCTCGCGCTACTCCTCGGGATCGAACTTCTCGTCAAGGTACCGCAAGATTATCCCCCAGCCTTCGGGCGGTCTCGACTCCTCCAGGACGCGCTTGAGCCGATCGTCAAAGACGAGGAGCGGCGGCATCCTCATCTCCCGGAACATCAGCATCCCTCGCGCCTTTCGGGGATCGACGACGGGGTGATCGAACGAGCAGAGCGGGGGAGGGCCTTCGCCTCCGCCAGGCATCACTTCCACTCCGGCGTCCGACTTCGCGAGATCGAGGCTGTCGACCAGCCCGACGGCGTTGAAGGCGAAATACTCGGTCCACTCGGCGCCGCCGAGTCCGAGGAGAACCGCTGGAAACACCTGGAAGTTGTCGATGCCAGCTGCCCGTAGCGCATCGATGAACTTGGCGCTCATCACCGGAATCACCCCAGGAAAGAAATGCCCGGGGAACGCGTCCGCCGGACAATCCAGCCCGAAGCGCAGAACAGTATCTGCTGGCAAGCTGACGACTCTTCCGTCGATAAACGAGACGTCGCCGACCTCCGGGTATCGATCGATCGGATACCCGACGTCCACGTCCTCCTGGATTTCGAAGTAACCCATGACCACCTCACATCCGGCCTCGATGGCACTTACAGACCTCTTCATGGTACAGATACGCGAGCGTCGAGATGAAGAGACGCCACTTCTTTCGCGATCCCGTGATCTTCCTGGAGGCAGCGTCGGAGAGACGGTCGAGTGCCTCGTTAACGCGCACGGAGGGCTGGTATTTCTGGCCGGCCTGTCGGCGGTCCTGGCATAGACCGCACACGGCGGCCCATTCACCCATCCGCCCGCTCATAGCCTTGAGCATGTCGATCAAGTATCTGTCGTACTGCTTGTGCAGCCGCTGGTCGTCCGCCACCCTGACGCGAACGCCGCCGACGAGCTTAGTCTCCGGGATGTTGTGCGCCCCCTTGTGAAACTGCCGCTTGGTCTTCGCCATGATGTACTCGGCGACGGCCTTTCGGTCCATCTTGTCCCAGGCGCCTCCGATACCCTTGGTGTTCTCCGGCACCGAAGGCATCCAAAGCCCATTGTCGAAATTGTTGACCGAGTACCCGGTGTCCGCCTCTATCTTGGCGCTGGCTTTGATCCAATCCTCGAACCCGTGTTCCCCGTTGTGAGCGAGCGCCTGCTTTCCGCTGATAAGGTGGTGCGGTTCGCTCGAGTAGGGGCCGATGTTGGGGTCAGGGTGCGTTCCGATTGGCGCCGGCCGCTCCAGCTGCTTCTTCCGCCTTCCCTTCGGTGGTTTCTTCGGCCGCGTCCCACCCTCGACAGAGCCAGCATCCATGTTGTCGCCAAGAGTCGTCGAGTCGTTACCATCACCTGGGATCGTGGTGTAGGTAGGCGGCTTTTCGATCGGGCAGAAGGGGCACTTGCTGTTGTCGCCCTTGTGCGGGACCGCTGGCGCGATGAGCTCGTTCAGTTCCATCTGTCGCACCGGCGCGTCATGAAGGCGAAGCCCTGCCTCCCGTGCGCGCCGTACCGAGTCTACGCGAGTCTGGACGACGTACTCAAGGTCACTCGGTGGCCAGGCCGAGTGCGCCTCCATTGCCGGAATCGTCGGCGTCCTCGCCAGGGGCCAGCGTCCGCGAGCGAGTGGTATCGGACAGTCCTGGCCGTTCGCAGGAGGTGCCCGCCGACGGCTGAGTCGAATCGCGCAAGCCGATCAGCCTCCTTCCGAGCTATGCACCAGCTATCTCAACAGACACCCACGCATCCGTGACGCCGTCCAGTGTCGAATGATGCTGGTTGCCGGGCGCTGCTCCAGGCGCCCTCGGACGCCCTCACCCCATCCCGTTCTTGTCGTTGTGAAACAGCGGATCGGCGAGCCGGCACACGTTCTTGCCCTCGTACTTCACGTCGAACGAGTACATCATGAACTCGCACACGCCCTTGATCTTGTTGCTGATCACGCCGAGCGCGGCGCCCGCCTCGTCGCCGGTTGACATCATGTACTTGGCGTCCTTGGTCATCGGCATCACGCCGTCGTTCTTGACGGTGGTCGGCCCCGACGACGTGTTGGACGACATGCCGATGTTGGGGTAGGGGATTGGCACCGGGCCGCCCGGTGTCGGAGTCTTGCAGACGTCCGGGAAGATCGGGCTCTGGCCGCCGCTCCCCTTGTGAGCGACGCCACGCATGTTGGCAAAGACGGTCGGCATGTCTCGGTCCTCTCCTACCCTATCCCACTGAGACCACGGCACAGGCACGCGGCTCCCGATCGGACGCGGCCCACACGAGCGCTGGCCCCGGCCGCGTCCCAGTGGCCAGCGCCTTCGCGGCGAGAGCGACCAGGATGGCGCCGACGGCCGCGCCCGCGTCGCCGAACTTGTCCGCTGGATGATCGAGCACCATCCCGGGCGAGAAGAAGTCGTTGTGCCGCAGGCGTGCCACGCCCCACATCTTGGCGTCGAAGTTCTCGCCGTTGAACCCGGCGAACGTCGTCGCGATCGGCGCCGGTGGCGGAGAGAGCCGCTGTCGCAGCTGCTGAAGCGCCTCCGCCAGGCCTTCGCCGCGCGCGGGTTCCGTTCCGTACCGATGGCCGGGGTCCATGGCGGACGCCGCGCCGTTCACCACGACGCGGGCGTCGCCCGACTTCCCGGACGGCGCACTCGCGCCTGACAAGAGATAGAACGCCGCGCCCTCGCCCGGTATGAACCCCTCCATCACACGCGGGCCAAGGACGCGCTGCTCGGCGTCGAGAGTCGCGAGCAGCCGCAGGTCGAGGTAGGTATCAACGCCTCCGACAATCACGGTCGCGGCCGGGTCCGACTGCAGTACCGCCAGCGCCTGCTCCAGCGCCATCAAGGCAGCCGCCCGGCCCTGCGGAACCACCACGCTGCGAGCGTGGTCCAGGGTGATGCCCGTCAGCAGCTGCAGATAGTCGGGCACGTGGCGAATCCACGGCGCTTCGTCGCCTGTCAACGCCGGCAGGCCGAGGAAGACCGGAACCTCGCCGTGGAGACCTTCGGCGACCTCCTTCAGTGACGGCGCGGCCAGCCTTAGGATCCGCCGCGCGCGTGACGGTAGCGGGAGGGCCTCGATCTTCGGGTCCAGCTCGCCCAGGGCGTCTTCCGGCACCAGGCCCATCTGAATCGGCTCGAAGTGCCGATCCATCACGTGAGAACTGCCGATGCGCGCGATGCCGGCACGGGCAGACGCCCACGCCTGTTCGGTGCCGCGGCCAATGGAGCAGAGCACGTGCGACGCGCCAATGACCGCGGTCATGACCTCGCTCCGCCCGGGAGGCTCACGATGATCTTCTCCACCTTCAACGCCTTGCGATCGCACGGCACCGATGCGCGCCACGTCAGGCACAGGCGATTCGCATCGGGCTCGATCGAGAGGGTCTCCAGGTTGGCCGGCGGTTCTTCCAGGGCGCCTGCGACGGTGACGGCCACGGCCACGCGCGCGGGCGGCACGGCGAACACGAGCGGGCCGTCCGGCGAGACGCCCGAGACCTCGACCGGCTCGCCGCCCTGCAGGTATCGATCGAAGACGAACTCCGGGGCCGCGCACTGGAAGTACCGGGGATCGAAGTCATCCGGCAGGTACGGAGCACGCCCGCGCTGCCACGCCTCGTCGTAGGTTCCCGCGAACGCGCGGCGAGGCAGCCACGAGGGCGCGGTTGGCGCCAGGCAGGCGGGCGCCGGAACCTGGCCGATCTGTTGGATCGGCGCTGCAGGGTCCTCGAGATTCGGCAACGCGAGGCCCTCCATTTCGGCGGCCGACCGGCCCCCGGCGAAACCGCAGCCGACCGGGTTCCGCTCCTCGGCCAGGACCTTCTCGCCGCGCCGATGCCACCCGCCGAACGCACGCTCCCACACGAGGGGCATCGACTCGAACGGCTGCGGATTGGAAGGTCGGCCATCCCGCCAGACGCGATCACCCACGACCTGGATCGTCTTCCGACGGTCGGCGACCGACATCGAGACCTGCAAGCCGGTCACGGGGCGCCCGTCTGGCGCCCACGCGCTTCCCACCAGGAGGACGTCGGTGCCCGGCTTGCCGATGTGCATGTCGGACACGGTTCGCAGGCTGGAGGCGGCGGGATCCCCGTAGTACTCGTCGGCCATTGCCGGCGGAACCTGCACCTCCGCCAGCGAGAGCGTCGGCCGCAGCGCTGCGGTGGCCTTGATCACGACGTACAGCGTGTCGATGCCCGCGCGGTCGGGCAGCACCGCGATCGTCGCCTTGAACGGGGTCCGGTTCTCCAGTTGCAGCACGGTCAGCTCCGGCCGCCGGCGACGACCGCGGCACGACCGGCCGCCATCATCTGACGCTGGCGGGACGCGAACGCGCGCGTCTCGACGTCATATCGTCCGCGGGTTCTGGCCTGCAGCTCGAGCACGAGGTCGGGCCTCCGCAGCATCGCACCCGTCTCGACCATCGCCAGCAGCACGTCTCCGGTGACGGGCCGGCCGTGAATGTGCCGCGCGTCCGCGCTGAAGTCCGACGAGCGCGCGAGCCAGTGTTTCCGGGCGGCATCCGGATCCGGCAGCGGCCAGAACGCCTCCGGCGGCGGCACCAGGTCGGCATCGAGGTTGTCCTCGTCGAATGGCGGCACCTCGGGCGTCGCCTCCTGCCGCTCGAGCCGATCGCGCAAGAGATCCGCACCCGTGATCCAGCAGTAGGCCTCGCCGCAGGCGCGCGCGATCGCCTCGTGCCGCATGCCGGCGAGACATGACTCGACGGCGCGCGCGGTTCCGATGTGACCGAGCGCCCAGATCGCGTGGCTCTGCAGCGCGGGGACCGGGAGCGCGGCGTAGACGACCTCGTGGTCCTCCGCCTTGCCGAACAGCGCCAGCAGTCTCAAGTACGGCGCGGCGCCCTCATCGGGCGTCTGCGCCATCCGCTTGGCGGCCTCCCACGCGCCGGGGACTCCCTGACACATCCCGGCTTCCACGGCGGCCGATTGCACGGCGGCATCGCCGCTGCGAAGAGCGGCGACGATCATGTCATCGAACTGGTGCGGAGAGGCATGGCGCGTCGCGCGAACGGCACCGGCCTGGACCTCCGGGATCCCCGACGCGTACGCGGTCTTGACTTCATCACCCATCGCGGCGCGGCGATGGGCCTTCAACCGGCAGAGCGCGCAGGCCCCGACCGGCCCGCGCCGGGCGAGTGCGGACGCCGCGGCCCGGAGCCCGTGGCCGGACCCGAGCAGTTCCAGGCTGCGCACCATCGCGCCCAACCGGTCGCCCTCGGCGGCGGTGAGCCCCGCGGCGAGCGCGTCGCTCGCGCGTTTCTCGCTGCGCTCTGCCAGGATGCCGGCACTGACGGCGGCACGCTCGCGGTCTTCCGACAGCAGCCCCGCGGCTGCGAGATCGACAACGCCTTCTCCGGCCACGCGAACGCCGTCGAGCGCGCCGTGCAGGCGGTCCTCGGTCCAGGACCAGACTTCGTCGAGATTCCGGGTCAGACTGGCGAGCTCGCGCTCCCAATGGCGCCAGAGGAACACGGCCTCATCGAAGCTCTCGTCGATCAGGTCGGGGAACGGTTCGGCCGGGCTGGACATGGGCGACATACTCCTCGGGGAGTACTCGAACCTCAGTTGATTTGGACCTGTCCCCCCTTGATGCGGTTCGTCCCGTCGGACCGGGTCTCGACGTAGGTGCCCCGGATGACGACCCGCCCGTTGCGCCGCAACGTCACGGACGCGCTCCCGCACTCGAGCACGATTTCATCCTGCGCCGTCACCCGGACGCGCCGGCCATCCACGTCTGCCTCGACGACGGGCGAACCCGCCGGGGCGTCCCGCTGCGGCCGATTGAGCGCCTCGATGAAGCCCACGATGAGCGGTTTCGAGCGATCGCCGTCTTCGAAGACGACCACCGCCTGCTGGCGGTCGGCGATGGCCTTCTCGACGCGTGCGCGCGTGGTACGCACCGCAAGCCGCGCCGGCACGGCGGGACCGCCGTCGTCCAGACGCACGTCGGGCGTTCCATCCGGCGACAGCGAAACGACCGTTGCGAGGTGAGCGGAGCCCGACTCCGTTGCCGCTTCGGTCTGGCGGATCGGAAACACGGCGACAGTCGCTTCTCTGCTGCGCATCTTGTCCCCGTCCTTTGTTGAAAGCGCCCGAGCTCTAGCCGCAATCTTACTTGAGTTTGGGGTAGGCCGCCACCGCCCGGCCGCCGTGGTCGCAGCGGGTGCCGCAGCAGGGTGTCGCCGCAGGGCCCGCGCGCCGCTTGTTGCGTGCTAAGATCCGGCCGGCTGCTTTCCGAGAGGTGCGCTCATGGGCGGAGGTTCCACACCAGGGCCGCAGGACGGGCTCGTCAACTCGAGCGCGATCGACGACGGCACCCTGGCGCGCGTGGGGTCGCCGGCGCCTGGCGCCGTGGGCGTCGACGCGCCCGCCCCGGTGCCGGACGCGGCGGGTGCCGCCCTCGGCGAAGGCGTCGTCTCCTACGCGTCGCGCCACCTGGGGCACCACGTCCCCAACGGGCAGTGTTTTGCCCTCGCCGATCAGGCGCTGCGTGACGCCGGCGCACGGAGCGCGGCCGACTACGGCGAGATCCTGCCGGACGGCGACTACATCTGGGGCGCCGAGGTCAGCCTGGCCAATCTCCGGCCCGGGGACATCGTCCAGTTTCGCGATTACCGCTGCACGGTGACGACCGTGACCGAGAGCGACACGGCAACGAATATCGACGAAGTCGTCCAGGAACGGCTTCATCATACGGCCATCGTCGAGCGGGTGGGTCCGGACGGCGCCGTGATGGTGCTCGAGCAGAACAGCCCTTCGGGTGCGCCGGTCGTTCGAACACCGCTGTTCTTCAGGAGCGGCCGAACCGAGGGCCGCGGCCGGACGGCGACGGTCGCGGTGAGCGGCACCCTGTGGTTCTACAGGCCGCAGCCTCGCTCGTGACATGCTAAGATCGCCCCTGGTTTCTGTCCCATGCCGCTCGTCCCGACCCGAATAGACCGTTACGAGATCAAGGGCCGCCTCGGCGCCGGCGGGATGGGGTCGCTGTACCTCGCCCGCGACACCAATCCGACGACCGATTGGCTGGTCGTGCTCAAGCTCCTCCGCACGAGTTTCGACTCGGACGAGCCCCGGCAGCGGTTCGCCCGTGAGGCGCGGTCGCTCGCCGAACTGAGTCACCCCAATATCGTCGTCATCTACGATTCGGGCGAGTTCGAGGACTCGCCGTTCATCGTGATGGAATACGTGCGGGGAGAGACGCTCGCCGAGATCATCAGGCGGCGCGCGCCGATGGCGCTCGGCGAGAAGCTCCGCCTGATGTCTGAGCTGTGCGCCGGGTTGTCGCACGTGCACGAGGCCGGCATCGTGCACCGCGACATCAAGCCCGCCAACCTCGCGGTCGACCTGCACGGCCGCCTGAAGATCCTGGACTTCGGGATCGCGCGGGTGGACACCGACGCGACGCTTCACGCGGGACGGCTGACGCAGCTGGCCGTGCAGATTGGCACGCCCGGCTACATGCCGCCCGAGCAGATTGAGTCGGGCGAGGTCGACTGGCGCGGCGACCTGTTCGCTGTCGGCGCGGTGGCCTACGAGCTGTTCTCCGGCCGAGAAGCGTTTCCCGGCGCCAACACGCGGCAGATCGAGCGCTCGGTGCTCGCCGAGCAGCCGGTGCCGCTGGCGTCCTCGGTTCCAGGGCTCGACCCGGCGATCGCCGAGGTCATCGCGAGCGCGCTCGAGAAGGACGTCAGCAAGCGGTGCCAGTCGGCGGCGGAGCTTGCCCAGGCGTTCGAACGGGCCCGTGCGCGGCTCTCCGAAGAGGGCCACCCGCCGCGGCAGACGCCTCCGCCACCGAGGCCGACCGGCGAACGCAAGTCGCGCCGTGAGCGCGCGGCCGACCTGGCGTACGAGCGGGCCGTGACCAGCTATCGGGACGGCGCCGAGGAGAGCGCGCGGCGTTTCGCGATGGAGGCGATCGCCGAGCATCCGGAACATGCGGGCGCCCGCCATCTGCTGATTGAACTCGGCCGCTTCCGGGACGTCGAACCGTGGCTGCCGGCCGTGCCCGCGGCGCCGGCCGTGCCTCGCGGCGACGACTCGACACGCACGGTGATCGCGCCCCTGCCTCCCAGGCCGCCGCAACCCCCGCCCCCGCCGGTCGCGCCGCCGATCGTGCCGGCGGGCTCGGGGACGGCGGTGCCCACGGCGGCCAAGGGCCTCGACTCGTCGGAAACCCTCATCGCGACGTTGGGGTCTGGGCTCGAGTCCTCGGCGACGCTCATCGCACAGCCCAAGGCCGCGTTCGACGATTCGGAGACGCTGATTGTGCCGCCGATGCCGCCTCAGGCGCACAAGCCGGGCGGGTCGCGTAAGCCGCCGGGTCGACCGGCGGCACCCTCGGCGCCCCCCAGCCGGTGGCTCTTCGTCGCCGTTGGCGTCGTGGCCCTCTGCGTGGCCGTCGGGATCGCCGCGTGGTTCCTGTGGCCCTCGGGCTCCGGCAGCGCGACGACCACGACACCGGGGAGCGGCGGGAGTGAGGGCACGGCTGCGGTCCGCGACGTCCCGCCACCGGCCGCGCCGACCGAGCACCTCCTGACCATCGACAGGCCGACCGGCGGAACGGTGGAGGGGCCGGGGATCAGGTGCGGCACCGGCGGCGCCGACTGCTCGGTCACCCAGGCCGCTGGTGTCGACGTGACGCTGGTGCCCCGACCCGATGCGGGTTTCACGTTCGGAGGCTTCACGGGTGAGTGCTCGTCGGCGGGGGTGGCAGCGATGACGGCGCCCCGGCGCTGCGGGGCGAGCTTCGCCAAGGCATCGGCGCCGGCGCCGCCGGCGGGCGGCGCGCGTGCCGGCGGCGGGGCGCCCGCGGCCCAGGCGTGGGCACTGACCATCACCCGGCCGGTCGGCGGGACCATCCTGGGCGACGGGATCAGGTGCGGAACTGCCGGGACCGAGTGCACGACGAAACACCCCGCGGGCTACGCCGTGACGCTGAGGCACGAGGCCGATGCCGGCCACACGTTCGGCCAGTTCACCGGCGATTGCGGCCCGGCGGGGAAGACGGTGATGACGGCCGCCCGAGCTTGCGGCGCGACGTTCGTGAAGGCGGCCCCTCCCGCCCCCGTTGCGCCCGTCATGCTCACCGTGAAGCGGCCGACCGACGGCACCATCATCGGCAACGGGATCGAGTGCGGTCCGCCGATTGCCCACTGCGTGTCGCTGCAGCCGGCGGGCGCCTCCGTGCGCCTGATGGCGAGGCCGAAGCAGGGATTCGTGTTCACCGGCTTCACCGACGACTGCGATGCGGGCGGTGTGGCGCTGATGACGGCGCCGCGCACCTGCGGGGCGACGTTCGCCAAGGCCGACGCGCGGCTTCCCGCCGCGTCCTTTCCGACGCTGAGCGTTACCCGGCCGGGAAGCGGCACCATCGTGGGACCCGGCATCGAATGCGGCAGCGGTGGCTCGCGCTGCAAGGCGCCGCAGCCTGCGGGCTCGACCGTCCTGCTCCGCGCGCAGCCCGACGCCGGCTACGTGTTCGTCCGGTTCGTCGGCGACTGCGACGCCGGAGGACTCACGGTGATGAGCGGCGACCGGGCATGCGCGGTGTCGATTCTGAGCGCCAAGGACTGGGTCTCGAACGAGGTGGGCTATCCGACGCTGACCATCACCAGGCCCGTCGGCGGGACGGTCATTGGGAACGGCATCGAATGCGGCACGGGCGGGGCAGCGTGTTCGGCTCCGCAGCCGGCGGCGCGCCAGGTGCGGCTCATGGCGCGGCCAGACGTCGGCTTTGCGTTCGTCCGCTTCACGGGCGACTGCGACGCGTCGGGTGCGATGATGATGGATGGGCCGCGCACCTGCAGCGCCACGTTTGCGAAGGGCGGGCAGTGAGGCGTACGCCGTCCGCGGCCGAGTGAGCGGGGCGTCCGCCCCCGCCTACTTCACCAGGTGGAACCGCGTCTGCCGGCCGTCCAGGAACGACGCCCCGCGCGTCGAGAGCACCCCATCCTCCTCGACCGCCATCGTGATTTCCTGTCCGCCCCACTCGGGAATCCGCGCCCGGACCGACAACTCGATGGCCCAGCACACATCGGGATACGCCGGGTAGTCCCCCATGCCCGGCACGCCGTCCTGCATGTCGGGGAGCCCGATGCGGGAGCCGGCTGCGTGGCCGTGATAGCCGATGGGATGCGAGTAGATGCGAGGCATCAAGCCCTGCGCCCTGGCGTTCGCGAGCGCGGCCGCCAGGATGGCGTTCCCCGCCAGTCCGGGCTTCATCTCGGAGATGAGGATGTCCTGGACCCGGTTGGCGGCAGAGAGCGCGTCGCGCAATCCCTTCGGTGCGTCCGTTTCCCCGTCCCGGGGAACGTAGGCCACCTGCTGGACGTCGGCCGTGAGACCGAGGTAGGTGATGCCGATGTCGCACCGCAGCATGTCGCCGGCTTCGACGACCCGCGGGTTCTTCGCCGCGCTGGACGGCGGTCGCGTGATGTAGAACATCGGCTGGAACCAGGTCCCCAGCTTCAGTTCCGCGATCCGCTCCCGCACCCACCAGGCCAGGTCGTCGATCGTTGTCACGCCCGGTGTGATGACGTTGCGCGAGAAGGCCTCGGCCACGATCGCGTGGTTCAAGGCGACGATCTTCGGGTAGAACGCCAGTTCGTCCGCCGATCGGCGCTCGAGCCAGCCGACGGCAAGACGCCCCCCCGGCACCACCCGCCGGGCCAGCTCCGGTTCGAGCGCCGTCATCAGCTGGGCCTTGTGGGTGGCGGTGAGCCCGTCGGCAAACGCGAACGTCTCCGATTCGTCGACCGCGATCGCTCTTGGGTTGCGGGCCTTGATGATCGCGGCCAGTCGCTGCCAGGGCGTGAGGCCGGCCGGTTCGAACGCCGGCGTGTAGTAATCCGTGAACGCCTTGTGCAGATCGCCGCTTCCATATGGATTGACGATCAGCCGTTCGATTCCGGCCGCCCCCCTGTCGAAGAACACCAGCATCGTCAGGCGCCAGGCGAACAGCGAGGGAGCAGGGACCAGTGTCGTGTAGACGGGGTCCTCGTTGTGCTCGCGGCAGATGACCACCCACATGTCAATCCGTTCGCGGCGCATGACCTCCGGCAGAACCGACTCGAAACGGGCGGCAAGCCACCGGTTCTGAACGGCCGCCTGCTCCCTCAGCGAGAGGACCTGCGGGGGCTGGCCGGGACGGCCGGGCTGCGCGAACGCAGGCAGCACCGTTCCGGCCAGCAGGACGACGAGGACTCGACCCCACAGGTTCTTCATGGTGCCTCGGGCCGCCGCGCGCCAGCGCGCACGCAGGCCGCTGCGCCTAGGATCTGCCACGCGGTGCGGGTGGAGGCATGAGCGACGCCAGCTTGTCGTCGCGCAGCGCGCGGCATTCGCTGACCGTGTCGAACACCATGGTCTGCGGGTCCTGCACCGTGTAGGGCTTGAACGCGAGGCCCGGCTGGCCGGGATTGCCCGTGCGGGCGAAGTTGAGCCACGCCTGGGAGACCTTGTCCTGCAGCGCAAGCGCGACCGGGGTGCTGCCGGTTGCGAGCTTCGACTGGGGCTGGCCGATGTTGTGGAAGACGAACGCGATCTCGGAACAATGGAAGGACGTGATGCCGCCATTGACCGGGGCTTCCCAGGCAAAGAGGTAGTTGTAGACGGGCGTCTTGCCCTTTTCGAGCTTGCGGGCGAGCGTGTTCTTGACGCCGGGCCGGGAGCTGGCGGCGAAGTAGAGCACGTCCTGGACCTTCTTGCGCGGAAACGCCTTCTTGAATTCGGCGACGATCTCATCCTTCTTGTCGCCGTAGGCGGCCGTGAGCTTCTCGTCGACTTCCTTCTGGCTCCATTCGTTCTTGCGGCCGTCGCCCCGGTGGAGCGTGCCGGTCTGCTCGCTGTAGACGGTGCCGGCCATCAGTGGAATGTCGTGCGCCCAGTCGCAGTACTCGCGCATCACGTACTGGTCGTCGGCAATGACGTCCCAGCCCATGCTCTGCCGGCCGAGTTCCTGCGCGACCGAGCGTTGCGCGGCGATGCCGGCGGCGAGCAGCTGCTGGTAGGGGATCTTCTTGAGCTGGTCGATCTGGCTGCCACTGAGGTTCAGGTTCTTGAGCGTCGCGGCGGCGACCATCTGCTGGTTCTTGATGCTCGTGGACGGCTCGGTGGTACGGTAGTTCAGACCGCCGCCGCTCTGGGCGACGACCTTGTGGAACAGGCCCTTGGCCGCCGGCATGTGCATCAGGCGGACGACCTTGCTGCCGCCGCCGGACTGGCCGAAGATGGTGACGTTGCCGGGATCGCCGCCGAACGCCTCGATGTTCTCGTGAATCCACTGCAGGGCGGCCACCAGGTCGGCCATGCCGGTCTGGCGGGAGTTCGCGTATTCGGGGCCGTAGGCCGAGAGATTCGAGCGTGCCCAGGATATTCAGCCGGTGATTCAGGCTGACGACCACGACGCCGCCGAACTCGCTCAGGTTCTTGCCGTCATAGGCATAGGCTTCCATCGAGGAGCCGTTCGTGAACCCGCCGCCATGCATCCAGACCATGACCGGCTTCTTCACCTTCGAGCCGAGGCCCTGCGTCCAGATGTTCAGGACCTGGCAGCGGTCGTTCTGCAGCCAGTAGCGATGCGGAAAGACGAATTCGTCGACGCCGGGCGCGGTCATCTCCGGGACCGGGCACACGGGTCCCCACGCCTGAGCGCTCTTGACGCCGTCCCACGGCTGCACGGGCTTCGGCTGCTCGAAGCGGTCAGCCTCGGCATAGGGGACGCCGAGGAAGGTGTAGGTCTTGCCGTCCCTGAAGCCGCGGAGCTTTCCGCCTTTCACATCGACGATCGGGGGGCGCAGGTTGGGAGCGTCCGCCGGCCTTGCACCCGCGGCGGCCGGCTGCGGATTAGCCGTGCCGGCTTTCGGCTTCTCCTGCGCAAAGGTGTTTCCGGGCTCCAGCGCGAGTCCGGCCAGCGCGCCGCCCATCACGGCTGTGCCTCTGCTCAGCAGCGTCCGGCGATTCATCTTGTCCGACGGTGTGCGTGACGGTCTGTTGTCCATGTTCTCTCCACGTGTCGTGTGACTCGGTCCGGGATCCTGTCCGGCGCGAAGCGACGCCGGCAGTGGGTGATTTGACTCCACCTGGACGACCGCAGTCAACGAGCAAGTTCGCCCGGTGACCCACGGAACGGAACCGCCTGCCGAAGCGTTGACACCGCGGCAGGCCGACGCCGATAATCCCCTTAGGCGTTCCCAATCCATTGAGGCGCGGCACGGCCCTTCCGGCCTTCAGAAGGTGCCAGCCGAAGGAGTCTCCCATGGGGTCGATGACCCGCAAGTCGTTCCTGAGAGCGGTGTTCGGCGCCACCGCAACGGCCTCGGTCGCTGCCTGTGGACCCAGCCCGACGCCGAGGAGCGCCTCGGCGCCGCCGCCAGCGCCGCCCGCGGCCGCCACGCCGCCGCCGCCGAACAGGACCGAGACATTCGCCCAGCGCGTCTTCGACAACACGAATGCGACCTACGTCATCGGAGCGGCCTACATCGGGGATCGACTCGGCCTGTTCAAGGCAATGGCGGGCGCGGGACCGTTGTCGGGCCAGCAGCTCGCGGCCAGGACCAGGTTCGACGAGAAGTACGTCGCCGAGTGGCTGCGCGTGATGGCGACGTCCGGCTACGTCGACTACCGCAAGACGGACGGCACCTTCGAACTGCCCGCCGAGCACCTGCCGGTGCTGGTCGACGAGGATTCACCGGCGTTCCTGGCGGGGATATTCGAGGGCGCCGTGCCCGACATCCTGATGATCCCCAAGGTCATCGAGAGCTTCAGGACCGGGAAGGGGATCCCGTACGACCGCTACCCGGCGGAAACGTTCGACTCCATCGAACGGGGCACGCGCCCGGACTACCTGCACCTGATCGTGCAGACCTGGCTGCCGGCGGTGCCGGGGCTCGTCGATCGTCTGAAGTCCGGCGGGACCGCGGCCGACCTCGGGTGCGGCGCGGGGCTCGCATCGATTGCGATTGCCAAGGCGTTCCCGGCGGCCCGCGCGTTCGGCTACGAGCCCTACGCGCCGAGCGTCGCGCGCGCGAAGCAGAACGCGACGAGCGCCGGCGTCGCGGACCGGTGCTCGTTCCAGACGTTCGACGGCGTGCGCGTCCCCGGGGGCCCGTTCGATCTCATCACCATCAACTACGCCCTGCACCACGCCGGCAAGCCCGTCGAGCTGATGAAGTCGGCCCGAGCCGCCCTCGCGCCCGGCGGCGTGTTCCTGGTGACCGAGTACCGGAAGTCGGACAACCTCGAAGACGACATCGGCGCCGATTGGCGCATGTTCTACGGCACCGGCCTGCTCGAGTGCGTGCCCACCGCCGTGGCGGAGGGGGGACCGGGGTACGGGACCGGCATCCGGCCCCGGGAGATGCGCAGGCTTGCGGAAGCGTCCGGCTACAGGGAATGCGTGCGGATCCTCGAAGAAGACCCCATCCGGTCGTTCTTCGTGCTGAAGGCGTAGAGGCCCGGAGGAGCGCATGCCTGGGCGGGACCGGAGGAGCCGCGCCGCTTTCCTGTAACCTCCCCCGGCACCAGCTTCACTACGCTCCATGGGAAGCCCGCGGGCGCGGGCACGTGTGGTGTCGGCCAATCATCGGGAGGCGACCATGACGAAGCGCGTATTCTCCGTGTCCCTCGCGGCCCTGGTCCTTGCGGCGGTCCTCGCGGCGCCCGCAATTGCGCAGTCGCCGCAGCAGTTTGCCGACGACGCCACCCGGTATATGGCGCTCGGGGACAGCATCGCCGCCGGGTACAAGGCGATGCCCGTCACCGAGGGCTACGCATATCGGCTCTACCTGAACGGCGTGTTCGACCGGATTCCGCACACGCTCTTCAACAACGCCAGCGTGCCCGGCGTCACGAGCGCGGAGGTCCTGGCCTACCAGGTGCCGCAGGCCATCAAGCCTTTCGCCATCGGAGGCTTCAACCCGAAGTACATCACCCTCACCGTCGGCGGAAACGACCTGCTGGCGATCCTGGCCTTCATCCAGACCAACCCCGGCGAGGACCCCACGGCATTCGCCGCGCAGGTCATACAGGCGTACGGCGGCAATCTGGCGAGCATTCTCGTCACACTCCGAACGAACCTGCCGGACGCCAGGATCTTCGTGTCGAACCAGTACCCCCTGCGCGAGATCGAGGCGATGGTGCCGGGCGCTACCCAGATCATCGACGCGTTCAACTGGACCACCGCGCTGGTCGTCGGCAACTTCGCGAACAACAACGTCTACCTGGTGGACGTGCACACGGCCTTTGGCGGCAGGGGCAACCTCGTCGAGGGTGGGCGCGGGCAGGCCTCGATCTTCGAGGTGCACCCGACCAACATCGGGCACCGGGTGATCGAGAAGGCGTTCGCCGACGTGATTGACTCCGTGAAGTGACGCTACGCGAACTTCACCAGGTCCCAGGGTGTGCGGTACTCCCGGAACAGGTGCTTGTTTGCTTCCACGTCTCCCTTGAACTGCCACGTTTCGGCATCCCAGGTCAGCTTGCGGCCGGTCCACGCCGCCACGTTGCCCATGCAAGGGATGGCCGTTGCGCGCACGCCGACCTCGATGTTCGCGAACGGGTCCTTGCGGTTGCGCACGTAGTCCACGAAGTACTTGGTGTGGAGCGGCGTGGGCTCGTCTTCGTTCATATGCATGCGCTCGAGAGCGGTTGCCCGGCCAGGCGGCGCCGCTGCTGCCGAAGGCGCTCCCGTTCCCCCGCGCCCCCCTCCGCCGCCGCGCGGTTCGGGATACAGCTCCATCCCGATGCGGTCAACGAACAACGCGGCTTCCGTGCCGTAGAACGCCATCCCGTGCGGCCGGTCGTCGGTTCCGCGCATGCCGTAGTAGCGCTGGCCGGGCGTGCGCCCGCCGAGGCCGTGTCCATTGAAGACGGACGCCTCGTAGCTCAGGATGAAGTTCGGGTACTCGTAGGTGGCCTGCTGGAAGTCGTAGATGTCCCCGGTGCGGTTCTTGTCAAAGCGCAGCGCCGACGAGGACACCTTCAGCGGGATCTCGGCGCCCATGATCTGGTGGACCGAGTCGAACCGGTGGTTGCCGTAGTCGCTGATGATGCCGTTGGTGTAGTCCATCCACGAGCGATAGTTGAGCCGGCTGCTGTTGAAAGGTACCTTGGGCGCAGGCCCGAGCCATGCGTCCCAGTCCAGGTCGGCCGGCGGTTCGCTATCGGGAACGGCCGCGCCGCCGCCCGTCCGGCTCATGTAGTTCCAGACGCGCACGAAGCGCACCTCGCCGATTCTGCCGCCCTGCACGATCCTGGCAGCTTCGGCCATGTGGTCGGCCGCCCGGTGCTGGGTCCCGATCTGGACGATGCGGTTGTTGCGGCGCACTGCGTCGATCATCGCCTTCGCCTCGCGCAACCTGTACATGACCGGCTTCTCGAGGTAGACGTCCTTGCCCGCGTTGCACGCCAGGATGAGCATCTGGGCGTGCCACTGGTCCTGGGTCGCGATGATGACGGCGTCGACTTCCTTGTTGTCCAGCATCTTCCGGAAGTCCTTCACCGCGGCGGCCTGGGGCGCCCACCGCCGGGCCGAGGTCATCCGGGACTCACGGACGTCGCACACCGCGGCGATTTCCACGTTCCTCGGTTCCTTCAGCCGCGGGTCGATGTTCCCGTTGTGGTAGTTCTCGGGCGCGACCGCCTGAATGTCCTCGGGCGTGCCCCGCATGAGCCGCGCATCGAGCGTGCCGCGGCTGCCGCACCCGATCAGCCCGACACGAAGCCTGTCGTTCGCCCCGAGCACCCGGCCGGCGGACACGGCGGTCCAGGCGGCAATGCCCGCGCCGGCGGACCTGGAGAGGAATTCCCGGCGTTTCATGTGCGTCATGGCGTCCCTCCGCGGAGCCGATTCTACACCCGGCACACCCCGCCCGCGACGCGCCCCAGGCAGACGCACCCCGGGCGGGTATCTCTTTCCGCCGCCGGATATCATACTGTCCGCAGGAGGCGACGGCATGACGCCGATACGGATCGGGTTTCTCACCTGCGTCCACCCGTTCTACGACGTCCCGGGCGTGACGGAACACAGGCAGGCCGCGATAAAGGGGCTGCGGAACACCGGGTGCGAGGTAGTCGCCGCCGACGTGCCGCGCAGCTCCGCCGACGCCATCGCAGCTGCACGGGCATTTCGGCAGAACGAGATCGATCTCGCCATACTGTTCTTCTGCACCTGGGTGGCGGAGGAGATCCCGCTTGCCTTCGCCCGGGAACTGATGGACGTCCCCCTGCTGATCTGGGCCCTGCCCTACCTGGACCAGACGATCCCGATGCCGTCGCCCATCAGCGGGCTGACCGCGTCCGGCTCCAACATTCGGCGAATGGGGAAGCGCTATGCATGGCAGATCGGCGCCGTGACGCCGGAACACGTGGAGCGGGCGGTGCGGGCCGCGCAAGCGGCGAACGTGGTGCGCCTGTTGCGCGGCGCCAGGTTCGGGATAGCCGGCGACGCTTGCCCCGGGATGGTCGACGTGGGAGTGGACGAAGCCGAAGTCGAGAAGACGCTCGGCATCACCACAGTCCACCTGGATCTCGACACCCTCGCCGCCGCCGCGGCCGCGGCACGGCCCGAGGACACCGCTGCCGCCGCCGCGCGTCTGACGGCGGTCGCAGGCGCGGGCAACGAGATCGGGCCCGACCGCCTGCGGGAGAATCTGACGCTCTATGTCGGCCTCACGGAGATCGTCAGGTCGCACCAGTTGGACGCCTACTGCGTCCGCTGCTGGCCGGAACTGCGCGACCGCCAGAAGCTCACGCCTTGCGCCGCGCACGCGCTGCTCTCGGAAGACGGCATCCCCAATTCGTGCGAGGTGGATCTGACGGCGCTTGTCACCACCTGGATGCTGAGTCGGCTGGCGAATGCCCCGGCGTTCACCTTCGATACAACGGGCTATCTCGAGGAGGAGGACGCCGTGCAGTTCGCCCACTGTGGCGCCGCTGCGCCGTCGTTGGCCGGCAACCCGTCGCGGGTCGCACTGCGCTCCCACATGCGGACGGGAACCGGGGCGACCGTCGAATTCCCGTTTCCCGAAGGAACGGTGACGCTCGCCAAGCTGATGCGGCCCAGGGACGGCAGCATGAAGCTGTTCGTCGCCGGAGGAACCGTCATCCCCTGCCCCGAGGGAGCCCGCGGCAGCATGGCCGTCGTGAGGCCGCATCCCTCCGCCGAAGCGTTCATGGACACGATGCTGCGCGAAGCCGTGGAGCATCACATCGCGCTCGTCTACGGCTCCTGGGAAGCCGAACTGCGTCTCTTCTGCGAGTTCGCGGGGATCGGGTACCTCCCGGTGGGAGATGCCTCCCGGCCTGTCCGCACGTGAGTCACTCCCTGCGGCAGTTCCACCCGTCGCATTCGGAAACACGCCATGAACAGCAGCCACCCATTTGACCGACGCACATTCTTCACGTTGAGCACCGGCGCCCTCGCGGCCGCCGCCGCCCTGCCGGCGGCTCCTCGACTGCAGGCCGCAGACAAGCCCGCAGCCGCGAAGAACGGCCAACCCCCGGAAGCTCCCACGCTCGCCCCACGGTTCGGCGATGGGCGCGATTGGTGGTTTCAGAAGCGCTTCGGCATGTTCGTTCACTGGGGGCTCTACGCGATTCACGGCTGGCACGAACAAGAGCAATGGCGTCACCGGGTGCCGCGCGCGGAATACGTCAAGCTCGCCTCGCAATGGAATCCGGCGCAGTTCGACCCCGACGAGTGGCTCGACCTCGCCGGCGAGACAGGCATGAAGTACCTGTGCCTCACTACGAAGCACCATGATGGCTTCTGCCTGTGGGACACCAGGCAGACCGACTACAACACGATGAACACGCCCTACGGCAAGGACGTGCTTCGGATGCTCGCCGACGCGTGTCACCGCCGCAACGTTCCGCTGTGCCTCTACTACTCCATCGCCGACTGGCATCACCCGAGCTATCCGAACCAGGGCCGCCACCACGAACTCCAGCCCCAGCCCGGCGATCGACCCGACCTGATGAAGTACCTGGAATTCCTCAAGGCCCAGGTCCGCGAGTTGTGCACCAACTATGGCGAGATTCGCGGCTTCTGGTGGGACATGAACGTGGACCAGCACGTTGACCCCTCGATCAACGACATGATCCGCAGGCTCCAACCGACGGCGGTCATCAACAACCGCGGATTCGACCCGGGCGACTTCGGGACGCCGGAGCGGGATTACGAAGAGAAGGTGGACGCGCCGTCAGGTTTCGAGAAGCCCACAGAGGCCTGCCAGTCCGTGGGGATGGAGAGCTGGGGTTACCGCCAGGACGAAGACTACTACACCGACCGCCATCTCCTCCGCAGCATCGACAGGTATCTCGCCCGCGACGCGAACTACCTGCTCAACGTCGGCCCGAAAGGCGACGGCACGATCCCGAAGGAATCCACGGCAGTCCTGCACCGCGTCGGCAGGTGGTATCACGCCGTGAAGGAGTCTCTGGAAGGCGCCGTGCCCGCTTCGCACCTCACCGCCAACCGCAACGTGCTGCTTACGAGCAAGGACAACAACCTTTACGTCCATCTGAACGGCGACCCGGTGGGCGAGGTCGTGAAACTGAAACCGTTGGCCACAGCGCCTCGCAAAGCCACGTTACTGAACACCGGCACACCCGTGGAATGGTCATTGGACCTCGTCCCCAGCGAACACGTCGAACAAGGCCGGTATCTTCGGCTGCGGAAACTGCCCGCGAACGAGTTGACGAACACCGTGATGGTCGTGAAGCTCGAATTCGACGCCGGTGCCGCTCGGCCTCCGCGAGCCGTAGCGAGAGCGGTATGATCTTTCTTCGGCCACAGTTTCCGAGTGGAGCTTCCCCAATGCAGAAATTCGAAAACGCGCAGAGCCTGATTCGCCGCTTCAAGGGCGACAAGTACGTGTGTGGCTTCGACGTCCTGCCGCAGGCGGGCGCGATGGCCGCCGGCCTCGGGAGGCGGGCGGCTGTGGTGCGCGACACGTTTCCCGGGTCGGAAGCGTTCGGCAGCACGATCATCGGCTCACTCAAAGCCGCGGGCGTTGACGTGCTCGGCTGCGTGGACGGAGCCGCGCCGAACTGCCCGCGCGAGGATCTGGCGCGCATCACCACGAGCCTGACCGCACTGAACCCGGACGTCATCGTCAGCTTCGGCGGCGGCAGCACGATCGACGCGGCCAAGGCGGCCGAGGTCCTGCGCACGCTGGGCGGGGGCATCGACGACTATTTCGGCGTCGCCCTCGTGACCAAGGCGCTGGCCGCGGCGGGGAAGACGTTGACTCCACACCTGGCGATCCAGACGGCCTCGAGTTCGGCCGCGCACCTGACCAAGTACTCCAACATCACCAACCTGAAGACCGGTCAGAAGAAGCTGATCGTGGACGAGGCCGTGGTCCCGCCGCGCGCGCTGTTCGACTTCGCCGTCACCATGGGAGCGCCCGCCTCGCTCACCGCCGATGGCGCGCTGGACGGCGTCTCGCATGCGCTCGAGGTCCTGTTCAGCGCCGTGGGCAAGCCGGTGTATGCCGACATGGAGAAGGTGGCAGGCGAGGGGATCCGGCTGGTGCTCGAGTACCTGCCGCGCGCGCTCAAGAATCCGATGGACGCCGATGCGCGGGAAGCGCTGGGTCTCGCCACCGACCTGGGCGGCTACTCGATCATGATCGGCGGCACCAACGGGGCGCATCTGACCAGTTTCTCGCTCGTCGACGTGCTGAGCCACGGCCGCGCGTGCGCGATGCTGAACCCGTACTACACCGTCTTCTTCGCGCCGGCCATCGAAGGCCCGCTCCAACTGGTCGGACGGATATGCGTCGACCTGGGCTACGCGCACGAAGCGATCCTGAAGCTCAAGGGACGCGCGCTGGGAGTGGCGATCGCCGAGGCGCTCATCGCGTTTGAGAAGAGCATCGGATTCCCGACGCGTCTGGCGGAGGTGCCGGGTTTCACTGCTGGCCACATCACACGGGCGCTGGTCGCCGCCAAGGATCCACAGCTCAAGTCGAAGCTCGAGAACATGCCGGTTCCGCTCACGACCGAGATGGTCGATGAATACATGGGGCCGGTGCTCCAGGCCGCCGTGACGGGCGATCTCGAGTTGATACGCAACGTCTGACGGGCTTCCGCCTTCAAGCCGACACCCTTCGACACGCTCGGGGTGCCCTGAGCCAGTCGAATGGCAGGATGCGAACCTGTGGCCTTCGGCTCCGGAGGGGTTGCGCCACGACCCGGGCGCGGCCACTCCACGGTCGCCCGGTCGTGTCGCCGTGTAGTAATTGCACGGCGCTTTCGGTCACATTCGCGGCACGCGGCGAAGTTGCTCCCATGTTCCGGGACGATTCTTGTTGGCACGAGTGCTGCAGCTCCGGGACCAGGAGGGTGGCAGGGGTGGACCTGTCACCCGCGACGGCCGATTTGTTCCCGCCGGCCGACATCCTCCTGACGGCCGATTCGAGACGTTGGACATCTCTCATCGACTCCCCACCCGGCGGCCGGGTCCAGGGGAGGACCCAGAGGTTCGCAATGTGGAAACGGGACGAGGTCGTGCGGCCGCCAGCCGGTGGCCGCGACGCGGGGGGGCCAGCGGCCCCGACGGCGGCGGCGTTCGCAGGCGCCCAAGCCGTGTCAACACCGGAGATTCGGACGAAGGGCCACATGGACAAAGACGCGGTCAACATCGGCAAGTCGGTCGTCATCAAGGGCGAACTCACCGGCAGCGAGGACCTCACCGTCGAAGGGAGCGTCGAGGGCAAGATCGAACTCCGCGAGCACGTGCTGACGATCGGGGCGAACGGCAGGATCAAGGCCGAGGTGTTCGCGAAGGTGGCGGTCGTCCTTGGCGAGGTCGTCGGCAACATCACCGCGGCCGAGAAGGTGGACATTCGCGAGAACGGCTCGGTGGATGGCAACATCGTGTCGCCGCGCGTGGCGATCGCGGAGAGCGCGCACTTTCGGGGATCCGTGGACATGCAGAAGGCGGCCGCCGTCGCGCCGGCTCCGGCTGCGGCGAGGCCCGAACCGAAGCCCGAGGCGAGGCCGGCGCCTCCTCCGGCCGGCCCCTCACAGGTGCCAGGCGGCCAGCGCACGGTTGGCGCGTAGCCCGGAGATACGCGGGCCGGCATATGCGTCGTGCCCGCGCGCAGCGTCGCTGTGATGCGAAGAGTTCCTGTGTTTGAATCTGTCAGCTTGTGGGGCCTGGACGTCCTCTTCTCACGCCTGGGAACCGGACGTTCAGTCGAGCGGACGAGGTCGGCCCCCGGCGTCCGGCCGGAGTCAGACGACCCCGCCGTGGTGAACTCGAGGGCGCTCCGCAGGTTTCTCACCGACGTCGGCACCGGGCCCGCGCCGGTCCTGCTGGATCTTGGCCCCGTGGTGGGCTCGAACGTCACGTTCTTCGGCGAGCAGCTGAACTGCAAGGTCCATATCGAGGACCTCTTCGCGGACATCGACCGTCATCTGCACGACGGCCGGACCGGGGAGTTGCCGGCGTTCCTGTCGAAGCGGTTCAGCCAGGAGGCGGGGACCGTCGACGGCGTGCTGCTCTGGGACGTCTGCGACTACCTGGACCGGCCGTCCGCGCAGGTGCTGGCGACCACGCTGGTTCGGCTGTTGCGGCACGGCGGCGCGCTGCTCGGTTTCTTCGGTACCGGCGGCTACGTGTCCACCGGTGTCGCGAAGTTCATCGTCGCGGACCAGTCGCACGTGCAGCAGCACGCCCACCCGTCGGCGGCGGTGCGGCAACGCCCGCTGACCAATCGCGAGATCACCACGATGTTCGACGGCTTGAGCGTGTCCGCGTCGTTTCTGCTGAAGAGCGGCTTGCGGGAGATGCTCTTCCGCAAGGGCGGGCGGCCGGCCGGGTAGACGTGGCGCGCCCGACCCGCCTTCGCGCCTTCGCTCTTCGAGCTTCGGCGGCGCAGGCGCCTCGCTTCGGCGCGTCTGGGCGTGCGTGGGACGACGAGGAGTGGCGCGCCCGACAGGATTCGAACCTGTGGCCTTCGGCTCCGGAGGCCGACGCTCTATCCAGCTGAGCTACGGGCGCGCAAATGACGCAGGTCAAATAGTCTATCACAGCCGAGCATCCCCCCACCTCGCCCTGGTGTCTAACGGGTTAGGGGAATCGCTCGGAATCCCGCGTCGACTCCAACGCGGTCGGCGGTTCCCCCCGAAGAGGAGGCAGCGATGCCCACGACGAAACGGCTGCCGATCATCACATTGGGTTGGCAGACCTGGTCGATCCTCGCCGTCGTCCTGGCGTGCGTGCTCCTGGTGGTCGCGTATCTCATGCTCGGCTGAGTCCTTCGACTCGCAAATACGGCCACGATCGGCTCTCGCAGCACGTGGCCGGCTGCGCTCGCTCAGGACTCAGTCCTGAGGGCACAAATACGTCCCCGTATTTGTGCATCGAAGGGCTGAGCAGTCTCGCCAAGGACGCCGTGCCCGGCGAACGCGCCCGCCCGGGGGAGCCCGAGACCCCCGGGGCGGGCGACGGTGCCGGTGACGGCGACATCGGGTTGCCGTAGCCGCTGCCGCTGCCGCTGCCGGCGACGACGCTGGCTGCAAGTACCAGCCCTCCGACCATCGGTGCGAGTCTGACGTTCATGGCGTTCCCTCCGTGGGCCCAAAGGGCCCGCTTGGCCCTGCCTTCAGCACGAACTGGATCTCGACCTCGTCCTTCACGCGGATCGTCCCGCCAGCCGCCCTCACGGGCACCATGTCGAAGTCGGTCTGCTTCAGCGAGAACGTCCCGGTGGCCGTGACCCGGCCCGACGCGTCAACGGTCGCGCTGGACCGGACCGTCAGCGGGCGGGTCTTTCCGTGAAGCGTCATGTCCCCGTCGATGGTCAGGGCCGCCACACCCGCGGCGCCGAACGCGACGGACACTCGCCGAGAGCGGAACGCAATCGTCGGGAAGTGGTCGACGTCGAGCACCTTAGCGCCGAGCATCGTCTTTTCCACCGCCAGGACATCCGAGGCGGCCTCGCCCCTGCCGGTCACCCGCAGGGCCGCGGCGTCGAACTCCAGCGAGACGCTCGCATGCGGCCAGTCCGTCGGGTCGAACGCCACGCGTCCCCGCACGGCGGGCGCCACGACCTCGTGCACATGTCCGGCGAAACTGAGCATCCCGGCTTTCCCGACGAGAATCGTTACCCGGCTCTCGCCCGGTTCGATCGTCAGCACCGTCAGGCCCCGCCCCGCTGGCACCGCCGCTTGCGCGACCAGGCAGACGGCGATGGTCGCGCCTCCCAGGTACTTGTTCAGCATGGCCCACCCCTGAAGTTGGATCGCTGACGGTCTGGCAGGCTGCAAGAGAAATGCCGAGGTCGAGGCAGGCGCCGCGCCTGCGTTTTGCGCAGCCCCCGTCGCGTCCCTTCCACGCGTTGCGTAAGCGCTTACGCGGTTCGTCGTGTGGAGGCACCGGCGGCCCGCTGAAAAGGGTCATTTGCGCCGGCACGCGACTTGCTCGGACCGGAGCAGGACAGGTGAACGATGACCCCAAAACGAATGTTCTTCGCGATGGCGATGGCTGTGGAACTCGCACGGAACGTCGCGGCCTCCGAGCCGTCGCCGTCTCTCGAGCGCGGCTACCAGCTGATGTACGGACTCGACTTCGCGTCGGCGGGACGCGTGTTCCTGGAGTGGCAGGTCGGGCATCCGCGCGACCCTCTCGCGCCGATGTCGCTGGCGGCGAACCTGCTGTTCTCCGAGCTCCACCGCTCGGGGGTCCTGCAGGCGCAGTTCTTCGTCGACGACAGGTCGTTCACCGCCTCGAAGCCGTTTCCTCCGCCGGCGGATCTGTCGGCGCGGTTCGACGCTGCCGTTGCCGAGGCCGAGGCTGTGGCCCTCGCCAGGCTGTCGGAGGACCCGCACGACCGCGACGCGCTCTTCGCCCTTGCCATGGCGTTCGGGCTTCGCGCGGACTTTGCGGCGCTTCTCGAGGGGCGCAACGTGGCGGCGCTGTCGTACACCCGCGAGGCCGCGCGGGTCGCCCGCACGCTCATCGCGGTGGCGCCGGACTGCGCCGACGCCTACCTGGCTACCGGCATCAGCCAGTTCATCGTCGGAAGCCTGGTCGCACCGATGCGGTGGGCCCTTCGCCTCGCCGGCTTCCAGGGCGACAAGCGCAAGGGAATCGAGGAGCTGCGGCGCACCGCGGCAGGCGGCCGGTTCCTGGGCCCGTTCGCCCGCATCCTGCTGGCGATTGCCTGCCTTCGCGAGCACGACATGGCCGGGGCCCGAGAACTGCTCGTGGGACTCGTGCGCGACTTTCCCTCGAATCCGCTGTTTGCGCGCGAGCTTCAGCGGATCGCCGCCAGGGCGAACTGACCCGAGCGGGAACGTCCCGTGGCCGAGCGGCTCTGGTGCCTAGCGATGGGCCACGGCGGCCAGCCCGCGCAGCAGAGCGGACGGTGCCACGCCGAGCACCGCCGACATCAGACGCGGGCTGGCGAGGACCACGCGCGCCATCGCGCCCAGCATCAGACGCGGATGATAGTGACGACGCCAGACGCGCGCATAGGCAGGGCGCAGCGTGGCATCGGCGACATCCGACACGCCGCCGAGACTCGCGAGCAGGGCCGGGCCCGTCCCGAGGGCACGGCTGATGCCTTCGCCCATGTACGGGTCGCCGACCGCCGCCGCATCGCCAGCCAGCAGCGGCCCGCCCGTCCACATCCGGGCGGAGAACGGCAGCGGACCGACGCCGCGGAAGGGTGACACCCGATTGGCCCCACCGAGAAGTCGCGCCAGCGCCGCCTGCTCGCCGACGGCCCGGTCGCACACCTCGTCCCACGAGGCCTTTTCGCCGAGCCGTCGCAATGTCAGTCCGCACACGTTCGCCAGACCGTCTTCGAACACGAGGACGCCGACATACCCGGAGGGATGGAAGTAAAGGGAAAGGTGCCCGGGCGGCTTCCCGACCCCGGCCCACGTCGCGTTCCAGCCGAACCATCCCCGCCGCCCCCTCGTCGTCTGGCGGCCCGACAGCGAAGAGAAACGCCCGTCCGCGGCGACGAGCACCGGGGCGCGATGGCGGGACGTCGCGGTGCCGTTCCGGACGTCGAGGCACCACCACGCGCCGTCGCGCCAGGCACGCGTGACGCGGCTGCCCCAGTCGATGACGCCGCCGCGCCGCGTCAGGCTGTCTGCCAGGACCTGCTCAAGGACGGGGCGCGGCACGGCGAGGCCGCCGAAGCCGCCGCGGTCGAGGGGAATGTCCACCGCGCGGCCGTGCGTCGCCACGACGAGCGCCGTCGTCACAGCCGCCGCCCCGCTCCGTCTCACCTCGTCCAGCACGCCCAGCGTCGCCAGGTGCCGCGTCCCTTCCGGGTTGATGAAGGCGCCGCACACTCGCGGCGGAGGCGCGGTGTGCTGCTCGAACACCGTCACCCCCACGCCGCGGGCCGACAGCGCCAGCGCGGCGCTCAACCCTGCGGGCCCGGCGCCGACGATCAGGGCTTCAGCCATCGGCAGCCACCTTCCGGCCGGTCAGGCTGACGCGGAAGCGTCCCTCGCGGCGAGCGCACAGGTGCGGAAGGCCGGCAGCCCAGGCCAGCCGCCCGAGTTCACCGACCCTGAATGCGCGCCGCACCGAGAGCGGCGCGTCGTGTCGCACGATCCGGTTCCCCGCAACAAACGCCAGCGCGCCCACCGCCGCCCACGTCAGCGCCGACCGCAGGAGGTCGCTGATGATCACGCCCCGGGTCGCCAGGCGGTCGATGGCCGCGACGGCCTCTGGTGTGCGTCCGGGCGGCATGTGGTGGAGAAAGAGCGACGCCGTGACGATGTCGAAGCGTCGGTCGGTCGCGGCCAACTCGAAGACGTCGGCCTGTTCCACCTCGATCTCGGGCACGTCCCGAACGGCCTTCCGCGCCGCTGCTGCGATGTCGGCGGCCGAGTCGATGGCGGTCACGCGGATCGGGACCCCGTGACGACGGGCCCACCCGACGACGGCCGCAGGGATGTCGGCCGCCCCGGTTCCCACATCGAGCAGGTGCATCGTGCGGCCGGCAGGCCAGCCCGCGCTCCAGTCGGCCAGGTGGTGCAGGACGGTGAGCGTGCCCCCGAACCGCCGGTTGGTCAGCTGGAGGAAGCGCAACGTTGCGCGTGCCTCCGGCTCCGACATCGACACCGTGTCCATCAGTTCGTCGCCGCTTGCGCGCTCGGTCAGGCCGAGGCGCCGGTCGAGCGCGCGTCCGATGTGGCTGATGGTCACCTGGTACTCGAGGAGCGCCGCGTGCGCGGCGAAGCCGGCGCCAAACGCGCCGATGATGCCGAGGTCGCCGGGCCGGGGCGGCTTGCACCGGTGTTCCTCGTCGAGGACGAACAGGACCGTGGGAGACGACAGGTTGCCGGCCGTGCGCAGGACGGTGCGCGCTGCGTCGAGCGCATCGCCCGGCAGTTCGAGCGCTCGCTCGACGGCGTCGAGCACGAGCCGCCCGCCGGCGTGCATCACCCAGTGCCCGATCGCGTCGGCCGAGAGCCCGTGGTCGCCGAGCAGATCGTCCACGAGGCGGCGGCACGCCTGTCCGGCCCGTCGGGGCACGTCGCGGCTCAGTACGTTGCGCAGGTGCCCCCCCTCGGTCCTGAACCGCAGGGCCTCGCGCCAGGCGGGCAGAGTCAGCGAGCGGAAACCGACGAAACGCGGGCGGGGGCCGTCGATCGCCGCCGGAAGGCGGTCGGCCCGCCGGAGGATGGCCGCGGCCGACCCGTCACCGAAGATCGAGTTCGAGACGACGAGTTCCGGCGCGTCGCCGAAGAAGATCGCCGCGCTGCAAATCTCCGTGCTGACGACGGCCGCCGTCGCGTCCGGGTGGGCGGCGAGAAAGTCGCAGGCCCGCTCGAGCGCCGGCACCGCCGCGCCGCAGCCCATCCCGGTCAGATCGGCGCAGCGCACATCCGGTCGGAGCCCGGCACGTTCCAGAACGTGCGAGCTGATGCCCGGGCAGAGGTAGCCGGTGCAGGTCGTGACGGCGAGGAAATCGACCTCGGCGGCAGCCACCCCAGCGCGCTCGAGGCCCCGGCCGAGCGAGGCCACCGACAGGTTGGACGCCGACTGCTCGAACCGCGCCAGGATCCGCTCGTGGTCGGTTTCCAGGATCTCGCGAAGGTCCTCCACCGCGAGGTGCCGCGCCTCGATGCTGGCGTCGCCCAGCACGCGGGCGTAGAGGTCCCGGGTCGGTTCCGACAGCGGGACGTTCTCCAATCCCCAGTTGAGCACGTCCGCTTGCGTGAAGCGCCTGGGGGGCAGCGCGGTGCCGATGGCGGCGATGGCGACCTGCGGGATCGGCAGCGACGGGGCGCGCGTGTGGAGGCGCTCGGCCATGAAGGCAGTATAGCGCCGGGGCCGGCTCTTGCGCCCGACTGGAGTCCGCCCGGGAGGCACCCGGCCCGGACGATCAGTCCTGTCCGGCGATTTCGCGCAGCGCCTCGTGGTGGGCGAGCAGGTTCACGGCAGGAGTCCCGTCGGGGACCTCGCATCCGGCCGCCGAAATCCAGCGCTGTCCGCCTGCCGCCGCGTTCGCGCGCACGCCGTCGCGCACCTGTTCGGGCGTGCCCTGAAGCAGGATCGCAACGGGATCGATGTTGCCGCAGACGACTGCGCCGCCCAAGTGCGCTACGGCGCGCCGCATGTCCACCATCCAGTCGATGTCGATGATCTCGGCGCCGCAGAGGGCCATGTCTCCCAGCAGGTGAGTGGTGTTGCCGCAGATGTGCAGGCGGGAAACGCCGCCCAGCTGCCGCACGGCGTCGAAGATGCGCCGTTCGTAGGGCAGCGCGAATTCGCGGTACATCCCGGGTGAGATCTGCGAGGCGACGGCATCGCCCAGGCCGATGATGTGCGCGCCCGCCTCGACCTGTGCACGAGCGAAGGCGACTCCGACCTCGACGCACCGCTCGAGCAGCTCCTTCGCCCAGCCGGGGTTCATGACGAGGTCCATCATGAGATTGCCCACGCCGCGCAGGTCGGCAGCCTCGGCCAGCGCTCCCTCCACCCACCCCATGACCGGCACCTCGCCACCGACCGCCGCGTGCAGCGCGCGAATGGCCTCGAGCCGGTCAGTCATGCGAGGGCCGAATTCGTAGACCGGGAAGCGGATGCGGCTCAGGTCCCCGGGGTCGGCAACGAGCGGCGTCCGATTGGCCGGCAGACCATCGTCGGGAAACTCCACGTCGAGCCCCGTGTCGGCCGCCTCGCGATACGGGTCCGAGATCGCCTGGACGATGTCCAGGCGGAAGTCCTCGAGGACGGCCAGGTTGGCCGCGCACAGGACGCGGTGGTCCAGGTAGTAGGTCGAGAGCCTGGCGCCGATGTGACGCGCGGCCCTCGTCATGAAGATGTCGAAATTGGGCACTCGGTCGACGGGGGTGCCCTGAAGGACATTCCGCAGACGCTCCAGCGGGTGCATACGCGAGGCCCCTACGTGATCTTCATCTCCACCGGTTCTCCTCCATCGGGATTCCAGCCTCCGTCAGGAGCACGGCGCCGGCGGCGCCGGCGTCGAGCGCTATCATCACACAACCGAAGTCGTCGAGCCACCGGGCGCCCTCGTCCGTTCGATGGCCTTCGCGCAGGCGGCAGCGCGAGTCTCGAGACGCCGCGCGCGTCGTCTCGGACTATGTACAGGTCGCTCAGGGGGTGGTGGATGGCATTGTGGCTCGTGTTCGTGGGCCCTCCGACCTGGAAGTAACCCTGATTCTCGAGGAGGAACTCGCGCTTCTCCGGGATGAACAGGCTGAAACGCGTTGAGAAGAGACGGCCCGCCGGCGCCGAATCTGTTGTAGTCTCTCCCCATCTGTCGCCGGCATCCAGAGAGGCTGGGACATGCGGGTCCACACCCGTGCAACACGCGTGCTCGTCGTCGCCGGGTTGGTCTGCCTGGCGGGATCCGCCCGCTGGCAGGCGAACGCCCGCCTGGATGCCCAATCGGCTCCCCAGTCGCTCCCCACGTTCCGCAGCGGCGTCGACATCGTTCAGCTCGACGTTGTCGTCCTCGACAAGAACCGGAGGCCGGTGGCGGACCTGACGGCGAAGGACTTCACGATTCTCGAAGACGGCAAGCCGCGGCCGCTCGCGGCGTTCGCGCCCGTGACGTTGCCGGAGTGGCCCGCATCGGACCCGGGGGCGCCGGCTTCGGCCGCCTGGACACGCGAAGCCTCGTCGGACGTTTCCACCAATCAGCGTCCCGGCGATGGCCGTGTGGTCGTCATCGTGATGGACCGGACGATCCCGATGGAACAGCCGACCGTTGCCGCCCGGAAGATCGCCCACGCCATCGTGAACGCGCTCGGCCCCAACGATGTGGCCGCGGTCGTACGCACGGGTCTCTTCAATAGCGAAGGTTTCCAGCAGGGCTTCACGGCAGACCGCCGGCGGCTGCGCCGGGCGATTGACGCCCCGTTCATCGGCATGACGAATCCGCCGGAGATGACGCAGGGCGGGCTGGTGCGCGGCGACTGGAATCCCGCCGTTGACTGCGACCCCCGTTGCGAACTCGAACAACTCACCAACTACGTCCGGGCGCTCGAGCGCGAGACACGCCGGCAGAAGACCATGTTTCTGATCGCGAATCGGCTGCAGATCAACGACATCTCCGGACAAAACGAAGGAATGTTGGCGGTTTACCGGGGCCGGCTCTTCGACGCGCTCTCCCGATCGAACGTGACGGTCAACGTCCTCGATCCGGTCGGTTTCCAGACCCTGGCGAAGACCGCCGATGCGTTCCCGACGGTTGGGAATCCGGGGTTCGCACAGCGGATTGGGCCGGACGTTTCCCGCCAGGAAGAGCTGAAGGTCCTCCCGACCTACACGGGGGGCCAGACAGTCCTGAACACGAATACCCCGGAAGCCGCGATCCCTCGGCTCTTCGACGAGACCCGCTCGTACTACCTGCTGGCCTACCAGTCGGTCGACACCAAGCGGGAAGGTACGAAGCACAGCATCCGGGTGAAGGTGAACCGGCCCGACACCATCGTCCGCTCGCGCTCGGGCTTCGTCCCCATGCCCGTGCCGCCGGGACGGGGAGGATTTGAACCCGCCGCTCCTGCCGAGCAGGCTACCGACGACGCGTTTCCGAAGGCCGACATCCCGCTCGGTCTCGGTCTCGTGCCGGTCTTCGACTCGGACGGCTCGGCGAGTGTGTCGGCCACGCTGAGCCTCCCAATCCCATCGACTGCGCCGTCCTTACAGTTGCCGGACGGCATGGCCGAACGATACGAACTCGCCGTCAGGGCGTTGACCGACCGGGCGGTGGGCGTCTCGACCGTACGCCAGGTCATCGAGATTCCTGACTCCGTCAGAGTCGGTGGCCTGACGGTCTTCGAGCACGGCGCGCGTCTGCGGCTTGGCCCCGGCCACTATGAAATCCGGGTGGGCGTCTCGAGCGCCGGCAACGGCCGGACCGGCAGCGTCTACGGGTACGTCGACGTCCCGGATACGAAAGAGGACGGGCTGATGCTATCCGGTGTGGCGCTGTACGCGCCGGACCCGCGTGTTCCCGGCCTCACCGTCGATGGTGCCGCGCGGCCGACGCTGCAGAGGGTCTTCACGCCCTCCGATGCGGTGACCGCCAGTCTGCAGGTCCGCCGCGGCCCGAAGCACCCCAGCGTCGCACTGACGATGCGCGTCCGTGACGGCCGTGATCGGACGGTGTCCGAATCCTCGATCGCGCTCGGAGCGTCGCAGTTCAGCGACGCGGGCGTGGTCGCGGTGTCAGAACCGCTGCCGCTCTCGGGCCTTGCGCCGGGCGACTACCTGCTGACCGTCGAAGCCCAGGATGCCGGCGGCAAGCAAGCTCGGGACATCCGGTTTGCCATTCGCTGACCACGCGTCTCACGGACGGTCACACCTCCACGTCGCGGTACCGGCGGCCAAGACTGCAGATCACCGACGTGCGCATGCCCGGCGAGGTGCGAGGCGCCGCCGTCGAGCAGCAGCCCGACGGGCTCGCCGTACCCTCGCCCGGGGGCGATGGTGAACTGCCTCCGCCATCTGCCGATGGACAGTGGCCTGCCGCTCTCGTCCTTCGTCGTCAGCGTCAGCGTCCCGCCGGTCACGTTCCAGTAGAACAGGCGCTCGACGGCCATCGGCCGGGCCGTGACGGCGGGGTACCGGCCCTCGGAGATGTACCTGACGTAGGTCAGCGTCTTGTTCCGCCTGTCGACGACCACCTTGCCCCATGTGAAGAACCGGTTCTTCTGCATCGGGACTCCGGCCTCCGTCAGCAGCGCGGCGCTGGCGGCGTCTGCGTCGAGCGTCATCATCACATAGCCGAAGTCGTCGAACCACAGGGTGCCCGCGCCCCTCATCTCGACGGGCGCGCCGTTTGGCGGGTAGATGGTGAACGACAGCAACGACCAATTGCCCTCGAGGTCGGTGCAGGCGGCCGAGCCGCACACCACGAGGGCGATCGAGAGGGCCGTCAACTTGCGCGACAATCGCACGGCAATCCTCCTGTCGTGGCGCGGGCGGGCAGGCCGATTCACAGGATAGCGCTAACGCAACACGCGCACCAAACGGGCGCGAACGCCTGCCGGCCCGGTCGCCTGGTGGCAGGATGGTTTCACGCCAAACCGGGATCTGATTGTCGCGCCGGCCGCCGGCGCGGGCCCTCAGCGCACCTTGGGATCGGGGCTGGTCGCGATGAGGTACAGGCGGCTCGCGGTGGCCAGATACAGTGCATCGCCGACCACGGCCGGACGCGAGTAGAGCGGGGCATCCATTTCGATCTGCGCCAGCAGTTCCTTTCGCCGTCCGGCACGAAGGATGGTCATGGTGCCTTGTTCGTTCCCGACGTACAGCCGGTCGCCGGCCAACAGGAGGCATCCCCAAATGGCCGCATTCGTCTCCTGTTTCCAGACCTGGGCGCCGGTTGCCGCGTCCAGACAATGAACCGTTCCGCCCACGTCTCCAACGTACAGCAGACCGTCCTTCTCGATGGGCGTTCCGGCCACGCGACCGACTTCACGGGAAGTCCAGAGGAGCCTGCTCTCAGTGACGTCGCCCTGGCCGTTGGGATTGATCGCGTAGACAAATGAGGGTCCGTTGCCGTGCCCGGGACTCTGTCCCATCGCAACGAAGACCAGGCCGTTGGCGAAGACCGGTGAAGCGAGGATGAAACTGCGCGAAAGGACGCCTGGGCGCGGAAGCCAGCGGGCGTCTTTCGGGTTGCCGTCGAATCGCCAGATTTCGTGACCCGAAGCCGCGTCGTAGGCCCGCAGCCAGCCATCTCCTCCTCCGAAGAGCACCTGCATGCGCCCATTGACATGGGCCGCGACGGGGCTGGACCACTGGCCGTGCAGCACCTGCCCCCCTGCGCCGACGGCGCGCCAGACCACTTCGCCCGAACGCTTGTCGACCGCGATCAGGCTCGGGGCGCGCGGCGACGGTACGCGCGTGTGGCCTTCATTCTGCCCGTTGGAGGTCGAGACCATCAGCAGATCACCGACGGGCAGTACTTCGCTGTTGGTGGCTTCGTGCGGATAGACGCCCAAGCTGCCACACATGTCCAACTCCCAGACGATGTCGGCCGCGGCGTTGTCCTGGAAGACCTCCTCACGATAGCGACCGTTGTTCTCGCCATCACGGAAACCCTGTGTATCGAGGCAACGGAGCTGGCACTCCGCGGTGACGTAGTACAGCCGGTTCCCTTCCACATACGGCGCACTTGTCGTCGCCGGCAACAGAAACTCCCGCAGGCCCCGCTCTACCCGCGGGGCGAGGTCCTGCCAGAGGAATGTGCCATCCTTCGCCTGAAAGGCAATGAGCGCACCGGCTTCTTTCCGGTAGGCCGGGTTCATGTGCCTGGCGTTGTCGGTGCCGACATAGACCGCATCGCCAACAACCACGGGGCGCCCAAACGTTTCGTTTCCCAGCTCGACACTCCAGACGATGTTGCGGCCGGTGGTCGTGTCCCAGTCCACCGGGGGATTCCCCGCTTGGACGACTGTCGTCTGGCGTGGGGGCGCGACGGAAGGCGTGGGCACATCGTGCGACGCGACAGGCTCTCCAGACTTGGCTCCAGCGATTCGACTCAACGCCCAGTCTGCCTCGCTCCGCAGTGTGGGATCGCGTGCCGCCGCCCTTAGCGCCGCCTGGACCGCCGGCGCCTTCGGCCCGATGCTTCCCAGAGCTCCAGCCGCGAAGATGCGCACGTAGAGGTATTCGTCCTCCAGCGCTTTGACCAAACGCGGCACTGCAGACTGCGCCGCCGGGCCGATGCTCGCGAGGGCCTCGCACGCCGCCCATCGAACGCCGGGGACCGGGTCGCTCAGGGCTTCTGCCAGGGCGTTTGTCGCCTTGGCCGCGTTCGGGCCGATGGACGCGAGAGCCTCCGCCGCATAGATGCGGACGTAGGAGTCTTCGTGCGACAGTGTCGTGACGAGTGCGGCGACCGAAGGGGTGGCCCTCGTGCCCAACGCGCCCAGGGCGCGCGCCGCATCGCCCGCGACCATCGAATCCTCGTCTCCGAGCGCCCGCCTCATCGCCGGCTGAATCGATGCTGTATCGGGCGCGAGGTCGATCAAAGCGTCGGCGGCAAAGCGCCGGAACGAGACCTCCTCACGCCGAAGAAGCTCGACCAGCAACGGAATGGCCGGCGGACCGATTCGCCGGATGATCTCAAACGTTCGCTGATGCAGGTCTTCATCGTCACTGGCGAGGAATCGTTCTAGCAGAGGGAGCGAACGTCGCGCTCCTTGGACCAGGGCGGCTTCGGCGGTTGCGCGGACCTTCGGGTCTTTGGCCAGCAGGCGATCGGCCCAGTCTGTTACAGGGGCGGGGTTCCTGGCGAGGCTTGACTCCGTCTGGGGCAGCGGCGATTGGGATAGCGCGGCCCCTTGGCTGAGGCCAGCGGCCAGCACTACTGCGAGAGCATGTCTCCTCAGGGATGATCTCACGGATGGCAGCCGTGACGACCGGTCGGCGGCCCAAGTCACGGTCGATCGGGTGGTTCGCAAGTGGTGCGCCCGGAGGGGCTCGAACCCCCGACCTGCGGCTTCGAAGGCCGACGCTCTATCCAACTGAGCTACGGGCGCACACAGGGAGCATCATAGCACCCGGGGAAGATCTTGCGATCTTGCGGTCATGCGATCGTGCGAAGTGGTGCGGATACGGCCGCCAGCCGCTGGGCGAAAGCCGAGCGCCGAAAGCCGCCTCGTTGTGCGAGAATGGCGCCGTGGCGTCCCCCTCCTCTTCCGACAGCGGGCCGGTGACCCGCACGTCCCCCGACGAAGTCAGTCTGCCGGAGGTGCACGGGAGCGTGCCCGTGCCGACCGGCGCAGGGTTCTGGAAGAAGATGCTCGCGTTTGCCGGCCCGGGCTACCTCGTCGCCGTCGGCTACATGGACCCCGGGAACTGGGCCACCGACATCGCCGGCGGCGCCCGCTACGGCTACGCCCTCCTCTTCGTCGTCGTCATCTCGAACTTCCTGGCGATCCTGCTCCAGGCGCTGGCCGCGCGGCTCGGGATTGCCAGCGGCCGCGACCTGGCCCAGGCGTGCCGCGACCGGTTCTCGCGGCGCACCACGATCTTCCTGTGGATCCTCGCCGAGATTGCCATCGCCGCCACCGACCTCGCCGAGGTCATCGGCTCGGCGATCGCGCTGAACCTGCTCTTCGGCCTGCCGGTTGCGATCGGCGTCTGCCTCACCTCGGCCGACGTGCTGATCGTGCTCTACCTGCAGCAGCACAAGTTCCGATACGTCGAAGGGCTCGTCGTCCTGCTGATTGCCGGCATCGCGGCTGCCTTTGCGGTGGAGCTCTTCTTCTCGAAACCGGACCTCGCGGCCCTCGCGCGCGGCCTCGTGCCGACGAGCCGGCTCTTCCGCGACCCGGGCATGCTCTACGTGGCCATCGGCATCCTCGGCGCCACGGTGATGCCGCACAACCTGTACCTGCACTCCTCCATCGTCCAGACGCGGAAGTACGGCGATTCGAACGAGAGCCGGGGAGAGGCGGTGTCGTTCGCGACGCTCGACTCGACGGTCGCCCTCACGTCGGCGCTGTTCATCAACGGTGCGATCCTGGTCGTTGCGGCCGCGACGTTCCACGGCACCGCCTACCAGGACGTCGCCGACATCTCGGACGCCTACAAGCTCCTCACGCCGCTGCTGGGGACGACGCTCGCGTCCACGCTGTTCGCCGTCGCGCTGCTCTTCTCCGGCCAGAACGCGACGATTACCGGGACGCTCGCCGGCCAGATCGTGATGGAAGGGTTCCTGAACCTGCGCATCAGGCCGTGGCTGCGGCGCCTGATGACGCGCGCCATCGCCATCGTCCCGGCGCTCGTCACCGTGGTGCTCTACGGAGACCGGGCGACCGGCAGCCTGCTGGTCTTCAGTCAGGTGATTCTGAGCCTGCAGCTGCCGTTCGCGATCATCCCGCTCATCATCTTTGCCGGCGATCGGCGGAAGATGGGCCGTCTCGCGATCGGCACGACGTGGAAGCTCGTGGCGTGGCCGTGCGCCGCGCTCATCACCGTGATGAACGCCTGGCTGCTGTGGCAGACAGTCGTCGGCTGGTTCTGAACTCGAGGGCGAGTGTGAAGGAGGGCGGTTCGATGTACAAGAAGATCCTCGTCGCCATCGAGAACTCCGAGGCGGACCGGACGATCCTCGAGCACGTCGAGCCGCTGGCCAGGCTGACCGGGGCGCGGCTGCTGCTGGTGCACGTGGCCGACGGCTGGGCGGCCCGGCACTTCAACGACCTGAACCTGCGCGAATCGGAGGAGATGCAGCAGGACCGCGCCTACCTTGCGCGCGTCCGAGCCCTGATGGAGGCGCGCGGCCTGGAGGTGGACGCCACGCTTCGCATGGGCGACCCGGCGAAGGAGATCTGCCGCGTTGCCGAGGAGGAAGCCGTCGACCTGATCGCGATGGCCACGCACGGGCATCGCGGAGTGAGCGACATCATCCACGGCCAGACGGTGGACGCGGTCAGGCACGTGGTGAGGATGCCGGTGCTGCTTCTGAGAAGGAAGGACGGGAAGTAAAGGAGCCACCCTGCATCTTGCGATCGTGCGAAGTTGCGATCGTGCGAAGTTGCGATCGTGCGAAGTTGCGATCGTGCGAAGTTGCGATCTTGCGAAGTAACGTCGGCTGGGCGAAGGGCCGGGAGCCCAGAGCCCGGAGCCGCCACGCTGTCACGGCGCCCCGCCGGTCCGCAGTCACGCGTTTGGAACCCTGATCCTCCCCCCTGCGTATTCACAGGAAGAAGACCGCCGTGTCCGGGGTGTGCCGGCGCCCCGCTGAACGCCTGCGAGGACTCAACATATGGTCAGGGCGAGGAAACGGAAGCTGCTGTTCGGTTTCGCGGCCGTCATGACGCTCGGAATCCTGGGCGTCTACGGATTCTCGGTGCTCGCGCGCCCCGAGTCCACGGTGGACCCGAGCCGGCTCGCGACGGTCGAGCGCGGCGACCTGGCCCGTTCGGTCGTGGCAACCGGGCGCGTCGAGCCCATCACCAAGGTCGAGATCAAGTCGAAAGCCAACGGCATCATCAAGGAGCTGAAGGTTCAGGTCGGCGACCGGGTCGTGGTCGGTCAGGTGCTGGCCGAGCTGGATCGCGACAACCTCGCGGCGCGGCTGCGCGAATCGAAGGCGGCGCTGAGCGGTGCGGACGCCAACCTCAAGGCGGCCGTGGCCGAGCTGGCCAAGAACACGGTCGAAGCCGAGGGCCCCGAGGTCGCCTTCGCCCGCCGTAACGTCGAGCGGGCGGAGCAGTTGGCACGCGACAAGCTCATCTCCCAGCAGGCCATGGACGATGCGCGCAGCGCGTTCGACCAGGCGGTGAACCGCCAGGCGGTCGCCAGGTCGCAGCTCGGCGTCACGGAGGCCCGCGTCGCGCAGGCGCGCGCCACGGTCGCGCAGGCGCAGGCGGCGGTCGATCGCTCGGAGGAGGAGCTGACCAACGCCACGATCCGGTCGCCGATCACCGGCGTCGTCCTGTCACGCGACGTGGAACTGGGCAGCCCCGTATCGTCCATCCTGAACCTCGGGTCGTCGGCCACGCTCGTGATGGTGCTCGGGGACATCAGCCAGGTGTACGTCAAGGGCAAGGTGGACGAGGCGGACATCGGCCTCGTGCGGATGGGGCAGGCGGCCCGGATCAAGGTCGAGACGTTCAAGGACCGCCAGTTCGACGGGCGGGTGACGCAGATTGCGCCGATGGGCGTCGAGCGCGACAACGTCGTCAATTTCGAAGTGCGGGTGTCGATCGACAACTCGTCCGGGGAACTGCGCGCGAACATGACGTCGAACGCCGAGATCGTCCTCGAGGAACACACGGGCACGCTCGTCATCCCCGAGCGGGCGGTCATCTACGACGCCTCCCGCCGGACCTACGCCGAACGCGTTCAGCCGGCCAGCAAGACCGGCCGCGAGCGGGTGCCGATCACCGTCGGCATCAGTAATGGCACACGTACCGAGGTGACCAGGGGGCTCGCCGCCGGCGACCGCGTCGTTCTCCAGTAGCGCCTATGGAACTCCTGCGCCAGACCTGGTCGAACCTGGCAGCCAACAAGCTGCGCAGCTTCCTGACGATGTTCGGGATCATGTGGGGCGTGATCTCGATCGTTCTGCTGTCGGCGGTGGGTGAGGGGTTTCAGCGCGGCAACCAGTACGTCCTCGAAGAGCTGGGAAAGAACATCGTCATCATCCGGAGCGGCCGCACCGCGATGCAGGCCGGCGGCGCGAGGGCCGGGCGGATCATCCAGCTCGACATCGAGGACGCGCGCCTCCTGAAGGAGCAGTCGAAGCTGCTCGCCCAGGTGTCGCCCGAGCTGATTCGGGGCGGTATTCGGGCCAAGAGCGCCTTCAATTCGAGTTCCCTGCAGCTGAGCGGCGTCTGGCCGCCCTACCAGTCGATGCGCACGATTGAGGTCGATCGAGGCCGCCTGATCTCCGACGCCGACTGCCGCGATGCCAGGCGCGTCGTCGTCATCGGGACCGAGGCGAGCCGGCAGCTGTTCGCCGAGCGCGACCCGGTCGGCGCCACGATCGGCCTGAACGGGTTGCCCTACACGGTGATCGGGCGGGTGCGGAAGAAGGACCAGGACTCCAACTACACCGGGGCCGACAACGAGCGGCTGTTCATCCCGTACGAGGCGGCGCGGAAGGACTTCCCGATCCCCGGCGGCCAGTACACCGCCGACTCGGTCTCGACCATCATCGCCGCCCCGAGGCCGGAGGTGGCCAGGCAGCTCGAGGCGTGGCTGGAGCGCGAAGGGATCGGCGGCTTCCTGGGCCTCGAGGCGCAGGGGCCGGTGGAGATGGACATCAAGACGACGCTGGCGCCGCGGCATGGCTTCGACCCGCGCGACCCGGAAGCCCTGTCGATGTGGAACACGGCGATCCAGGCGGTGATGTTCGGGAAGATGATCGGCGCGATGCACACGTTCTTCGTGTGGGTGAGCCTGATCACCCTCGCGCTCGGCGGGATCGGCGTGATGAACATCATGCTGGTGGCCGTGAAGGAGCGGACCCGCGAGATCGGCGTCCGCAAGGCGGTCGGCGCCACCTCGCGCGCCATCCAGTGGCAGTTCCTGAGCGAGGGGCTCGCGCTCACGCTCTCGAGCGGCGCGTTGGGCTTCCTCGTGGGCGTCGGCCTGTGCGCCCTCGTCAACCTGGCGCCGATGCCGGCGCGGTTCTCGGGGATGATCACCACGTGGCAGACGACGACGATGGCGATCGGGGTGCTGACGTTCATCGGCGTCGCCGCCTCGACGTACCCGGCGCGGCGTGCGGCACGGCTTCCCCCGATCGAAGCCCTTCGGTACGAGATGTAGACCATGCTCCTGAAAGAAGTGATCCTCCAGGCGGCGGCCGCGATCCGGGAGCACCGCTTCCGCGCGGGCCTCACCATGCTCGGCATCGCCTGGGGCATCGTCACCGTTGTCATCCTGATGGCGTACGGCCAGGGGTTCCGCGCGGCGCTCGTCGTCGGGTTCCGGAACGCGGTCTCGGATGGCACGGCCAGGCTCCGCGGCGGACAGACCAGTACCCAGATGGGCGGCGAGCGGGCCGGGCGGAGGATCTTCCTGAAGGAGGAGGACGTCGAGGCGCTCCGGCAGCTCGGGACCGTCAAGTACGCGAGCCCCGAGTACCTCCAGTCCCTTCCGCTCGTCTACGGCACGCGGACCACGACGGCGGGTGTTCGGGGTGTGGCGCCCGAGTACGCGCTGATGCGCGCCGAGAAGGCCGGCGACGGCCGGTTCATCAGCGCGGAGGATTGCGACAAGCGGCGGCGGGTGGCGTTCATCGGCACGGACGTCGCCAAGAAGCTCTTCAGCAACATCCCGCCCGTCGGCCAGACGCTCCGCATCGCGGGCCTGACGTTCGAGGTGGTGGGCGTCCTCGCGCAGAAGGCGCAGCTCTCGTCCTACTTCTACCCGGATTCGATGTCGGTCTTCATCCCCCACACGACGATGAAGTCGATGTTCGGCCTGGAGTACTGCAGCTACGTCGTCTACCAGGCGGTGCTGCCGTCGGCGCAGCAGGTCGCGCTGCGGCAGGTGCGCGAGACGCTCGCGGCCAGGCTCCGGTTCGACCCGCTCGACGAGCGCGCGGTGCGCGCGGACACGAGCGCGGACATCATGGCGATCGTGGACGGCATGGCGAACGGGCTGATGGTGGTGCTGGTGTTCATCGGCTCCATCACGCTGATGATCGGCGGGGTGGGCGTGATGAACATCATGCTGGTGTCGGTGCAGGAGCGGACGCGGGAGATCGGCGTCCGCAAGGCGATGGGCGCCCGCCGCCGGCACATCCTCGTGCAGTTCCTGCTCGAAGGGGTGGCGATCACCTTCGCCGGCGGGCTGGTCGGCGTGGCGCTGTCGTACCTCATCGCGAAGACGATCGGCGTTCTGCCCTTCATCGCTGGCCTGATCGGTGATACGTCGCGGTCCACCGACATCCACCTCCTGCTGTCGCCCGCGATTCTCGCAACCGCGGCGACGGTCCTCTCGGTGACCGGCCTGATCAGCGGCCTCTGGCCCGCCTACCGCGCCTCGCGCCTCGACCCGATCGAATCGCTGCGATACGAGTAGGGAAGGGCCCTTGGCTCTCGGCTCCCGGCGATGTCCGGTCCCCCTTCGCCAGATCAACAGATAACGAGATCGCCCGATCGCACGATCGCAAGATCGCCCGATCGCCCGATCGCCCGATCGCCCGATCGCCCGATCGCCCGATCGCCCGATCGCAAGATCGCAAGATCGCACGATCGCACGATCGCAAGATCCCCCTGTGGTACACTTCTGGTCTTTTCCGATGGTCTTCACCTCCCTCCACTTCGCCGTCTTCTTCCTCGTCGTCTGCGCCCTGTACCGGGCGCTGCCGCACCGCGGCCAGAACTGGCTGCTGCTCGTCGCCAGCTACTACTTCTACGCGGCGTGGGACTGGCGGTTCCTGGGCCTGCTCATCGCCTCGACCCTCGTCAGCTTCTACGCCGCCCGTTTCATCGGCGGCCGTGAGCGTCGATCGCACCGCCGCGCGGCGCTCCTCGCGAGCCTCGCCGTCAACCTGGGGATGCTCGGGTTCTTCAAGTACTTCAACTTCTTCGCCGAGAACCTCCACGCGCTGTTCGCCGCCTTCGGATTTCGCCTCGACGTCGTCACGCTTCGGGTGCTGCTGCCCATCGGGATCTCGTTCTACACGTTCATCGCGATCGGCTACGTCGTCGACGTCTACCGCCGCCACATCGAGCCCGAGCGGAGTCTGCGCGACTTCGCGGTCTTCCTGGCCTACTTCCCGCAGCTTCTGGCTGGGCCGATCGCGCGCGCGTCCATGCTGTTGCCGCAAATCCGGCAGCCGCGGCGCGTCACCCGCGCACAGGTGGTCGAGGGCCTCTGGCTGATCGGGTACGGGTTCTTCAAGAAGGTCTACGTCGCCGACAACCTGTCGCACCTCGTGAACAGCTCGTTCGGCGCGGCGCATCCGACCGGCCTCCAGGTGCTCCTCTCGCTCTACGCCTTCGCTTTCCAGATCTACGGCGACTTCTCGGGCTACACCGACATGGCGCGCGGCATGTCGAAGCTGGTGGGGATCGAGCTCGCCCTGAACTTCCGGTTCCCGTACTTCGTCCGCACGCCGCAGCAGTTCTGGCAGCAGTGGCACATCAGCCTCTCGACATGGCTGCGCGACTACCTGTTCCTCCCGGTGAGCTTCGCCCTCTCTCGGCGCATCGACGGCGTTCGGTGGCTGGGCCTGCGCGACGATTCCTGGATTTACGCGGGCGCCACGATGGTGACGATGCTGCTCGGCGGCCTGTGGCACGGAGCCGCGTGGACGTTCGTGCTGTGGGGTGCGTACCAGGGCGCGCTGCTCGTCGTGTTCCTGGCTGTGCACCAGTGGCGGCGCAAGGGGAGGCGACGCCGCTCGAGGTCGCCGGAGCGGGCGGCCGCCTTCGGCATCGGACGACTCGCCGGCGTCGTCGGCATGTTCCACCTGACGTGCCTCGGCTGGCTCATCTTCCGGGCCGACTCCGCACGTCAGATTGGGAGCCTCGCGTGGACGCTGGTCGCGGGTTTCGCCCCAAGCCTGTCGGTGCTAGGGACGGTTGGCGTTCCGGTCCTGGCGTACGCCGGCCCGCTGCTGGTCGTGATGAGCATCGAGGCTCGGAAGAACGACCCGGCGGCCGTCCTCTCGCTGCCGGTAGCCGTGCGGTACTCGGTTTACGCGGCGGTCTTCTACCTGACGATCCTTTTCGGCGACTTCGCCGGTTCGCAGTTCATCTACTTCCAGTTCTGAGATGGCGCTGGTCGGCGTGGCGCGGGGCTTCAGCCCCGCGGGTGACAGGCGAGCCTGACGGCCCGCCCCGCACCCGGCGACTATCGTGTTTGCGCGCCGAGCCTGGAAGCGACGTATGCGCCGAGGCGGTTCGCGGCGGCGAGCGCGCCGGCGAGGTCGCGATGGGGGAGATACTCGACGAGGAAGGCGGCGTCGAACGCGTCGCCGGCGCCCGTCGTGTCGGCGACGACGATCGGTTCCGCGGCGGCCGACACCACGCCGCCTGCATGAATGGCAGTGGCGCCCCGGCCGCCCTGTTTCACCACGGCCACCGCGGTATGGGCGAGCAGCCCTTCGACCGGCTCGCCGAGCGCGAGTTCCCGCGCTTCGTCCTCGTTGGCCAGCAGCAGGTCGAGTGGCCCGACCTGGTCGAGCAGCTTCGCCGGCCAGTGCGCGCGAATCAGGGAAAAGGACGACGGGTCGAACGCGACGAGAATCCCGCGGCGCCGCGCTTCGGCCAGCAGCGCCGAGGCGAATGAGGCGGACCCGGCCATGAAGATCGCGTAGCCGTTCAGGAAGACGGCGTCCGCCCGATCGAGGAGCGACAGCGGCAGGTCGTCCGCCGTCAGGCGCAGCGGACGGCTGTGGTCGGTGACGAAGGCGTGCTCGGCGTCCGGCCTGACGACCACCCCAATCCGCATCGTCTGGCCGCCGGGCACCACCTGAACGGAGCCGGCAATGCCTTCGGTGTCGAGATGTGCCCGCATCAGGTCGCCGAACCGGTCGTCGCCCACCTGGCCCACCAGCGTGACGTCGGCGCCCTGGCGCCTGGCCCAGACCGCCACGTTTGCGGCCGAGCCGCCGGCCAACAGGTCCACGTGGCCGTACACATCGGCTCCCCAGACCAGTTCGCCGGAGGGGCGCAGCAGTACGTCCCAGGCGATGTCGCCGATGACCAGCAGGCGTGGTGGCGTCATGTGTCTCTGGAAACCAGGCTCGCCGATGAAACCATGCCGGCGCGCGCGTGTCAACGCCGGGGCTGCTATCATCGAGAGCAGGGCCAGCCGAAGACGGAGGAGTCATGGAACGCGAAGCGACGCGCGCGCTGTTCGGGATGGGGTGCTTCTGGGGGGCCGAGCGCAGGTTCTGGCAGACGCCCGGCGTCGTCTCGACCGCGGTCGGCTATGCGGGCGGGAGCACAGCCGACCCGACCTATCGCGAGGTGTGTACCGGAACGACCGGCCACGCCGAAGTCGTGCTGGTCGAGTTCGACCCGGCACGCCTGTCGTACGCCGACCTGTTGAAGGTGTTCTGGGAGAATCATGACCCGACGCAGGGGATGCGTCAGGGCGCCGACATCGGCACGCAGTACCGGTCGGCCATCTTCCCGTTCGACGACCATCAGGCGGCGCTCGCGCGCGCGTCGCGCGATGCGTATCAGCGGAACCTGACGGCAGCCGGCCGCGGCACGATTACGACGGAAATCGCCCCGGCGCCACCCTTCTACCGTGCCGAGGAGTACCACCAGCGGTACCTCGAGAAGAACCCGAGCGGCTACTGCGGCCTTGGGGGCACCGGCGTCGGCTGCCCTTCGGGCTTCTGAATCCAGACCGCGGGCTTCGGACTGCGGGCTTCCGACTTCCGGCTTCTCCGAGTAGAATCCGGTCCAGTCCTCGCACTGAGCAGCAGGGTGCCACGATGAAACGCAACCCGCGTCTTGCCGTCGTGCTGATGATCGTCGTCGCGCTCGGTATTCTGGCGGTGGCCCAGGGGCCGGGCCAGGAAGACCGTCGCCCGCAGTCGGCGACCGGCCGGCCCGATCAGGGAGACCGGCGCGGCACGGCCGGTTCCGATCGAACGAGTCGCGGCCCTCAGACGGGAGCGACGAACCTGGGAAGCGTTCTGCCGCCCGAGCCGAACAGCCGGGGCGTGACGCGCGCGGTGGCCGTCGACGGCCGGGTGCTGCGCGAGTGGGACGACCGCATGGCCGCGAGAGAACGGGTCCGCGAGCTGCGGCTGCGGTCGAGACAGGCCGACACGCTGATGCCGGGCCGCGTCCACGAGCGCCTCGACCAGGTACTACAGGGGCGTGCCCGTCTTCGGGGGCGAGGCGGTGCGGGAGACCGACGGGAACATCACGCTATCGGTGACGGCGGCGATCTACTCGGGCCTGAACCTGGATACGACGCCCACGCTGTCACCGGCCGACGCCGCTCGGGTCTTTGTGCGCGAGACCGGAGCGGATCCCGGAACGAACGTGAGCCCGCAGCTGATGGTCCTGCCGCGGCCCGACGGCACCTACGCCCTGACCTATCGGCTGGCGGCTGTCGTCCACACGGCGCTGCCCGTCGTGTTCGTCAACGCGCGCTCCGGCGCCGTCGAGATGAAGTACAACAACCTGCAGACGCAGCAGAAGGCCGCGGCGCTGCTGGGCAACGGCGTCCTCGTCAGCCAGAACCTCGTGGCGAGCGACCTCAAGAAGGTCAGCTGCGCGCTGGAGGGTTCGACCTACCTGGCCTCTGATCTGATGCGGCCGATCGCCATCAAGACGTACGACCTCAAGGGCAACTTCGCGCGCACGGAGCTGCTCGTCGACGGGAAGACCGCGTTTGCGACGTCCGACCTCGCCACCAACTCCGGCGGCGGCACCTGGGTCGATTCGAACGTCGTCGATGGCCACACCTACACAGGCTGGACCTACGACTACTTTTTCCAGCGCGACGGATGGAAGGGTTTCGACGGAAACAACGTGCGAACGGTGTCGGTCATCGTGCACCCCGTCAATCGCGCGGATCTGAACAGGTACTCCTGGTCGGACGTGAGCATGTACTACGCGAACGCCTTCTTCTGTCCTCAGTGCGGCAGCGGGCGGGAGGACATCGTCGTCTTCGGCGAGGGACTGCCCTCCGGTTACACCATCGGCGGGCAGTACGTGGACTACTACACCGCGACGCTCGGCATCGTCGCCCACGAGTACGCGCACGGCGTCACCCAGTACACGTCGGGCTTGATCTACAGGAACGAGTCGGGGGCGCTCAACGAGGCGTTTTCCGACATCATGGGGCAGGCGGCGACGTTCCTCCATCGGACCAGCGTCGGGAGCGGCCTCCTGCAGGCAGACTGGATCCACGGCAAGGAGACCTACCGCCCCAGGAGCCCAGGGACCAGCTACGGGTCGCGCAGCCTGGCCAACCCGACCGCGTATGGGGATCCCGACCACTACTCCAAGCGGTACCTCGGCTCCGACGACAACGGCGGCGTGCACACCAACTCCTCCATCGCCAACCATGCCTTCTACCTGGCGGTCGAGGGCGGCAAGAACGCGACCTCGGGGCTGTCGGTCACCGGCGTTGGCGCGGCGAATCTCGACAAGGTCGAGAAGGCGTTCTTCAAGGGGTTCACCACGCTGACCGCGAACGCGACGTTCAGCATGGCGAGGGCGAAGACCATCCAGGCGGCCCGCGACCTCTACGGCGCCGGCGGCGCAGTCGAGACGGCCATCACCCAGGCGTGGACGGCGGTCGGCGTGTTCTAGGAGGATCCGGATGATCAGGAAGCCGCTCCTGTGGCCGGCCGTGCTGTCGTGCGTGTTCGCCGCCTCGGTGTGTGCGTACGCCGCACCTCAGAAACCCGCGTCGAAGCCGACGCCGCCGATGCCGGCGCAGCCCGCGTCGGCCGCGAAGCCGGCGCCCGCACCCGCCGGGCAGGCGAAGAAGGGCGTCTGGCTGGACCGCGGCTACCTGTCCGCGAACGGCATCTTCCAGACGGCCACGCCGTCGTTCACGCAGACGCAGTCGTGGACCTACTTCGCCGAGAACGCCACCGCCACCATCGAGTATCCGGGTGAGAGCGCGCCCGGTGTGGACATCTCGGGCGGCTGGCGCGTGTGGCGGAACCTGGCCGTCGGCGCGGGCCTGGCGGTCGTCAGCCGGCCCGCGACGACCGTCGTCACCGGCTCGTTGCCGAACCCGCTCTACGTGAGCAAGCCGACGACGCTGTCGGGCGGGTTCGAGGCGGACCACAGCGAGACGGCCATTCACGTGCAGGCGAGCTGGACGATTCCGCTCCGGCCGAAGATGCTGCTGATGGTGTTCGGCGGGCCGTCGTTCGTCAGCGTCACGCAGACGCTCGTACAGTCCGAGGGAATCGGCGCGTCCCGGGTCTATCCCTACGACGACGGGACGATCACGTCGGCGACGACGACGAACCAGTCGGGGATGGCGCTGGGCTTCTCGGCCGGCGCCGACTTCACGTATCGCCTGTCCAGGACCATCGGCGTAGGCGGAATCGTCCGCTACGCCAGGGCATCCGCCGACTTCCCGGTGACGAATCAGCCGTCCGTTCCGGTGGCGGCCGGCGGGCTCGAGGTCGGCGGGGGATTGCGGGTGCTGTTCCCGTCCTCGAAATCGCCGAAGCCGGCGGGGCCGGCCAAGCCTGGCGAGAAGCCCAAGGCGCCGGCCAGGAAGTAGGCCCGCCCGGCGCGCCCTTGATGTCGCGGGCCGCGGGGCCTACACTCTAGGGGATGGGTGATCAGTTCCCCGGCCGCCGAACCCGCACACTCGCGACCGTCGGCCTTGCCGCGGCCCTCGCCGCCGCCTGCGGCGGGGCGGGAATCGTCCCGGCGCCGTCCACGCTCTTCACGAACGTCAACGCCTGCGGGGCCGTCTCGGGAGTGGTCACGGGCGACGCGGCGATCGTCAACGGCACGGCGTGCAACGGGGGGACTGCGTCGGTCGCCCTGCTCCTGATGAAGGACAAGGACGGCAAGACGATCGGGAGCTGCTCGGGCAGTGTCATCAGCTCGACGGCGGTGCTGACGGCGGCGCACTGCCTCTACGACGTCGGCTCGGTCACCGTCAACTTCGGGTCGAGGGAGATTCAGCCAGCGTCGTTCTCCTACAGCCCGGACTACGACCCGAACAGGTTCGACTCGATTGACGTCGGCGTGGTCATCGCCCCTTCACCCCTCGGCCAGCCGATTGTGCCGATCCTGAGCAGCCGCGACGCCAACGTCGGCGAGACGGCCGTCATCGCCGGGTACGGCCAGAGCGGCCTCGCGTCGGCGGGCGACACCCTCCGGGCCGGAACGGTGGCGGTGTCGAAGGTGGGTCCCGTGTTTCTGGAGACCGGTGCCGGCGTGTCGGGCTCGGGCGCATGCCCCGGCGACTCGGGCGGCCCGGCCTTGGTGTCGGTCAACGGCATCTGGGCCGTCGCGGGCATCACGTCAACGCTGGCCGGCCCCTGCGTCGTGGCCACGAACACCTTCCTGAGCGTCCGCAACGCCACCGTCCGGTCGTTCATCCTGAGCAAGGCCCCCGACGCCGCCCAGCGCTAGGGCGCCGGCGGGGTCACATCCTGCATCCCCACCATTTGCACGACCTGACCCCACGCCGGGGTCACACGTGCAGAATGTGTCGACGCCGGGTGTGCCCCCCACTGATATCGCGTGCGCAGACGGGTGGCGGGGCGGTAGACTGTGCGCAGTTCACCTCGTCCTTCACAGGAGAGAGCCATGTCGTACTTCGTCGGTCAGAAAGAGTTCTTCCCAGGCATCGGCGCCGTGACATTCGAGGGGCGCGACTCGAAGAACCCGTTGAGCTACAAGTTCTACGATCCCGAGAAGCGGGTTCTCGGGAAGACCATGCGCGAGCACCTGCGGTTTGCGGTGGCCTACTGGCACAGCTTCTGCGGGACCGGGTCCGATCCCTTCGGGCCGGGGACGCGGGTCTTCCCCTGGGACTCGGCCTCCTCGCCGATGGAGTGCGCCCGGCAGAGGCTGGACGCCGCCTTCGAGTTCGCGACCAAGCTCGGGGTGCCGTTCTATTGCTTCCACGACCGCGACATCGCGCCGGCCGGCGCCACCGTCGGCGAGTCCGAGAAGAACCTCCAGGCCATCGTGGCCCTGGCCAAGGAGCGGCAGCGGGCGACGGGCGTGGGGCTCCTCTGGGGCACCGCGAATCTGTTCTCGGACCCGCGCTACATGAACGGCGCGGCGACCAATCCCGACTTCCGCGTGCTCACCCACGCGGCGGCGCAGGTCAAGTCGGCGATCGACGCGACGGTCGAACTCGGTGGCCTGGGCTACGTCTTCTGGGGCGGACGGGAAGGCTACTCGTCTCTGCTGAACACGGACATGAAGCGCGAGCTCGAGAACATGGGCCGCTTCCTCGCGCTGGCCCGCGACTACGGCCGGAAGAACGGCTTCACCGGCACCTTCTATATCGAGCCGAAGCCGATGGAGCCCTCCAAGCATCAGTACGACTTCGATGCCGCGACGGTCATCGGGTTCCTGCGGGCGCACGGACTCGACAAGGACTTCAAGCTCAACATCGAAGCCAACCACTCGACGCTGGCCGGGCATTCGTTCTCTCACGAACTGCAGGTCGCAGCAGATGCGGGCCTGCTGGGCAGCATCGACGCCAACCGCGGGGACCCGCAGAACGGCTGGGACACCGATCAGTTCCCGACGGACCTGTACCAGGCCACCGAAGCGATGATGATCGTCCTGGAGGCCGGCGGGCTCGGGAACGGAGGCCTCAACTTCGACGCCAAGGTGCGACGCAACTCGACCGATGCCGACGACCTGTTCCTCGCCCACATCGGCGGCATGGACGCGTTCGCGCGCGGCCTCGAGATCGCCGCGAGGCTGCTCGAAGCATCCCCATTGAAGGACATCAGGCGGCAGCGCTACGCCTCATATGCCGAGGGAGACGGTCTGCGCTTCAGCCGGGGGCAGCTCACGCTCGCCGAACTGGCGAAGCTGGCCGAGCGCCACGAGAACCTGCCGCTGATCAGCGGCAAGCAGGAGATGCTCGAGAACATCATCAACCAGTACCTCTAGGTGTGAAGGCTCGGCCCTGCGTCGCCGCGTATTCGACGTGCGCCGGGCCGTCGCGGAATCGAAGAAGGGGGCTGCAATGGTCCGGTCGGTCCTTGCCGGTCTGCTCGCGACGATTGTCTGCTACTCGACGCTCGCGGGGCACCCGCCGGCGCGCGTCCGGGCACTTCCGGACGTCGAAGCGTCGAGCGCGGCGTGGGGCGTGACAGCCGACATGGAGCAGGCCCCGGCCGGCGCCTCGCAGCGCGCCGCGGGCGCGTTCGCGACCGGCCGGTACCGGAACCTGTTCGGCGAGGCCGGTCATTCGGACCAGGAGATCAGCAAGAAGATCGACGCCGCCTTCCAGCAGCTCTTCCACGGTGATCCGGACACGCAGGCGGTCTTCTACTGGGCGGGCGAGAACAGCAGCGGCCGCCTGGCCTACCTGAGCGACATCAACAACCGCGACGTGCGGAGCGAGGGCATGTCGTACGGGATGATGATCGCGGTTCAGCTCGACAAGAAGGCGGAGTTCGACGCGCTCTGGAACTGGTCCAGGACGTTCATGTACCACGACTCGCCAACGCATCCGGCCTACGGCTTCTTCTCCTGGTCCCTGAAGACCGACGGCACGCCCAACAGCGAATCGCCGGCGCCGGACGGCGAAGAGTACTACACGATGGCGCTGTACTTCGCGTCGGCCCGGTGGGGCGACGGCAAGGGCATCTACGACTACCGCGCGATGGCCGACCGGCTGCTCTCGGACATCAAGAACCGCGGCGTGATTACCGGGCCGTGGGCCAGCCGTGCGGACCGCACCGAGACGGACGGACCCCAGTTCAACCTCGAACACAGGATGGTGCGGTTCACGCCCGACAATCGGCGGCCGGACCATACCGATCCTTCGTACCACCTGCCGGCGTTCTACGAACTCTGGGCGCGGTGGGGCCCGGTGGCCGACCGTCCATTCTGGGCCGAGGCGGCGCGGGTCAGCCGGGACTTCTTTCAGAAGACGACGAACCCCGTGACCGGGCTGGCGCCGGAGTATGCGAATTTCGACGGCACGCCCGTGGTCAACAGCCGCAACCAGAGGTCCAGCACGTTCGGGCCGGATGCCTGGCGCACGGCGGCCAACTGGTCCGTTGACTGGTCGTGGTGGGCCGCGGATCCGCGCGAGCGCGAGTTGAGCGATCGCATCCAGGCGTTCTTCGAGTCGAAGGGCCTCGGCACCTACGGGAATCGCTGGGCGCTCGACGGGTCAGCCCAACTCGAGTCGAACCACTCGACGGCGCTCGTTGCGACCAACGCCATTGCCAGTCTCGCCGCGACCGACCAGCGTGCGGCGCGGTTTGTCGAGGCACTGTGGAGCTCCCGGATCCCGGCCGGACAGTACCGCTACTACGACGGACTGTGGTACCTGATGGGGCTCCTGCACTGCAGCGGGCAGTATCGGATCTGGACGCCGGCATGGGCGAGCCCGACGAACGGCGCGCCCCCTCCGCGCGCGCCAGGGTCGGTCGGCATCTTCGATCAGCATGGCGACATCGGGCCGGTGAAGACCCCCGGCTCGGCTGCGTACGACGCGACCCCCGAGACGTACACCGTGCGGGCGTCGGGCGCCAACATGTGGGCCGCCAGCGACGAGTTCCACTTCGTCTGGACGCGGCTGCGCGGCGACTTCATCCTTCAGGCCCGCGTGGAGTTCCTGGGCGCGGGTGTCGATCCGCACCGCAAGACGGGCCTGATGGTCCGCTCGAGCCTCGATCCGGGCTCTCCACACGCGAACGTCAGCCGCCACGGCGACGGGCTGACGGCGCTGCAGTTCCGCCGGACCGCCGGCGCCAATACCGAGGAGATTCGATCGGAGTTGAACGGCCCGGACGTCCTCCAGTTGCAGCGCAAGGGCGACACCTACACGATGTCCGTCGCCCGCTTCGGCGAGCCCTACGCCGCCAAGGAGGTCTCCGGCGTGACGCTGGGCGACGACGTCTACGTCGGCATCTACGTCTGCTCGCACAACGCGGACGTGTCTGAGACGGCCGTGCTGCGCAATGTCCGGCTGATTCGCCCGGCGAAGGACGGATTCGTCGCGTATCGCGACTACATCGGCAGCAACGTCGAGCTCGTAGACGTGAACACCGGCGCGCGCCGCATCGTCCACCGCGTGGAAGATTCGATCCAGGCGCCCAACTGGACGCCGGACGGGAAGCGGCTCCTCATGAACCGCAACGGGAGGATGTACAGTTTCGACCTGGCCGCGCGGACGATGAGCGATCTCGACACCGGGTCGATGACCCGGAACAACAACGATCACGCGCTGTCGTTCGACGGCGCGATGCTCGGCCTGAGCGGCGGCCAGCCGTCGGTTGTGTTCACGGTCCCGGTCGCGGGCGGGGTGCCGAAGCAGATCACGCCCGTCGGACCCTCCTATCTGCACGGGTGGTCGCCGGACGGCAGGTTCCTCGCGTTCACCGGGCAGAGGAATGGCGACTTCGATGTCTACCTCGTCCCCTCGGACGGCGGGGCCGAAAGGCGGCTGACAACGGCGCCTGGCCTGGACGACGGCCCGGAGTTCACGCCGGATGGACGGTGGATCTACTTCAACTCCGCGCGCACGGGCCGCATGCAGGTCTGGCGCATGAGACCCGATGGCAGCGGGCAGGAGCAACTCACCTTCGACGACTTCAACAACTGGTTCCCCCACGTGTCGCCGGACGGCCGCTCCGTCGTGTTCATCACGTATGGCCCCGAAATCGCGCCGGCGGACCACCCGTGGTACAAGCAGGTCTACATCCGGAAGATGCCGCTGGACGGGGGCAGACCGACCGTGGTGGCCTACGTCTACGGCGGCCAGGGTTCGCTGAACGTCAACTCCTGGGCCCCCGACAGCAGGTTCATCGCCTTCGTCAGCAACTCGGGGGGAGAGAAGTGAGCACGTCGGGCATGCCGGCGGACTGACCACGTCCGGAGTGCCCGGCAGCTCCCGGCGGAGCCGCACCCGTCGGTTCTGTCAGGCTGGCGGCGCAGGAGGGAGGTCCCGATGTTCGTGGTCGCGTCGTACTCACTCGCCGTCGTCCTGTGCGTCGTCACGATGCTCTGCTGGGGGTCATGGGCCAATACCCAGAAGCTCGCCAGCAAGGAGTGGCGCTTTCAGCTCTTCTACTGGGACTACGCGATCGGCGTCCTGCTGCTGACTCTCGTCCTGGCGTTCACGCTCGGCAGCACGGGCGCCGAGGGCCGCGGGTTCCTTCCCGATGTTCGGCAGGCAAGCGGGAGCGCGCTGGGCTCCGCGTTGCTGGGCGGCGCCGTCTTCAACCTCTCGAACATCCTGCTCGTCGCGGCCATCGACATCGCCGGCATGGCCGTCGCGTTTCCCATCGGAGTGGGTCTCGCGCTCGTGATCGGTGTCGTCACCAACTACCGCGCCAGCCCCGTTGGCAACCCGGTGTTGCTGTTCCTGGGCGTTGCAGGTGTCGTGACCGCCATCGTGCTCTCGGCGCTCGCCTATCGCAGGCTCCCCTCGTCGGGCCAGAAGACCACCGGCAAGGGCATCGTCCTTTCGGTCGCGGCCGGCCTGCTGATGGGCTACTTCTACCGGTTCGTGGCGGCGTCGATGTTCCCCATCTCGGTCGCCGACGGTCGCGTGGTCGTGGACGCCAGAGCCGGCGAGCTCAGCCCCTACACGGCCCTGGTCGTGTTCTCGGTGGGGCTCCTCCTCTCCAACTTCGTCTGGAACACGCTGATGATGAAGCGGCCGTTCGTGGGAGACCCCGTACCCTTCCGCGACTACGTCGCGCGGGGAAGCGCGCGCCTGCACGCCATCGGCATCCTTGGCGGCATCGTCTGGAGCGTGGGGATGTCGCTCAGCATCCTGGCGTCGAGCGCCGCGGGTTTCGCCATTTCCTACGGGCTCGGACAGGGCGCGACACTGGTGGCTGCGCTGTGGGGCGTGTTCGTGTGGCGCGAATTCGACGCCGCGCCAGCCGGGACGAACCCGCTGCTGGCGGCCATGTTCGGTTCGTTCGTCATCGGGCTGGCCTTGATCGTCTTCGCCCGGTTCGCGTGAGGACCTGCCGATGCCTCGACCCATCGTCGTTGTCGGAAGCCTCAACATGGACTTCGTGGTGCAGGTCGATGCGCTCCCTGAGCGCGGCCAGACCGTGAGCGGCCGCGGCTTCGCGATGCTGCCCGGCGGCAAGGGCGCGAACCAGGCGTGTGCCGTCGGGCGTCTCGGAGGGCGCTGCCGGATGGTCGGCCGCGTGGGCCGCGACGTCTTCGGTGAGCGGCTCAAGGCGAGCCTCGAGGACGCCGGCGTCGACACGTCGCGAGTTCTCGCGACCGACGGCGAGGCGACGGGCGTCGCGCTCATTCCGGTGGAGGCCGGAGGCCAGAACGTGATCGTCGTAGCCGGAGGCGCGAACCTGCGGCTGACGCCCGAAGATGTGGAAGCAGCTCTCGCCGCGTCTGGGGAGGGGCTGCTGCTCGCGCAGCTCGAGTCGCCAGCGGAGACCGTCGAGGCGGCCATCGCCCGTGGACGGAGCCTCGGGATGACGACCATCCTCGACCCCGCGCCCGCCCGCCCGCTGTCCGCGACCCTGCTCGGCGGCGTGGACATACTCACCCCGAACGAGAGCGAGGCTCTCGCCCTGTTGGGCCTGCGGGGCGGCGTCCTCTCGAGCGACGAGGCCGCCAATCTCGGTCGCCGGCTCCTGGAGCTTGGACCCGGGACCGTGCTTCTCAAGCTCGGGGCGAACGGCGCGTACCTGGCCTCCGCCGCGGGTGGGCGTCACTTTCCCGCCCGACAGGTCGCGGCCGTGGACGCCACGGCCGCGGGCGACACGTTCAACGGCGCCCTCGCCGTGGCCCTGGGCGAACATCTGGACATCGCCGATGCGGTGGCCTTCGCGAACGTGGCCGCTTCCGTCTCGGTCACACGGCTGGGGGCCCAGGCGTCGATTCCAACCAGGGGCGAGGTGGACGCCCTGAGGAGGTAGACCGTGCATCGATTGGCCGTACTCTCCCTGCTCGCGCTGGTGCTGCTCCCCGGGGCGGCGCGCGTCCCTTCCCCGACGCCACGCACGATCACGAAAGCCGCCCTGGAGGACAGGATCCGCGGCGGCTGGGCTGGCAAGATGATCGGCGTCTCCTACGGCGCCCCGACCGAGTTCCGTTCCAACGGCAGGCTCAACGAAGGCGAGATCACCTGGTCGCCGGAGCGTGTGTCGAACGCGCTCGGACAGGACGACCTCTACGTCGGCATGACGATGGCCGAGACGATGGACCGGCTCGGCTTCGACGCCACCGTTGAGGAGTACGGCGAGGCCTTCAGGGTCAGCCAGTACGACGTGTGGCACGCCAACGCGGGCGCGCGACGGCTCCTGAACCTCGGGATCAAGGCTCCGATGTCCGGCCATCCGAGGTACAACATCCACGCCAACGACATCGACTTCCAGATCGAAGCGGACTTCATCGGTCTGATGAGCCCGGGCCTCCCGCAGGAATCCAACAAGTACTGCACCCGCGTCGGGCGCGTCATGAACCACGGTGACGGCCTGTACGGCGGGATGTTTGTGAGCGGGATGTACACCGCCGCGTTCTTCGAGCGCGACGTGCGCCGGGTCGTCGCCCTGGGGCTGGCCTGCCTGCCGGCCGAGAGCGGCTACGCGCGCCTCATCAAGGACGTGCTGGACTGGTCGGCGACGTATCCCGACGACTGGAGGAAGACCTGGCAGCGCATCGAGGAGAAGTGGGACACCGAGGACAGCTGTCCGGACGGTGCGCTGAAGCCCTTCAACATCGACGCGAAGTTGAACGGGGCGTACATCGCCCTGGGCCTCCTCTACGGCAGGCTCGATTTCGGCAGGACGCTGGAAATCGCGGCGCGCGCGGGGCAGGACTCGGACTGCAACCCGTCGACCGCGGGCGGGATCCTCGGCGTGATGCTCGGCTACAGCGGGATCCCCGATGGCTGGAAGAGCGGCATTCCGGCGCTGGCCGACAGGAAGTTCGACTACACGCGCTCCTCCCTGAACGACATCTGCCGGTCGACGCTCGAGCGTGCGTTGAAGCTCGTCAGGCTTGCCGGCGGCACCGTCACCGACGTCGACGTGAGCATCCCCGAGCAGGCGCCGAAGGCCGCGCCCTACGAGCAGTGGGACATGGGCGTGCCGTCGGCGCGCGTGGCGGTCACAGACGCGGCCTGGAGCTTCAAGGGCTTCTCCGGAGCGGCCGGCGCCACATCCGGCAATACCGCCGTGAGGATGCGCGCCGTCGGCGCCGGGGCTGAGGCGACGCTGCGCTTCACAGGCGCCGCGCTGGCGGTCGTGGGCGACCTGACACCGGAGGGGGGGCGCGCCGACGTCTATCTCGATGGCACGCCGACCCACGCCATCGACGCCTTCGTCGCCGGGCGCACGCACGACAACGACGTGTGGCACGTGTACGGCCTGCCCCAGGGCCCGCACACGCTCCGGATCGTCACGCGCGCGGACGCGGACCCGCGCTCCAAGGGCGCGACGATCTCCATCGCAGAGGCGGTGGTGTACCGGGCCAGGTAGAGATCAGATCGCGCTGCTGCCGCGCTCTCCCGTCCGGATCCGCACGCAATCCTCGAGCGACGAGATGAAGATCTTCCCGTCGCCGACCTGGCCGGTCCGCGCCCCCCTGACGATTGCCTCGACCGCCTTCTCGACGTAGTTCTCGTTGACGCCGAGCGTGAGCTTGAGTTTCTCGACGAGGCCCGCCCGCAGCCGCTGACCCCGGTAGATCTCGACCTCGCCTTCCTGGCGGCCGTGGCCCTCGACGGTCTCGACGCTGAGTCGATAGTGGTCCTCCTCGTCGAGGACGGCCTGCAGTTCGATCTGCACGGCCTCGAACCGTTCGGGGCGGATGATGGCGGTGATGAGCTTCATGGCTGCTCCGTCAGGATGAGATGACCTGGTGATACGCGCGCTCGCCGTGAACCGTCACGTCGAGGCCGTCGCGTTCCTGCTCGTCGGTCGCGCGCAGGCCGATCGTCGCCTTCAACAATCGTGCGATGACCCAGGTGCCGGCCACGGCGAACGCGATCGCCACCCCGGACCCGACCGCCTGCTTGACCAACTGGGATACGCCGCCGCCCATCACCAGGCCCGCCACGGGCGTGAAGCAGAACACCCCGGTCAGCAGCGCGCCGACGAGCCCTCCCACGCCGTGGACACCGAAAGCGTCGAGCGAGTCGTCGTACTCGAAGCGCCGCTTCATCTGCACCGCGCTGTAGCAGAAGGCCGCGGCGAGGGCGCCGATGAGCAGCGCCGACGCCGGAATGACATGGCCGGCGGCCGGCGTGATTGCGACCAGTCCGGCGAGGATCCCGGAGACGAGGCCCAGGCTCGTGGGCCTGCGCTGATGCCACCACTCGATCAACAGCCACGTCAACGCCCCCGCTGCCGCGGCCGTCTGTGTCGTCGCGAACGCGAGGCCCGCGGTGTGCCCGGCCACGGGATGCTCGGCCGCCACGGCGCTCCCGGCGTTGAATCCGAACCATCCGAACCACAGCAGGCCCGCGCCCAGCATGGTCAGCGTCAGGTTGTGCGGCAGGATCGCCGTGTGCCCGGGCCGGTAGTCGCGGCGCGGCCCGATCAGGATGGCCAGCGCCAGCGCGGAGAAGCCCGAGGAGATGTGCACGACCGTGCCGCCGGCGAAATCGAGCACGCCGTACTGGAACAGCCAGCCTCCGGGCGCCCACACCCAGTGCGCCAGCGGGCAATAGATGAAGGTCGTCCATAGCAGGACGAACAGCAGGTAGGACGAGAACTTCATCCGTTCGGCGACGGCGCCGCTGATGAGGGCGGGCGTGATGATCGCGAACTTGCCCTGGAACATCACGAAGACGAGTTCCGGGATGGCCTTGTCCGCGAAGTTGCGCGTATACGGCAGACCGACGAGTCCGATCAGGGATTGATCCCAGCCAATGAACCCTCCCAGGCTGGGCCCGAACGCCAGCGCGTAGCCAATCACGATCCACTGCACGCCGATGACGCCCAGGGCGACGAAGCTCTGGAGCATCGTGGCGAGGACGTTCTTCCGCCTCACGAGCCCGCCGTAGAAGAGCGCCAGGCCGGGGACCATGAGCAGCACGAGTGCGGAACTCACGAGCATCCACGCCGTGCTTCCTGGGTCCACCGGCATCGTACCAGCTGCCACCTCGGTCATACTTCTCCTTCGTCCGTTCGTACTCGGACGTTTCCGACACCCGGACGGAAGGGACATCCCGGCCCGCGTCGAGTCACCTGCCCGGTCCCTTTGCGGCCCGCGCCGCAAACCACGCCGTCACTTCCGCCTCGAGCGCCTTGAGGTTCGGGCGCCCTCGGGCGACGCGCTGGGCATCTGCCCACTCGCGCGGCAGGTCGCCCAGGTCGAGCATCGATCCGACCCGGACGAAAACCGGGATCTGGTGAAGCTCGGCGGGCACCTTCACGGCCTGTCCGCCGGCGTGCACGTCGGCGGTCCACGCGTTGCGCCACGTCGAGCCCGCGGGCAGATAGACCTCCTGCGAGCGCTGCCCCTTCTGCCACACCGGCGACACGACGAGGTCGGGGCCGTAGAGGTAGGTCCACCACTGCGACCACGCCTGCGGCGCGTCAGGATCGGCCAGGAACAGCGGGCGCACGATGGGCATGCCGGTCTTGGCGGCCGCCACGGCCTGCGCGTAGCTGTAGTCCTTCAGGCGCTCGTGCAGTCGCGCGTACAGCCGCCACGTCGCGATGAGCACCTCGTCGTACTCGGGTGCGCGCGGCAGGTTCCAGAACCCGACATTGCGCGTCGGGCCGACTTCCATGATCGGCGTGAACGCCGAGAACGCCAGCCATCGCGCGCACACTTCCTGCTCCAGCAGTTGCTGAGTGTAGCCGCACGTATCGGAGCCCCAGTTGGGGTATCCCATGACGGCGGCGCGCTGGACGCCGATGATCGATGCCCGCAGGCCCTCCTGGGTGCCGCCGATATCGCCGCCCCAGAACACGGCATACGGCGACGTGCCGGCGTACGCCGCCCTGGGCATCACGAAGAAGTCGCTCCCGCGGTGCCGACGGCTCACGTCGTATGCGGCCTTCGCGGCGAGCGAGATGTAGGGATTGCGCATCTCGCGGACGGACCGGCCGTCGAACATCTGGAAGGGGCCGTCCTCCGGGATGTTCTCTTCGCCGCGGTCCAGCTTGAATCCCGCGACGCCGAGCGCCAGAAGCCGGGCAATGCCGTCCTGCCAGTACTGCACGGCGGCGGGGTTGGTCAGGTCCACCATCGGGTAGTTGTTGCCGTTGGCGGGTCGGGTCTGGCCAGGATACACGTAGCCCCATGGCGTGCCCAGGCCCCAGGGGCGATCGATCCAGTAGACGCCGTTCGGGATGCCGAACGCCTGCATCATCAGGACGTCTTCCATGACCTCCGAATTGAACGGCCCTGCGACCGGCGTGCCGTCGTAGTAGGTCGTCCGCTGGGTGTGTTCGTCGCGCCACCGCCAGGGCGAGTACAGCCACCTGGGCGGCAGGAAGGGCGGACCGGCTTCGAGCGCGTGCGCCCGGACGAGTTCGGCCGGCGTGCCGGCCGTGTCGATGACGAGCGACAGCGAAGGGCCCTCGAACTCGATCGCCACGCGTTCCGGGTTCGCTGCGGCGAAGTCGAACCGTCCCGGCCAGGTGCCCCCGACGGTCACCGAGTAGCCGCGCGACGAAAGATAGAAGGGCGCGTAGACCGACAGGGTCGGCTTGACCAGGCAGTCGACTTTCTGGCCGCGCAGATTCATCGCGGCGGTGATGCCCGGAGCCCAGGAGGCCTGTTGCGGGCCGTCGACGACCCGCTCCATCAGACCGGTGAAGTACTCGTCGCGCGCGGCATCGATGCTGAGGCCCCAGCGAATGACGCCCGCAGCCGGCTGGGCAGCCAGCGACACGGTCACCCGGTCCCCCTGCCGGCCAATCGAGAGCGAGACGATGCGGCCGTCCGCGAGCGTCACGCGGTTGCCCCACGAACCGGCGCCCGCCGGCCGGGGCTCGGTCAATGCCGGGGGCAGCGCAGTCCGCCCCTGCGCGGTCTCCACGAAGAACCCGTCCACCGAGAGCGCCGGCGGCGCCCCGCCCATGGTCTTGAGGCGCGCAGCGGGCAGAACCAGGGTCGCGCCGGCCTGCGACTGACCGCGCGCAGGCGCCACACCCGCGGCCACGCTCAGGCTGGACACGAACAATCCGAGGACGGTGAGGCGGCGGGCCAGGTGCTCCATGGGCGCTCCTTTTCCGGTCGGAGAACTTGTACCACAGTTCGAAGTGGAACCGCCTCTCCGGAGTCTGCTACCCTTCGACTGCGCTCAGGGTTCGGCTGCAGGTAACCGCCCGCGTGGGGAGTGAGATCATGGCGAAGCGTGGAGTCGATCGGCGCACCTTCATGAAGGGCGTGGCGGGGTCCACGGCGCTGGCTGCCACCGCGGGAGCGGCGCAGAGTACCGCGCCGAGGATTCGGTTCGCCGTCATCGGCATCAACCACAGCCACATCAACAGCCAGGTTGGCGCCGTCCTGCGCGGCGGAGGCGAACTCGTCTGGCTGTACGCCAGGGAACCCGAGCTGGTGAAGGGTTTCCAGGAGCGCTTCCCGCAGGTGAAGGTGGCACGGAGCGAAGACGAAATCCTGCAGGACTCGAGCATCCAGCTCGTTCTGAGCTCGGCCATCCCGGCCGACCGCGCGCCTCTGGGCATCCGCGTCATGCGGCACGGCAAGGACTACATGGCCGACAAGCCGGGCATCACGACGCTCGCGCAGCTCGCCGAGGTGCGCCGCGTGCAGGCTGAGACCAGGCGCATCTACTCGATCATGTACAGCGAGCGGCTCGAGAATCGCGCCACGGTCAGGGCCGGCGAGCTGGTGAAGGCGGGCGCCATCGGACACGTGGTGCAGACCGTCGGCCTCGGCCCGCACCGCATCACGCCGGCGAGCCGGCCGGCGTGGTTCTGGGAGAAGTCACGCTTCGGCGGGATTCTCTGCGACATCGCGTCCCACCAGGCGGACCAGTTCCTGTACTTCACCGGTTCCACCAGGGCCGACGTCGTCGCGGCGCAGGTCGGCAACGTGCATCACCCGCAGTACCCGAACTTCGAGGACTTCGGCGACATGATGCTGCGTGGCGACTCGGGAACCGGTTACGTCCGCGTTGACTGGTTCACGCCGGACGGCCTGTCCACCTGGGGCGACGGGCGGCTCACGGTCCTCGGTACGGAAGGCTTCATCGAGGTTCGAAAGAACGTCGACATCGCCGGCAGGCCCGGCGAGAGTCACCTGTTCATCGTCGATCAGAAGGGCACGCGGTACGTCGACTGCGCCGATGTCGATCTGCCGTACGGCCGGCAGCTGGTCGACGACGTGCTCAACCGGACGGAGACGGCGATGCCGCAGGCGCACTGCTACCTGGCGACCGAGCTGGTCCTCGAGGCGCAGCAGCGGGCCGGGCGGCTGACGTTCCGCGCGTAGAGGCCCTATGGCACAGACGCCACGAGACACGCACACGCGGCGGTCGTTCCTGTCGTCGGCGGGCAAGGCCGCGGCGGCGACATCCGTCGCTGCGGGCTTCCCGGCGATCGTGCCGGCCGCGGTGTTCGGGAACGCGGCTCCCAGCAACCGGATCAACATCGGCGCCATCGGTGTCGGACGCATCTCGCGGGGGCACGACATGCCCGGCATCGGGAAGTTCGACACCGCCCGCCTGGTGGCCGTCTGCGACCTCGACGCCCGGCGCCTGGAGGATGGCAGGAAGTTCGTCAACGACTTCTACGCGGCGAAGACGGGCCGGCCGTACGACGGCGTGACCGGCTACAGCCATTACCTGGAACTGCTCGCGAACAAGGACATCGACGCGGTCGTCATCAGCACGCCGGACCACTGGCACACGCTCATCGCCATTGCTGCGGTCGAGCACGGCAAGGACGTGTACCTCCAGAAGCCGGCGTCGCTCACCATCGCCGAGGGGCGCCAGCTGAGCAACGCCGTCCACCGGACCGGGCGGATCTTCCAGATTGGCAGCCAGCAGCGATCGTCGCCGCAGTTCCGCTACGCGGCCGAACTCGTGCGCAACGGGCGCATCGGCCAGCTCAAGACGGTCGAAGTCGGCCTGCCCGGCGATCCGTCCGGCGATGACGAGCCGGAGATGCCCGTCCCGAAGACCCTCAACTACGAGATGTGGCTCGGGTCGACGCCGTACGTCTACTACACCGAGAAGCGCGTGCACCCCCAGGTCGGGTACGGCCGGCCCGGCTGGCTGCGTTGCGAACAGTTCGGCGCCGGCATGATCACGGGCTGGGGCGCCCACCATGTCGATTCGGCGCACTGGGCCATGGACACCGAGCACACGGGGCCGGTGGAGATTGGGGCAGCGCCCAGTTCCCGGCCAGGGGGCTGTGGGACGTTCACGGCGACTTCAAGACCTACGGCCTGTACGCCAATGGCGTCACGATGGTCGTCAGCGGCGAGTTCCCGAACGGGATCAAGTTCATCGGGTCGGAGGGGTGGATCTTCGTTTCGCGTGGCGACGAGACGGTGACGGCCAGCGATCCGGTGGCGAAACTCAGGGACAGTCAGGCGCTCTCGGCGAGCGACCCGAAGATCATCCGGTCGGCCATCGGCCCGGACGAGATTCACCTGGAGGAGAGCGCCGACCACCATGGCAACTGGCTCCAGGCGGTCAAGACGCGTCGTCAGCCCATTGCCCCGGTTGAGGTCGCGCACCGATCATGCTCGGCGTGCCTGCTGCACCACATCGCCATGAGGGCGAAGCGCAAACTGGACTGGGACCCGCTCAAGGAACGGTTCAGGAACGACGACGAGGCCAATGCGCTCCTGTCTCGACCGCAGCGTGCTCCCTACATCGTCGGCTGACTGGGCGAGTCCTCTCCGACCTCGATGTTCACGCGACTCGAGGGCGACTCGAGGGTTGATCCGCAGGCCCGTCGACGGTAGTCTTGGCCCCATGCGTCTGACACGACTGACCGTCCGGCTCCTCGTTCCGGCCGGGCTTGTGTGCCTGTCCGCGGCCGTTCTTGCGCAGGCTCCCGTGCAGGAGGAACGGGTCGCGGCGTCGTTTGTCCTGGCGCTCGGTCGGACGCCCACGCCGGACGAGAGCCGGCTGTGGCGTACGAAGGACCCGACGCCTCTTGCCGACTACGTTGCCCGCCACCGCCGGGAACTCCGAAGCGATCGGGCCGCCGAGCGGGCCGTCATCGCCAGGGCCGGCCAGGACGCCTTTGGCAGCGCCCCGACCGAAGAAGAGGCCAGGAGCCTGTCCGGCGTCGGCATCTACGCCGACCTGATGCGGCGCCACCTGCAGTGGCTCGCCGGACACCCCGCCGAGTACCAGCAGGTCATGCATCGCGCCTATCGGCTCGTGCTCAGGCGCGACGCCTACTCTGTCGAGATCGAATACTGGACCCGCCGGCCAGTGCTCTCGTTCGCCCTGCTCGCCGGGTGCGTCGAAGACTGGGCCCGCCGCAACCAGCCGGGGCTGATGGCGACGACCGGGGTTGCCGCGGTCTCAGTCAACAGCCGCTACCTCGCGACCGTCCGGCTCTCGCCCGGCGTCGCGGCCGAGGCTCGCGCTGCCATAGGGTTCGTGCCGGAAGGTGACGCGGCGCAGGCGTTCGCTCTCGGTCGCACGCTGGTGGCTCCCGGCGCGGAACGAGTCGCCTCGGTCGGCGGGATCTCGTTCGTGGCGGCCGGCGCGCCTGAACTCGCCCTCGCGCCGGGGCCCCGGACGCCGTGACCGGCCCTCGGTTCTACTTCGCCGGCCCCTCGCCGACGGTCAGGATGATCCTCCGGTAGGAAGTGAGGCTCGGCGACCCGTCATCAGTGACGACCAGGATGATGTGCGCCGTTCCGGAGCCTGGACGCCCGGCGACCGGTGGTCCACCGCGCCCGGTGGCAGCGGCCGTCGGAGTCACGATCGCCCTGGCGCGGTCGGCGCCCTCGATCTGCACTCGGGCCTGCGGAACGCCGAGGCCAGCGCCGGCCTCAGGGTAGTGGAACCACGCGTAGCGCAGGCGATGGCCATCGGGATCGCTCGAGGCGCCGGCATCGAGCGTGAGCGGCTGGCCCACCCTGGCCGCCATCACGATCGGCGCCGTTCCCTTCTGCCCGTTCACGACGACGACCGGGTTGTGATTCGCTTCGCCGGCGCTCTTCACCGTCCAGTCCATGCGCGCGGCGAAGTCGTGCTGGAATGCTTCGCGCCAGCGCCAGATCGTCGCCTGGTCCGAGATGTCTTTCTTCCCGGCCGGACCGATGACCGCGTCCAGCGACACGGCGCGGCTGCCCGCGTCCCCGCCTTGCGTCCAGATCGGACGCGTTTCACCGTACGGCGCGCGGAACACGTACCGGCCGCCCCACCCACCCCAGTTCGGGTTGCGATAGCTGTTCAGCCCGTTGTTCGTCAGGCCCAGGAAAGACGGCGTGTCGCCCTCCATGATGAAGGTGTACCTCGGATACCGCTTTCCGAGCGGCCCCTTGGCGCGGATGTTGGCGTCGAGCCACTCGTTCGTGATGGTCGTGGAGTCCGCTCCGGGGAAGTTCCGGTAGTAGACCTCTCCGCTGATCCCGGTCCAGGTCGCCGATGAGTACTCGTCTCCGTCGGGGGTGGACGGCTTCACGATGTAGAACAGTGCCGGGAAGGTTCTCCTGATCCAGGGGCCCGCGTCGTCCTGATCGGAGATGGAGTAGACGCGCAGCCTGGCGACGAACCTGTCGAGTTCGGCGGCCGGACGGGTGGCCCGGACGTGCCACAGCGCCTGGGCGAGCGTGTTCGCCCCGCCCCAGACGCCGATCCACAGCGGCCGCGGGTCCGGCTTGTCGCCGGCGCGGACGATGAGCGCGGCGCCGGGGCTCAGCTTGTCGGCGCCGACCGCGGCCATGCCGTAGGCTGGCTGCCCGGCCGCCACGAGTGCAGCCAGATGACTGGCCTCCGGCCAGCCGCCGGCATGCTTCAGGAGGTTCTGCCGCACCTCTCCGTACGCCGCCACCAGTTCGCGCATGGTCTCCGGGCGAACGGCGTTTCGCTGCCACGTGGAGGTGGTGGCGACGAGCCCCTCGATGTCGATCTCGTTCGAGTAGACCAGCAGGCGGACGAGCGACATCTGATCGTCCGGCTCGTTGCCGATGTCACTGAGCACCAGGAGCCGGGGGTTGCCGGTGAACTCGTCGATGTGGGCCGCGGGCAACGGCAGGGAAGGCCCCTGGGCGTGAACCCCGTGGAGGGCGGCCGCCGCCATGAGTCCCATGAGGATGCTCATTCCCCAGCGCATGGCTCCTCCCGTTGACGTCACTCCGGAACGTCCCGCTGCGACCACTCGCCGTCGATGATCCGCCACATGGTTCCGGTGGGATTCCGGTTGCCGACTTCAGGCGGGAGACGGTTGGCGCGCACGTTGTCGTAGCAGTGCAGCGCGGCGAACCGCAGCATCGACGCGGGAATGCCCACCGCGGTGAAGCCCGGGTGGCCGGTGGCCGGGTACGGACCGCCATGGTTCATCGCCGGGGAAACCGCGACACCGGTCGGCATCTTGTCATTGAGGAGCCGGCCGACCTTCTGACGAAGGACGGGAGCGAGGACGGCGTACGCGCGGTCGTCCTCGCCGGTCGTCGCGCTGTAGATGCAGCCTGTCAGACTGCCCTCGAGCGCGGCGGCGACCTTCGTCATCTCGCTGAGATCCTCCGCGAAGACGACGAGGTTCACCGTGCCGAAGGCCTCCGTCTGGAGGGCGGTGTGATGTGCGAGGAAGACCGCCCCCGAGACACGCAGGAGGGTATTCGCGAACGCACAGCGCCCTCCGGGTTCGGCCTGGCCTCCTGTCACGATCGTCGCGCCGTGCGCCACCAGCTCGTCGACGCCGCTCCGGATGGCCTCCACCCCCGAGGCGCCGAGCAGCGTGCCGGGTGCGGCCCGCCCGAACATCCCGGCCACCTCGGCGATGAACGCCTCGGCCCGGGCGTCCTGCTGGACCACGGTCACGCCCGGCCTCGTGCAGAACTGCCCCGCGCCCAGCGCGCACGAATCGAAGAGCTCCCGTGCGACGCCGGCCAGTCGTTCCTCCAGTGCGCCCGGCAGAACGAACACCGGGTTCACGCTGGACATCTCGAGGTAGATTGGTTTGCCAGCAGCGTCGGCCGCGTGTTTCAGCCGGAGCCCGGCGCCCTTCGAGCCCGTGAAGCCGGTCGCGCCGACTGCGGGGTGCGAGACGAGCCTGAATCCGACATCAGGCGGCGTCCGGTAGAGGAGCTGCACCATCGCCGGTGGCAGGCCGGACTCGCGCGCCGAGGCGAGGGCCTCCTCCGCGAGCAGCTTCGTGGTTCCGGGATGGCCGGTGTTGGCCTTGCCGATCACCGGATTGCCCGCGGCGACCGCGGCAGCGAAGTCACCGCCGGCCACGCTGTTGAAGGCGAAGGGGAAGTTGTTCGGCCCGAAGACGACGACCGGCCCGCCGAGCGGGGCGAACACCGACCGGATGTTGTGCCGGGTGTCGAGGGTGGCGCGGCACCACGAATGGTCCCGCACCGCGGCGGCCGCCTGCCTCAACTGGTCGGTCGTGCGGGGCAGCTCGACCAGCCGGAGGCGGGGGCTCGCCGGCAGACCCGTCTCGCGGGCGGCCCGATTGACCAGCGCCTCTGCGCGGGCCTCGATTCGGCAGGCGTAGTCTTCCAGGAAACGCGCGACCTGGTCGCGCGGCACCGTGCGAAGCCGAGCGACCGTCTCCAACGCGGCCGCGCACGCGCGCTCGACATCGTCGATCCCCGAGACGGGGTAGCGTTCCGCCAGCGGCTCCCGCGTCGAGGGGTCGACGGCCGGGAACGCGCCGGCGGGATTCGATGCCTGGCGCCACTCTCCATCGATGAGGACGGGTTCGAGCATCGGCATTACTCCCGCGAACGAGGGGCCGGGTCGACGTCGTTCTCCAGAACCAGCTCGCCGACGGCGATTCGGACTCGATTGGCCTTCTGCAGCGAGAACTCAGGAGGGGGCACGATCCCCGTGCCGGTCATGAGCAGGGCGCCGCGCGGCAGGGCGAGCTCCCGGCCCAGGAAGGCCACCAGGTCCTCCAGCGTCCGCTTCATCATCGACGTGCGCGTGTTGCCCTCGAAGACCACTCGGCCCCCCCGCGTGATCGAGAGCGTGACGGGGAGGTCGCGCATGTCGTCGGCGTCGCAGAGGAGAATCCCGGGGCCGAGCGCGCACGATCCGTCGTAGACCTTGGCCTGCGGCAGGTAGAGCGGGTTCTCCCCCTCGATGTCGCGGGACGACACGTCGTTCCCGGCGCAGTACCCGACGATCTCGAGCCTGGAGTTCACCACCACCGTGAGCTCCGGCTCGGGCACGCTCCAGCGGCTGTCCTCGCGAACGCGGATGGGCATCTGGTGGCCCGCCACCCTCCAGCCGACGGACTTCCAGAACAACTCCGGCCGATCGGCCTCGTACACCTGCGCGTAGAGGTCCTTGGCGACCGACTCGGCCTCGCGCGCGGCCCGGCTGCGCAGGTAGGTGACGCCAGCGGCCCAGACCTCGGTCATCGGATCGATTGGAGCGATCGGGCTGCCGGTCGGCCCCGCCTCGCGCGGGAACGCGCGCAGGCGGTCGCGGAGGGACGCCTTCGGCAGTCGCAGCAGCAGGTCGAGGCCGACCTGCGCAGGCAGGAGTCCGCCGTCCAGCGCCCAGCGTGGGCCGTCCGTGGACAGGTGCTTCGTCAGGTACATCACGTGCCTCCTCGCGCCGATTCAGGGCGCGGCCGCGCGGCCGCCGCGCCAAGCTTACTACAACAGCCGATGCCGCCACACGGTTTCGGGATCCGGCGCGGTCGTAGTATCGTGAGCGTAGTGTGAGCGGGAGAGGATATGACAACACCACTCGCTGGAACGCTGGTTCTTGGTCTCCTCGCATTCTCCATGAGTTCAGGAATGACCCGGGCACAGACCGCTTCGTATCCCGTCATCGTGGACAAGGCCGTGAACGGCACCGTCAAACTGGACCCGCCCCTTCCGGCCGACGGGAAATACCCGGCGGGAACCGTCGTGACCGTGACGGCCACACCGGCCGCCGGCTACGTCCTGGATTCCTGCTACTACTCGGCCAAGGGCAGATTCGGCCAGATGTTCTACGAATCGATGGCGTCGCCGTGCAAGGTGACCATCGATCGGGACAAGCACGTTGGGGCGTCGTTCATCGAGAAGGCGGCGACCGATCATCTCAATGTCATTCAGGACGTCGTCTATGCCAAGCCCGGCGTGAAGACGCTCAAGTACGACGTGTTCTCGCCCAAGGGGGCGAAACGCCTGCCGTCGATCGTCATCATCCACGGCGGAGGATGGGCGGCGAACACGGAAGACATCATGCGCGGCATGGCGCGCGAGCTGACCAGGGATCGCAAGTACGTCGTGTTCAGCATCGACTATCGCTGGGCGCAGAAGGGGGACGGCGACGCGACGAACAACACGATGGCCAACCTGATCGAAGACGTGTTCGGCGCCATCGCGCACATCCAGGAGCATGCCGCGACCTACGGAGCCGATCCCTCGAGAATCGCCGTCACGGGGGATAGTGCCGGCGGGCACCTCTCGGCAGCCGCCATCAACATGGCCAACAAGATCGGCAGGGGCGGATTCGGAAGAACGCCGGGAGTCTTCGAGTTCATGCCCACCTATGTGCCGAAGAACAAGACCGTTGAACAGGTCAGGGCCGAGATGATGGCGGCCATACAGGTGGCCGCTCCAAGCTACGGCGTATTCGGCGGAGCGCTGCTGAACCACTTCTCCGACGATCCGGCGGCGAACGACTCGTGGAAGGACGCCGTCGCACCCCAGAGCAACATTCCGGACGCCAAGGTCAGAGCCGTGCCCCAGTACCTGCTTCGCGGCACCGCCGACGGTCTCATCAAGGACGAGGCGGTGACGGAGTACGTCAACGCACTCGTCAAGGCAGGTCAACGGGTTGAGTACGTGCAGGTGGGCGGTGCCGGCCACGCCTTCTTCGACTGGAAGCCCGACGAGGGGACGAAGGCCACGTTTGCCAAGTACGGCGTCTTCTACTGCGCCGAGATGGAGGCCTTCTTCAACTCGGTGTTCTATCCTGCCAGATAGCACCCGGGCATCGCGCGCGATGCTGGCATCTCCGTGGCGGCGGCCCCCCGCGGGTACGGTTGCGCGGCCGGCCCCCGCTCAGCGCAGTTCGACGATGACGACCGACATCGGCGGCACCCGGATCTGGAGGGCGCCGCCGGCGAGCATCAGGCCCTGGAGTGCCACCGGCCTCACCGTGTCAGGCGCCGAGAACGTGTTGTGCGCCTGCATCGCCGCCGCGGTGAGCACGCGGCCGGTCGCACCAGTCGGCGCGATGCCGGAGAGCGCCACCGTCAGCGTGATCGGCTGACGAGGGCTCGTGCTGACGACCGACAGGTGCACCGCCTTGCCATCGGCGGCCCTCGTCGCCGACGCGCTCAGCGCCGGGATCCGGTCGTTCCCGAGCGCGTAGTCCGGCGACGTCACGTCGATCGGCAGGAACGTCCCGCCCTGGTGAACCTTGAACATCTCGAACACCCAGTAGGTGGGCGTGCGGAGCATCTTCTCCTTGTCGGTGAGGATCATGGCCTGGAGCACGTTGACCGTCTGCGCGATGTTGGCCATGGCCACGCGGTCGGCGTGCTTGTGGAAGATGTGGAAATTGAGCGCGGCAACGACGGCGTCCCGGAGGGTGTTCTGCTGGAAGAGGAATCCCGGCTCCGTCCCCGGCTCGACGTCGTACCACGTGCCCCACTCGTCGACAATCAGGCTGATGCGCTTCTGCGGGTCGGTCTTGTTCATGATGGCGTCGTGCCTGGCGATCCGCTCGTCCATCACCAGCGTCCGGCTCAGCGTCGCGAACCACGCGGCCTCGTCGAACGCCGTCGCCGACCCCTTCTTGCCCCAGTTGCCCGTGGGAAGCGTGTAGTAGTGGAGTGAGAGCCCGTTCATCCGCCGTCCCACCATGGTCATCAGGACGTCGGTCCAGTTGGTGTCGCTCGAATTCGCCCCGGCGGCGATGCGGTAGACGGGCTTCGCGCGGTCGTAGTCCTTGATGAACGTGTTGTAGCGGCGGTACTCGTCGGCGTAGTACCTCGGCCCGCATGTTGCCGCCGCACCCCCACGGCTCGTTCCCGATGCCGAAATAGGCCAGGCGCCACGCCCTCTCGCGCCCGTTCTGCCGGCGGAGGTTCGCCATCGGCGACACCGCATCCGAGGTCATGTACTCGATCCACTCCATCATCTCCTGTGCCGTGCCGCTCCCGACGTTCCCGGTGATGTAGGCGTCGGTGCCGAGCTGCTCGACGAGGTCCATGAACTCGTGCGTGCCGAAGTGGTTGTTCTCGACGACGCCGCCCCAGTTGGTGTTGATCATGGCAGGCCGCTTCTCGCGCGGTCCGATGCCGTCCTTCCAGTGGTACTCGTCGGCGAAGCAGCCGCCCGGCCAGCGCAGCACCGGGATGTTCAGGTCCTTCAGCGCGGCCAGCACGTCGTTGCGGATGCCCCGGGTGTTCGGGATCGACGAGGCCGGACCCACCCAGATCCCCTCGTAGATGCCGCGGCCCAGGTGCTCGGCGAAGTGGCCGTAGATGTTCCGGTTCACGACCGCACCGGGCCGGTCGGCATGAAGGGTCGCCGCGACGGAGGTGTGCGCCGCCGGGGTCGGCGCCTGTGCGTGGCCGACGGCGAGCGCGATCAGGATGACGGCCGGAGGCGTGATGAGGCGGACCGTTGGGCGCAGCGTCATGGCGCCGATTATCGTCCCGATCGGGCCATTGTCAAAAGAGATCACGCGCCGGGCCGCGCCGGCCGGCCGCGCGTGGGTCGCCTGTCGGCGGCGGCGCATGGTCGGTCGTGCCCGGTGGCCCGAGGACCTGGGTGAGGATCGGTTTCAAACCGTCCGCCCAGATCTGGTAGCCCTTGAGGGTGGGATGCAGCTTGTCGGCCGCGTTCATCACGCCGTCGAACAGGCGCCCGTCGCGGTCGGCGAGCCGGTCGTTGACGTTGAGATAGCGGACCTTCCTGCCGTCGGCAAGCCGTGCGATGCGCTCGTTGATCCGGTCGATCTCAGGCATCACGGCCATGTTGTCGTTGCGAGGAAATATCGCAGTCAGGATGATGACGGCGCCCGGAGCCTTCTTCCGGCACACGTCCCGGATGGCCTTGATTCCGCGCGCCACGTCTTCGACCTTGCCCTTGTCGCCCGGCTGCGAGCCCACGTTGTTCGTCCCGGCCAGCACGACGATCACCCTGGGATTCACGCCGTCGAGTTCGCCATTCTGGAGCCGCCAGAGGATGTTCTCCGTCCTGTCTGCGCCCCATCCGAAGTCGGCCGCATTCCATCCGAAGAAGTTCTCGGTCCAGTTCTTCAGGAGGTCCGGATAGTCCGTCGCGCCCCAGCGCCGGACGATGGAGTCGCCCGTGAAGTAGACGTCGATGCGGCCCTGGGTCCTCTTTCGCATGAGGTCGTCGTGCGCCGTCATCGAGTTGGCGTCCGTTCGCGGCACGGGCCGATCCGCGGGAGGGCGAGGCTGCTGTGCCGGCACGCCTGCGACCGACAGCACCATTGCGAGCCCGCAGAGCGAGCAGACCCGACGGGAGACTCGGAAACGGGAGGTTGTTTTCATCAGCGGTTCCCTGCCGGCGGGAGTATTCTATCGCGGTCGGAAAGGAGTCGCGATGCTCAGTGGTCAAGCCAGGTGGGCGGTGCTTCTCGCAGGCCTCTCGCTCGTCCCCGCTGCCGCGCAGGCACAGCCGTCCGGCGGCCCGTACGGCCCGATTCCACAGACCTACGACGTTCCGAAGGCGGCGGGCCACGTCTACTACGTGGCGCCGGACGGCAGGGCTGACGCGGCGGGCGCGGCCCCGGGCGAGCCGACGACGATCGAATCCGCGATCGCGCGAGTGGTCTCCGGCGACGCCGTCATCATGCGCGGCGGCACGTACCGGACCGGCGGGCTGACGTTCAATCAGGGAATCACCATCCAGCCCTATCGCGACGAGGTGCCGGTCCTGAAGGGCACGCAGGTGGCGACCGAGTGGGAAGCCCTGCGCGACGGCGTCTGGCGCACGTCGTGGAAGCGTCTGTTCCCGCAGAGACCGGCCGACTGGTGGCAGCGGGCGCGCGAGGGGATGCGCACGCCGCTCCACCGCTTCAACAACGACATGGTCTTCATCGACGGCGAGTTCCTGCAGTCCGCCGGCTGGGAGGGGGGCCTCGACGCGCACACCTACTTCGTCGACTACGAAGGAGGCTACGTCTATATCGCCGTGAACCCGAAGGGCCGCCTGATCGAGATCACGGCTCATGACAGCGCGTTCGTCCGGACGACCAGGCCCGTGCACGGCAGGGTGTCTGACAGGAAGGGGCCCGCGATCCGCGGGGTCACCCTCACCCAGTATGCGTACCGTGCGCTGGAAGTGGAGGGCGTCGAGCCCGATGGCCCTGCGAATCCATCGACCTTCGGCAAGGACGTCGTCGGCACCACTCTCGAGAACGTGACGATCACCTACTGCTCGCGGGTGGCCGCCTACCTGCGGGGAGACGGCCTGGTCCTGCGCAACTCCCTCGTCAGCGACACGAGCACGGAAGGCATCTACATCATCAGCTCGGCCGACGTGCTGCTCGAGCGCAACATCTTCCGGCGGAACAACATCGAGCGGATCACGGGCTACTACCCGTCCGCCGTCAAGATCTTCAACCAGTCCTACCGCGTCACCTGCCGCGACAACCTCGTCGTCGAGCAGCCCTACTCGAACGGCATCTGGTACGACGTCGGCAACGTCGACGGCGTCTTCGTGAACAACTGGGTCGAGAACGCCATCGACGGGTTCTTCTTCGAGATCTCGAAGGGTGCCGTTGCCGTCGGCAACGTCTTCGTGAACTGCGACAAGGGCGTCCGCGTGCTCAACAGTTCGAACGTGCGCCTCTACCAGAACACCTTCGTCAACACCGTCGCCTCCTTCGAGCGCACGCCGAGGAGCGCGGCGGGGGACCACTTCGGCTGGCACCCCGCGACGGGACCCGACGTCGACCAGCGCCACGGCCACGTCTTCGCCGGCAACCTGCTCGTCGCCGATCCGTCGTTCCGCAAGCCGCTCCTGAACGTCGAGCAGACCGAGTCGCTGTGCGCGCGGCTCACCGAGCCGCAGCTGGCCCGGCTCGACGGCAATGTCTACGTGCGGCGCGGCGACGCGGGCTCGCGGCCGCTCATCGCGTGGAGTCCGGCGGCCGGGGAGAAGTGCGCGGCCGAGCTGAAGTCGCCGGGCGACCTCACCAGGCTGCACCCGGCTTTCGAGGTCCGGAGTCGTTCGCTGGACGGCTACTCCGGCGCGCTCTTCAGGAGCCCGGAACTGGACAACTACGAACTGGCCGTGTCCCTCCCTGCGGCAGGCACCGATGACCCGGTTCCGGAAGAGGTTCGAAGAATCGCGGGCTGGACTCAGGATGCCGGACGACTGCCGGGCGCCTATCCCGCGCGTCCGTTGCGCTAGACTAGGCCCGCGGCCCCGGCGGCCGGGCGTCGCTGCCGACGCGCCGCCGCGGTGACACTCGTCGGTGGCGGCGGTGGAGGGGAGGCCAGGTGTCCTCGAACGCAAACGACCAGGCGGCTCGGACCGGAGGGGCGGCGCCCCTTGCGGGCGCGGCGGCGGGAGCAATCGGACGCTACCGCTGGCTGATCTGCTCGCTGCTGTTCCTCGCCACGACCGTCAACTACATCGACCGGCAGATCCTGGCGCTCACAAAGGAGTTCCTCGATCAGGAACTCGGCTGGACCAACGAGCAGTTCGGCCTCGTGAACTCAGCGTTCCTGGGCGCCTACGGCGTCGGCGTGTTCGCCTGGGGATGGCTGATCGACCGGTATGGCACGAAGATCGGCTACGCGTGGTCGATCGCGACGTGGAGCCTCGCGGCCATGGCGCACGCCCTCGTGGCGTCGGTCGGCGGATTCCTCGGTGCGCGGATGTTCCTCGGCGTCACGGAGGGCGGGAACTTCCCGGCGGCGATCAAGGCAGTCGCCCTGTGGTTTCCCAGGACCGAGCGGGCGCTCGCGACAGCCCTCTTCAACTCGGGCACGAACGTCGGCGCGATCGTGGCACCGATGGTCGTGCCGGCCATCGCGCTGGCCCTGGGCTGGCGTTCCGCGTTCGTGCTCGCCGGTGTCGCCGGGTTCCTCTGGCTGTTCCTCTGGATCCCGTTCTACGACGTCCCGGAGAAGCAGCCGCGTGTGTCGAGGGCCGAGTTCGACCACATTCGCCGGGACACGGACGAAGGGGCGGCCGGCGGCACGCCGATGGGCTGGCGTCGCGCGCTCGGGCTCAGACAGACCTGGTCGTTCGTCGTGGCGAAGTTCATGACCGACCCGGTCTGGTGGTTCTTCCTGATCTGGCTGCCCGACTATTTCAAGGCGACGCGGAATCTCGACATCAAGAAGAGCTGGGCCCTCGTGGCGACCATCTACCTGATCGCGACCGTGCTCAGCATCGGCGGCGGCTGGCTTACGGGCCGGCTGCAGCAGAGGGGCTGGAGCGCGACGCGCGCCCGCAAGACCGGCATGTTCATCTTCGCCTTCTGCGTCCTGCCCATCCTCGTCGTGACCAGAGTCGGTGACTGGCCGGCCGTTCTCCTGATCGGCTTCGCCGGGGCGGCGCACCAGGCGTGGTCGGCAAACCTGTTCACCACGGTGTCCGACATGTTCCCGAAGAAGGACGTGGGAACCATCGTCGGTCTTGGCGGCCTGGCGGGGTCGACAGGGGGCATGCTCTTCCCGTGGCTTTCTGGAAAGCTGCTCGACCAGGCCCACGCCGCCGGGAACGCGACGGGCGGCTACGCCATCCTGTTCGGGATCTGCGCATTCATGTATCTCGCCTCGTTTGCGCTGCACCACCTCCTCGCGCCGAGGTTCGAGCCGCTCGCAGCGGCGGAATAGGAGCACGCTTGCGCGTGAACATGGAGACGTCACCTGGCACTCGTTGCCGCCGGATGTGCGTTCTGGCGGTGGTCGCGCTGGCTGTCCTGACCGCGTCCGCACGTGCCGAGACCGGCCGCGACCTGTGGCTCCGCTACGCGCGGGTGGAGGATCCGGTGCTGCGCGCCGGCTACGGCCGCGCGGTGTCGTCGATCGTCATCCAGCAGGACTCGCCGACCGGGCGGATCGTGGCCGCCGAGCTGCGCCGAGCGCTGCTCGGCCTGATCGGCACCAGTCCGCCAGTGGTGCAGAGCATCGCCTCCGACGGCGCTCTCCTGATCGGGACGCCTTCGACCTCTCCGCTGATTGCCGCCCTCGGATGGGCGCAAGCTCTCGAGCGGGCGGGCGACGAGGGATTTCTCATCCGGACCGCCACGGTGGGCGGACGCGCCGTGACGGTGATCGCCTCCCGGAGCGAGAGAGGGACGCTGTACGGCGTCTTCCACCTGCTCCGTCTCGTGCAGACCGGGAAGCCCGTCTCGCCGCTGGCCATCGAGGAGCGGCCGCGGATGGCGCTCCGGCTGCTCGACCACTGGGACAACCTCGATGGCACCATCGAGCGCGGCTATGCGGGGCGATCGCTGTGGAACTGGGCCGAACTGCCCGCGCGCGTCGATCCCCGCGTCGAGGACTACGGTCGCGCGAACGCGTCGATTGGCGTCAACGGCGCGGTGCTGAACAACGTCAACGCGAACGCCCAGTCTCTCACCGCGCCGTACCTGGACAAGACGGCTGCGCTGGCGCGGGCGCTCAGGCCCTACGGTATCCGCGTGTACCTGTCGGCGAACTTCGCCGCCCCCCGCTCGATCGGCGGTCTGCCGACCGCCGACCCGCTCGACCCGGCCGTCGCGCGCTGGTGGCGCGCCAAGGCCGACGAGATCTACGCGGTCATTCCCGACTTCGGCGGCTTCCTCGTCAAGGCCAACAGCGAGGGGCAGCCGGGGCCGCAGGACTACGGGCGCACGCATGCCGACGGCGCCAACATGCTGGCCGACGCCGTCGCGCCCCATGGCGGCATCGTCATGTGGCGTGCCTTCGTGTATTCGGCCGACGTCGACCCCGACCGCGTGAAGCGGGCCTACCTCGAGTTCGTGCCTCTCGACGGGCGCTTCCGCGACAACGTCATGGTGCAGGTCAAGAACGGCCCCCTCGACTTCCAGCCCAGGGAGCCGTTCAGTCCGTTGTTCGGCGCGATGCCGCAAACGCCCCTGATGGCCGAGCTGCAGGTCACGCAGGAGTACTTCGGCCAGTCCACGCATCTCGTCTACCTCGCGCCGATGTGGAAAGAAGTGCTCGACGCGGACACGTTTGCCGCCGGGCCCGGTTCCACCGTGGCGAAGGTGCTCGATGGCAGCCTGCACGGCTATCGGCGCACCGGGATGGCCGGCGTCGCCAACACCGGCCGGGACGCCAACTGGACCGGTCACGATTTCGGGCAGGCCAACTGGTACGCCTACGGAAGGCTGGCGTGGAATCCCGACCTGTCGGCCTCGGACATCGCGGACGAGTGGATCGGCATGACCTGGGGCCGCGCGCGCGAGGTGACATCGACGATCCGGTCGATCATGCTCGGCTCGCGTGAGACCTACGTCGACTACACCATGCCGCTCGGCCTCCACCATCTCATCGGCGGCGATCACTACGCGCCCATGCCCGAGAACGCGGACCCGCGACGCGCGGACTGGTCCGCGATCTACTACCACCGCGCCGACGCCAGCGGGGTCGGCTTCGACCGGACGAGCCGGGGCAGCAACGCGGTCGGCCAGTACCGATCGCCGCTGCGCGAGCGGTGGAGCGACCCGGCGACATGCCCCGAAAACCTGCTTCTCTGGTTTCACCGGCTGCCGTGGGACTACAGGCTCGCGTCCGGCGTGACGCTGTGGGACGCGCTCGTGAGGCGCTACACCAGGGGGGCCGAGGACGCGCGGCTGATGGAGGATCGCTGGACGACGCTTCGCGGCAGGGTGGACGACGAGCGGTTCCAGGCGGTCCTCGGTAGACTGCGCAAGCAGACGGCCGACGCCGCCGCGTGGCGTGACAAGATCCTCCGCTACTTCCAGCAGTTCAGCAAACGTCCGCTGTCCGGCTCGCCGCCCCGGGGCTAGGCCGACACGAGAGACATGCCAATGACGACCCAGAATCAGCGACTGTCGGTGGGCGAGAAGGTCGGGTACAGCCTCGGGGACATCGCCACGAACTTCTTCTTCCAGTCGATGATCCTCTACCAGACCCGCTTCTACACGGACACCGTCGGGCTGTCGGCGGTGGCCGTGGGCACCATGTTCCTCATCCTCCGGCTCGGCGATGCGGTCTTCGATCCGGCCATCGGCGCGCTGTCGGATTGGACTCGGACGCGGTGGGGGAATTTCCGTCCGTGGGTGCTCTGGACGGCCGTTCCGTTCGGGGTGGCCTTCTGGCTGGTCTACGTGACCCCGAACGTGGGCCCGTCCGGGAAGCTCATCTACGCCTACCTGACCTACACGCTGGTCATGATGCTCTACTCCGCCAACAACACGCCCTATTCGGCCATGATGGGCGTCATGACCGGCGACGCCGGCGAGCGGAGCAGCCTGGCCAGCTACCGCTTCGTGGGAGCGCTGGTGGGCCAGTTCATCATCCAGGCCCTGCCGTTGCCGCTTGTCGCCAAGTTCGGCGGCGGCGATTCGGCCAGGGGCTGGGCGACGACGATGGCGATCTTCGGCGCGCTGATCGTCGTCCTGAACCTCATCACGTTCGCCAGCACGCGCGAACGCGTGCAGCCGCCGCCCGGCGACCGGCACCCGCTCAGTGACGACCTGAAGGACGTCTTGACCTGCCGCCCCTGGCTCGTGCTGTTCGTCCTCACGCTGCTCGTCTTCACGATGCTCGTCGTCCGCGGCAGCTCATCGAACTACTTCTTCGCCTATTACCTCGATCAGCAGCAGATCAGGGAGTTCCTCGGCACCGTCGGCCTCTCCGGCCTTGGCGGCGAGGCGACAGGCTGGAAGGCCGCGCTCGACGGGCTCGGCCTGCTCGTGAAGCCGGACAGCTCGAACGCCGCCGCCGTGGGATTGAGCCTGTTCTTCGTCGTCGGCAGCCTCGTGCAGATCGTCGGCATCATCCTTTCCAAGCCGCTCGCGGACCGGTTCGGCAAGAAGGCCGTCTTCCTCGCGGGCGTGTCGGTCACCACGGTGGCGACGCTGGCGGTCTTCCTGGTCGGTCCGACGTCGGTCGGCCTGCTCTTCTGGCTCGGCGTCCTGTGGGCCGTCGGGTGGGGTCCGACGGTGCCATTGCTGTGGGTGATGATCGCGGACGTGGCGGACTACTCGGAGTGGAAGACCTCCCGCCGCGCCACCGGGTTCATGTTCGCCGGGATCCTGTTCGCGCTGAAGGCCGGCCTGAGCCTCGGCGGCGCGCTCAGCGCGTGGATCATCGACGCGTACGGCTACGTGCCGAATGCCGTGCAGACCGGATACGCGCTGCTGGGCATCCGCCTCGGGGCGAGCGTGTATCCGGCGATCGCGCTGGGTGTCGTCATGATCTGCCTGGCCGTCTACCCGATCGGCAAGACGTTGAACCTGCGAATCCAGGATGAGCTTGCGGAGCGCCGGCGGAACTACCAGCCGGCGGGGGAGGCGCGATGAACGCCCCTGGCGCTTTCAGGCGGGCCAAGGTAGCTCGGCCGCGGGCGGCCCGTGCGCACAACGAGCTTCTGCACCACGAGCCCCGGGTCGATCGCCCAGTACTTGAGCACGTGGCGCCCCGGGCGTGCGACCACGTGCTGGGTGGTCAACGTCCTGACTCCGTCTGCGACGGACCTCTCCCAGGCCGCGAGCGACTCGTGCGCGTGCACGTTGACCACCTGCGGCGGCTCGTCATCGAAAGAGATGGCGTAGCGGAACCCGGCGCCGGGCTGGAACTTCTGGGTCGGGGCGAGCTGCACGTCCACGCTGACCTTTCCCTGGGAGAGCAGGTGCATCTGGTACTCGAGCCGCATGCCCTCGGGCGCGGCCGGTATCGCCTCCGCAGTCACGGGCCAGGGCGTTACGCCTGAAAGCGTCCTGCCGTGGCTGGGGATCACGGTCCACCGCCTGCCGGCGGGCGCCATGGCGCGGGCGAAGTGCTCCGCCTCCATCGACACGTACCCGTGCGCCTCCACGAAACCGTCGAGGGTGTCCGGGCGGGGCACCGGTGGATTGAGAATGGGCACGACCACGCGGACCCTCACGTTGTCGGGGCCGGTGACCGTCAGCGAAGCCGTCTCGGTCCCGACGGGCACGTCGCTCCACCTTGCGGTCACCGGGATCCGCTGCTCGCGATCGACAGTGCCGCGCGCCACGTCCACGCGGAGCCATGGCTCGGCGGCGTCCGCGTTGGTGGCGTAGTTCCACGGACCGGTCCCGTACCGCCGCCACTCGTCGTGGGCGCGCATCATCGGTTCGTGGTGCGAGGTGCCGACGACAATGCCGTACTCGCTCGCCAGGGCAGGATTCAACGCGTCATCGTCGTTGAAGGCGTTTCCCCACATCGCCGGCCACAGGAAGTTGGCGCGCAGCCGGAGGAGCAGCTCGAACACGTGGCCGTAGAAGGCGTGGTTGAAGCCGCCGAACTTCTCCCGCGTCCAGCCGCTCAGGGCGGGCGCCTCGTCGTCGATGAACAGTCCGCGGTACTTCACCGCCGGCTCTTCACGCACATATCGCCCGGCGCGCACCCAGACCTGGTCCCGGTGCCGGACCGGCACGTCGGCCTACCAGTACCAGGGCGACACTCCCATCTGCTCCGAGAGCGTGTACACCCCGAAGATGGCGCCGCGCTGATCGCTCCCGACGATGACGAGTGCCCGTTCGACACCTGGCCAGGGCCGCTGGACGACCTGGACGATTGACGATTCCCACCGGCCGCGAATCGGTCCGACATCGAGCTTCCGGGCGTCGACGAGCTGGCGAATCAACCGGCTCTTGCCCAGGGTGCCGACCACGATGACGTCTGCGGCCTTCGGTGAGCGGTCCGTGACGAGGGCTGGCTGGATCCCGGCCACGCGGAACACGTCGGCCTGGAGGTCGGCGCCGACCGTCGACGGCCAGGCCAGCGCCAGCGCGCACACGATGACCCGGCCAGCCGCGATTCTCATCGGAGCACCGCCAGGCGCTGCAGGCCGTTCGGGCCGCGAGACCCTGCCGCAGTCCCGTCCATGCTCTACCTGGTACTGCAGGCCGAAGCCGTACGCGAAGAGGGGCTCGTCCTTCGGCTTCTCGCCGTTCGCGCCGACGTTGATCGGGACCTGCGCCATCGACCGGGGCCACGTGTGGCTGAGTTTCCCGGTCGGGTTGTAGGCGCCAAACAGCACGTCCGCCACGCCGTCGCCTTCGGTGCCCGGCAACCAGGCCGCCACGATCGCATCCGCGTGGGGCAGAATCGGTTCGAGGATCATCGGACGCCCAGACAACAGCACGACCACGGTCGGCAATCCCGAGGCCTTGACCCTTCGCACGAGCGCCACGTCGGCCGGGTCGAGCGCGAGATCGGGGCGATCGCCCTTCATTTCAGCATAGGGCGCCTCGCCGATCACCACGACGGCGACACGAGCGCCTGTCGCCACCTCCCCCGCGGGCGAGTAGCTGACCGCGCCGCTCCCGGCGGCACGGCGGATGGCCTGGAGGATTGTCGTGCCCTCGGTGGTCTTGCCGGCCGCTCCCTGCCAGCTGATGGTCCAGCCGCCGCACTGGATGCCGATGTCGTCGGCCGCCTTTCCGGCGACGAAGATACCGGCCGCGGTCCGAGAGAGCGGCAGCACCGCGTTTCGATTGGCCAGCAGGACCAGCGATTCACGGACGGCCTGACGCGCCACGGCGCGGTGCGTGGCGGACCCGACCTGCGCCAGCAGCGCCCGGTCGCCGAACGGCCGCTCGAACAGGCCCATGCGGACCTTCACCGTGAGGATGCGTCGAACGGCATCGTCGATGCGGGCCATCGGCAGGCGTCCTGCGACCACGAGCTGCTTCAGCTTCTCGAAGAACTGGGGATAGACGTCCGGGACCATGACCATGTCGACGCCGGCGTCGATCGACTTCTCGATCTGCTGCGAGTAGTCGCCCGGCAGCTGTTCGAGCGCCTTCCAGTCGGAGACCACGAAGCCCTTGAACCCGAGCTCTCCCTTGAGGACCGTGGTGAGCAGGTACTTCTGTCCGTGCAGCTTCTCGCCGTTCCAGCTGTTGTAGGACGCCATGACCGAACCGACGCCCGCCTTGATCGCCGCGATGTATCCGGGCAGATGGACCCTGCGCAGCGTCGCCTTGTCGACGCGCGTGTCACCCTGGTCCACGCCGCCCGCCGTGCCGCCGTCGCCGACGTAGTGTTTCGCGGACGCGAGCACGCCGCCGGGCCGGGACAGATCGGTTCCCTGCAGGCCGCGAACGGCAGCGGCCCCGAGTTCCGCCGCCAGTCCGGGCGTCTCGCCGAAGCCCTCGTAAGTGCGCCCCCACCGCTCGTCCTGGGGAACGGCGACGCAGGGCCCGAACGCCCAGTGCATCCCGGTCGCCGAGACTTCCTGCGCCGTGACGCGCGAGACTTCCTCGACGATCTTGGGATTGCGCGTGCAGCCCAGGCCGATGTTGTGGGGAAACACCACGGCGCCGCGCACGTTGTTGTGCCCGTGGACGGCGTCGATGCCGTACAGGATCGGGATGCCGAGGCGCGTGGCGAGCGCCCGCCGCTGAAGGCCGGCGACGAAGTCCGCCCAGCCGACCGCCGAGACGTCCGGGATCTCGGAGTCGCCGCCGCTCAGGACGGAGCCCACGAAGTACTTGCCGACGTCGTCCGGTGATTTCAGAAAGCTGTGGTCGGGTTGTGTCATCTGCCCGACCTTCTCGTCGATCGTCATGCGGGCGAGCAGGTCCTCGACGCGCTCGGCGACGGAACGACGAGGATCCTGGTAGGGCAGAGATCCGGGCGCGGGACCCGACTGCCGCGTGGCGGTCAGTGTTGCGGCACACGCGGCCAGCAGGCCGAGGATGAGGACCGGAATCCGAACCGGCATAGACGACTCCTTTGGGGGTTGATGCCGACCTTCAACGCTCAACCGTCGTTCGCGCCGCACTCCCCGTTTTCGCCATTCCGGCATCGAGGAGTTCGACGATGCGATCGACGTCGTAAACGCACCCGTTCCAGACCCCGCCGCTCGCCTGCTGCAGGGCCGCCCACAACCGCGTATCGTCCGGCAGGCCGGGCCGAGGCCTGAGGCCGGGGTGGACGGGGCGTTCGGCCAGCAGGCGAATGGCCTCCTCCCGCTCGAGCATCTGGAAGTCGCCTGCAGCCCCGGCGTCTCGCGGGATGCCGACCAGATTGACGTCGCCCGACAACTCGCGGCGATCGATGACAACCTCGACCAGGTCTCCGTCGCGCAGCCTGCCAATCGGGCCGCCCGCCAGCGCCTCGGGGCTGACATGCCCGATGCACGCGCCCGTCGACGCCCCCGAGAAGCGGCCATCCGTCACGACGGACACGGTCTGGCCCCACGGCAGAGCCTTCAGCGCAGCCGTGAGCTGGTAGGTCTCTTCCATCCCCGCTCCGAGCGGTCCGGCGCCAATCAGCACCACGACGTCATGAGGCTCCACCGAACGGGCCGCCCCCGTTCTCTTGACGGCCGCGACGGCGTCCCGTTCGGACACGAACACGCGGGCTGGCCCGCGGTGGCGGTACACGCCATCGTCTCCCACGGCGGACGCGGCGATGGCCGTGGACTTGACGACACTCCCATCGGGCGCGACGTTGCCGACGGGGAACACGACGGTGCTCGTGAGGCCTGCCCGGCGCGCGTTGTCGGGGCTCATGATGACGCGGTCCGCGTCGATTCCGTCGGACGCCAGCAGGCGAGACCTGGCCGCGGAGCGACGTTCACTGGACTGCCACCACTCGAGCACGGTCGACAGCTTCTCTCCCGTCACCGTCAGGACATCGAGGTTCAGCAGCCCCATGTCTCTCAGGTGGAGCATGACCTCCGGGACTCCGCCCGCCATGAAGACCTGCACGGTTGGATGGTTGGCGGGCCCGTTGGGCAGAGCGTCCACGAGGCGCGGGACCGTCCGGTTGACGCGCGTCCAGTCCTCGAGGCCGGGACCGCGAAGTCCCGCCGCGTGCGCGATCGCGGGGATGTGCAGCAGCAGGTTGGTCGAGCCGCCGACGGCGGCGTGCAGCAGCATCGCGTTCTCGAGCGCGCGCGAGCCGAGAACAGCCGAGAGGGGAGTCCGGCTCTCCGCGAGGCGCATGAGGGCCATGGCCGACCGCTCGGCGAGATCCAGCCAGACCGGCTCGCCCGACGGACTGAGCGCGCTGTGCGGCAGCGCCAGCCCGAGCGCCTCGGCCACGACCTGCGATGTGGCGGCCGTTCCCAGGAACTGGCATCCGCCGCCCGGGGTGCCGCACGCGCGGCAGCCCAGGCTCGCCGCATCCTCCAGCGAGACCATTCCATGGGCGAACCGGGTGCCAATCGACTGGATCGTACCCGCATCCTCGGCGCCGACGGCGGGCAGGGTCACTCCGCCCGGCACCACGATACCAGGCAGGTCCCGGCAGCCGGCCAGAGCCAGCATCGTCGCCGGCAACCCCTTGTCGCACGTCGCGATTCCGATCACGCCGACCCGCCGCGGGAGCGACCGGATCAGCCGGCGCATCGTAACGGCCGCGTCGTTCCGGTAGGCCAGGCTGTCGACCATTCCGGCCGTCCCCTGCGTCCTCCCGTCGCAGGGATCGCTGCAGTAGGCGGCGAAGGGCAGGGCACCCTCCCGGCGCAACTGCTCCGCGGCCGCCTTCACGAGCAGGCCGAGTTCCCAATGCCCGGTGTGGTAGCCGAGCGCGATCGGCCTGCCGCCATCGTCACGCAGCCCGCCGAGCGTGCTGAGGATCAACACCTGGGGGCGGGTCACCTCCCCCGGATGCCAGCCCATGCCGGCGTCCTGGGTCATGCCGAAGAGGTTCCCGCTCGGCTCCTCGGTCAGCATGTCCGGCGTGAACGGCAGGCTTCCCGGAGGTCCGGACGCCTTCGTCCGTGTCGCGCGGATGAGTTCGCCGCCGGAGTCGAGGAGAGAGGAGATCGAGATCATGCCGCCGTCAGCTCCCCTCCGCGCGAGTTGAAGTCCCTCAGGGCGTCCAGCATGGCCGCGATGTTCTCTCGGGGCATGCCCGGGCTGACCCCTCCGCCCACCGAGAGAATGACCCCTTCGCCGCCGGCCCCTTCGAGGACGTTGCGGGTGGCGCTCTTCACCTCTTCGGGCGTGCCTCGAACGCCAACGTCGAGCGGATCGACGTTGCCCATCAGGCACATGCGATCGCCGACACGCCGCTTGACCTCGCGAATGTCCGTCTGTTTGCCCCAGTTCAGCACGTTGAACCCGGTGTCGGGCAAGTGGTCGAGGCACGCGTTGATCGGGGCATCGTTGTGGTAAATCTTGACCCAGTCCGGCGGGAACGCCTCGCAGATGCGGGTCAGATAGGGGTGTGCGAACTCCAGGTAGTGCGCCGGGCCGATGAGGCCGACGACGTCATCGAGCACGAGAATGCCCTCCACCGTGTCGCCCATGGCCTCGTGCTGGGCTTTGAGCCAGTCGATGACCACGCGGGTGCAGAGGTCGATCAGCTTGTGGGCACCCTTCGGGGATTCCATCAGGTCGAGCATGAACGGCGTGGTGCCGCGAACGAACGCGGCCGTGCACAACGGCCCGCGGGCCGTGACGAGGGGCAGGACGTGGCCGAGTCCCAGGATGCGGGGCCTGTGCATGCGGATCCGGTGTAGCGTCAGCGCCGCAAAACCGTCCGCCGCGATTTCATACTTCGAGAAGTGGTCGAGATCGTCGAGCCGGCAGAGCGTATGACACTCGCTGGGCGTGTTGTTCGGCCAGAACTTGATCTTCGCGCCGAGGACCGACGGCTCGGCGGCCATGCCGTACTCCATCCACCACGACGGCACGAATATCACGTCGGGAAACTCCTGCATGATCCGCAGGTTGGAGGCGAACCAGGTCTCGGGGTCGAGGTAGTAGTCCAGGTGGGAGATGCCCAGGTAGCCGGGAATCCACGGGCTGTCGACGATGAGCGCCATCGGGACGGCGGTCAGCTTCTCGCGGCGAGCCGCCCGTTTGAACGTATCCCACTGCGCTGGTAGCATTCCACCCCTCCTTTCTGCCGGAAACGCCAACGCTCCAACTCAGCCGGCATTGTATGTCGACAGGTTCTGCCCCCGCCAGTACCTCCGGCGGGCGACGGCTTGGCGCCCCCCAAAGTCCCGCGACCTGCGAGCCGATACACATACCGACGGCAGTCTGATCTGGAGGCGCGATCACAGCTATGGCATCTGAGCTCAGAACTTGGCGACGGCTCCTAGTCCAACTCGGCATCGTGATGGCGATCGCGTGGTCGTGGTCCTGCAGTGGAAGCCCTTCTGCGCCCGCACCTACGCCCGCGCCCACGACGCAGACCACGCCGGCGTGCTCGGTGAGGCTGTGGGCTTGCGCGACGACCGGGTACGGCGCAATCGCGTACTCGTCGTCCACACGAGCGTCGGGCATTTCGTACAACTACGCGACGCGCGCGGAGGCCGAGGCCTCCGCGATCGGCTACTGCAACAAGTCCGACTGCGCCGCCGTCGCCTGGTTTCAAAACAGCTGCGGCGCGATCGCCACTGCCCCCACCGGGCAGATGGCAACGGGAACGGGAACCACGGGCGATACCGCGCAAGCCTTCGCCGTGGCGAGTTGCCTGACCAAGTAGGCCTACGCTGCGCCAGAACGTCGCTCCCGGGCAGCGCGCCGGCCGCGTGGGCGCGTCCGCGCGGGCCTCACGCCACGTTCGCGGTCGCCCGCCTTCGAGAATCGCAGGGGAGGGTGGGGTGGGTAACGGGGTTCGAACCCGCGACTTCCGGAGCCACAGTCCGAGAAGACCCGTGAAGCGGTGAGTGGAGGAGTTGGGTTTGTTGAGGATCTCGGGCTGCTCCATGAGGCTGCGCGGGGTGGCCCGAGGCCGTTTGTGGCGCAGAGTTTCAAGTTCGTTTCAAGGTCGAAGGTCGCCGGTCCAATTCAACCGCACGGACATAGACCCCGGCCTCACCACCTATTCAAACAGCCGCTAGATGATTGTCGGGCCTGGTGGTGTCGCACACCGAACGCGTACTGGGCCGCCATCTCGCCCTCACGAATCGAAGCCGGCTTCCATCGTGGGTGCCAAGCGCGAGCCCCGCACGCTCGGTGGTGCGTCAGTGCGCGCTATTCTTCTGTGACAACCGGACAGCCGTAGACACGAAGGGCCACCGCGATGGTGGCCCTGTGAGCGATGGGTGTGCCGAGCCCGCGCTACCGCCGCCGTCGCCGCTCCGCGATCAAGCCAGCCAGCCCCGTGCCGAGCAGCAGCAGCGAGGCGGGTTCGGGCACGGGTTGTGACAGCGGCCCGCCGGCACCTGAATAGAGATCTCCGAGGACCAAATACGCGGACGAGTACCCGGCGAGGGTACTGGGCAAACTCGTCGGGTTTGCCGAGAAGTGGCTTGCGTCGTAGAAGAAATCTAGGTAGAAGGTCGGCTGGTTTGGGAAGTCCGTGGTGGGTGTGAACTCACTATAGAACCGGATGATGTCGTTGCCGACATCGTGGTTCATGATGTTCTCGTACGCGGCGCCTGAGTTCGACTGATACGTCGTTCCCCCAACAACCACTGTGAGGCTGGCAACCGTAGTGTGGAACACGCTATAGACACCGAAGTTGTCCTCCAATGGGGCATCGGGGTCGTAGGTAAGTACGCCAGTGAATGTCTCACCGACAGGAATCTTGTTGTTGGAATCCGTGCGGTCGATCGTTCCAGAGAAGTTGTACATGATCGGAGCGGCCGTAGCTGTGCTCGCGAACAAGACCGCGAGAACAAGGCCGAGGAACGATGCGCGACGCATTTGTGCCTCCTTTGTCGGAGTGACCAGCAACCAACTAGATGGGGTCCGTTGCGGCCGCATCCACCCCACGGGCAGTGCGCGTGGCTACGGTTCCTGGAGTCTCAATTAAGCAAGCCTGGGGCCAAGTCGCAGTGGACGAATCGCGAGTGATTCCGTCCAGGCACGCCGAGAAATTCCTCTCGGGGCAGACTATTGTTCGGGACCGCGAGCGAGTCAACCTCTGGACCTAACTAGTCCAGAATTGCGCGGTGGGTGCCCTCAGTTCGCGCTGGCGACCAGGTGCCGGTGGATGGCCGCGACGGTCGCGTCTGGCAACGGCGGCGGGAACCACTCCCAGTCCTCCAGATCGTCTGGCGGTAGAAGGAAGGGGCCACTGCGAGGGTGGTCCTCTGAGACGCTGCGGTGGTCACTACATGGGTCGGGGATCATCCCAGACTGTCAGCGTGATACGTAGAGTCACTGGCGATCCGAACGATGCGGACTTCACCTGCACGGAGAGAGATTCGCTGTTTGATTTCTTCTCCTCGACGCTGATGGGACGGGAGATCTCGGAGGCAATGACCTCAGATCCTCTCACCAACTCGATCTTCGCAGTCGCCATCTTGTCGATGCCCGGTTCATTTGCCAGGGTAAACCAGTATTTCACCTTGACGATACCCGCCTTGTCTGGTTTGCCGCACGTGATGGCAAAGGTCTTCACGAAGACGTTGTCGCACCGGTATTTTGCGAACTCTCGCATCTCGCTTGTGGATGTTGGTCCAACGGCGCCCCACAGGTGCTGATCGAACTTCTCTATTGCTGCCTCCAAGACCATCGGAGAGTGGAAGCGCGTCGGGTCGGGTTCTCCCTGTTTGGCTGCCACCTGAGGTGATGGAGTGTCAGGGGCCGGCCCCTGCGCGAAGAGAACTGCGACAGCGGTAGCCAGAGTAAGCAGTGCGACAAGCGCGAATCTCATAGTGGGAACCTAGGGAATTCAATGCACGTCGGACTGACCAAGGCCTCGGCCGGACCACGGGCGGGAGTATAGCGCAGAAGATAGCCGGCGTAGCCCTTCCGCCAAGACTGCTGGTGGACTCCGGCTCTGCAGCCGATCGCAAGGTCGATTCCCAACGACAGAGACACGCCGGCCGTCGCTCTCCAGCCTGAGTGCCAGCCAGTAGGAGTCAACGCGCCGCAGGGGTGGCCGGGGGAGGATCCGCGTGGGAGCCGCCGGGGGGCGGTTCTTGGACTGCCTGCACCGCTGTTACGACATCATCCCCACCGTAGCCGTGGCGGCGATCACGGCGACAGTCGTACTCCGCTGGTGTCGCGCGGGGACGCCCGCAGCGGACCTCTCCTTCGACTCGCACCCGATTCTGCGTCCGTTGGCCAGCTTGTGAATGGACGCCGTCGCCAAGGATCGGAGCAGACTCTGAAGCATCCGCGTTCACACAGACGCCGTCCTGTCGCCAGAATCTCTGCCTCGTGTGACCCCGGCGTGATCCCGGCGTTCCTCGCTCGAGTAAGTCACGCCGAAATATCGACAAATTGTTAGAAGAACTGGAGCCGGCGGTCGGACTTGAACCGGCAGCTTCAAGCACAAGGGCCGGCTCTATCGAGAGAGCCTCGGAAGGTGGGCCAGTTGCGATGTCACTTCAAAATCGCAGGCAGCCGCGATCTTGGACCGGCTGCGTGACGCCATCCGATCAGGAGCATTCGCGAAAGAGGAGCAGCAGGCGCCACAAGGCGTCCTGACCTTCAAACAGCTTGCCGAGGTCTATGTCGATCGGTACGTGAATGCCAACGCTCTGGCTTCTGCGGACACGATCGAGTATCGACTGCCATTCCTGATCGAGCATTTCGGGACGAAACCACTGGTTGAGATCAAGGCGGCGGAAATTGAAGACCTGATCGCCAAGCTCAACGAGCCGGCGTTTCTCTCGAAGCATCATCAGACTCAACGGACCCGACGTCCGGCGACGATCAACCGTTACCGGTCGCTGCTCCGTCACATGTTCAACTGGGCGGAGAGCCACCGCTACCTATCGCAGTCGCCCGTCGTTTCGGGCAGGTCGCAGTCACTCAAACCGCAGTTTGAGGACAATCAGCGTCATCGGCGGGTGTCGGTCGAGGAGGAGAAGCAGTTGCTGGACGCCGCTCCCGAGCACCTCAGGCCGTTGATCGTCATCGCGCTCGATGCTGGACTTCGGCGAGGCGAAATGCTGGCGTTGACATGGGCCGACGTGGACGCCAGGCCCGGCTGGCTAAGGCTCAGGGGCGAAACCACAAAGTCGGGGAAGACGAGATGGGTGCCAGTTTCGACGGCTCGCCTGAAGGCTGTCTTGGACTTCCTCCGCCTTGATGTTGCGGGCCAGCAGAAGGCTCCAGAGGCCAAGGTCTGCGCCAACGAAGTTGACGAGGCGATCAAGGCCTTCCGGACTGGCTGGATAGCCACGGTCGTGAGGGCACATGGCGGGAAGCCTCAGTGGCAGAAGCGATCCCCGCATCGGCGGTTCACTGACGAGAGCTTGGAGGAGTACCGCAAGGTCGGTCTCCGTTGGCACGACCTGCGCCACGAGTACGCCTCGCGTCTGGTTGAAAGAGGAGTCCCTCTTTCGCAGGTCCGTGACCTGTTGGGGCATGCGTCGATCACGACAACGGAGCGGTACGACAATCAGAAGCCCGAGACCCTGATGGAGGCCGCCAAGCGCCTTGAGACTGGCGAATGTTTCAAGTTTGTTTCAAGTTCGGACGCCAAGCCTCCGACAACGAAGCCCGAAACGACCGACGCCAACGACGATAAGTTATTGAAGGAGTTGGAGAAGGAGGTTGGGGTGGGTAACGGGGTTCGAACCCGCGACTTCCGGAGCCACAGTCCGGCGCTCTACCGCTGAGCTATACCCACCACTGGAAGGACAACACTTCATCATAGCATTGGCCCGCCGGGACGCGCCAACACGCGCGCGACCCTCGGCATCCTGCGATCTTGCGATCTTGCGAAGTGGAGATCTTGCGATCTGGGAGGCGGCCCGACGCCAATTCGCAAGTTCGCAAGTTCGCAAGATCGCAAGATCGCACGATCGCAAGATTCGAACCGTTACGCCTTGAGCGTCACTCCGATCCCCGGCCTCTCCGTCACCGTCACCTTCCCGTCGACGACGGTGGTTCCGACGAACGGGTCGTTGCCGATGAGCAGCGCGCCGTCCAAGTCGGCCCACTCGACCATCGGCGACAGGTGCGACGCGGCCGAGATCGCGCACGACGTTTCCACCATGCAGCCGAGCATCACCTTCATGCCGAGCGACCGCGCCAGCACCACCATCTTGTGGGCTTCGCGCATGCCGGTCGCCTTCATCAGCTTGATGTTGATGCCGCTGACGGCGCCGTAGAGCTTCCGGACATCTGCGAGCCGCTGGCACATCTCGTCGGCCATGATCGGCAGCGGGCTTCGCGCGGTGAGCCACGCGAAGTCCTCGAGCGGCGCCTCCTTCGGGAACGGCTGCTCGACGAACTGGACGTCCTTCTCCTTGAGCCAGACGATCTCGTCGAGTGCCTTCTGCCGGTCCTTCCAGCCCTGATTGGCGTCGGCTGTCAGCGGCTTGTCGGTGACCGATCGAATCGTCTCGATCATCTCGCGGTCGTTCTCGCGCCCGAGCTTGACCTTCAGCACCTTGTACTCGGCCGCCTCGCGGACCTTCTGTCGGACGACGTCCGGCGTGTCGATGCCGATGGTGAAACTCGTGTAGGGCGTCTTCGCCGGGTCGTAGCCCCAGATGTTGTACCAGGGCTGGTTCATCAGCTTGCCGACCAGGTCGTGGAGCGCGAGATCGACCGCCGCCTTCGCGGCCGGGTTCCCGGCTGCAATCCGATCGATGTCCGCGAGAATCGTTTCGAGCTCGAACGGGTTCGAGTACCGGCTCAGATCGACCTTCGCCAGGAACGCCGCGCAACTCTCCTGCGTTTCGCCGAGATACGGCGGCATGGACGCCTCGCCGTAGCCGACGATGCCATCGTAGGCCACCTCGGTCAGCATCCCCGGCGTCGTCGTTCTGGACGAGGTCGCGATGGTGAAGACGTGCTTGAGCGAGGTGGTGAACGGTTTGTAGGTGAGCGCCATCCGCGCCTTCGGGCCGCGCGGCAGCCGCGGTTGCGCGGCAGGTGGCGTCTGCGCCGCCGCCGACGGTGCGAGCGCGGACGCGCACGCGAGCGCGCCGCCTTTCAGAAACTGTCGCCGGTCGGCCATGATCCCCTCCACTCCACGAACACGCCAGTCCATTATGCCAAGTCCGGCGCCGACTGCGCGCCCGGATTCGACTCGTCCGGCTGCCGTCGATTACACTTCTGTGAGTGGCAGGACACCCCGCAGCCAATTCCACCCGACCCCTGGCGCTGACCCTGGCGCTGATCCCCCTCGCGCTCCTCGCCGCCCTTGCGGCGGCGCAGCCTGCAGCCTCACCCGGTGTGCTGCGCCTGGCCACCACCACGAGCACAGACGACACGGGCCTTCTGCGGGCCATCCTGCCCGCGTTCGAGAAGACATGCGGGTGCCGTGTGGACGTGGTGGCTGTCGGCACCGGGCAGGCGCTCGAACTCGGCCGGCGCGGCGACGCCGACGTGGTCCTCGTGCACTCTTACCGGGAAGAACTGCAGTTCGTCGCCGATCACCACGCCCGCGAGCGGTTCGACGTGATGTACAACGACTTCGTCGTCATCGGTCCGGCGGCCGATCCTGCGAGGGTCATGGGCCTGAGGTCGGCGCGGGAGGCGTTCTCGGCGATTGCGTCCGTCCGGGCTCCATTCGCGAGCCGCGGCGACAAGTCGGGCACGCACACCGCCGAACTGGCCCTCTGGAATGCGGCAAAGGTGACGCCCGTCGGCTCGTGGTACCTGAAGCTCGGGCAGGGGATGGGGGAGACGCTGGTCCTGGCGAACGAGAAGCTGGCCTACACGATGTCGGACCGCGGGACATGGCTGTCGATGCGGGAGAAGCTCCCGGACCTTCAGGTGCTCGTCGGCGGCCGCACGATCGCCGAGAACCCCGACCCGGCCCTGCGCAACCGCTACGGCGTGATGGCGATCAACCCGGACACCCACCCCGGCGTGAACGACCCGGCAGCCCGGAAGTTTGTCGAGTGGCTGGTGGCGCCCGCCGCCCAGCGGGCGATCGGCGAGTTCGGTGCAAAGAAGTACGGACAGCCGCTCTTCTATCCCGACTCGGACGAATGGAAGGCGACCGACCAGATCAGCGTGAAGGTGGGCGCGAGGGCGGTGACGGTCACGACGGCCGACCTTCGCGCACTGCCGAAGGTCACGCTGACCGCCTACGGCCCCGTCGGCGTGAAGGTCGGGCCCATCGGGCCGCACACCTGGGCCGGCGCGTCGCTCAGAGAGCTGCTCCTTCACGCGGACCCGACGGTGGGCGACGTGCGCAACGCGGGCAGCCTCATCCTGCTGACGAGCAGCGATGGCTGGACCGCGACGCTCTGGTGGAGCGAGCTGTTCGGGGCAGTCCCGCGCGGTGCCGCGCTCTACAACGTCAAGGGATGTAACGAGTGCCACGGCGTGAACGCCGAGGGCACGGCGCCGATCGGGAAACGGCCCGCCCCCGCACTCGCCGGCCGGACCTTCGCGCAGGGGCGGCTCGAGAAAGTGCTCCGCACGGGAGGCGACCTCCACGCGGCCATCAGGCCGTACACCGAAGCGCAGCTGAACGTCGCGGACCTGCAGGCGCTGGCGTCGTGGCTCCAGAAGCCGACGATGACGGTGAAGGAGGACGCCTATCGGCCGCCGCCAGGCCGGCAGGCGATCATCATCGCGTACGAGCGTAATGGCCAGCCGGCCACCGGCCGGGACGGCGTGCTCCAACTGGTGGTGGGTCCCGACGAGTTCGCCGGGCGATACTCGCACTGGGTGAAGAGCGTGGAACTGGTTCGGTAGTCCACGAGTGGCGGGCGTGAAGGCCCGCCCTACGATCGCGGGGCTGAAGCCCCGCGCCACGGCGACGGCGACCGCGCCACGGCGACGATGCCACGGCGACGATGCCACAGTGACTCCGTGTCTGAATTGCTGACCGAATTCCGCCGCCCCGAGCTGCTGCAGATCGTCGCCCTGACGCTTCGCGTCACGGGCGTGGCGCTGCTCGTGTCCACCATCGTCGGCGTCCCCCTCGGCGCCTTCCTCGGACTGGTCCGGTTCCGCGGCCAGCGCCTGATCACGCTCGCGCTCTACACCGGTATGGGCCTCCCGCCGGTGGTGGTCGGTCTGTTCGTCTACCTCGTCCTCTCGCGGAGCGGGCCGCTCGGGCCGCTCGGCTGGCTGTTCACGCCGGCGGCGATGATGGTGGCGCAGGCCGTCATCGCCTTCCCGCTGGTGGCCGGCCTCACGATGAGCGCGGTGGCCGGCGTGGATCGCGCCATGCACCAGCAGGTGTTTGCGCTGGGCGCGTCGCGGCGGCAGATTGCGTGGACGGTGCTGCTCGAGGCGCGCGTGGGAGTGACCGCGGCCATCGTCGCCGCGTTCGGGGGCATCATCTCCGAGGTGGGCGCGGTGATGCTGGTTGGCGGAAACATCGAGGGCCAGACGCGCGTCCTGACGACGGCGATCGTCCTCTACACGCGCCAGGGCGAATTCGCGATGGCGATGGCGCTCGGCGTGACGCTCATCGCGGTGGCGTTCGGCGCCAACGTGCTCCTGCTCCGGCTCCAGGGAAGGCTGGGTGACCAATGACGGCCGGCGCGGCGGCGTACCGGCTCGAGTCGGTCCGGCATCGATACGCCGATCGGGTGGTGCTCGACATCGAAAGCCTCGAGGTCCGGCGCGGAGAGACGCTGGCTGTCATCGGCCCGAGCGGCTCCGGGAAGAGCACGCTGCTGCGCCTGCTGCAGTTCATCGAGCGGCCGGCATCGGGGCGACTGTGGTTCGAGGACCGCGCGGTCGACTCGGAGCCGCCGGTGGAGGTCCGCCGCCGCGTGACGACGGTGTTCCAGCGGCCCATCGTCCTCAGCAGGTCCGTCCGGGCGAACCTCGCCTACGGCCTGCGCGTGCGCGGCGTGGCCGCGCGGCCCGGCGAGATCGATCACCTGCTCGACGGCCTCGGGCTGGCGCAGCTGGCGCATGCCCCGGCGCGCACACTGTCGGGCGGCGAGATCCAGCGGGTCTCGTTCGCCCGCGCGCTCGCGTTCGATCCCGAGGTGCTCCTGCTCGACGAGCCGACGGCCAACCTCGACCCGCGCAACGTGCGCCTCGTCGAAGACATGATTCGCGAGCGCCAGTCGCAGGGCGTGACGATCGTCCTCGCGACTCACCAGATCTTCCAGGCGCGCCGGCTGGCCCACCGCACGGCGCTGCTCCTCGACGGCCAGATCGTGGAGGCTGCTGCGACGGCCGACCTCCTCGACCACCCCTCGGACCCGCGGACGAAGGCGTTCCTCAGCGGGGACATGATCTACTGACAGTCGGGACTGACGAACGTCGGCCGGCTACAGTGTGTGCCGATGGGGGTGAGAGTGCATGCCGGCGCCGGAGTGCCGGTGGCGATGGGCGTGGATCAGGTTCGTCCGGTCCAGGAGTTCCTCGTCCGCGAGCAACTCGGCGGGCGTTCGCTCGGCGGCCAGGCGGCCGCGGTCAAGAACGAAGCAGCGGTCTGAGATCTCCTCGAGGATGCCCAGATGGTGGGTGGCCGTGATCACCGACTTCGAGCCATCGGCCCACCCCATCAGCAGGTCGATCAGCTGGCTCTGGCTGCGCGGGTCGAGCGCGTCGGTGGGCTCGTCGAGCAGCAGGACCTCGGGGTCCATCACCAGCACGCTGGCGAGCGCGACGCGTTTCTTCTCGCCGCCGGAGAGCCGCTGCGGCACGCGGTCCTTCAGGTGTTCGAGCCTGAACCTGGCGAGGGCGGCCATGACCCTGGCCCGCACCTCTGCGGCCGGCGCGCCGAGCTGCAGCGGGCCGAATGCGACCTCGTCGAAGACGGTCGCGTTGAACAGCTGCACGTCCGGATTCTGGAAGACCATGCCGACGCGCCGCCTGAAGCCGCGCGCGAACTCGTCACCTCCGAAGCGGGCCTCCGTGAGCACCTCGCCCTGGAACCGCACCGCGCCCGATTCCGGGAAGTACAGGCCGTCGAGGATTCGGAGCAGTGTCGACTTCCCGGACCCGTTCGCGCCGAGCAGGCCGACGCGGGTGCCGGCGGGGATCGACATCGAGAGGGCGTCGAGCGCCACCACCCGGTTGAAGCGATACGTGACCGATTCGAGTTCGTACAGGCTCATCGGCCCGCCCACACCGCGGCCGCCGCGACGGCTGCCGCCAACCCGAGCGCGAGCCAGTCGGCGCGCGCCATCACGAAGTCGTCGAGTACGTGGATCTCGCCGCGAAACCCCCGCGCCTGCATCGCCAGGAACACCTCGTTGCTCAGGGTCAGGCTCTTGGCGAGCAGCACGCCCGCGCTCTGGGCGACCACCCGCCGTCGTTCGGCCGCCGACAGCCGCCCGACGGTGCGGCTCCGTCGGGCGACGAACATGTCGTGCGCGGACTCGAGCAGCAGGAGGACGTACCGATAGGTCATCGCCAGCACGGCGACGAATACGACGGGCACGCGGAACGCGCGCAGCGCCTTGAGGACGTGGGGCCAGCGCGTGGTGAAGACCAGCAGGAAACCGAACGCCGACGCCGCCGCGGCGCGCAGCACCAGGAAGCCGGCCGACGTGACGCCCTGCGCCGTGACGGTCCACCCGAGGACGGGGACGACAGCCACCGGGCGGCCGGGCGTGAGGAACACGGCCGGCGCGGCGAGCGCCAGCGAGAAACCGACGGCAGCCAGCGACACGCCCGACATCAGCGCTCGAAGCGGCACGCGGGCCGCAATCGCCAGCGCCACGCCCGCCACCAGCAGCGCGGCGACGACATCGACGCGGTGCGAGAGGGCGACTGCCGAGACGAGAGCCACGAGGGCCGTTAGCTTCACTCGCGGGTCGAGCCGCTCGATCCAGCCGGACCGACTGCCGGCGGTCTCGGCCGATGCCGCGCGCTCCATCGCGTGGAGCAGGCCGTCCACCGTGCGTTCGACGAGCCCGCGCGCCGGGTGGGCCGTCCAGATCATGGGATCCCTGCGTCGCGGTCGGCGCGTGGGCGACCCAAGGCGCGCGCCACCGCTCCCGCCGCGGTGGTGGCGAGCACCACGAGCCCCGCGCCGAACATCCCGGACAGCGCGTACCCGACGGCCCGGTTGCGGAGGAACGGCGGGGCGTAGTCGGGAAGCGGCGCGGTCCAGACGGACGCCAGGCGTTCGACGCCCGCCGGCGCGGCAGCCGGCGGCGCGTGTCCGAGCGACGCGCCGGTGATCGCCTGCCTGGCCGCCGGGTCCGCGAAGTCGGAGGCCGCCCACTCGCCCCATGCGGCGCCTCCGGCCAGCAGGCCGAGCGGCGTCAGCACCAGCAGCAGGCCCAGTGTCACCCACAGCGGCCTGAGGCTCGCCGAGCCTCCCGTTGCCGCACCGCCGTTGCCGGCTTCGACGCCGCGGCCCGCCGTGGCCGACAGCAGCGCCGGATCGGTCCGCTGGAGGAACGCCACCACGCCGCCGGTCAGCATCAACTCGGCGATGCCGGCGACCGTCAGGTGTCCGAGCATCATCGCGGGCACCGCCACGCCGAGCGGATACGGGCAGTAGAGGGGCGCTCCCAATCCGTCACGGAACAGCAGCGGCTGGATGCCGAACTCGACGGCGGTCACGAGCGCCGCGACGTTGATTGCCGCATACCCGGCGAGTCCCGCCGCGACGACCCGGCGCGGCCCGCCAATCGGCGCGCCGACGGCAGCCGCGCGGTACACGACGAACGCGACCAGCGATCCGAGGATCGCGATGTTGAAGCAGTTGGCGCCGAGCGCGGTGATGCCGCCGTCGCCGAAGAAGAACGCCTGGATGACGATCGCGGTCGAGACGGCCAGGATCGAGGCCGACGGCCCGAGCACAATCGCCGCCAGCGCCACGCCGGTGGCATGGCCGGTTGTCCCGCCCGGCAGCGGGACGTTGAACATCATCACGACGAACGAGAAGGCGGCGAAGAGAGACACCCGCGGCACGAGCCGGGTGTGCAGGGCCCGCCTCAGGCGGCCGAGCGCCACCCACCAGAACGGCGCGGCGCCGGCGTAGAGCGCCGCGCACGTGCTCGGGCTGAGATACCCGTCCGGAATATGCACAGCCTGTAGCGTACCACGCGATTAACCACGAAGGACACAAAGGGCACAGAGGGCCCTACGCCGAGGGCTTCGACGACGCCCCGGCTTTGCCGGGGCGACCAGCGGGGGGCCGTGCGGTGCGTGCACGAGCCCAGTAGGTCGCGCCTCGGGTTCGTGCGCGCACCACACGACCTCCCGCCCGGGCCTCTGGGCCCGGCGTCGAAGCCCGAACCGTCGTCACGCTGTCGCGCGTGACGCCGGCCAGCCTCCGTGTCCTTTGTGTGCTCTGTGGTTGAGATCCTGGGTCTACGCGGCGCCGGCCGGTCTGTCCAGGATCTCTCTGTAGAACCGCTCGTACTGCGGCACGATGCGGTCCGAGCAGTAGCTCCTCTGCACGACGTTGCGCCCCGCCACGCCAATCCGCCTGCGCAGATCGGGATCGGAGAGCAGCGCGACGCCGGTCGCCGCCATGCCGTCCAGGTCGTCCGGCTCGTGCAGATACCCGCTGACGCCGCTCTCGATCACCTCGGGAAGCCCGCCCACGCGCGAGGCGATGACCGGTACCTCGCACGACATGGCCTCGAGCGCCGCCAGGCCGAAACTCTCCGTGGCCGACGGCAGCAGAAAGACGTCGGACGCCGACAGGAACGAGCGGACGTCGCCCTGTTCCCCGACCGCCTTCACATCGTCGCCCACCCCGAGGTCGCGGGCGATCTCGAGGCCATGGGCCATTTCCGGGCCGTCGCCGACCAGCACGAGCGTGGTCGGGAGCGCCCGGCGGATCCTGGCGAACACTTCAACCACCACGGGGATCCGCTTCACGGCGCGGAAGTTCGATACGTGGATCACGATCCCGTGATTCGCCGGCGCCAGCCGCGTGCGCAGGCCGGCCGCGTCCACGCGGTGGTGAATGGAGCAGTCCAGGAAGTTGGGGATCACCCGGATGTCGGTGTGGACCGGCAGCCCCTTGTAGGTGTCGGCCTTGAGGCTCTCCGACACGGCGGTGACGCCGTCCGACTGGTCGATGCAGAACCCGACGGTGTCCGCGTACGACGGGTCGCTGCCGACCAGCGTGATGTCGGTGCCGTGCAGCGTGGTGACAATCTTCGGCACCTTCGTCCGGCCGGTTCCCGCCAGGACCTGCCTGGCCAGGTAGGCGGCCGCCGCGTGCGGGATGGCGTAGTGCGCGTGGATGATGTCGAGGTCGACCGCCCGCGCCAGCTCGATGATCTTCGTCGAGAGCGACAGCAGGTACTGCTGCTCGCGGAACACCGGATAGGACGGTGTGACCACTCGGTGGAAGAGGACGCCCGGCTGGTCGTCGCCGAGGCGGAACGGCTGCTCGCGGCTCACGACGTGGATGTCGTGGTTGCGGGCCGCCAGGCACTTGGCCAGCTCCGTGGCGACGATTCCGCTGCCCCCAATCGACGCGTAGCAGATGACGGCGATGTTCACGGACGGGCGCTCCAGTCTTTGAAGAGGTGCGGACGGAGGACCGGCTCTCTGACGACGATCCCTTCGGCGAACGCGACGCCGGCAAGGGCGCCGAACTGGGCGTCGCGGCTCTCGATGAGCTGCGAGAAGGTCGGCGCGTTCAGCCGGGTCGCCACCGTGCCCTCGCCGTCGGTCCGGAACTGGCTCTGGTAGCAGGCGAGCGCCTGGCGCTTCTTCTCGTAGTGGGCCGAGACGTCGACGGCGAACGAGATGGGGCCGGCGTCGTTGATGAAATACGCGCACACCCAGTCGGGTGCCCACGCCTCCCCCTCGCCGGGGTACTTTCGGAGTCTCGCGTTGAAGAGCGCCTCGGTCAGGACGCGACTCGCGGCGCCGTGGTCGGGGTGGCGGTCGTCCCAATACGGAATGGCGACCGCGCGCGGCCGCCACTTTCGCACCAGGCGCACCACGTCGTTCATCTGCGGCGGGTCGCCGGTGATCCCGCGGTCCGGCCACCCGAGGTTTTCGCGCCACTCGGCCCCGAGGATGCGACGGGCGCGGTCGGCCTCGACCAGCCGCTCCTCCGGCGTGCCGTTGCTGCCGAACTCGCCTCGGGTCAGGTCGCAGAGCCCGACGCGCCACCCTTCGGCCGCGTGCCTGGCAATCGTCCCGCCCAGGCCGATCTCCAGGTCGTCGGCGTGCGGTCCGAACACCAGCAAATCCAGCGGCATCTGGCCCTCCCCGTTCGAAACAACGGCCAGTTGTCAGTGGCCAGTGATCAGTCTGTCACGCGCGATCGACCGACGACTGGCGGCTGGCGAGTGAAGGCCGGCAACTGAAGACTGGCAACTCACCACTGGCAACTCACCACTACATGTCCGTCCCAGAATACGACAGATTCAGCGACTTGTTGCACAGAGGGAAGTCGGGAACGATGTTGCCGGGGCCGAGTTCGCCGAAGAGCGGCCAGTTGCAGAAGGACGGATCGCGGATGACGGCGCGATCGATCACGCCGTCGCAGAGGCGCACCCAGTCGAGCACCTGGCCTCGCCAGCCCTCCGCCCACCCGAGCGCTTCGCCGGTTCCAGGCCGGCACGTCGCCAGGCACTCGGCCGCGCCGGGGTTGTCGAGGCAGAACCCGGCCGCCGCGCGAATCAGCTCGCGGGCGTCCGACATCTCGTCGACGCGGAGCATGACGCGCGCGAACACGTCGCCCTCCGTGCGCGTGCGGGCGGTGAACGGGAGCCGCCCGTAGCCGGCGTGGGGGTGGTCGCGGCGGGCGTCCCGGTCGATGCCGGAGGCCCGCGCCGCCAAGCCCTTCGCCCCGTACGCCCAGGCCGCCTCCCGGGTCAGCACACCCGTCGTCTCCAGGCGATCCCTGAGGGTGTCGGAATCGAGCGCCAGGCCGACGAGCGCCGATGCCTCCGCCCAGGCTTCGTCCACGGTGGTCTGGACGTCACCCAGCTGCTCGGGACCGAGCGGCGCGGCGACGCCTCCGGGGACGACGAATCCGCGGAAGAAGCGGTTGCCGAACGTCCGCGCCGACAGCCGGCGGAGGCGCTCCACGATTCGGAACCCGTTCGCCGCCATCACCGTGTACCCGGTGCCCATCCCGCAGATGTTCGCGACATCGTGCAGGTGCATCGTGAAGCGCTCGAGCTCGACCGCCAGGACGCGGAGCATCCGTGCCCGATCGGGGACCTGGCAGCCGGCGATCGCCTCCACCGCCTGGCAGAACGCGAGGGCGTGCGACGCCGCGGCGTCGCCGGACACGCGCTCGACAAACGGCATCGCGCCGGTGATCGACCGGCCCTCGATCAGTTTCTCGACGCCCTTGTGGGTGAAGAAGAGCTTGCCTTCCAGCGTGACGATCCGCTCGCCTGCGACGTTGAACCGGAAGTGCCCCGGCTCGATGATGCCGGCGTGGATCGGCCCGACCGGGATCTGGAAGATCCCTTCCCCCTCGACGCGTCCCATCGGGTACGGCTCGCTGGCACGCGCGAGACGCGTGTCCCAGGCGAAGTCCTTCCGGAGCGGGTGGGTGCCGGCCGGGATGTTCTCGTGGTGGACCAGGCGCCTGCCGTCCGGGTGGCCGTCCGCCAGGATGCCGAACATGTCCTGGACGTACCGCTCGTACCAGTTCGCGGCCATCACGTGCCGCGTCAGCGATTCGAATGAGGGCGAATCCGCCGGGAGCTCGGTCGTGATCTCGACCCACTCGTGCGTCTGGTCGAGCCCGAACACGGCATGGACGCCAAATCCCCGACCCGCGGCCCGGTCGTCGGTGGCAAACAGGAGGTCGAGCGGCAGGCCCGACTGCGTGTGGAGGCCGGCCGCCACACGGGGGAAGTCCGCGCGCGGCACCGAGACTACGGCGCGACCGTCCGCCGACGACCGCACGTCGTGGTTCGAGCCGGCGGCCGCGTGGACGAGCTCGGTCGCGTTCATGGGAAGACCGTGAAGTTGCGGGCGATGGAGGCCGCCCACTCGAAGCCCGGCGTGCTCAGGAAGAAGAATCCCGCCCGCGAACAAGAGGGCGAGTTCCACGGCGACGACCGCGTGCGTGACGGTGAACGGCTCGGCCTGAGGGCCGGGGTCGTCAGCCCGGTCGCCTGCTCCGAACAACATCGAGAACACCTGATGCAGGACCCCGACGGTGACGATCACGAGCGCGACGACGACCGCGACGGCGGCGCCTGGACTCCGGTGCGCGGCGGCGATCAGGACGGTCAGCTCCGAGGCGAAGATGATCGAGGTCGGCATCCCGAACAGGCCGAGGAAGCCGACGAGGAACGCCAGCGCCGTGCGCGGGGACGTGCGCCACAGCCCTCGGATGTTGGCGATCTTGGTGGTGTGCTGGCGGAGGAGCACCTCGCCCGCCGAGAAGAAGAGGCTGCTCTTCGCCAGCGTGTGGCCGAGCATGTGCATCACGGCCCCCGCCGCGCCCAGAGGCCCCATTCCGACGCCGAAGGCGACGAAGCCCATGTGCTCCACGCTCGAGTACGCCAGCATTCGCTTGTAGTTCTGCTGGTTCAGGAGCACGAACGCCGCGAACAGGACCGAGGCGAGGCCGAAGCCGACGAAGAAGGCCGAGGTCCAGCGGTCCTGCCCGAGCGACAGGTCCACGAGCGCCCTGAAGCGCAGCAGCGAGTACAGGGCCACGTTCAGAAGTGCACCGGACAGCGCCGCCGATATCGGCGACGGCGTCCGGCTGTGGGCATCCGGCAGCCAGGGGTGCATCGGCACGAACCCCACCTTGGTGCCGATTCCGACGAAGAGGAAGACGAACGCCCACCTCACCACCTGGGGGTCGAGCGTGGCGGCGCTGCCCCTGAGGGCGCCGAGCGACAGGGCCCTGGCGATGGGCAGGCCCGCGCCGACGCCCGCGTAGGCGAGCAGCAGCAGACCGAGCAGGCCGACGCTGAGGCCGAGCGAGCACAGGAGGAGGTACTTCCACGCGGCTTCGATGGCGCCGTCCTTCTTGTAGAGCGCCACGAGCGGCGTCGTTGCCAGGGTGGTGGCTTCGAGCGCGACCCAGAGCACCCCGAGGTGGTCGGTCGTCACCGTGACGATCATGGCGAGCGCGAAGAGCGGCAGGAGGCCGTAGTAGATGCGGACCTTCCGATCCGACAGCAGGCCCGCCGCGTGCTCCTCACCGATGTAGCGCACGCTCGCGAACGCGGCGCCCGTCCACACGATCTGGACGAGGGCGATCATCAGCGCCGCGAAGCGGTCGACCATCCAACGGTTGCCGATCCAGAGCGGCCCTTGGGCGAATGCGAGCACCGCCAGGGTGCCCAGGCAGGCCGTCGCGAGCAGGCTGGCGGCGGCCGCCAAGCGGCCGAGCACCCGGACGTCCCTCGCCGTCGCCGCGAGCAGCGACGCGAGCAGGGCAACGAGGAACGACGCATACAGCAGCATGTCAGTCGACCAGGTCGCTGAGTCTGGCGGTGTCGTGCGAGCGATACAGGCTGTGCACCTGGTGGTTCAACACGGCCATCAGTACCACGCCGCTTCCGATCGCCGCGAAGATCCCCATCTCGGTCAGGAACGGGACGCCGCCGAGCGCCACCACCGCAAACGCCGAAATGCCGTTCTCGACGGTCAGGAAGCCGATGATCTGCGAGAAGAGATCCCGCCGGATGATCAGCGTCAGGAATCCCAGGAAGATCAGCGCCAGCGCGACGAACACGAGGCTCCAGAGCGGCACCACGTGCCCCGCCGGCGACGTCGGGCCGATCCCGAGCGGCAGGCGTCGCGACATCAGGTAGGCGCCGGCGACGGCGGCGACCGACAGCGCATAGGAGACGACGGGCCTGGTGATCGGCTTCAGGCGCAGCGTCTGGCCCAGCCGCCGGGCCGTGGCCAGAATCCCGAACGGGATCAGGACGACCTTGACGAGGATCGTCACGGCCGCGCCGGCGTACTCGGCGGGATGCGCCGTCCGCACGGCGTGGGTGACGATGAGCCCGGCCAGGCAGGCGGAGGAGATCGAGTAGTGGCGGAGCACGGTGGGCAACCGCTTGCGCCCCATCGAGAAGAACGCCACCAGCAGCATGCCGCCGGCGCAGAACGCTTCGAGTGACACCACGTCCGTTGTCACAACCACCCCGCCACCAGGCCGAGCGACAGGCTCGCCAGGCCGAGGAACAGCGAGCCGAAGAAGTACTCGGGCAGGCTGTAGAACCGGAGCTTCGCGATACTCGACTCGATGGCCGCCAGGAGCCCCATCATGACGCCCATCTTGGCGAGGACCGCGGCGGGTGCGACGGCCAGGGCCGCGAGCCCGCTGGCCGGCGTCAGCAGGCCGGCCGGCACCGCCAGATTTGCGAGCAGCAGCGCGAACGTCAGAAGCTTGACCATGCTCGCGAGTTCCATCATCGCCAGGTACGGTCCCGAGTACTCGAGCACCATCGCCTCGTGCACCATCGTCAGTTCCAGGTGCGTGGACGGGTTGTCCACCGGGTACCGTGCGTTCTCGCCGAGCGCGACCAGGCCCAGGGAGGCCAGGGCCAGGAGGAGCCACGGGCGTGCGACAAGGCCGGCGCCTCCGGCCGAGAGCATGCCGTCCACCGTGGCGGTCCCGGAAGCAACCGCGAAGGCCGCGAGCGCCACGAGAAGCGCCGGCTCGAGGAATGCGGCAATCGTCATCTCGCGGCTGGCGCCCATCCCGCCGAAGGCGCTCGCCGAGTCGACGCCCGCGAACACCAGGAAGACGGCGCCGAGCATCCAGATTCCGGCGACAATCACCAGGTGCGACAGCGGCGCGGCGGCTCCGCCGCGCCCGACCAGCGGCAGCACGGCCGCCGACAGGACGGCGGTGGACAACACGACGAAGGGCGCCGCGCGGAACACCCACGAGGTGCTCGACGACAGCACGATCTCCTTGCGCATCAGCGTCAGGATCGTCCAATAGGGCAGCAGGACTGGGGCGCCCTGCCGTCCCTGGAGAACGGCCTTGCACCGGCGGACGAGCCCGGTAGCCAGAGGCGCCAGCGCCAGCACGGCCGCGGTCTGGACGATGGTCAGGACCGCCGCGTTCACAGTGCCACCCACAGGGTCAGGAGAAGCGTCGCCAGGATGAGCGCGATGTAGAACTGGATCACCCCGTTCTGCAACCGCTTGAAGGACGCGCCCACGTTCTCGATCAGCCGCGCGACCGGGAAGTAGAGCCCGGCCAGCAGGCCCCCCGCCTTCCGGAACTCCATCTGGCCGCGCTTGATCCAGGGATTGGACGGCACGACCGGCCTGAAGAGAAGGTGCTTCTCGGCGCGGACGATGTCGCGCAGGAAGAAGCGCACGGGCGCCGAGAACCCGGTCGCCGTGTACTCCATCGTCTCGTCGATGGGCTGGCCGCAGTCCCAGGTGTGGAACCGGCGGGTCCGCGACGGCGGGCCGAGCGCGCGCCGGAGCAGCCAGGCCGCGCCGAGCCCTGCGCCGAGCGCGCAGCCGAGCGCCGGGACGACAAGGAGCCCGCGGCCCTGCGAGAACGCCGCTCCCGCCGCCGCCGACGAGGTGAGCACGTCGATGGGCACCGGGAAGAGCAGCGACAGCCAGGGCGACAGGAGGCCGAGCGCCAGGACGCCCGCCGCCAGAGCCAGCACCGGGCTGCGGAGCGAGGCCGCCGGCTCCGTGGCGGCGCGCGCGCCGGCCGACCTCGGTTCGGCGAGGAACACGAAGGAGAACAGCCGCACCATCGCGAAGACGGCGAGACCGGCCACGAACGCGACGCCGATCAGCACGGCGACGCCGGCCGCCTCAACGGCGGCCTGACGGGTGGCCATCGCCGCGAGCGCGGACTGCACGAGCATCAGCTCCGCCACGAACGACCCGAAGGGCGGAAGCGCGGCGGCCGCCAGGCAGAGCGCGAGCGCTCCGGCCGACAGGCTCGGCATGCGCGCCGCCAGCCCGCCCAGCATCTCGATCTTCCCGGTATGTGCCGCCCGCATGACCGCGCCGGCCGCGAGGAACAGGCCCGACTTGAACAGCGCGTGCGCGAGCAGGTGCAGGAACAGAGCCGCCATCACGGCGTCTGCGATGACCGGAGCGCCGCCGCGCCGCAGGACGACCTGGAAGCCGAACATGCCGAAGGCCACGCCGATGTTCTCGACGCTGCTCCACGCCAGGACCCGTTTGACCTCGCGTGCGATGGTCGCGTAGATCACCGCGACCGCCGCGCCGCCCAGGCCGAGCGCCAGGAGGCCGGCGCCCCACGCTGCCGTCATCTCCGGCCAGCACGTCGAGGTGAAGCGCAGGAGACCATAGATCGCCACGTTCAGCATGACACCCGACATGAGGGCCGACACGTGGCTGGGCGCTCGAGGATGCGCCTCGGGCAGCCACGCGTGGAACGGCGCGAGGCCGGACTTCGAGGTGAAGCCGAACAGCACCAGCGCCATCGCGAACATCGACGCGCCGGGCGACAGCATGCCCGCGCTCGACGCCAGCGTGCCGAAGGTCGCGAACAGCGACCCTCCGCCGAGGATTCCGCACCCGACGATGAGCGCGCCCGCGCCGAACTGCGCGATGGCCAGGTAGAGAAGGGCGGCCTGGCGCGACTCCGGCTCGCGATCGGCCATCACGAGCAGGAAGGCCGACAGCGACATCGCCTCCCAGAACAACAGGAAGGCGGCGAGGCCGGAGGCGACGAGCACGCCCTGCATGCTCAGGACGAATACCGCCGTCAGCGGCAGTACAGCGCGAAGCGGGTAGCGGTGCCGCTCGTCCTCGGTGTACGTCGCGCCGAACCAGGAGGTCATGAGCGAGACGGCGTGGAGCAGCAGCAGGAAGAACGCCGACAGGCGGTCGACGACGAGCGGCGCGCCGAACAGCAGGGGGGAACCGCCGAGCGACCGGGCCGGGACGCGCCAGGCCAGGAACACCGACGCGCCGGCGAGCCCCGCAAGCGCGCTGGCCACCATCGCGGCGTGATGCAGGCGGCGCGTCGCGGGCGTGCGGCCGACCGCGCCGACGAGGGCGGCCGCCGCGGAAAGGAGCAGCGCGACGAGGAGGGCGGCCGACGCCAGGCCTCCCGGCGTCACCGGGGCCTCCGGAGGCCGTCGGCGAGCCCCTGGAGGATCTCCGCCGGCGAGGGCGGGTCGCCCGGAATCCGGACGTGAACGGGAATGACCTCGTCGACCGCGCCCACCACGGCGTAGGAACCACGCCAGATGCCGCCCGTGCAGGCGCCGTCCCCGACGGCGACGACCAGGCACGGGTGCGGCGCCGCCTCGTATGTCGAACGCAGGGCCTGCTCGAGGTTGCGGGCGACCGGCCCGGTCACCATCAGCACGTCCGCGTGGCGCGGCGATGCCACGAAACTCAAGCCGAGCCGCTCGATGTCGTAGTACGCGTTGCCGAGCGCGAGCAGTTCCAGTTCCTCGGCGTTGGTGGACCCTGCGTCGACGGCCCGAATGCGGAGGGACCGGCCGCCATAGAGCTCGGCCAGGACCGCGCGCAACTCGACTCCCGCCGCCCCCGCGTCGACCGAATCGGCCGGTGATGGCCCGGCCGGTTCGGTCACGCGCGGACCCGCCAGCAGAGTGTGGAGCAGGCGAAAGAACGACATCCGGAGTCTACGCCGCCCCTCCTACTTGACCGTGAACGGCACCGATGCGACCTTCGTGTCCCACGCCAGCTCCAGCTTGCCCGAGTTGGGGCCCGTGGCAGTCAGCGTGATCTTGAACGTCTCGATCGGGGCGGGCGGCTTGCTCATGTCCATCGCCACGCGGCCCAGGTCCTGATCCTTGCTGTAGGTCAGGCCCCACTGGCCCGTCTGCTTGTTGACGATGAGCTGCCACGGCTCCTCGTTGACCTGCGTGAACAGGGTGTAGGAGCCCTTCGGCACCGTCAGGCCCTTGATCTGCAGGTCGCCATCAATGACCAGCGACGTGGCCGAGTTCGCGCCCGTGCGCCACACGGGGTAGGTGCGGTCCTTGCTGATGAGGCCGCCGTCGCCGAATACCTGGCGGCCTTTGACCGAGGGCGCGGAGTACTTGATGGTGATCACCTTCCCGGCGATCGTTACCGTCGCTTCGGCGGGCGGGCTGGCCGGCGGCTTCCCCTGGGGCATGGCGGCCGAGATGGTGACCGTGACGAAGGCAAGCGCGACGAGCAGGAACAGAAGACGTCGGGGCATGTCGAACCTCCTGGATGGCCGGCCGACGGCCGGCGGGTGAAGCGCGTCTACTTGTTGGCGGCGCGGATGCGTGAGACGAACTGATCCACGTACTGCCTCACGTTCTTCAGCACGTTCTCCGCGTGCCCGGGCGGGGTGCCTCCCGACAGCCCGCCCGAGTGCATCAGGGATACCTGGACGAGCACGGGCTCCGGCTGGTAGGAGAGCTTCGCGGTCGTGTGCGTGTACAGCGTCACGTCGAACCGCGACACGCAGATGCCCGTCGGCAGGCTCAGCGAATTCACCTTCACATACAAGTAGGTGTCCTCGTCCGAGTTGCGCAGGACCTTCAGGCCGGCATCCGTCAGGATCGTCGAGACCGCCTTGTCGAAGGTGGCCGGGCTCAGCCCGCACGAGAGCGCCTGCGACCCCATCTCCTCGACGACGAGGCCGAGGACGGTGATGCCCTTGAGCTCGGCGTCCGGCCGCTGGGCGGCCGAGGGCGATGCGGCGGCGAGCAGGCTCGCCGCGGCGACCGCAAGGACGACGAGGCGTCTGGGCGCGATCAGGCGGTTGGGCATGGCGGTGTGTGACCTCTGCAGGCTCAATTGTGTGGCGTGAGGCGTCCCGCCTGCAAGTGCGGCCAGCCCGGAGCCGACCCGTGCGTCAGGCCTTCGCCTCGACGACGACGAACGTGACATCGTCGCCCTGCGGCGTGGGCCCGCGGAAGGCGTCGAGCCTGTCGAACAGGTGATCGATGATCGACTCGGGCGCCAGGTGGCCCGCTTCCTTGAAGTAGGTGATGCAGCGCTCGTAGTCCAGCATCTCGTCCTTGTCGTCGAACTGCTCCACGAAGCCGTCGCTCATCAGCAGCGCCCGGTCGCCCGGCTCGAGCGAGAACGCATGCTCGACTCGAGGCAGATCGAACGTGGTCCCGAGCGGCATGCCGTCGAGCGATACCGTCTCCACGGCACCCGACGCCCTTCGGTACACCAGGACCCGCGGCATGGCCGCGCCGACGGCGACGCCCGCGCGTCCCTTGAACCGAATCACGCCGAGCGCCATGAACATCGGCCCGAGGTCGATGCCGCGCAGCGTGCGGTGGCAGTCGTCGAAGAACCTGCTGAGGCTCGGCTCGCCGCGCATCCGGGTGAACAGGCCCTTCATCATCGAGACCATGATGCCGGCGCGCGTGCCGTGTCCCGTCGCGTCGCCGATGGCGATGCTCAGCGCGCCGTCGTCATCGACGCAGAAATCGTAGTAGTCGCCGCCGACTTCGGTCGCGGTCCTCATCCGCGCGGCGACCGAGAAGAGCGGGTGCTCGGGCACGCGCGACGGGAGCATCGACAGCTGGAGGCTGCGCGCGGAGTCCAGCTCGTGCGTCTTCCGCTCGTTCTCGAGGCGGAGCACCTTGGCCTCGGCTTCGGCCGTCCGCGACTGGAACTCGGCCGTCTGGGCGCGGAGCTCCGCCTCGACCAGGCGGCTCTTCTCGCGCTCCTGCCGCCGCGCGAACCGGACGTAGCCGGTCAGGACGGCCGCGAACACGGCCACGTAGGCGAGATAGGCCCAGACCGTCCGCCACCACGGCGGCTCGACGACGATCGCCAGCGATGCACCCTCCTCGTTCCACACGCCGTCGCTGTTGGTGCCCTTGACGCGCAGGACGTAGTTCCCCGGCGGCAGCGTGGTGTACATGACGAACCGCCGCGTGCCGGCGTCGCTCCAGCGCTCGTCGAGCCCTTCGAGCTTGTAGGCGTAGCGGTTCCGCTCCGGCGCCGCGAAATCGAGCGCGGCGAACTGGAACGACAGCACGCGGTCGCGGTTCAGCAGGTCGAGGCGGCCGGTGTCGGTGATCGACTTGGTGAGCAGCGTGCGCCCGTCCGGGAGCGCGCCGATGGGGACGTTCTCGTCGAGCAGGCGGAAGTCGGTGAACACGATCGGGGGCTTGAACGTGTCGTCACGAATGGCCGCCGGATCGAACACGTTGAAGCCGTTCACGCCGCCGAAGAACATCTCGCCGCGGGCGTTCTTGTAGTACGAGCCGCCGTTGAACTCGTTGCTCTGGAGGCCGTCGGCCACCGCGTAGCTGCGGACGGCCCCGGTTGCCGGCGTGTAGCGCCCGAGGCCGGAGTTCGTGCTGATCCACAGGTCGCCCGCGCCGTCCTCGAGGATGCCGTATACCGCATCGTCGGGCAGACCGTCACTCTTCCGGATCGCGGTGAACGTGCCCGTCTTCCGGTCCAGCCGATTGAGGCCGCCGCCGTAGGTCGCCACATAGAGCGCGCCCGACCGGTCCTCGTGGATCGAAAAGACGAAGTCGTTCGAGAGCGTGCCCGGCGCGCGCGGGTCGTTCCGGAATCGGGTGAAGGTGCCCGACGCGCGGTCGAATCGGTTGAGGCCTCCGCCGTGCGTCCCGAACCACAGGACACCGGCCGCGTCTTCGTACGCGGTGCGGACGTAGTCGTTCGAAATCGTCTTCGGATCCGCCGGGTTCGAGCGGTGGTGGACGAAGGTGTCCGTCGCCGGGTCCCACCGGTCGAGGCCGCCACCGTAGGTTCCGACCCAGATGGCCCCCTGGCGGTCCTCGAAGACCGTCCGCAGGTCGTCGCGCGCCAGGCTCGCCGGATCGCGCGCGTCGTGGCGGTAGTGCCGGAACACGCCCGTTCCGGGGTCGAAACGGTCGAGGCCTCCGCCGTTGGTGGCCAGCCAGAGCTGCCCGGAGCGGTCGGCGACGACCATCCGCACCGAGTTGTGCCCGATCGACGCGGGGTTTCGCGGGTCGTGGACGTAGCGGATCCAGCCACCGGTCGCGCGGTCCAGGCGGCTGAGTCCGCCGTCGTTCGTCCCGACCCAGAGCGTGCCCGCCGGCTGTTCGCTGAAGGCCCAGACGATGTTGTGGCCCAGCGAGTTGGGGTCGTTCGGGTCGTTCCGGTAGTGGAGGAACGGCTTCTTGTGGAGGTCGCACCGGCTGACGCCGCTTCCGTAGGTGCCGGCCCACAGCAGGCCCGACCGATCGAGAAACAGCGAGTAGACGCGGTTGCTGGCGAGGCTGGCGGGCCGGTTCGGGTCGTTCACGAAGCGATCGAAGCCGCCCGTTGACCGGTTCATGCGATTGAGCCCGCCGCCGTCGGTCCCCACCCAGAGCGTGCCGCCCCGGTCCAGCGCCAGCGCAGGGACCACGTCATGGCTGACGCTGCGGTGGTTTCGCGGGTCGTGCCGATACCGCGTGAACACCCGGGTCGAAGGGTCGAAGCGATTCAACCCGCCGCCGCTCGTCCCGATCCACAGAGCCCCATCGCTATCCTCGACGATGGCGCGGACGTCGTCGTGACTGAGAGAACGAGGATCTGTCGGGTCGTGGCGGAACCGGGTGAAGGCGCCGGTGGCCGGGTCCAGCCGCACCAGGCCGCCGCCGGCCGTGCCGACCCACAGCGCTCCCGCCTTGTCCTGAGCCAGCGCACGCACGTCGTCGTCGCCGGCCGAGCCCGGAGCGCCTTGTCCCAGGCTCACCCTGGTGAAGTGGCCGGCAGACCGGTCCAGGAGGTTCAGGCCCCCGCCGCCGGTTCCGACCCAGAGCCTTCCCGCCCGATCCTCGAGCACCGTCCACACGATGTCGTTCGAGAGGCTGCGGGGGTTGGCGGGGTCGTGCTGGAAGTGGCTGAAGCGCTTCGTGGCCGGGTCGAACCGCTCGAGGCCGCGGTAGAAACTCCCCACCCAGAGGATGCCCGCCCGGTCCTCGAACACGCACTTGATCTCGTTGTGGGCGAGCGAGGCCGCGTCGGCGGCGTTGTGCTTGAACACCTCGAACGTGTAGCCGTCGAACCGGTTGAGGCCGTCCTCGGTGACGAACCACATGAAGCCGCGGCGATCCTGGGCCATCGCGTTGACGATGGTCTGGGACAGGCCGTGCTCGATGGAGAGGTGTTTGAAAACGAGGTCGTTCTGCTGGGCGGGGAGCGTCGTCGGCCGCAGCAAGGCGGCCAGCGCCACCAACGACGAGGCGACGACGCGACGTTGCACGGTGGACCGCATCTTCCCTGTCCAGACGCGAGTCTCAGCCGGTGAGACCGGATGCCGGTCGACCGAACGCGCTGGATGTGACCGCCCGCCAGCCTGATCGGACACGTCGCCAATCCTAGCACGGCCGGCGCCTCAGCGCTGCAGGCCCGCCCTGGACTTCCACGCTTCGAGCAGGTTGCGCTGGGCGACGGGGTCGTACGGGTCGATGGACAGGGCCATCCGGAACTCGTCGAGCGCGCGGTCGACCTGGCCGGTTTCGAACCATACGTGGCCGAGATTCGTGTGCGGCCGCGCCTTTCCGGGCGACTTGCGAACCGCGTCGGACCAGAACCGCACCGGGTCGGCGTAGAGGCGGTTCCGTGCGGCGGTTGCGCCGGCGAGCGCCAGTAAGAGCAGCGTCGCCGTCGCCCGCACGGCGCGTGTCCTCCACGCCGAGCCCCGACCGGTGGCCGGGTGCCGCGTGTTCATCCACAGGGCGACTCGCCGTCCCGCGGCTGTGGCCGCCACAACGGCCGCCAGATGGAGTCCAAGCGACGGCAGGTACAGATTCCGCTCGCTGAGCACGTCGTAGCGCGGAAAGAGGGAATTGGTCGGCAGGAGATGGATGAAGAACCACAGGATGCCGAAGGCGAAGAGCGGGAGGCGCCGGCGGGCCGCGACGGCCGAGCCGAGCATCGCGGCCAGCAGAATCAGGGACGCCGTCGCACCCGGCACCAGCCACGACCCGGGGACGGCGATGTCGTGGTCGAAGTTGAGACGCGCGGGCCACACGAAGAGCGACAGCGAGTACGCCACGGCGGTGACCTGGGTGATGAGGTTCTCGCCGAACCCGCGCAGGCCGATGCCGTATCGAAACAGAAAGCTGTAGCGGGCGTTGAGCGCCGCGCCCGCGAGGAAAGCCACGACGGTGCCGCCCAGCGCCAGGTGGAGCGCCACGGTCCGAGAGCGGTGCGGACGACCGGAGTGGCCGTCGCGCCCGGCCCTCCGCCGCACCACGGTCTCGTGCAGCGCGAGGAGCGCCGGAAACACGATGGCCGTCTCCTTCGACAGCAGCGACAACGACAGACACGCGACGGCGGAGACAGCCGTCAGCGTCCACCTCGAGCCTCGCTGCTCCACGTCCGTCGCCTGCAGGAACAGCAGGAACGCGGCGAGGTAGGCGCAGGTCATCAGCCCGGTCGGCCGTCCCGAGATGTAGGTCACCGCCTCGGTCGCAACCGGGTGGAGCAGGAATAGCCCGGCGGTCCAGAACGCGGTGCTCCCGCTCCCGCCGAGGCGACAGACGACGTTGTAGGCCAGCACCCCGGATGCGAGGTGCAGCAAGAGATTCAGCAGGTGATAGCCGGCCGGCCTGTCGCCGTACAGCTGGCGGTCGACCAGAAACGTGAGCTTGGTGAACGGCCGGATCATCTGCCCGGCGTGCGCGACGAACGCCCCGGCGCTGCCGAGCCGCGCGTCGTCCAGGATGGCGGCGCGATCGTCGAACAGGAACACGCCCGCAAACGCATTGGCGTACGCGCCAACCGCAACGAGCAGCAGCGCACCGAGAGCCAGCCGTCGGACTCGCAGCATCAAACGTGGGGACAGTAGCACAGAACGCGAGGTGCTTGACGGGCTGGTCGGGGCTCCGGTAGCGTGTGCTCCGACCTCGTTTCTGTCAGCGGAGGCCGCGATGACCTGCAGAGATCGTTCGGGCTACGCGCTTGTGGCCCTCGTCCTCATTGGTGTGGCCGTCGGTCTCGGGGCCCTGTTCGTCTGGTCCTGGGTGAAATTCAAGGACGCGAAGTCGATCGTGCCGGTGCCACCGATCGCCTGCCACTGCCCGGACATCGCGGACATCCGCAACCGAATCGCCGAAGCCACGGCCGCCGCCGCCAAGTACTCGCAGATGATCAACGCGATCACCACCAGCGACGCGGCCGCCGGCAAGCCGACGATGTTCAGCGAGGACCGGTGGAAGCAGGGAGAAGACGCGGCGCAGGCGGACGTGAACGCCGCGTACACGCCAGGGACGAAGTCGGGCAAGGGGAAGACCGGCACCGACTGCGTGACGACGGTCGAGAGCGCAAGCGCGTGCATTCGGGCGTCGCTCCAGACGCACGAGAACGTTCACGCCGCCAGCTGCGAGGCTGCCAAGGCGGCCGGGCGCACCGCGAATGTCGGCGACTACAAGGCGGCGATGACGATGGCCGACTACTGGCGGGAGGAAGTCATCGCCTACACCGAGGAGCTGACGTATCTCTCCAACAACCTCGCCCAGGCGATGGCTGAGGCCGGCTGCAACCCGCCGGTTGCCGTGAAGCAGGAGACGTATCCCGGCCGCCAGAACAAGGACGAGATGAAGGAGCGTCTGGCCGGCGCGTGGCGGCGGGTGTCCGCCTATGCCAGAGGCATCATCTGAGGATCGGTTCCACCGCCCCTGGGACCGGCAGCCGACATCGAGGAGGGACCGTGTCAGGGTTTCTCGTCAACGGGTTCCGTGAAATCGGCCGCAAGAGCAACCGCTTCGGCCTGCGCCGGCAGTTGGCGGCACACGACCGCAAGCGCCGCGACGCGCTCGCCGAACTCGGCCGCGCGGCGTGGAGCGCCGGCATCGATCTGACGGCGTTCGGCGAACAGCGCGACCAGCTCCAGCGCCTCGATGCTCGCGATGGCGAGCTGCGCGCGACCTCGGTGAGGCTCGACAAGGAGCGGACCGATCTCGAGGCGCGCCGGCAGGCAGAGGTGGCGCGATTCGACGGCCTGCTCCAGCCGGCTCGCGCGAGGCAGGCCGAGTCGGACGCGGCGCTGAAGGCAGCGCGGGCGAGGCTGGCCGAGAAGGACAAGGCCATTCAGGCCGCCGGGCAGGCCGCGGCACCCACGGAAGCTGCGGCCAGGCAGGCGCTGGCGGCCGAGGTGGCGGCGCGGAATGACGAGAGCGCGAAGGCCGCGGGCGAGGTCGGTCGGCTCGACGGCGAGAAGAAGACGGCGCTCGTCCCGATCGATGCCGACCTCAAGCGAATCCGGCAGGAGTCGAGCGGCGCGACGAGCGAGCGCGCCAGCGTCGGCCGCGAACAGACCGATCGGTTCAGGGACCTCGGCCTGGCGTTGTACGACAGGAAGTCCGCCGACCCGGCGCTGGCGGCGTCGGTCGAGGCCGTCGCGGCGATCGACCGCAACCGCGGCACGACGCAGGCGGCCATCGATTCATCGCTCGCCGAGACCGGCGCGATGCCGCGGGGCACCATGCCGAAGTTCTGGGCGGTGTTGCTGGTGCCGATCCTCTGCGCGGTTGCCGCCTACGCCGCCTATTCGCGGTTCGCCTCGCAGGAGTCGTCCGAGGGCGTGGAAGCCGGCGCACCGCAGATGGCCGGCGCCAGCGGGATTCGCGCGGAGGAACTGCGCAAGGACGAGGCCGTGAAAGCCTTGGCGGCTTCGACCGACGCGTCGGCGCGCGCGAAGGCGGTCGGCATCCTCGAGGCCGACCTGATGGAACTCGGCTCGTCGGCCGACCGCGCCAGCCTCCCGCTGCTCGCAGCCGTGCTGAAGCGTGGCGAGCCCGAGCTCAGAGCCGCGGCGGCCCACGCCATCGGGATGATCGGGCCAACCCGCACGGAGCTGCAGATGCTCGTCGAGGCGCTGAACGATCCGGCGCCGACGGTGCGCGACGCGGTGTCGCAGGCTCTCGACCAGATCGACGATCCGTCCGCGAGGCTGCTCGTGCGCCGCACGCGCAGCAGCGGGCCGGAGCGGTCGCGGTCGCGTGAAGAGGGGCTGAAGGACACCGTGCTGCCCGAGGCGTCGAGCCTCGGCATGCCCGTCTACCCGGGAGCGACGTTCCTGAGGTTTGCCAGCGACGTCGGCTCGGGCCGCGTCACGTTCTCCTCCCTCGATCCGATCGAGAAGGTCGTGCAGTTCTACCAGAAGGCGGCGGGACGCACGGCACTGTCAGCCGAGGAGTTCTCGCGGGCCTATCTCGGCGCGTCGCCGGGCGACCCGAGCGGCTCGGAGCAGTTGGGGCGCGAGACCGAGGCGTGGATCAGAGACGCCATGAAGGCGGGGCGGCCGCCGGCCGACCTGGAGAAGGAAATGACCCGGCGTGCCGCGCAGTTGGGCGACTTGCCGCTCGTGCGGTACGCGGACCCGGAGATCTACAGGTCGCCGGTCTTCATCGGATTCGAGGCGCCGGCGTCTGACGGCACGCCAGTCCGCGGCCGCCACGTGGCGATCTTCGACGATCGATCGCTCGGCCGCACCGGCTTCGCGCTCCACCTGCCGCAGAAGTAGCCTAGACCGCGAGCGAGGCGGCGACGCCGAGGTAGGCGGCCGCCAGCACCCCCACGAGGCTCCATCGCCAGACGGCGCGATGTCCGACGGCTTCGTCGACGTGCCGCCAGATCCGCGGGAACGAAAGCAGCGCGAGGAGCGTCGCCAGCCCGATCACCGCGAGTTGAAGCACCCCGAGCAGCGGCAGGTCAAGCGCGGGGGCCAGCCCCTCCAGGCCCGACCCGGCCGCCGCGTGAATGCCGAGCGCACCGAGCCCGGGGATGTTCTCCAGGTGGAAGGCCATCAGCGGCCCCCAGGCCACCACGAGGAGGCCGAAGGCCGCGCGCGAGGCCGGCGTCCGGTCTTCGTTCTGGCAGAGGAGCCTGGGCAACAGGGCCGCGAGGCCGATCCCGGCGCCGACGGCGGCCAGCATCGCCGCCGTGAAGCCGGCCGCCGTATGCGTCCCCCATGCGTTCTTCTGCGACGCCAGCATGACCAGCGCGACGAAGAACGTGATGGTCGCGAAGGGAATCAGCGTCGGGCTCAGCTCGGCGCGCCTCCAGATGTCGAGCAGCGGCAGCCGCAGGTAGAGCTTCGCCGACTGGTGCCGGCAGCTGCGCACGCACGCGAAGCAGAGCTTGCAGAAGTGCGCGTCGCGCACGTAGAGCGGATGCAGGAAGACCGGGCACCCGGGCTCCCGGTCCGATCCTTTCGAGCAGTCGTGCGTCGTGCACTGGCTTGCGCACACGGTCTGATTCGCGTGAACCACGACGGGGGAGGGGACGGCGTAGCCGGCCGACAGCGCGCCGAGCGGGCACAGGTAGCGGCACCAGACCTCGCGCTCGTAGAAGATACCCATGACGACGGGGAACGACGCCAGCACCATCAGGAACACTCCGGTTGCCGGCGGCGTCTGCGGCATGTGGAAGACCCGCTCGCTCCAGATGATCGCCAGGAACAGGACGGTCATCGCGGCGCCCGTGTGCTTCTTCATCCAGCCAGGCGGCTTTCGTCCGAGGCTGAACACCCGGCTCGTGAACCGCCCCGCCAGCGAGATGGGGCAGAACGGGCACCAGATGCGTCCGATCAGGAGGAACATGACGATCAGCGCGGGCCACCAGAGGCCCCAGACGAGGCCATTGGCGATCTGGCCGGCCAGATCGTTCCTCCAGATGAGCGTGGTGGCCGTGATGCCCGCGAACACCGCCAGCACGCCGAGCGAGATGGCCCGGTTCCACGTCCGGTTGACGAGCGCCCGCCGAAGGGGCGAATCCGTCAGTTCGTACTCCCCCCTCCGCTCCTCGACCTTCGGTCCCGTGAAGAGGTGCTCGGCCCCGACCTCGGAGCCGTCCGCGACGACGGCGGCCAGGTCGATCGCCTCCTTGAGTTCCGCGGCGTTGCCGTGGCGGAACTGGAGCTTGCGGAGGGCGGCCTCGGCCGATTCGTTCAGCCGCTTCGGAGCGGCGCCGGCCTTGCGGGTGACCTTCGACAGCAGGTAGTTCGCCAGCGGCACGACGTCTTCCCGCCGGCTGCGCAGCGGCGGCAGCTGGACGCGGTTGGCGTCGGGCAGACCGGTGAACGCCGGGTGCAGCCGCCCTCCTGCCGCCAGGTCGCCCGGGTTGCCGTCGACCGTCGCCACGAGCTGAAGGTGCGCGCCGGTCGCCACCGTCTGGTCGCTTGGGGCGATGCGGTCGAGCACGGCCTCCTGGAACGCGATGTCGAGCGCGTCGACGTGCTCCAGGACGAGGGTGCCTCCGCGCGCGACGTCGAGCGCGCCGCGGCCGTCAGGCCTCCCCCACGGCCGTCGCGCGGGACGGTCGCCCGGAGCGGTCTCGGCGCCGAAGACGACAGCCTGGGCTTCGCCGGGTGCGAAATCCGCGCAGTCCAGGGCGAGGAAGGGGGCATCCGGATCCTGGACCTTGCGGTGGGCCCACATCGCGGCCGCCAGCTTGCCCGAGCCCGGCTCCCCGGCGATCAGAATCGGCCCGCGCCCTCGTTTCAGCGCGCCGAGGCGGGTCTCGACCTCCTTCATCGCGGCCGAGTTCGCGATGATCGGCCCCGGCCCCTCGCCCGACAGCCGGGCGCCGCCACGCGCCTCCTCGAGCAGGATGGCGTTGTCGATCGCGATCGCGGCATTGGCCGCGACCAGGTTGAACAGCGCCAGGTTCTCCTCGCTGAAGCGAAGCGGGCTGACCTGGGTGTCGACGTAGAGCGCCCCCAGGTCCTTGCCCCGGCTGATGAGCGGACAGCAGACCGCCGCCCGAATCGATTGCGCCACCACGCTGCGCGCGTTCATGAAGCGCTCGTCGCCGGAGGTCTGCCGGACCATGACCGACACCCGGTGCTCGAGCGCGTGATGGACGATCGTCTGGCTGATCACCAAGTCCTGGCTTGGCGGCCGGCTGACGCGCGCCACGAGGTCGTCGGATTCCGGGTCCTTCAGCAGGATGACCCCCCGGTCGGGCTGGAACAGCTCGAACACGACGTCAAGCAGCGTGGCCAGCACGCCGTCCAGGCTCTTGACCCACTGGAGGGCCTCGGCGACCTTCGTGAGCATGTCCGCCCGCCGTCCCGACAGCTGGCCAAACCCCGTCCCCTCCCGGACGGGGACCCTGAACGCGATGGCGTCCTCGTCGAGCGCGGGCCCGGCCGCTCGCATCGAGAAGATGGTGGCCGAGGCGGCCGGCTGCCGCAGGGGCGCGGCCGCCGAGGGCGATGCGCCCGCCTCGTGCTCGAACACGATCTCGGTGTCGCCGATGCGAATCCTGTCGTTGTGCTCGAGCACCGCCTCCTCGACCCTCCCGCGGCCCGTGAGGTAGGTGCCCGCCGAGCTGTTCAAGTCGCGGAGCACGAAGGCGGCGCCGCGCCGCTCGACGTGGGCGTGGAACCGCGAGACGGCGGGATCGTCGAGCACGATGACGTTGGAGTCATTGCGCCCGAGGGTGGTGACTTCATCCGACAGGGTGTGGGTGCGTGCCGCGGGTGAACCAGGATCGATGACGAGTCTGGCCATCTAGCATCCTCGACGGGTTCGCGTACCGATGACTCGGGATCGACGGCTCTCGATGTTCGGAAGGTCAGAGGATAACCGAAATCGGGCCGACTCCGACCAGGCTTTTCCACTTGATGCGCCGGCGGGCCCGAAGTTGTGGCAAACTGAGACACTCGAAGCCGTCGTCCCGGCGCCCGTCGTCGTGTCCCGTGAAGAAGCGGAGAAGGAACATCATGAAGCGAATCCTGTCGATTGCCTGCCTGCTCGTCCTCATCGTCGCCACCGCAGGGCTGGCCCAGAAGGCGTCCGGAGTCAACGTCCTCGTGTCGGACAAGGCGACGGACTTTTCGAAGTTCAAGACCTACGAGTGGGCGCCCGGGCACAAGGCCCTCGACCCGGCGTGGGACAAGGCGATCGTCGACGCGATCGACAAGGCGCTGGCGGCCCAGGGCCTGAAGAAGGGCGCCCCGGCCGATATCCTGGTCGAGTACCACGCGGTGCAGAGCGAGGAGGTCGACCTCCGCACGTTCGACAACAAGACGCCGGCGCAGGGCCAGGAGCGCGCTTCCGCGCAGATCGTCAAGAAGGGCACGCTCGCCGTCGACTTCCGCGAGCCGGCCAGCCGCAAGGTAGTGTGGCGCGTTGCGGCCGAACGGGCGATCTCGGCGACGACGGGGGCCGAGCGCGACGCGTTTGTCGGCCGGCTGGTCGCGACAATGTTCGAGGCGTATCCGACCGCGAAGAAGAAGTAGGCTGGCAGCGCGGCGCACGCGCGGGTGGCAGAGGCCCTACTGCTTCTGCCACTTGCCGACCGACAGCGGCTGGCCTTTGTCGTCCCTGGTCGTCAGCGTCAGCGTGTTGCCGTCCCGCACCCAGTAGCGCGGCCGGCTCATCGCGAGCGGCCCGGCCTGCCCACCGACGGCGGGCTTGCTCTCGAGGACGTACGTGAGGCTGCGTCCCTGCATGTCCACGATCGTGCGTCCCGATGACAGGTACCGGCCCTTCTCGATCGGGATTCCAGACTTCAGCACCAGCGCGGCGTTCGTCTCGTCGACGCTCAAGTCCATCGTCAGGTTGCCGAAGTCGTCGTAGACGAGCGTGCCGGACGCCTTGACTTCGACCGGCGCCGCGTTGGGCGGGTAGACCGTGAACGAGACCAGCGTCCAGCGCCCTTCCAGGGTACTCCCGCGCGACCTTCGTGGTGCCAGGGCCCGTATTCGGCGGCTCCGTGCGGGGCTTGTAGGTGCACGCCGAGGCGGCCGTGACGGCGAGAGCTAGCGAAACGGCGAGCAGCGGGCGGGCGTATGTCATGGTTGACCCCTTGGGAACGTGCCGGACGGTCGACGCGTCTAATATAGCACTCGTAGAGTTCGTGATACCAAAGGAGAGAGGCATATGCGCGCCGTGAAGTGGGTGGTGGTTCTGGCGCTGGTGCTCGCGGCGGTTCCCGCCTGGGCCCAGGTGAACGAGAAGACGATCAACGTCAATTTCGGCGGCGGTTACACGTTCGCCCTCAGCGACATCAAGGACCACCTGGGGGACGGCTACAACGTCTCGCTTGGCCTGACCTTCAACTTCAGCCCCAAGGTCGGCTTCCAGGTCGAGTACGGGTTCAACGGCCTCGGCCAGAAACAGATCGATCTGGCGGTGTGCTCCCAGCCTGGCTGCCCGAACCCGACGAACGAGCCGTTCTACGCCGACATGAACATGCAGCACCTGGACTTCAACGTGGTCCTGAGACCGAAGCCCGAGGGCAAGGCGTCTCCCTATCTCGTCGCCGGCGTGGGCTACTACTATCGGCCCGTCAAGGTGACGACGCCGGCCACCGGCTACGTCCCCGGGTATTGTGACCCGTGGTGGGGCTTCTGCTACCCTGGCGGCTGGGTGTCGTATGACAAGATCATCGGCTCCCGCAGCAGCAACGACATCGGCGTGAACTTCGGAGGCGGCGTGTCGTTCGCCCTCGGCGATTCGGCGGCCCTCTACGTCGAGGCGAAGTATCACTACATCTGGGGTCCGAGCTACGACGTCACCGACGCGTCCGGCAAGCACTACACCGGCACGGCGAACGGCCAGTTCCTCCCGTTCGTGATCGGCATCAGGTTCTAGCGCGTTTCGCCGGTCTCAACGGCGGACACCACGGGTTCCTTCGGTCAGACCGCCGGGCCTTCGGGTCCGGCGGTGTCCCCGCCGTGGTAGCATCTGCGGCATGCGCCCCGCGCAACGGTCCCACCTGGCGCGATCGAACCGCTCCCCGCTGCCCGTGGTCGCGCTCTTCGCGTGCCTCGCACTGGTGCCGGCAGCCGCGCGCGCCGCCTACAGCGATGCCGTCGTGTTGAAGAACGGAGACCGGCTGAAGGGGGACGTGAAGAACCTGCAGCAGGGCATGCTCGAGTTCAAGACCGACACGATGAGCACGGTCTACATCAAGTGGGACCGGGTGGCGGAGATCACGGCGCCCGAGACATTCGAGGTCGAAACGACGGACGGTGTCCGGCTGTACGGACCCCTCGCCTCCGGCGGCCCGGGCAAGCTGGCCATCGACGTTGGCCTCCGCACGGTGACGGTGAACCTGGCGGACGTCGTGCGGATCACGCTGCTCAAGCGCGGGTTCTGGAACCGGATTGACGGGTCGGTCGATCTGGGCGCGAGCTACACGAAATCGAGCGGCATCGGCCAGGGCTCGGTGAGCTTCGACCTGACGGCGCGGCGGCCGTACTACGAGGTCGGGACGAAGTTCGACACGACGATCACGGTGCAGCCCGACCAGCCCGTCGCGGCGCGAACGACGATCTCTGCCGGGTGGGTGAGGTTCCTGAAGAACAAGTGGTTCGTGCCCGTCTCGGCCAAGTTCGAGCGCAACACCGACATCGGCCTCGAACTCCGTTCGTCAGGCGCGGGAGGGTTCGGCCGTTACTTCCTGCAGACCAACCGGTCGCAGCTCGGCGGGTCCGGCGGCCTCGTCTATACGCGTGAGATTCCGGTTGACGGCAGCACGACGAACAACCTGGAGGCCTACGCAGGGGCGAGGTATTCGTTCTTCACCTACGACAGGCCGAAGACCACGGTCGACGTGGCGTTCTCGGTCTTTCCCAGCTTGAACGTCTCCGGCCGCTTCCGCACCGACCTCGACCTGACACTGAAGCGGGAGCTGTTCAAGGACTTCACGGTCGGGTTCACCTACTACGACACCTACGACAACAAGCCGCCCGGCGTCGGCTCCCCGGCTCACGACTTCGGCAGCACCGTGACGGTGGGCTGGACGTTCTGACGGGGCAGCCGGATCGCGAGCACCGCGCCGCCCCACCCGGCCGCGACCACCGAGGCCACCAGGATGCCGATCTTGGCGCGGTCGACGTTCGCCGGGTCGGCGAACGCGAGCTGGTCCACGAACATGGACATCGTGAACCCGATGCCTGCCAGGCACGCGCCGCCGTAGATCTGCGACCACGTCACGCCGTCGGGCCGCTCCGCCCGCCCGATCTTCACCGCGAGCCACGCGAAGACGGTCACGCCCACCTGTTTGCCCATCACGAGGCCGCCGACCACGCCGAGCCCCACCGGATGGAGTAGACCGTCCACGAAGCTCCCGCTGACGGACACGCCCGCGTTGAAGAAGGCGAACAGCGGCAGGATGACGAAGGCCACGAACGGGTGAAGGGCTTCCTCGAGCGCGAGGCCGGGCGGCCGCATGTCGGAGGCCACCCGCCGCAGATCGGAGATTGCGTCGAGCTGCCAGCGGTCCTCGAGCAGGCTGTCGTTCGTCAGCCGCGCGGCCCGCAGCCGCGAGAGACGGTCCTCGGTCAGGTCGAGGAACTCGCGCGGGTTGAACCTGGACCGGACCGGTACCACCATGGCGACGAGCACGCCCGCGATGGTCGCGTGAACGCCAGACGCGAGCACGCCCGCCCAGACGCCGAGGGCCAACGCCACGTACACCACCGGGTGGCCGACCCGCGAACGGTTCGCGAGCCCGATGGCGGCGAGGAACGCCGCCGCAACGGCGAGGCCGGGCCAGGAGATCTGGCGGGTGTAGAAGACGGCAATGACGAGGACGGCGCCGAGGTCGTCCACGATGGCCAGCGCCGTCAGGAACACCTTGAGGCCGACCGGCACGCGGGCGCCGAACAGGGCCAGCACGCCCAGCGCGAACGCGATGTCGGTGGCCATCGGGATGCCCCAGCCGGCCGCCGCGTCGCCGGCCGGGTTGAACCATGCGTACAGGAGGGCTGGCACCACCATGCCGCCGATGGCGGCGACGACCGGTACGGCGGCCTTCCTCACCGTCGCGAGCTGGCCGGCGACCAGCTCGCGCTTGATCTCGAGACCCACGACGAAGAAGAACACGACCATGAGGAGGTCGTTGATCCAGTGCTGGACCGACAGCGCGAAGGCGGCCGACCCCCACGACAGGCCCACCTTCGTGTGCAGGTAGCCGAAGTAGACCTCTGCCCAGCGCGAGTTGGCGAGGAGCAGGGCGGCGACCGTGGCCGCGAGCAGCAGCGCGCTGCCGAACGCCTGCGAGTGCGCGAAGCGCGCGAACACGCCGAAGGCAGAATCCTGTCGACGCGGAGTCGCCGAACTCATGGCTGCTCCGCGTCCCGGGCGCTTGCCAGGGCGCCCTTCGCCTGAAACGCTTCCACCGCGTCGGCGACGGAGGTGAACCGGTTGATCCCGCCGAGCCTCAGGTCCACGCCCTCCCGGCGCAGGCGATCACGCACGACGGAGCGCGCCTCGACCGCCTGCACCTTCATCCCCGCCGCCCGGAGTTCGTCCCCGAGGGCGGCGAGCGTGTGGGTGCTCTGCAAGTCCACGTAGGCTGCCGAGGAGAGATCCAGCACCACGAGCCCCGGCGGGGTGGCGCATTCGCGAGTCCGGTCGCGGATCGCGTCGCAGATCCGCTCCACGTTGAAATAGACCACCGACGACTCGACGCGCAGAGCCAGGACGCCGGGAGTCGGTTCGTTGTCGGGATGGCGTTCGCGGTCGGAGAAACGCCGCGTCCCCGGAATCCGTCCGAGCACCGCCACGGGCGATTGGGAGGCGAGGCGGATCAGCTGCACCAGGGAGATGACCGCGCCGATCATCACACCGCGCAGCAGACCGGAGCCGAGCACCCCCAGGAGCGCGGCCATCGCGACGGTGAATTCCCTGCGGTCGCTGCGCCACATCTGCCGGAGCGCCGACACCTTGAACAGCCCGGCGACGGCCACCAGGACCACCGCTGCAAGGACGGGCTGCGGCAGGTCTCTCAGCAGCCGCGAGAAGAAGAGCACGACGACCAGCACCAGCCCCGATGCGATCGCCCCCGACAGCGGCGTTCGCGCGCCGCCGCCCTCGTTGACGACCGACTGCGACATGCCGCCGCTGACGGGCAGGCCGCGGCCCAGCCCGACGGCGAGGTTGGACACGGCCAGGGCGAGGAACTCCTGGTTGGCGTCGAGCCGGCCGCCGTGCTTGGCGGTGAACATGCGCCCGATGGCGGCGGTTTCGACCGCCCCGAGCATGAAGCAGGCGATCGCCAGCGGCAGCAGCTCGTTCAGATCCGCCCAGTGAATCGCCGGCAGGCCGAGGGCCGGCAGCCCCTGGGGAACCGCGCCCAGCAGCTTGACGCCGCGCGCGTCGAGTCCGAGCGCCGACGCCGCGACGATTCCGCCGACCACGACGAAGAGCGCGACGGGCTTGTTCGCGAGAAAGATCTTCCCGAGCACGAGCACCGCCAGGGCCAGGGCGCCCATCCCGAGCGCGGCGGCGTTGGTGTCGTTCAGGTGCCGGAGGAAGTACCCGCTGTTCTGCCAGAAGTCCCCGTGCTCGCCGTGGAAGCCGAAGAGCTTCGGCAACTGCGTGCTGGCCAAGAACAGGGCCACGCCGCACTTGAAGCCCGTCATCACACTCTCGGAGATGAAGTTCACGATGGCGCCGGCCTTCGCCAGCCAGGCGACGAAGGCGATGGCCGACACGAGCAGCGCCGTCGCGGCCGCAAGCGCGCCGAAGCGCGTCGTGTCCCCGCCCGCGATTCCGCCGAGCGAAGCGCCGATCAGCAGCGAGATGGCGGACGTGATGGTGACCGTGGTGTGCCGGGAACTGCAGAAGAGCCAGAAGACCAGTCCGCCGAACAGGCACGCGTAGAGCCCGGCCTCGGGGGGCAGGTTCGCGAGCGAGGCATCGCCGAGCCCCGCCGGCAGCAGGTACGCGGCCAGCGTGATCCCCGCGACGAGGTCGCCTCGAAGCCAGGCCTTCTGGTAGGTGGGCAGCCACCGCCGCGCGGGCAACGCCGAACCGAGCCGCGCCAACAGGCCCTGAGAGCGCTCGCCGGCTCCGGGTTGGACAGTCATGGGGTCACCGGGATGATGGGTCAGTAGTATATGCGAAACGGCGAGTGCCGTTCTTGCGTATGATGTGCGCGGGGGCCGCCGCGCCACCGAAGCGGCCTGCCACAACGGAAGGACATCCATGCCTCCGACGGCACGACCGAAGAAACCCGTACTGACGTCCCGTGAGCTCTCGCCGGCGAGCGCCCGCAGCGGTCTGAGCGTCGCCGACCTGAAGCAGTCGTTTCTCGACCACCTGTTCTGCGGCCTCGGCCGCGTGCCGATGGCCGCGACTCGCAACGACGCGTACACCGCCCTGGCCCTGACGGTGCGCGATCGCCTGCTCCACCAGGGCGTTCGCACGACGGAGGCCTACGGAAAGCAGGACGCCCGGGTCGTGACCTGCCTTTCTGCCGAGTTCCTTCCCGGCCCGCACCTGGCGAACAACCTGCTCAACCTCGGCATCGTGGAGTCCGCGCGGCAGGCGATGTCGGAACTGGGGGTGAACCTCGACGAACTCGTCGAGCAGGAAGAAGAGCCCGGCCTCGGCAACGGCGGGCTGGGCCGCCTGGCGTCGTGCTACCTGGACTCGCTCGCGTCGCTCGAGGTGCCCGCCATCGGCTACGGCATCCGCTACGAGTTCGGCATCTTCGACCAGGCGATCAGGGACGGCTGGCAGGTGGAGATCACCGACAAGTGGCTCCGCTTCGGCAACCCGTGGGAGATCGGCCGGCCCGAGATTGCGTACAACGTGAAGTTCGGCGGCCGCACCGAGAGATGGACCGACGAGCGGGGCCGCCTCCGCGTGGGGTGGATCCCGGCGACGGTGGTGAAGGGCGTGGCCTATGACACGCCGATCCTCGGCTACCGCGTGGGCACCTGCAACCAGATGCGCCTGTGGAAGGCCGAGGCGGTCGAGTCGTTCGATTTCGACGCCTTCAACCATGGCGACTACTACCGTGCCGTCGAAGACAAGATGCACTCGGAGAACATCACCAAGGTGCTCTATCCGAACGACGGGGTCGCCCAGGGCAAGGCGCTTCGCCTTCAGCAGCAGTTCTTCTTCGTCACCTGCTCCCTGCAGGACATGATTCGGCTCCACCTGGCGCTCGAGCGGCCGCTCGACGCCTTCCACGACAAATGGGCCGTGCAGCTGAACGACACGCATCCGGCCATCGCCGTCGCCGAACTCATGCGCCTCCTGGTCGACGAGTACCTGCTGGACTGGGACACCGCGTGGCACGTCACGCGTCACACCCTGTCCTACACGAACCACACGCTGCTGCCCGAAGCGCTCGAGAAATGGCCCGTGGCCCTGTTCGGCCACATCCTGCCGCGCCACCTCGAGATCGTCTACGAGATCAATGCGCGATTCCTCGACGAGGTCCGGGCGGCCTGCCCTGGCGACGACGGCCGCGTGGCGCGCCTGTCGATCATCGACGAGAGCGGCGAGCGCTACGTCCGCATGGCCCATCTGGCGACGGTCGGCAGCCACCGGGTCAACGGCGTCGCGCGGCTGCATTCCGAGCTCCTCAAGCAGACGGTGTTGCGCGATTTCGCGGAGTTGTGGCCGGACAAGTTCTGCAACGTCACCAACGGCGTGACCCCGCGGCGGTTCTTGGCCGTCAGCAATCCGCTGCTCGCCGCGCTCATCACGGGCCGTATCGGAGAGGGCTGGCTCCGCAACCTGGATCAGCTCCGCCGACTGGAGCCGTTGGCCGATGACGCCGCGTTTCGGCGGGAGTGGCGGGACGTGCAGGTGGCCGCCAAGCGCGATCTGGCCGCGATCATCGAGCAGCGCACGGGTGTGACGCTCGATCCGGAGTCGCTCTTCGACGTGCAGGCCAAACGCCTCCACGAGTACAAGCGGCAGCACCTGAACGTGCTGCACATCCTCACGCTCTACCTCCGCCTCAAGCGCGACCCGCAGGCCGACACGCCGGCGCGCTCGTTCATCTTCGGCGGGAAGGCCGCTCCCGGCTACGCCATGGCGAAGCTGATCATCAAGCTGATCAACGCCGTGGCCGGGGTCGTAAACGGCGACCCCGACGTCGGCGCCCGGCTGAAGGTGGTGTTCTTTCCGGACTTCAACGTGAAGAACGCGCAGCACGTCTATCCCGCCGCCGACCTGTCCGAGCAGATCTCAACGGCGGGCATGGAGGCCAGCGGTACGGGCAACATGAAGTTCTCCATGAACGGCGCGCTGACCATCGGGACGCTGGACGGCGCGAACGTGGAGATCCGCGAAGAGGTCGGCGCCGAGAACTTCTTCCTGTTCGGTCTGAACGCCGCCGAGGTCGGTGACCTGAAGACGCGCGGATACCGCCCGCACGATATCTACGACCGGAACGCCGCGCTCCGGGAGGTGCTGGACTTCATCGCGTATGGCGCGCTGGCGGGCGGCGACCCGAACCTGCTCCGCCCGCTCGTGGACAACCTGCTCTGGCACGACCCGTTCCTGGTGCTGGCCGACTACCAGGCGTACGTCGACTGCCAGGAGCGGGTGAGCGCCCTGTGGCGCGACCCGGAGGCCTGGACGCGCAGAGCCATCCTGAACGTCGCCCGCATGGGCAAGTTCTCGTCGGACCGGTCCATCCGCGACTATTGCAGCCAGGTGTGGAAGGTCAGGCCCGTGTCGGTGTAGCGCGGGGCGTGCGCCCAGCCGAACCCGTCTCCTTCAGGACGAATGCCAGCACGACCGCCAGCCCGACGCCGTAGAGCAGCGGCTCGAACGCCGTCTGGTAGTGCTCGAGCGTCATCGCGGAGGCTCCGCCGCTGACGCGGATCATGATCCAGCCGAACACGGGGCCGAGCAGGGCGCTGAACGTGAAGTTCAGGAAGTTCACGACGCCGGTTGCCGCCCCGCCGACGCCAGGCGGATTCGCTTCCTTGATGACCGTGTACGGCAGCATCGCCGCGCCCGACGCCACCCCCATCACGATGCCGAGGAGATACGGAGGCAGTACGCCGGCGGGCCCGTAGAGCACCCAGGCGAGGCAGGCCAGCAGCACCAGGGCGCTGGCGATGATGACCGGCTTGCGCCGCCCGATCCGATCGGAGACGAACCCGAGCAGCGGGCAGCCGATGATCCACCCGAACGGCACGGTCGCCGACCGGACCACCGCGTTGGCGAACTCGTACCCATGGGCGTCCTGCAGGAACCGCACGCCCCAAATCATGTCGAAGATGGTGGTCGGGATGAACAGCAGCCCGGCGATCAGCCCGCAAAGGACCGACTGCGGATTGCGGAAGACCACGCCGAGGCCGACCCCCGCCGTCCTCACCCAGCCGCCACGGCGCGCAGCCGGCTCGGGAGCCGGGATGAGGAAGACCAGCAGCACGCTGATCGCCAGGCCCCCGATGCCCATGGCGATCCAGAACGCGCTCCAGGAAACACCCGAGCCGATGATCGGGCCGACGACGAACTGGCCCGCCGATCCCCCCGCCATCCCGAACATCTGCGTGGCACCGATGAGGGTGGCCGCCTTCGACGCCGGGAAGTTCGTGGAGGCGATGTAGATGGCGCCGACCAGCGCGAACACGCCGCCCGCGCCCTGCACGAAGCGCCCGATGCTGGCCGCGGTGCCGTTACCGGTGGCGAACAGGAGCGCCCCCGCGCCGACCATCGCCGCGCCGATGGGCACGACCCTGCGCGGCCCCAGACCGTCCATGGCCGCGCCCGCCGCGAGGCTGAACGGCGAGTAGCCCCAGTAGAAGAGCCCCACCATGGACGCAACGCCCGTCGCCGTCAGGCCGAACGCGTCCGAGAGCTGCGGCATCATGACGGCCGGCGCCGACCGCAGCGTGTACTGATAGAAGCAGTACACGGCGGTTACCAGCCATGCGACAACGGCCGTCCTGGCGCCGCGGCTCATAGGAAGCCTTTCATTCAGCTAACAGCTATCAGCTAACAGCTTTCACCTGTCAGCTATCAGCTGTCAGCTGTCAGCTGTGAGCTGTGAGCTGTCAGCCGCGGCCTAACAGAGCACGACCGACACCGCGAGCCCGCCCTCGGAGGTCTCCTTGTACTTGGAGTTCATCTCCTTGGCGGTGAGCGCCATCGCCGCGACGGTCGTGTCGAAGTCGACGCGCCGGTCGGCCGGGACCTCGTTGCTCGCGATCAGGAACCCGGTCCATGCCTTGACGGCGCCGTACGAGCAGCGCTCGATGCAGGGCAGCTGGACGTAGCCTGCCACCGGGTCGCACGTCAGCCCGAGGTGATGCTCGAGCGACGACTCGGCGGCGTTCGCCACGACCTGCGGCTCGAAGTCGTGCGCCTGCGCCAGGAACGCGGCCCCCATGGCAGATGCGACGCCAATCTCCGCCTGGCACCCCCCCTCGGCGCCGGCGAGCGTCGCATTGTGCTTGCAGAGATACCCGATGACCGCCCCTGCCAGCATCCCCGCCCGGATCTTCTCCTGCGGGAGGTTGCGGCCCGCCGCACCCACCGAGTACACGAGCGCCGGCATCACCCCGGCGGAGCCGCCCGTCGGCGCGGTCACGACCAGGTGGCCGCGCGCGTTCTCCTCCGAGCCGGCCAGCGCGAAGGCCGCGACGGCGCCGACGCCCTTCTGCCGCTCGAACTTGTCGTCCATCGCGCGCTTGTACACCTCGCCGGCCTTCGTCTTCAGCTTGATCGGCCCGGGCAGCACGCCGGGCGGCATCGAGAGCCCGGTCTTGACGATGTTGACCATCGCCGTCGTGACCTTGTCGATGAACGCGTTGATCTCGGCCTCCGTCCTGCCGGACACCGCCACCTCGTTGGCCATCGCCACCTGGGCGATGGACAGCTTGTTCTGCTGGGCGTGCGCCAGCAGTTCCTTCATCGTGGCGTACGGGTACCTCGGCTGCCCCTTCCTGGGCGGCTGGTAGCCCTTCCACTCGATGAACCCGCCGCCGACCGAGTAGTATTCCTGCTCCAGCAGGACTGCGTCCCCACCCATCAGCTTGCAGGTCATCGTATTGGGGTGCGGGAAATCGCCCTTGGGCGCGTCGTAGATGATGTCCTTGAGAGAGGCGTCGAACATCTTGTCGCCGAGCTTCACCGGGAACACCTGGTCCGGCTTGTCGCGGAGCGCGTCGAGGAAGAGGGGGTCGATCGTGGCCGGCTCCTTGCCGATGATGCCCGCGAGCGCGGCGCGCTCCGTCCCGTGCCCCTTGCCGGTGGCGCTCAGGCTGCCGAACAGGAAGACCTTCAGGGCCGTGGCCTTCGCGAGCTGGTCGGCCGGCAGCTTCGTACAGCGCTGGTAGAAGTCGTACGTGATGCGCATCGGGCCGATCGTGTGCGAGCTCGACGGCCCGGGACCGACCTTGTAGAACTCGTCGATCGTCGTCATCACCGGCCCTTTCGACTTCTTCACGACGTCGAGGTCGGCCGACACCTGCCCGGCCGGCTTCGGCGGCGCTGCGGCCGGGGCGGCGGCCTCGTCCTTCTTCTCGGGCGCCGAGCAACCGGTGATCACCGCCGCCGCGCCGACGACGGCGCTGCGCATCATGAAGGCCCTGCGGTCCACACCTGCCGGCGCCTCCGTCGGATCCGGCACGTCGCCGGGGTGAAACAGCACCTCTCCGCCGCGTCGCTCGCGTTCCATCATTGCCCCCTTGCCGGTATGCGATCCGAGAACCAACCCGCAGCGGACAAGCTACCGCCCTGGACCACCGGGGTCTGACGCGAAGGCTACAGCGGGCGCGTCCGGACGTCAACCAGGGTGGGTCGCCATTGTATCGACTGCCAGTTCAACGGCCTGACGGCCGCATGTTACGATGACCTTCTGAGCGCGTATCGGTTCGAAGGGAGCAGGGACGCGATGTTCATCGAAGGGCGCATGGGTCGTCCGGTCCGGAGGAAGGTCGTTGTGGCCACGGTCCTCGCGATGCTCGTCCAGCCGGTTGCGCCGGCGGTCGGCGGCCAGGGCCAGGCGTCGGGCTCCCCCCTGGCGGCGGCCGCGGCATCGGCCAACGCCGCCTCGGCGGCCGTCGGCGACCGCGGCTGGCCCCGTGCCTATGAGACGCCGAGCGGCCTGCGATTCACGATCTACCAGCCGCAGATCGCCAGCTGGGAGACCCAGCGCCGCATGGTGGCTTACGCGGCGGTATCGGTCGAACTGCCGGGCGGACAGAAGCCGGCGCTCGGCACGGCGAAGGTGGAGGCCAGCACGAAGGTGGCCCTCGACGATCGCCTCGTGAACTTCTCCGACATGGCGCTCACCGAGACGAACTTCCCGACGCTGCCGAAGGAGCAGGTTCGCGACATCGCCGCGGAGATCACGAGAGCCATCCCGGACTCCGACCGGATGATTGCCCTCGACCGCGTACTGGCCTCCGTGGACAAGAGCCAGATCACGCCGAAGAATGTGGAGGGTCTGAACACCGATCCGCCGCCGATCTTCTTCAGCCAGACGCCGGCGGTCCTCGTGAACATCGACGGCGACCCGATCTGGAGCCCGATCAAGGAGAACGACCTGAAATTCGCGGTGAACACGAACTGGGACCTCTACTTGCACGAGCCGAGCAAGACGTACTACCTGCTCAACGAGGGCGCGTGGATGAAGACCTCCGACCTCAAGGGCACGTGGGAGCCGGCCGGGAAGCTGCCGGAGAGTTTCAAGAAGCTCCCGGCCGACGCCAACTTCAAGGAGGCGAAGGCCGCTGTCCCCGGCAAGAAGCTCAGCGCGAAGGATGCCCCGACGGTGTTCGTGAGCGTCGTGCCCGCCGAACTGGTTGTCATCCAGGGCGAGCCGAGATACATCCTCGTGGACGGCACGACCGACCTGCTGTGGGTGTCCGATACCGAGGCCGACGTCTTCCGGATGGGCAAGACCGGCCCCGTCTACTACGTCGTAGCCGGCCGGTGGTTCTCCGCGCCCGGGTTCGACGGACCGTGGACGTTCGCCACTCCCGATCTGCCAGCCGACTTCCAGCAGATCCCGCTCGAGCACCCGCGGTCGCGTGTCCTGGCGTCGGTGCCCGGCACGCAGCAGGCGGCCGAAGCGGTGTTGCTGGCGCAGATCCCGCAGACGGCCCGCGTGAACCGCAAGGAGATCAAGGCGCCGGACGTCGCCTATCAGGGCGCCCCGAAGTTCGAGCCCGTCCCGACAACGAAAGTCGAGTACGCGGTGAACACCGACAAGGACATCGTCAAGTTCGGCGACCTCTACTACATGTGCTTCCAGGGTGTCTGGTTCATCTCGGCGAAGCCTGACGGCCCGTGGGAGGTCTGCTCGAAGGTGCCGAAGGAGATCTACGCGATCCCGGCGAGTTCGCCCGTGCAGAACGTGACATACGTGACGGTGGTCGAGGACGACAGTAATGACGAGTGGGTGACGTTTGCAGCGGTGGCGGCCTATACCGGCGTCATGATCGCGTGGGGCTGCGCATGGTGGGGCACCGGCTATTACCATCCGCCCTACTGGGGCTGGGGCGGCGGCTACCCCTACTACTATCCGCGGTATCCGACCTATGGCTACGGCGCCTGGTACAACCCGTGGACCGGCGGCTATGGCCGGGCGGCGGTCGCCTACGGACCCTACGGCGGGGCAGGCGTTGGCGCCCGGTACAACCCGACCACCGGCACATACGCCCGCGGCGCAGTTGCGTATGGGCCGTACGGCGCCCGCGGGGCGGCCGAGGCCTACAATCCGCGCACCGGCGCCTATGGCCAGACCAGGCAGGGCTCGGGCGTCTACGGAAGCTGGGGCAGCACGGCGGTGCAGCGGGGCGACAACTGGGCGCAGACCTCTCGCGTGACGAACAACCGCACGGGGACCACGACCCGCGTCACGCAGGGGTCGGGCGGCGGCGCGGCGGTGACCCGCAACACGCCGGGACCCGGCGGCGGGGGGGTTGCGAGGACCGGGAGCGGTGACGTCTACGCCGGGCGCGACGGCAACGTCTACAAGAACGAGGGCGGCAGCTGGCAGAAGTACGACAACGGCAGCTGGAACAGCGTGGAGAGGCCGCAGGGCCAGGGCACCGGAACGGCGCGCGACCAGGCGGCGGCCAAGGCAGGCGATCGAGCCTCGGCCGGCACCCTCGACCGCTCGACGGTCGACCAGCTGAACCGTGACCGGGGGGCCCGCGCCGACGGGGTGCAGCGAACCGCCGATTTGAGCTCGGTCCGCAGCAGCGGGGCCGGAAGCAGCAGGGCCGGCAGCTACCGCCCGAGCGGCGGCGGCCGGATGGGCGGCGGCGGCCGGCGGCGATAACAGTCACGTTCGCACTGGACAAGGAGCAGCGATGAACAGCACACGCACGCGGATCGTCGTCTTGGCGGTCGTCTCATTGGTCCTGGCGGTGGCGGCCCATGGCCTGGCACAAAGCCAGCAGCCGCCGAAGGTGAACATTCCCCAGCCGGGCGTGCCCCAGATCATGACGCTGGAGGGCGCATTCGTTCGGGTGGCCTACAACAACGAGGGCTACGTCATCCTCGGCTACAGGCTCGCGAACCTGTCGATTGGCGAGCCGTGGATGCTGCTCGACGTCGGCATGACCATCCGCGACAACGTGCCGAACTACAAGCTGCCGCGCGGTGCGGTGTCGCTCGAGACTCCGGATGGCCAGACCGTCCCCTTGCCGTCGAACGAGGACTTCGTGAAGGCCAACCTGGCGGCTCTCGAACGCAGGTCGCAGGTCACCAAGGACTCGATCAACTACTTCCCCCCGCTCGCGAGCCAGCCCTGCCGGATCGGGTTCTTCGCAGAGGTGGCCCAGCGGGCCATGTCGTGGGACGAGGTCGAACTCAGCGACAGGCGGGCGTGCCTGGGCAAGCTCTTCTTCCCAATCCCGGGCGGGATCAAGTACGGCCAGTACCTGGCTGAACGTGAAGTTCGAGAAGAGCCTCGTGCGCGTGCCCCTGAAGATCCTCACCAAGGACGAGGAGAAACTCCTGAACAAGAACTACAGGAACATCAAGAAGCAGGTGGACGAGGCGTTCGCGCCGCCGAAGAAGAAGTAGCGGAATCCGATCGGGACGAATCTCGGCACGTGGGATTCGTCCCGATCGAACGGCCCGTTCCCCCGCCGTCCGACCAGCCCTGCAGCTGGCCCCCTCATCTCCGTCTCACAGACCCGGAAGGAGCGTACGCCATGGCCCACGAACCCAGGAAGCACGCCGAAGACGATGAGCCGAAGACGCTCAAGGCGAAGGACTACGACCGCGCGCTCAAGAAGCTGCACGTCGAACTCGTCGGCCTGCAGCGGTGGGTCGTCCACAAGGGTCTCAAGGTCTGCATCGTGTTCGAGGGGCGCGACGGGGCCGGCAAGGGCGGCACCATCAAGGCGATCACCGAGCGCGTGAGCCCTCGGGTCTTCCGCGTCGTGGCGCTTCCGGCTCCGACCGAGCGCGAGAAGAGCCAGATGTACCTGCAGCGCTACGTGCCGCATTTCCCCGCGGCTGGCGAGATTGTCATCTTCGACCGGAGCTGGTACAACCGCGCCGGCGTCGAGCGGGTGATGGGATTCTGCACCGAGAAGCAGGCCAAGGGGTTCCTCGCCGCCGCGCCGCTCTTCGAGAAGGCGATGGTCGAGTCGGGCATGGTCCTGCTCAAATACTGGCTCGAGGTCAGCCCGGACGAGCAGACGCGGCGGCTGAAGGCCCGGGCCGACGATGGCCGCAAGACGTGGAAGCTTTCGCCGATGGACATCAAGTCCTACACCAAGTGGGACGACTACTCCCGCGCACGCAACGCCATGCTGGAGGCGACCGACACCGCGTGGGCGCCGTGGTTTGTCGTGAATTCGGACGACAAGCAGCGCGCGCGCCTGAACATCATCTCGCACCTGCTCAGCCAGGTGCCCCACAAGAAGCTGCCGAGTGACGCCGAGCCCCTCCCGAAGCACCGCAAGGTGTCGAGAGGCCTCGAGCCGAAGGTACCGCTCAAATCCGTGCCCGAGGCGTACTGACGCGGCCAGCCGTGCGGGCCGGGAGAAGGCGGGCCCGGGGGATTTGTCTGCGTCAGAGGGCACCCGAATTCGCTAGAATGGGACTTTCACCGGGACGGGGTCCACGGGCGGCACTGCCATTTGCCAGCGAGGTTGAGGCGATGAGACGGAAGTCGATTCTGATGCTGTTCGGCGTCATCTTCATCCTGACTGCGGCGTGCGGACCGGAGGCGCCGCCGCCCGCTGCCGCGCCGCCCGAAGTCATCGTTTCCGACGTGGTCCAGCGTGACGTGCCGGTCATGACCGAACTGGTCGGCCAGGCCGCCGGCTCGCAGGACGTCGACGTCCGGGCTCGCGTCGAGGGGTTCCTCGAGACCGTGGCCTTCACCGAGGGGGCGCTCGTCAAACAGGGACAGCTGCTCTACAAGATCGACCCGAAGCCCTTCGAGGCGGCCGTCGCGAGCGCGAAGGGAAACCTGGCGACGTCCCAGGCGAGGCTCGAGAAGTGCAGCAACGACATCAAGCGCTATACGCCGCTCGTGGCGCAACAGGCGGTGAGCCAGATGGAGCTCGACAACGCCATCTCGGCGCGCGATGCCGCGAGCGCGCAGGTGGACGCGGCCAGGGCGGCCCTCGACAACGCGCAGATCAACCTCGGCTATACGACCATCAGCGCACCGATCGCCGGCCTGGTCGGCACCACGAAGGTGAAGGCCGGCAACCTGGTCGGACGCGGCGAGAACACGCTGCTCGTCACGATCTCGGTCATCGACCCGATCTTCTTCCGGGCCGGTCTGGCGGAAGCGGAGTACCTGAAGCTCAGTCGGCGGATGCAGGAGCGGCAGGCCGCCGGCGAGGTTCGTGAGAAGACGCCCATCGAGCTGATCCTCGCGGATGGCACGACGCTCCCGCACAAGGGGTACCTGGACGCCGCCGAACGCAACATCGACCCGACCACCGGCACGCTCGCGATGCAGGCGAAATTCCCCAATCCGGAGATGTTAGTCCGGCCGGGCCAGTACGGCCGCGCGCGGTTCGAGTCGGACGTGAAGAAGGGCGCGCTGCTCGTCCCGCAGCGCGCGGTGCAGGAGCTGCAGAGCATCTACAGCGTCGCAGTGGTCGGCGCGGACAACAAGGTCGCGTTCCGCAACGTGAAGGTCGGGCCGCGGGACGGCAGCCTCTGGGTGATCACCGAGGGGCTGAACCGCGGCGACCGCATCGTCGTCGAGGGGCTGCAGAAGGTCCGTGAAGGGGCGGTCGTTTCGCCGAAGCCGATGCCCGCAGAGGGGGTCAAGTAGCCATGGCCCGCTTCTTCATCAACCGGCCGATCGTCGCGATCGTGATCTCGATCGTCACGGTGCTGCTGGGGGTCGTGGCCATGCAGAGCCTGCCGATCGCCCAGTATCCCGAGATCGTGCCGCCGATGGTCCAGGTGACAACGACGTTCGTCGGCGCGAGCGCGCTCGACGTCGAGGCCTCGGTGGCGACGCCGGCGGAGCAGAAGATCAACGGCGTCGAGAAGTCGATCTACATGAAGTCGACCAACGCCAACGACGGCACGCTCACCCTGAAGGTGAGCTTCGAGGTCGGCGCCAACCTCGACATGGCGAACGTCCTCACGCAGAACAAGCTGTCGGAGGCGATGCCCCAGCTGCCGGCGTCGGTCAAGACCTACGGCGTCGCGGTGAAGAAGGCGCTGGCGTTTCCGCTGCTGGTCATCTCGGTCAAGTCACCCAACGGGAGCTACGACAACAACTTCCTGTCGAACTACGCGACGATCAACATCAACGACAACATCGCGCGCATCCCCGGCGTCGGGCAGATCAACCTGTTCGGCGGCAGCGACTACGCGATGCGCGTCTGGCTACGGCCGGACCGGATCGCGCGGCTCGGCATCACGGTGCCCGACATCGCCAACGCCATCTCGCAGCAGAACACGCTGTCGCCGTCGGGCCAGTTCGGCGGGCCGCCGGCGGTGCCCGGCACCGAGTACACCTACACGGTGCGGACGCAGGGGCGCCTGCTGAACGAGGAGGAATTCGGCGAGATCATCGTGCGCTCGAACCCGGACGGCTCGCAGGTCAGGCTGAAGGACATCGCGCGGATCGAGCTCGGCACCCAACTCTACAACGCCGTCGGGCGACACAACGCCAAGCCGGCCGCCGTCATCGCGGTCTTCCAGATTCCGGGGACGAACGCGCTGCAGGTGGCGGGCGAGATCAAGAAGACGCTGGCGGACCTCAAGACCCGCTTCCCCCGCGACATGGACTATACGATTTCGCTCGATACGACGCTGCCGGTCGAGGAGGGCATCAAGGAGATCGTCTCGACGCTGTTCGAAGCGGTGGTGCTGGTCATCATCGTCGTGTTCGTGTTCCTGCAGAACTGGCGCGCCACGCTGATCCCGCTGCTCACCGTGCCGGTCTCCCTCGTCGGCGCGTTCATCTTCTTCCCGCTCCTCGGCTTTTCGATCAACGTGCTCTCGCTGCTCGGCCTCGTCCTCGCCATCGGCATCGTCGTCGACGATGCGATTGTCGTGGTCGAGGCGGTCATGCACCACATCGAGCACGGCATGACGCCGAAGGAGGCCACGGTCAAGGCCATGGAGGAGGTTTCCGGGCCGGTCGTGGCCATCGCCCTCATCCTGGCCGCCGTGTTCGTGCCGGTCGGGTTCATGGGCGGCATCACGGGCCGGCTCTACCAGCAGTTCGCCATCACGATCGCGATCTCGGTGCTGCTGTCGGCGTTCAACGCGCTGACGCTGTCGCCGGCGCTCGCGGCTATGCTGCTGAAGCCGGCGACCGGAAAGAAGACCCTGCTCACGCCGTTCTACCGGGTGTTCAACAAGGCGTTCGGCAAGGGCACCGACGCCTACATCACGTTCGCCGGGTTCCTGGTCCGCAAGCTGGTGGTGAGCGTCGCGATCGTCGGCATCCTCGTCTTCTTCACCGTCCGGCTCGTCGGGCGCATCCCGGGCGGGTTCGTGCCGGAGGAGGACCAGGGCTACATGATGGTGAACGCCGCCCTGCCCGACGCCTCCTCGCTCCAGCGCACCGACGCCGTCATGCGGAAGGTCGAGAAGATCCTCGCCGATGAAGACGGCGTGGCCGGCTACAACACGATTTCCGGCTTCAGCCTGATCACCGGCGCCTACTCCTCGAACATGGGCTTCTTCTTCGTCGAGCTGAAGCCGTGGGAGGAGCGCAAAGCCGCCGAGCTCCAGGCCGGCGCCATCATCAACCGCCTGAACCGGGCGTTCCTGAAGGAGGTTCCGGAGGGCGTCGCCGTGGCCTTCGGGCCGCCGGCCATTCCCGGGCTCGGCACGGGCGCCGGTTTCACCATGGAACTGCAGGACCGCGTTGGCAGGTCACCCGAGTACCTGGCCGCGCAGGCCGCGCGGTTCATCGACGCCGCGCGCAAGAGGCCGGAGATTGGCCGCATCGGCACGCTCTACCGCGCGAGCGTGCCGCAGGTCTACGCCGACATCGACCGCAGCAAGGTGTTGAAGGTCGGGGTGCCGATCGGTGACGTGAACACGACGCTCGGTTCGTTGCTGGGCAGCGCCTACGTCAACGACTTCAACCGTTTCGGCCGCGTCTACAAGGTCTACCTGCAGGCCGAGCCGGAGTATCGGTCCGACCCGAAGCAACTCGGCCTGTTCTTCGTGCGCGGCGCGAATCAGAACCTGGTGCCGCTCGACACGCTCATCACGACGCGTCCGACGAGCGGTCCGGAGTTCACGAACCGATTCAACCTGTACCGGGCCGCCGAACTCACGGGCGTCCCCAGGGACGGCTACAGTTCTGCCCAGGCGCTGACCGCGCTCGAGGAGGTGGCGAAGGAGGTGCTGCCGGCCGACATGGGCTACGACTGGGCCGACCTCTCCTACCAGGAAAAGAGGGCGCCGTCTCCCGGGCCGACGTTTGCCGTCGCCATCTTCCTGGTCTTCCTCGTGCTCGCCGCGCAGTACGAGAGCTGGTCGCTGCCGTTCAGCGTGCTGCTGGGGACGCCGTTCGCGGCCTTCGGCGCCTATCTCGGGCTCAATCTGGCCCGCCAGAGTTCGACGAGCTACGTGAACAACATCTTCGCGCAGATCGGCCTGATCATGCTGATCGGGCTGGCCGCGAAGAACGCGATCCTCATCGTCGAATTCGCCAAGATGCTCCACGAGCAGGGGAAGGACGTGGCGACGGCGGCGATCGAATCCGCGCGCCTGCGCTTCCGCCCGATTCTGATGACCGCGTTCGCGTTCATCCTCGGCGTCACGCCGCTGCTCACGGCGAGCGGCGCCGGGGCGGAGGGACGCAAGGTCATGGGCATGACGGTCTTCGCCGGGATGCTGATCGCGACCATCCTGGGCGTCCTGCTGATTCCCGCGCTGTACACGCTGGTCGGCAAGCTCAGCGGGTCGAAACCCGGCCAGGCGCCGGCGCCAACTCCGCCGACCCAGGCGGCCACAGGAGGAGGCCACTGATGAGCACCCGACACCTCTTCCGCCGCTCGGCCCCGCTGGCGGCCGCCGTCGCGCTTGCCGCGTTCGCCGGCGGGTGCACGGTCGGCCCCAACTACAAGCGGCCCGAGCTGAACCCGCCCGACCAGTACCGCGGGGTCCAGGCGGCCTCCGCCGAATCGATGGCCGACCTGCCGTGGTGGCAGGTGTTCGACGACCCGACGCTCCACGGCCTGATCCGGGAGGGCATCGCGAACAACCTGGATCTGCGCATCGCGTCGGCCCGGGTCATCGAGTCGCGGGCACTGGCCGGCATCGCGAAGTCGTACCTGTATCCTGAAGTCAACGTTGGCTTCGGCTACGGCGCCGAGCAGCAGTCGCGGGTGGGCCAGCCGCCGCTCACCGAGGACAGGGTCCCGGACCGCATCTACAACAACCTCGCGCTCAACGGGACGCTGTCGTGGGAGGTCGACCTCTTCGGCCGGCTCCGCCGCGGGAAGGAGGCGGCGTTCGCGCAGTACCTGGCGACCGAGCAGGGCCGCCGCGCCGTCGTCGTCACGCTGGTGGGCGACATCGCCTCCACCTACTTCTACCTGCGGGAGCTCGACCTCGAACTCGAGATCGCGAAGCGGACGCTGAAGGTCAACGATGACACGGTGGCCTACTACACCACCCGGCTCCAGGGCGGGGTGTCCAACCGGCTGGAGGTGGATCAGGCGAAGGCGAACCGCGCCGTCACGGCCGCTGCGATTCCGGGCCTCGAGCGGCAGGTGGCGCTGGCCGAGAACGCCCTCGCCGTGCTGATCGGCCGTCCGCCGACCGCGATTCCGCGTCCCGGTTCGCTCGGCAATCGGATGCTGCCGGGTATTCCCGCGGGCCTGCCGGCGTCGCTGCTCGAGCGGCGGCCGGACGTGGTGGCGGCGGAGCAGTCGCTCGTGGCGGCCAACGCCAACGTGGGGGCGGCGAAGGCGCTGTTCTACCCGACCATCACCCTGACCGGGTCGGCGGGTGCCGTGAGCAGCGGGCTCACGAACTTCCTGACGCCGGAGTCCATGATCTGGTCGCTGGCGTCCGGCCTCTTCCAGCCGCTGTACAACGGCGGGCGCATCAAGAACAACTACGAGGCGACGATCGCGCGGTTCGACCAGGCGGTCGCCCAGTACCAGCGGGCGGCCCTGAACGGCTACCGGGAGGTGGCTGACGCCCTCGTGAGCATCGAGAAGTTCGGCGTGCAGCGGGCGGAATACGAACTGGGCGTGGAGGCGCTGCGCGACGCGACCCAGCTCTCGCGCTCCCGCTACGACACCGGGCTGTCGAGCTACCTCGAGGTGCTGATCGCCGACCAGCAGTTGTTCCAGCAGGAGCTGCAGCTGGCGCAAGCGCGCGGCGAGCAGTGGCGTGCCCTGGCGCTCCTCTACCGCGCGCTCGGCGGAGGCTGGCAGCCCGAGCCGCCACCAGCGGCGAAGGAGCCGGCGAAATAGGTGGCCATGCCTCGCCCGGTCCGCGTCGGCCTGCCGAAGGCGCGCTTCACCGCGGTGCTGTTCCTGCAGGTGGTGGTGCTGTTCGGCCTCGTCGCTTCCCACGCCGGGCGCGACGCGAAGCTGCTGCTGGGGATCACCAGCATCGTGATCCCGCTCTCGGCGATCGCGGTCGCGACCGACCGGAAGCGGGAGCGGCGGATTGCGGGCGCGCTGGCCGTTGCGGCCGTCGTGTTCAACGGCGGCGCGCTCTCCGGCTTCCGGCCGCTCAGCCTCGACGTCGGCTCCGGCCTGTCGGTCCTGTCCTCCGCCTACACGACGTGGGTCCTGTTGGCCGGCGTCCTCCGCAGCCCGCGCATCACGGGTGACGTGCTGGCGGGTGCGCTGGCGTCGTTCATCATGGCGGGCCTGGCGTTTGCCGTCGTCTACGGCGTTATCGAGGCGCACGTCCCCGGCGCCTTCGCCACACCCGGACTGGAGCCCGCAGCGTTCCCGGATCTTGTCTATTTCAGTTTCGTGACGCTGCTGACGATCGGGTTCGGCGACGTGGCGCCGGCCGCGCCGCTGGCCCGGGCGGTGGTGATCTTCGAGGGGCTCTTCAGCGTCGTGTTCACGACGATCGTCATGGCCGCGCTCGTCGCCGGCTACCTGCGGCACCGCGAACAGTCGTGAACGCCGCTATTTCTTGATCGTTTCACGCGCGGCCTTCTGAGCCTGCCGGGCATCGACCATCAGCTTGTACGCCACGAAATACTTGTAGATGTTGCGCACGTACAGCGTCGTCTCGATCCCGATCTTCTCGGCGGTGACGATCTCGACGCTGTTGAACCAGACGTTCGGGTCGAGGCCGCGGGCCGCGGCGGTCTTGCGAAGCTTGGCCATGTTGCCGGGCCCGCAGTTGTAGGCCGCAAAGGCGAAGAGCGTTCGGTTCACCTCATCGAGCTCGGCGCCGGCCAGTTCCCTGCTGACCAGCTGGTCCATGTACTTCGTGCCGGCATGGACGTTGGAATCCGCGATGGTGATGTCCCCGACGTTCAGTTCCTTCCCGGTCGCAGGCATCACCTGCATGAGGCCGATGGCTCCGACGGGACTCCTGGCGTCCTGGTTGAGCTGTGACTCCTGATAGCCCTGGGCGGCAAGCATGAGCGGGTCGAACTTGTATCGCGCCGCGTACTTCCTGAACAGCGCGATCGTGTCCTCGAAACGCTTGTAGTCTGCCGAGCCGGTGGGATTCTGGAGCTGTCTGACGCGGCCGCTGTACCTGGCCAGACGATCGCTGAGGTTCTTCGGCGTCTTCTGGACCGCGTTGACGTAGGCCTCCATGACGGCCTTCTGAAGGAGCGGGCTCCCTTTGCGGATCGCCCATCCGATCGTGCCGGTACGGAGCACCGCGGCCTTGTTCACCTTCACCTTCGGCAGCACGGGTGCCCACATGTTCGCGACCAGGTCATCGACGAGGATCACCTCGAACAGGCCGAGGTTGAGCATCTCCATCATGTCCTCGTCCTCGAGCGCGTCGGGCACCGCGACGATGTTGACGAGGGGTTTGCCCGCCTTCTTGAACCGCTCATTGAGCAGCACCAGGTCCTCGTGGTAGACCGAGGACGGCCGCGTGTGCACGGTCCGGCCTGACAGGTCGTCGACCGAATTGACGGCGGGCGCCTTCGGCCCCGTGAGGACGACTTCCGCCACCGGCGGGAAATCCGGCGCGACGATGAAGTCGACCAGCTTCTTGCGCTCCTCGGACACCCCGAGGTTGACGGCGATGTCGCCAAGTCCCTCGGCGACACCAGAGATGAGCTTGTCCCGCGTCATCGGGACGATCATGAACGTGAGAGGGCGGTTGCCGAGCTGCTTGCCCAGCGTCGTGTTCAGGTACTTCTCGACGACGCGGACCAGATCCGCGGCGTAGCCCCGCTCGCGGCCCAGCTCGTTGAAGTAGAACGTGCGGCTGTACGGGGCCAGGACCCTGACCAACCGCTTCTCCACCATGCCGTCGAAGTCCCCCTTCCAGGGCTTCAGGAACGCGTCGGTGGGCAACGCACGCTCAGTGGCCGGCGCCGTCTGTGCGACCGTGGCCTGCTGCGTGGTCGGCGCCTGCTCGGCCGAGGGCCACGCCACTGCGAGCACGAACACGATGGCGGTTGCGGTCCGGTAGCGAATTCGGAGCATGATCCGTCCCTTGAACGCCGACACCCGACAGGCCAATCCTAGCATGCGCCGCCTCGGCTCGCTGCGCCATCCCGTGCGGGACCCGGAGCAGCGCGCGAGAACTCTCAGCGTGCGAGAAGTCTCCGCGTGCGAGAAATCTCGGCCCGAGGGTTGGTGGGCTGGTGTAGGATGGCGACCGATCGAGGGCGCCAGATGGCGAAAGCCGAAGCCCCGGGATGAGCAACAGGGGTGGGGCGGCTTCGACCATCGGCGGACTTCGGCTATGGGAGGACTCCGGGCCATGGGCACGACACTGACGACCCCGCTCACGATGCGCCCGGCGTGGGAGGGCCTCGAGCGGCACGCCCGGGCGATGCGCGACGTTCACCTGCGAACGCTCTTCGCCGACGACCCTGCGCGTGGCGAGCGCCTGACGGCCGAAGGCGCCGGGCTCTTCCTCGACTACTCGAAGAACCGCGTCACCGACGAAAGCCTGGCGCTGCTCGTGCAGCTCGCGCGGGAGTCCGGGCTGCGCGAGCGGATCGACGCGATGTTCGGCGGCGAGAAGATCAACATCACCGAGAACCGCGCCGTCCTCCACGTCGCGCTCCGCGCGCCGCGAAGCGCCTCGATTGTCGTCGACGGGAAGAACGTCGTTCCCGACGTGCACGCGGTGCTCGACAGGATGGCCGACTTCGCGGGTCGTGTCCGCGGCGGCGAGTGGAAGGGGCACACCGGCAAGCGCATCCGGAACGTGATCAACATCGGCATCGGCGGGTCGGATCTCGGGCCCGTCATGGCCTACGAGGCGCTCCGCCACTACAGCGACCGCTCGATGACCTTCCGGTTCGTGTCGAACGTCGACGCCGTCGACCTCGTCGAGGCGACGAGCGACCTCGACCCGGCGGAGACGCTCTTCGTCGTGTCGTCGAAGACCTTCACGACGCTGGAGACGATGACCAACGCGCAGAGCGCGCGCGAGTGGTCGCTCCGAGGCCTCGGCGGCGGCGTGGACGCAGTGGCCAGGCACTTCGTCGCGGTCTCGACGAACGCCGAGAAGGTGTCGGAGTTCGGCATCGACACGGCGAACATGTTCGGCTTCTGGGACTGGGTGGGCGGCCGGTACTCGATGGACTCGGCGATCGGCCTCTCCACCATGATCGCCATCGGCCCCGACCACTTCCGCGAGCTCCTCGGCGGCTTCCACCGGATGGACGAGCACTTCCGGACCGCGCCGTTCGAGAGGAACCTGCCGGTCCTGATCGGACTGCTGACGGTCTGGTACACCAACTTCTTCGGCGCCCAGACGGTGGCGGTGCTCCCGTACGAGAACTACCTGAAGCGCTTCCCGGCCTACCTGCAGCAGTTGACGATGGAGAGCAACGGGAAGCGCGTGACGCTCGACGGCGAGCCAGTGACCTACGACACAAGCCCGGTCTACTGGGGCGAGCCGGGCACCAATGGGCAGCACTCGTTCTACCAGCTGATTCACCAGGGCACCCGGCTGATTCCGTGCGATTTCATCGCGTTCGCGCGTGCGCTCACGCCGCTCGGCCGGCACCACGACATCCTGCTGGCCAACGCCTTCGCGCAGGCCGAGGCGCTGGCGTTCGGCAGGACCGCCGAGGAGGTGAAGGCCGAGGGCACGGCACCGGCCCTCGTACCCCATCGCGTGTTCGAGGGCAACCGCCCCTCGAACACGATTCTCGCGGATCGGCTCACGCCGGCGACGCTCGGCGCGCTCGTCGCGCTGTACGAGCACAGTGTCCTCACGCAGGGCGCGATCTGGAACGTCAACCCGTTCGACCAGTGGGGCGTGGAACTCGGCAAGGCGCTCGCGCAGGCGATCATCCCCGAGCTCGAAAGCGCGGCGGAGCCGGCGCTCGCCCACGACAGCTCCACCAACTGCCTCATCCGGCGCTGCCGGACGATGAGGGGGTGAGTTGTGGGTTCTGAGTTCTGAGTCCTGAGTTGGAAGTTGGGAGTTGGGAGCCTGTTGCCGAGTTCGACCATTGTTTGTAAATAATGCGTGCATTGTCTATAATTAATGCACGTTGTTGTTCGATATTAATCGGTCGCAGCGTCAAGCCAGGGAGCGTCTGGCCAGGGTTTCGTCGCGCCGGCGGCGTTCAGACGCCGGCCGGTCGAGGCTCTCGGAGGTGGTTCTGTCGGAGTTGCGGGCCGCCGCGCTCGGTGACGACCGCCCGTCGATGACCGCACTGCACCGCCTCGTGTCGGAGCGCTGCCTGGCGGCTGGACTGAAGCCGCCAGTCCGAGCGAGCCTCTACAACGCCCTGGCCCGCCTCGACGGACACCTCTACCCGGTGGCCACACTGCCACCGCCGGTCGTCGAGGCCCTCTACAACATCGCGCCGGATGCGCGCGTGCCGGGACACCAGCTGGCGTTCCATTGTTTCAACTACGGCTCGCTCGCCGCGATCAGCTACGCCGCGGGCCTGCCCTGGCTCGACCTGTACCAGGCGCGGCGCATGCGGGGCTGGCGGCCGCGCAGCCTCGGTCTGCTCGCGGCGGTGATGCGAAGAAGGGGGCTCTGATGACCGCGCCCTACACGCCCTCGCAGGTCATGCCCGGCGTCCTGGCGTCGGCTGTCGAACCTCTTCCTTACTGGTTTGTCATTGGCGGACAGGCCGTCCGCTGTTTCGCGCCGTACCGTCCGAGCCGCGACGTGGATTTCGGCATCGACAAGCCCGCCAATCTGGACGACATGGTCGATCAGCTGAGCCGACGGGGCCCCCTGGAGATCCAGGAGCGGACCCGCGACACCGCTCACCTGCTGTGGAACGGCATCAAGGTGTCCGTCTTCGTCCTCGAATTCCTCGTGCCCCACGTCGAAGACCGGCATCTCGGCGTGACGGGCGTACTGGCGACCAAACTCCACGCGATCCTCGATCGGGGACTGCGGCGCGACTTCTTCGATCTCTACGTGATGCTGCAGCAGCAGCGCCTCGGCATCGCGTCTCTGCTCGCGGCGATTCGCACGGTCTACGCGGGAGCCATCGACGACGGGCTCCTGCTGCGCGCGCTGACCTACTTCGACGACGCCGACCGCGAAGCGCCGCTGCCCGGCGAGGGGCCGTCCGACTGGAACGCGGTCAAGGACTACTTCCAGATCCAGGTGGGGAGCCTCTTGACGCCGCCTATGCGCCGATTGGAGATCCAGGCCCGGACCGTGGACGTGGAGAGCCGCTGACCGCCCATGCCGTCGGAGTCCCCCTTCCAGGGCTTCAGGTAGACGTCAGTGGGCAGAGCGCGCTGTGTGGCCGGCGCCGGTTGCGGCGCCGGCGCCCTCAGCGGGCCCTGAGCCCCGCGACCCGATGGCTGAGGGCGCGGGCGAACGCGTAGGGCAACGCAATCAGCACGGGACCGACGACGAGGGCGGCGCCCGGGTGCGCCACCCCGAGAATGAGCCACTGGGAGACGGCGTCGAGCAGGATGCCGACCAGCACAATGTTGGCCAGCGCGCGCGCGGTCTCGGCGAGCATCTGGCGACGATGCTGGGCGTGGGCAATCACCGCGAGAATGAACGGCGGCCGACCCGCCCGCGCATCGGTGTGACCGGCGCGAACGCCGAGCAGGATCGCGACAAGCGGCTGGAGGATGAAGCGAAACCGGCCGGGGCCGGTCAAACGGCGCGGCAGGTCTTCGAGGAACTCCCAGGAAAACAGGTAGATGCCGCCTCGTTCCCAGGCATCGCGCAGGGCGCCCGGCGCCGCCGCCACGAGCACGGCAAGCGTGCATCCCGCGAGCACCCACGTCATCTTGAGACTGCGCGTGGTGGCCTCCTGTGATTCACGGACAGGTCATATGCTACCCCACCCGAGCGTCGCCGTGCAGGCGTTGCCGCCACCCACGACGCCGGCGCTCCCCCCGATCGTCCCCTGCCCGCCAAGGGCAACGTCATCCTCCGCACGCTCGCCATGCCGGCGGACACGAACGCGAACGGCGACGTTTTCGGCGGCTGGATCATGTCGCAGATGGACATCGCCGGCGGGATTCTCGCGCGGGAGAGGCCGGCACGATGCGCGTCTACGTCGGCACCTACACCGGCGGCCGCCTCCTTTGCGCCGTGAACGAGATCCGGACCTTTCGGGGCGAGCCGACGGGCGCGGCGAGCGCCTTCGCCGTCGACGCCCGGACGGGGCACCTCACATTGCTGAATCAGCAACCGTCCGAGGGGACCGACCCCGGCCACCTTGTCGGTATCCAGCCCGGGTCGGTGTATTCTTGCCTGGTGCCCGTGGTCGATCAGCCTCAGCGTGCCGTCGAGAATCCCGAGAGCCGTTTCGAGTTCGAGACGCTGCTCGTCGACCTCTCCTCCAGGTTCATCAACCTGCCTCCCGGCGAGGTGGATCGCGAGATCGAAGACGCACTGCGCCGCGTCTGTGAACTCGTGGGGATCGAACTCGCGGTGCTGTGGCAGTGGTCGGGCGCGTCCGCGGATGTTGTCGCTCCCACCCACGCCATCTACGTGCACGAGAGCCTGCGCCCCAACGAGCCGATGCGCCAGGAGCACTACCCCTACTACGTGCGCCAGATGCTGGCCGGTCGCATCGTGGCCGTCTCATCACTGGATCAGCTACCGGCGGAGGCTGCCGCCGATCGGGAACACGGCCGCCGCCGGGGCATCAAGTCGAATCTGGCCCTCCCGCTCTCGGTGGGAGGCGAGCCGCCGGTTGGCGCCCTGGGATTCAACACGCTGCGGGCCGAGCGCGAGTGGCCAGACGCGCTCGTCAAGCGATTGCGGCTGGTCGCTCAGGTCTTCGCGAACGCGCTCGCACGAAGGCGGCACGAACTGAGCCTTCGCGAGAGCGAGGCGCGACTCAAGGCGGGAGCCGACCTCGCCGGCCTGGCATTCTACGAGGTGGATTTCGAAAGAGGTTCCGCCTTCTTCGATCGGCGGTTTCTGGAGATCTGTGGTGTGCCGCCCGACTGGCAACAGGGCTTGCGGCCGCTGGAATTCTGGCTGGACCATCTGCATCCCGACGACCGGCCGGCGGTCGTCCACGCACGCCAGCAGTGGCACAGCGGGAGGATGGAATTGTTCGCCCTCGAATACCGGTACCTCCACCCGGTCCGCGGGCAGACGTGGTTTCAGCACACCGCCGGCGTAGCCACGCGTGATGCCGCCGGACAGGCCGTCAAAACGTACGGCGTCCTCCGTGACATCACGGTGCGCAAGCGAGGCGAAGAGGCGCTGCGGCAGTCCCTGGCGGAGATCGAGCGGCTGAAGGACCGCCTCCAGGCGGAAAGCGAGTACCTCAAGTCCGAGATCAAGGTCGTCCACCCACACGGCGAGGTCACCGGGCACAGCGCCGCCATCCGGAAGGTGCTGCGCCTGGTGGAGCAGGTCGCGCCCACCGACTCGTCGGTGCTCATCCGGGGCGAAACCGGCACGGGCAAGGAACTCATCGCCCAGGCCATCCACCGGCTGAGCCCGCGCGGGCGAAACGTGATGGTCAAGGTCAACTGCGCCGCGCTGCCGTCGGGCCTCGTGGAAAGCGAACTGTTCGGGCGGGAGAAGGGCGCCTTCACGGGAGCCCTGTCGCGTCAGGTGGGGCGATTCGAGGTCGCCGACGGTTCGACCATCTTCCTCGACGAAGTCGGCGAGCTCCCGACCGACGTGCAGGTGAAACTGCTGCGAGTGCTGCAGGAGGGCGAGTTCGAGCGGCTCGGCAGCCCGAGGACCATCAAGGTCAACGTGCGCGTCATTGCGGCCACCAACCGCGACCTGGCCGACGAGGTTCGAAAGGGCCGCTTCCGGGAAGACCTCTACTACCGCCTCAACGTGTTCCCCATCCGCATTCCGCCGCTGCGCGAGCGGACCGAAGACATTCCCCTGCTTGTCTGGGCCTTCCTCGAAGATCTCTCCGCCCGCATGGGCAAGAAGATCACCCAGGTGCCCCGCGCGACGATGGAAGCGCTCCAGCGCCATCCCTGGCCGGGAAACGTCCGCGAGTTGCGCAACGTGATCGAACACGGCGCCATCATCACGGCCGGTGACACGCTGAAGGTGCCGATACTCGGGGACGCCGGCCCGGCCGCCCCGCCGCCGCAGACGCTGGCCGACGCCGAGCGCGAGCACATCCGCCGGGCGCTCGAACGCACGAGTTGGCGGGTCAAGGGGCCGAAGGGCGCGGCCGCCGCGCTCGGGCTCAACCCGGCGACGCTCTACAGCCGCATGAAGAAGCTCGGCATTCGGCCGCCGGACTGACGGTCTAGACACCTCACAGGACACTATCTCGACCAAGGGACGGCATATCGTCCCTTTGCGTCGTTCTTTCCCCGCAGTATCCAGTCCACGCCGACCACACCGTGCCTTGTGAGCCAATGAGTTGCGCCCTGTCATGACGGATGGGGCCGCCGCTGGCACGAAACAAGCACACTGCTGGAACCTAGGTTCAGCACTCCGCTGGCCATTCACGCGACCTACGGGACTCGGGGAGCCACTGTGACGACCAGCTTGAAACGGAGCATCGGGTTCGCAGTCGTTTCCGCCGGACTCGGTCTACATCCGCCGGTGGTGGCGCGAGCGCAGGAACCCCCGGCCAACGCCCAGCTCCTGTGCGAGTCGAGGGCGGGCGAGCGCAAGGTCTGTCCGGCCGACACGTCGGGGGGCGTGGCGCTGAGGAAATCGACCGGCTCCGGCGTGTGCCTTCTGGGCAGGAACTGGGGCTACGACGCCGCGGGCGTGTGGGTGGCGGACGGCTGCAGCGGCGAGTTCGTGCTGGGCGAGGCCGCCCAAGCCGCCACGGGGGCGCCGCAGATGCCGTCGCCCCCCGCTCCCGGGAATATCGGCGGCAAGATGGTAGAGCCTCCGGAGCGCGTCGAGCAATGGGGCGAGTTCGATCCCGGCAACGGTTTTCTCGTCGGGCGGAGCAGCGTCGGCGAGATGGGAATCAGCGGATACGCGCTGCTGCGCTACCTCAACCAGTTCCCGGGCGAGCAGACGTTTACCGATCACCTGGGGAACGAACAGATGGTCGATGGCCGCAACGACATCTACTCCCACCGGGTGATGGTCTTCTTCAAGGGCTGGCTCGCTTCACCGAAACTGATCTACGCCATCACGTTCTGGACGGTCAATTCGACCGACCAGCGTGCGATCTTCGGCAATATCGGCTACCAGTTCAGCCGGAAGTTCAGCCTCTACGCCGGCCTGAACGGAATCCCGGGCACTCGCTCGCTCCAGGGGTCGCATCCGTACTGGTTGGGGAACGACCGGGTGATGGCCGACGAGTTCTTCCGACCGTTCTTCGGGTCCGGCATCTGGGCCCAGGGCGAAGTCACCCCCGGACTCTGGTACAACCTGGTGATGGCGAACAACAGCAGTTCGCTCGGCGTGAAGTCGAGCCAGCTGGATCGGACGTTCTCCACCGGCGCCTCCATGTGGTGGATGCCGACGACGAAGGAGTTCGGCCCGAGGGGCGCCTACGGCGACTACGAGAGGCACGAGAAGCTCGCCACCCGGTTCGGCGTCTCCACCGGGCGGAGCCCCGAGCAGCGGTTCTCCAATTCTGCCGGAGGTACCGACAACACCACGATCAGGTTGGCCGACAGCCTCAACGTCTTCGACACGGGGTCGCTGGCGAAAGACGTGACCGTGGATCGGGTGGACTACCGGATCCTGTCGATCGACGCTGGCATGAAGTACAAGGGCTTCTTCCTCCAGACCGAGATCTACAACCGCTGGCTCGACAACTTCAAAGCGGATGGCGTGCTGCCGGTCGGCAGCGTTCACGACACCGGCTTCTATGTGCAGGCGGCGTTCTTCCCGGTGCCGAAGAAGCTCGAAGTCTACGGTGCCACCTCGCAGATCTACGGCGACAAGAAGGCCGGGTTCAGCAAGAGCTCGGAATACTTGGTCGGGGCGAACTACTACCCGTTCAACACGCGCAACCACCGGCTCAACGTGCAGATCATCGACGTGAACCACTCGCCGGTCAGCAGCGCCTTCGGCTACTACGTCGGCGGTCTCGTCGGCACGTCGTTCTCGACCGCATTCTCGGTGTTCTTCTAGAAGACGAGGGAGTCTGGTCATGACCACACAGTTCGGCGTTGGACGCTCCTGGCCATGGTTAGCCGGTGTGACATCGCTCGTTCTGCTCATTGCAGTGGCCGTCCCGCTGGCGAGCCGGTCCGCAGGAACGCCGCAAGCTGCGCCCGGCCAGCCTTACGTTCTGCACGACTCGCACCTGCACCTGACCAACTACATCCAGGAGGGCCAGACGCTCAAGGGATTCCTGAATGTGATGGGCGACAAGGTCGGCCGCGTGGCGGTGTTCGGCCTGCCGCTCCAGCAGATGTGGGACAAGAACAACTCGGGCGACTTCGCCCCGACCTACTATCTGCAGAGCGACGCGCCGCTCTACTACTACTCGTTCACCGACGCCTGGCTGGCGATGCAATACAAAGGCCTGACGCCGGCCGAGCAGGCGCGTTTCGACCCGATGATCATCGGGTTCAACCCGGCGGACATGTACGCCGCGGACCACATCAAGCGGGTGCTGATGACGTTCCCGGGCGTGTTCTCCGGCATCGGGGAGTTCACGATCCACAAGGAGTTCGTGTCGTCGAAGATCGCCGGCAAGACGGCGAGCCTCCTCGACCCGGCCCTGGATCGCATCTTCGACTTCTGCGCGGAGACGGGCCTGGTGGCCATTCTCCACAGCGACGTTGACATGCCGTTCCCGAAGCCGGGCCAGGAACCGTACATGGTCCTGCAGATGCGCGACCTGCTGAAGCGGCACCCGGACGTGAACATCATCTGGGCGCACGCGGGCGTCGGGCGTGTCGTCCACCCGGTCACCGCGCAACTGGGGTTCATGGAGGCCGGCCTGGCGAATCCGGCGCTCCGCGGCTTCTACGTCGATATCTCCTGGGACGAGATGGCGAAGTACGTCGTGGCGACGCCCGAATCGATCCAGGCGATGGCCGGCCTGATCAACCGCTTCCCCGACCGGTTCCTCTTCGGCACCGATGAAGTGGCGCCAACCGAGCAGGGGAAGTACCTCAAGGTTTACGATATCTACGCGCCGCTTCTGGCGAAGCTCACGCCCGAGGCGAAGCAGAAACTTCTCAAGGGCAACTACGAGCGGCTGTTCGACGAAGCACGACGCAAGGTGCGGGCCTGGGAGAAGGCCCACGTCCAGCGCTAGGGGCCGGGGGTTCGGAACCGGAAACGATCTCATCACGAGAGCGAAACAGGGAGTAACAAGGAGTCATGTCTATGAGTCACGAACGAGGCCACACCGCCGGTCGCGCCGTTCTGGTGGCGCTGGCACTGGCGCTGCTGGCATGCGTGCCGGGCGCCTGGGCGCAGGACGCGGCGAAGAAGCCCGCAACCGAACCGAAGCCGTCGATGGACATCTACGGCTTCGCGATGCTCGACACCGGGTACAACGTCACCCAGATCCACCCCGACTGGTACGACACCATGCGCGTGTCGAAGCTGCCGTCGTACAAGGACGAGTTCGGCAAGGACGGAAACTGGTTCGGGGGCGTCAGGCAGACCCGCTTCGGTGTGAAGACCTCCGCGCCGACCGCGCTCGGCGAGCTGAAGACGCAGTTCGAGTTCGAGTTGTTCGGCACGGGCGTCGACTCCGGCCAGACGACGTTCCGTCTGCGCCACGCCTACGGCGAGTTGGGGGCGTTCGGCGCCGGCCAGACGTGGAGCCCGTTCATGGACCCGGACGTCTTCCCCAACTCGCTCGAGTACCGGGGCCCGACGGGCATGGTGTTCTTCCGCAACGTGCAGGTGCGGTGGATGCCGATCAAGGGCGATTCGAACCTGACGCTCGCCCTCGAGCGCCCGGGCGCGAGCGGCGACCAGGGCATCTACGCCGACCGTATCGAACTGCAGGGCATGACGGCGCGCTTCCCGGTGCCTGACTTCACGGGCGCGTACGCCTACGGCGGCAAGTGGGGCTACGTCCGCGTCGCCGGGGCGCTCAGGAAGATCTACTGGGACGACAACCAGCCGGACCCGTACGACCTCAGCGGCAGCGCGACGGGTTGGGGCCTGAACTTCAGCTCGAACCTGAAGCCGACGAAGAACGACGTCATCCGGCTGCAGCTGGTCTACGGTGAGGGGATCGAGAACTACATGAACGACGCGCCGGTGGACATCGGCATCGTCAACAACTTCTCGAATCCGGTGAAGCCGATTCTCGGCAAGCCGATCCCCATCATGGGGACGGTCGTGTTCCTCGACCACACCTGGAACGACCAGTTCTCGAGCACGGTCGGCTATTCGCGGACCGACATCGACAATACCGAGGGCCAGGCCCCGAACGCCTACAGGACCGGCCAGTACATGCTCGGCAACCTGCTCTACACGCCGGTGCCGAACGTGATGGTCGGCGGAGAGTTCCAGTGGGGACAGCGCGCCAACTTCTCGGACTCGTTCAAGTCCAACGGTTACAAGATCCAGTTCTCGTTCAGGTACAACTTCTCGTACAGACTTGGGGGATAACGATGACGACACGAGCCTTGCTCAGGTACGGACCGACTGGCGCGCTGGTGCTCTGCGGCGTCCTGCTCGCCGCCTGCGCCACGCCGCCGGCCCAGGCCCCGGCCCCGGTCGCGGCCCAGGCTCCGCCGGACGCCAACATCCAGCAGGTCGTGGATGCCGCCTACGCCAAGTACAAGGACCTTCAGGAAGGGAAGAACGCAGACTATATCCCCGCGCTCGCCAAGGTCGACCCGAACCTGTTCGGCATCGCGGTCGTGACCGCCGACGGCACGGTGTACTCGGCCGGCGACCTGAAGACCGAGGTGTCGATCCAGTCGATCTCGAAGGTGTTCACCGCGGCGCAGGTGATCCAGGAGCAGGGGAACGACGCGATCGCCAACAGAATCGGCGTGGATGCCACGGGCATGCGGTTCAATTCGATCGTCGCGATCGAAGGCGTGAAGGCGGTTGTCGGCGCCGGAGCGCCGGAGATGAACCCGCTGGTCAACCCCGGCGCCATTTCCGCGACGAGCATGGTGACGGGCGCGACGGCCGACGCCGTGTGGAAGAAGATCATCGGCATCCACAACGACTGCGCCGGGCGCCCGCTGACCGTGCTGCAGGACGTCTACAAGTCGGAGTCGGACTCCAACCAGCGCAACCAGGCGATCGGCGCCCTGATGCTGGCCTACGGGTACATCAAGTCGAACTGGCAGCAGGCCGTGGACCTCTACACGCGCCAGTGCTCCATCGGCGTCAACGCCAAGGACCTGGCGACGATGGCGGCCACGCTCGCCTTCGGGGGCAGGAACCCGGTGACCGGCAAGCAGGTCGTCGATGGCGAGAAGGTGCCCGGCATCCTCGCCATCATGGCGACGGCCGGCCTCTACGACGACTCCGGGAAGTGGCTGTTCCGGACGGGCCTTCCGGCCAAGAGCGGCGTCGGCGGCGGCCTGATCGCCGTCTCGCCCGGCAAGTTCGGCATCGCGGTCATCGCGCCGCCGCTGGACGATGCGGGCAACAGCGTGAAGGGGCAGAAGGCCATCGCCGACATCTCGAACGCGCTCGGCGGCAACCCGTACGCGGCCAAATCGCGGTAGCCGAGAAGGGGGCTGGCGTGGACTACATCGTGACGTCACTCAGGGAAAACCCCGAGCTGGCGGTGTTCCTCACGCTGGCCCTCGGCTTCCTCATCGGCCGGGTCCGCATCGGGTCGTTCAGCCTCGGCAACGTCGTCGGCACGCTGCTCGCCGGCGTGCTGATCGGCCAGCTCGACATCAAGGTCGCCCCGATCGTCAAGATCGTCTTCTTCGACCTCTTCCTGTTCGCCACGGGCTACAAGGTCGGCCCGCAGTTCTTCCGCGGGCTCAGGCAGAACGCGCTGTCGCAGGTGTCGCTGACGGTCGTCCTCTGCGTGACGAGCCTGGTGACGACGGTGGCAGCCGCCAAGGTCCTCAAGTACGAATGCGGGACGGCGGCCGGCCTGATGGCCGGCGCCTTCACCGAGTCCACCGTCATCGGGACGGCCGGTGACACGATCAACCGGCTCGACATCCCCGAGGCCGAGAAGCAGCGGCTCCTGAACCAGATCCCGGTGGCCTACGCCGTCAGCTACCTGGTAGGCACGGGATTCGTCGTCTGGTTCCTGTCAAACCTCGCGCCCAGGCTGCTCAAGGTCAACCTGAAAGCCGAGAGCCGGAAGCTCGAATCGGAGATGGCTGGCGTCCCGAAATCGGACTCCTCGGCGGCCTCGGCGTACAGGGAGTGGGACGTGCGCGCCTTCCGCCTGCCGGACAGCGGCGGCGCGGGTCGCACGGTGGGCGATTTCGAGAAGGCTCTCGCGCCCGACCGGGTGTTCATCGAGCGGATACGCCGGGGCGATGCCTTCATCACCCCGGAGCCGGCGACCGCACTCCACCCGGGAGACGTCGTGGCGGTGGCGGCGCGCCGGAGCGTCCTGCTCGCCAGGGGTGCGTCGTTCGGCGCGGAGGTTCACGACAAGGACCTGCTCGATATCCCGACGGTCGCCCTCGACGTCGTGCTCACCAACAAGGGCCTGGCGGACCGGACGCTCGAAGCCCTGGGCGAAGAGCACGGCCGCGGCGTGGTCCTGATGAAGCTCGTCCGCGGCGGGGAGGAGATACCGTTCGGGCCGACCACGGTCGTCAACCGGGGCGACCTGCTGCGCCTCGCCGGCGCCAAGCCCGACGTCGAGCGGGTCGGCGCACTGCTCGGCTACATCGAGCGGCCCTCGAGCGAGACCGACGTCGTCTTCGTCGGCCTCGGCATTCTGGTCGGCGGATTCGTCGGCCTGCTGTCGGTCACCGTCGGCGGCCTTCCGCTCAGCCTCACGGCCAGCGGCGGGGCGCTCATCATGGGGCTCGTGTTCGGGTGGCTGCGCTCGGTGCGCCCCACGTTCGGCCGGATTCCCGAGCCCGCCCTCTGGGTGTTCGACACCGTCGGGCTCGCCGTCTTCATCGGCGTCGTCGGGCTGAGCGCGGGCCCGAGTTTCGTCGCCGGCCTGCGCGAGACGGGTCCGAGCCTGCTGGTGGTGGGGCTCATCGTCGCCGTCACGCCTCACATCGCCGCGCTGCTGTTCGGGCGATACGTGCTGAAGATGAACCCGGTCATCCTCCTCGGCGCCTGTTCTGGCGCGGGCACGGTGACCGCGGCGCTGCGTGCGATCCAGGACGAAGCGGAGAGCAAGCTTCCGGTTCTCGGGTACACGGTGCCCTACGCCATCGGGAACATCCTGCTCACGGCGTGGGGTCCGGTCATCGTGATGTTGACCAGGTAGGAGGAATACATATGCTGAAGCGATTGAGTGTTCTGTTTGTCGTCGGCTGCCTGCTGGCGCTGGCCGGTCAGCCTTCTCTCTCCGCGGCTCCGCAGGCGGGCGCCAAGCCGGCGCTGCCAACCATCGTCGTGCTGGCGACGGGCGGGACCATCGCCGGGGCCGCCGCGAGCGACGTCCAGGCCGGCTACACGTCCGGCCAGGTCGGCGTGGACCAACTCCTCGCCGCCGTGCCGCAGGCGAAGAAGCTGGCGAATCTCCGCGGCGAGCAGGTCGCGAACATCGGCTCGCAGGACATGAACGACGCGGTGTGGCTGAAGCTCGCCCGTCGCATCAACGAGGTCGTCGCGATGCCGGACGTCGCCGGCGTCGTCATCACTCACGGCACCGACACGATTGAGGAGACCGCGTACTTCCTGAACCTCGTCGTGAAGACGAAGAAGCCGGTCGTGCTCACGGCCGCCATGCGCCCCTCGACCGCCCTGTCGGCCGACGGTCCGCTCAATTTCTACAACGCCGTGGCGGTGGCGGCGAACAAGGATGCGGCCGGACGCGGCGTGCTCGTGGTGGTCAACGACTGGATCCACGGGGCGTCCTCACTGACGAAGGCGAGCACCACGGCTGTCCAGACGTTCCTGTCGCCGCTACGGGGTCTCATCGGGACCGTCGCCTACGGCGAGGCCGAGTTCTATCGCGGGCCCGTCGGCCGGAACACGACGAACTCGGAGTTCTCCCTCGAAAAGGTGACGTCCCTGCCGCGCGTGGACATCATCATGGCCCACGAGAACATGGACGGGGCGATCATTGACGCCGCCGTCGCCGCCGGGGCGAAGGGACTGGTGATCGCTGGTGTGGGCAACGGCAACATGACCGAGGCCGCCGTGAAGGCCCTCGCCGCGCAGGCGAAGAAGGGCATCGTGTGCGTGCGGTCCACCCGCGTGGCCACGGGCCGCGTCGGACGGAACGTGGAGCTCGACGACGACAAGCTGATGTTCGTCGCGTCGCTGGACCTGAATCCCCAGAAGTCGCGCGTGCTGCTCCGCCTGGCGCTCACGGCGACGAGCGACCTCAAGACGATTCAGCGCTACTTCGACGAATACTGACACCCAGTCTGGAGCCATCCACCATGTCACCAGTTGCGACGCGCCTCGAACACGATCTTCTCGGCGACAAGGCGGTGCCCGCCGACGCCTACTACGGCGTCCAGACGGCCAGGGCACTGGAGAACTTCCACATCTCCGGCGTGGAGATGCGGCTCTACCCGAACATCATCAAAGCCCTCGGCATGGTCAAGCTGGCCGCCGCGCGGGCGAATTTCGAGTGCGGACAGTTCAGCCGGGAGATCCTCACCGGCATCGAGGGGGCCTGCCAGGAACTGATCGACGGCAAGCTCCACGACGAGTTCCGGACCGACGTCTTCCAGGGCGGCGCCGGCACCTCGACCAACATGAATGCGAACGAGGTGATCGCCAACAGGGCCCTCGAGCTGATGGGCCATCAGAAGGGCGACTACACGTTCTGCAGCCCGCACGATCACGTCAACTGCTCGCAGTCGACCAACGACGCGTACCCGACGGCCCTGCACGTCGGCATGGCGCTCGGCAACGTCCAGCTCATCGCCGCCATCAACGAGCTGATTGCCGCGTTCCGCGCGAAGGGGAAGGAATTCTCGCCGATCATCAAGATGGGGCGGACGCAGCTGCAGGACGCCGTCCCGATGACGCTCGGGCAGGAGTTCGAGGCGTTCGCCGAGACGCTCGCCGGCGAGGTGAAGGCACTCCAGGCCATGCAGCGGGTCCTCTCCGAGATCAACATGGGCGCGACGGCCATCGGCACCGGGCTCAACGCGCCGGCCGGCTACGCGGAGAAGTGCACCGCCCACCTCGGGGCCGTCACCGGGTTCCCGATCCACCTCGCCGAGGACCTGATCGAAGCGACGCAGGACACGCAGTCCTACGTGCTCTACTCCTCGTGCATGAAGAGCCTGGCGATCAAGCTGTCGAAGGTGTGCAACGACCTGCGGCTCCTGTCGTCGGGTCCCCGCTGCGGCTTCCGCGAGATCAACCTCCCGCCCAAGCAGCCCGGCTCGTCGATCATGCCGGGCAAGGTGAACCCGGTCATCCCGGAGGTCGTCAACATGGTCTGCTTCCGCGTCATCGGGAGCGATCTGACCGTGTCGATGGCGGCCGAAGGCGGGCAGCTCCAGCTGAACGTCTTCGAGCCGGTCATCGCCGCCTGCATCTTCGAGGCGCAGACGATGTTCGTGAACGCCGCCCGGACGCTCCGGGTCCACTGCGTCGACGGCATCACGGCCAACGTGGACGTCTGCCGCCACTACGTCGAATACAGCATCGGCACCGTCACCGCCCTCAACCCGGTGATCGGGTACGACAAGTCCACGGAACTCGCGGCCGAGGCGATGAAGACGGGGCGCGGGATCCTCGAGATCATTCGCGAGAAGAAGATCCTGTCCGAGCAGCAGATCGCCGAGGTGCTCGATCCCGTTGCGATGACAGGTCAGAGACGTCCTGTATGAACCGAGTCGCCTGCGCGATGACGCTCTCGCTGGTGCTTGCCTTTGCCGGCGCGACACCGGCGAGGCAGGCCCAGGGCCCCCCGTCCGCCGACGGGTGGCGTCCGATTCGAGGGAAGCTGGTCCGGCTCGGGCCAGCGGCGCGTCCTCCAGATCGACACGGAGCGGGTGGCGTCCACCAGCTACCTGTCGGGCGCCCTGGTGCTCACGGGCGGGACGGGCACTGCCCGAGGGTTCCAGAGCGAAATCATCGCGTTCGATGACGGCTCGGGGATGAGCGTCGGGCGCGCGGTCTGGACCGACGAGCGCGGCGACCGCGTCTTCAGCCGGCTGACCGGGGAAGCGATGCGCGCCGGGCGCCGGATCGTCGGGACGATCACCGGTGGGACGGGCCGCTACAGCGGCGCCGAGGGCGAGTACGCCTTCGAGTGGAAGTACGTCGTCGACGCCGGGGACGGCACGATCCAGGGGCAGGCCGTTGGCCTCAAAGGCCGGTACCGGGTGAAGGGGGGCGGGCGATGAGCCCGCTGGCTGCCGTCGCTCCCGCCCTCGCCGACGCGCCGCCCCCGGTCTGGCGACGGCGGACCGTGCTGGCTCGGCTCGGCGTGCTGCTGCTCGCCGCGGCGATTCTGGTTCGGGCCGGTGCCCGAGGGGCTGACGCTCCCGGCCTGGCGGCTGTTCGCGCTGTTTCTCGCCACGATCATCTCGGTGATTGTGGGGGCTCTGCCAATCCTCACCGCGTCCCTGTTCGCGGCGGCGCTCGCGGTGCTCACGGGCACGCTGAAGCCGGCGGCGGCCTATGCCGGCTTCGCGAACCCGACCATTCTCCTCATCGTGATCGCGTTCCTCGTGGCGCGGGCGGTAGTGCTCTGCGGCCTCGGTCAGCGCCTCGGCCACATGGTGGTGAGCGTGTTCGGGAGGTCGACGCTCGGCCTGGCCTACAGCATCTTCGTCGTCGACGGCCTGATCGCGCCGGCGTTTCCGAGCAATACGGCCCGCGCGGGCGTGTTGTACCCGCTCGTCTACTCGCTATGCCAGGCCGCGGGTGTGAAACCCGGTCCGGGCGGGCGGCCGCGCCTCGGCGCGTTCCTGATGTTCTCGGGGATGGCCAGCCTGAGCCTGTCGTCCGCGCTCTGGTTCACCGCGATGGCGGCGAACCCTCTCGGCGCCGAGATTGCGCGCACCTACGGCGTCGAGATTGGCTTCGGGTCGTGGCTGCTCGCCGCGTCGGTGCCGACGCTGGCAGCGATGGCGCTCATGCCGCTCGTGCTGTTCAAGCTCACCGCTCCCGAGGTGAAGGCGACACCGGCGGCTCCAGCCGCCGCGCGCGAGGCGCTGGCGGCGCTCGGTCCGCTCGGCCGGGCCGAGAAGATCGTGATGGCGACGTTCGTCGGGATGGTGGCGGGCTGGGCCGTGGCCGGGACGCTCCACATCGACTCGACGGCGATTGCGCTCCTCGGCCTCGGCGTGCTGCTCGCCACCGGGGTGCTGACGGGTTCCGACATCGCCAGAGAGGGCGACGTGCTGGCCACGTTCATCTGGTTCGCGGTGCTCTACACGATGAGCGGCCAGCTCAACGAACTGGGTTTCATGGGCTACCTGGGGCTGCGCTTCTCGGGCGCGCTCGGCGGCCTGTCGTGGCCCGTTGTCTACCTCGCCCTGGCCGGGGCCTATGTGCTGCTGCACTACCTGTTCGTCAGTCAAACCGCGCAGGTGCTGGCGCTCTTCGGCGTGTTCCTGGGCGTCGGCGTCACACTCGGCGTGCCGGCGGCGCCTCTCGCGTTCCTGCTGCTGTTCGCCAGCAACCTCTTCGCCGTCATCACGCCTCAGGGTTCGAGCGCCAACCTCCTGTTCACCGACAGCGGCTATCTGTCGCAGAAGGACGCCTATCGGCTCGGGGCGATCGCCACCGCGTTCAGCCTCCTCGTGTACCTGGTCGTCGGCACGCCGTGGCTCCTCTGGGTTGCGCGCTGACAGCGAAGCAAGGAAAGGGTGGCAGTCAAAATGTGGAAACAAATTCGGACCGTCGTCATCGCCGCCGCGACGCTCGGCATCGCCGCGGGCGTGCACGCCCAGCCGCCGCCGCCACAGCCGGCCGCCGGCGCGGGGCAGGACCCCGTTGCGGCGGTGAAGCAGTCGCTGCAGCAGGGCATGGCGAAGATTCGCCAGTACCAGTGGGTCGAGACGACCATCATCAGCCTGAAGGGCGAGGAGAAGGCCCGCACGCAGAAGCGCTGCTACTACGGTGCCGACGGCAAGGTGCAGAAGATCTCGCTCGACCAGGCGCCGGCCGCGGAGAAGCCGCAGGGCGGCGGAGGCGGGCGCAGGGGCGGCGGAAAGCTGAAGGAAAAGGTCGTCGAGAACAAGAAGGACGAGATGAAGGACTACATGGAGAAGGCCGCCGCGCTGATCCACGCCTACGTGCCGCCCGACCCGGCCAGGATCCAGGCTGCGAAGGACGCGGGACGGGTCAAGATGACCCCGCAGCCCGGCGGGCCAGCGCGCCTCGTCATCTCGGACTACCTGCAGGCCGGAGATTCGCTGACGATCGACGTCGACACCTCGGCCAGCAGGCTCGTCGGCCTCGGCGTGAATTCGTACCTCGACAAGAAAGAGGACGCGGTCACCCTGGCGGTGCAGATGAACGCGCTGCCGGACGGTGCGATCTACAGCGCCCGGACGACGCTCGAGGCGAAGGCGAAGAACATCACCGTCGTCATCCAGAACTCCGGGCATCGGCCCGTTTCGAAGTAATCACCGGGTCCAGGTCAAACCCTGGCACAGGTTGAGCAAGGATCGATACTCATGATCATCGGTACGGTCAGGATCCTGCCGCCGCCGGACCGACACGCCGCCGTGCTCGAGGTCCTGCGATCCGTTCAAGGGCCCGTGCGGGCCCAGCCCGGATGCGCCGCCTGCGACATCTACGAGGAGCAGGGATTCGGAACCCGCCGTCGTCTTCATCGAGCGGTGGGAAACCGACGCGGCGCTCGAGGCGCACCTTCGCTCGGGCATCTATCGGCGCATTCTCGGAGCCATCGAGCTCTCGAGCGACAAGCCCGAGATCCGCTTCGAGCACGTGTCGGCCAGCGAAGGGATGGAACTGATTGAACGAATGCGCCGCCACGAGGGAGCGTGAAGCCATGTCCAAGCAGACACACGGTGAGGTGACGGAACAGAAGCGGCTGAACGACGCGCGCGAGGCGGGCATCCCCTGGAAGAAGTGGGGCCCGTACCTGAGCGAACGGCAGTGGGGCACCGTCCGCGAGGACTACAGCGACGATGGCAACGCGTGGGACTACTTCTCGCACGATCAGGCGCGATCGCGAGCCTACCGGTGGGGCGAAGACGGGCTGGCGGGCGTCTCGGACGACAAGCAGCGCCTGTGCTTTGCCCTCTCCGTGTGGAACGAGCGGGACGCGATCCTGAAGGAGCGCCTGTTCGGGCTCACCAACAGCGAGGCCAACCATGGCGAGGACGTGAAGGAGTACTACTTCTACATCGACAGTACGCCGACGCACTCGTACATGAAGTACCTCTACAAGTATCCCCAGCGGGAGTATCCCTACCGGGACCTGATCGACACCAACCGCGGCCGCTCGCGGGAGGAGTTCGAGTACGAGCTGCTCGACACGGGCGTCTTCAACGACGACCGCTACTTCGACGTATTCGTGGAATACGCCAAGGAAGGCCCCGAAGACCTCCTCGTGCGCATCACCGTCTGCAATCGCGGGCCCGAGGCGGCGCGGCTGCGCGTGCTGCCCACGCTGTGGTTCAGGAACACGTGGTCCTGGGGTGACGAGGAGCCGAAGCCGTCCCTGCGCGCGGCAGGCCCCGGCGTGATTCACGCGTCACACCACGAGCTGGGCGAGTACTGGCTGTCCTGCGACGGAGCGTCGGAGCTGCTCTTCACCGAGAACGAAAGCAACAACGAGCGCCTCTGGGCCCAGCCGAACGCCTCTCCGTACGTCAAGGATGCGTTCCACTCGTACATCGTCTCGGGTCGGAGCGAAGCGGTGAATCCCGCCCAGGTCGGGACGAAGGCGGCCGCCCACTTCGCGCTCGACGTGCCCGCCGGGGGCAGCCGGACCGTTCGCCTGCGGCTGTCGGCGGCGAAGCCGGCCGACCCGTTTGGCGGCTTCGAGCAGACGTTCGAGAGCCGCGTCGCCGACGCGGACGAATTCTACCAGAGGATTGCACCGGAGACGCTGAACGAGGACCAGCGCCGGGTGCACCGCCAGGCGCTGGCGGGCATGCTGTGGAGCAAGCAGTTCTACCACTTCGACCTCGAGCGGTGGCTGCGCGAGCACAAGAGTCACCCGCTGGACGTGTCGCCACGGCCCGGCGTGCGGAACGCGGAGTGGTTCCACATGCTCAACGCCGACATCATCTCGATGCCGGACAAATGGGAGTACCCCTGGTACGCGGCGTGGGACCTCGCCTTTCACACCACCGCCCTGGCGCTGGTGGATTTCGACTTCGCCAAGGAGCAGCTGCTGCTGATGCTGCGCACCCTCTACGCGCATCCCAACGGGCAGATCCCCGCCTACGAATGGAACTTCGGCGACGTCAATCCGCCCGTGCACGCGTGGGCCACGCTGTATCTCTACAAGATGGAGAAGACGCTCGGCCGCGCCGACCTGCGATTCCTGGAACGGTCGTTCCAGGGGCTGCTCCTCAACTTCAACTGGTGGGTGAACCGGAAGGACCCGTCGGGGAAGAATGTGTTCGCCGGGGGCTTCCTGGGGCTGGACAACATCGGCGTGTTCGACCGCAGCGCGCCGCTGCCGACGGGCGGCTCGCTCGAGCAGGCGGACGGGACCGCGTGGATGGCGTTCTACTGCCAGTGCATGCTCGAGATTTCCCTGATCCTGTCCGAATACGACGCGGCGTACGAGGAGCACGCGTTCAAGTTCGTTCAGCATTTCATGTGGATCTCCTACGCGATGGACCGCATCGGCGACAACAAGGACGAGATGTGGGACGAGCAGGACGGGTTCTTCTACGACCTGCTGCGCATGCCGGACGGCCGGGCGACGCGCCTGAAGGTGCGCTCGCTGGTCGGGCTGCTGCCGTTGTGCGCGTCCACCATTTTCGAGGCGGACGCGGTCACGCGCCATCCGAGGCTGATGGAGCTGATCACGCTGTTCCGGAAACGCCACCCGGAACTGGTGTCGCACGTGGCGCCGACCGACGACGGATTTGCCGGGTACAAGGGCCGGAAGCTGCTGTCGATCCTCAACAAGAAGAAGCTGGAGCGGGTGCTCGGCTACATGCTCGACGAGAACGAGTTCCTGGGGCCGCACGGGATCCGGTCGCTCTCGCGCTATCACCTGGACCACCCGTTCAAGTTCTGGGTCGGCGATCAGGAGTTCACGGTGCAGTACCTGCCCGCCGAGTCGAACACGGGCATGTTCGGCGGGAACTCCAACTGGCGGGGACCCGTGTGGATGCCGGTGAACGCGCTCATCATCCGGGCCCTGTTGAACCTGTATCCCTTCTACGGCGACGACTTCACGGTCGAGTGCCCGACCGGTTCTGGCCGGCACATGACGTTGTTCGAGGTGGCCGAGGAACTGGCCCGCCGGATCGCGGGCACGTTCCTTCGCGGCGCCGACGGACGGCGGCCGGTCTACGGCGGGACCGCGAAGTTCCAGGACGATCCGCACTGGTGCGACCTGCTCCAGTTCTTCGAGTACTTCCACGGCGACAACGGCGCCGGCCTCGGGGCCAGCCACCAGACGGGATGGACCGGCCTGGTCGCCCTCCTGCTGGACGTCTTCGGGCGCGTCGACGCGAAGGCGCTGCTCGAGGTCGAAAAGGAGAGCCTGACCGATCGAATGATGAAGGAACAGGTTGGCGGAAAGCAGAGGACCTGAGAGAAGAGGGGGAACGAAAGGGCGCGTGAATCTCGAGCGGCTGGGGAGTGAGGGCCGCTGTGCCGGGAGTGGCAGTGATCATGGCCTCAATTCTGTCCGACGCTCAGGCCCGGGTGGTCGCGCCCGGCGCCAGGGTGGAGAAGCTGGCCGGCGGCTTCGAGTTCACCGAGGGGCCGACGTGCGACGCGACAGGCCACGTCTTCTTCACCGACCAGCCAAATGACCGCATCCTGAAGTGGAGCGTGGAGGGGAAACTCTCCACGTTCCTGCAACCGGCCGGTCGCGCCAACGGGATGTACTTCGATTCCCGGGGGCAGCTGATCGCCTGCGCCGACGAGAAGACCGCACTGTGGTCGATTGCTCCGGACGGCAAGATCACCGTTCTCCTGAGCGAATACGGGGGAAAGCCGCTCAACGGCCCGAACGACGTCTGGGTCAGGCCGGATGGCGCCCTTTACTTCACCGACCCGTTCTACGACCGGCCCTGGTGGACGCACCACGCCCCGCCCCAGGACGGCCAGCACGTCTACTTCCTGTCCGCCGACCGGCGGCGGCTCGTGCGCGTCGCCGACGACCTCGAGAAGCCCAACGGCATCACCGGCACGCCAGACGGGAAGACGCTCTACGTGGCGGACATCGGCGCGGGGAAGACCTACCGGTACGACGTCTCGCCGGACGGCAGCCTCACGCGCAAGACGCTCGTCATCGACCACGGCTCAGACGGCATGACGATCGACAATGAGGGCCATCTCTACCTGACGGGCGACGGCGTCCTGGTGTTCGACCAGGCAGGCCGGCAGATCGAGCACATCCAGATTCCGGACGAGCGCTGGACGGGGAACGTCAGTTTCGGCGGCGCGGACCGACGTACGTTGTTCATCACGGCCAGCACGGGCCTCTACGCGGTCAGGATGCGCGTGAAGGGCGCCAACGCCGCGAAGTAGTGCCTCGCTTTCGGGGAGGATTTGAATGAAAGCCATTACGGTTGAGCCGCACAACCCCGGCACCGCGTGCCTCGAAGACATCCCCGAGCCCGACGTGCGAGACGGCTCGGTCGTCGTGGAAGCCGTCGCAGTCGGGGTCTGCGGCACCGACGTCGAGATCGTCGAGGGCAAGTACGGCTGGGCCCCACAGGGCAAGAAGCGCCTCGTGCTCGGGCACGAATCCCTCGGCCGCGTGATCGACCCTGGCCCGGGCGGTGCGCTGAAGATCGGGGACCTCGTCGTCGGTATCGTCCGGCGCCCGGACCCGGTGCCGTGCCCCAACTGCGCCGTCGGCGAGTGGGACATGTGCCGGAACGGCCAGTACACCGAGCGCGGCATCAAGGCGATTGACGGCTTCATGTCGGAGCGCTGGCGAATCGAGCCCGAATACGCCATGAGGGTGGACCGCTCGCTCGGACTGCTGGGCGTGCTGCTCGAGCCCACGACCGTCGTCACCAAGGCCTGGGAGCAGGTGAGCGCCGTTGGCCACCGTGCATTCTGGGACCCGCGCACCGTCCTTGTCACTGGTGCCGGGCCGATCGGTCTTCTCGCGGCGCTCGTCGCACAGCAGCATGGGCTCGAGGTGCACGTCCTCGATCGGATGGAATCGGGGCCCAAGCCGGATCTCGTTCGCGCCCTCGGGGCGACCTACCATAGCGGCAGCGTCACGGACGTTGGCTTCGAGCCGGACGTGATTATCGAGTGCACGGGCGTCGGCCAGGTCATCGGGGACGCGATCAAGTCCGTCGCCGCCGGTGGGGTCGTGTGCCTCACGGGCGTCGGGAGCGGCGGCCGTACCGTCGGTCTCAATACGGCCGACGTGGCGTCCAACGTCGTGCTGCGCAACAACGTCGTCGTCGGCAGCGTCAATGCGAACAAGCGGCACTGGTACAGGGCGGGACAGGTCCTGGCCAATGCGGACCCGGCGTGGCTTGCACGCCTCGTCACGCGGCCCGTGCCGCCGGAACAGTTCGCGCGTGCCCTCCAGCGGGAGCCCGACGACATCAAGGTGGTCATTCAGTTCGCCGAGGCATGATGACGTTGGGTGTTTCCAGCCGCTGTCCAGCAACCGACGACCACGTCGCGCCACCCCTGGCCGGCCGCCTGCGCCCGGCCTGCCTCGCCCTGCTGGTCTGGTTTGCGACGTCTGCCACCGTGGCCGCCCAGGAACCCGCGAAAGAGTTCTGGCCTGAGGTCGATGCGTGGTGGCGAGTGTCGCCGGCGTGGCGTCTCTCGCTCTTCGTCCCGATCTCGGAAAACCTCGACACCCACTACCGCGAAGGGAACTTCATTCCGCAGGCGGACTTCGCGTTCGGGCAGACGCGCCGCGAGCGTCGCCTCGCGGACGAGGACCGGGTGCGGAAGATGAAGGCGTTCATGGTCCGCGGCGGGTATTTCGGCGGGAAGAGCCTCGATGACGACGGCGACGCGTACTCGGAGCATAGCGCCCTGGCCGAGCTGCACGTCAGGATTCCGATCAAGGGCGGCTTCCTGTTCTCGCACCGCTTCCGGACCGACTTCCGCTTCCTTGGCGACGACGCCGAGTTCTCGATGCGGTATCGGTACCGCCTGATGCTGGAGAGGGAGTTCACGGCCGGGCGCATGTCGTTCGTGCCGTACGCGAACGGCGAAGGGTACTACGACTCGCGGTACCAGGTCTGGAATCGCTACAGGCTCATCGCGGGCGGCTCCCTGTCGTGGTCGCCGCGCACCGCGCTGGAGGCGAATGTGACCTATCAGTACGACTCGAAATCGTCGACGAAGGAACTCCTGGCGTTCAACATCATCCTCCACGTCTTCTTCGACACGAGCCGGTAGGGCGACCGCGTCGGGACGATGCCCGGGCACGGGAATTCGTCCGGATCCAACCGCCTTCGGTATAATTCCGTACGTGGCGATTCCCGGGGCCGACAAGCGAGGCGAGGCGTTCGAAGGGCACCTCGAGTTCGAGACACTGCTGTCCGACCTGTCCTCGAGGTTCGTCAACCTGCCCCCCGCCGACTTGGACTGCGAGATCGAAGGCGCGCTGCGCCGGGTGTCCGAGTGCCTCGGGATAGACATGGCGGTGCTGTGGCAGTGGCCGGATTCAGGCGGCGGTGACGTCATTGCCACGCACATCTACCTCACCGACGAGAGCCCGCGGTTCGGCGAGCCGCTGCGCCAGGATCTGTTTCCCTGGGTCGCGGGTGAACTACGGGCGGGCCGCATGGTGCGCTTCTCGTCGTCAGCCGAGCTGCCAGCGGACGCGGCCCTCGACCGCGAGAGCGCCCGCCTGGTTGGCATCAAGTCCTCGCTGATCGTCCCGCTTTCCGCGGGGGGCGCGGCGCCGGTGGGAATCCTGGCCTTCAACACCACTCGGACGGCGCGAACCTGGCCGGAGGCGCTGGAGAATCGACTGCAGCTGGTCGCGCAGGTCTTCGCCAACGCGCTTGCCCGGAGGCTCGCCGAGCGGGCCCTGCTCGAGAGCAAGGAGCGCCTGAGCCTTGCCGTGGACTCGGCCGGGGCAGGGCTCTGGACACTGGACTTCGTCACGGGCGTGTTCTGGCTCACCAACCAGGCCCGGGCGCTCTTCGGCTACCTCCCGGACGAAGTGGTGGATCTGGAACGGCTGCGGGCGTCGGTTCATCCCGACGATTGGCCCCTCGTCCACGGATCCATCGAGCGTTCCACGCATGGCGAGCCCGTCAACGTGGAGTATCGAATCGTCTTCTCCGACGGTGGGCAGCGGTGGATCTCCTCTCGCGGCCGGCCCCACTTCGACGCGACCGGCCGACCGGAGCATTTGACTGGACTTTCGATCGACGTGACTGAACGCCAGCGCGCCGCCGCTGCCACGCAGATCAGCGAGGCTCGCCTCCAGGCGGCGGCCGAACTGGTCGGCCTCGGGTACTACGAGATCGACTACACGAGCGGCCACGCGTTCTTCGATGACCGGCTGACAGAACTGGTGGGTGTGCCGCAGGACCAGATGGAAGGACTCCAGAAGGTGGAGTTCTTCCTGGCCCATATCCACCCTGACGACCGCCAATGGTTCCTCGAGAAGCGCGTCGAGTTGCACAGCGGTCGGATTGAGCAGGCCTTCCTCGAGTATCGCTATGCCCACCCAGCCCGCGGCGTGGTGTGGCATCAGCACTTCGCCGGCGTCCACGGGCGCGACCCCTCTGGACGCGCGATCCTGGCGCGCGGCGCCGTCCGCGACATCACAGCCCGCAAGCAGCAGGAGGAGGAACTCAAGCGGTCCTACGTCGAGATCCAGGCGCTGAAGGACAAGCTCCAGGCGGAAAGCGACTACCTCAAGGCCGAGATCAACGTCGTCCTCGCCAAGGGCAACCTCACCGGCCAGAGCGCCGCCATCAAGCAGGTCATGCGCCTGGTTTCGCAGGTCGCGCCGACGGATTCGACCGTGTTGATTCGCGGCGAGACCGGTACCGGCAAGGAACTCGTGGCTCAGGCCATCCACCAGACCAGCGCCAGGCGGTCGCACGTGATGGTCAAGGTCAACTGCGCCGCCCTGCCGTCCGGGCTCGTCGAGAGCGAGTTGTTCGGCCGCGAGAAGGGCGCGTTCACCGGTGCCCTGGCGCGCCAGGTCGGGCGATTCGAAGTCGCCGACGGGTCCACCATCTTCCTCGACGAGGTCGGCGAACTCCCTCCAGACGTTCAGGTGAAGCTGCTGCGTGTGCTGCAGGAGGGCGAGTTCGAGCGGCTCGGCAGCCCCAGGACGATCAAGGTCAGCGTGCGCGTCATCGCGGCGACCAACAGGGACCTGGCCGACGAGGTCCGGAAGGGCCGCTTTCGCGAAGACCTCTACTACCGCCTGAACGTGTTTCCCATCCGCGTGCCGCCGCTGCGCGAGCGGGCGGAGGATATCCCGCTGCTCGTCTGGGCGTTCCTCGGGGAGTTGTCGGCCCGCATGGGCAAGATGATCACCCAGGTGCCGCGGGCGACGATGGAAGCGCTCCAGCGCTATTCGTGGCCAGGCAACGTCCGCGAACTGCGGAACACCATCGAGCACG
>CAWAMP010000015.1:0-164851 GCA_963783255.1 uncultured Acidobacteriota bacterium | reverse complement strand
CGCGGCCCGCCTTGTCGATGTGCGCCGTCTCGTCCACGACGACCGGAGGGTTGCCCGGTCCGGCGCAGATGGCGCGCTTGCCGCTGGCCATCGCCGCCTTCACCACCGCGCCGCCGCCGGTAACGACCAGCAGCCGGATCCCGCGATGCCGCATGACCTCCTGGGCCGTCTCGATCGACGGGTTCCCGACGCAGGTGACGACGTCCTGCGGGCCGCCGGCGGCTCGAATTGCGGCGTTGAGCAGCGCCACGGTCTGAATCGAGCAGCGGCGCGCCGACGGGTGCACGTTGAAGACGACGGCATTGCCGGCCGACAGCATCCCGATCGCGTTGCAGATGATGGTCGACGTCGGGTTGGTGACCGGCGTGATGGCGCCGATGACCCCGAACGGGGCGGGCTCGATCAGTGACAGGCCGTGGTCGCCGGTCACCGCGTGCGGAAAGAGATCCTCGAGACCGGGCGTCTTCTCGGTGACCAGGAGGTTCTTCACCACCTTGTCCTCGACGCGCCCGAGGCCCGTCTCCTCGTGGGCGGCCTTTGCCAGCGCCGCCGCCTGCTCGACCATTGTCCGGCGGATGGCCGCGATGATCTCGGCGCGCGTCTTCAGCGGGAGCCTGGCAAACGCGGGCTGCGCGCGCCTGGCGGCCTGCACCGCGTCGTCGACGGCGTCGTACACTCCCGTCGCGGCGACCGGCGGCCGCCCGGCCGCCGGCGCTTCGGCGGCCCGGCCGCCGCCCGCGCCGATGTCGCCGACGATCCGCCGCGCGATGGCGTCGATCTCGCGATCGGAGAGGCTGGCCATGTCGCTACTTCTTGTACTTGACGGCGCCGGCGACGCTCCAGCTGTCGACAATCGCCATGACGACCGCATCCACGGGACGCTTGTCGGTTGCCTGCGTCTGGCGCGCGGAACTGCCGGCCGCGACGAGCACCATTTCGTCCGGTCCCGCGCCCACGGCGTCCGCCGCGACCAGGGGCGCCCCCACTTCCTGTCCCTCGTCGTTCACCGGGCGCACCAGGAGCAGCTTGAGCCCGTCCAGGCTCGGCTCCTTGCGCGTGGCGACAACGGTGCCGATCACCTTCGCCAGCAACATAGGCCGGTACTCCGGGCCGGCGGACGGCCGGCCCCTGGATGGCTACTTCTTCGCGGCCTTGGCCTCGGCCGCGCGGCCGAGCGGCATGACCTGGTCCACGTTCAGATGCGGCCTCGCAATGATGTGCACGGCCACGACCTCGCCCACGCGGCCGGCGGCCACCTGGGCGGCATCGCACGCGGCCTTCACCGCCGCGACGTCCCCGCGGATGACAACGGACACGTAGCCGCCGCCCGTCTTCTCGTACGACACCAGCTCCACCCGTGCGGCCTTGACCGCGGCGTCCGCCGCCTCCACGACGGCCGGAAACGAGCGCGTTTCGATCATGCCAAGCGCGTCAGTCATGCTGTGACTCCTGTCAGTCGATGATCCCTAGACCTTGCCCTTCCGCCCCGTCACGTCGGCGATCGCCTGCTCCGCGGCCCGGTGCCCGACGTCGATGTCGCGCTCGTCGCCGCCGAGGTACACGCGACCGAAACTCCCGAACGCCCGAACCTCGAGGATGTTGATGTGCGCGGCCTTCTCGGCCTCGTTCGCGGCCAGTGCCGCGTAGCCGGCCGGCGCGACCTCCATGACGTAGAGCGTCTGGCCCGGCAGGATCATGTCGCCGTGCCGCGAACGGTTGATCAGCTGCGTGTGGTAGTCGGTGATGTTGCGGATGACCTGGCTCGATACGATCTCCGGCTTGATGCGGTCCTCCTCCTTGAGGTGCAACGCGTCGAGGATCGCGCGGCCAGCCTGACGGACGTCGGCCTGCGAGTCGGAGTGGATCTCGAGCATGCCGTAGAGCCGTTCGATGATCAGCATCCCCGGTTTCACGGCCGTCGCCTTCAGCGCCACGTCGGTGACGTGCATGATGTCCATGCCCGGCGCGATTTCGACGAAGAGCGACGCCTGGCCCGGCACGGGGAGGAATCCCTGCGACACCGATCCCAGGAACGAGGCGTACTGCGGCTGCAGGCTGTCGAGGAAGGTGTAACAGCGGAGTTCGGCCATCCTGGGCTCCCTTCTGATCCGCCTACGTCGCGGCACCAGCCGCCTGGGCCTCTTCGAGGATCTTCACGCTGCTGCTGCTGCCGACGCGGGTCGCCCCGGCCTCGACCATCTTCACGAGGTCGGCGTAGCTGCGGATCCCGCCGGCGGCCTTCACGCCCAGCTTCTTCGGGGCCACGGTCCGGGCCATGAGCGCCACATCGGCCACGGTCGCCCCGCCCGGGCCGAAGCCGGTCGAGGTCTTCACGTACTCGGCAGCCGCCTTCATGCTCAGCTCGCAGCCGCGGATCTTCTCCTCGTCGGTGAGCAGCGCCGTCTCGAGGATCACCTTGCAGATGGCGCGACCGTCCCTGCAGGCCTCCACCACCGACCGGATGTCCTTGAGCACGACGGCATCCTCGCGCCCCTTCAGCGCGCCGATGTTGACGACCATGTCGATCTCCCGCGCGCCCTCCCGGATCGCACGGCGCGCTTCGAGCGCCTTGGCCTCGGGCGGCTGCGCGCCGAGCGGAAAGCCGACCACGCAGCACACCTTCACGGAGCTGTTTCTGAGCAGCGTGGCGGCCTGCCGGACGTAGCTGGGATTCACGCACACCGAGAAGAAGCGGTGGCGGCGCGCCTCGTCGCACAGCCGCTGGATGTCGGCCACCGTCGCTTCCGGCTTGAGCAGGGTGTGGTCGATCAGGCTCGCCACCCGTTCCAGCGGCATCGGCGCCGGGCCCGCCGCGCGCCCGCCCTGCTCCCCCAGCAGCTGGCGCACCCGCTCGGCAATGCGGGTGATGTCCTCCGCAGACAGCGCCGGCCCACTCTGTGAAGGAGTGCTCATGCGGTCTCGCTCCATGTCACGAATCATCTGCACGCGCGCCCGGTGGCGCTCGGCCGTGCAGACCGTCGACAGGAAGATGTCGACGATGGCGATGGCGGCGTCGGGCGGCGTCTGGCCCGCGCCGAGCGTGAGCACGTTGGCGTCGTTGTGCTCGCGGCTGTTCCGGGCCAGGGCCTCGGTGTAGCACGCGGCCGCAAGCACCCCGGGCACCTTGTTGGCCGCCATCGCCGAGCCAATCCCGGCCCCGTCGACCATCACGCCGAACCGGCACTCGCCCGACGCGACCAGCCGGGCGACAGCCTGCGCGATCCTCGGGTAGTCGACGGCGTCCTTCCCGTGGGTCCCGCAGTCCTGAACGGCATGCCCCCTGGCCCGCAGGTGGTCCGCGATGCGCGCTTTCAGCTCAACGCCGCCGTGGTCGGCCCCGACGGCAATCCTGAACGCCTGGCTCATGACTCGGTCCCGAGAAATGGAGCATATCACGACCGCGCGGCGCTTTTTTCAGGACCCGGAAATGTGCTAGTCTGCGGCCTCACGTCCAGGGAGGCCCTTGCCGATGGCAGACATCACGCCAACCGTCCTGTTGAGCGCCGAAGAGGTCCAGGCCCGCATCGTGGGCCTCGCCGCGGAGATCTCCCGCGACTATCCCGCCGGCGAGGAGATCCATCTGGTCGCCATCCTCAAGGGCGCCTTCCTGCTGCTGGGCGATCTCATCCGCGCGATGCCGCGCACGGTGACGGTCGACTTCATGGCCGTCTCGAGCTACGGAAAGGGCACGTCGTCCTCGGGCGAGGTGCGGATGATCAAGGACCTCGACTCCGGCCTCGAAGGGCGGAACGTGATCATCGTCGAGGACATCGTCGACACCGGCCTTACGCTGTCCTACCTCCAGGAGATCCTGCACGCGCGCAACCCGAAGACGCTCAGGACCGCCTGCCTCCTCAGCAAGCCCTCCCGGAGGAAGATCGACGTGAAGGTCGAGTACATCGGCTTCACCATCGAGGATCGGTTCGTCGTGGGCTACGGTCTCGACTACGCGGAGAAGTACCGGAACCTCCCCTACATCGGCGTGCTCAACGAGTAGCCCGGACCGCTTCCCGTACCTTCGCCGCCAGCGCCCGTGCGTCCGCCAGGACGACTCGCTCGTCGAGCGTGCGCATCCGCCGGTCGCGCATGAGCACCTTGCCATTCACCACGGTGGTCCGGACGTCGTCGCCGTGAGCCACGTAGACGAGGTGCGAGACGGGGTTGTACATCGGGGTCTGCCGCGCCCCGTCCATCGCGACGACGATCAGATCGGCACGCTTCCCCACCTCGATCGATCCGATGAGCGTGTCCAGGCCGAGCGCGCGAGCGCCGAGGAGAGTCCCCATCTCCAGTGCCGCGACCGCGGGAACGGCCCGCGGGTCGCGCGACGCGTGCTTGTGGAGGAAGGCCGCCTGCCGCATCGCCTCGAACATGTCGAGGTCGTTGTTGCTCGCAGCTCCGTCGGTGCCGAGGCCGACCGTCACCCCCGCCGCGAGAAGCTTCGGAACCGGCGCCGCGCCGCTCGCCAGCTTCATGTTGCTCTCGGGGTTGTGCGAGACCGACGCCCCGGTGCGCCTCAGGATGGCGATGTCCTCGTCGCTGAGCCACACGCCGTGGGCCGCGACGAGCCTCGGACCGAGCAGGCCGACTGAGTCGAGCCAGGCGGTCGGCGTCATCCCGTGACGCTCGCGGATGATCGCCGCTTCGTCCTCGGTCTCGGCCAGATGAGTCAGGATGGGCGTCCTGTAGCGGTCGGCCAGTTCGCGGACGGTTCGGAGCGTGGCCTCGTCCACCGTGTACGAGGAGTGCGGCGCCGGTGCCGGCGTGATCAGCTCGTCTCCGGCAAAGGCCTTGAGGAATGCCTCGGCGCGCCTCACGCCATCGGCGGCGGTTTTCGCGTCGGCCACCGGGAAGCCGATGAGCGTCTGCCCGAGGACGGCGCGGAGGCCTGCCGCCTTCGTCGCCCGCGCAATCTCGTCCTCGAAGTAGTACATGTCGGCGAACGTCGTCGTGCCCGACTGAATCATCTCGAGCGCCGCCAGCCGCGTGCCGATGCGCACCATGTCGGCAGACACCGTCTTTGCTTCCGCCGGGAAGATGTACTGCTGCAGCCAGTCCATCAACGCCAGGTCGTCGGCCAGGCCCCTGTACATGACCATCGGCGCGTGCGTGTGGGTGTTCACGAGGCCGGGCAGCACCGCCGCGCCGGCGGCATCGATCGCCTCGGCGGCGCTGAACCGCAGTGCGATCTCCCCCGGCGTGCCCACCGCGACGATCTCGCGCCCGTCGACGGCGACAGCGCCCGGCGAGAGGATGCGACGCGCGGGGTCCATCGTGACCACGGCGCCGCCGGTGATGACGAGCGATACCTCGCGCCGCTCCGAGCGGCCGCAGGACGCGACGGCGATCAGGATGACTGGCAGCAGGGCGCGGCGGATGCCGATCGGGCGATGCCGGGGCTGGTTCATGCCGCGGATCTTATCGCGAATCGGCCCTCCTTCGCCCGTACCGGCGCGGCCCGGCGCGCGTTGTCGGGCTCGGAGCCTATCGTGTATAGTGTCCCCCGTGCCCGTTCACCTCGTCGAGCATCCGCTCGTCCAGGACACCCTGCTGATCCTCCGCAGCCAGGACACCGGGGCGGCCGTCTTTCGACGGATGGCCACCCGAATCAGCGTGCTGCTCGCCGCCGAAGCCCTGCGGGACCTGCCGACGGAGACGGCGGTCGTCGAGACGCCGATGGGGGCCGCCGAGGGGCGCCGCATCGGCGCCGATGTGGTCGTGGTACCCGTCCTTCGGTCGGGCCTGGGCATGCTCGACGCCGTGCTGGAGTTGATCCCCTCGGCGCGGGTCGGCCACATCGGCCTGCAGCGGGACGAATTGACGGCGGTCGCCTCTCGGTACCTACGCCAAGCTCCCGCACGGCCTCGAGCGGAGCTACGTGCTGATGATCGATCCCATGCTGGCCACCGGCGGAAGCGCGGTGGCGGCGCTCGACCTGCTCACGCGCGCGGGCGCCAGGGACATCCGCATTCTCTGCATCGTGGCCGCGCCCGAAGGCGTCGCGCTGGTCGAGGAGCGCTTCCCGGACGTCAGGATCTTCACGCCCGTCATCGACCAGGGGCTGAATGACCGCAAGTTCATCGTGCCGGGGCTCGGGGACTTCGGCGATCGGCTGTACGGGACGCTCTAGGACGAAGGCGCGATCATCGGCCGGTTGCCAGCTGTCAGTTGCCAGTGGATCACGCGAAACAGCCTGACCGCTGGGAACTGACCACTGGCCACTGGAGACTGACCGCTGGCCACTGGTCACTCCAGGACGCGGTTCTGCCGGCGAGCCTGATGGAGGTGCACATGGCCGTTCGTCGCAACCGACCGACGCGGACCCGTCCACTCCGGCCGAACGCGCCCGCCGCGCCCGGCGCCGACGACGCGGCCTGGCGGACGGCCATCACTCGAATCCAGCCGAACGAGATCCTCATTCGCGGTTATCCGGTCGACGAGCTGATGGGCCGGCTGTCGTTCGCCGAATGCATCTACCTGACGTTGCGCGGGGAGTTGCCGACGCCGACGATCGGCAAGCTGTTCGGCGCAGCGCTGGTGGCGTCGATCGACCACGGCGTGACGCCCCCGTCCACGCTGGCCGCCCGCAACGTGGCGACGACGGGCGCGCGCCTCCGGGCATGCGTGGCCGCCGGCGTGCTCGGCTTCGGGATGTACCACGGCGGCGACATCGAGACCTGCATGCGGTTCCTGCAGGAGTGCCTGACCAGGGCCCGGGAGGGTGGCACCTTCAGAGCGGCCGCCGAGGAACTCGTGCGCGCGTGCACCGCGACTGGCAGGCGCCCGCCGGGATTCGGCCATCGGTTCCACACCAGCGACCCGCGCGCGACACGCCTTCTGCAGATGGCCCACGAACTGGAGCTCGACGGCGAGCACGTGCAGATGGTCCGGACGATCGACCGCGTCGTGGCCGCCAGGCCGGATGCCGCCGAGCACCCGTGGCCGCTCAATGTCGACGGGGCGATCGCGGCGGTCTGCGGCGACATGGGCTTCGAGCCCGAGCTGGGCAACGCGCTGTTTCTCATCGCGCGGGTGCCGGGCCTCGTCGCACACGCCAACGAGGAGCGGTCGCGCCAGCAGCCGATGCGCCAGATCGATCCGAGGACGGCGGTGTACGACGGACCGCCGCCTCGCAGGCTCCCGGAGACACGCAAATAGAATCGCGTCGGTGACGAGCGGGCGGGTTGTCGCGGACGGCCCAGTTGGATTACACTGGGCTTTCGGTCACGGGCTGGGCACTTAGATCAGCGGTTAGATCGCCTGCTTCACACGCAGGAGGTCGTAGGTTCGAATCCTACAGTGCCCACCATCCCCTCTCAGCCCTTCTTGGCCTGCGCAATCAGCACCGCGAGCGCCTTCGAATACGCCGCGTCGGCCTCGGCGAACGCCTTCATGTACTCCTCTTCGCTCGCCATCTTCTGCTTCTTCCAGTCGCCGTCGAAGACGAGGGTCTTCTCCCCCATGTCGCACGTGTCGATGTGGGCCTCGTCCTTCCGCGGCTTCAGGCCGTCCACGTTCAGGTCCATCACCAGAACCTTCGACCCCGCGACCGCTGCGCTGTTGAGGTCGGTGTACACCTCAAGGTACTCCTTCTTCGCGACCTTCTCGACCAGCATCGACGGAACGGCGTAGCGCGCCGAGACCACCATCAGCTGGTTCTCGGGATAGTAGAGCGCGGCCACGAAGAGGTCGGAGGCAGAGGGATCTTTCGAGGCGATGCCCGCAGCCTTCTTCTGGTCGAGCAGCTGCGCCAACTCCTTGGCCAGCGCAGCCGACTGCGGCTCCTGCGTCTGGGCACCCACCGGGAGACTGGAGAGCAGGAGACATGCGATCGGCAGAACCACCACCCGGGCAACCAGCGTTCTCATATGGACTCCCCCGATTAGGAAACGGCCAGAACGCGACATGATGCGAGTGTGTTCTATCACCAGCGGCGGCGCCCGTCAAATCCCGTTTCGCGCCGGCCCCCGCTGGCCGCTCAGCCAGTCAGCCGATGAACAGGGCGTCGTCGTCGCCCGGGAGCGACTCATCACGCGACGATCTGGTGTCGCGCAGAGCACCAAGCACGGCGCCGACCGCCGCGAGCAGGGCGCGCCCCTCCTTGAGCGGCGCGAGGAGCGTGGTTTGCACCAGGCGCGTCGCGTCATCGAGACGCTGGGCCACGTCGCCGAACAGCCGGTCCACACGCTGGATCTGGCTGACCGCCAGTTCGGTCACCCTCACGACGTTGTTCGAGGCCGCGCTGAGGTTGAGGACCAGCGGCCGGATGTCGAGCTCGACCGAGGCCCGCAGCTCCTGCAGCTGTTTTGCCAGGCGCAACGCCGCGATCACGAGCCCGATCTGGACGGCGGCCATGGTCAGGGTCGCGACCGCAATGAAGCCGAGCAGCACCTCCGCCGTCGTGCTCACGCGGTCTCCTTTTCTCGGGCCTCCCGATAGGCGTCGCGGCCCCGCTCGATCGCCGAGCTGAGCGTCTCGCGCTGCCGCGCCAGCACCTCGCGGGCCTGACGGGCCGCCTCGGCCGCCTTCTCGCGTCCCTCACGGGCCTTCTCGGTGAGGAACTCGCGCGTGTCCTTGCCCGTCGCCGGCGCAAACAGCAGCGCCACCGCTGCCCCCACCGCCGCTCCGAACACGAAGGCCGTCAGAATCCTTCCCGCGCCGCCGCTGTCGTCGCTCATGACGCTCTCCTTGAAAACCGGGCCCTCCACTGGAGGTCCGACTGAGCCATGTTCTCACATCCCCGACCCGGTTGCAGCAACTCTCGGGCCCCTCGCCTCGACGCCCCGGCGTGGCGCTTCGCGCCCGGCGCTCACGCCCCGGCCGCCGCCTCGATGCCCAGTTCGCGCCGCTTGAGCGCCCTGGCGCGGTCCCGGAGGGCGGCGGCCCGCTCGAAATCGAGATTGCCGGCCGCCTCCCGCATCTGGCGCTCGAGCCCGGCCACGTGCGCGTCCAACTCCGCCTGCGTACGGAAGCCGGGCGCCGGTTCGGGTGCCGGAACGGCCGGGTAGTCGCGCTCGTAGACGCTCGACAGCACCTGCTCGATGCTCTTCACGATCGACGTGGGGGTGATCCCGTGCTCGGCGTTGTAGGCCTCCTGCGCGCGACGCCGCCGGTCGGTCTCGGCAATTGCCGCCCGCATCGACTCGGTCACCACGTCGGCGTACATGAACACGCGGCCGTTCACGTTTCTCGCGGCACGGCCGGACGTCTGGATGAGCGAGCCGGCCGACCGCAGGAACCCCTCCTTGTCGGCATCCAGGATCGCCACCAGCGACACCTCCGGCAGGTCGAGCCCCTCCCTGAGCAGGTTGATGCCGATCAGGACGTCGAACTCACCGCGCCGGAGGTCGCGGAGAATCTCGACGCGCTCGAGCGTGTCGATGTCCGAATGCAGATAGCGCACGCGGACCCCGAGCTCCTGGTAATACTGCGTCAGATCCTCGGCCATCCGCTTGGTCAGCGTGGTGACGAGCACCCGCTCACCGCAGCTTGCCCTCTGTCGGATCTCGCCGAGCAGGTCGTCGACCTGGCCCTTGACCGGCCTGATCTCGACCGGCGGGTCGGTCAGGCCTGTCGGCCTGATGATCTGCTCGACCACGACGCCGCCGGCGGCCTGGAGTTCGAACGGTCCCGGGGTGGCCGACACGAAGACCACCTGGTGCGCGCGCGCCTGCCATTCGTCGAAGTGGAGCGGCCGATTGTCGAGCGCCGACGGCAGGCGGAACCCATAGTCGACCAGGACGGTCTTGCGCGACCGGTCCCCGTGGTACATCCCGCGGATCTGCGGCACGGTCTGGTGGCTCTCGTCGACGAAGACGACGGCATCCTGAGGCAGGTAGTCGAGCAGCGTCGGAGGCGGCTCGCCCGGGGCACGCCCGGTGAGGTGCCGCGCGTAGTTCTCGATGCCGTGGCAGTAGCCGATCTCCCGGATCATCTCGAGATCGAACATGGTGCGCTGGTGCACCCGCTGCGCCTCGAGCAGCTTGCCCTCGGACTCGAGGGCCGACCGACGTGCCACCAGTTCCGCCTTGATTGCCTCAATCGCCCGTCGCGTCTGTTCGCGGGGCATGACGAAGTGCGAGCGCGGGAACACCGTCACCCGCTCGCGGTGACCCGTGGTCCGTCCAGTCAGGGGATCGAACGTCAGCAGCTCGTCCACCTCGTCGCCGAAGAGGCCGATCCTGATCGCCTGCTCCTCGTACGACGGGTACACCTCGATGATGTCGCCTCGAACGCGGAACGTGCCACGCCCGAACTCCACATCGTTGCGCTCGTACTGGATCTCGACGAGCCGGCGCAGGATCTGTTCCCGGTCGATTCGCTGCCCCCGCTCGAGCGGCAGCAGCATCGCGTAGTACGCCTCGGGCGACCCGAGGCCGTAGATGCACGAGACGCTGGCGACGATGATGACGTCCCGGCGATCGAAGATCGACCGGGTGGCGGACAATCGCATCCTGTCGATTTCGTCGTTGATCGTCGCTTCCTTCTCGATATACGTGTCGCTGGCGGGGACGTAGGCCTCCGGCTGGTAGTAGTCGTAGTAGCTGACGAAGTACTCGACCGCGTTGGACGGGAAGAAGCGGCGGAACTCCTGGTAGAGCTGCGCTGCGAGGGTCTTGTTGTGGACCATCACCAGCGCGGGCCGGTTCACCTGGGCGATGACCTGCGCCATCGTGAACGTCTTGCCGGACCCGGTCACCCCGAGCAGGACCTGGTGACGGTCGCCCCGGTTCAACCCCTCGAGCAACTCGGCGATCGCGCGGCGCTGGTCGCCCCGCAGATCGAAATCCGACACGAGCTCGAAGCGGTGCGCCACGCGTCCCCCTATTTCCTGTACGGCTTCAGGGGGGCGAAATACCCCGACCGCGTCCGGACCTTGACGCCCTTCAGGCCAGGGCGCACCACCCGAATCTCCACCTTCCGCCACGCACCGTCGGTCTTCGTCGACGTCGACACGTACCCCATCGAGTACCTGGGCGTCGATCTCGGCGGCGATCCTGGTGTACACGCCGCCGAGGTCCTTGACCGACAGGGGGAAGAACGCCCGTCCGCCCGTGACTTCCGCGAGTTGCCGGAGCCGCGCCTGCTGGTCCAGTCGAACGCTGGACGGCTGGTGCTCGAGGAACCCGACGGCGTGCACCGTCACGTCCGACGCCTTCAGCAGATCGATCAGCTCGCCGAACGTGATGCTGCTGCCGTTGTCGCCGCCGTCCGTATAGAGCACGAGGACCTTGCGCCCGTTCTGGTCGGCCGCGCCGTCGAGGTAGATCCCCGCCGCGTCCCAGAGCGCGGTCATGTTCTCCGTGGCCTTCCGGCTGCGAATCCGTTCGACGAGGCGGCCGAATTCCGACTGGCTGAAACGTGCCACGCGCACCTCGGTGTCGAATTCGACCAGCGTGAAATCGCTGGCATCCTGCAACGCGTCGAGGAACCTGATGGCCGCCGTCCGGGCAAGGTGCATGTCGGCATCCATGCTGCCGCTGATGTCGAACAGCGCGCCCAGGTGCAGCTCCGCCGGTGGCAGCGGCACGCCGCGGTCGCCGTGGCCGCTCTGAGCGTCGCATGGCAGGAAGAACCGCAGTGCCTGCTTCTGCCCGTCCTCGTAGACCTCGAAGTCCGTCTCGACCAGATCGGTCAGGAGGTTGCCCTTCCTGTCGACGACGGTGACGCCGAAGCTGACCATGTCCACGCCGCTTCGGAACGTCGGCTGCCGCCCCTGGCCGGAGACGGCGACGAGCGCGGCACATGCGAGCACGGCGACGACGGCCAATCTCACGCTCGGCTCCTTTCCCGCGACCGCCCGCGCGGGGCGGCTCTGGCATCGTGGTCTATTGAGTATAATAGGACCTTGGTGCCGATGGACCGTCACCTCTCCGACATTTCGAGGACGCTGACCGCGCGATGAGGTGCCTGGCCGTTTGTCAGACCGAACTCGTCGTGCGGATGCTGGAGGCCGCGCTCGGGCCGAGCCTCGACACCGAGTTCCTGGTCGAGAGCCGCCCCCTCGCGCGGCGCCTCCACGACGCGGGGATCGCCGTAGCTCCCGGCGACCTGAGCCGCACGGACACCTACCTGAAGGCCGACCTCACACCCACCACCTGCGTCATCGTCGAGGACAACAACCGCCCCGGCTTGAGGAAGACGCTCGCGGCCATCAGCGATGCGGGCGCCACGCTCGTCTACGTGCTCGGCCTCGGCAAGGGCGCCGGAAGCCGGCGTGAGGACGAGCTGCGGGCGGCCTTACCGGAGGTGTTCTACGTCACGATGGCGGAACTGTTCGGGGCGCCGCTCGTCACCCAGATCAGCCGGTCCCTGACCCGCGCCCGGGTGCAGCAGTACCAGCGCTACTTCGCCGACGCAGACCGCGTCCTGATCCTGCTTCACAACGACCCCGACCCGGACGCCATGGCCAGCGGACTGGCGCTGCGCAACATCCTCCGCCGCACCAAGGCCACCGCCATCCTCGGGACGCTCCAGGGAGTGACCCGCCCGGAGAACCTGCGGATGGCCAACCTGCTGGACATCCAGGTCGAAGCGATCACGCCGGCCTCGCTCGGCGAGTTCGAGCGGATCGCGATGGTCGACGTGCAGCCGCACTACTTCGGCGAACTGCTGACGAGCGTCGACCTCGTGGTCGACCACCACCCGCCGCAGCCCGGCTACACCACCGTGTTCAAGGACATCCGCGCCGACTACGGGTCGACGTCGACGATCCTCACCGAGCACCTGCGCGCGGTCGACGTGAACATCTCGGAGCGGACCGCGACGGCGATGCTCTACGCGATCAAGTCCGATACGCTGTTCTTCAATCGGCAGGCGAACCGGGTCGATCTGGAGGCCTTCTCGTTCCTGTACCCGCTGGCCGACGCCACCCTCATCCGCAAGATGGAAGGGTCGGAGGTGACGCACGAGCGACTGGAGTACGTGATGAGGGCGTTCCACGCGGGACGGCAGCAGGATCAGGTGTTCTGCGCCTTCATGGACCAGACCCCGCGCGAGGATTTGATCGCCTACGTCGCCGATTTCTTCCTGCAGCTCGAAGACATCAAGTGGACGGTCGTCGGCGGCTTCGTCAACCAGACGCTGGTGCTGTCGATCAGGAACCTCGGCTACTCGCGCAACGCCGGCGAGTTCGCGCGCAAGCACTTCGCCTCGGTCGGCAGCGCTGGCGGCCACCGGTCGATGGCGAAGGCGGTCGTGCCCGCCGACGCGTTCCGCGAGAACTTCGGAGCCCTGGCGGGACCCGAGCTCAGCGAGTGGCTCCTGCAACTGGTCGTGCAGTTCCTGCGCGAACACCAGCCCGTCGAGAAACGGAAGGAAGCCCCCAGGGGGTAGACCCTGCCAGCTGTCGGCCGGTGAAACCCTACCCGAGCGCCTGGTCCAGATCCTCGATCAGGTCCGCCTCGTCCTCGAGGCCGATCGACACCCGGAGCATGCCCGGCGTGACGCCCGCGCGCCGCAGGTCGTCGTCGCTGTAGTTGTAGTGCGAGGTCAGCACCGGCAGGCTGACCAGGCTGTCAACCCCGCCGAGGCTCGTCGCACGCCGGATCACCTGCAGCCGGTCGAATACCCGGGCTGCCCCGTCCAAACCGCCCGGCACCTCGAACGTCACCATGCCGCCAAAGCCGGACATCTGGGTCCTGGCGATCTCGTGGTCGGGATGCGACGCGAGTCCCGGATAGAACACTCGGGCCACACGGCGGTCCCCTGCCAGGAACCGCGCCACCTGGCCGGCCGTCACGTTCTGCCGCGCCATCCGCACCGGCAGCGTCTTCAACCCGCGCGCCAGCGCGAAGGCGGCCGACGGGTCCAGGACGCCGCCGAGGTAGCGCCGCATCAGGTCGATCTTCTTCAGCAACGCCGCCGGGCCCGCGACCACTCCTGCCGTCACGTCCGAATGGCCGTTGAGGTACTTCGTGGCGCTCTGCATCGCCAGGTCGACGCCGAGCGCGAGCGGCTGCTGATTGATCGGGCTGGCGAACGTGTTGTCGACGACCGACAGCACCCCGGCCTCCGTGCAGGCCCGCGCGACCCGCGTGATGTCCAGGCACCGGAGGGTCGGGTTGATCGGCGACTCCACCCAGCACAGCCGGGTCCTGGGGCCCAGCAGCGACGCGGGGTGCTCGAACTCGTCGAGCGTGGCAAAACGGACGCCCACCTGCAGCCCGGCCAGCACGTCGTGGATCAGGCGGAACGTGCCGCCGTAGATCGCCGCGCTGCACAGCAGCTCGTCGCCCGGCTTCAGAAACGTCAGCATCAGCGTCGACGATGCCGCCATGCCAGACGCGAAGACCAACGCGGCCTCGGCGCGGTCGAGCGCCGCGAGCTTCTGCTCGGTGACGACGACCGTGGGGTTCGCGTAGCGCGAGTAGAGGTACTTGTCCACCTTCCCTTCCTGGTAGCGACGTACCTCGTCGGCGTTGTCGAACAGGAAGGTCGTCGTGGCGTAGATCGGGACGCCGACCGAGTCGGCGCGCACCGGCACGTCCTCGCCCCGGTGGATCAGTTCGGTGGACAACCCCTTGGCCTTCATCTGCCGCGCTCCCTCTCAGTTCGAGCGTTCGCCCCGCGCGGTGTCGACGGACGTGCTCCTCGCCGGCGCATCGGGCGGCACCGCGGCGCCCATCGGCCGCCGCGCGCCCCCTATTTCGAGCCGCTCTCCGCTGGCGCCGACCACCGGGTCGATGAACTGGCGGTAGGCATCCTGGTACCCGCGATCCATCAGCTCGCCGAGCGTGACGTACCGATCCGACCGTTCGTCGTAGCAGCCGGCCACATCCAGCGGCCCGACGGGGTTGTGCGCCGGGCACACCACGAACAGACACCGAAACCGCCGCGAAGGAACGGCCGACCGGATGGCCGCCGCTTCGGCTCCAGCGAGGAAGTCGCTCACGCGGCCGCGCCAGTCGCCCCTCGGCACCGCCAGGCGGTGCGGCCCTTCGATTTCGGGAAACGGCGACACGATGATGACCTGTTCGACGCCGGCCAGCGGCAGTTCGTCCAGCAGCCGGTCGATGGCCCCGGGACGGGCCGCAGCGCGGTGGAGTTCCCCGCACCAGTAGCTCTCGGCCGGGAAGCTGATTAACGGCACATCGGTGGCGACCGGGAGGCTGATGCCGGCCAGCACCGCGTCCATCAGCCGGTCCCGGCTCGCGCCGGCCAGGTCGAATCCCTCCGCCAGCCGGCGGTCGCCGCCGGCGCTGTCGCCGGCCCTGAAGAAGTCGCGTCGATGGCGCTCGCCGAGCAGCGCGAAGACGAAGTCCCGGCGCATGTCGAGGTCGTGGACCGTCACGAGGAGTTCCCGAAAGCCCGGCTGCCCGAGGTTGTCCCGCAGCAGTTCGGCGTACGCGCGGCTCACGTCGACAGGACCGGGCCGGCGGGCACCGGCCGCGCCGCCCAGCAGCTGCCAGAGCCCCTGAAACACCGCCCGCGCGGCTCCCGCCGACGACAGCGGCGCCCCAACAATCCGCCACCATACCGGCGCCGCGTCGCGCCGCCGGCCGCGGCCGGCGGCCAGCGCGCCGAGCGCCAGAACACCCAGCATCCCGGCGACGAGTGCGAGGGACACCATGAACGCCCGCGGGAGCGTCGACGGGAGGAATGCGGGATCGAACGCGGTTTCGACCACCGACGTGTACGCCCTGGACGCCCACGCCGCCGAGGAGAATCCGGCTACCCGGAGCAGGAAACCGAGGGGATAGACGAGGAGGCCTGCGACGAGGGCGGCCACGGGAAGCAGGGCGACAGCCAGCGATCCGGCCAAGGCCCACGCGGCAGCACGAACGGCGGGACGCACGCGGTAAAAGTGCCGTGCGGCGGCCGACCGCCACATCCCGTCCGCCTCCCAGAGCTGCGCGCCGCCGTCCACCGCGGCGAAGACGGCGGAGGCGACCCCCATCCCGGACCCCGCCACCAGATCCACCTTGACGCCCGCCTCCTGGAAGGCCCGCAGCACCCCTGCATGGTAGGCGCCGGCCGTTCCACTTCCGGTCAGAACCAGGGCGGTGCGGGACTGCGGCGAGTAGGCGTCGCGGCTGGCGAGGGCCGGGCCGGTCACCGGAGGGCTCCCGGGCGCGTCATAGCAGGGCGTCGTGAACCGTGACGAGCTTCACGATTTCGAGGCGTCGGGTCCCATTCGGCGCCTGCACGGTGACCTCGTCACCAGGCTCCTTGTTCAGCAGGGCCCGTCCGATGGGCGAACTGGGCGAGATCAGCCCCTTCGCGGGATCCGCATCCTCGGGCATCACGAGGCGATACACCACGGCTTCCCCGCCATCGTCGGTCACGTGCACGATCGATCCGAGGCCGACCTTGTCCAGGGGCAGCTTGTCGAGGTTCATCAGGGAGATCTCGGCGACCCGCTTCTTCAACATCCCGATTCGGGCTTCGACGAGGCGCTGGCGTTCCTTCGCCGCGTGGTATTCCGCGTTCTCACTGAGATCGCCGAGTTCCCTCGCGCGCCGTATCTCGTGGGGCAACTCCTTCCGCAGTTCGCGCTCGAGCCCCTGAATCTCATCCTCGAATCGCTTGATCAGCTGGTCCTTGATCGCCATCGGGCCACATTCCGTTCTCAGAGCCGCACACCGCAGACGCGGGCCGATCCCGCCCGGGCACCCCATCGAGCGTGTTGATCTCGATCCCTCGCGATTCTAGCATAGGGACTTCCGTCTCCGTTTATGATGGCTTGACGCATGACGCGACTCACGAGCCGCCGCCACCCCCTCGTCTCGACGTGCCGGGCCCTCGCAGGAAGCCGGGCGGAACCCGGCGACCGGCTGCTCCTCGACGGCCTGCACCTGGTAGCCGAGGCGGTGGCCGCCGGCCTCACGCTGCACACCGTCGCGTTCACGGCGCGGGCGCGGTCGACCGATGAGGGCGCCCGGCTCGCCGGACTCCTCGACGCCGGGTCCGCGGACGTCGTCGAGGTGTCGGACTCGATGATGGAGGCGATGAGCCCGGTGTCCACCCCATCAGGAGTTGTGGCGATTGCCGATTGCCCCGCCTCGTCGCTGGCGCGGGCGCTCGGGTCCCCTCCCCAACTCGTCGTCGCCGCCGTGGACGTACAGGAGCCGGGCAATGTCGGCGCGATGGTGAGGGCGGCCGAAGCCTTCGGTGCCACCGGCGTCGTGTGCTGCGGCGCCAGCGCCGACGCCTTCGGCTGGAAAGCGCTCCGGGGATCGATGGGGAGCGCGCTCCGCCTGCCCGTGGTGTCCGGCGTGTCGATTGGAGACGCCCTCGCCGCGATGCGCGGGTTGGGCGTACGCGTCGTTGCCACCGTCCCCGCGGGAGGCGCGAGGCCGGAGTCTCTCGACTTCCGCCGGCCGACGGCCCTGCTGTTTGGCGGCGAAGGCCGGGGACTGTCCGACGATGCCGTGGCGGCGGCGGACGCCCGGGTCTCCATACCGATGCGCGCGCCGGTCGAGTCGCTGAACGTGGCGGTGGCCGTCGCGCTGATGACCTCGGAAGCCGCCCGCCAGCGCGGGTCGCTCTGACGGACCCCACGATGAAGAACGGCGACCTGTTCGAGTCACCCGCTGCCGAGCCCGGCGCCGACGTCCGGACGCCGCTCGCCGAACGCATGAGGCCGCGCACGCTCGAGGAGCTCGTCGGCCAGGACGCGCTCCTCGGTCCTGGCCGGCCGCTGCGGGTCGCCATCGAGCGCGACCTGCTGCAATCGATCGTCCTCTGGGGGCCGCCAGGGACCGGCAAGACGACGCTTGCGAGGCTCATCGCCCAGCTGACGCGGGCGCATTTCATCTCGTTCAGCGCCGTCCTGGCCGGAATCAAGGAGATCAAGTCGGTGATGGCCGAGGCCGAGCAGGCGCGCCGGCAGATGGGCCGCCGCACGATCCTGTTCGTGGACGAAATCCACCGCTTCAACAAGGCGCAGCAGGACGCCTTCCTGCCCCGCGTCGAGGCTGGCGACATCGTCCTCATCGGCGCCACGACTGAGAACCCGTCGTTCGAGGTGATTTCGGCGCTGCTCTCGCGGTCCCAGGTGTACGTGTTGCAGCCGCTCGCGGTCGAGGATGTCCTCGGCATCCTCCAGCGGGCGCTGACGGACCGCGAACGCGGGCTGGGACGCGAGGCCGTCGACGTCGGCGAAGGGGCCCTCGAGGCGATCGCCCGCCTCGGCAATGGCGACGCGCGTACGGCGCTCAACCTCCTCGAGGCCGCTGTGCTGGCGGCGCCAGCCGGACCGGCCCCGGAGCGCCGGCGGCTCGACACCACCTTCATCGAGCAGGTCGTTCAGCGTCGCATGCTGCTCTATGACAAGGACGGCGAGGAGCACTACAACCTGATCTCGGCGCTCCACAAGTCGATGCGCAACAGCGACCCGGACGCCGCAATGTACTGGCTGGCGAGGATGGTCGAATCCGGCGAGGACCCGCTGTACATAGCCCGGCGTCTCGTGCGCTTCGCGTCGGAAGACGTCGGCATCGCCGACCCGCAGGCCCTCGTGGTGGCCATGGCGGCGCGGGACGCGGTGCACTTCGTCGGCATGCCCGAAGGGAACACGGCGCTCGCACAGGCCGCCGTCTACCTGGCGACGGCGCCCAAGAGCAACGCGCTCTATGTCGGCTATCAGCAGGCCGCCTCCGACGCCCTGAAAGACGTCGCCGACCCGGTCCCGCTCCACCTGCGCAACGCCCCGACCGCGCTGATGAAGGACCTTGGCTACGCGAAGGGCTATCAGTACGCGCACGGGGAACGCGACGCGGTCGCCGCCATGGACTGTCTCCCCGACAGCCTGCGGGGCCGCCGCTACTACCGGCCGACCGAGCGCGGCTTCGAAAAGGAAATCAAGCGCCGGCTGGACGCCTGGGAGGGGATCAAGGCGAAGCGACGCAACGACGCTGGCAGCTGACGGCCGGCTATCCGCTACTCAGATCCGCTGGAAGTTCTTCTCGATCTCCCTGCGCGTCAGCCGGAGCATGACGGGCCGGCCGTGCGGGCAGACGGTCGAGTACGCCGTGCGCCGCAGTTCCTCGAGGACGTGGGCCATCTTCTCGTAGGTGAGCGGAGCATTGGCTTTCACCGCCGCATGACACGCCGTGAGGGCGGCGATCCGCTTGAGCGCCTCGTCGACGGTCGTGCCGCCGGCGAGTCCGTCGAGGTCGTGGGCGAGCGCCCGGACCGTCTCCACGATCTCGTCCCGCCGCAACAGGGCCGGCACCGCCGTCAGGCGAACGCTGTTGCCGCCGAACTCCGAGATCTCGAACCCGAACCGATCGAGCTCAGGGGCCCGCTCGAGCAGGACCTGGCAGCCGCTGGCCGGGAGGTCGACGACCAGCGGCTCCAGCAGCAACTGGCTGTCCAGCCGGCCCTCGGAGAGGCGCTGCATCACGCGCTCGAACAGTACGCGTTCGTGGGCGACATGCTGGTCGATGATCGCAATCCCCTCGTCGTCGATCGCGATGATGAAGGTGTCCCGGAACTGCCCGAGCGGGATCATCGGCCGAACGCCCAGGGCAGCCACCGGCCCGTCGAGCGGCGCCCGAATGCCTTCGGGAGGAATTCCCGAAACCGCCGCCTGAGGCGAAGCAGACCCTGAACTTCCTCCCGAGGGAATCTCACGGGAGGGAACGGGCGCCCATCGGTTCGGATGAATGCCGCCAAGCAGGCCTGGAAAGGACTGGGCGACCGGCTGCGGCGCCTGGATCACGCCTCCCCGCAGCTGGAGCTCCGGCGCCGGACCCTGGCCGAGGGCGTCGCCAATCGCACGGCGGACCGCCTCGTGCACCGCCGACTGGTTCCGGAATCGAACCTCCGCCTTCGTCGGGTGGACGTTGACGTCCACCTGGTCGGGTGCCATTTCGAGGAAGAGGTGCACTTCAGGGCTGCGTTCCTTGACCGACGCCACGGCGTAGGCCTCGATGATGGCGTGCGCGATCGTCTTGTCCTTCACGATGCGCCGGTTCACGAAGATGTTCTGCGGGCCCCGCTTCGGGCCCTGCTCGGCCAGCGCGGCGACGAGGCCGAACACCCGGACGCCGGACGCCTCCTTCCCGACCTCCACCAGGTCGTCACGATTCCCGTAGAGCTGGTAGAACCGCTCCGGAAGGGTCCTGACCGGCGGGCACTCGAGTACCTTGCGTCCGGCGCTCGTGAGCGTAAACCCGACCTCGGGGTACGCCAGGGCAAGCTGCGTGGCCATCCGCGAGATCTGGGCCGACTCAGCGGCATCCGACTTCAAGAACTTCCGCCGCGCCGGGAGATTGTAGAACAGGTCCCAGACCTCGACGCTCGTCCCCGTCGGCGCACCCACCTCGCGCACCGACGAGACGGTGCCACCGTTCACCCGGATCTCCGTACCGCCCGCCGCACCCTCCGGCCGGGTCCGAAGAACGAGTCGGGAAACCGACGCCATGCTCGGCAGCGCCTCGCCACGAAACCCGTGGGTCACGATCGCCGCCAAATCCTCGGCGCTGGATATCTTGCTCGTCGCGTGGCGGTCGAGCGCGAGCTGCGCGTCCTCGGGCTCCATCCCCACGCCGTCGTCCTCGACCCGAATCAGCTTCTTGCCCCCGAGTTCGCTCGTGATGGACACGCGCGTCGCCGCCGCGTCGATGGCGTTCTCGACGAGTTCCTTCACGACGGACGCCGGCCGTTCGACGACTTCGCCGGCGGCGATCTGGTTCGCCAGTTCGGGGGAGAGGCGGTGGACCTTGCCCATGGGTCAAATCATGCCAGAAAAGACGGGGGGCCAGAAGGCAATCCGTCGCCTCCTGGCCCCTCATGACGTTGCGGGTCTGACGGCCCGTCACGGCGCCCGGCCCGCGCCACACCGCCAGCCGCGCACCGCCAGCCGTCCTAGTCGCCGACCTTCACCGCCATCGCCGCGTGCGCCGCCGCGAGCCGCGCCACCGGAACGCGGTAGGGCGAGCAGCTCACGTAGTTCAGGCCGACCTTCTGGAAGAAGTGAATCGACGCCGGGTCGCCGCCGTGCTCGCCGCACACGCCGAGCTTCAGCGCGGGGCGAGCCTTGCGGCCCAGCGTGCACGCCATCTCGACCAGCTTGCCGACGCCCACGGTGTCGATGCTGGCGAACGGGTCGGCATCCAGGATCCGCTTCTCCTGATAGGCCTTCAGGAACTTGCCGATGTCGTCGCGCGAGAACCCGCACGTCATCTGGGTGAGGTCGTTGGTCCCGAACGAGAAGAACTCCGCCTCGGCGGCAATCTCGTCGGCGGTCACGGCGCCTCGCGGCACCTCGATCATGGTACCGATCAGATACTTGATCTTGATGCCCTGCTCCTTCATGACCTCCTGGCACACGCGCTCGGCAATCGCCTTCTGATCCGTGAACTCCTTCACGAAGCCGACGAGCGGGATCATGATCTCCGGCACGACCTTCAGCCCTTCCTTGTTGAGCTGGCACGCCGCTTCCATGATCGCCCGCGTCTGCATCTCGGTGATCTCCGGATACGTGATGCCGAGACGGCAGCCGCGGTGGCCGAGCATCGGGTTGAACTCGTGGAGCTGCTCGACCCGCGCGAGCAGTGTCTTCTTCTCCTCGAGCTCCTTCCGGTCGCCGTTGGTCGCCTCGAGCCTGGCGATGTCCACCATCAGGTCTTCCCGCTTGGGCAGGAACTCGTGGAGCGGCGGATCGATCGTGCGGACCGTCACCGGGCAGCCGTGCATCGCCTTGAACACGCCGTAGAAGTCGGCGCGCTGCATCGGCTCGAGTTCCTTGACGGCCGCCTTCCGGTCGGCCTCGTTGTCGGCGAGGATCATCCGCCGCACGATCGGCAGCCGGTCCTCGGCGAAGAACATGTGCTCGGTGCGGCACAACCCGATGCCGCGCGCGCCGAACGCGTAGGCGGTCTCCGCCTGGTCCGGCAGGTCGGCGTTGGCGCGGATCCCCATTGTCCGGACCTTGTCGGCCCAGCCGAGCAGCCTCGCGAAGCGCTGGTAGATGTCCGACGCCTCGGGCTTCATGGAGCCGTTGATCACCTGGAGAATCTCGCTCGGCTTGGTGGCGACCTTTTCCACCTTCACCTCGCCCGACAGGCCGTCGAACGCGATGTAGTCGCCCTCGTGCAGCTGCCGGCCGGCGATGTGGAGGACCTTGTGCTCCTCGTCCACCCGAAGCTCGGACGCGCCGACGATGGCCGGCTTGCCCATCTGGCGGCCGACCACGGCGGCGTGCGACGTCATCCCGCCCGTGGCCGTCAGCACGCCCTGCGCCACGAACATGCCGTGGATGTCGTCGGGGACGGTCTCCTTGCGAACCAGCACGACCTTCTTGCCCTGCTCGGTCCACGCCACGGCGTCGTCCGCCGTAAACACCACCTGCCCGGACGCCGCGCCCGGGGACGCCGGCAGGCCCTTGGTCGCCACGGGAATGGCCTTCCATTCCTTCGGGTCGAATACCGGCGCGAGCAACTGCGAGAGCGACGACGCATCGACGAGCAGCAGACCCTCGGCCGGCTTCAACAGCTTCTCGGCCACGAGGTCGGTCGCAATCACCACCGCGGCGTAGCCGGTCCGCTTGCCCGAGCGGGTCTGGAGCATGAAGAGCTTCTCGTTCTCGATCGTGAACTCGAAGTCCTGGATGTCCTTGTAGTGCTTCTCGAGCAGCGTGGTGTGCCGGCGCAGTTCGTTGTAGGCCTTCGGCATCACCTGCCCGAGCTCGGTGATCGGCATCGGCGTGCGGACGCCGGACACGACGTCCTCGCCCTGGGCGTTGATCAGGAACTCGCCGTAGAACTCCTTCTTGCCGGTGGCGGGGTTGCGGGTGAAGCCGACGCCGGTCGCCGACCGGTCACCGGAGTTGCCGAACACCATCAGCTGGACGTTGACGGCGGTGCCGATGTTGTCGGGGATGTCGTAGATGCGGCGGTACTCCTTGGCGCGGGCGTTGTTCCACGAACGGAAGACGGCATTGCGCGCGCCGCGAAGCTGGTCCATGGGATCCGCCGGAAACGCCTTGCCGGTCTGGCGCTTGACGACGGCCTTGTAGCGCTTCACGACGTCACGCAGCGCCTGCTCGTCGAGGTCGGTGTCGAGCTTCGCACGCTTCTCGTGCTTCACCGCCTCGAATTCCTTCTCGAACGCTTCCTTCGGGATCTCGAGCACCACGTTGCCGAACATCTGCATGAAGCGGCGATAGCTGTCGAACGCGAACCGGCCGTTGCCCGTCCGGGCCTTCAGCCCCTCGACCGCCTCGTCGTTCAGGCCGAGGTTGAGAATGGTGTCCATCATCCCGGGCATCGAGAACTTCGCGCCCGAACGCACGGACACGAGCAGCGGGTTCTGGACCGACCCGAACGTCTGCCCGGCCACCTTCTCGAGCCTGCGCAGGTACTCCTCCATCTGCCGCTCGACGTCGGCCGGCACCTTTCGGCCGAGCTCGTAGTAGAGGTTGCAGGCTGCGGTCGTGATCGTGAAGCCCGGAGGGACCGGCAGCCCCGCGTTCGTCATCTCGGCGAGCCCCGACCCCTTGCCGCCGAGGAGGTCCTTCATCGTGCGGTCGCCGTCGGCCTTTCCGCCACCGAAGAAATACACGTACTTGGCGGCCCTGCCCCGCCCTGCTGCCGCGCCACGCCTTGCGGGCGTCTTGCCCGTCGTCTTCGCTGCCTTCTTCTTCGCCATTGACATATGACTCCGTGGAATAGGAGGGATGAGGAACGAGTTGAATCAACGATTCAACTCGAGTTGAGGAACGATCTCCGAAATATCGGCCAGATCCAGGATCAGCTCGTGGAGGCGCCAGAGCAGGGTCAGGCGCTGGTCTCGAAGCGCGGCGTCGTCGACCATGACGAATACGTCGGTGAAAAACCGGTCGACCGCCGGTCTGAAACCGGCGGCCTGCCGGAAGGCCTCCTCGTACTCTCGGCGGCCCGCAGCCGACCGGACCGCCTCGCCGCGAGTGCGGAACTGCTCGACGAGCGCCGCCTCGGCCGGCTCGGTCAGCCGGTCCAGCGTTTCGATTGGCGCCGTCTTCAGCTCGCGCGACAGGTTCTTGACGCGCTTGAACGCGACGGCCAGGGCCTCGAAATCGACCGACGTCCTGACCTTCTGCAACGCCTCGAGACGCAGCCGCGCGTCGAGCGGAACGGCGACGAACCCTCGGGTGGAGCCGGCGATCGCGTTCACCTCGTCGTACGCGAACCCGCGTTGCTGGAACAGGTAGCGCAGACGCTCGGAGAGGAACGTCGTCAAGTCGTCCGCCTCGGCAGCCCCCGGCGCCGGCAGCGCAACGCCCGGCTCGGCGAACGCGTCGAGCGTCGCCCGGGTTACCTGGCGCAACGCCCCGAGGTCCACGGCCGCTTCGATTCCGGTCAGGGCCGGCAGGTCCACGAGCGTCTTCAGCAGGCCGTGCGCCTGCCGGCGAAGCCCGAACGGGTCCCGCGTGCCCGTCGGCCGCTCCCCCGCCGCGAACAGCGCGACGAGGGTGTCGGCCTTGTCGGCGACCGAGAGCGCGGCCCAGGTGGCGGCGGCGGGTCCGAGGTCCGACCGCAACGGCGGCGCAGCGGCCTCGACGGCCGCGGGCAGGTAATGGTGGTAGATGGCCCGCCAAACCGGCTCGGCCAGCCCCTCCTCGCGGGCGTAGATCCCGCCCATCGTGCCCTGGAGTTCGGTCAGCTCCCGGACCATGTCGGTGACGAGGTCCGCCTTCGAGAGCCGTCCCGCGGCGCCGGCATCGTCGGCCGCGTCGGGCCGCCCGAACGCCTCGGACGCCAGCCAGCGGGCGAGGCGCTCGAGGCGGAGGGCCTTCGCGCGATAGCTGCCCAGCTTCTTGTGGAACAGCACGGTCGCCAGCGCCGGCAGCCGGTCCTCCAAACGCACGCGGCGGTCCGCGTTGAAGAAGAACCCGGCATCCCGGAGCCGGGCCGTGAGCACGCGCTCGCAGTTGCGCGCGATGGCGCGCGACGAATCGGCCTGCGTGTTGATCACCGCCAGGAACGCCGGCATCAGCCGGCCGGCCTGGTTCACCACGGGGAAGAAGTGCTGATGGTGAATCATCGTCGTCGTCAGCACCTCTTCGGGCAGCGCGAGGAACTCCGCGCCGAAGGTGCCGGCGACGACCGCCGGGTACTCGACCAGATCCGGCACCTCCTGGAGGAGGCCGGACTGCGCCGCCGCCGCGCTGCCGACCCGCCCGCCGAGCCGCTGCGCATGCGCATCCAGCTCCCTCGCGATCTTGTCGTGGCGCTCGCTGCGATCCAGCAGCACGAAGCTCTCGACGAGCCTCGAGCGGTACTCGTCAAACGAACGGACCTTGATCGAGCGCCCCGCGCGGCCGCTCGTGGCCAGGAAGCGGTGACCGTAGGTCAGCGCGGCCGAGCGCACTTCCTGCACCAGACCGGACTGCGCTGCCTGGGTCCTGAGGATGGTGAAGGGCACGACGCGCCCGCCGTACAGGAACAGGATCCAGCGGATCGGCCGCCCGAACAGGAGCTCGCCGCGGCCGTCGTCGAGCCAGGCGTCCCAGTGCATCTGCTTGGGAAAGGCCATGTCGCGCAGCACGCCGGCCAGAGCGGCGGGAAGGACGTCGACCGCCGCGCGCCCTCGCTGGAACCGGCGATAGGCCAGGTAGACGCCCTTGGGCGTTTCCAGACGCTCCAGGGCCTCGACGCCTATGCCGTGCTTCTTCGCGAACCCGAGGGCCGCCGGTGTCGGCTCGCCGGTCGGCTTGAACGCGGCCGCCACGGCGGGCCCGCTGATCACCTCTTCGAGGTCCGCCTGCCGGTCGAGCATGCGCGACACGCGGGCCGTCAGGCGACGCGGCGTGCTGAAGGTCTCCACCGGTGCGTCCGGCGGAAGCCTCAGGGCGGCGAGGCGCGCCGCCAGGTGATCGCCGAACTGCCGGGTCAGCCCCGGCAGCCACGAGGCGGGCAGCTCTTCGGTTCCGAGTTCGATCAGTAGCTCGCGGTCCACAATAGTCGTCGTTCCTGTCGCCGCTCGGGCGGGCGACGTGTCCGCCTAGTTCGTCTCCGGGTCCCCCGCCTCGGGGGCCTTCATCGCCTCGACATAGGCCTGGGCCACGCCGATGGCCAGCTGCCGCACCTTCAGGATGTAGGCGGTGCGTTCGGTCACCCCCACCCCGCCCGATGAATCGAGCAGGTTGAACAGGTGCGAGCACTTCAGGCAGTGCTCGTAGGCCGGCAGCACGAGGTTCGACTTCAGAAGCGTCTGCGCAAACGCGTGATGACGGTCGAAGAGGTCGCGGTGAAACCGGACGAAGTCCTCCCGGGGCATGTCGACCTGGCCGAACGCGTATTTCGACTGCTCGACCTCGTCGGCAAGACGCACGTCCCCGTAGGTGACCCCGGGCGCCCACTGCAGGTCGTAGACGCTGTCCACCTTCTGCAGGAACATGGCGATCCGCTCGAGGCCGTAGGTCAGTTCGGCCGAGATCGGCGAGAGGTCGATGCCGCCGACCTGCTGGAAGTAGGTGAACTGGGTGATCTCCTGACCGTCGAGCATCACCTGCCATCCGATGCCCCAGGCGCCGAGGGTTGGCGACTCCCAGTTGTCTTCCTCGAAGCGGATGTCGTGCTGCCGCGGGTCGATTCCGCACGCCTCGAGGCTCTGGAGGTAGAGCCCCTGCACCTCGTCGGGCGCCGGCTTGAGGATGACCTGGAACTGGTGGTGCTTGAACAGGCGGTTCGGGTTCTCCCCGAACCGGCCGTCGTCGGGCCGCCGGGACGGCTGGACGTAGGCCACGTTCCAGTGACGCGGGCCGAGCACGCGGAGAAACGTCTCGACGTGCGAGGTCCCGGCGCCCACCTCGAGGTCGATCGGCTGCTGGAGCAGGCAGCCGCGAGAGGCCCAGAATTCGGAGAGCTTCAGGATCAGGTCTTGGAACGTCATGCCATCGGCTGCGGCTCGTCTAGCGGCGCAGGTCGCGCAGGACCCGCGTCGATCGCAGTTCCTTCTCCAGGTGCACGCGCATCAGCGCCCGGTGAATCGACTCCAGTTCGCGGTCCACGCGCGAGGTCAGCGGTACCGTCCCGATGCGCTGGGGCGGCACGCGAACCGCCGCGGCGAGGAACGACAGGGCGTCCGGCGACAACCGCAGGCCGGCGGCCCCGCCGTGCGCACAGCCGTCGCACGTCAGCACGTGGCCGCCCGGTTCGAGCGACGCGCCGCCCGGCTCTCCGTCGAGCGCGATGCCGCAGCGATGACACGCGATGTGCGGCGGATACACGCCCTGGAGACGAAGCAGCCAGTACCTCGAGGTACCGGGCCACCGCGGTCGTCGGCACGCCCTCGGTGAGCGCCTCCAGCGTGGACACTCCCAGGCGGTAGAGCCGCTCGCTGGGGTCCCCTTCCTGGGCCCACTCGTCCATCAACTCGGCGAAGTAGCCGACGTGATTGAGGGCGTCCGGCCGCGACGCGAGCAGCGGCGAGCATCGAGGCTCGGCGTAGCTCAGACGCACCAGGTCGCGCTGTTCGCGTTCGTAGTACCCCACGCCGACCCTGGTGAGCGGCTCGAGCGCGCCGGCGAACGCAGACCGGGCTCGCCGTGCGCCGTTCGCCACGCCGCGCTTCTTGCCGCGGTCGCGGGTCAGAAACACCACGATCCGATCGGCTTCGCCCAGCTTGTAGGTCCTGAGGACCAGCGCCTCGGTCTTGTGAAGGGGCATGACGGCGCGTCGGACTCCTTACTCTACCCTACTTGCCCGGCATCCCCAACTCGTCGAGCGTACGGCCGTCCTCGCGCCAGTCGGACGCGACCTTCACCCGCAGGTCGAGGTAGACGCGGGCCTCGAAGAACGTCTCCAGATCACACCGCGCAGCCGTACCGATCCGCTTGATCATCTCGCCGCCCCGACCTACGAGGATCGGCTTCTGCGATTCGCGCTCCACCAGAATCGAGCAGTAGAAGCGCATGATTCCGCGCTCGTCCGCCTCTTCGAACCGGTCGACGACCACCGCCGTCGAGAACGGGATCTCGGCGTGGGTCAACTCGAGCACCTTCTCGCGGACCGCCTCGGCCACGAAAAACCGCTCGGGCTGGTCGGTCAGGAAGTCGGTCGGGTACAGCGGGTCGCCCTCCGGCAGGCGTTCGAGGATGACGCGCTCGAGGCGGTCGACGTTCTCGCCCGTGCGCGCCGATACCGGTACGATGTCGGCGAACGGGTGACGCTGCCGCCACCGCTCGATGAGCGGCAGCAGCGCGGGCCGGGGCACCAGGTCGACCTTGTTGAGGACGAGCGCCACCGGCGCCGTCGTCCGCTGAACGCGCTCCAGAATGAACCGCTCGCGGGCGCCGGCGCGATCGTCGGTCGCGTCGGCCACCAGGGCCAGGACGTCCGCCTGCTGAATGCCCTCCACCGCAGCGTCGACCATGCGGACGTTCATCCGGTGCGTCGGCCGGTGAATACCCGGCGTGTCGAGGAAGATCGCCTGGCCGGCGTCGTAATTGCGGACGCCGGCGATGCGGTTCCGCGTCGTCTGCGGCTTGTCGGAGACGATGGCGAGCTTGGTGCCGACGAGACGGTTGAGCAGCGTCGACTTGCCCACGTTCGGCCGCCCGATCAAGGCCACGAACCCGCAGCGCATCGCCTACCCTCCCGCCCGTTCCGGTGCCGCGTCCCGTCTGCGGATCCGGACCTTGGTGACGCGCCGGCGCTCGGCCTCGAGCACTTCGATCGCCAGCGCATCCACGTCGAGTTTCTCACCGACGGCCGGCACCCGCCCGATCCGCGCCAGCAGATAGCCGCCCACTGTCTCGAAGCCCTCGCGTGCGATCTCGACGCCCAGGCGATCGGCGAGCTCGTCGATGTCCACCTTCCCGCTGAAGACGAAAACACCCTCGCCAAGCTCCACGACCGGCTCCGACTCCTCGTCGTATTCGTCACGGATCTCGCCGACGATCTCTTCCAGCAGATCCTCGAGCGTCACCAGGCCCGCCGTCCCGCCGTATTCGTCGACCACGATGGCGATCTGGACGCGGCGGTGCTGGAACTCCCTCAGCAGGTCTGCCACCGGCTTGGTCTCGGGCACGACGTGCGCGGGCCGCATGAGCGCGGTCACCGCACGCTCGTCGGCGTCGACGAGTTGCACCAGGTCTTTGACGAAGACGATGCCGAGGATGTTGTCGAGGCTCTCCTTGAAGACCGGAACGCGCGAATAGGCCTGTTCGCGGAGGAGCGCCCGCAAATCGCCGAGGGTCGCCTCCGCGCGGATGGCCACCACGTCCGGACGCGGTGTCATGACCTCGCGGACGCGCGTGTCGCCGAAGTCGACGATCGACTGGATCAGGCGTCGCTCGTCGCCTTCGATCAGCCCTTCCTGCGCTCCAGCCTCGATGTAGGCCTGTGCGGCCTCGCCCTGCTGCTCCTCGGCTTCCGCGAGCGGCTGTCCGGTCCGCTCCCGTCGCGAGGCACCGAGCCTGACGAGCAGCGCGGTCAGCGGCTGCAGCACGCGCGCCGCGGGCTGGAACGACGGCAGGAGCACGTCGAGCACCCGCTCGGGGTCGCTCCTGACGATGAGCACGGGGATCAGATGGCCGCACGTGACCAGCAGGCCGATCGCGGCCACCCCGAGGCCGACGGCCTGGTGGGTGCCCCCGACACCGATGAACTGGGCGAGCAGGACCACGATCGAGACCGTCACCACACCGATCGCCAGCCGCACGGGCGCGAACAGCAGCATCGGCTCGTCGAGACAGCGTCCCAGCCATTCGCCGCGCCCGCCGCGCTCGGCGACGAGGCGCAGCGACAGCCGCATCATCGCGCTGAAGGCAGACTCCACCGTGCCCAGGTAGACCAGCGCGCACGACAGCAGGAACAGCGCCAGCGGGATCATGCTTCCCCAGCCCTCTCGATGACGCCCGTCTGCAGCCCTCCACGGCGCCGCAGCCGTGCCTCGATCCGCGCCATGGCTCCCCCGTCCGTCTCGTGGTCGTAGCCGAGCAGGTGCAGCAGGCCGTGGAGAGCCAGCACCCGCAGCTCCCGAGCGCAGGAATGGCCCGCTTCCCTGGCCTGACGCCGCGCGACACCCGTCGCGATGGCGATGTCGCCCAACACGCGCCCGGCGGAGGGCTTGCCCGCCGAAGCCCCGGGGACACGCTTGCTCTCCCCCCGGGCGAAGGCGGGAAAGGACAGCACGTCGGTCGCGCGGTCCTTGCCGAGATGGCGTCTGTTCAGCCGGCGCATCGTGGCGTCGTCGACGAGCGCGATCGTGACCAGGCCGCGGGCGCGGGCGGGAGCGAGGGCGCGGAGCCAGGCCGCCAGGCCCCGGACACGCGCCGGTCGCCCGAGGTCGTCGACGAGCACCACGCGAAGGCCGCCCCGGTCGTCGTCAGTCATGATGGTTCGAGAACCGCTCGTACGCCTTGACGATCTGCTGGACCAGCTTGTGGCGCACGACGTCCCGCTCGTCGAAATAGACGAACGAGATCCCGTCGATGTGCGACACGACCTTCATCGCCTCGATGAGGCCGGACGTGCGGCCGGCCGGCAGGTCGATCTGCGTGATGTCGCCCGTCACCACCGCCTTCGAGCCGAAGCCCAGCCGGGTCAGGAACATCTTCATCTGCTCGGACGTGGTGTTCTGCGCTTCGTCGAGGATGACGAACGAGTCGTTCAGTGTGCGCCCGCGCATGAATGCGATCGGCGCGATCTCGATGGTGCCGCGCTCGAGCAGACGCTCGACCCGCTCGGCGTCCAGCATGTCGTAGAGGGCGTCGTAGAGCGGGCGCAGGTACGGGTTCACCTTCTCCTGGAGGTCGCCTGGGAGGAACCCCAGCTTCTCGCCCGCCTCGACGGCCGGCCTCGCCAGGATGATCCGCGTGACCTTCTTGGCGAGCAGGAAGGCCACCGCCTGGGCCATCGCCAGGTAGGTCTTCCCGGTTCCCGCAGGACCGATACCGAAGACGATGTCGAACTGGTCGATGGCGTCGAGGTAGGTCCGCTGATTGACGCTCTTCGGCGCGACATGCCGGCGGCCCGATGCCCGCGCCGACCCGGACTTGACGAAGAAGTCGCCGAGCCGCACGTCCGGGTCGTCCGAGATGAGCTGCGCCGCGGTCTTCACGTCTCCGTTATTGAGGCGGTAGCCGTCACGGACCAGCGAGCCGAGCCCGACGACGATGCGCTCCACCGCCTCGGCGCCAGCGGCATCTCCCTCGACCAGCAGGTCCTGGCCCTGGGTTCGGATGCTGACATTGAGGAGGGACTCGAGGAAGCGCAGGTTCTCGTCGTAGGAGCCAAACAGGGTTTCAATCCCGTCGCCAGGGACTGTGATTTTTCTCATCGAAGACCGCGGAGAGGTGTGTATCTCCTTTTCTCAGAGACACTTAAGCGATGGATTGTACCACACGGCGGGGGCGGGCGCAACTCAACCGCACGTGGGACAGCCGGCAGCCTTCAGCGAAGAGCTGGCGTCAGCCCCCTGCGCCACCGGACGTCCGCCGCGGGCTGGCAGCTGCCAGCTACTTCCGGAGAGCCAGCCTCAAGTCCGTCAGCTGGCGCTCATCCACTTCAGTCGGCGCGCCGGTCATCTGGTCGACCGCCGCCGCCGTCTTCGGGAACGCGATGACTTCGCGGATGGAGGACTCTCCGGCCAGTATCGCCACGATCCGGTCCAGCCCGAGTGCAATCCCGCCGTGGGGCGGCGTGCCGAAGCGCAGCGCCTGGAGGAAGAACCCGAAACGGTGTGCCGCCTCCTCCTCCGACAGGCCGATAGCCCTGAAGACGCGCGCCTGGACCGATGCGTCGTGGATCCGGATGCTCCCGCCGCCAATCTCGCTGCCGTTCAGCACGAGGTCGTAGGCCTGGGCCCTGACGCGACCGGGATCGGTCTCCAGTTGGTCGAGGTCCTCGGGCGCCGGCGACGTGAACGGGTGGTGCATCGCAGCGAACCGGCCCTCGTCTTCGTTCCATTCGAACATCGGGAAGTCGGTCACCCACGTGAAGGCGAACGCGTCCGGCCGGAGCAGACCCGCGTCCTTGGCGACGAGGAGCCGCAGCTGACCGAGCGTCTTCGAGGTCGGGTCGGGCGCGCCCGCGGCCATCAGCAGCAGATCCTGACGGCCTGCGCCGGCGCGTTCGAGCGCCAGCCGCAGCGCGGGTTCCCCGGCGCCCTTGAGCGCCGGGCTCTTCACGCCGTCCTCCGCGTGGCGCACCCACACCAGGCCTGCTGCGCCCGCCTGCCGCGCGTGCTCGCTGAGCCCGTCGAGCTGCTTGCGGCTGTAACCTGCAGTGCCCGGCGCCACGAAACCGCGCACGACGCCGCCGGCCGCCAGCGCGTCGCGGAACGGAGTGAACGGCGTCTCGGCGAACAGGCTCGACAGGTCCTGAATCTCGAGTCCGCACCGCAGGTCCGGCTTGTCGGACCCGTAGCGCGCGATGGCCTCCGCATACGGCATGCGACCGAACGGGGCCGCCACCGCCCGCCCGATCACCCCAAACACCCGCTGCATCAGCGGCTCGATGACGTCGAACACCAGCTGCGGGCGCGCGAACGACATCTCGACGTCGATCTGCGTGAACTCGGGCTGCCGGTCCGCGCGGAGGTCCTCGTCGCGGAAGCACTTCACGATCTGGAAGTAGCGGTCCGTGCCGGCAATCATCAGCAGCTGCTTGAACAGTTGCGGCGACTGCGGCAGCGCGTAGAAGTCGCCGGGGTGGACGCGGCTCGGCACCAGGTAATCCCGCGCGCCTTCCGGCGTCGACTTCCCGAGCACGGGCGTCTCGACCTCCCAGAAGCCCTGCTCGTCGAAATACCGACGCACGGCCATCGTGACGCGATGGCGGAGGCCGATGTTGGCCTGAAGCTTCGGACGGCGCAGATCCAGGTAGCGGTAGCGGAGCCGGAGGTCGTCGGAGGCGAGTGCGGCCTCGTCGGCAATCTGGAACGGGGGCACGGCGGCATCGTTCAGCACGCGGAATTCGACCGCCGCCACCTCGACGTCGCCCGTGGGCATGCGCGGATTGACCGCGTCGGCCGTGCGAGCCCGCACCACCCCCTTCACGCCCACCACGAACTCGGAACGGAGGTGCTTGGCCGTGTCGAGAAACGACTGCCCGTCCTGGACGACGACCTGTGTCAGTCCGTAGCGATCCCGCACGTCGAGGAACACGAGCGCGCCCAGGTCGCGCACCCGGTGAACCCAGCCGAGCAGCGTCACCTGGCGGCCGATGTCGGGCGCCCGCAGCGCCCCGCACGTATCCGTCCGCACCCAGTCACCAAGCTGATCGAACATGCGTTCCTCGATAAGGATTAGAACCCGCTCCTCCGAACTCACGACTCCGGACTCACAAGTCCGAACTCATTACTCCGGACTCACCTTCGACTGCCTGCCGACCAGTCTTCACGAACTCCACCGCACGGCCGAACGGCACGGACTCCTGCGACGATGCCGCCATCCGCCGCACCGTGACCTCGCCGCGCGCCAGTTCGTCGTCGCCGATGATGAAGACGAGCGGCGCCTTCAGCCGATCGGCGCGCTTCATCTGCGACTTGAGCGACCGGCCTTCGTACTCGACCTGCGCGTTCAACCCTGCCCGCCGCAGATCGCGGAGCAGTTCCAGCGCCCGAGCGCGCGCCGGGTCGCCCAGCGCCGCGACGAAGACGTCGGGCCGGTTCTCGGGCAGCGACAAGGTTTCCGGCAGCGCGAGCACGAGACGTTCGATTCCGGCCGCAAACCCGATGCCGACGCGATCGGGGCCCCCAAGGTGCTTCACGAGGCCGTCGTACCGGCCGCCGCCAAGGAGAGCGTTCTGGGCGCCAATCCCGCCGGACAGCACCTCGAACGTCGTCCGCGTGTAATAGTCGAGGCCACGGACGAGCCGGTGCGACACCGTGTATGGGATTCCGAACACTTCGAGATACCGCTTCACCGCATCGAAGTGCTCCCGGCACTCGGCACACAGGTAGTCCTCCGAATGCGGCAGCGCGTCGATCACCGGCTGGTCGGCGGGCACCTTGCAGTCGAAGATGCGGAGCGGGTTGGTGGCCGCCCGGCGCTGGCAGTCGCCGCACAACGTCCGGACGTCGCCGCCGAGCGCCGCGACGAGCGCGTCTGAAAACGCGGGCCGGCAGGCCGGACACCCCACCGAGTTCACGGCGAGTTCCACACCGCCGATGCCCAGCTCCCGGATGAGGGTCCACGCCAGATCGATCACTTCCCCGTCCACCGACGGGTCCTTGACCCCGAACACCTCGACGTCGAGCTGGTGGAATTGCCGGTAACGCCCCTTCTGCGGCCTCTCCCGCCTGAACATCGGGCCGATGGTGTACACCTTCGGGACGGCCATCGCCTGCTCGAGCGCGTGTTCGGCGAACGCGCGCGCCAGGCTGGGCGTCGCCTCGGGCCTGAGAGTGATCCGCTCCCCGTCCTTGTCGGTGAACGCGTACATCTCCTTCTGGACGATGTCGGTCGTCTCGCCGGTGCCCTTGGCGAACAGCTCCTCGCGCTCGATGACGGGCGTCCGAATCTCGGCATAGCCGTACTGCCCGAACACCCGGCACGCCGTGGCCTCGACGAACTGCCAGCGCTCGACGGTTCCCGGGAGGATGTCCTGCGTTCCGCGGATTGCAGCAATCATGGTGTGGCGTCCATCGGTCAGCGGCGCAGCAGGGCGAACAGAATCGTGAGGACCACGCTCGCCAGCACGCTCGTGGTCAGCGGAAAGTAGAACGAGAACCCGCCGCGTCGGACGACCATGTCGCCGGGCAGGCGCCCGATGGGCACTCCGAGCCACATCGCAGCGCCGGCCGCCGCAATGGCCAGGCCGATCACGATCAGCAGCTTTGCCATGCCCTGCCCGTCGTCCAGGCTCGGCCTAGACGAGTTCCATCCCGCGGAAGAAGTAGCCGATCTCGAAGGCCGCCGTCTCGGGCGCGTCCGAACCGTGGGTGGCGTTGGAGCCGATCGAGACGCCGAACTCCCGCCGCAGGGTGCCCTCCGCCGCCTTCGCCGGGTCGGTCGCCCCCATCAGATCGCGCCATTCCCTGATGGCCGCCGGGGCCTCAAGCACCATCAGCACGACCGGACCCGACGACATGAAGTCGGTCAGCCCGCTGAAGAACGGCTTCCCTCGGTGGACGGCGTAGAAACCCTCCGCCTCGGCCTTACTCAGGTGCGCCATGCGCAGCGCGAGGACCCTGAATCCTGCGGCCTCGATCCGGCTGACGATCCGGCCAACCAGCTGTCGCCCGACCGCGTCGGGCTTGATGATGGCAAGTGTTCGTTCCATCCGACTCCTGATGCTTGAATCCCGGCTACCGGATTCCGGCCGGCCGACTCTCGCCGAGTACCGATTTCACCGCCGCACCAATCTCGGCGGGACTCTTCACGACGCGCACGCCGGCGGCCTCGAGCGCGGCCATCTTCTCGGCCGCCGTGCCCTTGCCCCCGGCGATGATCGCACCGGCATGCCCCATCCGTCGCCCCGGCGGAGCGGTCTGGCCGGCGATGAAGCTCACGACCGGCTTCCTGAACTCCCGCTTGATCAGGTCGGCCGCCTCTTCCTCGGCCGTTCCTCCGATCTCCCCGATCATGACGACGGCCTCCGTCTCGGGATCGGCATTGAACAGCCGGAGCGCATCGACGAACGTCGTCCCGATGATCGGATCTCCCCCGATCCCGATGCAGGTCGTCTGGCCGTAGCCGAGCCTCGTGGTCTGCTGGATGGCCTCGTAGGTCAGCGTCCCGCTGCGCGAGACGATCCCCACCCGCCCCTCCAGGCAGATGTGGCCGGGGATGATGCCCGCCTTGGCCTTGCCCGGAGAGATCAGGCCCGGGCAGTTCGGTCCGACGAGCCTGGTCGGCTTGCCCCGCATGAAGGTGACGACGCGCATCATGTCGAGGGTGGGAATGCCCTCTGTAATGCACACCACCAGGCCGACGCCGGCGTCCACCGCTTCCATCACCGTGTCAGCCGCTGCGGGCGGTGGCACAAAGCTGAGCGACGCGTTCGCGCCCGTTGCGGCCACCGCATCATGCACGGTGTTGAAGATCGGCCAGCCCTCGTGCGTCATGCCCCCCTTGCCGGGCGTCACGCCGCCGACGATCGTCGTGCCGTACGCCGCGGCCGCCTTTGCGTGGAAGGTGCCTTCGCGGCCCGTCAGACCCTGCACCAGCAGCCGTGTCGATTTGTCGAGTAGGACTGCCATCAGCGACCTCCCGCCAGCTTGACCACGGTGGCCGCCGCTTCGTCCACTGCCTCGGCCGTCGTGAAGTTCAGCCCGCTCTCCCGCAACATCCGCTTGCCGGCGTCGACGTTGGTCCCCTCCATGCGGATGACGATGGGCAACGTCACGTTCAGCTCCTTCACGGCCGCCACCAGCCCCTCGGCCAGGATGTCGCACCGGAGGATGCCGCCGAAGATGTTGATGAACACGGCACGCACGTTGTGGTCTGACGTCAGGATCCGGACGGCGTTCCGGATCTGATCAGCCGTCGCTCCTCCGCCGACGTCGAGGAAGTTGGCCGGCTCGCCTCCGGCGAGCTTGATGACGTCCATCGTCGCCATGGCCAGGCCGGCGCCATTGACCATGCATCCGATGTTGCCGTCGAGGCGGATGTAGTTGAGCGAGTACTTCGAAGCCTCGATCTCGAGCGGGTCCTCCTCGTCGAGGTCGCGGAGTTCCTTGATGTCCGGATGGCGGAACAGCGCGTTGTCGTCGAAGTTCATCTTCGCGTCGAGCGCGATCAGATCGCCGGAGGCGGTGACGACGAGCGGGTTGATTTCGACGAGCGACGCGTCGGTCCCCATGAAGGTGTCGACGACCTGCTGCATGACCTTCACCGCCTTGCCAACGGCGGCGCCTTCAAGCCCGAGACTGAACGCGAGGCTCCTGGCCTGGAACGGCAGCAGCCCTGTCGCCGGGTCGATGTGGGCCTTGAAGATGAGGTGCGGCGTCTCGGCCGCAACCTTCTCGATCTCCATCCCGCCGGCCGGACTGACCATCAGGACGGGCCGCTCGGCCGCCCGATCGATCACGAGCCCGAGGTAGAGCTCCCTGGCAATCTGCAGCCCCGCCTCCACCAGGATGCGCTTGACGATCCGTCCCTCGGGACCGGTCTGGTGGGTAACCAGATTCATGCCGATCATGTCGGTGGCGATCCGCTCGGCCTCCTCCGGAGATCTCGCGAGTTTCACTCCGCCGCCTTTCCCGCGCCCCCCGGCGTGAATCTGGGCCTTCACCACGACCGTGCCGCCGAGGCGCCTGGCGATCTCTCCGACCCGCGACGGAACGTGCACCACCTCGCCGTCCGGCACAGGCACGCCGTGCCGCGCGAGGATGGCCTTGGCTTGATACTCGTGGATCTTCACAATCCTCCCCCGCCACCTGAGAAGTCATCGAACCGCGAATGGAATCCAGTCATGCTATCGCCCATCACGGATCGAACGCAACTTCCCGAGTGTGGCCGCCGGACGTGACGCGCGAGCGGCCCACTTCGTCGCGGCGTCCATTCTCAGCCTTAGGTCACATCCCCTGCATGCGAGTCGCGGCTTTCAACAGAATCTGTGGAAAAGTCTGTTGAAAACAGCGGCGTGCGTCGCAGTTTCGGCAACGCAGGCGCACTTTCTTCCACATTGCACCATGCTGGGGCATCGGCACAACATCGGCTTGCAACGCGGCGACCGGGGAGATAGAATCCGGCCGCCACAAGTCTTCGCGTGTGACGTGCAAGGAGGTCCGGATGGCTCAGAGCCTGACGCACGACGTTCTCATTCTCGGCGCGGGACTCGCCGGCCTGCGCGCCGCCGTCGAGATCTGTTCGCGGCTGGATGGCCGCGTGAACGTCGGCATCGTGTCGAAGGTGCAGCTGATGCGGGCTCACTCGGTCTGCGCCGAGGGCGGTACGGCCGCCGTGCTCAGGACGGAGGAAGGCGACTCGATCGATCTGCACGCGTGGGACACGAACAAGGGGTCCGACTTCCTCGCCGACCAGGATGTCGTCCGGCGATTCGTCAACGCGATTCCCGACGAGATTCGCCGACTGGACCACTGGGGCATCCCCTGGACGCGCGACGAGCACGGGCGCATCGCGCAGCGCCCGTTCGGCGGGCACTCCTACCCGCGTGCGACGCTGGCCGCCGACAAGACAGGCTTCTTCGAGATGCAGACGCTGTACGACCAGCTGCTGCGCTACAAGAGTTTCACGCGCTACGACGAGTTCTTCGTGACCGACCTGCTGGTCGAGGGCGGGCGTTTCGCCGGCCTGCTCGGCATCCACGCGCCGAGCGGGGAGACGGTGGTCCTTCGCGGCAAGGCCCTGCTCATCGCCACCGGTGGAGGGGGCACGCTGTACGGCTTCACGACGTACTCCGAGACGGTGACCGGCGACGGGATGGCGATGGCGTACAGGGCCGGCCTGCCGCTCGAGGACATGGAGTTCCTCCAGTTCCACCCGACGGGCCTGGTGCCGAACGGCATCCTCATGACCGAGGCCTGCAGAGGCGAGGGCGGGTACCTGAAGAACGCGAGCGGCGAGCGGTTCATGGAGCGGTACGCGCCGAGCAAGATGGAACTGGCGCCCCGCGACATGGTGTCGCGCGCCGAACAGACGGAGATCGAGGCCGGCCGCGGAATCCCGGGGCAGGACGGACTGCCCTGCATCCACCTCGACCTGACGCACCTGGGTGCCGACCGCATCAACTCGCGCCTGCCGCTCATCCGCGAGGTGTGCATCAAGTTCATCGGGATCGACCCGATCGACAAGCCGATCCCGATTCGCCCGGTGGCCCACTACTCGATGGGCGGGATCGAAACCAACATCGACGGGCTCACGCGCATCCCCGGTGTGTGGGCGGCGGGCGAGGCGGCGGCCGTCTCCCTGCACGGTGCGAACCGCCTCGGGTCGAACTCCACTGGCGAATGCCTGGTGTGGGGCGCGATCACGGGCGCCGAGATCGTCAAGGCGCTCCCGTCACTGGGATCGGCGGCACCGGTCCCGGAGAGACTGGTCGGCGACCGCACGGCGCACGTCAAGGACCTCCTGGCGCGCCAGGGCTCCGAGAACCTCTACGCGCTGCGCCGCGAGTTGCGCCAGATGATGGACCACGACGTCGGCGTGTTCCGGACTGCCGCCGAACTCACCCACGGCTTGTCGGTCGTCCGCGACATCCGGGAGCGATTGAAGAAGGCCCCGGTGGACGACAAGGGCGCGCTCTACAACTCGAACCTCTTCCACGCGCTCGAACTCGAGAACCTGCTCGACCTCGCCGAGGTGACGATTGTCGGCGCCATCGCGCGCGAGGAATCGCGTGGCGCCCACGCGCGCCGCGACTTCAAGGTGCGCGACGACGAGCGGTGGCTGAAGCACACGCTGGCCTGGTACACGGGCGGCGCGCCCCGGCTCGACTACAAGCCGGTGGTGATCGACCAGTGGAAGCCGGAGGAACGGAAGTACTGACCGCGGGATTCTGAGATCGTGCGATCGTGCGAACTTGCGATCTTGCGAACTTGCGAACTTGCGGTCGGGCGAAGTGGATCGTGCGGACGGGGGGAGGTAGTCAATGATCGAGAACAAAGGACGTCCGAACCGTCTCGGGATCGTCGGCTGGCTGGCTGGCGGACGGTGGGGGTTCGAGCGCTATCTGTACACCCTCCACCGGCTGACCGGTCTCGGCCTGCTGACCTACTTCCTGATGCACATCTTCGTCACCTCTTCGCGCGCGTTCGGCGAGAACGCGTGGGCGGCGGCGATGGGGAAGGTGACGGGCCCGCTGTTCAGCGTCGGCGAGTACCCTGGTCTTCGCCGCGTTCGCCTTCCACGCGCTGAACGGCCTTCGACTGGCCCTCGTGGAACTTGGCTTCGCGATCGGCAGGCCGATCGAGCCCGTCTACCCGTATCGGACCTCGGTCGACGAGCAGCGGCCGCTGGCCGTCGGCGTCATGATTCTCGCTGCGATTCTCGCGGTCGCCGGCGGTTTCGCGTTCCTGGAGTAGGAGGGGCACGTGCGCGATCAAGGACTCTGGACGTGGCATATCGGCGCGGGAGCCGTGATCCTGGTGCTCCTCGGCCTCCACATGACGATCATGCACCTCGAGGAGATCGTCAGGGTCTTCAGCGTCGCACCGGGCGAGCCGGTGGACTGGGCGAACGTGGTCGCCCGCGGAAAGAGCGTCTTCTTTCTGGCGAACTACGTGGTGCTGCTGGGCGCGGCGCTGTTCCACGGCCTCTACGGCCTGCGGAACATCCTCTTCGAACTGAACCCCGCTGCCGGGGTGAAGAAGGCGCTGAACGGCCTGTTCCTCGTCGCCGGGCTCGCCCTCTTCGCCTTCGGGACCTGGGCGGCATGGGCGGGGTACACGGTGGCTCGCGGCGCCTAGCCGGGGGGAATGACATGGCAGACAACACGGTCCCGACCGAAGTCGTCTTTCGCATCCGGCGTTTCGACCCCACGACCGATGCCGAGCCGCACTGGGAGGACTACCGGTTCCAGTGCCTGCCGGGTACGACGGTCCTCGAAGGGCTGAAGATCATCAAGGAGAAGCTGTCCCCAACGCTGGCGTGGCGGTCGTCGTGCCGGATGGGCGTCTGCGGGTCTTGCGCGATGTTCATCAACGGCAGCCCGCGCCTTGCGTGCAACACGCAGATCTCGGACGTCGGGGGCTCGCTCGTCACGGTGGCGCCGCTGCCCAATTTCGACATCATCCGCGACCTGGTCCCCGACCTCGTCCCGATGTTCAAGGCTCACGTCGAAGCGCAGCCGCACCTGATCCGCGACGACGCGGCCGAACTGCATCAGCCGACCGGCGAATACTGGCAGTCGGCGCACCAGCTCGAGGCGTACCTGCAGTTCTCCTACTGCATCAAGTGCGGGTGCTGCATGGCGGCCTGCCCGACCTACGCGACCGACCCGGACTACGCCGGGCCGATGCCGCTCGGCCAGGCGCACCGCTACAACTCGGACAGCCGCGACGGCGGGTTCGACCAGCGGAAGGCGCTGCTCTCCGGCGGCAGGGGGCCGTGGCGCTGTCATTTCGCAGGCGAATGCTCGCGCGTCTGCCCGAAGGGCGTAGACCCGGCGCGCGCCATCCAGCTGATGAAGCGGCAGCTCGTGTTCGACTACCTGCGGTTGTGGAAGCAGCCGTGTCCGGCGTCGCTGGCGAAGCCGCCAGCGGGCGTCAAGCGACGCGACGGCATCCCCGACGCGCCGCCCCGCACTATTTGAGCACGAGGGAGAACTCGCCGCCTCCCTCGTCATCCGTCAAATAGACCGCGTCCGCCGTGATCCGAACGACCAGGAATCGCGACAGGATGCGGTCGCCCTCCGTCGCGAAGATCACTTGGCCGGCGGCGGAGATCACCGCCGTCCTGGCGGGATGGCCGTTCCCGGTGTCCTCGGCGATGCCGGCCAGTTCCATCGGCGGCCGCGGCGGCGGTCCGGCGGATGCCGCGTTCGCCGTCCCGGCGACCCCGATCCGCCCGGTCGCCGTCGCTGCGCCGAATCCGAACGGGTTTCTCCGCACGGACGTTCTCGGCGGCGGCGACGACAGGTAGGCGCGAAGCGCCGCCGCGCGCTCGGGCAGGCCCGCGTCCACGGGCGTGTCCCGGGAGGCCGCCTTCGCCGGCGCGCCGTCCGGCACCTCCCGCGCGCCGCGTCCGCGGTTCGCGGCAATCAGGCCGGCGGCGACCAGGAGGGCGGCGAGCAGGACGAGTTCGGCCAGCGTCCGCGTCACCCCCACATTCTACATGCGCCGCAGCCGCGTCCGGTGCCGCGCCCTGGTACTCGGCCCGGGGACGTGTGCTATGATTCGCCGTGCACCCCGACAGGGCCCGCAGCCCCATCAGCTCGCTGGCTGGCGCACGCCACGTCGCCATCATTCCCGCGCGATACCAGTCGACTCGTCTCCCGGGCAAACCCCTCGCCGACATCGGCGGCCGCCCGATGATCGAGCACGTGTATCGCCGCGCGGCTGCGTCGCCGGCCATCGACGCCGTCGTCGTGGCGACCGACGACGACCGCGTGCGCGCCGCCGTCGAGTCGTTCGGCGGCATCGCCGTGATGACGAGGCCCGATCACCGGAGCGGCAGCGACCGCCTCGCTGAGGTCGCCGCGTCGCTGACGTGCGCGCTGATCGTGAACGTGCAGGGCGACGAACCGCTGCTCGCCACCGAGATGATCGCCGAGGCCGTCGCTCCGCTCGCCGGCGACCCTTCGATTCCCATGGGCACGCTCTGCCGCCGCATCGACGACCGCGCCGATCTCGAGAACCCCCACGTGGTGAAGGTGGTCACCGACCGGAACGGCTTCGCGCTCTACTTCTCCCGGGCGCCGATCCCTCACACGCGCGGGGCCCTGGGCGGCCTCGACGCGGGGCGGGCGTTCAAGCACATCGGGCTCTACGTCTACCGACGCCCGTTCCTCCTCGAGTTCGCGAAGCTCGAGCCGACGCCGCTCGAGCGGGCCGAGTCCCTCGAACAGCTTCGCGCCCTCGAACACGGCTTCCGCATCCGGACCGTGGAAACCAGCTACGACTCGATCGGGGTCGACACCCCGGCCGATCTCGAACGCGTCCGGCGCCTGGCGTCGCCGGGTCTCCCCTGCTGACCAGCCATGCAGAACAAGGACGGCCGACCGGTCAAGTTCATCTTCGTCACCGGCGGGGTGGTGTCGTCGCTCGGCAAGGGGCTCGCCGCCGCGTCGATCGGCGCCCTGCTCGAGGGCCATGGCTACCGGGTCACGCTGCAGAAGTTCGACCCGTACATCAACGTCGATCCGGGCACCATGAGCCCGTACCAGCACGGGGAGGTCTACGTCACAGACGACGGCACGGAGACCGACCTGGACCTGGGCCACTACGAACGCTTCACCGACACGGTGACGACCCGGGCGCACAACTGGACGACGGGCAAGATCTACCTGTCGGTCATCCAGAAGGAGCGGCGGGGCGACTATCTGGGCCGCACCGTGCAGGTGATCCCGCACATCACCAACGAGATCAAGGACTGCCTGCGCGCCGCGGCGACCGACGTGGATTTCGTCCTGGTGGAAATCGGCGGGACGGTGGGAGACATCGAGAGCCAGCCGTTCCTGGAAGCGATCCGCCAGTTCCGCCAGGACATCGGCCGCGAGCACACCCTCTACGTCCACCTGACGCTGGTTCCCTTCATCGGCACGGCCGGCGAGCTCAAGACCAAGCCGACCCAGCACAGCGTCCGCGACCTGCGATCGATCGGCATCCAGCCCGACATCCTGCTCTGCCGCACGGACCGATTCCTGCCGCAGGACATCAAGCGGAAGATCGCGCTGTTCTGCGACGTCGACGAGGAGGCGGTCATCACCGCCAAGGACGTGTCGTCGATCTACGAAGTCCCGCAGATGCTGGCGGCCGAAGGCGTGGACACGATCATCCTGAAGTACCTGCACCTGCCCCAGACCGAAGCCCGCCTCGAAACCTGGCAGCACCTGGTCGAGCGCATCCGCCACCCCGCCGACGACATCACCATTCACGTGGTCGGCAAGTACGTCGAGTACGAGGACTCCTACAAGAGCCTCAACGAAGCGATGACGCACGGCGGCTTCCCGCATGGCCTGAAGGTGAATTTCCGCTGGGTCGAGGCCGAGGCGCTCGAGGAAGCGGAGGGCTCCCGGCTGCTGGACGGCGCCGACGGCATTCTCGTTCCGGGCGGTTTCGGCAGCCGCGGCACCCGCGGGATGATGCGCGCCGCCGAGGTCGCGCGCGTGCGCGGGATCCCGTTCTTCGGCATCTGCTACGGGTTCCAGTGGGCCGTCGTGGAATACGCGCGCAACGTCGCCGGCCTGGGCGAGGCCGACTCCACCGAGTGCAACGAGGAGACCCCTCACAAGGTCATCTTCAAGCTGCGCGACCTGCTGGGCGTCGATGACCTCGGCGGCACGATGCGCCTCGGCCAATACGCCTGCGACCTGGCGCCCGGGTCGCTGGCGCACCGGGTCTACGGCACCGGCACGATCTACGAGCGCCACCGACACCGGTACGAGTTCAACCCGGCCTATGAGCCGGTCCTGGCGGCGAGCGGCCTGCGCATCTCCGGCCGGTCGCCGGACGGCAGGTTCGTCGAGATCGCCGAAATCCCCGCGCACCCGTGGTTTGTCGCGGTGCAGTTCCATCCGGAATTCAAGTCGAAACCGCTCCGTCCGCATCCGCTCTTCGCCGGCTTCGTCGGAGCGAGCTACCAGCACAAGCAGACCCGGATGGCGGGCAAGGCGACGCTAGGCACAACGGCGTAGCCGGTCGGCGGCAGGCACCCGCTCCCTGTATAATGGCGGGCGTGAACGCAGTCCAGATTGGCTCAATCCGCCTGGGTGGGGAACGCCCCTTCGTCCTGATCGCCGGGCCCTGCGTCATCGAAAGCGCCGCGCACGCCACGGAGATGGCCCGCGCCATCCGGGATATCGCCGCCGCGCGTCACGTGCCTTTCATCTTCAAGGCGTCCTACGACAAGGCCAACCGCACGTCGGGGTCCTCCTATCGCGGCCCGGGACTGGCCGAGGGCCTGCGGATCCTGAAGCGCATCAAGGCCGACGTCGGGGTGCCCATCCTCACGGACATCCACGAGGCGGCGCACGCCGACCCGGCCGCCGACGTTGCCGACGTGCTCCAGATTCCGGCATTCCTGTGCCGCCAGACCGATCTCCTGCTGGCCGCCGCGGCAACGGGCCGGGCGGTCAATATCAAGAAGGGGCAGTTCCTCGCGCCGCGCGACGTGCGCCACGCGATCGCCAAGGTCACCGGCACGGGCAACGCGCGGGTCTTCGTCACCGAGCGCGGCACGTCGTTCGGCTACAACAACCTGGTCGTCGACATGCGCGCCTTCCCGATGCTGGCCGAACTCGGCTGCCCGGTGGTATTCGACGTCACTCACAGCCTGCAACTTCCTGGCGGCGGCGACGGCGTCACCGCCGGTCTCGGGCAGTACATCACCCCGCTCGCCTCGGCCGGCGTGGCTGCCGGCGTGGACGGAGTGTTCCTCGAGGTGCACGAAGACCCGACCCGAGCCAAGAGCGACGCGCAGAACGCGCTTCGGCTCGACGCGCTCGACGCCCTGCTGGAAAGGCTCGTGCGCATCGACGCCATCGTGAAGACGCCGTCCGCGTCGCCGGCGACGAACGGACAATGAGGTGCGCGTGGCCACCACCGACTCCATCGCCGAACTCGATCTGGCCCGCAAGGTGTTTCGCATCGAGGCCGACGCAATCATCGCGCTGATCGACCGTCTCGACGGCTCGTTCACGTCAGCGGTCGACCTGCTGGCCGACTGCCGCGGCCGGGTGCTGCTCACCGGCATGGGCAAGTCTGGCATCATCGCTCGCAAGATTGCCGCCACGCTGTCGAGCACGGGCACCTCAGCCTTCTTCCTGCACCCGGCCGACGCCATTCACGGCGACGTCGGCGCCCTCCAGGCCGAAGACGTGGTGGTGGCCTTGTCCTACGGCGGTGAGACGGGTGAAATCCTCAGGCTGCTCGAGACCATCCGCCGCGTGGGCGCACAGACGATCGCCATGACCGGCTGTCCGGGCTCGACGCTCGGGCAGGCGGCTGACGTCACGCTCGACTGCCGCGTGGACGAAGAAGCGTGTCCGCTCAACCTGGCGCCGACCGCCAGCACGACCGCCGCGCTGGCGCTGGGAGACGCGCTCGCGATGGCCCTGCTCGTCCGTAAGGGATTCAGGCAGGAGGATTTCGCCAGCCTCCACCCGGGCGGCAAGCTGGGCAAGCGCCTCATGAGGCTCGAGCAGCTCATGCACGCCGGCGAACAGCTGCCGGCGGTCCGCGAGGACACAGCGATGCCGGACGTCATCTACGAGATGTCCCGAAAAGGGCTCGGGATGACCTGCGTCGTCGACGCCCAGGACCGCCTGGCCGGCATCATCACCGACGGCGACCTCCGCCGGCACATGGCCGACAACCGCGTGCTGGAGCAGAGAGCCGACGCGGTCATGACACGCACGCCGGTCACCGTCGGTCCGACGATGCTGGCCGTCGACGCGCTGAACCTGATGGAGCGGCGGAAGATCACGTCGCTCGTGGTCGTGTCGCCGGACAGGCGCGTGGAGGGCGTCGTCCATCTCCACGACCTGTGGCGGACCGAGCTGATCTGATGCGCTGCACTCCCCAGGACTTCGCCGTCAGGGCCGCCCGCATCCGGCTGGTCCTGTTCGACGTGGACGGCGTGCTCACGGACGGCCGTGTGCTGCTCCACGCGGACGGGTCCGAGTCGAAGCAGTTCAGCATCCGCGACGGCACCGGCATCGTCTGGGCGCAGCGGGCCGACCTCGCGGTCGGCCTGCTGTCGGCCCGCCACTCGGCAGCAACGGCGGCGCGCGCCGCGCAGCTTGGCATCCGGATCGTCCGTCAGCACGCCGGCGACAAGCTGGAGATGTACCGGGAACTCCTGGACGAAGAGGGCCTGAGCGACCTGGAGGTCGCCTTCATGGGGGACGATCTGCTGGACCTGCCGGTGCTGTCGCGGGTGGGACTGTCCGCCGCGCCGGCGGATGCCGCGCCCGAGGTCCTGTCCCGGGTGAACTGGGTCAGCAGCCGGGCTGGCGGTGACGGCGCGGCGCGGGAGCTGATCGAACGGCTGCTCGGCGCGCAGGGCAGGTGGGACACCCTGCTCGACGGCTATCTCCGCGAGAGCCTTGGATGATGGGCGCCTACGCTCCCCTCCTCGCCGCGTTGATCGCCCTGCTGGCCGGCCTCACCATCGGCAAGGCATGGGAACGCTACAAGCTGCGCGACGGTCGGTGGTTCGATCGGCGCAGGGCGCGCGAGACGCCGCACTACATGCTCGGCCTGAACTTCCTCGTCTCGAATCAGCCCGACCTGGCGATCGAGGAACTGACCAAGGCCGCGACAGTCGACTCCGACGCGCTCGAGATCGACCTGATTCTCGGCAATCTGTACCGGGAGAAGGGCCAGGTGGGCCGGGCCATCCAGGTGCACCAGAACCTGCTGCAGCGGCCCAAGCTCAAGCGCCTCGAGCACGCCTACTCGCTGCTGTGCCTCGGGCTCGACTACAAGAGCGGGGGGTTCGTCGACCGCGCCTTCGAGGCGTTCAACGAGGTCCTCCGGCTCGATCCCGAGAACGCGTACGCCCTGGCGAACCTCGAGAAGCTGCACGAGGAACAGCACCAGTGGCGGGAGGCGTACGAGATCCGTCAGCGACTGGCCGGCTTCGCCGGCAAACCTGGCGACGCCCGCTTCAGCGAGACGCTGGCCTTCCTCGAGAACGAGCTGGGCCTTCAGGCGCTGAAACGGGGGGACCTCGAGGAAGCGACGACGCGCTTCAAGGCCGCCATCGATCTCGACACCCGCGTGGTCCCTGCGTACCTCCATCTGGGCGACGTTCAGCGCCAGCTCGGACGGGCGGCCGACGCCGCCGCCACCTGGGAGCGGGCCGTGGCCGTGGCCCCCGAACGCGCCTACATCGCCTTCGAACGGCTCGAGTCGGTCTACGACGCGCTCGGTACGCCGGGCCGCTATCCGGCGCTCTGTCGACAGCTGATCGCCGCCGCGCCGCAGGACTGGCGCGGGCGGGTCGCGCTGGGGCGGCACCTGACCGCGCGCGGCCAGGCGGCCGACGCGCTCGAGCTGCTCTTCGAGGCGCTCGCGCACCATCCGCACGCGCTTGCGGTGCACCGGGCCGTGTGGGCCACGCTGCGCCAGCTCGGCCTGGACCCGGCCCTGGTCGACCGCTACGTGGATCTCGCCGGCAGGTCCGTGTTCTACGTCGACCCCCACGTGTGCGTGCACTGCCGCTACCGCAGCACCGAACTGCTGTGGCACTGCCCGCACTGTCACGAGTGGAACTCGTTCGTGGAGGAGCGGATCGCGGCCGCCAAGGACACGGACGAGCCGGACGGCTAGTTCGCCGGGGGGACGCCCGCGTCGGCCTCTGCCCCCCCGCCGTCGTCGAACGCCGCGCAGATGGCATCCACCTGACGGTCGGTTTCCCGGAAGCTGCCGGAGGTGTCGACGACGTCGGAGGCGCGCCTCACCTTCTCGTCAATCGGCCACTGCGCGGCGAGCCTCGCGCGCGCCCCGGCCTCATCGATGCCGCCGCGTCGCAGGAGCCGCCTGACCTGCTCGTCGGGCGGACAGGCGGCGACGATCACCCGCCCGAAATCGCCATCGCGGCCGGTTTCGAACAGCAGCGGAATCTCGGCCACCACCCAGCGCGCACCGCGTTCAGCCTGGACCGACATCCAAACGGCGATCCGGTCGTACACCCGGGGGTGCACGATGGCCTCGAGTTCGCGGCGGCGAGTGGCGTCTCGAAACACGAGCGCGCCGAGCGCCCGGCGATCCACCGCTCCGTCGCTCTGCGTCATGGCCGAACCGAAGGCGCGCACGATCTCGCCCGAAACCTCTGACCCGGCCGCGAACAGCTCGTGCACGATGGCGTCCGCATCCACCGTCGGCACCCCTCTCGACGCGATGCGCGCCCGGACGTAGCTCTTGCCGGTGGCGAATCCGCCGGTCAACGCAACCCTGAGCATCGCGCCTCTGCAGCCTTCACGGTGTTCGCGAGCAGCATGGCAATCGTCAGGGGGCCGACGCCGCCGGGAACGGGCGTCAGCGCGCCGGCCACGCCCGCGACGCCGGGGTGCACGTCTCCTATCACCAGGGAGCCGCGCCGCTCGAAGTCGGCCCGGCGCCCACCGGGGTCGGGGTAGATTCGCGCCACCAGCGCCGCGTCGGTCACGCGGTTGATGCCCACATCGACCACCGTGGCGCCCGGCTTCACGAACTCGGGCGTCACGAACGCCGGACGGCCGACGGCCGCCACCAGGATGTCGGCCGACCGACAGACCATGGCCAGGTCCGCGGTTCGCGAGTGGCAGACGGTAACCGTGGCGTTCCGGTGCATGAGCAGCAGCGCGATCGGCTTGCCGACGATGTCGCTCCGGCCGATGACGACCGCGCGCGTGCCGTCCACGCCGATGCCGGACCGGTCGAGCAGTTCCATGATGCCGAGCGGCGTGCACGCGACCAGGAACGGACGTTTCTGCACCAGGCGCCCGACGTTCTCGGGATGGAACCCGTCGACGTCCTTGGCGGGATCGACCGCGTCGAATACCACCTGCTCGGCGTGGCGCCCGAGCGCGGCGGGCAGCGGGGACTGGACGAGGATCCCGTCGTGAACCGGGCTCGCGTTCAGCGTTTTCACGACGCTCAGGATCTCGTCGAGCGAGGCCGTGGCCGCGAGCCGGTACACGTCGGCGCGAAGGCCCGACTCGCCCGCGGTCTTCAGCTTGTTCCGGACGTAGATCTCCGACGCCGCATCGTCGCCCACCAGGACGATGCCGAGGCCTGGCGGCCGGTCCTGCGCGCGGGTGAAGGCGCCGACGCGGTCCCGCAGTTCCGCCCTGATCCGCGACGCCACCGTGGCGCCATCCAGCACGCGGGCCGGCGTCGCCGTCATTCGGCGGCCACCTCGAGGTCCTTCAGCTGCCCGGGGCGGCCCAGCACCACCAGTTCGTCGCCAACGCGCATGACCGCGTCGTGGGGCGGGTTGAAGTCCATGTGCCCCCCTTCCCGCTGGATGGCGACCACGATGACGCCGAACCGCTGGCGGATGTTCGCCTCGACGATGGTGCGTCCAGCCAGCGCCGATCCCGCTCCGATGCCCACCTGCTCCATCGCCAGTTCGAGGTTCTCGGAGCTCGTGGCCAGCTCCACGAAGTCCACGACGGCTGGCCGCAACGCGGTCTGGGCGAGGCGGGTCGCGCCGATCTGGTAGGGCGACACCACCCGGCTGGCGCCCGCCTTCAGCATCTTGCGGCCGGCGTCGTCCGAATCGGCCCGCGCGATCACGAAGAGATCGGGCCTCAGGCCGCGGGCGGTGAGGATGGTATAGACGTTCTCAGCGTCGGTCCCGAGCGCGGCGATCAGCCCGCGCGCGGCGTCGATGCGGAGCTTCTGGAGCACGTCCTCGCGGCTCGCATCCGCCTCGACGGCGAGGTCGCCGCGCCGGAGGACCTCCTGCACGGCCACCGGGTCGTGGTCGATCACGACGAACGGCACGTTCTGCCGCCGGAACTCGTCGGCGATGATGAGGCCGATCCGCCCGGCCCCGCAGAGGATGAAGTGGTCGTTGAGTTGATCGATCATACGCGCCCGGCGTTTCTCCTGGATGCGGGGATGCAAGCGCGATTCGATGATGCCGGCCGCAACGAGGGTGAAGGCGTAGAAGGCGGTGCCGACGCCGAAGATGAGCAGCGCCGTCGTGAAGGCCTGCCCGGCCTTCGACAGCTCGTGCACCTCTCGATAGCCGGCGGTCGAGACGCTGATGACCGTCATGTAGAACGCGTCCCACGCGTCCCACCCTTCGATCAGCATGTAGCCGCCCGTGCCCGCCGCCAGGACGACGGCCAGCAGGGCGACCGCGAGTTGAAACTGCCGGCCCCTCAGGCCGCCGTCGCCTGCGATGTTCATCGTCGTCGGCCCCGCGGTCATGCGGCCGCGGTCCCGGGTCGGACAGTCTGGGAACACGGCGCGGGAACGCCCGCCCTACACGGCTTCGGCCAGCTTCCGGGCGGCCGGCGGCACCGCCATGAACCGGTCCATGAAACCGGTGCTCAACCGTCCGTTGGCGAAGTCGGCTTCGGCGAGGATCTTGAGGTGGAGGGGGACGTTGGTCTTGATCCCCTCGATCACCGTCATGTCGAGGGTGCGGCGCATCCGAGCGATCGCCTCCTGGCGATCTCGGCCGTGCACCATCACCTTCGCGAGCATCGAGTCGTAGTACGGGGAGACGAAGCACTCGGAGTGCGCCGCGGTGTCCACGCGGACCCCGGGGCCGCCGGGCAGGGCGAACACGTGAATCGTGCCGGGCGAAGGCGCGAAGGTGTCCGGGTCCTCGGCGTTGATCCTGCACTCCATGGCGTGCCCGGTGAAGGTCACCTCGCTCTGCCGGAACGACAATCGCTCCCCGGCGGCGATCCGGATCTGCTCCTTCACGATGTCGATGCCCGTCACCAGTTCGGTCACGCCGTGTTCCACCTGCAGGCGGGTGTTCACCTCCATGAAGTAGAAGTGCCCGTCGGCGTCGAGCAGGAACTCGAACGTCCCCGCGTTGGCGTATTGCACGGCCTTCGCCGCGTCGACGACGATGCCGCCCATCCGCCGCCGGAGCTTGTCGCTCAGCGCGGGCGACGGCGACTCCTCGATCAGCTTCTGGTGCCGCCGCTGGATCGAGCACTCGCGCTCGCCCAGGTGGACCACGGTCCCGTGATGGTCGCCGAGAATCTGGAACTCGATGTGACGCGGATTCCGGAGGTATTTCTCGATGTAGACGTCCTTCACGCCGAACGCCGCCTCCGCCTCTCGCTGGGCGGTCCGGAACGCCTGGCTGAACTCGCCGGGCGCGGTGGCGATGCGCATCCCCTTCCCGCCGCCCCCGGCGGTGGCCTTGATGAGCACCGGATAGCCGATTTCCTTGGCGATCTTGAGCGCCTTCTCCTCGTTCTCGACCACCCCTTCGCTGCCGGGCAGCACCGGCACCCCGGCCTTCTTCATCGCGCGGCGCGCCCGGGCCTTGTCGCCCATCAGGCGGATCACGCGCGGATCGGGGCCGATGAACTTGATGTGGCAGGCCTCACAGACCTCGGCCAGGTAGGCGCTCTCCGAGAGGAAGCCGTAGCCCGGGTGGATGGCGTCGGCGCCGGTGATCTCGGCCGCGCTGATGATCGCCGGGACGCTCAGGTAGCTCTGCGCGGCGCGCGGCGGACCGATGCAGACGTCCTCGTCGGCAAACCGGACGTGCAGGGAGTGCGCGTCCGCCTCCGAGTAGACGGCCACGGTTTTGATGCCCATTTCGCGGCAGGCGTAAATCACGCGCAGCGCGATCTCCCCGCGATTGGCGATCAGGATCTTCTTGAACACGGGCCGGGTCCCCCTATCGCTTGATGGCGAAGAGCCGTTCGCCGAACTGGACGGGCTGGCCGTTCTCGACGAACACCTTGACCAGGGTGCCCTCGTACTCGGAGTCGATGTTGTTCATCATCTTCATGGCCTCGACGATGCACAACGTCTGGCCCTTCTTCACGACGTCGCCGGGCTGAACGAACGGCGGGGCGTTCGGGTCGGGCGCCCGGTAGAACGTGCCGACGATTGGCGACGTCACGATGGCAAGCTCCGCATCCACGTCCAGGCCCGGGGCCGGGCCCGCCGCCTGGCCGGCGGCGTTCGGGGCCGCCGCGTGAGGCGCCGGAGCAGGTGGCAGGGCGACGGCCGCAGCCGGGGCCTGCGCCACGACCACCTGGCCACCCTTCCTGATTCGGATCTTGTAGCCCTCGCCCTCGAGCTCGAGCTCGTTGAGCTCGTGGTCTCTCGCCAGGTCCAGGATCTGCTTGAGTTCGTCGATGTTGATCATCGGCTCTCCACGTCGTCCAGCGCCCCAGTTGGGCTCCGGCCCTGCCGGAACCCGTAACTATATCAAAAACCAGCCGAAGATGCCCTATGGCTCAGGTGGTGGCGGTGGCGGATGGCTCAGGCGGCAGGTCTTGGCTACCGCCGGCCTTCCCGGTCGGTGAGGATGGCGTCGAGCCAGCGCTCGAGCGCCTCGATCTGCTGGGGCGTGCCCGGGTCTGGCAGGTTCGGGTCCGGGGCGACCATCGAAGCGGGTCCGTATGAGGGAGACACGAGCGGAGGGGCGGCCTCGAACGCCTCCGCCAATACCCTGTCGTCGTCCGGCGCGGGAGCTGGCGCGGCGGCCTCTTCTTCCTCCCGCAGCACGCCGATGAGCTGCTCCAGCTCCGAGTCGCGGGGCCCCGACTCGATAGCCTTGGTGTAGAGCGCAAGCGCGGCCTGGCGGTCGCCGCGGCGGTGGTGGATCTCGGCCAGGCCCTTCAGGGCGGTCAGGTTCTCGGGTGCGGCAACGTGGACGCGCGACAGGGCCTCTTCTGCCGCCGCGAGGTCGCCGGTTTCGAGAAGCGCCCGGCCGAGCGTCACGTGCGCAGACAGATACCCCGGGTGGTAGGCGAGGCCGGCGCGGCAGGTTTCGATCGCCTCCGGGAGGCGGCCCGCCCGGCGGTACTCTTCGGCCAGTTGCGCGAAGGCGATCGACGCCGGGTCCTTCTGGATCCGGCGTCGAAGCTCTTCGATTCGCGGATGGTCAGCCACGGCGCTTGCTCACTTCACCTCGACGGTCTGGGTCATCGTGGCCGTCAGCTTCTTGCTGTCGGTCACCTTCAACGTCACCTGATACTTCCCCGCTGCCGGATAGTTGCAGGCGGCCGTTGGCGCTGGCGGCGGTCCGGTGACCGGCAGGCACGCTGCGGTCCCGAAGTTCCACTCCCAGTTGTCGAGGGTCGCTGGCGGAACCGCCCACGACGCGCTTCCGTCGAAGACAACCTGGAAGGTCGGCACCGCCTGCTGCACCCACGTGAAGACAGCGGTCGGGCCGCCGGCGATGGTGACCTGGTTGGTGACCCAGGCCGTCTGCCCCTTCTTGTCGGTCACCGTCAGCCGCACGGAATAGGTCCCACCCACCGTGAAGGTATGCTGCACGGTGACGCCGGAGCCGGTGTTCCCGTCGCCGAAGTCCCACGCGTAGCCGGCCAGGCCCGCCGGGCTGCTCGACGTCGTCGCGTCGAACACCACGGGCTGCCCCGCTCCCGTGGTCGTCGACGCCACGGTGAACTTCGCGACCGGACCCGTCGCCGGATCGTAGACCGTGCCCTGCGGCACGAGCTTGATTTCTACGGATCGGGGCACCGCGTTTGCGTAGTCGACTCCGTTGGGGGTGGCGCGGACGAAGACCGTCGTGGGCGCGCGGGCTGGCGTGGGCGCGGGCGAATCCTTCGGAGGCGGCGGGGCGGTGTAGCGCACCTGGGCGTGGCCGTCGCTGCCAGTCACCGCGGTCTTCGTCGACAGCACGCCGAAGTCGACGACGTTGCCGTCCTTTACGATGTCGAAGCGAAGGGACACAGTGGGGTAGGGCCTGCCGCTCGGGTCGCGCGCGGTGATGTACACGTCCGTGTAGGAACTCCCGTCCTGGGGGATCGTGTCCTGTGACACGGTCACCGCCAGCGAGAGCGCGAGCTCGGACGGCCCCGTCAGGCCCGGTACCGGGGTTTCCTGGACCGAACAGCCGGCCGCCAGAGCGACCGCCGAAAGGAGTGCCAGCGTGCGAAATGCTCGTGCCATAAGCTCTGCCTACTGAGAGTCGGAGTCCGCCCAATCGGCGAAGTTCACGCTGATCGAACCGGTCACCGACACGGTGTTGCCGGCCTGGTCGTACCCATAGAACGTCACGTTGGCGATGGTCATGATGGCAATCGCCCCGCCGTGATTGGCGAGCGTCACCAGCGGCTTCTCCAGCTTGCGCTGAAGCGGCACGAGAGTGAAGATCAGCGCCGTCTTGCTCGAGGTGATGGTGCCGGTCGCCGCGCCATCCACGCTGTACGGCACGTCCTCGCCCTGATTATTGCGGCCGTCCGACCGGACGTAGTCGACGTGGTACCGGTTGACCGTGATCCAGTTGTTCGCGGTCGGCTCGGTGCCCGTCGTGAGCGTGACGTCCTTCATCGCGATGTGAAGCTCGACCTTCCCGAAGTCCTGGTACGCGCCGCCTTCCTTCGCCCATACGTCCGACTCGAGGACGGTGGCGAACTTCTCGGGATCGTCGCCCGGGGCCGCCGTCAACGCGTCGATCACGAGGTAGGACGACCCCTTTCCCTGCAGGACCTTGTCGCTGCAGGCCGTCGTGGCCAGCAGGGCGGCCAACGCCAGCGCCAATGCCGCCAGCCGTTCGATAAAGCTCGGAATTGACCTCGTCACGGTCGGCCTCCTGCCGTTACTTGAGCCTGATCACGCGGGGCGTGATGAAGATCAACAGTTCCTGGTTGGTGTCCTTGATCGTCTCGCTCTTGAACAGCCAGCGCAGGATCGGGACCTTGCCCAGCCCCGGGGTCCGGCTGTCCACGCGAGCCTCGTCGGCGGAGTAGATGCCGCCGATGACCGTCGTCGCACCGTTCTGGACGAGGACCCTGGTCTGCGCGCGCTGGGTGTTGATCGAGATGTTGCCGTTGGGCTGCCGGTCGCCCGGCGACCCGTTGTCCACGTCGACGTCGAGCAGGATCGTATCGGCCGGCGTGATTCGCGGCGTCACCAGCAGGGTCAGGGCCGCCGTCTTGAACTGCACGGTGGGCATCGGCTGGATGACGCTCGTGCCGTTGCCTCCGCCGACCGTCGGCGCGACGGTCGTCGTGTACGGGATCTCCTGGCCTCGAGTGATCTTCGCCTGGACGTTGTTCTGGGTCACCACGCGGGGCTGCATCAGGCTCTTCAGCTTGCCGTCCGCCTCGAGTGCGCTGATCTCGGCGTCGAGATTGAATGCGCCATTGACGCTGCCCATCGCCAGCCTCGCGATGCTCGATGCGGAGCTGAGCGAGTGATCGGCCTTTCCGGCGCCAACCAGGCTGTTCGGGAAGCCGAGGCCCGTCGTATTGCCGATCTCGGGCGTCGCCTGGCCGAGGAAGCCCCACTTGACGCCGAGCTCGCGGGCGAACGTCTTGGACGTCATCACGATGCGCGCTTCGATTTCGACCTGGCCTTCCGGCAGATCGAGCGACGCGAGCAGCGCTTCGGCCCTGGCGAGGTAGGGCGGGAGATCGTTGATGACGATGGTGTTCGTGCGCCTGTCGACGGCCGTGGTGCCGCGCTTGGAGAGGGCGTTGTCCTTGAGCAGCGGCTCGAGGTCGAGCGCCAGCGCGTAGTTCAGGGTCCGGGTCACCACCTTCAACTCGCCCGAGAGCGCCTGCTGGTCGGTCAGCTCGCGCCGCGCCTTCTCTTCGTCAGCAAGGACGTTGAGCGGCGCCACGCGCACGATGGTTCCGTCGATGACGTAGCCGAGCTTGTTGGAGCGGAGGATGTTGTCGAGCGCCTGGTCCCAGGCGACGTCACGCAGCGCGACATCAACGGACCCATCCACCTTGGGGTCGATGACGAGGTTGAGGCCGCTGATTTCCGAGAAGGTCCGGAGGACCGACCGCAGGTCGGCGCCCTGGAAGTCGAGACTGACGGGGTGGCCCGAATAGGTCCGCCCGGCGGCACCGGGCTGCTGCGGCGTCTGGGCCACCACCGAGGCCGCGGCCTGCGCCTGCCGGGGCGCGGGCGGCGCGGACGGGGCCGGAGCGGTTGTCGCCGTCGGCTCGGCGGCGCTCGCCGGGTGCGGCCCGGCCGGCGTGGCCGGCGTCACGAGCGAACGGGCGGCGGCAGCCGTTGGCATCGACGCCGGGTCTGCCCCGTCTGGGAACGTCACCTTCAGTTCGTTGCCCGACGGCAGCACCGTGTAGGGCACGAGGCGTGCGAGGTCGAAGACCACGCGCGTCACCTGCGGCTTCGCGCTGTAGGACGCGATGCGGACCCGCTGGATGGCGCCCTTGTCCACAGGCACCGTCGCCGGCACGGCCGGCGTCACGCCGGCGAAATCGAGAATCAGCCGATGAGGGGCCGAGGGCGTCAGTTCCGTGTTGGTCGCGACGAGCGTGCCGTTGCCAGCGAGCGTGACCTCGATGCCGCGCGCCCCGGCGTCGGTCCGGATGGCCTCGAGCTTCGTCGCCGCGCCGGCGACCGGCCTGGCCTCGGCCGGCGCCGCCCTGGGGGGCGGCGAGGAGCCGACCAGCCGAATCGTGCCAGGCGAGTCGTCGTCCGGCACGACGTCGACCTGGATCATGTTGCGGTCGCTGCGAACCTGGTGCTGCGCGGGCGCCGCCAGGAGCACGCGCACTCGCGCCACGAGGGCCCCGTCGGTCGCCCTGGCCTCTTCGGTCGTCACGGCCGCGATGGGGCCCACCGGGGAGCCTGACACGCGGTTGGCCACGCCGACCGCCGTGACGTTACGGAGATCGACGAGCACCGTGAGCGGGTCCGGCCGCGTGGTCACGTAGGCAACAGGTTCGGATGCCTCGATGAGCACCGACGCGCCTCGAATCCCGACCTTTGCCGAGATGGCGCTCAGGCGAGCTCGCGGCGCCGCCGGGTCGACGGCCGCGTATCCCGCAATCACCATACTGGCGGCCAGGGCCGCTGCCAGCCCCGCCCAGGCGCCCGGGCTGTTCCCGGCCGTCGGGTGTGCGCGCTCCCGTTTCGCCCTGTCCCGGAGTGTCCAGTTGTACCGCATCTACTTGACCTCTTCGACCGCCCGCAACGTCTTGCGGATCTCCCGTTGTTTGGTGAGCGACAGCGGGTCGTTCACCTCCTGGAGAATGAGCATGCCGTCGGCGGTAATCGCCTTCACCACGCCGTCCGCGAACCTATCGTTCGGGTGAACGATGTACTGGCGTTTCCCGTCGGGCCCCTGCACGATGGCGAGGAACGTACCCCGGTTCTGCAGAAGCCCCCTCAGCACCGCGTCACCGGCCAGCAGGCCGGCCACACCGTCGGCCTTGCGCTGGCGCGGATCGGTACCCCTGTTCAGCAGGCTCACGAACGGATCGCGCCGACCCTCCGCCCGGTAGCTGTAGCCCTCCGTCGCCTGAGTCCCCGCCGGAGCGGTCTTTGCGGCCGCGGGCTTCCCGGCGCCCTGCGGTGCCGGGGCAGGCGGCGGCGACGCTTTGGCTGCGGCCGGTTGCGCCGCGGGGCCCGCGGGCGCCGCCTGGACGGCCGGCTTCGCGCCCTGCGCCGCGCCGAGCAGCGGTGCGGCGATCATCGTCATGCCGGCCGCCACGAGGACGACGGCCAGCCGGACCGGGAGATCTCGTGTCATTGACGTGCCCCTCCGCCGGCGTCTCTGGCCCTCACGCGTCCGGCCGGGCCCGCAGCCTTCGGGTTCTCGAGGAGCACGAACGTCGTGGCCACGCAGTCGGCGGTGATCGTCGAATTCGGTTCCTGCCGGTCCTTGCCCTTGATGGCAATCCCGCTCACGTGGATGATGCGCGGGAACTTGGCCACCCGGTCGAAGAAGATCGCCAGGTTATGGTAGGCGCCGTCGAGCTGCAGGTTGATCGGCCACTCGGCGTGCAGCTGCTTGGCAACCGGGGTCTCGGCAGGCTTGAAGGCCCGGATGGTCAGGTTCGACTGCACGGCCAGCGTCTGCAGACGGCGCAGCAGGTCGCCCATGTCCTTCTCTTCCGGCAGGACGTTCTTCAGCGTTTCGAGCCGCATCTCGAGGTCGGCCACCTCGGCGCGGAACTGCGGCAGCCGCTGCGCGATCGCCTGACTCTTGCGGATGTCCACCTGGAGGGCGTCGAGCTTGCGCTGGCGCTGGGCCATCTCCTGCTGCATGGGCGTCACATACAGGTAGAAGAACGCGGCCAGGCCGGCGGCGGACAGTCCCAGGAAGGCCCCGACTTGCCCGTACCACGGCAACTTGGTGAGTGTTCCTGCCACGGCTCGCCTTTCTCTCTCCGCCGCTACGTGCCCGGCGTGACGAACGTCGCCTTGATCGAGAACTTCGTCAGCCCGGCGACCGCGGTCGACTGGGTCGCCTCCACCTGGCTGTTCAGGATCTCGACGGGCTTGAAATACCCGCCGAGCTTCAGGTTGTCGACGAAGTCGGACAGCGCCGTCAGCGACGTGCAGCGGCCCGTAATCGTCAGGTCCGCCCCCTGCTGCTTGACGTCGGTGAGCCAGAGCATCTCGGGCATGCTGCGGCTGATTTCGTCGAGCATCCGGACGGGCCCCTCGCGCCCTTTCCTGAGCTCCTCGATCAATCCGACGCGCTGCTGCAGCTGGGCCCGCCGCGCGTCGTTGGTCTGCACCTGCTGAATCAGGGTGCGGAGCCGCGCGGTCTCCTTCTGGCTGGTGACGATGTCCTCTTCGATCCGGTCCGACTGGAGCTTCAGCGACCAGTACCACCACCCGACGCCCAGGGCCGTCAGGACCAGGATCAGGCTGCAGGCGAGCGTAATCCGCTGCTGCGTCGCCTGCGGCCCGGTGACGCTCGCGACGGGGCGCCGCTTGGCGCGCTCGCGTTCAACGGCGAGGAGGTTGATTCGAATCATCGGTCGCCCGCCCGTCTGAGCGCGAGCCCCACGGCGACTGCCGAGGTCGGAGCCACGTCCTCCATGCGCTCTATCCCGAATCGTTTCGCGTCGAACTGAATCCTGCGGAACGGGTCGAACAGCTCCACGGGCGAGCCGAAGCGCTCGGCCAGCCGATCGACGAACCCGTCGACGCGCGAGGTCCCGCCGCTCACCAGGACGCGGTCGATGCGGTCGGACGCCGCCGTCGCCTTGAAGAAGTCGAAGGTCTTCTGAATCTCGAGCAGCAGGTTCTCGCCGACGGTCCGCAGGATCGGCGCGACGTCGGCCGGCTCGATCCCGTCCACCGGCTCGCCTTTCTTCACGCGCTCCGCGCTGTCGAACGGCAGCCCGAGTTCCTTCTGGATCGCTTCGGTGAAGGCGTTCCCGCCGAGCGAGATGTCTCGAGTGAACAGCGACTGCTCGCCGGAGACGATGTTGATGTTCACGCCGCTGGCGCCCGCGTTGAGCAGCGCGACCACCAGCCCGGGCTCGATCTCGTAGTTCGCCTCGTAGGCGTTCTGCACCGCAAACGCATCGACGTCGACGATCACCGGCGTGCGGCCCGTCTTCCTGATGACGTCGGTGTAGTCGGTGATCTTGTCCTTCTTGGCCGCCACGAGCAGCACTTCCATGCTGCCCTTCCCCTCGCCCGAGTGCGTCGAGATGATCTGGTAGTCGAGGTTGACGTCCTGGATGTCGAAGGGGATGTACTGCTCGGCCTCCCAGTGGATCGACTCGGAGAGCTCGGCCTCGGTCATCACCGGCAGGTTGATCTTCTTGACGATCACCGCATGGCCTGACAGCGAGGCGACGACGTCCTTGGTCTTGATGCGGCTGGAGTCCAGCGCACGCGCGACCGCATCGGCCACGGCGGCGGCGTCGATGATGGCGCCGTCCACAATCGTATCGCCGGGCACCGGCTCCATCCCGAAGCCCACCACCTTGTAGGAGTGGCCGGACGGGCGGAGTTCCACGACCTTGACAGCGCTCGACCCGATGTCGAGTCCCACGGTAGCCTTGGTTCTGCGAAACACGGGATGTCCTCTTCTGCGAACCCAGCGCAATCCCGATGCCAACGCGGGTTCCGGCCGAATCCGGCGGGAACCCGTTCGAATCGCTGCCAAAACCGCTCGTCCTGCCAGCGTGGGGGGTGACCGTTTCTGCCACACCCGCCCGGGTCGATCACGTTTCCGTCACCGACCAACCCGTTTCGCATCCCTCTTATCGGCCGCTGATTGAATTCAGCACAGGGGGGGCCCAAACTCACCCCCGACCGGCCGATTTCTTGGCCGCCGGACCCGGCCGTCGCGGGTCGTCGGCCGCCTCCCGCTCCTGGCTGCGGACGCAGCCGGACGTCGAGGGGCGGGGACCGCTGCGGTGTGTTGCGGTGTTGACAGCGCGCGCCGTCGCGGGTATCATTTGGGTTTGCCGTCGTTTCGAAAACACCCACAGGGAACGGTGCGATGCGTACGTTTACGCCGAGTGCGGACAAGATTGAGCGACACTGGCACGTGATTGACGCGGGGGACATGGTCCTCGGCCGCGTTGCGACAGTGGCAGCGAAACTCCTCCAGGGAAAACACAAGGCGACCTATACGCCCTTCCTCGATACCGGCGACCACGTCATCGTGACCAACGCCGCGAAGGTGAAGCTGACCGGGCGCAAGGACGAGCAGAAGCTCTATCGCTATCACAGCGGCTACGAGGGCGGGCTGCGCGAGGAGCGCGCGAAGGACGTCCGTAAGAAGAACCCGGTGCGGATGGTCGAAGAAGCCATCCGCGGCATGCTGCCGAAGTCGAAACTCGGCGACGCGATGTATCGCAAGTTGAACGTCTACCGCGGGGCGGATCATCCGCACGCCGCGCAGAAGCCAACCCAGTACAAGGTAGCCTAACGTGGCAGTCATTCAGTATTACGGCACCGGCCGCCGCAAGACGTCGGCCGCGCGCGTGTTCCTGCGGCCCGGCCAGGGCGGCATCAGCATCAACCGGAGGGCGTTCGAGGAGTTCTTCCCCACCGCGTCGCTGCGCGTGCAGGTTCGCCAGCCGCTCCTGCTCACCGAGACGGCCGACAAGTTCGACGTCCTCGCGACCGTCGTCGGGGGCGGGGTGGCCGGCCAGGCAGGAGCCATTCGGCTCGGCATCGCCCGCGCGCTCTGCGAGTACAACGTGGAACTGCGCGGACGGTTGAAGAAGGAAGGGCTCCTGACCCGCGACGCCCGCGCCAAGGAGCGGAAGAAGTACGGGATGGCGGGCGCGCGCAAGCGCTTCCAGTTCAGCAAACGTTAACTGTTTCCTACTTGAGACGACGTGGAGGGAGCTTGGCCGGGATCGCGATGAAGGAACTGCTCGAGGCTGGAGTCCACTTCGGCCATCAGACCAGGCGGTGGAATCCGAAGATGAAGGAGTTCATCTTCGGTGAACGCAACGGCATCTATATCATCGACCTCGGGAAGACGGCGAAGCTGTTTCGGGAGGCCGAAGAGTTCGTGACCCGCCTTGCCTCCGAGGGCGGCACGGTCCTGTTCGTCGGCACCAAGCGGCAGGCGCAGGACGCGATTGCAGAGGAAGCGCAGCGCAGCGGCATGTACTTCGTCAACCAGCGCTGGCTGGGCGGGCTGCTGACCAACTTCTCCACCATCCAGCGCAGCCTTGGACGCCTGCGCGAGCTCGAGGCGATGGCGACCGACGGCCGCTACGAGACGCTCTCCAAGAAGGAGATCGCCCGCATCGAGAAGGAGAAGCGCAAGCTTCAGAAGAACCTCGACGGCATCCGGCAGATGTCGAAGCTCCCCGACGCGGTCTTCGTGGTCGACACCCACAAGGAGAAGATCGCCGTCGACGAGGCGCGGAAGCTCAAGATCCCGGTCATCGGCGTGGTCGACACCAACTGCGACCCCGATGAAGTGGACTTCGCCATCCCCGGCAACGACGACGCCCTGCGCGCGATTCGCCTGTTCGCTTCCCGCCTGGCCGACGCCATCGTCGGCGGCCGCGGGCTGCGCGAGGCGGCCCACGCCGAGGCGAACGCCGAGGCCGACGCGGCCGCTGACGGCCAGCGCGGCGCGCGCAGCGTCCGCCGGCCGAAGCCCGAGCGCGCTCCGGCACCGGCGCCGGTCCAGGCGTAGGGCGGGACTTCGAGAGGCACACCGTGTAGGGGTGGGCTCGACAGCTCGCCCCTACATTTTTTTGTACGGAGAGGACGTCATGGCGATTACGGCAGAACAAGTCAAGGTCCTGCGTGAGAAGACCGGCGCAGGGATGATGGAGTGCAAGGCGGCGCTGACCGAGGCCAGCGGCAGCATCGAGGACGCGGTCACGGTCCTCCGCAAGCGGGGGCTCGCCAAGGCGGCGACGCGGTCCGGCCGCGCCACGAAGCAGGGCGCCGTCGGCACCTACGTGCACATGCCCGTCGCGGAAGGCTCCGGCCCGTTCGGTTTCGCCAAGCTCGGCGTCCTGGTGGAGGTCAACTGCGAGTCCGACTTCGTCGCCAAGACCGAGGACTTCAAGACGCTCGTGCGGGAACTGGCGATGCAGGTCGCGGCGGCGGATCCCAAGTGGGTCAGCCGCGATCAGGTGCCGGCCGACGAGGTCGAGAAGGAGAAGGACATCTTCCGCGCGCAGATGGCAAGCGCCGGCAAGCCCGCCGCCGTGGTCGAGAAGATCATCGCGGGCAAACTGGACAGCTTCTTCGAGCGCGTCTGCCTCCTCGACCAGGTGTCGGTTCGCGACGCCGCGAAGAAGGTCTCGCACATGATTGGCGAGGCCGTTGCGAAGACGGGCGAGAACATCGCCGTGGCGCGCTTCGCCCGCTTCAAGCTCGGCGACGCCGGGGAGTAGAAGGACAAAGAAGTCTGGATTCGGACGTCAGAATCCGGAAGAGCCGAAGGGCGGAGTGCCGGACCGTGTCGTACCACCGTCCGGCACTTCGTCTGTACGCCCCCGCACGCCCGTAGTCGTCCGTCCTCCGGCTTCCCGCTTCCGGCTTCTGGATTCCCGCTCCTGGATTCTGTTCTATAATCGCGAGCTATATGTCCTCCGTGCCCACGGCGCCTGCCTACCGTCGCATCCTGCTCAAGCTGTCCGGCGAAGCGCTCATCGGTGAACAGCCGTTCGGCATCGACCCGGCGGTCGCCATCCGGATCGCGAAGGACGTGGCGGAGGTGCGCGGCCTCGGCGTCGAGGTCGCCATCGTCATCGGTGGCGGCAACATCTTCAGGGGTGTCGCGGCCAGCGCCGGCGGGATGGACCGCGCCACCGCCGACTACATGGGGATGCTCGCCACCTGCATCAACGCCCTCGCGCTGCAGGACGCGCTCGAGCACGAAGGGCTCGTCACGCGGACGGTCACCGCGATCGAGATGCGAGCCATCGCGGAGCCCTTCATCCGCCGCCGGGCCATGCGGCACCTCGAAAAGGGGCGGGTCGTGATCTTCGCGGCGGGGACGGGGAATCCGTATTTCACCACCGACACCGCCGCAGCGCTTCGGGCGATGGAGATCAAGGCCGATGTCCTCATGAAGGCCACCAAGGTGGACGGGATTTACACCGACGACCCCGTGCAGGTGCCCGACGCCCGGCGGTTCGAGACCATCTCCTACCTCGACGTGGTGGTCAAGGGCCTCCAGGTGATGGACTCCACCGCCATCTCGCTGTGCAAGGACAACCGGATGCCGATCATCGTCTTCAACCTGCGGACGCCCGGGCACCTGAAGCGGGCGGTGCTCGGCGAGCGCGTCGGTTCGCTCGTGACCGCCGACTGAACGGCTGGCCACATTCCCCGTGCCGGAGCAGACCCATGGATGTGAACGATCTCAAGACGCTGAACGCGGATGTCAGGAAACGGATGACCGGGGCGATCGAGCACCTGCGCCATGAACTCGCGGGCGTACGCACGGGTCGCGCAAGCACCGGCATTCTCGACCCCGTCCACGTCGATGCCTACGGGACCCGCATGCCGCTCAACCAGGTCGCGTCCCTGTCGGTGCCCGAGCCGACCCTGATCGTCGCCCAGCCGTTCGACCCCACGCTGATGGGCGCCATCGAGAAGGCGATCCGCGCGTCCGACCTCGGGCTGAACCCGAACAACGACGGCAAGGTGGTCCGCATCCCGGTGCCGGCGCTCACCGACGAGCGCCGCAAGGAACTGTCGCGTCACGTGCACAAGATGGCCGAGGATGCGCGGAATGCCGTCCGGACGGTCCGTCGCGAAGCCAACGACCGGCTGAAGAAGCTGCTGAAGGACAAGAAGGTGTCGGAAGACGAGGAGAAGCGCGGCCTGGACGAGGTGCAGAAGATCACGGACCAGGAGATCAAGCAGATCGACGACCTGCAGAAGAAGAAGGACGCGGAGCTGCTGACGCGGTAGGAGAAGGTCCGGCCTGACGATCTCGGCGAGCGCCGGCTCTGAAACGAGGGAGGACCTGTGCCACTGCGCCGCATCGCGCTGCTCTGTGCCGTGTGGGCATGCGCGGTGGCCGCCGCCTCGGCGCGCCGGGCGCCCGAGGGCAGCAGCCTGGAGTCGATAGGCCGGTCGTCCGGCTGAACCAGGTCGTGGTCTTCCCCACCGGCCAGCCGGGCGGCCTCCGGCACGTGGTGGCCGTCAAACAGCTCTACGCGAGCCATTACTTTCACACGGCGCTCGAGATTCGGGCCGTCGTGGCGGACGAAGTTCCGGGAGGCGGAGGGGCGACTGTCGTCATCCTCAACCTGGCCAGGTCCGACGGACTGACGGGCTTGTTCGGAGGTCTGGTGAAATCGAAGGCCCGCTCGGGTTCTCGCCAGGGACTCGAACGGGCCCTGGCAGCCATCCGCAAGATGGCCGAGGCGCCTGCCTTGTAGAGCGCCGACCCGCCCCTGGTTCGGAGGCCAACCCATGCGCATCGCCATCGCCCGCGATCGAACGCGGCAGGTCCTGCTGATCGCGGGAATCGCCGTGTCAGTCGGCGTCCTCGGCCGGGCCGACCAACAGGCTTCGCCCCCGCCTCCCGGCCAGGCGCCGCTGATCTGGTATACACACCCCGCCGACAAGTGGGAGAACGCGCTCCCGGTCGGCAACGGCCGACTGGGCGCGATGGTCTTCGGCCGAACCGACGAGGAGCAGGTCCAAATCAACGAAGAGACCTACTGGTCCGGCGGCCCCTACTCGACGACGGTCAGGGGCGGCTACCGCGCGCTGCCGCAGATCAGGAAGCTCATCTTCGACGGAGAGCTGGTTCGAGCGCATCGCCTGTTCGGCCGCCAACTGATGGGGTATCCCGTCGAGCAGCAGAAGTACCAATCGCTCGGGAGCCTCGTGCTGAAGCTAGCCGCGAACGGCACGGTTCAGGATTACCGCCATCAGCTCGACCTCGACACGGCCGTGGTGACGACCACCTACACCCAGGGCGGTGTCCGGTTCAGGCGCGACGTGTTCGTCACACCGATTGACCAGGTCATCGTCGTCCGACTGGCCGCCGACGGCCCGGGCCGGATTTCGTTCACTGCGCAGCTGCGCGGCGAGCGGAACGACGCGCATTCGAACTACGCCACCGACTACTTCCGGATGGACGGCTACGGCCCTGATGGTCTCGTCGTCAGCGGCAAGTCGGCAGACTACCTAGGCGTGGCTGGCGCGCTCCGCTTTCAGTCGCGGCTGCGGGCATTCCCGTCAGGCGGCCGGATGACGGTGGTCGACGACGCGCTCGTCGTCAGCGGCGCCGACGAAGTGCTGCTGCTCGTGGCGGCGGCAACCAGTTTCGTGAACTACAAGGACGTGAGCGCGGATCCGGTGGCGCGCGTCGACGCCGTCATGCGCGCGGCCTCGGGCAAGGCGTTCGACCAGCTCAGGGCGGACCACGTCGACGAACATCGGCGGCTGTTCCGGCGCGCGACGATGCGACTGGAGCGCACCGCGAACTCCGCCCTGCCGACCGACGAACGGCTGCAGGCGTTCGACGGGACGAACGACCCCGACCTCGCGGCGCTGGTCTTCCAGTTCGGCCGCTACCTGCTGATTCTCGTCTTCCCGGCCGGGCACCCAGCCAGCCAACCTGCAAGGCATCTGGAACAAGGACATGAATCCCATGTGGGATTCGAAGTACACGACCAACATCAATACCGAGATGAACTATTGGCCGGCCGAGGTCGCGAATCTCAGCGACTGCGCGCAGCCGCTGTTCGCGATGATCAGGGAACTGACAGACCAGGGCTCAGACGTCGCCCGCGAGCACTACGGCGCCAGGGGCTGGGTGTTCCACCAGAACACCGACATCTGGCGCGTCGCCGCGCCGATGGACGGCCCGAACTGGGGCGGGTTCACGACTGGCGGCGCGTGGCTCTCGACCCACCTCTGGGAGCACTTCCTGTTCACGGGCGACAGGGATTTCCTGCGCGATTACTACCCGGTCATGAAGGGCGCGGCCGAGTTCTTCCTGGATTTCCTGGTCGCCCACCCGACGCGGGGATGGCTGGTCACCAACCCGTCCACCTCGCCCGAGAACTTCCCGCTGGCGCCCGGCAACGACCGGTTCTTCGACGAGGTCACTGCGGGGATGAGCTCCGGGACAACCCTCGTCGCCGGCTCGACGATCGACATGCAGATCCTGAACGACCTCTTCGGCGACGTGGCCGAGGCGGCCGTCGTCCTGGGTATCGACGAGGACTTCCGGGTGAAGGTGCTCGAAGCGCGCGGCAGGCTCGCGCCGATGCAGGTCGGGAAGAACGGCGACCTCCAGGAGTGGCTCAACGATTGGGGGCAGAGGGAGAAGAGCCATCGCCACATCTCGCACCTCTACGGGCTCTATCCCGGCAACCAGATTCTCGCAGCGCCGGACGCCGAGGCTGGCCGACGCCGCGCGCGTGGTCCTCGAGCAACGCGGGCTTCCCGGCAATGGATGGGCATCGGCGTGGAAGGCGGCATCGTGGGCACGCCTGGGCAACGGCTCGAAGGCGATGGACAACTTCACCTACGCCATCCGGAACTACACGACGAGCAGCCTGTTCTCGATCTGCTCGAAGGCGATGCAGGTCGATGGCTCGTTCGGGATGACCGCCGCAATAGCCGAGATGCTGCTGCAGTCGCACGAAGGCGAACTGTCGCTGCTGCCCGCGCCGCCCCCGTCGTGGAAGGATGGCGAGGTGAGAGGGCTGCGCGCCCGCGGCGGCTTCGAGATCGGCCTCGAGTGGAACGCCGGAGCCCTCACTCGGGCGACCATCGTGGCCACGAGCGGCAATACGTGCCGCGTGCGAACGGCGGTTGCCGTGACCGTGACATCCCAGGGCCGGCCCGTCAAGGTGTCGCGACCCGAGCCGAACCTCGTCGAGTTCCAGGCCGCTCCCGGAAGCACCTACGTCTTGGCCGGCGGCTCGGGACGCGCAGCCGGCAGCAGAATGCCCACCAAGCCCAGCGGGATGCTGAGCCACAGCTTTCGGTGATACGCCAGCCGTTCGGGCTACGCCAGGGACGCGAACAGCGGGGTGGTCAGAACGGCCCCGGCGACCGCTCCAGTCCGGATCCGCGCCCAGACGCGCACGAGGCCATGCAGCAGCAGCCCGCGAAGGAACACCGCCACGACGAAGGCGATGGGCAGCACGAAGCAGACCGGATGCCTCCTTGCGTGGCGATCAATCGAGCGCATCTTCCGACGCCGTTTCAGCCCGGCACGCTGCTCGTGTGGGAGGCGGGATGTCGATGACGGGTCGCGGCTCCTGACGGGCATCACGGGTCTCAGGTGCCAGTTGTTCGTTGCTCATCGTGCTCTGCTCTCCGCACGTCCAGGGCCCAACATCCGTGCTCACCCGCTGGCGGTGATCTTCTCGTCAGAGCCGTCCGCTGTCACCGGTTGTCAGTGGACGCCTGCGGCACAACTCCATCATTCTCAACCAACAGGAGATCTTCCGAGGTCAGGAAGGAACCGATAATGACAGCTTCCGCGAACTCATCCGGCGGCCGGTAGTGATGGTCCAGGATGTAGTGCAGAACCAGAGCCGGGGCCATGTAGACGACATTCTCGTTCCGGACGAGTTAGTGGCCGTGTCCGTATAGTTGGAGGTCGCGGCCGCGCCACTGAATGACTGGGCCGATCTCGCTCACTGGACAGCGCTGGTTTTCAACCCTGCAGATCTCGCAGTCGTGCCATCCCATCGTGCTGTCGGATAGAACCTGGTTGCCTGCATACGCAAGCATCAACCTATCGATACACCCCTCTGGCGCGCCACCCGAAGAGGGCACATGATTCCCGAGCGAGCCAACCGCGCAGAGAACCGTATCGGCAGGCAAGCGACCGCTTCCAGGCTTCCCATCCCGCTCGATAGGCAAGGGAGAGCCATCAGGCGTGGGAGGCTGAGCCGAGGGGAATGCCTGCAAGCCCGGAATGACCATCGGGCTGATCGCTTCGTTCTTGTCCCGCTAACGACCGCGCCTCACCCGCGGAGCCTCAGGGTCGCACGGGGCGCCGACGCGATTCCAATCTCGGCTCCCGAGACACCTTCGCTCCCAGCTAATGAATGCTAAGTGCCGTATGGGAGCTTGGATGCCATCATCGTCTTCCGGTCGATCTTGCGTCCATCGACGATGAATGTTCCGTCACCAACAGCATGCACCGTGCGTCTCTCTGTGCGTGCGCCATCGACGTGTGCGGCAACCGCCTTCAACACGACAATGTTGTGCTTCTTGACGATGTCGACGACCTTGCACTCGATATTGGCCAGGCACTCCTTGATCAAAGGAGACCTGACGACTTTGGCAGGCACAGGCGTGAGTGTGAACGTGGCGAATTTGTCTGTGTCCGCTCCGGAACACGTCCCTATGCCAACTACCTTGTCGAGCATGTCGACCGTGGGAATCGAAATGACGCACTCTCTGTTCTTCTGGAGGGCAGCGAACGAGTGATTCCATTCACCCGTTGTGATGGCAAACTTGGGAGTGAAATCCAGCACCATGGTCCATGAGATCGTCATGATGTTGTTTCGCTTCCCATCATGAGTCGTCACAAGTACAACGGGCCCCGATTCCATCAGGGTGAAGGCCTTGCCCAGCTTCAGGTGACGCATGATCGTGTCTCCTGACACTCTTCAATCAGATCGTCAATCGTCTACTTCTTCGCCCCCGCCGCCAGCCGGTGCATCTCGGTTCCGGCGAGCAGGAACGCGCCGACGCCGTAGACTTCAGTCGTGTCGGCGGTGGTTGCCCCCGGCTCGTAGCCGATCCGCTGCACCCAGCCGAGCATGCCGTCGGCCTGCACCGCCTTCACGAGCGCGACCCAGCCGCGCCTGACAACAGGCTCGAATGTCGCACGGTCCAGCACGCCGCGATTGACGCCCCAGGCGAGCGCGTAGACGAAGAAGCCAGTCCCGCTTGTTTCCGGGTTCGGCATGGCCGCGGGGTCGAGCAGCCCCGACCGCCAGTACCCGTCGCTCCCCTGGGCGCGGGCCACAGCAGCCGCCATCTCCCGGTACAGGGCCACGTACTTCCCGCGGGCCGGATAGTCCTCCGGCATGTCGTCGAGCACGCGCACGAGACCCGCAATCACCCACCCGTTCCCGCGGCTCCAGAAGACCTTCCGGCCATTGGCCGACCGCTGGTCGAAGAACCGGCTATCGCGGAAGTATAGGTGCTCTTCCTTGTCGTACAAGTAGTCCGTCGTCTTCCACCAGAGCCGGTCCGCCAGGTCCAGGTACCGCTTGTCGCCGGTGGCGGCCGTCATCGCCGCCATCGCCGGCGGGCCCATGAAGAGCGCGTCGCACCAGGCCAGCTCGCGCGTTTCGATCGCATTCCCCCAGACGAGCGGCTCGTCGTACTTGCGCGTGGCCAGGAAGTTGAAGAGCGCCGTGGCGGGCTTCAGCATCTTCGGATCGCGGTCGCGCTGGTAGAGCTGCGCGTAGGTGGCGATGACGGCGTAGTCGTCCGCGTGCCCGGGGCGCAGCCCCGGCCGCCACTGGTTCGCCTCCCCCATCGCCCGCATCGCCGCCAGGTACTTCCCGTCGCGGGTCACGTTGGCAAAGGCCATCGTCCCGGTGTAGAAGGCGGCCTGGGTCCAGTCCCAGGCGTCGTGGGTCGACGGGTGCGCGAGCTGCCAGTCGGCCACCGCCGTCATCACCCGGAGAATCTCGCGCGGTTCGACATCGGCACTGAACGGCGCCGACGCTGCCGCGGGCCTGCCGCTGCCGGCTTGTGCCGACGCCACGCCCGCGACGGCGAGAACGAGCATCGCCCCGACCACGCCAAGCCTCGCCAACCGTGTCATGTGTCCTCCGATGGTGTGTGTCAGGGCCTCGGGCCCCGCGTGAGCAATCCTCGCACGGCCAACCACTCCGCGCAACGCTTCGGCCACCCGGAGATGGGCCCGTGATTTGGCTCGAGGCCGACGCCGTGGGCGCCTTCCTGGTACAGGTGGAGTTCGGCGGGAACCCCGGCGCGTCGGAGTGCGCTGTAGAAGAGCACGCTGTTCTCCGGCGGCACGGACTGGTCGGTCCCCCCGTGGATGAGGAACGTCGGCGGCGTGTCCTTCGTAACCTGCAGGTTCGTCGACATGCGGTCGACGAGCGACTGCGGAGGGTCGGCGCCGAGCAGGCTCTGGCGCGAACCCGCGTGCACGTACGGCGCGCTCATGGAGATCACAGGGTAGACGAGGACCAGGAAGTCGGGCCTGGCGCTGACGCGGTCGAGGTCGGCGCCGGTGCGCCCCTCGGCGGCATCGAACAGCGTGCCGGCCGACGACGCCAGGTGGCCGCCCGCTGAGAACCCCATCACGCCGATCCGCTCCGGGGCGATCCTCCACCGAAGCGCCTGCGAACGCAGCAGGCGGACGGCCCGCAGCGCGTCCCGCAGAGGGGCAGGATGCCCGTACTCCTGCATCCGGTACTTCAGGACGAAGGCCGACACGCCAAGCCCGTTGAGCCAGACGGCAACGTCGGTTCCTTCCTTGTCGATCGCGAGCCGGCGGTAGGCGCCGCCGGGGCAGACGACGACGGCGGTGCCGTTCCTGAGTGCGTCCGGCGCCAGGTAAGCCGTCAGCGTGGGCGCATGCACGTTGCTGACCCTGGCATCGACCTCGACTTCGGGGCCGGCCGTGGGCAGGAGCCCCGGGACGCCCTCCGGCCAAATCGGCACGACCGCCGCGGCCTTCGCGCGATCGGGCGACGGAGGGACGGCCTGCGCGCCCGGCGGGGCCGGAGACTGCCCGGCGAGCGCCACGACGGACGCCACGACCGCCGACACGGTCAGGAGGCGGACAGGATGAGGCACGCGCACTCCTCGCCTGCTATCTCTGGATCCTCGCCGAACCGCCCCGCGCAAAGGCCCGCACCTGCTCAACCGTGGCCATCGTCGTATCGCCCGGGAAGGTGGTCAGCAGCGCACCGTGCGCCCAGCCGAGCCTCACCGCCGCCTCTGGCGCCTCGCCGGCGAGCAGGCCATAGAAGAACCCGGCCGCAAAGCCGTCACCGCCGCCGACGCGGTCCAGGACATCGAGCTCACACGTGGGCGAACAGAACGTCTGCCCGTTCACCCACGCGACGGCGCCCCAGCCGTGGCGGTTGGTCGAGTGGACCTCGCGGAGCGTCGTCGCCACGACCTTCACGCGCGGGTGCTTCGCCACGACGTCCTTGATCATCCCGAAGAAGGCCGACGGGTCGAGCTTCGACGCGGCGGCCACCTCCGGGCCCGGAATGCCGAGGCCCTTCTGCAGGTCCTCCTCGTTCCCCACCAGAACGTCCACGTGCTCGACGATGCGGGCCACGACCTCGACGGCGCGGGCCTGGCCGCCCCAGATGTTCCAGAGCTTCTCGCGGAAGTTGAGGTCGAACGAGACGATGGCGCCAGCGGCCCGCGCGGCCTTCATCGCCTCGATGATGAGTTCGCCGGTCGTCTCCGACAGGGCGGCGAAGATGCCGCCGCTGTGGAACCACCGCACGCCGCCGTCGAAGATCGAGGCCCAGTCGAAATCGCCAGGCTTGAGCCTGGCGGCCGCCTCGTTCGACCGGTTGTAGAAGACCACGGGCGCCCGCATGCCGTAGCCGCGGTCGCTGTACACCGCGGCCATGTTCGGGCCGTTGACGCCGTTGTGCGCGAACCGCTTGTAGAAGGGTCTGACACCCATCGCCCTCACGCGCTCGGCGATGAGATCCCCGATCGGGTAGTCCACCATGGCGGTTGCGACGGCCGTCCGCATGCCGAAGCAGTCGGAGAGGTTCGCGGCGGCGTTGAACTCGCCGCCGCTCACATGGATGTCGCACGAGGTGGCCTTGCGGAACGGCACGATGCCGGGGTCGAGGCGATGGACGAGGGCGCCGAGCGACACGAAGTCGAGGGCGCCGGTCGGGCGGATGTCGAGGCCGTGCATGGATGGCTCCTCCTGGGATCACCACTCGGTGTGAAACACCCCGGGCTTGTCGACCCGGCGGTAGGTGTGCGCACCGAAATAGTCGCGCTGGGCCTGCGTCAGATTGGCCGGCAGCCGTTCGCTGCGGTAGGCGTCGAAGTAGGCGAGCGACGAACTCATCGCGAGCGCCGGAATGCCGAGCCCGACCGCGGTCTGCACGACGAACCGCCACGAGGCCTGCCGCCGGTCGACGGCCTCGCTGAACGCGCGATCGACCAGCAGGTTGACGAGCCCGGGGTCGCGCTCGAACGCGGCCATGATGTCGCCGAGCAGGCTCGCGCGGATGATGCAGCCGGCGCGCCAGATTCTCGCGATCCTCGCCGGCTTCAGGTCGTACCTGTATTCGTCCGACGCCACCCGAAGCAGCCCGAGCCCCTGCGCGTACGACGTAATCTTGCTCGCGTAGAGCGCGTCGCGGACGGCATCGATGAGTCGCTGCCGGTCGCCCGGGTAGTGGAGCGCCGGCCCGCGCAGGACACGGCTTGCCGACACGCGCTCGGACTTCATCGCCGAGATGATCCGGCTCTCGACCGCGGCGTTGATCGTGGGAATCGCCGCGCCCACGTCGAGGGCGTTCTGGCTCATCCACTTCCCCGTACCCTTCTGCTGCGCCTCGTCGAGGATCACGTCCACCAGCGGCCGCCCGGTGTCGGAGTCGACCGCGGCGAGCACTGCCGCCGTGATCTCGACCAGGTACGATTTCAACTCGCCCCGGTTCCACTCGCTGAAGATCTCGTGCAGTTCGGCGGCAGAGAGACCCAGGCCGCGCGACAGGAGGTCGTACGACTCGGCGATCAGCTGCATGTCGCCGTACTCGATCCCGTTGTGAACCATCTTCACGAAGTGGCCGGCGCCGCCCGGTCCCATGTACTCGACGCACGGCGCGCCGTCGTCGGCTTTCGCGGCAATGGCGCGGAGGATCGGGGAGAGCGCCTCCCACGCTTCCACCTGGCCGCCGGGCATGATGCTCGGACCCCACAGAGCGCCCTGCTCGCCGCCAGACACCCCCGTGCCGACGTAGTTCAGGCCCTTCGCCGCGAGTTCAGCGCTGCGCCGCTCGGTGTCGAGGAAGAAGGAATTGCCCCCGTCGACCAGGATGTCGGCCGGCTCGAGGTGGCCCTCGAGGTGCGCGATGGCGCTGTCCACCGCCTTGCCGGCCGGCACCATGAGCAGGATGCGGCGCGGCTTCTGCAGGATGGCCATCAGCCCGTCCGGCGACTGGGCCAGTTCCACGTTCTTGCCCTTCGCGGCACCGGTGACGAACGCCTGCGCTTTCGCGGCGTCGAGGTCATAGCCGGCGACGCGGAATCCGTGGCGCTCCATGTTGAGCGCCAGGTTGCTCCCCATGACCCCAAGGCCGACCACGCCGATGTCACATCGCATGCCTACACTCCTGCCGCCCGTGCGGCGGTCTCTGCCGGCGGCGCCGGCGCCAGGCGGTAGAGCATCTCTCCCGCGCGCGGCACCAACAGCACGCCTTCGTTTTCGCGGTCCCGCCATTCCTCCGGCCTGACCGAGACCGGATCCAGATAGCCCAGGTTGATCCGGCGGCATCGCTCCGCCGGAATCCCCGTGGCCAGTGTCACCGTGATGCGCGGCTTCTCCTGCCCCGTGGCCCGGTCGTAGGTCCCGAGCCCCTTGACGTGCGTCGAGTGCGCCAGCACGCCGCCCGGATGGTGCTTGAAGCGGTCCCACTGCGCCACGAAGTAGTCGCGGCAGTGATACCCCACCTCATCGATGACCCGCCCGTGGGTGTAGCTCACCTCGGTGATGTGCGGGGCGTAAATGACGACCTCTCCCCCGTCGGCAACGGCCGGCTCCATCTTGTACATGCCCTTCGCCGCGGTCCACAGATCGTCGTACATCTCCGGCATCACGGAGAGCACGCGCGTGAACGGCTTGCGGACATGGACGATGTGAGTCTGGGCGGACAACGCCGACGCCGAACGCCACGCGGCCTCAGGGGACCCGAAGTAGAGACCCGCAACACGGTCGTGAGTGACGACGAGGGCCAGGCACGCCACCGGCCGGGGCACGAGCCGGGCCGCACGGTCGATGACGGCTCGAACCGGCGTGTAGCCGGCGCCGATCACGTGGTAGTTGCCGATCAACGCGCCGAGCCAGTGCGTGAAGTCGATGATCTCGGCGCCCGCAATCCCCGGAAACAGGTACTTGTTCCCGCCCGAGAAGCCCACGACTTCGTGCGGAAACACCGGACCGCAGATGAGCAGCTGGTCGTAGTCGAAGATCAGTCGGTTCAGTGACACCTCGACGTCGCGCTCCAGCCTGCCGCCGCTCAGAGCCGCGATCTCGGTTGCCGGGATCACGCCCAGCACCGCAAACGACCCGGGGTCGTCCCAGTGGTGGTTGAAGATCCGGCTTGCGCCGAACCGCCCGTCGACGACCGTCCGCCCGACGAGCCGGCTCAGTTGCCGGTCGGCCATCGGCTGATGCGTGCCGAGGGCCACCAGATAGTCGAGCGCGGCAACGCGCCGACCCGCCGCCCACTCGATCGCCTCGATCATCATCGGCAGCGGCATCGTCCGCGTGCCGTCCGGGATGATGACGAGCAGGCGCCGCCCGTCGAGTTCGAGCGCCGCCATCCCCCGGGACACGATGTCGCCCGCGTCCGCCCGGGACAGGGAGCCGCCCGCTGCTCCGGCGCCAATGGTCGGCAGGTCCCGGCTCATACCCCGCTGAACGCAGAGAACCCGCCATCGACGGGCAGGACGACGCCGGTGACGAACGCCGACGCCGGAGAGAGCAGCCACATCACGGCGCCGAGCAGGTCGTCGGGCGTCCCGAAGCGGGCCATCGGCGTATGCGCGAGAATCGACTGCCCGCGCGGCGTGAGGCCCCCGGTCTGCTTGTCGACGAGGAGGAACTCGTTCTGGCGGGTCTTCAGGAATCCCGGTGCGATGGCGTTGACGCGAATCCGCGGCGAGTACTCCTGCGCCATGTGCACGGCGAGCCACTGCGTGAAGTTGCTGACCGCCGCCTTGGCCGCCGAGTAGCCGGCGATGCGCGTCAGCGGCCTGAACGCGTTCATCGACGACACGTTCAGGATCACGCCTTCGCCGCGGTCGACCATGTAGCGGCCGAAGACCTGCGACGGCAGAACGGTGCCCACCAGATTCAGGTCGACGACCGACCGGAACGCGGCGGGCGCCGAGATCGAAGAACGAACGCTGGGGGCCGGTCGTCGCCTCCGGCGCATTGCCGCCGGCGTTGTTGATCAGCGTGTCCGGCGGACCGAACGTCTCCAGCACGCGGTCGGCGGCCTTATGCAGGCTGTCCGCGTCCAGCACGTCACCGCCCACGGCGACCGCCCGCGCCGCCGCGTCGGGCCCCATCAGCTCGAGCAGGCCGCGGGCAGGGTCGAGGTTGCGATCGAGCATGACAACGTTGGCGCCGCACCCGACGAGCGCGCAGGCGATCTCGCCGCCGATGACACCCATCGCGCCGGTGAGGACCACGGTCCGTCCGGTGAAGTCGTAGAGCCGAGCGAGGTCAGCGTGATTCATGGCCTGGATGATCAAGACTCAAGTGGGCTGCCTGGTAATACCACACTGCGTGTAATGACGGCACATCCCGCACTGTGCGTGAGTCTACGCGCGCCAGCTGAGCCTGTCAACGGGAACGTCAAACAGGTCTGCAATATGGTGTTTGGCCTCGGAAACCTCCGCCGGACAGGCGCGGCGGACCGGTATCGTATTGGCGTGTGCTCTTGGCCTACTTGACAAACAATGGACGGACCATTCAGTCTGCTTCGCCCCTCCGGCGACCTCCAGGTATGATACGACCTCGGATGTCGGCCGGAACGCCGACGGCGACCGCGAGGACCAGGCCATGTCGCACGCATCACGCCAGTCAGGCGCGAGACGGCTGTCACGGGTGTTGCGCGTGTGCGCGCTCGGATCCGTGCTCGGGGCCGGCGCTCTCGCATTCGAGGCGCGGCAGACGCCCGTCCGCCAAGCGGTGGCGACGGTTTCGGTGAAGGACATCGCAGCCATCGAGCGGGCGCGGCTGCTGCCGGCGGCCGAGGCGTTCCTGAAGGAACAGCCGGTCACGGTGACCGCCAGCCGGTCGCCCCGCAGCGCGGGCGGGCCGCACGACTTCTTCTCGGAAGGCGACTATTGGTGGCCGGACCCCGAGAACCCGGACGGCCCGTACATCCAGCGAGACGGTCAGACGAACCCGGCGAATTTCGTCGAGCACCGCCGCGCCATGGTCCGGCTCAGCACTCAGGTTGCCACGCTGACCTCCGCGTACCGCCTGACCGGCGACGAGCGGTTCGCGGCGCACGCCCTGACCCACCTGCGCGCCTGGTTCGTCACCGAAGCGACGCGCATGAACCCGAGCCTCCTGTACGCCCAGGCCATCAAGGGCCGCGCCACCGGGCGGGGCACCGGCATCATCGACACGGTCCACCTCGTGGAAGTCGCCCGGGCGGCCGAACACCTTTCGAGTGCCGAATCGATGGCGCCGGCCGACGTCGCGGCGATCCGGCGGTGGTTCGCCGACTACCTCGATTGGTTGACCACCCACGAGTACGGCATCCAGGAACGCGACGCGAAGAACAACCATGGCACCTGCTGGGTCATGCAGGTGGCGGCCTTCGCCCGCCTGACAGGCAATGCCCGGATTCTCGACGACTGCCGCCGGCGGTTCAGGGACGTTCTGGTCCCGTCTCAGGTGGCCGAGGACGGCAGCTTCCCGCTGGAGCTCAAGCGGACGAAGCCGTACGGCTACTCCATCTTCAACCTCGACGCGTTCGCCGTCATCTGCCAGCTCCTGTCCACGCCGGGCGACGATCTCTGGGCCTGGACCACCGCCGACGGGCGCGGCATGCGCCGTGCGATGGCGTGGCTCTATCCCTACCTCGCCAACAAGACGACGTGGCCGGCGGCCAGGGACGTGATGTACTTCGACGAGTGGCCGGTCCGGCAGCCGAGCCTCCTGTTCGCCGGCCTGGTGTATCGGGAAGACGCCTACCTGAGGCTCTGGGCGTCGCTGAACGGATCGCCGACGACCGAAGAGGTGATCCGCAACCTCCCGGTCCGGCACCCCATGCTGTGGATCGAGGCGTCCCGGCCGCCAGCGCCGAAGAAGTGACACCAGGCCCTGAATGCAGGTAAGCTCTCTTCCGCTCCGAGCCCAAGCCAACGGCGGAGAGCCGAGACCCGGGAGCCGAGAGCCGTCCCCATGACTATCGATACCGCCGTCGTCCCCGTCGCTGGACTTGGAACCCGATTGCTGCCGGCGACCAAGTCGCAGCCGAAGGAGATGCTGCCGGTCGGGCGCAAGCCCGTCGTGCAGTACGTCGTCGAAGAGCTGGCCCGCGTCGGCATGAACCGCGTGCTCTTCATCACGGGGCCAGGCAAGGCGTCGATCGAGAACCACTTCGACCTGGACGGCGATCTGATCCAGGTCCTTCGCGAAACCGGCAAGGAAGAGCTGCTGGCGGAACTCGAGTTCGAGCGGTCTGCTCTTCAGTACTTCTACACGCGCCAGCGCCAGACGCTCGGGCTCGGCCACGCGGTGCTGTGCGCGCGCTCGTTCGTCGGCCGCGTGCCGTTCGTCGTGGCCCTGGGCGACTCCATCATCGGGCTGCACGCTCAGAGCGACGTGGTCAGGCGCATGACGGCCTGCTTCACCGAGCGGCAGGCCGCGGCGGTGATTGCCTTCGAGGACGTCCCGCGCGAAGAGGTCCGCCGCTACGGCATCGCGAAGCCCGCCAACGACGGCGAGGTATTCGAGATCGAGGACCTGATCGAGAAGCCGTCAGTGGAAGAAGCCCCCAGCACGCTCGCGATAGCGGCGCGCTACGTGCTCTCCCCCGCGATCTTCGACGTGCTCGAGAAGACGCTGCCCGGCAAAGGCGGCGAAATCCAGCTGACCGACGCGATCCGGACCGTGATTCGGACCGGCGGCCGCGCCTTCGGCGTTCGGTTGAACGCCAGCGAGCGTCGGTACGACATCGGCAACTTCAACGCATACTTCCGCGCGTTCGTGGAGTTCGCGCTCGCCGATCCCCGGTTCGGCGCGCCACTCCGGCGCTACCTCGAGGATCTCCTCCATGTATCTCGTCCGTAGGCGCGCCTACGCGCGCGCCGGCCTGATCGGCAACCCGTCGGATGGCTACCACGGCAAGACGATTTCGGTTATCGTGCGGAACTTCTGGGCGGAGGTGGTGCTCTACGAGTGGGACTCGGTGGACATCGTGCTCGCCGAGAACGACCGCGCCCGGTTCAGCTCGGTCTACGACCTCGCCCGAGACGTCCGGCTCCACGGCTACTACGGCGGGATCCGGCTGATCAAAGCCACCATCAAGCGGTTCGTAGAGTACTGCCAGGCCAGGGGCATCGCGCTCGGCGACCGCAATTTCTCCGTGCGCTACCAGACGAACATCCCGAGGCAGGTGGGCCTGGCCGGATCGAGCGCGATCATCGTCGCCACGCTCCGGTGCCTGATGGAGTTCTACGACGTCAGGATCCCCCTCGAGGCGCAGCCGACCTTCGTGCTCGGCATCGAACAGGAGGAGCTTCGCATCACGGCGGGCCTGCAGGATCGGGTCATCCAGGTCTACGAGGGCGTGGTCTACATGGACTTCGCGCGCGAGCGCCGCCATCTGGTTGACGACATTCCCTGCTATCACTACGAGCCGCTCGACCCGGCGCTCCTCCCTCCGCTCTACCTCGCCTATCACGACGCCCTCAGCGAGCCGACGGAAGTGTTTCACAACAACATCCGGGAGCGGTTCGACCGCGGCGAGGAGGCGGTCGTGTCGGCGATGCAGCGGTTCGCGTCGCTGGCTGCCCGCGGCCGCGACGCGCTTCTCGCACGAGACGCCGCCACGCTCGGCCGGCTGATGGACGAGAACTTCAACACGCGGCGCAGCATCTACACCCTTCCAGCGTGGCAGATCGCGATGGTCGAAACCGCGCGCCGGGCAGGTGCCACGGCCAAGTTCGCCGGGTCGGGCGGTGCCGTCGTGGGCACGTATCCCGACGAGGCGACATTCGCGCGCCTGGCTGGGGACCTTCTGGCCCTCGGCTCGAAGACCGTGAAGCCGCAGACACTGGCGGCCGGCGTTGGTGAGAGCGACACGCCGGCGGACAGCGCGCCGGCGAACGGTCAGACCACTGGCTAGAAGCACGAGTCCCGCAATAGCAACGGCGTCTGAACCGACCGAGATGATTTGCCGCTTTTCTTGGCCGCCCGCTGAGATTCGTTGACACGACTCGGAGAGTCGTGGTATTTCATTCACCGCATCATTGGTCTGTCCACTGTGTCCGCTTCGCGCCAGCGGCCAGATGCGCCGGATGTAGACTGATTCCACGGAGGGCTGTGTATGAGCAGGCGTCTCGGCACGCTACTTGGCCTGGTCATGGCGGTCATGCTGGTGACCGCCCCGGTCGCGTCCGCACAGGCAACAACAGGTCGGATTTCCGGCGTGGCGAAAGACACGTCAGGCGGCGTCCTGCCGGGCGTCAGCGTGACCGTGACTGAAACCGGAACGGGCTACACCCGGACAGAGACGACGGACGCGAGCGGCATCTACGTGTTCGTCAACCTGCCACTCGGCGACTACACGGTCACGGCGGAGTTGCAGGGCTTCAAGAAGGCTTCGAAGTCCGGGTTCGTACTCGGCGCCGACGGGAAGCTCACGGCCGACTTCAGTCTCGATGTGGGGCAGTTCACCGAGATGGTGGAGGTCATCGTGAACTCCGAGGTCATCAACACGGTGTCGGGCGAGCTGGCGCGCACGGTCGATCGGGCCCAGGTGCAGGACCTGGCGCTCAACGGCCGCAACTACATGCAGCTGGCGACGCTGGTCCCGGGCGCACCGGTGACCAACTTCAGCGCGCTGGACATCATGACGGGCCTCGGCATCAACACGGTCATCAACGGCAGCCGGAACAACTCCAACCTGCTGACCGTCGATGGCGGCTTCAACATGGACTCGGGCAGCAACAACAGCCAGATCAGCAACGTGGGCGTCGACTTCATCCAGGAAGTCAGCATCAAGACGTCGAACTTCTCGGCCGAGTACGGGCGCAACTCGGGCGCCGCGATCAACGTCGTCACCCGCCAGGGGTCGAACCAGTTCAAGGGCAGCGCCTACGAATACGCGAGGCGCGAGCAGTGGGACGCCGGCAACTGGTTCGACCAGCAAAAGGGCATCGCCAAACCCGAACTGCAGTACGACAACTACGGCTTCAGCCTGGGCGGCCCCGTGAAGAGAGACAAGATCTTCTTCTTCGGGGGGATGGAGTGGAAACGGATCCGGCGGTTCCAGTCGGTGACCCGCAGCATTCCGACGTCGGCGATGCGCAGCGGGAACTTCAGCGCGCTGAGCGGCACCGTGAGAGACCCTCTGACGGGCCTGGCGTTCCCCGGCAACATCATCCCGCCCAACCGTATCACGACCGACGGCGCGGCGATTGCTGCGGTCTACGCGGCGATGTCGCAGAAGGCCGTCAAGTACAACGACGCGACCAACGTGAACAACGCGGACTTCCAGAACTCGAACCCGTTCGACTTCCGGCAGGAGATGATCCGCGTCGACTACCAGCCGAGCGGGGCGCACCGCCTGACGGGCCGCTTCGTGTTCGACCACTACAGCCTCTACGAGGTGGGCACGACGTTCAACACGTCGCAACTGCCGACCTACATGGCGAACCGGAAGCGCCCGGGCCAGAACATGCAGGTCAATCACTACTGGACGGCGAAAGGCAACCTGATCAACGAGGTCAAGTTCAACTACTCGGCGAACGGGCAGAAGATTCCTCCGTCCGACGACGGGTGGAAACGTGCCACCTATGGGTTCACGTTCCCCCAGGTCTACCCGAACGGCGGGTTGTACGAGGATGGCCTCCCCGAAGTGAGCATCAGCAACTACGCGTCGTTCCGCGGCGCGGCGCGTTCGCTCATCTCGCCGACCTGGGACTACGCGTTCAGCGACAGCCTGACGTGGGTCGCGGGAAAACATACGGTGAAGAGCGGCGTCCTCGTCATCCGGAACGGCAAGGACCAGAACGGCCGGACGGACTACTCGGGCGCCGTGAGCTTCTCGACCTCAGGCAACTCGCAGACGACAACCAACGCCTTCGCAGACGCGCTGCTCGGGAACTTCAGGACCTACAGCGAGTTCCAGCTCGACCCGATGGGGTACTTCCGCTTCTGGCAGACCGAGGCCTTCGTCCAGGATTCCTGGCGCGTGTCGCCCAAGCTGAGCGTCGACGTGGGCCTGCGCTACACGTGGCAGATGCCCACCTCGACGCTGGGCAACAACACGGCGAGCTTCGACCCGGCGAAGTACGACCCGGCGCAAGCCGTGACGGTTCTCACGAACGGCACCATCGTCGCCGGCAGCGGCAACCGGTACAACGGCCTCACCAGGCCCGGCGACGTGCCGAGCGACCAGGCGGCCAACGTCCCCAACGCCGGCAGCCCGATCGTGGCCCAGATTCCGTTCGCGTCGAACCCGGGCTACTACCCGAACCAGAACCTCTTTGCGCCACGCGCGAGCTTCGCGTGGACGCCGTTCGGAGACCGGACCGTCATCCGCGGTGGCGGCGGGCTCTACTATGACAGGCCCGAGGGCAACCTCTATTTCACGCTCGTCAACAACCCGCCGTTCTCGTTGAGCTCGACCTTCCAGAACGGCAACCTCAGCAACGTCCAGGCCGGAACGGTGCCGCCAATCGCGCCTTGGGCCAGCATCGACTCGCTGTCCCCCAACCTGCAGGCGGCTCGCACGGTCAGCTACAGCATCGGGATCCAGCGCGATCTGGGATGGTGGGGCCTGTTCGGCGAGGTGTCCTACGTCGGCAACCGCGGCCAGCACCTGTTCCGCCAGCCCGACATCAACCAGGCTTCGTTCGCCGACCTCGAGAAGAACGCGGCCGGACCGAAGTACAGCACCGACTTCCTGCGGCCTTACAAGGGCTACTCCAACATCCGGATGCGGCTCTCCGACTCCCACTCGCAGTACGACTCGCTGCAGGTCTTCCTCAGCAAGCGCCGCGGCGACGTCAACTTCACGATCAACTACACCTACTCGAAGGCGTACGACGACGCGAGCAGCGCCACGGCGGACCTCGAGGACTACGCCAACCCGTCCTTCAACTGGGGTCCGAGCGACAACGATCGTCCGCATATCTTCGTCGGCACCTGGACCTACCGGCTGCCGTTCTTCCGCGGGCAGAAGAACGTCCAGGGCTACGTGCTGGGCGACTGGGAGGTCTCCGGGATCTACCGCTACCAATCCGGCCAGCCGTTCAGCGTCACCGGCAACACGTCGGTCGGCGCACGGCGCGCCGACTACCTGGGCGGCGACCCGTACGTCGCCGACGCGCCCGTCGTCACGGGCAGCGGCGCCTCGGTCGTCGTGAGTTACCTCGACCCGGCGCAGTTCGTGGCCGCGCCGGAAGGCCGCCGGGGCAACAGCGGACGCAACCAGTTCCGCGGACCGTCGTACAGCAACTGGGACATCTCGCTGCGCAAGCAGGTTCGGGCGACGAACCGGTATCGGTTCCAGCTGCAGGTGGACTTCTTCAACGGGTTCAACCAGGTCGTATACGCGAACCCGTCCCAGTTGAACGTCTCGAACACCGGATTCGGCCAGATCACGTCGACTCAGGTGCCGCGCAACGTTCAGGTCGGCCTGCGGTTCATTTTCTAACCGGGGTTCGGGTCTTCGTTTTTCTTCGTGTGTCCGGTATGGGCTGAGGGTCGAAGGGCCGTCAGCCCGTTCCGCTTCCCGGGGAGCCTTCACGAATGTCCACACACTCCCGTCGCGGGTTCGTATCGCTCGCGGCCACCGCGGTCGCCTCCCGCGTTCTGCCGGCGTTCGGCGAAGGCCGGCCCACCCGGGCCGCAGGTTCGTCCGTCGCACCAGGACTGGGATTCGACTTGGGGATTGCCTCGTACACGTTCCGGGCCTTCACGCTCGACCAGGCCATCGCGATGACGAGGCGCCTCCGGGTCCGCAAGATCACGCTCAAGGACATGCACCTCCCGATGACGGTCACGGCCGACGAGATGGCGTCGGTGCGCGAACGGCTGAAGGCGGCTGGCATTGAGCTCTCATCCTGCGGCGTCGTCTACATGACGACCGAGGAACAGGTCCACAAGGCGTTCGCATACGCCCGGTTGGCAGGCATCAAGATGATGGTTGGCGTGCCGGAACTGCCGCTGCTCGCACTGGCCGAACGGAAGGTCAAGGAGACCGACATCTCGCTGGCCATCCACAACCACGGGCCGACCGACCAGCGCTATCCAAGCCCCGAAAGCGCCTACACGCCCATCGCGAAGATGGACCGCCGCATGGGCCTCTGCATCGATGTCGGGCACACGCAGCGCCTCGGCCTGGACCCGGCCGCGCAGGTCGAGCGGTATTTCGACCGCCTGCTCGACGTCCACATCAAGGACGTCAGTTCGGCCGACGCGAAGGGCACCACGGTCGAGATTGGCAGCGGCGTCATCGACACGCCGAAGCTGATACGCACGCTGGCCCGTCTCAAGTACACTGGGACCCTCCATTTCGAGCACGAGAAGGACGAGAAGGATCCCTTCCCTGGCCTGGCGGAATCGATTGGATACGTGCGCGGCGTGATGGCGGCCATCTGATCCACTGTGGAGGACGTCCCATGAAGTCGAGACGCGAGTTCCTGAAGAACGTGGCGGTCGGCACCGCCGGCGTGGCCGTCGGCCTCAACGCCCGAAGCTACGCCCAGATCCTCGGCGCCAACGACCGCGTCCGCTTCGCCATCGTCGGCCTGCACGGCCGGGGTCAGGCACACCTCGAGTGCATCAGGCAGACGACCAACAGCACGGTGACCCACATCTGCGACGTCGACAGCCGCGAGTTCGCCGCGTTCGCGGCCGAGACGCAGAAGGCCTTCGGCCAAGCGCCGATTCAGGAGAAGGATGTCCGGAAGCTCCTCGAGTCGAAGGACGTTGACGCCATCACGATCGCGACACCCGAGCACTGGCATGCCCCAATGGCGCTGATGGGGCTCCAGGCCGGCAAGCACGTCTACGTCGAAAAGCCGTCGAGCCACAACCCCTACGAGGGCGAGCTGCTCATCGCGGCGCAGAAGAAATACGGCAAGCTCGTGCAGCTCGGGGACCAGCAGCGATCGTCGGCCCACACCATCGAGGCCATCGGGAAGATCAAGGAGGGGCTGATCGGCCGGCCGTATTTCGGCAAGGCCTGGTACAGCAACACGCGCAAGGGCATCGGCGTCGGCCAGGTGGTGCCGGTTCCGGCCGAGCTCGATTGGGATCTCTGGCAGGGCCCCGCACCGCGCAGGCCGTACAAGGACAACATCCACCCGTACAACTGGCACTGGTTCTGGAGCTGGGGCACCGGCGAGACGCTCAACAACGGCAGCCACGAGGTGGACGTCTGCCGCTGGGCGCTCGGCGTGGACTACCCGAAGCGCGTCAGCGCCCAAGGCGGGCGGTACCACTTCAAGGACGACTGGGAGTTCTACGACACGCTGGTCACCAGCTTCGAGTACGACGATGCGATGATCACCTGGGAAGGCCTGTGCTGCCAGGGCAAGCAGTACTACGGCCGCGGGCGCGGCGCGACGATTCACGGCACGAAGGGCACCGTCCTCATCGACCGCGGCGGCTACGAGGTGTACCGACCTGAACGACAAGATGCTCACCGAGGTGAAGGCCGCCAAGCCGTCGAAGACCCAGGACCTCAGGAGCATCGATGACATGACGACGGCCCACTTCCAGAACTTCGTCAACGCCATCCGGTCGGGCGAGGCGCTGCACTCCCCGATCGGCGACGGCCAGATCAGCGTGACCTCGCTGCTCCTGTCGAACATCGCCTGGAAGTACAACCGGACGCTGAAGCTCGATACGACGAACGGCCACATCCAGGGCGACGCCGAAGCCATGACGATGTGGCGCCGCGAGTACGAGAAGGGGTGGGAGCCGAAGGTCTAGGCACGGTCATTTCCTCGGGGGTGGAGCCTCGGACGAGGGCGTGGGCTTGCCGTCAACCGTCCCGGGCTCCATCAGTTCCGTTCTCGTGCCGTCGGGGTCGAACAGGTTCAGTTGGCGCTTCCTGTTGATCCCGGTCTTCGTTTCGATCGCAAGCGTATAGCCTGCCTTCGGCGCCCTTTCCCGCACCGTCGCAGCGGCAGCCTCGATGTCTCGAACGACCAGGCAGACGTGGTTCTGACTGCCCCGCCTGTCGGGCGCCGGAAGTTCCCCGTAGAGCATGAACTCGACGTAGTCGTCACCGTCCGGCAGCTGGAGGTTGACCCAGTCAAGCGTCTTCCCGTCGCGGCTCCCCCGCCAGATTTCTCGGAAGCCGAGGACATCGCGGTAGAAGGCCATTGAGGCGCTCAGTGAGCCGACGAGAAAGCCGGTGTGGCACATCGTGACCGAAACCCGGCCGCCGGAGATGCCTGCCCCCTTCGACTTCCCCATCAACCCCTCGGCGCCGTACTTCAGGAACTCGACGGTATGGCCGTCCGGGTCCTTCACCGTGAAGCTGGTGTTGCCGACGCGCCCTACGCTGACCCCCTCGGGCACCTTCACGCCCAGGGCGAGGAGATAGACCCGCAATCCCTCCACGTCGTCCACCTCGAATGCGAGGTGGGCCAGCCGGTCGCCCCCCGGCTCCCGCTCCGGGAACAGCTCGACGTACTGCCGTTCGTTGATCTTGAAGAAGGTGAGCGCCAGGCTGCCGTCGGCGTTCTGCAGCGGCAGCAATTCCTCGTACCCGAGGACGTCGCGGTAGTAGGTCCGCGACGCCTGGATGTCGTGCACGTAGAGCGCCACGTGCGCGAGCCCGGTGATGCGCGGACGCCGCGGGGGCGTTTGCGCTGACGCCGTGGCGCCTATTGTGATCACTCCCAGGACAGCCAGCGCGCGACGAACGACGGACGCGGGCCGCATCATGGCTGTACCGTCCTTTCCTGGCGCTCGACGTCGGTCGCAGCCCTGCCCAGGGGGAACCCGAAGTAGTCCCGCGCGTTCGAGAAGCAGACGCGGGCAACGATGTTCCCGAGGGCGGCGCGGTCGTCCGGCAGACGGCCCCGGCGGACGTCTTCTCCGAGGAGGTTGCACAGGAGCCGCCGGAAATAGTCGTGCCGCGAGTACCAGAGGAAGGAACGCGAGTCGGTGACCATGCCGATGAAACGCGACAGCAGGCCCATGTTCGAGAGGGTGTCGATCTGGGCGGTCATACCGTCCAGCTGGTCCAGGAACCACCACGCCGAGCCGTACTGCATCTTCCCTGGCACGCTCCCGTCCTGGAAGTTCCCGATCATCGTGGCCACGAGTGCGTTGTCACGCGGATTCAGGTTGTACAGGATCGTCTTCGCGAGCCGGTTGCTCTGATCCAGGCGATCCAGGAAGCGCGACAGCGGGCGCGCGATCTCGAAATCGCCGATCGAATCGAATCCGGTGTCTGGGCCCAGCTCCCGGCGGAGCCTGGTGTTGTTGTTGCGAAGCGCCCCGAGGTGGAACTGCTGCGCCCAGCCGCGCGCGTGGTCGAGCAGGGCCAGGCGATGCAGGAGCGCGGAGGCGAGGCGGAGGGCGTCGCCGGCCTCGAGCGTCTTCCCCGAGCGCACGCGCTCGAACGACCTCGTCACGTCGGCGTCGGACCACGGCTCGGCGGCCAGCGTCTCGAGCCCGTGATCCGAGGCTCGGCACCCCATCTGGTGGAAGAACGTGTGCCGCGCCTCGAGTGCCTCGATGAATGTCTCGAGCCTGCCGCCGATCGCCATGCCCGAGGCTTCCTCGAGCCGCGACACCCACCCGTTGAACGCGTCGGCGTCGGCGACGCCGAACGCACGGTCGGGCCGCCACGTCGGATAGACGCGGGTATCCGGGTCGGCCCGCGCCGCCAGCCGGCGGTGGGCATCGAGCGAGTCGACCGGGTCGTCCGTCGTGCAGACGACGGCGACCCTGAAGCCCCGCAGCAGGCCGAGCGTCGTGAAGCCGTCCTCGCCGAGCCGCTCGTTGCACCGGTCGAACACCTCCCGCGCCGTCGCGGGCGACAACAGCGCGGTGACGCCGAACGGACGGCGCAGCTCCATGTGCGTCCAGTGGTAGAGCGGGCTTCGCATGGCGTCGGGCACCGTGCGGGCCCACGCCTCGAACTTCTCCCAGTCCGAGGCGTCGCCGGTGCAGTACCCGCTCGGGCACGCCGTTCGCCCGCATGACGCGCCACTTGTAGTGGTCGCCGTCCAGCCAGACCTCGGTGATCGACCGGAAGCGATGGTTGTTCGCGATCAGCTCCGGCGAGAGGTGGCAGTGGTAGTCGACGATCGGAAGGTCCGCCGCGTGGCGGTGGTACAGGTCGGCCGCCACGGCGCTCTCGAGGAGGAAGTCTTCGTCGAGGAAGGGTTTCATGACGTCTCCAGCCTACTTGACGATCTCGAAACGACCGATGAGCCTGATGTCCGTCGACGAGCTGCCGACGCGCACCTCGAACGCGCCAGGCTCGACGACCCACTGCATCTGCGCGTTCAGCATCTGCATCGCCTCGGCATCCACCGTGAACGACACCGTCCTCGTCTCCGCCGGTGCGAGCCTGATGCGCTCGAACCCGCGCAGCACCTGTTCGTAGGTGATCACGCTGCTCAGGACGTCCTGGAGATACAGCTGCACGACCTCGTCGCCGGCCCGCGTGCCGGTGTTCGTCACGTCGACGCTCACGGTCACGCTGGCGCCTGGAATCTGCTTCGCCGGCGAAACGGTCAGCCGATTGTACCTGAACGTCGTATAGCTCAGGCCGTGGCCAAACGGGTAGAGCGGGCCGTTCGCCAGTGTCGTCTTGCCATTCGGGCCGCCCGAGCGCTGTTCGGCCTGGGCGCCCGGTCGCGTGGGGAAGTTGAGCGGGATCTGACCGACGGTCTTTGGCACGGTGAAGGACAGCCGCCCTCCGGGGTTGTAGTCGCCGAAGATCGCCTCCGCGATGGCCTGGCCGCCGAACTCGCCCGGGAACGTGGCCTCGATGACGGCGGGCACGTACTTGTGCACCCAGTTGGTGCTCAACGGCCGGCCGTTGATGAGGACGACCACCATCGGCTTCCCGGTGGCCCGGAGCGCCTTCAGCAGGTCCAGCTGACGGCCCGGCAGATCGAGACTCGTCCGCGAGAGGCTCTCGCCGACGAGCGCGTCGGACTCGCCCACCACCGCGACAATCGCGTCTGCCTCTTTCGCCCGCCTCGTCGCCTCGTCGATGAGCGCCAGTTCCTTCAGCGACAGCGGTTCGGCCAGCAGTTCCGACTCGGGCCAGTTCGGATCCACGAGATCGCAGCCCGGCGCGTAGGTGACGGTGGTGGCCGTCGACGCGGCGCGCTTGACGCCTTCGAGCACCGAAATCGTCGGCGGATCGTAGGGGCCATAGCGGTTGTTGGCAAACGACGTGGATGTCGCGTTGGGCCCGACGACGAGCACGGCCCCAAGATCCTTGCGCAGCGGCAGCGTGTGCGCGTCGTTCTTGAGCAGGACGAGCGACTCCCGCGAGGCGCGCAGGGCCAGCGCCAGGTGGGCCGGGTCTCGGAGGACCTTGTCGGCCTCGGCCGGCCGCTCGACGTACGGATGGTCGAACAGGCCCCGGACGAACTTCACCCGAAGAACGTCGCGCACGCGGCTGTCGAGCGTCTCCCCGGTCACGGCGCCCTCGTCGACCAGTTCGCGGAGCGGCAGGATGAAGTTGCCGGGGGGGTTGAACTCCGTCCGGACGTTCAGCCCGGCGTTCACCGCCAGCCTCACGGCGTCCTTGTAGTCGGCCGCCACGCGGTGCTTCGTCTGCAGGAATCTCACGGCGTCGCTGTCCGACACCACGTAGCCCGTGAAGCCGTACTCCGTGCGCAGGCGGTCGACGAGAAACGCGGGATTCGCCTCAACCGGAATCCCGTCGTAGTCGTTGTAGGACGCCATGACGCCCATCGCGCGCGCCTTGACGAACGCCGCGCGGAACGGGGCGAGCAGAATCGCCTCCACCTCGCGCAGGCTCTCGTGCGGATCGGTGCGGGCTTCGCCGTCGCGCCCGCCCTTCGGGACGCTGTACACCGCGAAGTGCTTCACCGTGGACGTGACGTTCTGCTCCTGCAGGCCCTTGACCATCTCGACGCCGAGCACCGAGGCCAGGAACGGGTCCTCGCCGTAGGTTTCCACGATGCGGCCCCAGCGCGGGTCGCGCCCGAGGTCGAGAATCGGCGAGTAGATGTTGGTGAACCCGACCGCGCGGGCCTCCCTGCCCTCGACGCGGCCGATCTGCCGGATGAGGTCCGGGTCCCACGCGCACCCCTGGCCGATCTGAGCCGGGAACGACGTCGCGCCCCAGTGGCAGAGACCGCGAATGCCCTCGTTCGTGAAATCCACGGGGATGCCGAGCCTCGTCTCCTCGATGAAGAAGCGCTGGACGGCGTTGATGACCTCCGCGTGGCGCGACGCCGGCTGCGCGCAGTCCTGGCCGGCCCCGCGCACGCCGTTGCAGTGCTCGTCGATGTTGCCGATCCCGTCCTTCCAGACCTCCGCCTTCCACGCGGGCGTCGGCAGCTTGTCTTTCAACACACGGTTGTATCCGTAGAGCGTGGCCAGTTGGCAGGTCTTCTCATCGACGGACATCTGCGCCAGCAGGTCGTCGATCCGCTTCTCGGTCGCGACCGCCGGGTCCTCGTAGACGTCCTTCCGGCCGTTCTTGTTGAGGTCGATCCAACCCGCTCTGTAGATCGCCGCCTGGCCCGATGCCGGCCCGGGTGGGGTCGTCTGACGGGTCAGCACCGGCGTGACGGCGGCAACGGCCACGACGGCCGCGACAAGACATGTTCGCGTCTGCATCCTCACACCCCTGGGAATCTCACGCGGCAGCGGACGTGCGCTCCGAGGATTCGGCAAATGCCGCGTCCATGAACCCGTTGCGGCACGCGACACGCTCGCAGTGTCGGGCTACTGACGCCACGTCCCCTGCATCGTCGTCGTCAAACACTCCGGGGGTGACTGCCCGCTCCCCTACTTGAGCGAAAGCGGCTCCAGCGTCGGGGCCAGCAGGTGATGGATGACGAACGAGACCAGGTAGGCCGACGCGCAGATCCCGAAAAGGACCGTGTATCCGGCCGTCACGTCGCCAGCCGCCGTCGCCTGGTCGAGCAGCCGTCCCGAGAACCACGGGAACAGCATGCCGCCGATGGCGCCGGCCATCCCGCCGAGTCCGACAATCGTCCCCACGTCCTTCTTCGGGAACAGGTCGGAGGACGTCGTGAACAGGTTCGCCGACCACGCCTGGTGCGCGGCTCCGGCAAGGCCGATCAGCAGGACTGCGGGCCAGTCGCCCACCCTGGTCACCCACAGGATGGGCAGCACGCAGAGCGCGAACAGGAACATCCCCGTCTTGCGTGCCCGGGTCACCGTCCAGCCGCGCTTGAGCAGCGCGCCCGTCAGCGAACCGCCCGCGATGCTCAGCACCGTGATGATGGCGTAGATGGTGACCAGGTGCACCCAGCTGTGCTTGATGTCGAGCCCCCGCGACTTCTTGAAGTAGTCCGGCAGCCAGGTGAGGAAGAACCACCAGACCGGGTCGGTCATGAACTTGGCCACGATGAACGACCACGCCTGCCGGTGGCCGAGCGCCGAACGCCAGCCGATCGGCGACTCGCCGACGACGGCGCCGTCCCGATCGCTGTGGATGTAGTCGAACTCCGGCTTCGACAGTCGTTTCGACTCTTCCGGGACGTCGTAGAACGGGAACCACAGGAACAGCCAGAGAAAGCCGACCAGCCCGGCTAACACAAAGGCCGCCCGCCACCCGAAGGCGAAGGCAATCGGCGGGACCAGCGCGGGCGCGATGATCGCGCCGACGTTCGTGCCCGAGTTGAAGATCGCCGTGGCCAGCGCCCGTTCCCGTTTAGGGAACCAGAGCGCCACCGCTTTGATGGCCGCCGGGAAGTTGCCGCCTTCGCTCGCACCGAGAAACACCCGAGCGGCGAAGAAGCCGTTCACCGACCCGACCAGCGCGTGCGCCAGTGCCGCCAGGCTCCATAGCGAAATCGACACCGCGTAGCCGATCTTCGTGCCGTAGCGGTCGATGAACCAGCCGAAGGCGAACAGGCCGATCGCATAGGCGCCCTGGAACGCCGAATTCACCAGGCCGAACTGCTCGTTGCTCCAGCCGAGTTCCTTGTCGAGGAATTCCTTGATGAGCGCGAGAATCTGGCGGTCGATGTAGTTGACGGTCGTCGCCAGGAAGATCAGCGAGCAGATCACCCACCGATAGCGGCCGATCGCGCCGCCCGCCGACGCAGCCAGCGACTCGGTCGGCGAAGATTCCGGACGGGTTGCCTTGTCGGTCACGCGTTCCCCTCCTCCCGGTCTGGCTGGCCCGATACGGCGTCGGCGCCCGACGCCTCCTGTGCCTGGGTCAGCGCCGCGCGGCGCAGGTGACTGGCCATCGCCTCTCGAGCCCGCTCCTGGTCCCTCGCGCGGATCGCCTGGTAGATCACGCGGTGTTCCTCGGCCGCCTGCCGCTTGTCCGTCGCGGCGCCAATCGCATGGCGCCGGAATTCGTAGAACATCTTCGAGACCATCTCGACCAGCGACCCGAGGATCGGATTGTCCGCCGCCGCGGCCACCGCCTGGTGGAACCTGATGTCGTGCTCGAGGAACGCCTCGGCCGCCTCGAGCGAAGCGAACATCTCCGTCGTCTCGTCGCTGATCGCCATGAGCCGCTCGGCCGTCACGCGCTCGGCGGCGAGGCCCGCGACGGCGACCTCGAGGACGAGCCGCGCCTCGAACATCTGAGCCCGGGTGAACCGGTGGAGCGCCGCGAGGAGGCTGAGCGGCTCGCTTGCCAGGACCGGAGGCCCGCCCGTGATGAACGTGCCGGCTCCCTGCCGGATCTGCACGATCCCCATCGCCGCCAAGCTCTTCAGGCCGGAACGGACGCTCGGCCGGCTCACGCCGAGTTGTCGGGCCAGATCACGCTCGGGCGGCAGCCGATCTCCCGACCGAACCGTTCCGTCCTCGATTGAGGCACGGACCCTTCGGACCACAACTTCTGCGGCGGTCACTCTCTTCGCAGGTTTGTTGCTCATCGCGGTATTACCATTCACTGCCGTTCAATCCGTTGGCGGGACTGAGAGATACCATCCCCATACGGCGTCTGTCAATAAGGAAACGCCCATATTCCTGTCCGTCCCAGCCCTCAGCCGTCGAACCTCCCTTCAACGCCGCATCTGCGGACGCACGGCGGAGAGGTTCAGTTGCCGGAGGCCGAGACGGATCACTTGGTATGACCATTGAGTCCTCATGAGTCGGCACCCGACACCCTCCGGTTGCCATGGGCCGCCGAGATCGAGTACAAGCGTCCGACGACGTTACGGACTCGTTCGCAAGGAGATCCCGACGATGATCACGCGCCGGCCCCCTCGCTCGCTGCCTCGCACAGGTTTCGTGCTGCTCGCCGCGCTGGCCGTCCTGGCCGCGGCCACCGGCGCGCAGGACCGCCTGAAGTCGATGCCCGGCTACGACCAGTACCAGAAGCTGAGCAAGGAGGTCACGGGGGCCGTCAAGACCGGTGCCCTCTCGGCAACGTGGACCGGTCCGCTCACATTCGAGTACACCCGTGACAACAAGCGGTTTCGCTTCGACGTCGCGAAGAAGGCGACGACCGAGGTCGGTCCCGCCCCCGAGCAGGCGGGCACCGGCATGCGTGGCACGGGCGCGCGCGGCCAGGGTGGAGCTCCCGAGCGCGGGCGCCAGGTCGATACGGCCGCCTCGCCCGACGGCAAGCTCAAGGCGTTCTACCGCAATCGCAATCTCTGGCTGAGCGACGCGGCCGGCACCACCGAGGTCGCGATCACCACGGACGGCAACGACAAGGACCGGGTCAAGTCCGGCACCGCCAGCTGGGTTTACGGCGAGGAGCTTGGACAGACGACCGCCATGTGGTGGTCGCCCGACGGGACGAAGCTCGCCTACTACCGCTTCGACGAGAAGCAGGTGGACGACTACTATCTGCAGCTGGACCAGACGAAGCTCTACAGCCGGATCGACACCGAAGCCTATCCGAAAGCCGGCCGCCCCAATCCGGTCGTCGACCTCTTCGTCTACGACCCGGTGGCCAGGAAGTCCGTGAGGGTGGACGTCCGTGACGGCAAGCCGTTCGACAACGCCGTCGTCGGTCACTACGTGTACAAGGTGGCCTGGTCGCCGGACGGCACCGAGCTGCTGTTCAATCGCACGAATCGCCGCCAGAACATCCTCGAGATGGTCGCCGCCCATCCGTCCACCGGCGCGTGCCGCGTCATCATCCACGAGGAGTGGCCGACCGGCTGGGTCGAGAACAGCCCCGGCCTGACGTTCCTCAAAGACGGCAGGCGGTTCATCTGGGAATCGGAGCGCAACGGCTGGAAGAACTTCTACCTCTACGACCTGTCAGGGAAGCTGATCAACCCGATTACGGCGCATGCGTCATTCGAGGCGGGGGCGCTGGTCAAGGTGGACGAGGATGCGAAGGTCGTGTTCTACACCGCGCGCGACGGTGACAACCACCTGAAGATGCAGCTGCACCGCGTCGGTCTCGACGGCAGGGGCGACGTGAGGCTGACGGACCCGAACTTCAACCATTCGGTCGGCACCTGCATGCCTCGTGCGGCGGGGGCCCGCGGCGGCACGGGCGGTGGCGGCGGGTCGTGCGGCATCTCGCCCGACAACAAGTACTTCGTCGATGTCTATCAGACCCACGACGCTCCACCGGCCACCCGGCTGGTGGACGGCGCAGGCAAGATCGTCGCGGAACTGGCGGCGAGCGACCTGACGAAGTTCAACCAGCTCGGCCTCAAGAAGGCCGAGCTGTTCACCTACAAGGCCGCCGACGGCAAGACGACGCTGTACGGGACGATCAGGTTCCCGTCGAACTTCGATCCGACGAGAAGGTACCCGGCACTCGCCAGCGTCTACGGCGGTCCGGCGTCCGCCGCCACGACCGAGTCGTTCGTCCAGCCGAACCCGCTCGCCGAGTACGGCTTCCTGGTCCTCAGTCTCGACTCCCGCGCCGCGCCAGGGATGGGGAAACGCACGCTCGACTCAATCTACCTCAAGCTCGGACAGGTGGAGATCGACGACATGGCGGAGGGCGTCAAGGCGCTCTGGAACCGGCCGTACTTCGACAGGGAGCGCGTCGGGATCTACGGGACGTCCTACGGCGGCTACTCGTCGCTGATGTGCGTGCTGCGGCACCCCGAGGTGTTCCGCGCCGGCGCCGCCTCGTCGTCTCCGACCGCCTGGTACCACTACGACACCATCTACACCGAGCGGTACATGTGGATCCCCGAGGAGAACAAGGAGGGGTACGAGGCCGGGAGCGCGATGACGTACGCCGACAAGCTGAACGGCCGGCTCCTCATCTACTACGGCACGGCGGACAACAACGTGCACCCGACCAACTCGATGCAGCTGATTGCCGCGCTGCGGCGGGCGGGCAAGAGCTTCGAGGTGCAGGTCGGGCCGGATGCCGGCCACTCGGGCGTCTCCTCCGAACGGATGATGGAGTTCTTCATCGAAAACCTGGTGCTCGGCAAGCCGCCGGCGATCCCGCCCGCACGGCACTGACGCGTCCCGGCGCGGGGTGGCTGTCAGCTCCCGGCTGAGACCTGACAGCGGATGCCGGCGGCGATGGGCTACTTCACCGTGGCGACCCAGATGCTCCCTTCGTCGCGGTACAGGATGCCGTAGAGCGCCCGGTCGTCATGGGAAACGGCTGGGTCGACGAGGGCGCCGGCGGAAGGCCTGAAGATCTCCCGCGCTTTCGTCGTTCGCGTGTCCAGCAGGTGTAGCGCGCCGTTGTAGGTGTAGATGAGGCGGCGGCTGTCGCTCAGCCAGCGCGGCTTCGCACCGACGCGGGACACTTCCTCGTGGGTGCCGGTCGCCACGTCGTACACGATCATTCCGGCGCCGCGCTCCGAATAGGCCACGATGCGCCGGCCGTCCGGCGACCACGACCAGGGACGATAACGGAGATCCAGCGGGTCGGGCGGCGTCAACAGCGGTTTCAACGGCGCGGTCGGCCACGGCGCGTCTCGATCGATTACATAGGTGTGCCCACCAGCCGTGATGTAGGCGGTGAACGCGAGGCGGAGCCCGTCGGGCGACCAGATCGGGAAGTGGACGGCGCTCGGCTGATAGTACGTGTGCCGGCGAAGATCGCTGCCGTCCGCGCGGATGGAGTGGATCTCGTAACCCTCGCCGCCCTTGGTGGACGAGAAGGCAATCCGCGATCCGTCAGGCGACCATCGCGGGAATCGGTCGCTGTTCCCGTCAGGCGCCAGCGCCGTGATGTTCGTGCCGTCCGCATTGCCGACGTAGATGTCTTCCTGGCCCTGCTGTGAGCGGAGGACCACCCGACCGCCGATGGACACGTCGAGGTCGGTCCAGATGCGCGTTCCCGATGTGATCGGAACCGGATCGCCGCGCACGGTTTCCCTAGCCGGATCGAACGGTATCCGCACGACGTTGGTCCGCAGATCGGACACCTCGTACGCGAATCGAGAGCCGTCGCCGGAAACGTTCACGCGCATCACGGCCGACGCGGGAGCGGAAACCGGCTCCGGCTCGCCGAGCACGCGGCCGGTCTCTTCGTCGATGCGAACGCGCCAAGGGCTGGGGCTGCCGCTCCGGTCGCTGCAGAAGAACAGGTACCGCCCGTCGTGGGACCAGGCCGGGCCCCAGTCGACGAACGCGTCCGACGTCACCGGCGTGGCCGCGCCGCCATCAGCCGGCCGGGTGAAGATGTCTCGATGTGAGACCTTCACCAGTGCCCAGTACGCCAGGCGCCGCCCCGACGGCGACCACGCCGGCTCCACGCCGTCCTCGGTGCCCACCTGGCGAACCCGGCCGGAGGTCACGTCGATGATGGACAGGCGGCTCGGACGCGGGCGATCGTAGGGTGTGGCCATCTCGGCCGCGTAGACAATCTCCTCTCCGCTGGGCTTCCAGGCCGGGCTGAACCCCGCGTCGGACAAACGCCGCTTCCCCCCGCCCGTCGCCTCCATGAGCCAGATCCCGCCACGGACGTCGGTTCCGTCGCCACGGGCGGAGAACGCGATCAGCCGCCCGTCTGGGGAGAACGCCGGCTCGCCGGCCTGAAGCGAAATGTCCCCCGTGAGGAGAACCGGGTTCTCTGTGCCGACGCGGCGGAGGAAGATGTCCCCGGATGCCGCATAGGCGAGCCAGCTTCCGTCACGCGACAAGCTCGGATGGGTCTCGGCGCCCTCCTCGGCTGTCACCTGTGCGAGCTTGTCAATCGTCGGCGGTTGCTCCTGGCGGGCCAACCTCCAGTCCGCGCCCGGCGATGCAGCCGCGACCGCCAGGCCGGCCGCGATCCAAGCCAGGCGGCGCAGCCCCCTCGGGAGTCGCACGACCGCGGGCCGCACGTGCTTCTTCATACCAGCCAGCCGGGCAGTGGCAGATCCCTGCCGGCCTCCCACGGTTCCATGATAGCCTCTGCAAACGCACCTGCCCAAGGATTTCCCGTTGTCACCGAGGAGGACGTTGTGTCGATCCCCACGAAGAGGAATGCCGGCTGGCTGTATGCCGTCGCTGTCGCGGCCGCCGTCGGGTGGCTCTGGCCGTCAGCGACCGCAGCCGCCGACTTCTCGAAATACCACTCGTACCAGGAGCTGACCGCCGAGTTGAAGGCCATCGTTGCGGCAAACCCGAACGTCGCGAGGATCGCGTCCATCGGCAAGACCCGGGAAGGGCGCGACATCTGGGCCGTCGAACTCGCAAACCCAGCGGGCACGCCCGTCGATCAGCGGCCCGGCCTGCTGGTAGCGGCCGGTTTCGAAGGCGATCACCTGATCGGGAGCGAGTTGGCGCTCTTCCTGGTGGATGCCCTGACCAAGGGCTATGCCTCGGATCCGGCCGTCAAGCAGCGGCTCGATGCCGGCGTCATCTACGTCGTGCCGCGCGTGAATGCAGACGGCGCTGAACTGATGTTTGCGCCCGTGAAGGCGCTCCGCCGGACCAACGCCGCCCCATTCGACGCCGACAACGACGGGCGCGTCGACGAGGACGGTCCGGAGGACCTCAACAAGGACGGCGTCATCACGCTGATGCGCGTGAAGGACCCGAAGGGACCCTACATGGTGAGTCCGGACGACCCGCGGCTGATGAAGCGGGCCGACCCCGCCAAGGGCGAGGCGGGCGGGTGGGCCCTCTACTGGGAAGGTCTCGACAAGGACAACGACGGGTTCTTCGCCGAAGACGGTCCCGGCGGCGTGGACATCAACCGCAACTTCATGCACCAGTACCCCTACTACGAGCCCGACGCCGGCCGCTCCATGGCGAGCGAGGCTGAAACGCGCGCGATGCTCGAGTTCATGCTCAAACACCGGAACATCGCGGCCATCCTCACGTTCGGCGAGAGCGACAACCTGATTGCGACACCCTCGCGCCGGGGAGACCTCGCCGCAGCGAATCCCATCAACTTGACTGATTTCGCGGGCCGGACGCTGGCCGACGCCCGCCGCGTCGGCATGTTCCAGGACGCGGGCGGCGGCGGCCGGGGCGGCCGCGGCGGCGGCGGGATGTTCATCATGACGGACGAGGGCGGGCCTCCCGGAGGCGCGGGCGCACGCGGCGGCGCGACTGCCGCCGCTGCCGGTGGACGGGCTGGGGCCCCGTCGGCACGCCCGAACACGACAATCGCCAGCGCCGACTACGAGTACTTCCGGGTCGTGAGCGAGAAGTACCGCGAACTGACGGGCCTGCGGTCGGCGGGGTTCACCCGCACGCCTGCAGGGGCCTTCTTCGAGTACGGCTACTACCAGTTTGGCGTGCCGTCATTCTCGACACCTGGCTGGGGCCTGCCCGGCGCCGGACGGCCGGCCGTCGCAGGCGGCGGCGCTTCGACGGGTGGCGTGATGCCGGCGGCGGCCGCGGGGGGCCAGCGGGCCGGCGGCGCGCGAGGCGCGATGGGCGGCACGACGCTCGACGCGGGCGCGGCCGACATGCCCGAGGGTATCGACCTCCGCCTGTTGCAGTGGATGGACGCGGAGAAGATCGACGGATTCGTGAAGTGGACGACGTTCAAGCACCCGACGCTCGGCGACGTCGAGATTGGCGGCTTCAAGCCGTACGTCACGACCAACCCGCCGGCGGGGAAGATCGCCGAACTCGGCGCGGCGCACGCCAGGTTTGCGATGTATCTCTCATCGCTCTACGCCAAGGTGGCCATCGCGAAGACGGAAGTGGCGGCGCTCGGCGCCGGTCTCTTCCGAATCAAGGCAGACATCGAGAACTCCGGCTACCTGCCGACGGCGCTTGCGCAGGGCGTCCAGGCCAGGGCCGTGAAGCCGGTCGTCGTCCAACTCGGCGTTCCGCCCGAGAGCATCCTCACCGGCAACCAGAAGACGACGCAGGTCTCGACGCTTTCCGGCTCGGGCACGCGCCAGTCGTTCGAGTGGGTGATCAAGGGCGTCCCGGGATCCACGGTCACCCTCAAGGCCGTCTCGCAGAAGAGCGGCACCGACACCGCCACCCTGACGCTGCGGTAGGAGCCGCTTCATTCACGGAGAACGATGATGAGTACATTCTGCAGGCTCACGACGGCCGCTGCGCTGCTGCTCGCGGTGGCTGTCTTCACCTCTCCGGGCGTCTCCGGGCAGGCTGGCCAGGCGAGGCCGGCCGCTCAGGCGCCGGCCAAACAGCCCCCCGCGGCCGGGCCGACCGCGAAGGACTGGACGCAGGCGCCCAGTTCCGAGCGCCCGTTCAAGGTCCGTCTCGATTTCAACCGGTGGCACGACGTCGCTGAACTCCAGGCGGATTTGAAGACGCTCGAGAAGGCCTACCCGAAGTTCCTCAAGTACATCGTTCTCGGGAAGAGTTACGCCGGCCGCGATATTGCGGGAATGATCGTGAACAACCCCGACACCGGGCTCGACACGAGCAAGCCCGCGATGTACATCGAGGCGAACATCCACGGGAACGAGATCCAGGGCGGCGAGATCTGCGTCTACACGATCTGGTACCTGATGGAGAACTACGGGAAACTGGACCGGATCACGAAGCTCGTGGATGAACGCGCGTTCTACATCGTCCCCACGGTCAACCCGGACGGACGCGACTACTTCATGCACGGCCCCGGCGGCAACGCGCGCAGCGGTCACATGCCCTTGGACGACGACAACGACTACCAGTTCGATGAAGATGGTCCTGAGGATCTGAACGGCAACGGAGTCATCGAGCAGATCCGCAAGTACGTCCCGGGCCAGGGTAACTACAAGAAGAGCACGGCTGATCCCCGGATCGTCGAGCCGGTGAGGCCTGGAGAAGTGGGCGACTACATCATGCTCGGCCAGGAGGGGGTCGACCACGACGGTGACGGGCGCGTCGGCGAGGACGGACCGGGCAGCTACGACCCGAACCGCAATTTCGCCGCCGATTGGCAGCCGAACTACATCCAGAGCGGCGCGATGGACTACCCGTTCCAGCTGCCGGAGGCGAAGGCGGTCAACGACTTCTGGCTGTCGCACCCGAACATCGCAGGCCTGCAGACCTACCACAACAGCGGGGGCATGATCCTGCGCAGCCCGGGCGCGGAGTGGACGGGGGAGTACCCGGCCTCCGACGTGAGGGCCTACGACGAATTGGGCCGCAACGCCGAGCGCATCCTCCCCTTCTACCGGTACGTGGTGATCTGGAGCGGCCTGTACACCGTGCACGGCGGCGTCACCGATTGGACCAACGACGGCCTCGGCATCCTCTCGTTCAGCAATGAGTTGTGGAACAACGGGCAGTATTTCACCAGCCCGGAACTGAAGGAGCAGCAGAGGGACCCGAACAGCCCGATTGCGCCGCGCGTCGCCAACTACTTCTTCAACGACTTCCTGGAGTTCGGTGACCAACTGACCGAATGGAAGGAGTTCGAACATCCCCAGTTCGGCAAGGTGGAGATCGGCGGAGCGTTCAAGAAGACGTTCGGCCGCGTGCCGCCCCGCTTCATGAACGAGGAGTTATGCCACCGGAACATGGCCTGGACGCTCTACCAGGCCGACGAGATGCCGAAGGTGACGTTCGGGCCTTCGAAGGTCGAGAAACTCGGTGACGGCATCTTCAAGGTCTGGCTCGACGTCAGCAACCCCAAGGTGGCGCCGACGATCCTCGCCAAGGCGGCGACGAACAACGTCGTGCCTCCCGACCTGCTGACCGTCGAGGGCAGGAGCGTCGAGATCATCTCGGCGAGTTGGCTAGCGGACAAGTGGCGGCCGACCGTGGCGCAGTCGATCGACCAGAAGGACCTGAAGCGCATCATACTGCGCAACGGCCTGGCCGGACGCGCCACGAAGACCATTCAGTACCTGGTCAAGGGCGCCGGTGCCATGACCGTGAAGTACGCCAGCGTCAAGGGCGGGAAGGACGAGAAGACCATCACGCTGCAGTAGGGCGATCGCACGCATGCCGGGGTCAGGTCTGGGAAGTTGGCAAAATGCTGAGTTCACAGACCTGACCCCCCTTTTCCCTACCTGACGATCGTCTGATAGACCAGGTAGCGGAACTTGTCCTGGAGATCGAGGCCGCCGGCCGGGATGAGCTGGGTCATGAAGACCGCCACCAGCTTCTCCTTCGGATCGACCCAGAACTTCGAGTAGTAGGCGCTCCCCCACCCGAAGGCGCCGACCGAGTCCGGCCGGCCGGCAGCGCCCACGTCCTCGGTGATCTCGAATCCCAGGCCGAATCCCAGGCCCCCGCTTTCACTGTAGAGCCTGCCGATCTGGTTCGACGTCATCATCTCGACCGACTTCGGACCGAGGACTCGCACGCCGTCGAGCTCGCCGCCGTTCAGCAGCATCTGCAGGAAGCGCGTGTAGTCGGAGGCCGTCGACAGCAGCCCTGCGCCGCCGCCGAAGCAGGTCCTCGGCCCGTCGACGTACTCGCCCTGGCCCGTCTTCGGCTCGGGCGCGCGCATCAGTTTCCCGTCCGCGCCAAGCGAGTACACCGTCGCGAGCCGGTCGCGTTTCTCCTTGGGCAGAAAGAAGCAGCTGTCGGCCATCTTCAGCGGCTCGAAGATCCGGGTACGGAAGAACTCGTCGAGCGGCATGCCGGACGCCTTTTCGACGACGGCGCCGAGGATGTCCGTGTTGTAGCCGTAGACGTACCTCTCGCCCGGCTGCGCCGTGAACGGCAGTTCGGCCAGCCGCTCCATCAGCGTGCCAATCGGCTCGGTCTTGTCGGCCAGGTACCAGCCGAGGAGTCCCGCGGCCCTGTACTCCTCCGCCGCCGGACCATCCCCGTAGTTGATGCCCGCCGTGTGGGTGAGGAGGTCTCGAATCGTGATCTCCCGCTTCGCCGGCACCGAGCCGTAGCGGCCGCTCGAGGCGGGCCCGGGCACGAGGACCGTCGTGCGCTTGAACGCCGGGAGGTACTTCGAGACCGGCTCCGACAGGCGGAGCTTGCCCTCCTCCATCAGGACGACCGCCGCCACCGACGTGACCGCCTTGCTCATCGATGCCATGCGGAAGATCGTGTCCTTCTTCATGGGCACGTTCTTCTCGATGTCCATCCGGCCGATCGGCTCGAAGACGACAACCCTGCCGGCGCGCGCGATGACGACCGTGACGCCGGCAATCTGGTTCCGGTTCACGTAGTCCTGCACGACCGACCTGAGCCGCTCCACGCGCGGCGCGGACAGACCAACGGCCTCGGGCGTAGTCTGGGCGGGGACTTGCGCCGACGCCCACGACGCCACCAGCCCGACCAGGAGTACGACGAGGCCGATTCGACGGTGTCTCATAGGACCCTCCCCTCCGGCGATGCGCGGCATTCTACCTTCGATCTGACGCGCCCGGAGGCCTCCTGACCAGCGCGAGCGCGCTCGGCGTGACGGCCAGGCCTCCGCGCGCCGTGCATCGGAGTTCGGCCGGCATCATGCGCCCGACGTCATAGACGGCGTCGATGGTCTCGTCCAGGCCAATCGGGTTGTGGTAACCGCCCATGACGAGGTCCGCACACACGAAGGCGGAAGCTGCGCCGGCGGCGTTGCGCGTGTGGCAGGGTATCTCGACCATCCCTTGCACCAGGTCGCACACCGAGCCCATGGTGTTCTGAAACGCAATCGCAGCCGCATCGGACGCCTGACGGGCCGTCCCTCCCGCCGCGTCCACCACCGCGGCGGCCGCCATGGCACCCGCCGCCCCAATCTCCACCTGGCATCCGGCGACCTCCGCGGCGAACGTCGCCCGATGCGCCACGATGAGGCCGATGGCCGACGCGGCGAAGAGGGCCCGAATGGCCTTATCGATCTCGAGGCCCCGGTCCTCCACGAGGGTCACGAGAACGCCCGGCAGCACCCCCGCGGAGCCTCCGGTCGGGGCCGCGCAGACGACGCCCATCCCGCCGTTCACGTGCATGACCGCCATCGCCCGCGCGGCGGCACGCGTGTGCAGCCCGCCGACCGCCACACGCCCGGCTGCCTCGGCATCCATCACGCGCCTCGCGGTCGGCGCCAGCAACTGCATCGCGGGCCCGGGCAGGCTCAGTCCCGCGCGGACGGCCGCCCGCATGATCTCGAATCGGCGGGCCATCTCCGCGTTCACGTCCGCTTCACCGAGGCCGAGCAGCTCGGCCTCGTAGGCAAGCCCCACCCGGCCGAGCGGCCAGCCGCGCTCCTCGGCGAGCGCCAGCATCTCACGAGCGGAGGCGAACAGCGCACGGCCCCGCTTCACGAAGGACACCGGCGATGTCTCGCGCAGCGACACGAGATCGGACCTGGCCCGCAGTGCGGCGGCGAGGCCGCCGTCGAGCGGCGCGATCCGCGGGACGACGAGCAGCCGCACGCCGTCGCGCTGGAGGCACACGCCGCCGTCGATCGCCGCGCGGTCCGACTCGAGGAGGTCCCGCACGGCGCCCTCCGCGCCGTCGCAGGTCTCGGCCAACACGCAGTAGGTCTCTCCGGTCAACGTGACCGGCCACCCGTCGACCGAGGTGATGTCGACCGCGCCGCCCCCTAGCGACCTGGCGCGGACTCGGAGGCTGGCGCCGTCAGACGAGTCCAGGTCGACGTCGACGGTGTTCGGGTGATCGGCGCCGGACAACGGCTCGATCGCGAATGACAGCGCCAGGCCGGCCGAGGCGGCCTCATCGAGGGCCCCGAAGAACCTGTCGTCGGTGAGCGGCCATCCCAGCAGGCCGACGGCATACGCGCGATCCACGCCCTGCTGGCGGTAGACGTGGGCGTAGGATCCGTGCGGATCGAACGTGCATCGCGCACGGACGGGCGGTGCGCCCAGCAGCGCGCGCGCCAGCCGCGCGATGTGGAACGAGCCCGCGGTGTGCGAACTGGACGGCCCGCGCATGACGGGGCCGATGATGTCGTTGAAAACACCCGGGGCGCCGGAACTCACGGGGATCCTCTCGTCCGCCACTGTAACACTCCTGGCCACTCTGTGCTATCGTGACGCGTTTCGGAGACCAGACGCATGCACCTTCACCTCATCGACTGGGTCATCGTCGCGTTCTCGCTGCTGATCTGCTTCGTTCCGGCGCTCTTCTTCGGCAAGCGAGCCGGGAAGAACACGTCGGAGTTCTTCGCCTCCGGACGCGCGGTCCCGTGGTGGCTGGCGGGCCTCTCGATGGTGGCCACGACGTTCAGCAGCGACACGCCGAACCTGGTCACCGACATCGTCCGGCGGAACGGCGTGGCCGGCAACTGGGTCTGGTGGGCGTTCGTCCTGACCGGTGTGTCGACCGTGTTCTTCTACGCGCGGTTGTGGCGCAGGTCGGGCGTGATGACCGACCTCGAGTTCTACGAGATCCGCTACTCGGGGAAGGCGGCCGGCGTCGTGCGCGGCTTCCGGTCGGTGTATCTCGGTCTGCTCTTCAACTGCATGATCATGGCGACCGTCAACCTGGCCGCCTGCAAGATCGCCGGCATCCTGTTCGGACTCCCGCGATGGCAGACGCTCGCGCTCGTCGGCGGCCTGAACGTCGTGTTCGCCACGCATTCCGGCCTCTGGGGCGTTCTCGTCATCGACATGGTGCAGTTCTTCATCAAGATGACGGCGGTCATCGCGGCGGCGTACTTCGCCCTCCAGGTGCCGGCGGTCGGCGGCCTCACCGGCCTGATGACGAAGCTCTCCACGGCGAAGGGCCCTGGCGGCCTCAACTATCTGAACATCCTCCCCGACTTCACGAACAACTGGGACATGGCCGTCGCCGTGTTCGTGATGCCGATTGCGGTGCAGTGGTGGGCGGTCTGGTACCCCGGGGCCGAGCCCGGCGGCGGCAGCTACATCGCCCAGCGAATGCTCGCGTCCAGATCGGAGAAGGACGCACTCGGTGCCGTCCTCTTCTTCAATGTCGCGCACTACGTGCTGCGCCCCTGGCCCTGGATCATCGTCGCGCTCTGCTCGATCCTCGTCTACCCGCAGCTCTCGGACATCCAGACCGCGTTCCCGCATCTCGACCCGAGCCTGATCGGCCACGACATCGCGTACCCGGCGATGCTCAAGTTCCTCCCGGTCGGCTTCATTGGCCTCATGGTCGGCGGCCTGATTGCGGCCAACTCGTCGACGATCCTGACGCACCTGAACTGGGGCGCGTCGTACCTGGTGCACGACTTCTACCGCAGGTTCGTCAGGAAGGACGCCACCGAAGCGCACTATGTCGCCGCCGGACGCGTCGTCACCGTCATCTTGTTCTTTGCGTCATCCGCCCTGGTGTTCGTCCTCGAGTCCGCCAAGGACGCGTTCGACGTCATCCTGCAGATCGGCGCGGGCACCGGGCTCCTCTACCTGGTTCGGTGGTTCTGGTGGCGCGTGAACGCGTGGTGCGAGGTGGTGGCGATGGTCAGTTCGTTCGCGGTGTCGCTGGCGATTCTGATCCTCGGGAAGAGCGGCCTCCATCTCACCACGCACGTGGCGCTGCTGGTCACGATCGCCGCGACGACAGCCTGCTGGGTGGTCACCGCCTTCGTCGGACCCGAGACCGACCGTCGAACGCTCGTCTCGTTCTATACCAGGGTCCGGCCGTTCGGCCCCGGGTGGGAACGCATCCGACGGGAGGCTAACCTCGGCCGGGACGAGATGCGCACCCAGCGCGACAACATTCCGCTCGCGCTGCTTGGCTGGGTCTCGGGTTGCACCGTCATCTGGTCGGCGCTCTTCACGGTCGGCAACTTCCTCTATGGACGCACACCGCAGGCGCTGGGCCTTCTCGGCGTCTTCGTCGTCTCCGGCGTCGCGTTGATCTTCGTGGTCCAGCGGCTGTGGTCGAACGATGGGGTGGCGGACGCGAACTAGATGAGCCGCCCGTCCAGCTCGGGATGGCGCAGGACCACGTCCTTGACGATGTCGATCCACGCGGAGCGACTGTCCTCGGGCAGCCTCTCGAACGGCAGCTTCTTCTCGGCCAGCAGCCCGTCCACCAGCTGATCGATCTGCCGCATGAAGAACTCGTCGGTGTCGCGGACGCCGTCGGCGGCGGCCTGCCCGGAGATGGGCACCTTGAACAGCAGCGTGTAGCTCTTCATCCAGTAGTCGACGAATCGCTCGATCGCCTTCTGCCGCCCACATGCGAACGTCAGGTACGCGTAGTTGTCGAGCACGCTCCGGTCGCACACCACCACCTCGTGGTGTGCGGACGAACGAATCTCCTCGGCGACCTGCGTCGTGAGAATCCAGGTCTGGGCGTCGAGCGAGGTCTTTCGGTTGATCGGCAGCGGGGACAACCTGGCCACCTCTTTGACCATGTCCACGTTGACGCCCTGGCGCTTGAGGGCCGCCGCAAGGTCGTAGCACAGAGTGGTCTTGCCGACGCCGTGGGTCCCGATGAAGGCGAGTTTCATTCCGCCGGCAGACTATCGGCTCCCGATGAGTGTGTCAAGCGACGCCGCGCCAGACGCCGCGCCGCGATGGCTCGGTCCGCGCGACGCCGCGCTCGGTCCCGGTGCGGTTTCCTGATGACGGGCGCCGGATGGCTTGGTAGGATCGCAGGAGTCCGTCCTCGAAAGGTTCCATGTTCATGATCGCGCTTCGTCCCCTGGTACTCGCGCTTGCGTGCTGCGCGGTTGACGCGTCGTTCGGCTTCGGTCACACGGTAGCGGTGGATCAGGCGGTCACCGACACGGCGCGGGTGCTGGCGGGTCTGGCGCCGAGCCCCTCCAGCCCCCTGGCTGCGGTGGCGGCCGGGGCGGAATGGCAGGCGTGGCGGCGGGAGTTCGACGCCAAGTGGGCGCAGGCGAACGCCGACAGGTTCGCCAGGATTGCGACGTGGCGGAATCAGGAACTCGCGGCGGCCACCGGCGGATGCGGGACACTGATGTACCCGTTTGCGGGCCCGGACATCCTGAACGCGCTGCTGTTCTTCCCGGACTGCAGGCGCTACATCATGTTCGGCCTGGAGCAGACCGGCTCGCTGCCGGCCATCGACCAGCTGCCGCCCGAGAGACGCTCGCTGCTCCTCGAGGAGACCCGCCACGCGCTGAACGATCTGCTGGAGCGGAACTACTTCATCACCAGCCACATGATGCAGGACACCGCGGCGCAGGAGCTGCGCGGGACGCTGCCGCTGATGGCGGTGATTCTGGTCCGGATGGAGGCGCAGATCATCAGCGTGCGCGAACTGGAGATCGACGATGCCGGCCAGCTCGTTCCGCGCCTGCCTGCCACGAAGGAACGGCGCCCGATCAACGCCCTCGAACTGGTCTTCGCCAGGCCGGACCGGGAACCCCAGACCGTCGTCTACTTCCGCGCACAGGCCGAGGACGCGGCGATCAGCAAGCGGCCGGGCGTGCTGGCCCTCCTCAAGCAGGATGCGCCCTACCCGACCTTCCTCAAGTCGGCCTCCTACCTGCTGCACGGGAACGATTTCTCGGTCGTCAGACAAATCGTCCTCACCTGCTCGCGGCTCGTGCTCGAGGACGATTCGGGCATCCCGCTGCGGTTCTTCAAGGCGCCCGACTGGACCGTGACCTTCTACGGGAGGTACGGCAAGCCCGTGAAGGACTTCAACTACGGCTTCCAGGAGGACATGGCCAGGATCTACGCGGACGGGAAGGCCGTGAAGCCGCTGCCCTTCTCCTTCGGCTACCACTGGAAGGACGGGGCATCCTCGGTCCTTCTGGCCATCGGCACCCCGCCAGCGTCGGCGCCGAAATGATGAGCCTGTCCCGCGCGGCATCAGCGTTGCTGCTCGTCGCGTCGGCCGGGCTCCTGTCCGCCGCCCCGGCGGGCCAGGCGCCGGGAGCGGGTGCCGGCCCGGCCGCGCCGAGCGCGACGACCCTCGACAGGCTCGCCGACGAGGTCGCCCGCGAGGTCGAGCAGCTGCGCGGCTGGACGTTCAAGCGCCCCGTCAAGCAGGAGCGGGTTCCGCCCGCTCGCGCCCGGCTCGACATCCAGCGGATGATTCTCGCCGCCCAGACCCCGGACCGTCGCGCGAGGCTCCAGGCGTTCCTCAGGGTGGCCGGGCTCATCCCACCCGACTGCGACCTCCTCTCGACCAGCCTGGCCATGCTCGACCAGCAGGTGGCGGGCTACTACGAGCCGGGAGCGCGGACGCTCAGGCTCGTCGACCGCCCGGAACCGATGCCCGCGTTCGTCGAGCGGATGGTGCTGTCGCACGAGCTGACGCACGCCCTCGATGATCAGTACGTCGACCTGGCCGACCTGATGAAGACTGGCGACGGAACCGAGGACACCGACTTCGTCGCCGCGGCGATCGGCGAGGGCTCGGCGACGTCGCTGATGCTGCAGAGCATGCTGGCCGCGCAGAAGTCGGGCCGCTTCGGACTCACCGACCTGTCGGCCTACGTCGCCCGGGAACTCGCGCGGGCGCAGACGCTGGAGCAGCTGCCACGCTACTTCTCCGCGATGTTCGGCGCGTACGTCGTCGGAGCGGGATTCCTCGCCAAGGGCGACCTGACGGCGCTCCTGGCGATGCCGGACAACCGCGCAATCGGTCAGGCGCTGCTGACCGCGCGGCGCGCGCTCCCGCGGTCCAGCGAACAGGTCCTGCACGCAGAGAAGTACTGGGACCGCGCGCGGAGCGACGAGCCGATCGTATTCGATGACCGGGCGGCGTCCGCCTGGCTCGGGAAGCCGGGCCGGCGCATCCTCCACCGCGACACGCTCGGCGAGTTGCTGACCGCCATCCTCACCACGCCCCACGACGCAGCCCGCAGCCTGACGGACCTGCAGTCGGTCAGCGCGTGGACGAACGCCGGCGCAGAGGGCTGGGGAGGCGACCGGTTCTATCTGCTCGGCGGCCAATCCGACCCGGCGACGCTCAAGACCGCGAAGGGACTGCAGGGCGTCTGGGTCACCGCCTGGGACACCCCGAAAGACCGCGACGAGTTCCTCGCGGCCTTCGAGACCGGCTCGCCTGCCCCGCACTCGGTGTCGGTTCCCGTCGGCCGCCAGCTCGCGATCGTGTTTGTTGCCTTCGAGCAAGCCGAGCGCGAGTCGCTCGTCCGCCGCTTCAATCTGCTGCCGCTGCCGATGACGCGCGGCGGCCAGTCCTTCAGACAGTAGGGGGTCGTCGCGTGCTCAGGAACGAGCTCGCCGGTCTCGCCGGTCTCGCGTTCGCCACAATCATCGTCACCGGCCAGGCGCCGGCGCCTCGCCCGCCGGTCACACCGCCGGAGATCGACTCGCTCGCGCGAATCTTCAGCACCGGCGGCGGCGCCCTGGCCGACGCCAACGACGACGGCCTGGTGGACGCCGTGACCGGGCTGGTCGTGGTACCGGCTGCCGCCACGGCGGAGGACATCGAAGCGGCTGCCAACATCGCCGGGCGGCTCGGCTATGAGACGACCGCGCTCAACCTGCCGCTGGTGCAGCGCGACACGGAGGTCGACCGGGCGAGTCCGATCCGCCTGCCCATCCTCGTAGGGCGACAGAACGCGTTCCTTCCGGGCCTCGTCGAGCGCGGCGCGATCGACCTGAAGTCGCTCCAGCCCGGCCAGGGGCTCGTAGCGTTGGTCCCGTCGGCTGTCGCAGGGCAGACCGCCATCGTGGTCGCGGGCGGCGACGACGCGGGGACGCAGGCGGCGGGCACCGAACTGGCGGCACGGATGCCGCGGCTGTGGAGCATGACGGGCATCACGCTCGACGGCATCGAACGGCAGGTCGCCGCGTACCTGGCACGGCAGGACGTCGCCGGCACGTCCGCGCGAGTGGTCGCGCTCGTGGTGGACGCCGAGCGCCGGGGCATCGCCTCCGTGCGTCTTCGCGTCCTGGTGACGCCGCCGCAAGCAGCGCGCGCCGTCGCGATCCTGGCGGACCTCGACGCCGCCCATCGAAGAGGCCAGGAAGAGCGGACGCTGAACTTCGCAGAGGCGGCGGTCATCGTCGTCGACGTCGTGGCAGGCGGGAAGAAGTACGGCGAAGCGGCGGTGCGGCGATCGGGCCTGAACGCCCGCACGCTGACGCCGCCGGTGGACCCCGACGAGTACGCACCCGAGCCCAACGCGAGCGGCGTCGTCGAACCCCGGCTCGCGCCAGCCAAGCCGTTCGATCTGGCCTCGGCCTACGGTATCGACGGCTGGTACGGGGATGCCTACCAGGACCTCATCCCTGACCGTACGGAAACCAGCATCATCATCGGTGCCGCCTCAGACGCGATCGGCGCGGCGCACATCGCCGCCAGGATCGGTCTGGAAACGACCGGAATCAGCCTGCCCATCACACGGCGCGACGAGAAGGTCAAGGAGCCCGGCAACGAGGCGAGTCCGATCCTCGTCGGGCGGGCGAACACGCTCGTGCAGCAGCTGGTCAAGATCGGCAAGACCCGCCTCGACGACCTGCAGCCTGGCGAGGGCGAGGTCCACGTCGTGCCGCGCGCGTTCGGGAACGCGACCGCCACCGTCGTGGCCGGCGCGGACGCCGCGGGCACGCTTGCAGCCAGCACCTACCTGGCCCGGCGGGCCCCGTATCTGTGGGATGTGGCCCGAGGCGCGCTCTCCTTCGAGGACCTCGCCACCGACATGTCGCGCTTCCTGGCCGCGAAGAGCGGCCCGGGCCAAGCCGGACAGGCCGTGCAGGAGCTGAGGTCACTCCTCGACGACCTGCGGGGGAAGGCCATCGAGTCGCTCGACGCGAGGCTCTTCATCGAGAAGGGCGACAAGAACCTCGACGCGCATCTCGCCTCCTCCATCAAGGCCGCCCTCGGACCCGCCGCGGCGGTGACCGTGGTCAGCCAGGGCGTGACCGACGCCTCGACGGTCTTCGAGGAGAAGATTGACATTCCGTGGGAAGTTGACGAGTTCAGGGCCAAGTTCCGGTCCGACGTGCTCCCGAAGGTCAGGGCCGGTGCGACCGTGGTCGTCGAAGGCCGCCTCAGCGAGCCGCGCGAGGTCCGGGACACGGTGGCGGCGGAGGTGCGGGCAGAACTGAAGAGCGCCGGTGCGGCCGACCCTCGCGTGCGCATCCTCTCCGCCTACAAGCAGGGCTTCTCGTGGCTGACCGAGGAAATCATCCCGGCGCTCAGGGGCAGGAACGCGAAGTCGATTCGGATTCGCGTCGCCACCCACCGGCCGGATTCTGACGAAGAAGTTCAAGTTCTACTCGGTGCCCGCCCGCTGGCTCCACGAACTCTATCCCGCGGACGAGATCTTCGCGCGCGACGCTGCCATCCCGACGAGCGCGTTCAAGATGGAACTGGTGGAAGACGCGGCGGACACGTACACCCTGGAGGCCCTCGACGCGGCGGGTCGCGTCGTGCACCGCGCCTCGTTCAGCCCGAAGACGGTCGACCGCGAGTACCTCGACAAGTTCCCCGGCTGGTCTCGCGTCGAAGTGACGACTGGATGGCTGACGGCGCGAGTCGACGGGCAGCTGGCGTTCGATGGACGCATCCGGACCGACCCCGAGCGGTTCTGGGATCACTTCCAGGCCACCGTGCTCCCCCGCGTCTACGACAACGTCATCAAGGTCACCGGCGGAAAGCCGACGGCCGACAAGCAGCCATTCCACCGCGACTTCGACATCGAGGTCTGGATGAGCGAGCCGGACGAGCGGATTGGCGTCGACGAGGAGCTGGTGTCGTCTCTCGAGGCCCTGCACGAAGACCTCTACTTCGTCACGCTCGACTTCTTCGCGGCAATGGGCCGGACGCTCACGAAGAACCGCCTCAATGCGCCCGGCAAGGTCTTCCCGATCGTTCATCCGGCGAGAGCGGGCAGGCCGGGCGAGGCCAGATTCCTCTACGCGGGCAACGCGTCCACCAAGGCGAAGCTGGACATCAGCTACAAGGAGAAGGGTGCGGAGAAGCCCACCGTGGTTTCGCGCGATCTGGCGAAGATCGACACCACGGCGCCGATGGTCCTTCGCGCGGTGGTCCGCAGCGATCGCGTCAGCGAGATCGAACTGCAGGTGGAGGCGAAGGACGACAAGGAGGCCTCGCGAGCCGTGGACGCGCTCGACGGCCTGGCAGGCCTTCAGGCGGCCGGGTTGTTCAGGACGGCGCTGTCCTTCGACCACGTCGACCGGATCGCGCTGGCGGTGGTCCTGAAGGATGCCAGGACGCGGCGTGTCGTGAAGAACACGGGAGCGTCGACGCCGTCGAACGTGCGGACGGCCGCCGCCGGACAGCCTCCGCCGCGCGTCTCGTGGGACCACATCATCGGGCCCGACGAGTCGGAGAGAATCGTCGCCGGCCTGGCGGCGTACCCCGAGGTCCGGAGTTTCAAGGTGGGGCAGTCCTACCGCGGCCGCGACATCTCTGCCATGGAAATCACGATGCCGGCACCCGGCGAACTCGTCTCGGTCGCCAAGCTCACGGCGTTCAAACCCACGATTCTGATGATGGGCCGACAGCACGCGAACGAGGTCTCCTCCACCGGCCACATCCTGCGCCTGGGCGAACTGCTGGCCACCGATCCGGCGTACAAGGCGATTCTGAAGAAGGTGAATGTCGTCCTGTGCCCGGTGATGAACCCGGACGGCGCGGAAATGGCCTACGAGCTTCAGAAGCTGACCCCGACGTGGATGCTCCACGCCGGGCGCTACAGCGCGCTCGGCATGGACGTCACCTCACGGGCGGCCGGCCTGCTGCCGGAAGCCGAAGTCGAAGGCCGGCTCTGGAGGCAGTGGCTGCCCGACATCTACCTGAACCCGCACGGGTATCCGTCGCACGAGTGGGTGCAGCCGTTCTCGGGCTACGTGGCGCCCGGATTCCGCGCGTACTGGACGTCCCGCGGCTGGTACACGATGCTCAGCAGCCTGCGCGACCCTCGCTCACCCGAGCATGCCGAGGCCACCGCGGCGCTCCGCGAGGCGATCGTGCGCGAGATCAACAGCAACCCTGACGTGCACGCGATGGATCTCAGGCACCAGGATCGCTACCGGCGCTGGGCGACCGGTTTCGCGCCCCACGTGTTCGGCACCGAGGTCTACCGGGACACGATGATTTACTACTCCGACCCCGAAACCGGCGAGCCCCGCGGCAGCCGCCGGGCGACGCCGTCGCCGTCGGGGCCGGCCGGCCGGCGCGCCGGGATCGGGTCGTGGCCGCAGGTGACGTTCATGAGCGGGATGACGGAAGCGCCCGACGAGACCGCGCAGGGCGCGTGGCTGACGCTCGTCACGAAGGCCGGCTTCTCGTTCCTGATGGCCCACGTGAAGTACCTGGAGCAGGGGCAGTATCAGGTCGAGCGCATCGAGGAAGGCGGTCAGCGCGACGGCACGGTCCTGACGATGCTGCGCGTGCGGCCGGTGATGCCGGCGAAGGGAAGATGAGCCTCACGCTTCGCCGGAGCCGCCCTACGCCGGTTCGATGAAGTCCGCGAGGCCGCCCCACGTCTCGGCGTCCTGCACGAGCAGCGTCTGGAAGTAGAGGTCTACGTCTTCCTTCGAATAGGCGGCGCGAAGCGCGGCAGCGGCCACTTTCAGTCGCTCCGCGTCGGGCGCCTTCAGTGTCTCCGCCTTCAGCACGCCGTTCTCGTGGGCCACGCCGAGCGCGTCGAGGAACGCCCCAAGCATCGGACGCTGGTGCGCGAGGTGATAGGCCACCAGCACGCGCCCCGCCACCGAATCGGGCAGCCCCGGCAGCGACGCCAGATACCGGACCTTCTTCTCGAGGGGAAGCGTCCGGACGGTCTTCGGCCTGAACCGGTAGTGCGAGGCGATGGCCAGCAGGGCCTCGGCCTGCTGCTCGATCGAATCGCTTTCGTCCTGCCAGAACGCTGAGGACGCCTGGATCCGCCGCTCCTGTGAGATGCGCTTCCAGAGCTTGCCCGGGCCGGCCGGGACGTCCTTGCGACCTGCGGCGGCCGACTGATACGGATAGGCCATGTACACTCCAGGTGAAACCACGCAACTGTGAATCGTAGCACAGCGGCGGGCGCCCCTGACGATTCCGCCGCGGTACGCTAAGATTCGCCGACGACTATGACACGGACTGCCCTGCGCCGCATCCAGCCGATCCTCTACGTGGTCTGCGTCGTGCTGGTGTCGGCGCTGGCCGCACGAACCCTCGCCCGCCAACCCGCCGCGCCGGCCGCTCCAGCGCCAATCCCCTACTCCACGGGCTCGTGGGATGCCGACGCGCTCGGCAACCACCGTGTGGTGCTGGAGGTGGATGCGCCGGCCGACGCCGTCCGGGCCAGGATCCCATGGCGGCGGCGCGACACCAACCCTGAGAAGAAGAACCTGCTCGTCTTCGACGCCCAGTCGGGCGCGAGGGTCGTGAACGTCGTGCGGGAGCTGGTCACTCGGGAGACGGGCGAAGTGGTCTTCCAACCGACATCGGGCAGAGGCCGTTACTTCGTCTACTACCTCCCGAACACCGCCTCCGGCCGCTCGAACTACCCGCAGGTCGCGTATCCGGAACCCGAGAGCACGGCGAAACCCGAATGGCTGTCGAAGCACGGATGGCCCGCCGACACCGAGGCCGGGTCGGGCCGGAAGCCGCCTGCGTTCCCCATGGCGCGTGTCGCCGAGTTCCAGGCCATCGACGAACTGAACTCCTTCTTTCCGATGGAGGTGATCGCGACCGCGGAGGAGACCAGGGCGCTGCTGGCCCGCCATGCGTCCGATTCCTACCTGCTCTTTCCCGAAGACCGCCGGTTTCCGATCAGGATGACCGACGATCTGCCGCACCGGTGGATCCGGGCGGGGGCAAACCAGCCGTTCCGCGGCCGGGCCGATCGGGGCGAGTTCTACGCCTTCCAGATCGGCCTGTTCGCCGCGCGCACGCCGGTGGAGGCGGTCGACGTCCGGTTCGACGACCTCCGCACCGCCGGTGGGTCGGTCATTCCCGCGGCGGCTCTTCGCTGCTTCAACACGGGCGGGAGGGACTGGACCGGCCGGACATTCAGGAAGACCGTCACCGTGCCGCAGGGCAAGGTGCAGGCGCTCTGGCTCGGCGTGCAGGTGCCTGCCGGAGCCGACGCCGGCGACTACAGGGGCGAGGTCACCATTGCGCCGGCCGGCCTGCCGGCGGCGCGCGTCGCGATCACGTTGACGGTCTCGGCCCGCACGATACCGGCCGCGGGCGACGACGAACCGTGGCGTCACTCCCGGCTGCGCTGGCTCGACTCGACGCTGGCGCTCGACGACGACCTCGTCGCGCCGTACACCCCCGTCGAGGTGCACGACAACACGGTCAGCGTCCTCGGTCGCGCGGTCGTCGTCGGGCGCGATGGCCTCCCGGAGCGGATTCAGAGCCGCTTCACCCAGGAACTGACCTCGATCGGCGACAGGGGTCGTGACGTGCTGAACGGGCCGGTCCGGCTCGTGGTTGACCGCGCCGGCGCCGCACTGCCGGCGTGGACGACGTCCGGGGTCCGTTTCGTCAGGCGGGCCGCTGGCACCGTCGGCTGGGAATCGGACCGGTCGGCCGGGCCGATCTCGGTGACGACGCACGCGCAGCTGGAGTTCGACGGCACCATCGAGTTCGAGGTCGACGTGCGCGCGTCCCAGCCGACGTCGCTCAACGACATCCGGCTCGAGATTCCCCTCGCCAAGGACGTCGCCAGGTTCATGATGGGCATGGGCGTGAAAGGCGGCCGGCGACCCGCGCCCTTCGAGTGGACGTGGGACGTCCAGAACAACCAGGATTCGGCCTGGCTCGGCGATGTCAACGCCGGCCTGCAGTTCACGCTGAAGGACGACAAGTACTCGCGCCCGCTCAACACGAACTTCTACCACTCGAAGCCGTTGGTGATGCCTGCCTCATGGTCCAACAACGGCCGCGGCGGGTGTCGAATCGCCGAGCAGGCGGACACCGCCCTGCTCCAGTGCTTCAGCGGCGCCCGCGAGATGCAGAAGGACGAGGTCCAGCACTACGACTTCCGCCTGCTGCTCACGCCGTTCCACACGCTCGACACCAGGGCGCAGTTCACGACGCGGTTCTTCCACGCATACAAGCCGATTGCCGAGGCGGCCGAGACCGGCGCCAATACGCTGAACATTCACCACGCCAACGAGATCAATCCGTACATCAACTACCCCTTCCTCCGCCCGGCGCAGATGAAGGCCTACGTCGACGAGGGCCACGCGCGCCGCCTGAAGGTCAAGATCTACTACACGGTTCGCGAGCTCTCGAACCAGGCGCCCGAGCTGTTCGCCCTGCGGAGCCTTGGCGATGAGGTCCTCTCGAAGGGTCCCGGCGGCGGGTTCTCCTGGCTGCAGGAGCACCTCGGCTCCGACTACATCGCCGCGTGGTTCGTGCCCGACTTGAAGGATGCCGCCGTCATCAACACGGGCGTGTCGCGGTGGCACAACTACTACGTCGAAGGGCTGGCCTGGCTGACGAAGAACGTCGGCATCGACGGCCTCTACATCGACGACGTCGCCTTCGACCGCACGACGATGAAGCGCGTGCGGAAGGTGCTCGACCGGGGCCGGCCCGGCGCGTTGATCGATCTGCACTCGGCCAATCAGTACAACGTGCGCGACGGATTCGCGAGCAGCGCGAACCTCTACCTCGAACATTTCCCGTTCCTGAACCGGTTGTGGTTTGGCGAGTATTTCGACTACAACTCCGCGCCCGAGTACTGGCTCGTCGAGATCTCCGGAATCCCGTTCGGGCTGATGGGCGAGATGCTGCAGGATGGCGGAAACCCGTGGCGTGGCATGGTCTTCGGCATGACCGGCCGCCTGCCGTGGGCCGGCGACCCGCGGCCGCTGTGGAAGGCGTGGGACGCGTTCGGCATCGCGGACAGCCGGATGGTGGGCTTCTGGGTGGACAACCGGCCCGTGAAGGTCGACCGGCCCGACGTCCTCGCCACCAGCTACGTGCGGAACGGCGCGACGCTGGTGGCCGTCGCGAGCTGGGCGAAGGAGCCAGTGGACGTCAGGCTCTCGATCGACTGGAAGGCGCTCGGGCTCGACCCGTCGACGGCCACGGTGACCGCGCCCGCCATCGAGAAGTTCCAGGACGCGGCGACCTTCACGCCGGGTCAGCCGATCCCCGTCGAACCGGGGCGAGGGTGGTTGCTGGTGATCACCTCCCCGCCGCGTCCACCAGCTTCTTGACGTGTGGCGCGACCATCAGGAGCACGTCCGCCACCGGTGCGGCTGCCCTGGTCAGGGCGTCGGTCTCTTCCGCGGTCAGAGCCAGCCTCCACCTCTTCTCGAGCGCCTCGACCGCGCGGAGGCCGAATCCCGAGATCGCCGCGACGTTCTGAACAAGCGGCGCCGCCTCCTGAAGGAGCGGGGCGCCCATCACCGGCTGCACCTCGCGCGCTGACACCTGCCACTTCCTGAGCGCCGCTGCGACCGGCTCGCGCCTCTCCGGTTTCGACGGGTCGGCCAGGAGGGCGTCGACCGCCAGCCCGAACGTCCGCGCCTCGTCGCTCTCGGCGCGCGCGACGTCAACGATGCGGTTGAGTGCCATCTGGCTGGTGAACTTCGCGCGGCGCCCGCGGTTGTAGTTCTTGACCGGCTCCACCAGGTCGACGATGTCCCTCAGCGCGTCCGTGGGGCCGTCGTTCGCCAGCCTGTCCAGCATGGCGGCGTAGCCCGATCGGTGCGTCACGCCGGTGGCGTCGAGTTGCCGGCTCACGCCGCGCAGGCGTCGGTACATGTCGGCGACGTCGGTGACGTGCGCCGGCGACCAGTACCGCTCGGCGATGGCCGCCGTGCGCGGCCAGATCCGCGAGTCGATGGTCTCGGGCGTCACCCACTCGGCCCACATGCAGGCCTCGCCGCCGAGAATCCTCTTCCGTGCATCTTCGGAGAGGCCTGCCGCGTCCTTGCCCATCGGGTCCACCGCGTAATGCTGCGCCGCCGGCCAGATGTAGTCGAGGTAGTACCCGTTCGAGAGAATCCCCTTGTAGCCCTGCGCAGCCGCGTCGGACAGCGATTTCTGGCCCCGCCACGAGTGGATCACCGTGTTCTTCGGAAGGTCCTTGTGGAGGATTTCGTCCCACCCGACCATGATCTTGCCCCGCCTGGCCAGCATCGCCGACACCCGGGTGTTGAAGTACGCCTGCAGGTCCTCGTTGGTCTTCATTCCGCGCTGCTTCCGATAGGCGACGACCGCCGGGCTCGCGTCCCACTGCTTGCCGTTCACCTCGTCGCCGCCGATGTGGAAGTACGCGTCGGGAAACAGCGCTGCCATCTCACCAATCAGGCGATCGACGAACGTGTAGACCTTCTCACTCGTCGGATCGATCACCGGGTCGTACACGCCCCAGGTTCTGCCGATCTCGAACGGGCCCTTGCCCGACGACAGCCATGGGTAACCGACCAGCCACGAGCCGGTGTGCCCCGGCATGTCGAACTCGGGGACGACGCGGATTCCGCGGTCGGCCGCATAGCGGACGATGTCGCGCACCTGGTCCTGCGTGTAGTAGTGCCCGTCCGACCCCTTCTGGTGCAGGAGCGGATACAGCCGGCTCTCCACGCGAAACCCCTGGTCCTCGGACAGGTGCCAGTGCAGGACGTTGAGCTTCACGGCCGCCATCGCGTCGAGGTTCCGCTTGATGACGTCCGTCGGCATCCAGTGCCGGCAGACGTCGATGAGCAGCCCGCGCCAGGGGAAGCGCGGCTTGTCCAGAATGGTGGCGCCGCGAACGACGTAGCCGGCCGGCCCCTGCTCGATCAGCTGCATGAACGTCTCGAGCCCGTGCAATGCACCGTAGGGCGTCGGCGCCGTCAGCGTCGCGCCCGACGAGGCGACCTTCAGCAGGTAGCTCTCGTCATCGACCGCCGACGGCACGGGACCGGCCGTCCCGGTGCATCGAATGGTCAGCGCGAGGGTTCCGCCCTCGCGCACGATCGGCAGTCCCGTCAGCTTCGTGATGCGCAGCAACATCCGCTCGACCGCCCTGGCCAGCATCGGATCTCGGGCCCCCTCGAACGCCACGGCGAACCTGGCGTCAATCGGCAGGCTGCCGCCGTCGAAGGTGACGCTGGCCGGCACGGGCATCAGGCCGTGCGGTACCGCCTGCTGGGCCGTTGCCGGCTCCGCCCAGCAGACGCACGCCGCCACCGCCATCCACATCGCCAGTCGTCGACTCACGATCATGAGACGCCTCCTCCTCAAGCGAGCCATTCGTTCACCCGGGCCCGGATCTTGTCCGCCAGATTCCGCGCGGCATCTTCTGTGGTCGCCTCGGCGACCACCCGCATGACCGGCTCCGTGTTCGAGCCGCGCAGCAGGAACCACCCGTCCGGCAACGTCACCTTCACCCCGTCCCGAAGGTCCATCGGGCACTCTGCAAACTCGCGGCGGGCCTTCCTGAAGACCTCGCCCAGGCGCTGCGACGGGAACGGGAACTGCACCTTCACGATGTCGAGCCGCGGCAGCGCGTTTACGAGCGCGGACACGGTCCGTCCCGAATCGGAAAGCCGGTGCAGGATCAGGCCCATGCCCACGAGGCTGTCGCGCGCGAAGTTGATTCGCGGGTAGATGACGCCGCCGTTGCCTTCCCCGCCGATCACGGCGCGATGCCGCTCGATCCCCGCGGTGACGTTCGCCTCGCCGACCGGCGTGCGGTACACCACGCATCCGTAGCGCGCCGCCACGGCGTCGAGGGCATGGGTCGTGGACAGGTTCGCCACGACGGGCCCGGGCGTCCGCTCCAGCACGTGCTCCACCGCCAGCACCAGGGTCCGGTCCTCGCCGATCGGCACCCCCGCTTCCGACACGATGGCGAGCCGGTCGGCGTCCATGTCCTGCGCGAACCCGATGTCGGCGCCGTGCGCGCGGACGGCGGCCGAGAGCGCCTGGAGGTTCTCAGGCGTCGGCTCGGCCGGACGCGGAAACCTGCCGTCCGGCGTCGTATGGATGCCGACGACTTCGGCTCCGAACGCTTCGAGGAGCCGCGGACCCACAATCGACCCCGCGCCGTTGCAGGCGTCCAGCACGACCCGCAGCCGCCTCCGGTCCGCCGGAAGCGGACCGAGCGCCTCGAGCACCGCGGAGATGTGCTGATCCAGAGCGCCCGCCATCTGCTCCACCGTGCGGATCCGATGGCTTCGCGCCTTCGTGTACACGCCCTGGTGGTAGATGTCGAGCAGTTCGCGCCCGCGGGCGGCGCTCAGGAACAGCGCGTCCGGACCGATGAACTTCAGCGCGTTCCACTCCGCCGGGTTGTGGCTCGCCGTGATCGCGATTCCCCCGGAGGCGCGCAGCCTGCGCACGATCAGCTGCACGGTGGGAGTGGGGCACACGCCACAGTCGACGACCCGGCAGCCGGCCGACAGCAGGCCCGATGCGACCGCCTGCCGCACCATCTCGCCCGACGTGCGGGTGTCGCGGCCGACCACCACGCGACCGGACCCGACGTAGGTGCCGAAGGCCTGCGAAAACCGGGTCAGCAGGTCCGGTGTCAGGGAGTCCCCCACCACCCCCCTCACGCCCGAGATGCTGATCTTCAACGTGGGAATGGCTCGCATGGTATGGCTAGCGTCTCAACCGCTCCCGTCCCCAGTCCATCAGTTCGGTGGCGCGAACCTCGGTGTCGGACTCGACGATCAGCCTGATCATCGACTCGGTGTTCGACGCCCGAACGTGCACCCATCCGTCAGGAAACGCCACCTTGACCCCGTCGGACAGGTCGACCGTCGCGCCGGCCTCGTCCTGCACCGCGTCGCGGAACGCCTGCAACGCCGTGAAGATGACGTTCGGCTCGATCGCCACGTGCTCCTTGAACATCGCCAGGCGCGGCAGAGACGCGGCGAGAGCGGAGAGCGGCGCGCCGGTGTCCGCCATGTGACACAGCAGCAGCCCGGTGGCGGCGGCGCTGTCGTGCGACGCCTGCACGCGAGGCACGGCGACCGAACCGTTGCCCTCGCCGCCGATGACCGCGCCGTGCTCGAGAATCGCCTCCGAGATGTGCGCCTGCCCGACGGGCGTGCGGATCACCGTCGCGCCGTGCCGCAACGCGATCCGGTCGATGGCCATCGTCGTCGACACGTTCGTCACAACGGGCCCGACTCGCTGCTCGAGCGCGATCTCCGTCGCAAGCGCCAGCGTCGCCTCTTCGGAGAGCGCCACGCCGGTCTCGTCGACCAGGCCGAGGCGCTCCCCGTCGGCATCGTGCACGAGGCCGATGTCGGCGCGACCGGCCTTGACCAGCGCGCGCACCTGGACGGCGTTCTCCGGCCGCGGCTCCGGCGTGTGCGGGAACGGGCTGGAGGGATCGTCGTTGATGGCGAGCACCTCGCACCCGAGCATCGCCAGCCAGCGCGGCGCGAGCAGCGAGCACGACCCGTTGCAGCAGTCGACGGCCACCTTGAGTCGGCGCGCGCGCACGCCGGTGAGGTCGAAGCTCGCCGACAGCACGTCGAGGTGGTGGTCCACGGCTTCGGCCGACTCGACACGGGTCCGAATCCGGTCCCAGGCCGCCTTCTCGAACCGGCCCTGGTGGTAGATGTCGAGCAGTTCCTCGACCTGCCCGGGCGTCAGGTAGAGGCCGTCGCGGCGCACGAACTTGAGCGCGTTCCACTGTGTCGGGTTGTGGCCGGCGGTGATTGAGATCCCGCCGTCGGCACCCAGCCACCGCACGGCCAGCTGCAGGCTGGGAGTCGGGCAGACGCCGAGGTCGACCACGTCGCAGCCCGTCGCCAGCAGGCCTGCCATCACGGCCGACGCGACCATCGGGCCCGAGGGACGGGTGTCGCGGCAGACCAGGATGCGACCCGGTTCGAGGTAGGTGCCGAAGGCCTGCGCGAAGCCGACCACGAGTTCGGGGGTGAACGTCTCCCCGACCACGCCGCGCACGCCGCTCACGCCGATCTTGAGTGGCTTCATGACAGCTTCGCAGCCGCCGGGCCCGGGCCCGTCACCAGAAAAGCCGGCGAAAGTTGCGGGAACCTGGCCCGATACCCCGCTTCCCACCTGGCCGCGAACATCTCCGCCTCGTGCCCGGGGACGAGCGCCCACACGCTGCCCCCGAACCCCGCACCGAAGGCAGACGCCGCGCCCGCGCCCAGTTCCCTGGCCGAACGGGCCAGCATCACCGTCTCCGGCACCTGGTTGCCGAGCTGCCGCTCGGCCAGATGCTGCGACCGATCCACGAGGTCGCCGAACGCCGCCACGTCCCCTCGCGCCAGCGCGTCGCCCGCCGACGGGACAATCACCGTGCTCTCCTCGACGAACTGGTCGAAGCGGTCCAGCAGTGTCGCCGTCGCGAAGCCGTCGACAGCGGCCCGCTCGACGACCTCTCGAACTTCGGGAACGCCGCCCCTGCCCACCGCCTCGGCGAGCGACAGGTCCGGGCAACCCGACGCCGCCCGCCACGCGTCGAGAATCGCCCGAACGGCCAACGACGCCCTGTTGTAGGCGTCCTTCGCCGCGCCGGTCTTCTCGGCCTTCACGCCGCTGACGGCGACGACGAACCGGTAGCCGGGCGGGACCGTGACCTGCCGCTCGTGCCGCACCGGGCAGAAGGAGGTACTGACTCAACTCGCCGGCCCGGCAGCACAGCATCGCAGTGTGATCCTCACTCCCGCCGAACGTCCCGACGCCCCGGTCGCCGGTCAGCGCGCCGAAGCTCTGGCCGTTCTCGACGGTGGCCAGGTAGCCGGCCAGGTCCTCAGTCGTCGTAATCGCCTGCCGGTAGGCCGGGGCGTCCGAAAGCCGGTTGACGTCGGCGATGGCCAGGAACACCGCCACCATGAACGCGCTCGAACTGCTCATGCCCGACGCCATCGGCAGGTCGCTCAGGAACGCGAGGTCGGCGCCCTGCCGAGCCTCCGGGAAGTTTCTCGCGACTCGCCGAATCACAGTCGCCGGATACCCCATCCAGGCCTGTTCGGGCTGCGGCAGGCCCGGGTCCAGGGCCAGGCGCACCTCGGACCCGATCGCGATGTTGACCACGCGGACGGTGGCATCGGCGCGCGGGGCCGCCACGGCGACGAACCCCCGCTCGACGCCGCACACCAGGCTTCGTCCGCCCGCGTAGTCCGTGTGCTTGCCGAGGACTTCGATGCGGCCGGGCACCCAATAGGCACACGATGCGCGCCCGCCGCCTTGCGGCGCGACCACCGCCTGCACCGAGTCCAGCAGGTCCGGCCTCAAAGCCGCACCTCGACACCCGCCAGCCGCGTGGCCACCGACGGGATGTCGGCGCGCTGCGACAGATCGAGAACGCCGGCCGAAACCGGGACGACCTCGAATCGCTCTCCCTGGTGAATGGCCTCCCGCACGGCGTCGGCCAGCTCGTACTCCCCACGCGCGGAGGGCCCGATTCGCCGAATCGCGTCGAAGATCCTCGGCCCGAATCGCCAGCAGTTCATGCTGATCATCGCGCTGGCACCCGTTCGGGCCCATGCCTCGGCGTCGGGCTTCTCGATGATATCCTCGAGCGCCCCGTCGGCGGCGACCTGGAGCACGGCATACCGGCTGACCCGGGCGTCGTCGATGTTGCCCTCCCTCGAAAGAGCCCCCCGGTCGAAGCCCGCGAGGCCGGGCCCGGACAGCCGGCGGATCTGCTCGAACACGAACACCGGGTAGTAGTTGTCCGAGTTGATGGCGAGAAACTGGTCCCCGCCGGCAAACCGCTCCGCGGCCGCCACAGCGTCGGCGGTGCCGAGCGGCCTCTGCTGAACCGCGAACGTGACCCGAACCCGCGAGACCGCCGCCTGGCGCCCGTAGTGGTCCCGAATCGCCTGATGTTCGGGCCCGATGACGAGGCAGACGTCGGAGAATCCGGCGTCGGCGATCGCGCTGATGACGAAGTCCAGGAAGGGCCTGCCGACCGGGATCATTCCCTTGACTCCGGCGTCGGCCGCCCGAGCCTGGTCCTCGTCGAGCGCAGCCTGGTCCGCCGCCTTTCGCATCCTCGTGCCCAGGCCTCTGGCCAGAACCACCGCTTTGGTCAGCGACACGCGCCGGAGCATAGCACAGCCCGAATTATTCATCACCGAATCGCGCCACAGAGCGCCGGAGTTGCGCTATAATCGCGCCGGCCATGCGGCCGAACATGTCTTCGGCGTTGAAGGAGGCACAGATGGCGAAGAAGGCGACGGTGAAGAAGAAGGCGGCTGCGAAGAAGAAGGCGGCTCCGAAGAAGGCGGCTCCGAAGAAGGCGGTGAAGAAGGTCGCGAAGAAGAAGGCTGTGAAGAAGGCCGCGCCGAAGAAGGCGGCAAAGAAGGTCGTGAAGAAGGCGGCCCCGAAGAAGGCCGCGAAGAAGATCGTCAAGAAGGCCGCGCCGAAGAAGCCGGCCGTCAAGAAGATCGTCGCTCCGGCAGCCCCGGTTGTCGTCGCAGCGCCGGCCGCCCCGGTGGCCCCGGCGCCGGTCGTCGCACCGGTGGTCCCGCCCGTGGCGACGGTCTGATTTCGAGTGTCGCCTCGCACGTCAGACCCCTGGGAGGGCGGCCCGCCCGTGGCCGCCCGGCCCGACGGTGATCGTTTGTTTCCCGCCGTCCTTTCGCTCGCCTGCCCCTGTCGATTCCTGTAGACTGCTCGGTGGCTCATGTCCACCCCAATCCCCAGCCTCGTCCGCGCCGCAGTCGACGCCGGGCCCGGCTCGGTCCGCGCGGCCGCCCGGCTGATGTCACTGCTGGCCGACGAACCCCGGCGTCTGCCGGAAATCTACCAGACCGCGGCCGGACTGGAGGGCGACGCGGCCCGCCGCCTGGAGCTTCCGGCGCTCCTCGTGGGCATCACCGGCGCTCCCGGTTCAGGCAAGAGCACGCTCACGGACGCGCTCGTCAGGGAGTACCGCCGCCGGTATCCCGAGCGCCGGATTGGCGTCGTCGCCGTCGATCCCTCCTCCCCGTTCACGGGAGGCGCGGTCCTCGGCGATCGCGTGCGCATGATGCGGCACGCGACGGACCCGATGGTGTTCGTCCGCTCGATGGCGTCCCGGGGTCACCTCGGCGGACTCGCGCTCGGCGTCAAGGGGGTGATCCGGGTGATGGCCCTCGTCGGCTGCGACGTCGTGTTCGTCGAGACCGTCGGGGTCGGCCAGAGCGAGGTGGAGGTCGCGGGCGTGGCCGACCTCGTCATGATCGTGCTGGCCCCGGGTCTTGGCGACAGTATCCAGATGCTGAAGGCCGGGCTGATGGAGATCGGCGATCTGTTCGTTGTCAACAAGGCCGACCGGCCGGATGCCGAACGGCTGTACGGGGAGCTGCTCTCGATGCTGCGCGTGACGCGCGACGACCAGGCAGGCCACCACGCCCAGATGGATGAGGAGTCGGAGGGGGACGCCACCGAAGGGCTCGCGCCGTGGCTCTCACGCCGGCCCGGCACGCTCATCGATCCCAGAACCTACCTGGTCAGCGGTGAGCAGGGTCTGGGCGTGGCGGAACTGGTGGCGGACCTGGAGGCGCTCGGCCGCGAGTGCTCTTCGCGCTGGCAGGCCGACCGGCGGGCCTCGGCCGACCAGGACGTGCGCGAAGCGGTCCTCGACGAAGCGGCCCGGCGCCTGCGCGCGACGCTCGAGAGGGACGCGTCCGGCGAGCACCTGGCGGGCGCGGTGCTGGCCGGTGACGTCTCGGTCATGGACGCCGCGACGCGTCTGCTGCAGGACACCGCGGCTCAGCCCCGCTGAAGTTCCCTCGCCATCAGACGCTCGATGGCGTCCACGACGTAGGGCCGCAGATCGGACGCCCGGATGATCCGGTCGAGCGATCCCACCGTGAGCGCGCGGTGCACGCTGTGGACGCCGTCGAATTCGTCCGCGACCTGGCCCAGCTTCTCCGATCGAACGGTCCGGGCCGCCTCCGACAGCCTGGCGCGCAGCGCGGCCTTCGCCGAGTCGGGCGCAGCGTCGAGTTCCTTCTGCAGGCCGGCCACGCGCGGATCCCTCCTGGTGCGCGCGTCCACCTCGCGCGCAAAGACCACCGCCGCCGCGGGCGCGCCGCCGATGACCGACGCGTACGTGCCCTCCAGCGCGACCACCTCCATGTTCTCGTTCAGCACCTTGGAGAACACGACGAACGCCCCTCCGTGGTATCGCGAGATCACGACGAAGACGATGGGTCCCCTGTAATTGACGACGGCGCGGCCGATCTCGGCGCCCCACTCCAACTGCCGCCGGCGCATCGACTCGGGCGATCCGTCGAAACCGGACAGGTTGGCGAGGATGACGAGCGGCCGCACCCCGCTGGCCGCATTGATGAACCGCGCCACCTTCTTCGACGCCATCGGGAACAGGGTGCCGGAGGTGAACTGATCGGGGCCGTCGGGCGGCACGATGCCGACCCGGGGCACCGCCCGCGACTCGAAGCCGAGCATCGCAACCGGGTAGCCGCCGACGTGGGCGTCCCAGGTCACCGCGTTCTCGGCGTCCCGCATGTGCGCCCAGCGCTCGAGCGGCTGGTGGTCCTGATCGCTGACGGCGCGCATCACTTTGCGGATGTCGAACGGCTTCTTGCGCCCGGGGTTCTTCTCGTCGGAGAACACGTCTCCCACGTACTCGAACCCGGTCGCCAGGTCGTGGCCGTGCGGGTACTCGCACACGTCGCGGGTGATCGGATCGTGGGTGAGGGCCCGGCGCGGGAATCGCTCGCCAGGAGCCACGTAGGTGTGGTCGTAGTGGCGAAGCAGGATCCGGCAGGCCTCGTCCAGGTCGCGCGCCCAGTACTGCGCCTGTCCGTTCGGCCCCATGATGTGCTCGTAGCCGCCGATTCCCTGGTTGTCCTCGGCCGACACGGAGCCCGAGTAGTCGAGCGCCGTCTTGCCGGTGAGCACCATCGCGCCGTCGGGGGTCATGACGAGGATCCCCCTCGTGTGCATCAGCATCGTGGCCTCGGCGTTCCAGTACGGCTGCCCGCCGACGTTGATGCCCATCACGATAATGTTGATCTCGTGGCCCGCCTGGGTGAACTCGATGAGCCGGCGCAGCACCCTGGCAATCCAGTCCATGTTCTCGGTGCCGCTGCCCATCGCAATCTTCGCGCCCGCCGAGAGAGCGAACCACTCGACCGGCACGCGCATCGCGTCGGCCATGTCGAGCGCGGCGATGATCCGGGCGCACTCGGGCTCGGCGAGCGATCCCACCTCCTTGCTCGGGTCGCCCAGGATGATGACGCGCGTCATGCCCTCAGGGAACTTCCCGGTCACGTTCCTGATGAGTCCCACCACGACGTTCGCAGCGTTCTGGCCGTACGGGCGGTCGACGGGCACGAGCCGGCCGTCCGCGTCCAGGTCGTGTTCGACGAACTGCCCTGGCGGCAGGTCGGCCTGCGTCGCCTCGCCCGAAGGCGTCAGCATCCGGATGAGCTCGTACGGGTAGGTCAGGCCGCGCTGGCGCATCCGCACGACCTTCTGGGCGTAGTCGGTCAGCGGCCTGATCGGCTCGGTGGAGGCGGGGCTGAACCGGTACGCCATGCCCTGGCCGCTGCCAACGGCGATGCGCAGCACCGTGTCTCGCAGCTGGCCACGCTCGTCCGGGATGCTCGCCAGCACCACGACCTTCTGCAGCCCAAGCCCCTCGGCCTCGATGCCGATGCCGCGCGCGATGGCTTCCAACTCCTCCTTCGGCAACGCCAGGGGCGGGCGGATGTAGAGCAGCACGCGGTTCCACTGCAGCCGCCCCCCAGCGGGCCGCCGGTACTGCTCCCGCCGGATCGCGGTCATCGCCTCCAGCAGCATCCGCTCGAGGTGCGGAATCTGAACGAGGCGCCCGCTTCCATCGCGGATGGCCGTCACATCGCGCACCTCGGCCAACGCGAACAGTCGCTCGTCCTTGGGGTTGTCCCTGGCGACGCTGTGGAACAGGTAGACGTCCTCGACCGACGGCAGCCGGTTCACGTAGAAGTTCCGGAGGCGCCAGAGTTCCAGGCGCTTGGCCATCATCGGGTGCATGCCGCGGTAGAGTCTCTGCTCGCGGTAGCCCGCCGGCCCGGGCCGGAACGTGAAGTACTGCGTGCGCCCCGACGGCGCCGAGACGAACGGCCCCGACACCATCAGGACGACGCGCCGGACCGGGCGCTCGAACCCGGTTTGGTCGAGCATGACCCTCAGCTCGTCGGATGCGGCATCGGCGTTGTCCAGCGCGCTGCGCGTCCACACGTGCAGGTCGACGATGACGTCGTGCCCCTCCGGGAACGACCGCAACACGCCGTGCACGGAGTCGAGCGTGCGTCGGAGGTCGCTCTCGCCCGTGTGGGCGGAGACGAGGTGGACGCGGCGGCCCTCGAGCGCGAAATCCGTGAAGACCACGCTGCGGTCGCCGGCCTCGATGCTGGCGAAGGGACCCAGGTCCCTGGTGCGATAGAACCGCCGCGCCATCACTTCGAGCATGACCTCGCGCGCGACGGGCGGTGCGTGCTCGAACCTGGGCGCGAACAACTCCTTGAGCGGCTGCGGGCAGGCGACGAGCGCTGCGATACGCGCACCGCGGTCGGCGCCGTAGGGGTCGCGCGCGAGTGTCGCAAGGTGCGCCTCCATGGTCGCGTAGACGGCTCGCCGCGACTGCTCGAAGGCGGGGCGATTGAAGGCCCGATACCGGATGTCTCGGGCGAGGTCCCATGCGGCCTGGTAGCGATTGCGAGAGACGGCGATCAGGCGATCGAGCAGCGGCAGGAACCCCGGGGTGTCGGCCGCGTCGCCGCGCGCCATCCGCTGCTCGAGCACGGCGACCACCGCATCCACCTGCTGATTGGCGCGGCGATGCGACTTGAACATCCACAACAGGCTCTCGCGCAGGGCGGGGGTCGGCTCGAGGGACTCGACGCCGTAATGGGCGAGCGCCCGCTGGAGCTTCTCGATGAACGAGCGCGGCAGGTCTCCGCCCCTGGCCTCGATCGTCCGGAGATAGGTGAAGAGATACTCCTCGGAACTGAGCGTGCCGCCCGCCCCCCCGTCCTCCGGCGCCGCGTGGCGCCCGAACACGGCGGAGATGTCGACGAAGATCTGCAGCAGGCGGTCTTCGCCGTGCCGGCGGTCCTCGTCGGTCTCGTCGAGCGCCTGCGAGGCGCGCGCGTACTCGCTCACGAGGCGCCTCGACTCGGCCGGGTCGACGTCGAAACCGAGCATCAGCCGGCGGAGGTCCTCGAGGAGCACCGGGGCGCGCTGCGCGGGGCCGCGTGCCAGTTCGTCGATGCCCGCCTTCACGCCTCTCAGGATCGCCCGGGTCCGGGACACGCGCCGTTCTGGCCGGGCCTTCAGCAGCGCGATGCCCTCGAAGGTCACTCGCGCGCCCTCGGCATCCACCTCCCGCGCGGCGTCGACGTGCACGAGCGGCGTGCCGGCGCCCACCTGCGCGTTGACCATCACCATCACCTGGCGCACCGTGCCCGAGAACGGGGCGGTGACCGCCAGCTCCATCTTCATCGATTCGAGGACGGCCAGCCGCTCGCCGGCCGACACGTAGTCACCGGCCCTGACGCTGAGACCGACGACCATGGCGGGCCCGGGGGCGCGGACAATCCCCGCGTCGGCGCGGGAAATGCGGTGCGGCACGCCGTCCACCTCGACCAGGTGGGTGTACCCCTGCACGAGCGACAGGACGTGGTAGCGATGTTCCCCGTGGGTGACCCACCGCTCGGAGGGGCCGCGCCTCTCCGCCACGAGATCGATCCGCGTGCCCGCCGCCTCGATCCGGTACTCCTGGAGCCCCTGCCGGTACACCTTGAACTGGTAGCGATGGCCCAAGTAGCCAATCTCGATCTGCCGCCCGACATCGGGCCGGCACGTCGGGCGCATCTTGGAGGCGCCCGAGAAGAACTCCTCGAGTTCAGCCTCCGACTCGGCGCCGTACACCTCTATCGCGGCCTGCAGCAACGCAATGCCGGCGTGTTCCCCCGGCCCGACGGCCGGCCACTGGCTGATCCGATTGAGCCAGCCCACGTCGACGCGTGCGGCCCGCACCTCGTCGCGGTCAAGCAGTTGCAGCAGGAAGGCGCGGTTCGTCGAGCCGCCCTTGATGACGATGGCGCTCTCGGTCAGCGCGCGCTTCAGCCGCCCGAGCGCCTCCTCACGGGTATGACCCACAGCCGACATCTTGGCGAACATCGAGCCGAACTCCGGCGGGACCACGTCGCCCTCCGCCACGCCTGAATCCACGCGCAGCCCGGGCCCGGTCGGCATCCTGAACAGCTCGATCTCGCCGGGCGATGCCGAGAATCCGGCATCCACGTTCTCCGCGTTCAGGCGCACTTCGATCGCGTGGCCCGAGGCGACCGGCGGCTGCCCCTCCAGGCGCCCGCCTCGCGCGACGTGCAGTGACAGCTTCACCAGGTCGACGCCGGTGGTGTGCTCGGTGACCGGGTGCTCCACCTGGAGGCGCGGGTTCACCTCCATGAAGAAGGACCGCCGGGTCGACGGGTCGAACAGGAACTCGACGGTCGCGGTGTCCTGGTACTCGGCCGCGCGGCACAGCCGGATCGCGGCCTGCTTGAGTGCCTCCTCCTCGCGGGCGAGCAGCGCCGGCGACGGCGCCTCGGCCACCAGCTTTTGAAACCTGCGCTGGATCGTGCAATCACGGATGCCCAGCGCCCACAACGCGCCGTGATGGTCGCCCTGGATCTGCACCTCGACGTGGCGGACCCCTTCGAGCCAGCGCTCGACGAACACGGTGGCGTCGCCGAACGTCCGGCCCGCCTCCCGGCGCGCGCTGTCGAAGGCGGCCGCCAGCTCCGATTCGCTCCAGGCCCGTCGGATCCCGCGCCCGCCGGCACCGGCCGACGCCTTGATGACGACGGGATACCCCAGCCGCTGGGCGTGCGCCCAGGCCACATCGAGCGTGGCGGCTGCCTCGCCGCCCCATGGTGTCACCGGCAGGCCCGCCTGCTCGGCGATCCGCTTGGCCGAGATCTTGTCGCCCAGACGCCGAATCGCGATCGCGGTCGGCCCGATGAAGGCGACGCCGAGCCGATCGCAGAGTTCGATGAAATCCGCCCGCTCGGCCACGAAGCCCCACCCCGCCAGCACCGCGTCGGCCTGGACGGCCACGAGCGCGCGCTCGAGACGGTCGTAGTCCAGGTAGGACGGCTTCCGTTGCCCGTCGGCATCGTCCACGAACGTCGCCGGTCCGAGGTCGTACGACTCGTCGGCCTCGCGGACGAAGCGTGCCCGGCGGTCGGGCTCGGTGAACAGGGCGATGGCCGCAATGCCGGTGCCGCGCTCGAGGTTGAATTCACGGATGGCATGAATGAGACGCATCGCCGGTTCGCCGCGATTCACGATGGCGACGCGCTGGAAATCTGCGGACATGATGCCCTCGGGGATCGACTACGGTGGTGGCAGCCGGAGACTCGCGCCGGAGTGTCGAGAATTGTACCTCAGGGCCCGACGGCTCGCCGAATCGCCCCGCGAGGGGGGGTGCGGAAGCTACGGCTCGTCGGAGGCCGTCCCGGGGAGGGAATCCACCACCTCAGCGACTTCCTGGAACCGCGCCTCGCTGACCGGGCCGCGCCCCAGCCACCGGACGATCCCCAGTCGATCGATCAGCACCAGATAGGCGTCGTCTGGCGCCGAGAACCCGACCCGCGCCTTCCAGTCGCTGTTCCCGCCATAGACGGTCATAACGCGCCCGTGAAGCTCCGGCGGGGTGGCCTTGCGCATGCCGCTGTCGATGAACCAGCGGCCGAGGCGGGCCGCCGACCCCATCATCGGCACCTCGAACAGCGTGACGTCTGGCCTGCTGGCAAAGCGCGTCCTGAACTTCTCGGCCCACGCCTCGACCTGGAAGCGCGAGTCATAGCTGAACCCGAGGATGACGAGCGTCGTCTGGCCCACCGCCAGGTCCGGCAGGACCGCCTGCTTCCCCGAGAGGAGATCGCCCTTCAGCACGGGCATGCGCTCGCCGAGCGTGAGGCGGGCGACTGCCGGGCCCTCGGGGGCCGCCGACGCCGTTGCCACGACGAGAACCAGGAGCACAGCGAACGCTGCGGATGTCATGATCTTCATCACTGCTACCTAGAGAGTGAGACTCCGAACCAGCCGATTGGGATCCCGCCCGGGCACCTTTCCCCTTTCCGCCCCCTGCCTGTCCGCGCTAGTATCCAGTTTCGCGCCCCGGTACTGCCGTTGGACGACGGCGCCATCGAAGGACACCCGTGTGAGAACACTCAAGCCGATCCTCGCCGCACTGGCGGTCGCGCTGCTGGCGCTCGCCCCTGCCGCGTTCGCCCAGACCGCCTCGCTGACCATTCTGCATACAAACGACACGCACGGCCACCTATTCCCCTTCAGCTACCCCGATGCGGCCGCCTCCGGACGGGAGCTGCAGGGCATGCGCGTCTACCGAGACATCGGGGGGATCGCCCGCCGCGCGACGCTGGTCAAGCAGATCCGCCAGGAACTCGGCGACCGCGGCACGCCGGTGTGGCTGGTCGACATCGGCGACTATTCCGACGGAACGCCTTTCTCGAGCGAGTACCACGGCGAGGCCGATGTCGCGGCAATGAATGCCGTCGGCTACGACCTCGGCACGATCGGCAATCACGAGTTCAACAACCCCGCGGCGCAGGTGCGCAAGCTGATAGGCCTGACCAAGTACGAACTGGTCTCCGCCAACATCACCGACCGCGCGACGTCGAAGCCGCTCCTTCGGCCGTACGTGATCCGCAGGGTGGGCCCGGTCCGCGTCGCCGTGTTCGGGTTGATCACGAGGGAAGCCGCCACCTACCCGGCCGGCAAGGAGGCGTTCGACGTGGCCGACGAGGTGACCGCGGCCAGGCAGACCGTGACGGCGCTCCGAGGACAGGCCGACATCATCGTGGCGCTCTCCCACGCGGGCGAGGCCGTCGACAGGCGGCTCGCCGGGCAGGTACCGGAGATCGACGTGATCGTCGGCGGCCACTCGCACACGCGGCTGCCGTCGGGTGACATGGTCTGGCATTCCCAGGATCTCAAGGTGTCCTCGGTGAACGGCACCGTGATTGTTCAGGCCCACCAGTGGGGCGGCGAAGTCGGCCGCGTCGACCTGCTGTTCGTCAAGGACCAGGTCGGAACGTGGCAGGTCGATCGGTACCGTGCCCGACTCATTCCCGTCACCGCGGACTACCCGGAAGATCCGGGCGTCGCCGCCGTCGTGAACGAGTTCTGGAAGCCAATCGCCGCGCGGTATGGCGAGGTCGTCGGTCAGGCGGTCGGGGAGTTCGCGAGCCGCGGGGACGACCAGGCCGAGTACAACCTGGTCGCGGACGCCGTGCGCGAGTCGTTCAACGCCGAGTTCGGCATGGAGAACATGGGGGGCGTCCGCGCGCCGTTGGTCCGTGGCGCAATCACCAGGGCCGACCTCGTCACGCTCGACCCGTTCAACAATACGGTCGTGACCTTCAAGGCGACCGGCAAGCAGATCCGCAACATCCTGCAGCGGCATTCGCCGGCGGTATCGGGTATCCGTTATCGCCTCGAGAACAAGGAACTCGTGGACGTCACCATCGGCGGGCAGCCGCTCGACGATGCCCGCACATACAGCGGCGTCACCAATTCGTATTTCGCCGGCGTCGCGCTCAAGGAGTTGACGACGGTCCAGGATACGGGGAAGGCGCGCCTGGACGTCCTCATCACCTACATCCGCCAGAAGGGAACCGTCCGGCCGGCCTACGACGGCCGCCGGATCGTCGTCAGCAACCGGTAGTGTCGGATCGGTGAGCCTTATGCCAGCAACAAACACCGCGCCCGCCCGGCAGCGCAGCGGCTTCCCCGCGACGTTCTGGGTCGCCAACGTCATGGAACTGTTCGAGCGCGCGGCGTACTACGGGATGAACTCCGTCCTGGCCATCTACCTGACGAGCAGCGTGGCCAGCGGAGGCCTGGGTGAGTCGGTCGAGGCGGTCGGCTTCCTGCAGGGGATCATCTACGCCGCCACCTACGTGCTGCCGATCCTCGGCGGCGCGCTCGCCGACCGCTACGGCTACCGGCGGATGCTCATGGTGGCGTTCTCGTTCCTGGCGTTCGGCTACTTCACCGCCGGCTACATGTCGACCTACGCGCTGGTGTTCCTCGCGCTGGCCGTCATGGCGACAGGCGCCGGCCTCTTCAAGCCGATCATCTCGGGCACGATTGCCCGCACCACGGACGAGACGAACTCGGCGTTCGGGTTCGGGATCTACTACTGGATGATCAACCTCGGGGCTTTCATCTCGCCGCTCGTCGTCTCGGTGCTGCGCGGCTGGTCGTGGCGGTACGTCTTCGCGGCGTCGGCGCTCTACACCGGTCTGATGCTGCTGCCGACCATCCTCGTGTTCCGCGACCCGCCCGGCACCGGCAGCGGCAAGACGCTGAAAGACACGCTGATGGGCGCGGCCGAAGTCCTCGGTGACTCGCGCTTCATGCTGATGATCGTCGTGTACTCCGGCTTCTGGATTCTCTACTTCCAGAACTTCGGCACCGTGCTCTACTACCTGCGCGATTTCGTCGACCGCGCGCCCGTGAGCCTGGCGATCACCTCCGCGTTCCAGGCGGTGGGCCTGCCGTGGGTCTTCACCTTCGACGCCGAGCACGTCACCGTGGTCAACGCCGGCACGATCATCCTGCTGCAGGTCATCGTAAGCCGAATCGTCAAGAACCGGCCGGCGCTGGGCACGATGGTGACCGGGATGGCGATCGGCGCGCTCGGCTTCCTCTGCCTGGCCGCCTCGGTCAACGCGTGGGTGTTCGTGCTGGGGATCGCGGTGTTCTCGGTCGGCGAGATGACGGCGCACCCGAAGTACTACAGCTTCGTCGGGCTCGTCGCGCCGGCCGACCGCAAGGCCGTCTACATGGGGTATGCGTTCCTGTACGGCGTCTTCGGCTCGCTGATCGGCGCGAACCTTGGGTCGTACCTCTACGCCAAGTACATGACGCCTGTGATCGGGACTCCGGTGGCGGCCGAGCACGCCCGGCTGTTCTGGCTGGGCTTCGCCCTGCTGGACGTGGTGGCCGCGGTCGGGCTGATCGTCTTCGCCAGGCGGTTCGGCCGGGACACGCCCGCCGCGCGCCGGACGGCCTGGATCATCATGTTCTTCGTGTACGCGCTGGTCTTTCTGCTCGGCGGCTATTTCCTGACCGTGGCGTTTTCGACATCGCCGCAGTACCGGACCGCCGTTCAGGCGCTGATCTTCCTGGCGCTCGGTGCCGGAGGCCTGGTGATCAACGCCATCCGGCGGCCGCAGTAGACCGCTACTTCTTGCCGAGCATGCCGTTCTTGAGATCGGCGGTCGGCGGCTTCGGGCCGAACCAGACCGAGAAGAGCGCCTGGGCGAACGGCAGCCCCGGAATCGTGAGCTTGTCCTTGCCGCGGATGGTCAGGGTCGTTCCGGTGCCGGGTAGGTAGGTGGCAACCAGCTGGTCGCCCTTCTTGAAGCCCTCCTGGGCGGCCAGCCACTGATCCACTTCCGCCTTGAACTTGCCAGGCGCGTTCCCCGCGAAACCCTCCTTGAACGCGTCAACCATCTGGTCGCGCGACGGCTCGTAGAGGAACTGCAGGACAACCCGCTTGGGCGCGTCGGCCTGGATGATGGCCGCCGGATCGGTTGTCTTCTTCTCGATGTAGAGCCCGCCGACATAGACCTTGACGAACATCTTCGAGCGAAGGCCGAGGCCGTTCAGAACGAGCGTCTGGTTGTTGACGGTGATGGTGTCGGGCAGCGTGACGTCGGCCAGGGTCGCCGCCAGCAGGGGGACCGACAACACGCACACGCACGCGAGCGCCAGGGCGACTTTCCGCATCTGCATTTCCTCCGGAGTTGAAGCGTGATCCGCCGGGAATCATACCATCATTGCCCGGCGGCGCTATACTGGCGGCTCGTCAGCTGGCAGCGGGCAGCTGGCAGCGGACCTGCCGAGGGGCCGCACACCGTCGAGTGCCGGACGCCGCCGATGACTGCAGCACTTGAACACGCCCTCCGCGCGATTGTCGGGGACGAGGACGTCCTGACGCGGCCGATCGATCGTGCCGCTTTCGCGTCCGACGCCAGCGTGTACCGCATCGTGCCGCGGGCGGTCGTGCGGCCGCGGTCGGTGGGGCACGTGCGCGAGTTGTTCGCGCTCGCCCGTCGCGAACATGTGCCGCTCGCGTTCCGGACCGCCGGCACGAGCCTCTCCGGCCAGGCGGTGACCGACGGCGTGCTGGCGGATCTCTCCAGGCACTGGCGAACGATCGAGGTCCTCGACCTGGGCCGGCGAGTCCGCGTCGAACCGGGCGCGATCGGCGCAACGGTCAACGCTCGGCTTCGGCCGTTTGCGGCCAAGATCGGCCCGGACCCGGCGTCCATCCACGCGTGCATGATGGGGGGCATCCTCGCGAACAACTCGAGCGGCATGTGCTGCGGCGTTGCCCAGAACGCCTACCATACGCTCGAGTCGCTGGTGCTGGTGCTGCCGTCCGGCACGGTCGTCGACACGGCGGCCGCGGATGCCGACGAGACTCTGCGCGCGGCGGAGCCCGCGCTCGCGGCAGGCCTGCTGGCGCTCAAGCGGGAGCTCGCCGCACAGCCGGACGTCGAAGCGCGAATCCGTCGCAAGTACCTCACCAAGAACACGACGGGATACTCCCTCAACGCGTTCCTCGACTTCGACAGGCCGATCGACATCCTGTCGCATCTCGTCGTCGGTTCGGAGGGCACCCTCGCCTTCATCGCGGAAGCGGTGCTGCGGACCGTTACGGACCTGCCAGTGAAATACGCCGGGCTCCTGCTCTTCCCCACCGTCCGCGACGCGTGCGAGGGCATCGTTCCGCTTCGCGACGCGGGCGCCGCCGCGGTCGAACTCATGGATCGCGCGGCGCTCCGGTCTGTCGAGCGCCAGCCCGGCATCCCGCCTTCGATCGCGCGCCTGCCGGTGCCGGCCGCCGGGCTGCTCGTCGAGTTTCAGGCCGAGGGCGGCACGCCGGCGGCGGCCCTCCAGGAACGGGCTGCGGCCGGAGTGGCCGGCCTCAGGCTGCTCGAGCCGGCGCACTTCACGCATGCGGCCGACGAACAGGCCTCGCTCTGGAAGGTCCGTCAGGGCATGTTCCCCTCGGTCGGCGCCGCCCGCAGGCGCGGCACCGCGGTGCTCGTCGAGGACCTCGCCGTCCCGGTGGAGCGGCTGGCCGACGCGGTTGCGGACCTGCGTCGGATCTTCGAGCGGCACCGGTACGAGGACGCCATCGTGTTCGGGCACGCCAAGGACGGCAACCTGCACTTCGTCATCAGCCAGTCGTTCAACGACGAGGCTGCGATTCACCAGTACTCCCGGATGATGGACGACGTCGTCGACCTCGTGGTCCGGCGCTACGACGGGGCGTTGAAGGCCGAGCACGGCACCGGCCGCAACATCGCGCCGTTTGTCGAGACTGAGTGGGGCCCTGAAGCGTACGCGATCATGCGGCGCGTCAAGGCACTCGCCGATCCGGAGAACATCCTCAACCCCGGCGTGCTGATCACGGACGACCCGCGGGCGCATCTCGCGCACCTGAAGACCATGCCCGCCGTCGATGACGCGGTCGACTCGTGCATCGAGTGCGGCTACTGCGAAGCCCGGTGCCCGAGCCGCGATCTCACCCTGACGCCGCGCCAGCGCATCGTCGTGCGCCGACAGATTGAGCGCCTGAAGGCGGAAGACGCCACGGACGCGGAACTCGCGGCGATCGAGGCCGACTTCGAGTTCGAGGGCCTGGAAACCTGCGCTGCCGACGGCCTGTGCGCCACCGCCTGTCCCGTCGGCATCGACACAGGGACGCTCGTCAAGCACCTGAGGACCGACCGGCACCCGCCATTCGCCCACCGCGTGGCCGATTGGGCTGCGCGGCACTTCGCCGCGGTCGAGAAGGCGGTCCGGCTCGGCCTTCGTCTCGGGGGAGGCGTCGAGCGTGTGCTGGGCGGCCGGTTGCTCGCGGCCGTCAGCCGCATTCCCGGCTTCCTGCTGCAGCGCCGCACGCCGGTGTGGCTCGCGCCCATGCCGGGCCCGGCTTCCGGGTCGATGCCGGCGACCGGCCGCGCCGGCGCTGCGGCCGTGTACTTCCCCTCGTGCCTGTCCCGGACCATGGGCCCGCTGCCCGGCGAGCCCGTGGGTGGGTCGCTGGCGCAGACGTTGGTCGACGTCGCGGCGCGCGCCAGACACCCGGTCTGGATCCCGGACAATGTCGAAGGGCACTGCTGCGGCGTGCCGTTCTCGTCGAAGGGGTACGTCCGCGCACACCGCACCGCGGTGAACCGCACGATAGGACGTTTCTGGGCGTGGTCCGATGGCGGACGTCTCCCGATTGTCGTCGACACCAGCCCGTGCTCGCACGGCCTTCGCAGCTGTCGCGACGCACTGACCGCCAAGAACCAGGCGCGGTTCGACGCGCTGACCATCCTCGACAGTGTGGAATTCGCCGCGCGAACCCTGCTGCCGGCGCTGACCGTCCGGCGTCGCCGCGGGCGTGTCGTCCTGCACCCGGTCTGCGCGGTCGTGAAGATGAGCCTGTCGGGCGACCTCGAGCGCATCGGCCGCGCCTGCGCCGACGAGGTCGTGGTGCCCGAGGAGGCCGGCTGCTGCGGTTTCGCTGGGGATCGCGGCTGGCTGGTGCCTGAACTGACGGCGAGCGCCACCCGCCGCGAGGCCGCAGCCGTGGTCGCGGTCGACGCGGACGGCTGCTTCTCGAGCAGCCGGACATGCGAAGTCGGCCTCACGCGTGCGACCGGCCGCGTCTACCGGTCGCACGTCTTCCTGCTCGACTGGGCGACGCGGCCGGAATGATGCGTCCGTGAGGTCCCGGACAACCGTGTGGACTTCTGGCCCGCCGAGCCGCTACGATCGAAGCTCGCATGAAAGGAGCCGTTCGATGAAGCCGTGGATGACGATCCTCGCGATCTTGCTGGCCGTGTCGGTGGCCGGCGGCGGCCAAGCGACCAAACCAGGAGGAGCGATGGACGAGAAAGTCGTGACAACGCCGTCGGGACTGAAGTACGTGGACCTCGTCGTGGGTACCGGGCTGGAGGCCGGGAAGGGGCAGACGGTGAACGTGCACTACACCGGCTGGCTGACCGACGGGAAGAAGTTCGACTCGTCGGTGGACCGCGGCCAGCCGTTTTCGTTCGCGCTTGGCGCCGGACGCGTGATCAAGGGCTGGGACGAGGGCGTCGCCGGCATGAAGGTCGGCGGAAAGCGGAAGCTGATGATCCCGCCGCAGCTCGGCTACGGCGAAAGGGGCGCGGGCGGCGTGATTCCCCCGAACGCAGAACTGATCTTCGAAGTGCAGCTGCTCGAGATCGCAAAGTAGGCCGGCGATCGCACCCGGCCGTGTCACGCGGCAATCGTCCCGCGGCCCGGCCGGGTGAACGTCACACTCACTTCACCTTGATCTTCACGTTCTTCACCTGCGACGGGGACGCCACGGACGCCTGGATTACCGTCAGAATCTGCCCACCCGCCGTCAGGTACCCGGTCCGCGACATCCCTGTGCCGTTGCGCGCAAGGGTGTAGCTGACCACGCCACTCCCCGTCCCGCTCGCGGTGGCTACCGTGATCCAACTGGTCGTCGTGCTGGAAGTCCACGCACACGAACTGGCACTTGCACTCAGCGTGACCGATGACGACCCGCTCGAACCCGACGCGCTGACCGACGCTGGCGAGAGCGTGAACGTGCAGGGCGGCGGCGCCGCCGCCTGCGACACCGTGTACGTCTGGCCGCCGACCGTCACCGTCGCGGTCCGCGCGGTGCCGGTATTCCCCGCCACGGTCACCACGACGGTACCCGTGCCCGTCCCGCTTGCCGGTGCCACCGTCGCCCAGCCGATATTGCTCGACGCCGCCCAGCCGCACGTCGACGCGCTCGCCGTCACCGGCACGCTCAACGTGCCCCCGGTCGCCACCACGCTGCCCGTCGACGACGACAGGGTGATCGTGCAGGCTGGCGGCGCCGCGGCCTGCGACACCGTGTACGTCTGCCCGCCCACCATCACCGTCGCGGTCCGCGCGGTGCCGGTATTCGCCGCCACGGTCACCACGACGGTACCCGTGCCCGTCCCGCTTGCCGGTGCCACCGTCGCCCACGCGGCGTTGCTCGACGCCGTCCAGCCGCACGTCGACGCGCTCGCCGTCACCGGCACGTTCAACGTGCCCCCAGTGGCTCCCACGCTGCCCGTCCACGACGAGATCGTGAAGCTGCAGGGCGGTGGCGCCGCCGCCTGGGACACGGTGTACGTCTGCCCGCCGATCGTCACAACCGCGATCCGCGCCGCGCCGGCATTCGCTGCGACGGTCACCACGACGCTACCTGTACCGGTCCCGCTGGCCGGTGCCACCGTCGCCCAGCCGATATTGCTCGACGCCGCCCAGCCGCACGTCGACGCGCTCGCCGTCACCGGCACGCTCAACGTGCCCCCGGTCGCCACCACGCTGCCCGTCGACGACGACAGCGTGATCGTGCAGGCTGGCGGCGCCGCGGCCTGCGACACCGTGTACGTCTGCCCGCCCACCATCACCGTCGCGGTCCGCGCGGTGCCGGTATTCGCCGCCACGGTCACCACGACGGTACCCGTGCCCGTCCCGCTTGCCGGTGCCACCGTCGCCCACGCGGCATTGCTGGACGCCGTCCACCCGCACGTCGACGCGCTCGCCGTCACCGGCACGTTCAACGTGCCCCCAGTGGCTCCCACGCTGCCCGTCCACGACGAGATCGTGAAGCTGCAGGGCGGCGGCGCCGCCGCCTGGGACACGGTGTACGTCTGCCCGCCGATCGTCACAACCGCGATCCGCGCCGCGCCGGCATTCGCTGCGACGGTCACCACGACGCTACCTGTACCGGTCCCGCTGGCCGGTGCCACCGTCGCCCAGCCGATATTGCTCGACGCCGCCCAGCCGCACGTCGACGCGCTCGCCGTCACCGGCACGCTCAACGTGCCCCCGGTCGCCACCACGCTGCCCGTCGACGACGACAGCGTGATCGTGCAGGCTGGCGGCGCCGCGGCCTGCGACACCGTGTACGTCTGCCCGCCCGCCGTCACCGTCGCCGTCCGCGCGGCCCCGGTGTTCGCCGCCACCGTCACCACCACCGTCGCCGTGCCCGTCCCGCTCGCCGGCGCCACCGTCGCCCAGACGGCGCTGCTCGACGCCGTCCAGCCGCACGTCGACGCGCTCGCTGTCACCGGCACGTTCAACGTGCCCCCGGTCGCCGCCACGCTGCCCGCCGACGCCGACAGCGTGAACGTGCACGGCGGCGGCGCCGCGGCCTGCGACACCGTGTACGTCTGCCCCCCCACCATCACCGCCGCGGTCCGCGCCGTGCCCGTATTCGCCGCCACGGTCACCACGACCGTCGCCGTGCCCGTCCCGCTCGCCGGCGCCACCGTCGCCCAGACGGCGTTGCTGGACGCCGTCCACCCGCACGTCGACGCGCTCGCTGTCACCGGCACGTTCAACGTGCCCCCGGTCGCCGCCACGCTGCCCGCCGGCGACGACAGGGTGATCGTGCAGGCTGGCGGCGCCGCGGCCTGCGACACCGTGTACGTCTGCCCCCCCACCATCACCGCCGCGGTCCGCGCCGTGCCCGTATTCGCCGCCACGGTCACCACGACCGTACCCGTGCCCGTCCCGCTCGCCGGCGCCACCGTCGCCCAGACGGCGTTGCTCGACGCCGTCCAGCCGCACGTCGACGCGCTCGCCGTCACCGGCACGCTCAACGTGCCCCCGGTCGCCACCACGCTGCCCGTCGACGCCGACAGCGTGAACGTGCACGGCGGCGGCGTAATGGACTGGAAGTCGAATGCGTTCGAGGGGTCGCTCACTCCGGCTCCGGTCGTCCCGACGGCTGCCACCCGCGCCTCGTAGGTGCCGTTGGCCAGCGGCCAGCCGACCAGAATGGCGGAGAAATCCACGCGGACCTTGCCATCCGCATCGGGCGCCGGCTTCCCCAGACTGGCGGTCGACACCGGCTGGGTTGCGCCCTGCAGGAAGAATTGCAGGTCGTAGCGCGACACCAGGGCCTGGCCATCCGCCGCAACCGCTGCATGGTCTGCAGATGGGTCGAATTCCACGACCTTCGGGTTGGTCACGGTGGTCTGCGCCGCGACCGCGACCGGCCACACGGCGCACAGCGACACCAGTAGCACACTACGGATGATTGCTCTATACACGGTGGGTCTCTCCCGCGACTCGCCGCGATACGAGCGAGCCGCTGTCCCCAGAAGAGGCAAGCAACATGCCGTTCGCCCACAACGCCACAGTGCGCCGGAATTGGCAGGAAGCCGGTCTCAGGCTGGTGCGCCGATTACAACTATGTAACCGACGCGCTGATACTGTGGGGTTGTGCGCCCGGCATCGCCCGGGATACAGTTGCCGAGCTGGAACCGACCATGGCAGCCGACGATCCCTATTCCCGCGTGGACTATCGCCGACTCGTGGCGTGGCCTCAGCGGATTGAGCGGGAATGGCCTTTCCTCCGGCGCGCGCTCGGTCAAAGCGGCCGTGTGCTCGACCTCGGTTCGGGGACCGGGGAGCACAGCCGTTTCCTGGCATCGAAGGGGTTCGAGGTCGTGGGTATCGACTCGTCGCCCGCGATGCTGTCGAAGGCGACCGACTCGCCGCTTCCGCCGAACCTGTCGTTCGTCGAGGGCGACCTCACCGACGTCGAACGCCTGACGTCAGGCGCGTTCGACGGCGCCATCTGCCTGGGGAACACCCTGCCCCACCTCCGCGACCGCGCCGCGCTCGCACGGTTCGCCACGGGACTGCGCAAGCGGCTCAGGCCAGGGGGGGCGTTCCTGCTGCAGGTGCTGAACTACGACAGGATGCTCGACGCCGGCCAGCGGTCGCTGCCGCTGAACTTCCGCGCGGACGACGGCGAGGGTGAGATCGTGTTCCTCCGGCTGATGACGCCGCGGCCGGACGGTTCGGTCGTCTTCACGCCGACGACGCTCCGCTACCGGCCTGAGGGCGACCCGCCCGTGGAAGTCGTGGCGACGCGGAATGTGGAGCTGAAGGGCTGGCGCCGGCGCGAACTCGAGGACGTGCTGGAGGAGGCGGGTTTCCGCCAACGAGAAGTGTTCGGCACGGTCGGCGACGTGCCCTTCGATGCGGCGCAGTCGCCCGACACGGTCATCCTCGCCCGGTAGCGGCCCTTACTCGCCCTGCCTGGGTTTCGGGCGCTGGTTGGCCTGCAGGATTCGCTTCCGGAGCCGGATGTTCTTCGGCGTGACCTCGACCAGCTCATCGTCCTTGATGAACTCGATCGCCTGCTCGAGGCCGAGCACGCGCGGCGGGACCAGGCGAATCGCCTCATCTGCCGTCGAGGCGCGCATGTTCGTCTGCTTCTTCTCCTTCGTCACGTTGACGTCGAGGTCGCTGGCGCGCGCGTTCTCGCCGATGACCATCCCCTCGTACACCGGCGTGCCTGGTGAGATGAAGATTTCGCCGCGCTCCTGCAGGTTGTAGATGGCGTAGGCAGTCGCCGTCCCGGACCGATCCGCCACCAGCGCACCGGTCGAGCGCGCCGGGATCGGACCGTGCCAGTTCTCCCAGCCGGCGAACAGGTGGTTCATGATCCCCGTGCCCTTGGTGTCGGTCAGGAACTGCGACCGCAGGCCGATCATCCCGCGGGTCGGAATCCTGAATTCGAGGCGCACGCGGCCGCTGCCGTGATTCACCATCCGGGTCATCGTGCCGCGCCGGGTACCGACCTGCGCGATGACGACACCCTGGAACTCCTCGGGCACGTCGATCACGAGGTCCTCGACGGGTTCCATTCTCCGGCCGTCCGTCTCGCGGGTGACGATCTCCGGGCGTGACACCTGCAGTTCGAAGCCCTCCCGCCGCATCATCTCGATCAGGATCGAGAGCTGAAGCTCGCCGCGCCCGATCACCTTCAGCTGTTCAGGGAACTCCGTGTCCTCCACCCGGATCGAGACGTTCCCGAGCAGCTCCTTCGCGAGACGGTCGCGCAGGTTGCGCGACGTCACGTACTGGCCGTCACGCCCGGCCGTCGGCGACGTGTTCACGCCGAAAATCATCGACACGGTGGGCTCGTCGATGGCCGTCGGAGGAATGGCGCGGCGCTCTTCGATGTCCGCGATCGTCTCGCCGATCGTGATGTTCTCGATGCCCGCGAGGCACACGATGTCGCCGGCGCCCGCCTGCTCGATGTCCACCCGTTTCAGCCCGTCGAAGGCGTAGAGCTTGGTGACCCGGGTCTCCTGCACGCTGCCGTCCAGCTTGCACACGGCAACGGCGTCTCCGATTCGAACGCGGCCGTTGAACACGCGACCGATGGCGATTCGGCCGAGGTAGTCGCTCGAGTCGAGGTTGGCCACGAGCAGCTGGAGACCGGCGTCGTTGTCGCCCCTTGGCGGCGGCACGTGCTTCACGATCGCGTCGAACAGCGGCCGGAGGTCCGGGCCCTGTACATCGGGGTCGGCGCTCGCGGTGCCCGCCCGGGCATTCGTGTACAGCACCGGGAATTCCAGCAGGTCGTCGGTCGCGTCGAGGTCGATGAACAGGTCGTAGACCTCGTTGAGCACGGCCCCGGCCCTGGCGTCCTGCCGGTCGATCTTGTTGATGACCACGATCGGCGGAAGACGGCGTTCGAGGGCCTTCCGCAGGACGAAGCGCGTTTGCGGCAGCGGGCCCTCGGAGGCGTCCACCAACAGCAGGACGCCGTCGACCATCGACAGCGTTCGCTCCACCTCTCCCCCGAAGTCCGCGTGGCCTGGCGTGTCCACGATGTTGATCAGGAAGTCGTGGTAGTGCACCGCCGTGTTCTTCGCCAGGATCGTGATCCCCCGCTCGCGCTCGAGGTCGGTGTTGTCCATGACACGTTCGGCCACCCGCTCGTTGGCCCGGAACACGCCGCTCTGGCGCAGCAGGCCGTCGACCAGCGTCGTCTTGCCGTGGTCGACGTGGGCGATGATGGCAACGTTGCGGCGGAGCGGGTTGGCGACGGGAGGTGCGGTCCGGCGGGGTGAAGGCATCCCACCAGTATAGCAGTCAGGATGTCTCGGCGATCAGCCGGTGTTCGGCGGCAGACAGCCGCTGCTCGAGGGCGTCCGCCTCTCGCACGAGGCCGATCGCCGGCGACTCGGGCGAGGTCACCAGCGCCGACCCCGCGAGACGCGACCGGTCGGCCGCCAGCCGGTCGAGCCTCACGGCCAGCGGCGGGTGGCGGTCGGTCGGGTGCCCCAGTGATTGGGGTCCGAGGCCCTGCAGGCGCTCGGGACCCGTGTGCGACATCACCACCTCGTGGAACAGGGCGCTCGCGTTCACGTACTGCGTGCCCGACCGGACGGCCCTCATCATGGCCTCCACCACCGCGTCCCAGGCCGGGGCGAACGCGTGGGCCTTGACGAGCGCCGACGCAAGCGCGTCTGCTCCCGCGAAGGCCGCAGCCGCCTCGTCGGCTCGGTGCTCACGCGGGTCGCCCGGCATGGCATCCTCATGCCACGCGTATGCGAAGAAGCCGACGATCGCCGTCGGCGGCGCGATGGCCAGGGTTCGAATGCCGTGCGATTGCCCCTTGACCCGCTCCAGGGCGCGCACGACTCCCGCGTAGAACGGCACCACATGCCGCGAGTAACTCTCTTCCTCCTTCGAGAAGTGGGCCAGTTCGTGCGCCAGGAGAGCCCGGAACTCGTCGGTCGAGAGGATCCGGCAGAGCGGCAGCGAGAGGCACAGGGTCCGACCCGACAGCGTCCCGCTCAGCGTCGCGACGCGGACCTCGGTCATCGCCATCCAGGGTACGAAGCACGCCACGACGTTTCGCGGCGCCTCGGCTCCGATCGCGTCGGCTACGCGCTTCACCTCGTCCATGAGCGGCGCCTGCGCCACCGGGGCCAGCGGGTGCCCCACGATGATGAGCGTCGGCCGACGGATCAGGTTGAACGCAATGGCCCAGACGGCAATGGTCCAGACGACGGCAGCGGTGCCCGCAACGAGAACGAGCGAGGTCGAAACCCGCTCAACGGGCCGGCCGGAGAGGAGCGCGGAGCCCGCCGCCACTCCGGCGACGGCCACGAGCGCATTGGCCATCGCCAGCAGGGCCGTTCCAGACGCGGCAAAGACGAGAGACGGCCTGAAGAGCCACTCCATCCGCCGCCGACTGGTCCGGCAGAGGTGCGCCGTCAGCCGCAGGCCTCCAAGAAATACGAGGCCTGCAGCGCCGACGGCGGCCGCCCCCTGGATCAGCGACGAGAGGAAGGTGTAGGTGCGGCACCAGGGAATGCGCGCGGCCGTACGCCCGTCCGAGCACAGCGAGGCGAGCGAGTACCGGTCCAGCAGGCGGTCGCTGGGGCGCGCGCGCTGCACCGTGAGCTGGCGGGCCAGGCCCGCGGTCCAGCGGCCGTCCCACTGACTTCGGGCCAGCAGGCCCAACGCCGCCGCCAGCACGGGCACCGCCAGGACCATCACCAGCGGTCTCAGGAGGCTGCGCATGCGGCTCAACCGACCAGAAGCCGGCCGTCCTCCATCACCCGCACATCGTCGAACCAGACGCTGGGAGACTTGACCAGGCCGTCGAGGTGACTGGCGACGCGCACGGACCCGCCCATCGACTTGTTGTCGCCGAAGGCGATATGGATCGTGCCCATCACTTTCTCGTCCTCGAGGATGATGCCGGTGAGAATCGCCTTGTCATTGGTCCCGATGCCGAACTCCGCGACCGTGCGGGCGTCCTTGCCGTGCGGCTCGAGCAGCGAGACGAGCTTCTGCGCTTCCGGCCCGCCGGTGATGTCGGTCGCGTAGCCGTTTTCGACCGCTATCCTGAGCGGCCGGCTCACCATCCCGACACCCGCCATCGAACCGTCGACGACGACCACGCCGTTCGAGAGGCCCTCGAGCGGCGCCAGGTACGCCTCGCCGGTCGGCAGGTTGCCCCACTGCCCCTTCTCGCGGAACAGGCCGGAGCTGGCGTGCGCTTCGCGCCCGGCAATCGGCAAGGTGATGTCCGTGCCGGCCGGCGCCGTCACGCGAACGGTCTTCGTCTTCTCCAGCAGCGCGCAGAGCCGAAAGGTGCGTGCGGCGATCTCGTTGTAGTCCGCGTTCATGCAGCGGACCATGATCTCCTCGGTGACGCCGGGCAGTGTGGCCACGCGGGCGCCGGCGAGGCTCGCCGCGCGTCGCGAGTCGGTGTGCGTCAGGGACTTCGACGTCGGGCACAAGACGACGTCGAACCGCTTCATGAGGTCGGCGACCTCGGGCGTCGCCTCCTCCCCGTTGCTCTTCCGCGGGAGCATCTCCGCGAGCAGCACGTCCAGCCCGAGGTCCCGGGCCGCGCGGTGGAGGGCGAACCCGATGGGGCGCATCGGCTCGTCAGTGACGACCAGCACCCGTTCACCCGCCTTGGCTCCCATGCAGTCGCGGACGGCGATGGTAGAAGCGGACAGCAACTCAGGCGAGATGGACGACATGGACAGTACCTCCGCACGATCGCGGGGCTAAAGCCCCGCGCCACACCGACCGGCCCCGCGCCACCCCCCCGGGCTACGCGAGCGCCAGCAGCGCCTCGGTGATGACGCCCTTCAGCATCGGCACCTTGTAGCCGTTCTTCTCGAGCGGTGTCGCGCCCCTGACGCCGGCCTCGGCAGCCGCCGCCACGACGTCCACGGTGAGCGCCTTGCCGGTGATGGCCTGCTCGACCGCCTCCGAGCGCCACGGCACCGGGGCGACGCCCGAGAACACCACGCGGGCGCGCGCCACGGTGCTGCCCTTCATGAGGAGCGCCAGCGCGACGCCAGCGAGAGCGAAGTCCCACGCGCCCCGGCCGCGCACCTTGCGGTACGAGCTCCGCAGTTCCGGTTCGGCGGCGGGCAGGAGAATCTCGGTGACGATCTCGTTCTTCTCGAGGATCGTCTCCCTGGTGACGCTGGTCGCAGGTCCCACGAAGAACGACGAGAGCGGAACCACCCGGCTCTGGCCGGGGCCTGCAATGCGGACCCTCGCGCCGAGCGCGATGAGCGCCGGCGCGGTGTCGGACGGATGGACGATCACACACGCGCCGCCGCCGAAGATGGCGTGGTTCTGATTCTCTCCTCCGACGGCAAAGCACTGGCCGCCGCCCTTGCGAGCACAGTGAAAATCGCCGCGGAAGTACCAGCACCGCGGACGCTGGCAGAGATTCCCGCCGATCGTCCCCTGGTTCCGAAGCTGCGGGCTGGCGACGGCCGCCGCGGCCTGCGCGAGCGCCCGGTACGACTGGTCGATCGTCTTGTCCGCGGCAATCTGGCTGTGGGTCGTCGTCGAGCCGATCCGCACGCCCCCCGCGGGCGGGGGCGCGGGCGAGATTCCGGACAGTTCCTTGAGCCGGCCAATGCTGACCAGCGACTGGGCCGTGAACACCCCGTCACGCAGGCAGCCGAGCAGGTCGGTGCCGCCGGCGTGCAGCCGGGCGCCGGGGGCCGTCAGCTGGCGCACCGCATCGGCGACCGTCGTGGCGCGAACGTAGGCGAATCCCGGAAGCATGACTCATCCCCTCTTCTTCGACGCGGCCAGCAGGTCCATGAGCCGCGCCGGGTTGACGGGCGTGTCGGGAGTCCGCACGCCGCACGCGTGGTAGATGGCATTGGCGATGGCCGGCGCCGCCGGAACCGTCGCCGGCTCACCGAGCCCCTTCGCCGCCGTCGTGTTCGCCTGGTAGTCGTGCAGATCGATCGGCACCACCGTCTGGTCCGCTGGCACGTCCATCGCGGTCGGGATCTTGTAGTCGTGCCAGTTGCGGTTCACCATCTTGCCCGTCTGGCTGCGGTCGAGAACCCGCGCCTCGGTGAGCGCCAGGCCGAGCCCCATCACGATGCCCCCCTGGGTCTGGTTCTCGTAGGTCAGCTCGTTCATCACGCGGCCGCTGTCCTGCGCGGCCACGTAGCGCAGCACCTTCACCTCGGCCGTCCGGGTGTTGACCTCCACTTCCGCGAAGTGCGCCCCGAACGGGCAGGTCACCTTGCCGTCCGGGTTCGGCCCGCGATAGCCGACGCCGACGATCAGGCCCCGACTCCTGAGCGCGTTGACGGCCGTGACCGCGATCTTCTTCGACGGGTCCGCGGTCGACACGATCTCGGCGCCCTTGAGAACGAGTTCCTCGACCGCGACCTTCAGCTGCGCCGCCGCCATGGCCAGCAGTTGTTGCTTGACGTCCAGCGCGGCCGCCCGCGCCGCGGGCGATTCGGTCGGTACCGTCTTGCTGCCGCCGCTCGCGGTGGCGTACTGGGTGGTCGCCGTGTCGGCCCATTCGACCTGGATCCGGTCGAGCGGAACGCCCAGTTCCTCGGCGACGACCATGGACATGACCGTCTTCGAGCCGGTGCCGAGGTCGCTCGCACCCATGTTCACGTTCGCGCTACCGTCGGCAAACAGCTTCACGACGATCGTCGCCGGCGGCCCGCCGTTGCCGCCGCGCCACATTCCCGCCGCGACTCCCACACCGCGCCGGATGGCACCATCTCCGGACGGCTTGCTCCGTGCCTCCCGCCACCCGAACCGCTTCGCGCCCTCCGCCAGGCACGCCGCGAGGCCCGTCGTGCTGTACGGCGGCGTGCCAGCCGTACCCTGGCTCACCGACGGCGCGTTCTTCATGCGGAACTCGACCGGGTCCATCCCGATCTTCTCGGCAAGCTGATCCATCATCAGCTCGAGCGCCCACGCGCCCTGCGGGTGGCCCGGCGCGCGGAACGGCCGCGCCTGCCCGGCATTGATGAACACGTCGGTCAGCTCGGTTCTGACGTTCGCGCAGGTGTAGAGGTCGCGCACCACCCAGTCCACGCCACCCACACCCCCGCCCGGATAGGCGCCGCCGGTGCCCAGGACGGTCATCTGCAGAGCCGTCAGCGTGCCGTCCTTCTTCACGCCGGCCTTGAGCGTCATCGAGCTGGGCGGGCGGTTGCCGACGGCCAGGAAGCTCTCCTCGCGGGTCAGGTGCAGCTTGACGGGGCGAGCCGTCATCCTGGCCAGGAGCGCGACGATGACCGTGTGCTTGCTGATGCTCAGCTTCGAGCCGAACCCGCCGCCCATGTAGCGCCCGATCACGCGGACGCTGGACGCGGGCAGCTTGAGCGACTGCATGAGGCCGGATTGAATCGGATACACCCCCTGCGTCGAGTCCCAGACCGTCAGACGGGTCCCTTCCCACTTGGCCACCGACGCGTGCGTCTCGGTAGGGGCGTGAATCTCGCACGCCGTCGTGTACGTCTGCTCGATGACCGCGTCGGCGGCGGCAAAACCCGCCTCCACGTCGCCCCTCGAGTAACGGGAGACGTCCCCCGAACGGTTCCCGGCCTGGTGGATTGCCACGGCGCCCGGTTTCAGCGCGTCGTCCATGTCCGCCACGAATGGGAGCACCTGGTACTCGACCGCGATGGCACGCACCGCGTCCCAGGCCTGGTACGGCGTCTCGGCAGCGACGGCCGCCACCTCCTCGCCTTCGTGCCGGCAGGTCGGGTCGAACAGGCGGCTGAGCGGTCCCGTCCGGGTGCTGAACCACGGGATGTCGGCGCCAGGAGTCTTGTCCGTGATGACGGCCGCCACGCCGGGCATCTTCTCGGCCTTGCTCGTGTCAATCGCCTTCACCTTCGCGTGGGCGTGCGGCGAGCGCAGGATCGCCCCGTAGAGCATGCCCGGCAGCAGCACGTCGGCGGTGTAGGTGGCCTCTCCGCTGACGCGTTCGTAGGCATCCACCCGAGGCAGCCGCTTCCCCACGACCGTCGTGGTCGTCCAGGGCTCCGGCTGGTCGGCGGGCTCCGGCGTCTCCGGCGGCACGTCGGTGATGTAGTACCGGTCGTCCGACGTCATGAGCGGCCTCCTTCCTGCTTCTTGAACTCCGCCGCCCGCTGCCCGGCCTTGAAGATGTGGGCATAGGCTCCGCACCGGCAGAGGTTGCCGGATACGCCGAGCCTGATCTCGTCAATGGTGGGACTGGGATTGGCCCGGAGCAGCCCCTCGACGGCCATGATCTGGCCCGGCGTGCAGTAGCCGCACTGAAACGCGTCTTCCTGCGCGAAGGCCCGCTGGACGGCGCCCAGCTCCTCGCCACGCATCAGCCCTTCGAGCGTGACGACCGTCTTCCCGTCCACCTCGACCGCCAGCAGCATGCACGAATACGCCGTCTTGCCGTCGACGAGCACCGTGCAGACACCGCATTCGCCGCGCTCGCAGCCCAGCTTGGTGGCCGTCAGGCCGAGGCGCTCGCGCAGCACGTACAGCAGCGACCACCTCGGCTCGACCAGGAGGCGCTGAACGCGGCCGTTGATGGTCAGGCTGACCCTGACCATTTCGGCAGGGTCGGGCGCGGCTCCGGGCGCCGCCTCCGCAGGAACCGGCTGCGCGACGGTCGCCGCGGCCACGGCCCCGGTGCCGATGGTCGCGATGAACCCCCGTCTCGTGAAGCCTGTTCCCTGGGTCGTTGGATCGTCGGGCGTGTCAGGCATGAGGTCCTCTTGAATCTGGGCGGCCGACCGGCCGCGTCTCGGGAATCACACGGGAAGACGCTGTCGAATTATAGCTCAGGGGGGCCCAGCTTGCCCTTCGCGCCCGTCTTGACCTACGCTTCCGATACTGCCGGCAGGAAGGACACTCACACAGGAGTCAGCCATGGCGAACGCAATCGACGGCCTCAAGCCCGCTCTCGTCTGGAAGTACTTCGCCGAAATCAGCCTGATCCCGCGTGGATCGAAGAACGAAGCGGCCATCGCGAAGTACCTGGTCGCAACCGCGAGGAAGCTCGGACTCGAGGCGCTGCAGGATGCGGCGGGCAATGTGCTGGCGCGCAAACCGGCGTCGGCGGGACGGGAGGGTGCGGCCAGCGTGTGCCTGCAGGGGCACATGGACATGGTCTGCGAGAAGAACAAGGACACGGTCCACGACTTCCTGAAGGACCCGATCAAGCTGGCGCGCAAGGACAACTTCATGACGGCCAGCGGAACCACGCTCGGCGCCGACAACGGCATCGCCGTGGCCACCTGCCTCGCCATCATGGAGGACAAGACGCTGAAGCACGGGCCGCTGGAGTTCCTCTTCACGGTGGACGAGGAGACCGGGCTGACCGGCGCGAACAACCTCCAGCCGGGCTTCCTCACGAGCAAGATCCTGATGAACCTGGATTCGGAAGACGAGGGCGAGCTCTACGTCGGCTGCTCGGGCGGCCGAGACAACGCCGGCGCCTGGGCGGCGGCCTGGGACGACGCGCCCGCGGGCGGTGCGGGGCTGCTCGTCACCGTCAAGGGGCTGAAGGGCGGGCACTCGGGCCTCGAGATCCACACCGGGCGCGGCAACGCACTGAAGATTATCACCCGCGTCCTGCTCGGCCTCGGCGCGCTCGGCGCGCGCGTCGCGAAGATCGAGGGCGGCAACAAGCGGAACGCCATCCCGCGCGAGGCTGAAGCGATCGTGTCGCTCCCGAAGGCCAAGACCGCTGAAGCGGCGACCTACGTCGCGAAGATGCACGAGACGATCAAGGCCGAGCTCGCGACGGTCGAGCCGAACCTCGTCATCGCGTGCCAGCCGCAGAAGGGCGTGCGCAAGGTCTTCAAGAAGGCGCTGCAGAAGAAGGTGCTCCTCACCCTCGCCGGCCTGCCGCACGGCGTCCTCAAGATGAGCGCCGACATCCCGGGCCTCGTGGAAACGTCGTCGAACCTCGCCATCATCGAAACGGGCAAGAAGGACATCCGAATCCAGACGAGCCAGCGGAGTTCCGTCGCGTCCGAAATCGCGGAGGCGTCCCAGATGGTGCGCGCGGTGTTCGAGCTGGGCGGCGCGGCGACCACCGGCTCCGACGGCTACCCAGGCTGGAAGCCCGACATGGCGTCGCCCATCCTCAAGCTGGCGCGGTCCACCTACACGTCGATGTTCGGCAAGGACCCAGCGATCAAGGCCGTGCACGCCGGCCTCGAGTGCGGAATCATCGGCGAGAAGTACCCGGGGATGGACATGGTGTCGTTCGGCCCGACGATGCGCGAGGTGCACTCGCCGAACGAGCACCTCTATATCGACACCGTCGAGAAGTTCTACGCGTTCCTGCTGGGGATTCTCGGGAACGTGAAGTAGATGCGCCTTTCCGTTCTCGACTGGGCGATCATCGCGGCCTACTTCGCCATCAACGTCGGGATTGGCCTCTACTACCGCAAGCGGGCGACCGCCTCGACCGAGGACTTCTTCGTGTCGGGGCGGAACGTTTCATGGTGGCTGGCCGGCACGAGCATGGTCGCCACCACGTTCGCCGCCGACACGCCGCTGGCCGTGACGGGGCTCGTCGCCGCGTACGGCATCGCCGGCAACTGGCTGTGGTGGAACATGCTCCTGTCGAGCATGCTCACCGTCTTCGTGTTCGCCCGCCTGTGGCGCCGCGCCGGCGTGCTGACGGACGTGGAATTCGCCGAGATCCGCTACGCGGGGCGGCCGGCGGCCTTCCTCCGGGGGTTCCGCGCCCTCTACCTGGGCCTGCCGATCAACTGCATCATCCTCGGCTGGGTGAACCTGGCGATGGTCAAGATCCTCCTGATCATCTTCCCCGACCTCTCGCTCGGGTGGCTTGGCGTCGCCGATCCGAAGATCGCCGCGCTCGTCGTCGTCTTCCTGATGATGCTGGTCACGGCGCTGATTTCAACGCTCTCCGGGCTCTGGGGCGTCCTGGTGACCGACCTCTTCCAGTTCGTGCTGAAGATGGGGATGGTCGTCGTGCTGGCGTGGTACGCGGTGCGGGCCGTCGGCGGCATGGGCGGCCTGGTGAGGTCGCTGGAGGCGCTGGACAAGGTTCGGGGCGGGGGTTCCGTCCTCTCCTTCACGCCCGACGTCGGATCGGCGTGGATGCCGATGATCGCGTTCTTCGTCTACCTGGCGGTGTCCTGGTGGGCGACATGGTATCCGGGCGCAGAGCCTGGCGGCGGCGGCTTCGTGGCCCAGCGCATCCTCTGCGCGAAGGACGAGAGGCACTCGCTGCTGGCGACGCTCTGGTTCAGCGTCGCCCACTACGCGATCCGCCCCTGGCCGTGGATCCTCACCGCCCTCGCGTCGCTCGTGCTGTACCCGACGCTGGCCGACAAGGAATCGGGCTTCGTGAAGGCGATGGCCGACCCGCGGGTCTTCCCCGTCTCTCTCGCGGGCCTGATGATTGCCGCCTTCGCTGCAGCGTACATGTCCACCGTTGCGACGCAGCTCAACTGGGGCGCTTCCTACCTCGTGAACGATGGCTACCGACGCTTCGTTGTCCGGGCGGCGTCCGAGCACCACTACGTCCGCGCTGCCCAGGCGGCGACGCTCGTCGTCATGGTCGCCTCGTCGGTCGTCACCTACTACCAGGAGTCGATTGCGGGCGCGTGGAAGTTCCTGCTCGCCATCGGCGCGGGCACCGGCAGCGTCTTCATCCTCCGCTGGTTCTGGTGGCGCATCAACGCCTGGAGCGAAGTGGCCGCGATGGCCGCCTCGTTCGTCGTGTCGCTGTGGCTGCAGTTCGGCCTCGGCTGGGACAGCGCCGACCCGATCGAGTTCGCCTGGACGATGCTGGTGACGGTCGGGTGCTCAACCGCCGCCTGGCTGACCGCCACGCTCGCGACCGCGCCCGAACCGCGCGACACGCTCGTCGCCTTCTACCGGCGCGTGCGTCCGCCGGCGGCGCTCTGGGGGCCGATTGCCCGGGAGGCCCGCGACGTCGAGCCGGTGCGAGACCTGTCTTCGAACCTCCTCGTGTGGGCGGCGGGTTGCGTCATGGTCTACCTGACGCTCTTCGGCACCGGGTGGATCCTCTTCGGAGACGTCGGCGTCGGTCTGGCACTGCTCGCTGGCGCGGCGCTCGCTGCGACCGCGGTGTACTGGAACCTGAGCCGACGAAACTGGCAGGTTCTGAACTGACCCGACCACTCATCGTCAGCCCCGACTGACAAACCGGCCGGGAGTTGATACGATTCCGCGCCTCGTCGCGTGTGAGGACCCGGCACCGACTCTGCGGGAGGAGGATTCATGTATCTGCGGCACGTTGCCAGACTGTTCGCGGTGGTTGTTCTCGGCCTGGTGGTCTCCCAATGGGCGCTCACGGCCCAGACACCGGCCGGGCAGAGGCCAGTCGCACAGAAACCCGGCGCTCAGAAGCCGGCTGCGCAGGCACCGGTCGAGAAGCGGCCGCTCACGTACGACGTGGTCGACTACTGGCGGACCATCCAGGGCACGCGCCTGTCGAACGACGGCCAGTGGCTCGCCTACGCAACGACGTCGCAGGCCGAGGACGGCGAACTCGTGGTCCGCAACGTGAAGACCGGCCAGGAATTCCGGCACCCTCGAGGCACCGGGCCGACGTTCTCGTCCGACAATGCCTTCGTCGTCTTCACCATCGCGCGGAGTAAAGCCGACGAGGAGAAGGAGCGGCAGTCCACCCAGGCCACCGAAACCGCTGCCGGCGGGCAGGGCGCACGAGGTGAAGGCGCCGCCGCGTCGACGCCGCGAGAGCCGCAGACGGGGCTCGGCATCATGTCGCTGCCCGGCGGGAAGGTGACGACGGTCGACAAGGTCGGCAGTTTCAGCATGGCCGAGGAGTCGCCAACGTGGCTGGCCTACTACAAGGGCGTCGGCGGCGCGGGCGGTGGAGCGCGGGGCGGCGGAGCGCGCGGCGCCGGCGGCGGGACGCGGGGCGCGGGTGGTGGGGCTCGAGCGGCGACGCCCCCGGCAGGTGCGGCTCCGCAGGCTGCTACGGGACGCGGCGGCCGCGACGGCACCCGCGAGAAGCGGAAGGACCCCGGCTCGGATCTCATCCTGCGACGGCTTGCCACCGGCGAGGAGGCCACCATCCCGGAGGTCACCGAGTACGACATCGACGCGAAGGGCGGCTGGCTGGCCTACGCCACCTCGTCCACCGACGCCGCGAAGGATGGCGCCTTCGCGCGGAGTCTGGCTGACGGCGCGGTGAAGACGCTGATGACCGGCCGCGGACACTACAAGAGCCTGACGTTCAACGAAGCCGGCAATCAGATCGCATTCCTCAGCGATCAGGCCGAGTACGACAAGCCGGTGTCGCCCTATCGACTGTACCTCTGGAAGGGCGGCGACGCGCCCGCGGCAGAACTCGTCTCCGCGTCCACGCCAGATGTCCTCAAGGGGCTCGTGGTCGCCGACTCGGCGCCCCGATTCTCGAAGGACGGCTCGATGATCTTCCTGAGCGTCGGGCCGCCGCCTGCGCCCAACCCCGCGCCGACGCCCGATCCGAACGACAAGACGCCGGCGCCGCTCACCCTCGACATCTGGTCGTACAAGGACCAGATCATCCAGCCGATGCAGCGGGTGCAGGCGGAAGCCGAGCGAACGCGGCCCTACCGCGGCGTCGTGCACCTCTCCGACGGGCGCTACGTGCAGCTGGCAACGCCCGAGCTGCCCACGGTCACCCCCGGGGACGACCCGAAGTGGGCAATCGGCACCTCCAACCTGCCCTATCGAATGGAATCATCGTGGGACCAAGGCTACAACGACGTCTACCTGGTGGATCTGCAGACAGGCAAGCAGACCCAGGTGCTCGAGCACTGGGGCGGAGGCGGGACTGCGCTGTCGCCGGGCGGCAAGTACGTGCTCTACTTCAACGAGCAGACGGGGCACTGGTTCACCTACCGCGTCGCCGACCGGGCGCGCGTGAACCTCACCGAGAAGCTCCCCGTCCGGTTCCAGCAGGACTTCACCACGCCTGACCTGCCGGGCCCGTACGGCACGGGCGGCTGGACGGCCGACGACCAGTCGCTGCTGCTCTACGACGAGTTCGACATCTGGGAGATCAAGCCGGACGGCACCGGCGGCCGGATGATCACCAACGGCGAAGGGCGGAAGCAGTCGCTGATCTTCCGCTACCGTTCGCTCGATCCCGAGGAGCGCACGGTGGCGACCGGCACGCCGATGCTGCTCACGGCGACCAACGAGCGGACGAGGGCCACCGGGTTCTACAGGACCGCGTTCAGCACGACCGCGGCGCCCGAGAAGCTCGTCATGCAGGACAAGGCGTTCGGTGCGCTCACGAAGGCCTCGAAGGCCGATACGCTAGCCTTCACCATGTCCCGCTTCGACGAGTTCCCGGACCTCTGGGTTGCCGGCGACCTGACGTTCAAGGACATGAGGAAGGTCTCCAACGCCAACCCGCAGCAGGCGCAGTATGTGTGGGGCAAGTCCGAACTCATCGAGTACATCAACAGCGACGGCAAGAAGCTCCGCGCCATCCTCACCAAGCCGGAAGGCTTCGACCCGTCGAGGAAGTACCCGCTGATGGTCTACATCTACGAGGAGCTGACGCAGGGCCTGCACAGCTACAGCGCGCCGAACGTGGGCACGAGCATCAACGTCACGCGTTATGTCAGCAACGGCTACGTCCTGCTGCGCCCGGACATCGTCTACAGCACCGGGTTCCCCGGTGAAAGCGCCGAGAAGTGCGTCATCCCGGCCGTGAACACCGTGGTCGCCATGGGCTTCATCGATCCGAAGCGCGTCGGCATCCAGGGACACTCGTGGGGCGGCTACCAGATCACGCACCTGATCACCCGGACGAACATGTTCGCTGCGGTCGAGGCCGGCGCGTCCGTCGCCAACATGATCAGCGCCTACGGCGGCATCCGGTGGGGCTCGGGCATGGTGCGCCAGTTCCAGTACGAGAAGACGCAGAGCCGCATCGGCGCGCCGCCGTGGGACGAGCCGCTGCTCTACATCGAGAACTCGCCGATCTTCTGGGTCAGGAACATCCACACGCCGTACCTGACCATTCACAACGATCAGGACGATGCGGTGCCGTGGTATCAGGGGATCGAGTTCAACATGGCCATGCGCAGGCTGGGCAAGGAGGCCTTCATGTTCAACTACAACGGCGAGCCGCACGGCCTGCGCAACCGCGACAACATGAAGAACTGGACCGTTCACATGGACGAGTTCTTCGACCACTACCTGCTCGGCAAACCGAGGCCCGATTGGATGGACAAGGGCGTCAGCTTCATCGATCGGGGCAGGCGCGACGTGTCAGGGATGTTCAAGAAGAAGCAGGGTTCTTGACTTGGCGGTGTCCCACCGCCGATAGTGGAGGTGGGTCCCACAAGCCAACGATCTTCCCGGAGACGACATGAGCAAGGCGTCCATTCAGTGGATCATCGCCGTCCTTCTGACCCTCACCTCCGCCGTCTGGCAGCGGATGAGCGGGCCGACGTACCCGCTGAAGGGATCGGTTCGGCTCGGCGGCCAGGAGATAGCGCTGCGACTGCAGCGCTCCTACTCGATCACCGGGCGCCAGCCGGTGGTGGTGACCGTGGCCGACGCGGCGGTTGCCGGAACGGTCGAATGGCGCCGGTTCCCGACGACCGACCCGTGGTCCACGCTTCAGATGACCCGGCAGGGCGATCGGCTGGAGACCGCGATACCGCCGACGCCCGAGCCGTTGATGCCGATGGCCGGCAAGCTCGAGTACCGCGTGACGCTGACGAAGGGCGCCGAGAAGGCGTCGTTCCCGGACGCCGCGGCCATCACCCGATTCAAGGGTGACGTGCCCGCCTGGATTCTCGTCCCGCACATCGCGGCCATGTTCTTCGGCATGCTCTTCGCGACGCGCGCCGCCATGGCGGCGCTCTTCGGCGGCGACACGCGCTCGGCCGCATGGCTGGCCTTCGGACTCCTGGTGTTCGGAGGCCTCGTCCTCGGCCCCGTGGTGCAGAAGCTGGCGTTCGGCGAATACTGGACCGGCGTCCCGTTCGGTTTCGATCTGACCGACAACAAGACCCTGATTGCGGCGGTCGCATGGGTGCTGGCGGTGATCCAGCTGCGTGGCGGCAGGCAGGCCAGGGTGGCGGTGGTGCTGGCGGCCGTCATCACGATGGTGGTCTTCGCCATCCCGCACAGCGTGTGGGGATCCCAGGCGAAGTGGTAGGGGGACGCGCCGCGGGCGCTGCGCCGACGCGCGCGAGGCCGGCCGCTCAGAACACCCGCTTGAAGCGGATGTCGATGATGTTGTCCGACGTCGTGAAGCCCTCCCCGATCGTGTCCCGCGATCGGTTCCAGATGTAGAGGACCTCGAACCGCCAGGCGAAGCTCCGGCGGTAGCCGATGCCGGCTCGGACGCGCTGGCGGGAGGCGAACCGCTCCTCCGGCTCGTCGAGCGGGATGAACCACTCCCAGTCCGCCAGGATGTACCGGGCGCCGTCGTCGCTGATCTTCTCCTTGTTGAGCGGCGCCAGGAACTCGAGCCGGTTCCGGAACCGCACGCTCGAGTCCGAACCGCTGCCGGCACCGGTGTAGAAGAAGTTCCGCTGCTCGAGGAGCACGCGGTCGCGCAGGACGATCCGCCGAGAGGGCGGCAGCTCGCGGACCGGGCGGACCCCAGTCACTTGCGTTGGCACGTTTCGCGACAAGAGGTGGAAGCGCACCCCGCCCCGCCCCGTCAGCTCGAACGAGTTCATGTCGTCGGTCTGCTTCGTGTAGCCGAAGGGCAGTTCGGCAATGAGATCGAGCCAGCGCTTCGCCGCGTACTCCACGTTGGGTGTCACGTCGAGGTTGCGCCAGGCGGGATCTCCAGCCGGCGCCGACACCAGCACCTTCGGCTCGAAGTCGAGTTCGTAGGTGAGGCGCTCACTCCTGACCCAGTCGAACGTCACGTTCCCCCAGAGCTGGAAGTTGGACTGGGCGGACGCCGGCGTACACGCTGGGAGCAGAAGCAGAACGAGCCAAGAAACGACCAGTCGTCGCTTGGTCACGGCCTCATGAACCTCCATTCGGCGCAACGACACCGTTACTTCCTCCGCGGTGGCAGGATGACGACCGCCGAGCGCAGCTGCCATGTCGGCCCACCGTCGGGACCAGCTGCGTAGAATCCCACCGACATCTGGTAGCTCGCCGGAAACGGCCCGAAGCTCGACAGCTTCGAGACGCCGACGTTGATCGGCACGGTCCACTGGTGGTCCGTCGCCTCCCAGTTGGCGACCGTCTCGGTGTTCAGCCACAGCGTGTCAGCGGCGGCGATTGCCTGCGGCGCCCGGCTGGTTGAGGCCCGGATCGCGGCCCACGTTGCCGGCCGCCCCCGGCTGATTCAGGCCGGGATCGGAAGCGGCTCGGACTTGTCGCGCCGACCCGCCGTAGCCGACGTTGCCGGCGGCGCCTGGCTGGTTGAGTCCCGGATCGCGGCCCACGTTCCCGGCGGCCCCCGGCTGGTTCACACCCGGGTCGACGCCGACACTACCGCGATTCCCAGCCGCCCCCGGCTGGTTGAGCCCGCGATCGCGCTGGGCTTCGAGCGCTGGCGGTGCCCATATCGCGATCGCGACCGCGGCGGCTGCCACCATCCGGGCGACCGCTCTCGTCTGTCTTGTTACGCTCATCGTCTTGCCTCCAGGACCATCCATGCCCTCCGTTCAGTTCCCGGTAGACGAATGGGAACGCTCACCGAGGCGCCGGCGTCGCCGCTGCCGCGTGGCCCTCCGACAGCAACCCGCCCACGAGCCGCTCGAACGCGACCTGGGTCGTGCCCGCGACCGGCTTGAAGATGAACGCACCGTCGGCGATGGGCGGCGCGAGGTCCCAGCTCGTGAAGTCGATGCGCGCCTTCGGCGCGCCCTCCGCCCGCTTGTAGACCAGTTCCACACGCCGAGGCAGCGGCTGGCCAGCCGAGGGAATCCAGACCCGGACCTCCACGAACTCGTCGGTGTAGACCAGGCGCGCGCACGCGACGCCGCCGAGCGTCTCCCGCCCGTCGAAGCCGCCCTTCGTGTTCCGGCCAACGAAGGCCTCGTAGGGCACGGAGTAGACCACGTCGGCGATGGGCACCGGCAGCGAGTAACGCCTGGCCACATCGTCAAGCGTTGCATCGAGCGTGCCGGGCGCGGACGTCTGCGCCCATACCCCGCCGGCGTCGTCGCGCAGCGAGACGGTTTGGCCGTCGAAGTAGGCGGCGACCCGGGCCGAGGTGCCGGCTGTCCCGCGCACCTCGAAGTACAGGGCGTCGGGTCGACGCACGGTTGCTCTTCGCGTAAAGCGCCACACTCGGCGCGAGGAAGGCGGTCCGGGCTGCTCGAGGCTCTCGTCGGTCTCGAACCGGAAGGCCGGCGTCTTCGCGAGCGTGTCGCTCATCTGGCGCATGAGGCGCTCGCCCTCGGCGGCGGCGGCTGGCGTGCCGGGCGCGGGATCGCGCGAACAGGCCGCCGCCGCAAGAAGCAGGACGGTCCATAACAGGAGTACTGGTCGAACGCACTTCTGCATCATTGGCCTCGCTGTCTCAGTCCCGGCAGTCGGTGGTCCTCGCCACGACCAACGTCGCCCGGGCAGGTCGTGGCTGCCGCACTCGCATCATCGGCCCTCCTCAGTCAGGGCAAGACTGTCGGGAGCGTGCCTCGTGCTCCTGACACGCGCGGCTTCGCTACGGTTTGTAGTTGCTGTACGGCCCGCCGACCCGGTCGTAGGTGTTGCCGATTTCATCCTGCGTGATCATGGTGTTTCCGTTGTCGGTCATGAAGACCAGGTCCTGTTCGAGGACCGGGGAGCGGAACATCCAGCCCGGGGGCAGCTTCAGGCGCGAGCCGAGATCCTTCAGGTCCTCGAACTTCTGGTTCGGGTCCTTGATCAGGCTGGCCGATTTCATGACCCACGAGTTGCCCTGGGGATCATCCAGGATGTACGCGCGAGACCCCTTGTCGATACTCATGCTGGTGTCCCGCTTGACGTGCATGACCGCGTACGAGAGGTCCTCACCTTTGCGGATCTCGTCGGGGATGAGAAACCACGTAACCCAGCGGGCCTTGAGACCCTGGAAATCGCGTTCCGTACCGGCCTTCACTCCGATATGGTCGACCGTCCAGAGGCGCGGCCCGTTCTTCACGGTGCTCAGCGCGGCGTGGTCTGCCTGGACCTTCTTCATGTCGATCTTGTCCAGGATGACCGCAGGAGAGCTGTCGCCGCCTCCACCCGGGTTGGCGCCGTTCAGGCCGAGGGTGTTGTAGACACCGGCCGTGTAGCTGCCGGTCAAGGCATTGCCGTACACCACCAGGATTTCGGTGTAGCGGGTGCCCATGAGGCCGTCGAACTTGAGCTCCGAGAGTTGAGCATTGTCCGGCGGGGCGGGCTTCACCGCTTTGGAATAGACCACGAACGCGGCGACCGCCACCACCAGTGCCACGGACAGAATGACGATCGTTCTTGTCTTCATGAGGCTCTCCTTGTCCCTTCCCCATCACGGCTTCCTTCAACGGCCCCGTCCGACGGCGGCCTCGGCGCACTCGGTGACTGCATCTCGCTCGGGACCCTACATCGAGACGGCCCTCTTGAACCCGGTTTCGGCGATGGCCCTGCTCTCGGCCCCCTTCTCGCCAGGCTTCATGTCCTTCACGTCGATGGTGACCTTGGCGATCTTCCCGGTGAACCTGTAAGGCGCCGGGAGGCCGTCGTCCTCGACCACCGCCGTCGCGGTCTCCATGATTGACCCGGTGTTGTTCATGTGGTGGTTGCGCCCCGACAGGAGCGCGGACCGGGTCGGCGAGCACAGGGCAGTCGTGTGAAACTGGTCGTACCGGAGGCCGCCCTGCGCGAGGCGCTCAGCCGTCGGCATCTGCACGGGCCCGCCAAAGGCGCCCGACTGGCCAAACCCCATGTCGTCGATGAGCACGATGAGGACGTTCGGCGCCCCGGCCGGCGCCTTCACCTGGAAGTGCGGCGACGCGGTCGCGTTCCGGACGTCGAACACCGTGCTGTGGGGAATCTGGGGCTCCCCGATTGGCAGGCTCGTGCGGTCCAGCGCCGTCGTCGGAGTGGGCTTGGCCGCGGCCTGCGGCGCAGCTTTTGCGGCAGCGGCCTCCTGCTGCGCCAGCAAGCCCAACGACGCGAGACCCGCGGCAGCCAGCAGCGCCAGCCCGGCCCACGTCATGAAGGAGGCCGTCCGTCCGACTCGTGGATTCGAGGTCTTCATCACAGGTACTCCTCGGCCACCGCTTCACCGCCGGGACCATGCGAGCGCCAGGCGCGAGCGACGCTCGGCCCCCCGGAACGACCCACCTCGCGGCCGCCGCGCTGATCGTCAGCGCCTGCGTGTAGTTGACCTGGACCCGGTCACCCGCCTTCACGCCGTCGAGGTTCCATCGACTCGATTGCGATCCCTATGGAATGAAGCTGAAGGCCTTGCCGCCGTCGGAACCCTGGTAGGCGTTCAGCATGTCATCCTGGAAGACGTGGGCCATGCCGTTGGTGCGCTTTTGGTTGACGATCAGGTCGCGATCGAGGACCAGGGAGCGAAACTTCCAGCCCGGCGGCAGCGTGAGCACGCTGCCCAGATCCCTGGCGTTGGAAAGGGTCACCTTCTGCTGCTTGTAGTTGGTGAACGACTGCATCACGAAGACCTCGCCGTCTGGCGCATCGAGGATGTAGATCTCGCGGCCCTTCTTGAACGTGTACTGGTTGTTTCGAAAGATGTAGCCAGGGACGTAGTGGCCCTTCGTGACGCCTTTCTCCAGTTCCGAGACCGGCACCACGCCCATCCAGGTCATCTTGATGCCGCCGAAGGTCCGCTCGACGCCGTCCTCGTAGACATCGAGCACGTCGAACATCCAACGCCGCGACGGATTGAGGAAGACTTCCCTGGCTCCGGTCTCCTTGAGGATCTGCACCTTGTCGAGGGTTGCGAACTTCTCGGGGGTGCAGATATCGGTCCCCGTCGAATTGTAGAAATCGGCGATCGCATTGGCCTTGCTCGTGCCGGTGATCAAAGCCACCTCGCAGAAGACGAGACTGTCGCCCTGGTCCTCCACGTGCAGCGTCTTGCCTGGAACCAGATTCGCCTTCTTGGAGGCGGCCATGTTGTCTTCAACCGTGGCGCATCCGCCGACGAAAGCGGCCGCCCATACGGCCGCCAGCACCGCAATTGTCCGGGCTGTCTTGCCAAAGGGTTTCATTCGAGTCTCCTTTAATGTGGACTGTCGTCCGAGCACCTTCGGGTGTGGGCCTGGTACGCGAGCGCCCCCGCGCACCGTGGTTTCATTGCACCTTCTTCACCGGCGGAATCTCCCAGCTGCCGTCGAGGATCGACGGCGGCTTGTCCTTCGGCCAGTACATGCGCATGATGAGTATGAAGCGATCGGCGGGAGCGGGGAGCCAGTTGGCTTCCTTGTCCTTGCCGGGTGACTTGTGCTGGATGTAGACATCCACCGAGCCGTCGGGATTGGTCTTGAACTTGTTGCGCGAGCTGACGTTGTAGCGGTTCAGCGGGTTGTCCACGAAGAAGTACTGCGCGTCGTACATCGTGACCGACCAGAAGCCGTTGACCGGTGGCATCTCGCCCTGCTTGAAGTGCATGAGATAGCTGTCGGCCCCGCTGTAGGCCTGGCCCACGGCGGGCCCGTTGGACACGGGGTAGATCGAATCCTGCGACAGGTTGGCATACAGGCCGATCATCGCGATCAGCGCGCGCTGGATGTAGTCGCTGCCGTAGGGGCCCGTCTTCGTGGTCGTGATCCAGCCGTTGTCGAGCCGCCAATCGCCGGCTGCCATACCTTCCCTCTGCCACGCCAGGATTCGCGGCAGGGCCGTCTTGGATGCCTTGGCCAGCGCCTGCGCGACGGCCGGGTCGAGCTTGGTAAGGTCGAGGTCCTGCCCGGGAACGATGCCGAGCTTGCCGAGCGTGCCGACTATCGGGACATCCTCGGGGTAGGGCATGTTCGTCTTGAGAAGTGAAGCGAACAGCTTGAAGTAGGCCCCGCCCTCCATGCCATGCACCTGGTCGCGCACCAGCGTCTTCATATCGAGAGCCGGATCGACCTTGCCCGGCACGGGAGTGTAGGGCTTGCCGTAGGAGGACAGCGGGACCGCCGTCACCCTGTCCTGCACTGCGTGAACCTGCCTGTAATCCTCCGGGGTGCCAGTGCAGTAGATTTTGCCGTTGAAGAAGACCACTTGGGTGGCGGACTGGTATTCCCTGACTCCCGCGGGCAGCGTCCCCGTCCAGCCGGGCCCCGTGATGGCGAACGTCTGGGCGCCGGTTCCTGTGGTCCGCTTGCCGGGATTCGCGAAGACCGTGGTCCAGCCATCGAAGATGGAGAAGACTGCAAACCGGCCCTTCAAGTCGGGAATGCTGACGACCCAGGGTTCCTTGGACATATCCAGGTAGGCGTAGGTGTAGAGCGTGTCCGCGTTCGGCGCCGTGACGTCCCTGTACCAGGCGTCCGGGTACGTGCGCAGCCTCGCAAACTGCCCCATGGGCGCCGAGGTCCCCTCCGGCGCCACGACATTCGTCAGCCGTCGACGGGTGAGTTCCACTGTCACGAGAGGATAGGCGTAGATGTAGGCGTCGACTGCGACGGCGTCCACATCGAGCTGTCTGGGAGCGGGACGGTCCGCCGCCCTTGCTGGGCCACTCAGAGAGATTCCCAGGCAGAGCAAGCACGCCGCGAGCGCGACACGGCCGCGAGCCGGACTCCTGTCGATGGTCATCTGGGCCTCCGTGCT